>NZ_FWFZ01000007.1 GCF_900172355.1 Roseisalinus antarcticus | reverse complement strand
CATAGGCGCGGAAGTCGCCGAAATACTTCGTGATCGCGGCCGTCAGCGTCGTCTTGCCGTGGTCAACGTGACCGATCGTGCCGATGTTGACGTGCGGCTTGTTGCGTTCAAACTTTGCCTTGCCCATGGCTTTCTTGCGCCTCGCAGGTTGGGGGCTGGCAGAGATTGCCCGGCCCGGATTTCACATCGCGGGCGATGTATTGCCCCGCGACGGGAAAATCAAGCAGGTCTTGAGGCCGCCGCGCCACCGCCACCCCGAAGCTCAATCGGTGCAGATGCCGCGAAGGGCGCGCCACTCGGCGTCGCTCAGAACCGGAGCAAACGTCGCGCCCTCGGGCGTGGCCGCCCGCGCGGCGGCGACCCGGTCGCCCAGCGCGGGATGGGACATGAAATGCCGCTCCAGCCCGGTCGGCTCTCCGGCGTCGGAAGACAGCCGCTCGAAGAAGGTGGCGATCCCCTCGGGGGGCATCCCGGCCTTCAGCAGCAGGGCGTGGGCATAGGTGTCGGCCCCGGCCTCGGCCTCGCGGGTGTAATCGGCCTGGATCAGCTGGTTGGTCAGAAACAGCACAAGCGCCCCGCCGGCGAAATCCCCCAGCAACAGCCCCAGCACGCCGATCGACCCGGCCGAGCGCAGGGCAATCCGGGTCGGGTCGCGATTCTCCACATGGCCCATCTCATGGGCGAAGACGGCGGCGACCTCCTCGGGGCCGCCGGCCTCTTGCAGCAGGCCGTCGAAGAAGACGATGTACCCGCCAGGCAGGGCGAAGGCGTTGACCAGCTCGTGGTCCAGCACATGCACGGTGAGGGGCACCGGCAGGTTGGCCCCCGCCGCCAGCCTCGTGCCGATACTCTCCAGCGCGGCCTGCCCCCCGGGCGCGTCGCAGATCCTGAGCGGATCGAAATCCTCGCTCAGCGCCTGCCGCACCTGGTGGAGTGTCGCGTCGCCCAGTGCCTTTTCCCCCTCGGGCGGCAGGAAGGCGGCCAGGCGGTCGGCCAGCGCGGGCACCAGCAGAAAGACGATCAGCGCGACCGAGGCCAGCGCCGCCACGGCCCAGGCCGCGATGCGCCGCAGGCCGCTGGCGCGGGGCACGCGGTCGATGCGCCGGGCGCGCGAGCGGATGACCCGCGCGTCGTCGCCGGACGGCACCACCAGCCGCGCCACCGGGTCGTCGGCCCGGCGCAGGACCACCTGATCCCCGCCGGCCTGGTCCCGCAACTGGCGGATCTGGGCGAAAGGCCAGCGGGCGTGGTCCCCGATGACAAGCTCCTGGGCCGCGTCGTCCAGGCCGATCTCGACCGGAGCGGCCGCGCCCGCCTGCCCGTCCATCCAGATCGCCCGGGCCCGGAACACCGGGGGGCCGCTGCCGACCGATATCCGCATCGCCGGCTTCATATCGCCGCCCCCACGTCCAGCGCCTCGGCAAACCCCTCGGCCTCGGCGAAGGGATCACGCGCCCGCTGCCGGGTCTCGGGCAGGGCGACCGCGCCGGTCACGGTCAGCGTCTCGGCGTAGTGGCGCCAGACCGGCATGGTCAGGAAAACATGCCGCAAGGTGCTCCAGATCAGGGCGAGGGCGATGTAGAGGGCGGCCCCCGCAACGGCCAACAGCGCCGGATGGCTCTCGAGGATCCCGGCAAAGGTCGCCTCGGCCCCGGCCAGCAGCAGGCCCGCGACCGCCAGCGGGATCAACAGGCTGATCAGCGCGGCAAGACCGCCGAAGAGGTAGATCCGCGCGATCTTTCCCGTCCTCGGCCGGGAGTCGAGCGCTAGCGGCCCGGCGGTCTTGGCATTGGCCATCAGGCGGGTCGCTTCGACCGAGTAATGCACCAGGCCGAAGACGAGCCACGGCACCGACAGGCCCAGCATCCAGAACGCATCCGGCGCACCGTCGAACGCCGCGAGCACGAAGACCACGGAAAAGACCGCCCCGCCCATGACATGCCCGAAAGCGGGCAGCAGCATGGTCCACCGGCCGCCTTGGTGCAGGCGCAGCCCGCCGAAAAATGTCCGGTCGGTGCGGTATTTCTCCAGCCCGAAGGTCATGCGCGGCCACAGGAGCCCGAGCGTCAGGATCACGGCCAGCCAATGGCCCAGCGCCCGCAGGGCATAGCCCCAGGCCCCCGGCTCCAGCCCGAAGCGGAGGCCGCGCCAGCGGGTCCGGGCCAGCACGTAGCGCCGCGCCCGGTAGCGGGCGTAGAACCACAGCGGGATCACCCCAAGCAGCGACATCAGGAAGGCCGGCGCCGACCCTGCGAAGACCGACAGGCTGACAAACATCAGCAGCAGGTTCACCACGCCGATGTAGAACGCGAGGATAACGACCGCCACCAGGAAGCCGAGGAGCTTTTCCAGCGGCTCGCCCACGTATTCCATCGGCAGCCCCCCGGGCCGCACCGAGGACCAGTACCACCGGCGCAGCCGCGTCTTCATCCAGAACCGGTAGAAGCCCAGCGTCAGGACCGTCAGTGCGCCGGTCCGCAACGCCAGGCCGAACAACGGCCCGCGGGTGGCGACACAGGCCACCGGCAGGGCGTCGGCCTCTGGCGGGGCGATGACATCTGCGGCCTCGCGCTCGGCCTGCGGGGGGGCCGCCGAGCCGTCCGCCGGCAACGCGCCGCCGGGCCAGGTTGTCGAGGCCGCACGGGTCATGCGGGGTCCGGCATCACGCAGGCAATCTCGTCCCAGGTGCCGCCGATCACCGCGTCACGGTCGATGACGAAGACCGTCCGGGCGTTCCCCGACCGGACATAGACCGTCGCGGGCCCGGGCTGGCCGCAGGAAAAGATGTCGCCGATCCAGACGCAGTCCTCCACCGCGGCATTGCCGTCCTGCAGGATCCGCAGTCCCTTGACGCCGCGCCGGTCATCGCCGTTGCGGATCCCGAAGACCGCGCCGCCGGCCTCGGCCTCTGCCCTTGTCACCTGCGGGCAGGGCTCGCCGTCCGGCAGCGCCAGGAAAAACCGACCGATCTGGTTCGACAGAAAAAAGATACCCCCCAGAACGAGGGCGACAATCGCCAGAGCCTTCAGCGCCTTCATCCCACCCACCGTCCTTTCGCTGTGTCCCCGCCGGCGTGCCGGATCACGGCGCGGACCCTAGTCAAAGCGGTTGTTCCGGGGAAAGCCCCGCGGAGCCATGCGACCGGCCGTGGCCCGGTTGCCGCGCCATTCCGCCAGATCGTCTGCGGCAACGGTGCGGGTCCGTCCGGCCGGGTCAAGCCAGCTGAGGCCGTTTTCCAGCGTGAAGGTCGTGGCGTCAGACAGGCCGCCGTCCTTGTACTTCTGCAGCCGGACACCCTTGCCCCGGCCCATCTCGGGCAGGTCGGTCAGGGGGAAGACCAGAACCTTGCGGTTGTCGCCCACCACGGCCACGTGGTCGCCGCTGACCCTATGGCAGATCCGGGCGACGGCGGGGCTGCGCACGTTCAGCACCTGCTTGCCGGAGCGGGTCTGGGCCAGCACCTCTTCCTCGGCCACGACGAAGCCGTCGCCGGTGCTGGAGGCCAGCAAGAGCTTGGCCCCGGGCCGATGCACGAAAAGCGCCACGATCTCGGCCTCGTTCGGCAGATCGACGATCAGGCGCACGGGCTCGCCCATGCCGCGCCCACCGGGCAGGTTGGCGCCGGACAGGGTGTAGAACCGGCCGTTGGAGCCCAGCAGCAGAAGCCGGTCGGTGGTCTCGGCATGAAACAGGAAGCGCGGCCCGTCGCCATCCTTGAACTTCAGCTCGCGGTCGAGGGCGATGTGGCCGGTCATCGCCCGAATCCAGCCCATCTGCGAACAGACGACCGTGATCGGCTCGCGGTCGATCATCGCCTCAAGCGGCACGTCCGGCACCTCTGTCGCCTCGGCAAAGACGGTGCGCCTTGCGCCGCCTTCGGATTTGGCCCCGAATTTCGCCCGGACCTCTTTCAGCTCTTCGGTGATCCGGGCCCATTGCAGACCCTCGCTTTCCAGCAGATCCTCGATCCCCGCGCGCTCGACCATCAGCTTGTCGCGCTCGTTGACCAGCTCCAGCTCTTCGAGGCGGCGCAGGGACCGCAGGCGCATGTTGAGGATCGCCTCGGCCTGCACGTCCGACAGCCCCTCTTCGCGGCCATCAAACCGGCGCGGCACGCCGGCGGGCGCCCCCTCGGCGATCTCGTCGGGCGCCCGCGCCTCGGGGTCGTCCAGCAGCACCAGCGCGTCGCGGTCCACCCCCAGCAGGGGCGAGACGTAGTCGCCTTCCGTCATCGCGCGGGGGATGCCGGCCTGGTGGGACTTGGACCAATCCTCGTACATCAGGGCGGCCTTGGGGTCGTCGTCGTAGCGGATGATGTCGATCACCCGGTCGAGGTTCAGGAACGCCGTGATCAGCCCCTCAAGCACCTCCAGCCGGTGGTCGATCTTTGCCAACCGATAGCGCGACCGCCGCAGCAGGACCTCACGCCGATGGTCCAGGAACGCCCGCAGAACCTCCTTGAGCGAGCAGACCCTCGGCGTGACCCCGTCGATCAGCACGTTCATGTTCAGCGAGAACCGGATCTCCAGGTCCGAGTTGCGATAGAGCATCCCCATCAGCATCTCGGGGTCCACATTGCGCGAGCGCGGCTCGAGCACGATGCGGATGTCCTCGGCGCTCTCGTCGCGCACATCGGCCAGAAGCGGCACCTTCTTGGTCTGGATGACTTCGGCCAGCTTCTCGATCAGCTTGGATTTCTGCACCTGGTAGGGGATCTCGGTGACGATCACCTGCCATTGGCCGCGGCCCAGATCCTCGACCTCCCACTTCGCGCGCAACCGGAAGGCGCCGCGCCCGGTGCGATAGGTCTCGGCGATCGATTCCGCGGGCTCGACCAGCACGCCACCGGTCGGAAAATCCGGGCCGGGCACGTATTTCAGCAGCGTCTCGTCGCGGGCATCGGGCGTCCTGATCAGGTGCAGGCAGGCCTGCACCAGGTCGTCGATATTGTGCGGCGGGATATTGGTGGCCATCCCCACCGCGATCCCCGAAGAGCCGTTGGCCAGCAGGTTCGGAATCGCCGCCGGCAACACCGCGGGCTCGGTCAGTGTCCCGTCGTAATTGGCGCGAAAGTCGACCGCGTCCTCGCCCAGGCCTTCCAGCAATGCCTCGGCAACGGCCGTCAGACGCGCTTCGGTGTAGCGGGCGGCGGCGGGGTTGTCGCCGTCGATGTTGCCGAAGTTCCCCTGCCCGTCGACCAGCGGGTAGCGCACGTTGAAATCCTGCGCGAGCCGCGCCATCGCGTCGTAGATCGCGCTGTCGCCATGGGGGTGGTAATTGCCCATCACGTCGCCGGAGATCTTGGCCGATTTCCGGAACCCCCCGGTCGAGGTCAGCCGCAACTCGCGCATTGCGTAGAGGATCCGCCGATGCACCGGCTTCAGCCCGTCGCGGGCATCGGGCAGCGCCCGGTGCATGATCGTCGACAGGGCATAGGTCAGATACCGCTCTCCGATCGCTCGGCGCAGCGGCTCCACCAGATCGCGTGGGACAGAGTCGGGGTCGGGCGTGTCGGCCATGGCTCATGGCTACACTGACCGCGTCCCATGGTCTAGCGCCCGAACGCGCCTGACTTACCGGCAATAGCGGCCCGCGGGACGCAGGGTCCGCCTCTGTGGACAAAATTGCAGAATAGGGGGGCAAGAATCGATTTCCCTCTGCTAAAGTGCGGCGACTGAAATCAAATCAGGACTGGGGGGTCCGCGCCTGTGAAGCGTTTCATGCTGTTGACGTTCGGCTTTCTCGCCTGGAGCTATTATGAACTTTCGGGGGGGGGGCCGACTACGTGCTCGAGACCCGGCCCGATACCCGCACCGTGGCGGCGGCCCCGGCCGCGCCGCTCGCGGATCCGGACAAGATCGCCGAGGACAGCGATGTCGGCGTCACCCGTGCCGCGACCCGGCCGCTGGTGACGACCGCACCGGCGGACGGCACCGCGACGCAGGCCCGCTTTCTTCGCCCCCCTGAGCCCGCGACCGCATCGGCCGAAAGCGAAGAGCCCGCCGCCGAGCCGGCACCGCGATGGACCTCGGGCGCCGATGCCGTGACAGAGGCGCTGCAGATCGCGACCGAGCAGACGCCGCAACCGGGCCAGCGCATCGTCTATGTCAACGGTAGCAAGGTGAACGTCCGCACCGGCCCCGGCACGGATTACGGCATCATGCTGCAGCTGGAGCGCGGGCAGGACGTCCGCCTGCTGGATACCCGCGGGGGCTGGGCAGAAATCGAGATGCCCAACGGATCGACCGGCTGGACCGCCGACTTCCTGCTCGACGGGCTCTGAGACGCTGGACGACGTCGCTCCGGCTTGCGATAGGGCGTCATGGCACGCACGATCCTCATCACCGGCTGCTCCACCGGCATCGGCTTAGATGCGGCGCAGACCCTCGCGCGGAAGGGCTGGCACGTCATCGCGTCGGCCCGCAAACCCGCTGACGTCGACCGGCTGAAGGCGTCGGGGCTCGACGCCGTTCTCATTGACTATGCCGACGAGGCGACGATTGCGTCTGGGTTCGACGCAGCCGTGGCCCTGACCGGCGGACGGCTGGATGCGCTGTTCAACAATGGCGCCTGGGCCGTGCCCGGACCGCTGGAGGATGTGCCCACCGCCGCCCTTCGCGCGAATTTCGAAGCGAACCTCTTCGGCTGGCACGACCTGACGACCCGGGCGATCCGCGTGATGCGCCCGGCCCGGCGCGGCCGGATCATCCAATGCTCGTCGGTCCTGGGCCTCGTCGGGGCGAAATACCGTGGCGCCTATGTGGCCACCAAGTTCGCGCTGGAAGGCTATTCCGATGTCCTGAGGCAGGAAATGGCCGGCACCGGCATAGACGTCGTCCTGATCGAACCCGGCCCGATCGACACCCCGTTCCGCGCCAACGCCATCTCACAGTTCGAACGCTGGATCGACTGGCGCGCCTCCGCCCGCCGCGCGGACTACGAGGCGACGCTGCTCGACATGCTTTACAAGGGCAGCGACGGCAAGATGCAGTGGCCGGCCTCGGCCGTGACGACCAAGCTGGTCCGCGCCCTGACGGCGCCCCGACCCAGGGCGCGGTACTACGTGACGACGCCGACCCATATCGCGGGCGTCATGCGCCGGGCCCTGCCCGCGCGGTTGTCCGATTGGCTGCTTGCGCGGAGCTGACCCCTTGGCAATGGCCGCATCCCTGCTACATCGGGCGAAAGCCACGGAAAGGAGCCTCCCATGGCCAGCGATCCCCTCTTCATCGTCGTCGCCCTCGCGGTGCTCGGCGTCGCGGCCATCCTGCTCATGGGCATCGGCAATTTCGGCAAGGGCGGTGATCCCAAGACATCGAACAAACTCATGAAATGGCGGATCGGCGCCCAGTTCGTGGCCGTCATCCTGATTCTTCTCTTCGTCCTCATTCGCCGCGGAGGCTGACACCATGGTCGTGCTCAACAAGATCTACACCCGAACCGGGGACGCCGGCGAGACGGCGCTGGGGAACGGCGCCCGCGTGGCCAAGCACAGCCTGCGCGTCACCGCCTACGGCACCGTGGACGAAGCCAACGCCACCGTCGGGCTCGCCCGGCTCCACGCCTCCGAAGAGATCGACGCGAGACTCGCCGCGATCCAGAACGACCTCTTCGACCTCGGCGCGGACCTCTGCCGCCCGGAGATGGAGAAGGACGCCGAGGCCGAGTACCCGCCCCTGCGCATGGCGGCCAGCCAGGTGGCGAGGCTCGAATCGGAAATCGACGCGATGAACGACGCGCTCGAACCTTTGCGCAGTTTCGTGCTGCCGGGCGGATCGCCCCTGGCCGCGCACCTGCACCTGTGCCGGACCGTCTCCCGCCGGGCAGAGCGCATGACGGTCGAGCTCGCGACCCTGGAAACGGTGAACCCCGACGCGGTCACCTATCTCAACCGCCTGTCCGACTGGTTCTTCGTGGCCTCCCGCATCGCCAATGACGACGGCCGCGAAGACGTCCTCTGGGTGCCCGGCAAGAACCGCTGACCTGACAGCGGCACGCCCCGGGGGCTTCATTGCCTTCCATATCCCGGGGGTCCGGGGGCAGCGCCCCCGGCGGCGCCTCGTGGACCAGACCGCACCAAGTCACAGCCGACCCCGGCCTGGCGCGATGAGCAAGGAATTGCCGCGCCACCCCCCACCCCCGGCGCCTGCTCTGCACCCGAAACAGGGGTCGAGCGAACGAAGGATTCCCCGGAACGCGACGTAGGTTGGCGCTAACGTGACGATTTTGCCCTGTCGCGGCCCTGCCGGCCAAGGTAACACGGGCGCAAAGTCATGAAGCCCAAGGAGATAGCGCATGAAGGTGCTCGTGCCCGTCAAGCGCGTGATCGATTACAACGTGAAGGTCCGCGTCAAGGCGGATGGCTCCGGTGTCGATCTCGCCAACGTCAAGATGTCGATGAACCCGTTCGACGAGATCGCCGTCGAAGAGGCGATCCGCCTCAAGGAGGCCGGGATCGCAACCGAGGTCATCGCCGTCTCGATCGGCGTCAAGCAAAGCCAGGAAACACTGCGCACGGCCCTGGCCATGGGCGCCGACCGGGCGATCCTGGTCGTCGCGGCCGAGGACGTCCATACCGATATCGAGCCCCTGTCCGTGGCCAAGATCCTCAAGGGCGTGATCGACGCCGAAGAGCCGGGCCTCGTGCTCTGCGGCAAGCAGGCCATCGACAACGACATGAACGCCACCGGCCAGATGCTGGCGGCGCTTCTCGGCTGGTCGCAGGCGACCTTCGCCTCGAAACTGGCGATCGAGGGCGACAGCGCCACCGTGACCCGCGAGGTCGATGGCGGCCTGCAGACGATCAAGGTGAAGATGCCGGCCATCGTCTCGGTCGATCTGCGCCTGAACGAGCCACGCTATGCCTCGCTGCCCAACATCATGAAGGCGAAGAAGAAGCCGCTCGACGAAAAGACACCCGCCGATTTCGGCGTCGACGTCACGCCTCGGCACACGGTCGTCTCCACCGCCGAACCGAAAACCCGCAAGGCGGGCGAAATGGTCGGGTCGGTCGACGAGCTGGTCGCGAAACTCAAAGAGAAGGGAGCCGTCTGATGGCCGTTCTCCTGCTTGCCGAAATCACCAACGGCGCCCTGAACGCCGATGCGACGGGCAAGGCGCTGGCCGCCGTCGCCCCGCTGGGCGAGGTTCACATCCTCTGTGCCGGGGCCAATGTCACCGACGCCGCCACCCAGGCCGCTGCCCTGGGCGCGGCCAAGGTGCTCAAGGCCGAGGATGCGACGCTCGACCATCGCCTGGCCGAGGCCACTGCAGACCTGATCGTGTCGCTGGCGGGGGGCTATGAGCACATCGCCGCCCCCGCCACGACCGATGCCAAGAACATCCTGCCCCGGGTCGCCGCCCTTCTGGACGTGATGGTCCTGTCCGACGTCTCCGGCATCGTCGATGCCGACACGTTCGAGCGTCCGATCTATGCCGGTAACGCCGTCCAGACCGTGAAATCCTCCGACGGCAAGAAGGTTTTCACCGTCCGGGTGTCGTCCTTCGACGCGGCCGAGGCCAGCGGCTCGGCTCCGATCGAGGACGTCGCGGTGCCCGGCAGCACGGGCCTGTCGGAATGGGTCGAGGACAAGGTCGCCGAAAGCGACCGCCCGGAGCTGACCTCCGCGGGGATCGTCGTGTCGGGCGGTCGCGGCGTCGGCTCCGAGGACGACTTCGCGCTGATCGAGAAGCTGGCCGACAAGCTGGGGGCCGCTGTCGGCGCCTCCCGCGCGGCGGTCGATTCGGGCTTTGCGCCGAACGACTGGCAGGTCGGCCAGACCGGCAAGGTCGTCGCCCCCGACCTCTACATCGCGGTCGGAATCTCGGGCGCGATCCAGCACCTTGCCGGCATGAAGGACAGCAAGATCATCGTCGCGATCAACAAGGACGAAGAGGCGCCGATCTTCCAGGTCGCGGACTACGGCCTGGTCGCGGACCTGTTCGACGCGGTCCCGGAACTGACCGAGAAACTCTGACCCGAGCGGTCCGACAACGACGCAGCAAGGGCGGGCCATGGGGCCCGCCCTTTTTCGCGCGGCATCATGTGTGGTGTCCGGTCAGCCGCCCGGCCCCCGGTCGGCGAAGCTTGCCACGATGGGCCCGATCGCGCGGGCCACCTGCTCATGGGCATCGGCGCCCATCATCAGGTTCGCGGCCTTCGCCTCACCAGGCTCATGGACCAGGACCCGCCGGCCGACCTCCAGGCTCTTGGCGTCAGGGCAAATCTCGATCAGCCCACGGCCCAGGGGGCGGATCTTCTCGATCATCCCGGACGTCACAAAGAGCGGCTCCATCCATTCCGCGTCGGTCTCGGCCTCGTCGTCGTGTCGCGGCGCCAGCCACAGCAGCAGAGGTTTCCTTGGCAGCTCCGACAGGAATTCGGTCATGCGTTCGACCCAGACCCGGCGCAACTCCCGCCGGACAATCTCGAATCGTTTCGGACAGACGCTCCGAAGCGCCGCCAGCATGTGCCGGGTAAAGACGAAATCCGCGAAATCCACCTCGTCGTAGACTTCCTGCAAGAGTGGCGTCGCCCGCACGAACCGGTCGTTGCGGCGCGGATGCACCTGGTAGAATCGGTTCGACAGGTTGTGTGCGCCCATCAGCTCCACCACGGTCAGCGCGGCATCGTGGCAGGTCGCCATCACGGCGGAATCGCCCAGATGTGCCCCGATGCCAGCGTTCACGATACCGAAGTTGACGCAGGTCACACCGGTCCTGCGCTCGATCCGGTCGACGAAAGGGTCCTCGAGGAATTTCCCGAAGGTTTCAGCCCCCCCGACGAAGGCCGCGTAGGGCGCATCCAGCGTCCTGCGCGGTCTTCGAAACGTGAGTCTCGAAAAACCATAGCTGCCGAGCTCGTACTGAAGGCCTGAACGGCCAATCACTGCGTGTTTCATGTGTCCCACCACCATCATTCAATCGCAGTGACAACTTTCCCCCATACAGATTGCCGAAACCTTAAACATTGGCGTTTAGACAATCTTTGGATATTGCCTCGGGCTTGCGGCTCTGTTGTGACGGGCCCTACACTCGACAATCGGTCCGGTGACGGAGGCAAGACATGGACATCCAGAAGATTGGCGTCGTGGGCGCGGGGCAGATGGGCAACGGCATTGCCCATGTCTTTGCCCTTGCCGGCTACGAGGTGCTGATGACCGACATCAGCCAGGACGCCCTGGATGCCGGTCGCGCCCTGATCTCAAGGAACCTCGACCGGCAGGTCAGCCGCGAAAAGATCAGCCAGGAAGAAAAGGACGCGGCGATGGCGCGGATCTCGTCCACGCCGAAACTCGCCGAGCTGGGGCAGACCGACCTGGTGATCGAGGCCGCGACCGAGCGCGAAACCATCAAGACCGCCATCTTCGAAGACCTCGTGCCGCACCTCAAGCCGTCGACGATCCTGACCTCGAACACCTCGTCGATTTCGATCACGCGTCTGGCGTCGCGCACGGACCGGCCGGAAAAGTTCATGGGTTTCCACTTCATGAACCCGGTGCCGGTGATGCAGCTGGTCGAGCTGATCCGCGGTATCGCCACCGACAAGCCGACTTTCGACGCGCTTCACCAGGTGGTCGAGAAGCTGGGCAAGACCTCTGCCACGGCCGAGGATTTCCCAGCCTTCATCGTCAACCGCATCCTGATGCCGATGATAAACGAGGCGATCTATACGCTCTACGAGGGGGTGGGATCGGTCAAATCCATAGATACCTCGCTGAAGCTGGGCGCGAACCATCCCATGGGGCCGCTGGAGCTTGCGGATTTCATCGGGCTGGACACCTGCCTTGCGATCATGAACGTACTGCATGACGGGCTGGCCGATACCAAGTACCGCCCCTGTCCGCTGCTGACGAAATATGTCGAGGCCGGTTGGCTGGGCCGCAAGACCCGCCGCGGATTCTACGATTATACCGGCGAAGTGCCGATCCCGACCCGCTAGGCGTCCGGCCCCAGCATCAGCGTCTGCTCACGCAGCCAGGCGATGAACTGCCGCGGATCGCGGCTTCGCTCCTCGCATTCCTCGGGGCCGATGGCGTGACCGATGACCGGCGCCTGCGGCTTGTCGAAGGCATGGACGATCTCGTGGATCAGAAGGCCCTGCCGCAGGGTAGGTGACAGATGGTTGGCGATCTGGAATGCCCGCGAATTCGCGCCCGGAAAGAAGCACGGGACCACGGACGCCCCCGACCTGCGGATCATCTTGGCAGTGAACAGGTTCCATTCCGCCTCGACCGCCGGGCCCAGCATCCGCCGGGACGTGGCGACCACGCCCGACGGGAACAACGCGATCAGGCCGCGCTTGGCCAGATGGTCCATGGCGGCGGCGCGCATCTCGATCATCTTCTTCTGGGCGTCGGGCTCGTGCGGGAAGGGCACGGGGATCATGTAGGTCGACGCACTCTCGTCGATGCCGGTCAGCAGGGCGCGGGTCAGGATCCGATAATCGTTGCGCCGCCTCCCTATCAGGTCGGCCAGCACCATCCCGTCGATCAGGCCGTGGGGATGGTTTGCGACCAGAACCACGGGCCCGGTGGCCGGAATACGCTCCAGCTGTTCGGTGGGCGTCTGGATGTCGATGCCCATGATCTTCATCGTGGCGGGCCAGAAAGCCTGGCCGTAGGCCGTGCCGGTGCGCTCGAACTTCCTGACGCGGCGGATGATCTCGATCTTGCCGGTCATCCATTCGATGGACTTGATCGTGGTCCGCTTGAAGACGTTGTCGAAACTCTCCGCATAGGTCAGCGATCGACGGTCATAGACCCTCTGCGCGCCGCCCCTCCTCAAGGGCCCCCGCCCGGCAACGTTCCGGCTGCTCGCGTCAGTCAACCCGGTCCTGTCCCCTCGGTCGCACCCGCATCATGCGCGTCAGTCTCCCTCGCCGAACTTGTCGGCCACCAGCGTCTCTATGGCGTCGGCGAGCCGTTCGGCCTCCGTGCCGCTGGTCTCTACTTCGATAAAGGTTCCCATCGAGGCTGCCAACATCAAAAGCCCCATGATGCTGTCGCCCGAGGCCTCCTCTCCGTCCTTGCGGACGACGGCGCTCGCGTCATGCGCCTCCACGACTTCGGCAAGCTTGGCCGAGGCACGGGCGTGCAAACCCTTGACGTTGACGATTTTCAGGCGGCGCGGCGCGGTCTGGCTCATGACTTCGGTCAATCCCCGCCGATTGCCAGACTGTCAATATATTTCCGTCCGGCCGCCAGCGCCGCCGCGACGGCATCGGGCACCGATCTGCGGCGCGACTTGGCCAGCTTGATGAGCATGGGCAGGTTGGCGCCATATACGATCCGGCGGTTTTCCGGCGAGCAGGCCCGCAGCGACAGGTTGGACGGCGAGCCGCCGAACATGTCGGTGACGATGACCACGCCGGCGCCGGTATCGACCTCGTCGGCAGCGTCGCAGATCTCGTCCTGCTTGGCCGTGCGATCGTCATCGGGAGCGATGGCGATGGCGCGGATGCCCTCCTGCGGGCCGACCACATGTTCGACCGCCGCAAGATACTCGCGGGCCAGTCCCCCATGTGCCACGATAACGATCCCGATCACGGTCGCCCGTCGCCCCTCATTCCCTGTCCCGCTTCGCGCGTGGGCCCGCTGTTGCCAGCGTGCCGCTCAAGTTCCCGATGCCGACTAGACACCTGCCATCCGGCCGCCGCAAGTGCCCCGGCCAGCCTTTCTGTCAAGGCCACGGATCTGTGTTGCCCGCCGGTGCATCCGAAGCCGACGGACAGGTGTGACTTGCCCTCGTCCCGGTAGGCGGGCAGCAAGCTGACCACAAGGTCGCGCACTTTGGTAAAGAAGTCGTCGAAGCGCGGATCGGACGCAACATAGGAATCGACGGCCGGATCCCGCCCAGTCAGCCCGCGCAACGAAGGCTCCCAATGCGGGTTGCGCAGGAACCGGCAGTCAAACACCAGGTCCAGGCCGCGCGGCAATCCGCGCTTGTAGGAAAACGAGGTGACCGAGACCCCCATGCCGGCGCTGTCGTCGGTCGCATACCAGCGCTCCACCTCGTCGCGCAGGTCGTGCGGGCTCATGGTCGAGGTGTCGATCAGCACGTCCGCCCGGCTTCGGATCGGCCAGAGCAGGTCACGCTCACGCTGGATGCCCGTCAGCGGCGGGTCGTTCGGGGCGAGCGGGTGGCGGCGGCGGGTCTCGGAATAGCGGCGCACGAGCGTATCCTCGTCCGCGTCGAGGTAGAGGACCTGCGCGTCGAGCCCCTGCCGCCCGGCGAAACCGTCGATCAGGTCGACCAGCGCATCGGTGCCGAAGTCCCGGTTGCGCACGTCGAGCCCAAGCGCGAGCGGCCGGCCCAGCGGAGGGCCCTCCATCAACCGGGGCGCAAGCGTCAGCGGCAGGTTGTCGATCACCTCGTAGCCGAGATCCTCAAGCACATTGATACAGGTGGACCGGCCCGCGCCCGACGGGCCGGTGACCAGCACCAGCTTCTGGCTTTGCCATACGTGGCCCGGATCTGTCATCGGTGCCGCCCCGCCTTGAGATACTGCAATATCGCAGCTGCAAAATGGGGAGCGTCCACCCGGAATATCAAGGGGATGTCGACACCGAGCCACGAGACGCTGCGTCGTGGCGGAAGGCGGCTGTACTCGACCCGCTCCATGTCGACCGCAAGGACCACCGCGGCGCCGGCAACCGGCTCGGCGTTCAGGATCCCCACCCGTCGCGCCTCGATCAAGCCGCGAATCGAGGGAGGGCAGGCCGCGGTCAGGCCGGCCCCGGCCCGGCTGAGCACCGTTGAATCGTCGGCGACAAGGCGCGCGCCCCACGCCATCAGCATCAGCGCGGTCTCGGACTTGCCCGACCCGCTCTTGCCGGTGAGGACCACCGCCCGTCCCTTCCAGGCGACCGTCGTCGCGTGCAGGGACAGGGTCGTGGGCGCGGGCATGGTCCGGTCAGACCGGCAGGCCCACCACGAACCGCGCGCCAAGTGGCTCGGAGGTCGGGTCGGCCTCTGTCGGGCGGATGTTCTCAGCCCATATCACGCCGCCATGCGCCTCGACGATCTGCTTGGAGATCGCGAGGCCCAGGCCCGAATTGTTGCCGAAGTGGTTCGGCGGACGCTCCGAGTAGAACCGGTTGAACACCTTCGTCAGGGCCCCGTCCGGGATCCCGGGGCCGGTATCCTCGACCACCACCAGCACCCTGTTTTCCCGCTGCCGGACCCACATGCGGATGGCATCGCCCTGGTCGCAGAACGAGATCGCGTTGGTGATGAGGTTCACGAAGACCTGCGCCAGCCGCCCCTCCAGCCCCTGGATGCGAATCGGCTCGGACGGCAGGTCGGTGATGAAATCGACGCCCTTCTCCTCGGCCTCGAGCCCGAGGTGTTCGGCCAGATTGCCGAGCATGTGGATCAGGTCGAACGGCTCTTCCTGTTCCTTGACCAGTTCGCTGTCGAGGCGGGAGGCGTTCGAGATGTCGCTGACCAGCCGGTCGAGCCGGCGGACATCGTGGTCGATGACGTCCAGCAGCTTGTCGCGCTGGTCGTCGCGCTTGACCACGCGCAGGGTTCCGACCGCCGAGCGCAGAGAGGCCAGCGGATTCTTGATCTCGTGAGCCACGTCAGCGGCGAACTGCTCGTTGCTTTCGATCCGGCCATAGAGCGCGGAGACCATCCCGCGCAGCGCCCCCGACAACCGGCCGATCTCGTCCGGGCGCGCGGTCAGATCGGGGATACGAACCCGGCGCGGCGACATCTTGCGGGCGTTGCGGTCGCGGCCGATCTCGGCCGCGGCGGCCAGGTCGGCGATCGGGTTGGCGATGGTCGACGCGAGCATCAGGCTGAGCGCGATGGAGACGACGACGCCCACGATGAACATCTGCAGCAACTGCTCGCGCTCGTGCAGGACGAGGTCGTCGATCTCGGCCGATTGCGAGGTCAGCGCGACGACCCCGACCGGGTTTCCGCCCCGCATCACCGGGGTCGAGACGACGTAGACCGTGCGGCCGCTGCCATCCTCCTGGGTCTGGACATGCGTGGCCCCGTCGAGGGCCGCGGCGACACTGTTTCGTGCGGCCGCCGCCTCGTCGAACGGGTCGGGACCGGCGCGCGACGAGGTGAGGAGCCCGGAAAATCCGTTCCACAATCGGCTGAGCCCGTCGGTGACGAAAGTCGCGCCGCCGGATTCCTCCAGCCCTTCGATCGGCCGCAGGTCGGGCGGCGCACGCCCGGCGGTAGAGGCGATCAGGGTCGCCGAGGGATCGAAGACAAAGACCGAACTTCCGCCCCGCAGGTCGAGCGCACCCAGCGTCACCGCCGCACCGAGGGGCCCCTCCGCCGAGAGCGGGTCGGAGGCGCCGCCGGGCACCTGGGCCTCGAAGACATTGGCGATGAGCTCGGCCTCTTTCACAAGGCCGGAGGCCCGCTGGTAGCCCAGATTGTCGCGCGACGGGTTCAGATAGAGCACGCCCGCCACCAGGATGATGAGGGCGAGCAGGTTGAAGGTGATGATCTTGCGGGCGAGCGGCGATCCGCGAAGCGCCCGGATCCCGCGTCGCCTGCGGGTCTCGCGCAATTCCTTGTCGACCGTGGAGTCGGGCGCGACCCAGTCATCGCCCAGAACGACGCGCTCGGCCTCTTCGGCCGCGCGGCGGACCGAGGACAGGTCGCGCACGTCGATCTTGGGAGCCACTGTCACGCGCCCGCTCCGGACTTATTCTTCGTTGTACCGATATCCGATGCCGTAGAGCGTCTCGATCGCCGAGAACTCGTCATCGACCATCCGCATCTTCTTGCGCAGCCGCTTGATGTGGCTGTCGATGGTGCGGTCGTCCACGTAGACCTGATCGTCGTAGGCCACGTCCATCAGCTGGTCGCGGGACTTGACGAAGCCGGGCCGCTGGGCCAGCGCCTGCAGCAACAGGAATTCGGTCACGGTCAGGGCGACGTCCATCCCCTTCCACTTCACCGCGTGACGCAGCGGATCCATCGAAAGCTGCCCGCGCACCATGATCTTGGCTTCCTCGGACTCGTCGACCACGTCCCCCGAGATCGCATCCTGACGGCGCAGCAGGGCCCGGATCCGCTCGACAAGCAAACGCTGGGAAAATGGTTTCTTGACGTAGTCGTCCGCGCCCATGCGCAGCCCGAGCACCTCGTCGATCTCGTCGTCCTTGGACGTGAGGAAGATCACCGGAATCGTGGTCTTCTGCCGCATCCGCTGCAGCAGGTCCATGCCATCCATCCGCGGCATCTTGATATCGAGGACCGCCATGTCGGGCATCCGCTTGCTGAACGCGTCAAGCGCCGACTGGCCGTCATTGTAGGTTTCGACCTCGAAGCCTTCGGCCTCGAGCGTCATGGAGACGGATGTCAGGATGTTCCTGTCATCGTCCACAAGGGCGATTTTTGACATTGTCTTGTGCCTCTTCTGCTCTCAAACATTTTTTATGCCTGCTTTTCTGCAAGCTTCTGCTCAAATCGGGGGGCGAATCAATCCCCTTGAGCGAATCTGATGGCCGTCCGTGTCCCATTTGCGCCGGAAATGTGTTAATTCCAGATTTACGACGCCTTTGTTCCGGCGCATCTCCGCCAAGGTTGCGCTAACATCGGCATGGTTGCGCTAACGTCGGCAAACCCCTCTGTTCACACGCAAAAACGTCGTGTTACCACATAGGCTGCGGGACCGGACCCGCGGTCTTTGAGGAGCGAGACAATGGAACATGGACGCGTCAATCCGCAGATGAAACTGGAGCATCAGGGCATCACGGGGCTCGGCGCCGTCTATTACAACCTGCTCGAGGACGATCTGCGAGAGGCTGCCGTCTCCCGCGGGGAGGGTGTCGAAGGCCAGGGCCAGACGCTGCTGGTTTCCACCGGAAAGTTCACCGGCCGGTCCCCCAAGGACAAACACGTGGTGCGCAACGCGACGACCGAGGACACTATCTGGTGGGACAACAACGCGCCCATGTCGCCCGAGGGCTTCGCCGCGCTGAAGGCCGACATGCTGGCCCACATGGGCGGGCGCGACTACTTCGTCCAGGACCTCTTCGGCGGGGCCGACCCGACCTACCGCCTCGATGTGCGGCTGGTGACGGAGTTGGCTTGGCATGGCCTCTTCATCCGCCACATGCTCCGCAAGCCCGAGGCGTCCGAGCTCGACGACTTCGCCCCCGACTGGACCATCATCAACTGCCCCAGCTTCTTCGCCGACCCGGAGCGTCACGACTGCCGCACCGAAACCGTGATCGCATTCAATTTTGACGAGAAGCTGATTCTGATCGGCGGCACGGAATACGCTGGCGAGAACAAGAAATCCGTATTCACCCTGCTCAACTACCTGCTGCCCGAGAAGGGCGTGATGCCGATGCATTGCTCGGCGAACCACGCGCCCGGCAACCCGGTGGACACCGCCGTGTTCTTCGGCCTCTCCGGCACCGGCAAGACCACGCTGTCGGCCGATCCCTCGCGCACGCTGATCGGAGACGACGAACATGGCTGGTCCGATCGCGGCCTGTTCAACTTCGAGGGTGGCTGCTATGCCAAGACCATAAGCCTCAGCCCCGAAGCCGAGCCGGAGATCTATGCAACCTGCTCGATGAAGAACACGGTCATCGAGAACATGGTCTACGATCCCGTCACCAAGGAGCTCGATTTCGAAGACGACTCGCTGACGGCCAACATGCGCTGCGCCTATCCGCTGGAGTTCATCCCGAACACGAGCGACAGCGGCCTTGGCGGGTTCCCCAAGAACATCATCATGCTGACCTGCGACGCCTTCGGCGTGCTGCCCCCGATCGCACGGTTGACGCCGGCGCAGGCGATGTATCACTTCCTGTCCGGCTTCACCTCGAAGGTTGCCGGCACCGAGCGTGGGGTGACCGAGCCGCAGCCGACCTTCTCGACCTGCTTCGGCGCGCCCTTCACGCCCCGCCGGCCCGAGGTCTACGGCAACCTGCTGCGTGACAAGATCGCCCGTCACGGCACGACCTGCTGGCTGGTCAACACTGGCTGGACCGGCGGCAGCTACGGCACCGGCACCCGGATGCCGATCCAGGCGACCCGGACGCTTCTGGCCGCGGCGCTCGACGGCTCCCTCGCGGAGGGCCAGTTCCGCCGCGACCCGCATTTCGGCTTCGACGTGCCGGTCGCCGCGCAGGGCGTGGACAGCGCCCTGCTCGACCCGCGCACGACCTGGGACGATCCCAAGGCCTATGATGCGAAGGCCGAGGAGCTGGTCGAGATGTTCGCCGCGAACTTCGCCCAGTACGTGCCGTTCATCGACGACGACGTGAAAGCGATCGCCATCGGCTGACCCGACGACGGGGGTGCGCGGGATCCGCGCACCCCCGTCCCCGGCCGCTCATCCCATCAGGCCGCGCCGGACAAGGTTCAGACCCGCGATCATCAGGACTGCGAGGGTGACCTTTCGGAACGCCTTCTGCTCGATCCGGTCATGGAGGCGAAAGCCCGCCCACATGCCGAGGATCGCAGGCACGATCAGCAGCCCGGACAACCAGACCGTGTCCCGGTTGAGCACCCCCGATTGCAGGTGCCCCAGAAGCAGCATCACCGACCCCAGCCCGTAGATCACCCCCTGCACGACGATCTGTCGCGCCTTGGGTGTCTCGACCGCGACAAGGTAAAGCACGGTCGTCGGCCCCCAGGTTCCCGCGAGCCCCCCCAGCGTCCCGGACAGGAACCCCGCGACAAGCGAGGCCGCGCGACGCCCCCCGGGGGGAATGATGATCCGAAGCCCGGCCAGCTGGATCGCGCAGAGCAGGGTCACCGGGATGCCCAGCACCAGGAACATCACCTCGGTCGGAATCACGGTCAGGAACTGCGCCGAAACCAGGATCATGACGCAGACGATGACGATGTAGACGGCATATTCCCGTATCGCGTCGCGGGCGTTGCCGAGGCCCGACCGCAGGACCTGCAGCCCGTTCGACAGCACGATGGGCAGGATGATCCCGGCCACCGCCAGCCGCGGCTCCAGCACCATCCCCAGGCCCGAGATCATGATCAGCGGCATCGCGAATCCGACCGCCCCCTTGACCACTCCGGCCAGAAGGGTGACCGCGACGGCGAAGACGATGTATTCCAGGGGCATGAGCGCTGTGAGGACTTCCATGCCGGGGCAATAGCGCGAAGCAGAAACCGGCGCATCAGGAATTCTCTGCGTCATTTCCGTTCCTGATGAGGTATCCGCGCGAATTATTATTGCGCTGCAATTGCAAACGCCTTACCTCTGCGCTTGCGAAAAAAGGAGCTCTTCATGCCCCACGACGGCGCAGACATGACCCATGCCCACGGCCCCGTCCTGGCCGACCTGCTGACGCTTACCGCGGCGGCCCTGCCCCCGGTCGAGCAGATCCTGAGGGACGCCACCGACGGTCTTCGGTCCGAGCTCGGTGAGGACGGCCGCCTTTCGGCCACCCTGCTCGAGGCGCATCAGACGGCGGCCCATGGGCTGGCCTGGCTCGCCACCTATGTCGCGGCGCTGCGCCAGATGCAGGACTGGGCCGAGCGCCTGACCGCCGAAGGCACCTTCGGCGAGACCGAGGCGCTGCTGCACCAGATCGCTTTCGGCGAATACCTCGCCCAGATCTTCGGCGGCATCCCCATGAGCCAGGGAGAGATCGTCCGCCTGGCCGATCTGGGCGTGACGCCCGCCGTGATGCCGCCAGAGGTCGCGCAGTTGATCCGCCACGCCAACACCCAGGACGCCCGCGCCCGTCTGGTGGCCCTGATGCAGGAGCACAGCGCCAATATCACCGTCGGCCGCACCGGCCTCGAGGACGAGCTGGAGATGATCCGAGAGCAGTTCCGGCGCTATGCCGTCGAGCGGATCGACCCCCATGCCCACGATTGGCACCTCAAGGACGAGCTGATCCCGATGGAGACCATCGCCGAGTTGGCCGAGATGGGGGTCTTCGGCCTGACGATCCCCGAGGAATTCGGCGGCTTCGGCCTGTCCAAGGCGTCCATGTGCGTCGTCTCCGAAGAGCTTTCGCGCGGCTATATCGGCGTCGGCTCGCTTGGCACCCGGTCCGAGATCGCGGCCGAGCTGATCCTTTGCGGCGGCACCGACGCCCAGAAGGAGAAATGGCTGCCCGGCCTCGCCTCCGGAGAAATCCTGCCCACGGCGGTCTTTACCGAGCCCAACACCGGATCCGACCTTGGCGCCCTGCGGACGCGGGCGGTCAAGGACGGCGACAGCTATGCCATCACCGGGAACAAGACCTGGATCACCCATGCCGCGCGGACCCAGGTGATGACCGTGCTCGCCCGCACCGACCCCGACAGCACCGACCATCGTGGCCTGTCGATGTTCCTGGCCGAAAAGACGCCCGGAACCGATGCCGCCCCCTTCCCCGACGCGGGCATCACCGGCGGCGAGATCGAGGTGCTGGGCTATCGCGGCATGAAGGAATACGAGCTGGCCTTCGATGGCTTTCCCGTCCCGGCCGACAACCTTCTGGGCGGCGAAGAGGGCCAGGGCTTTCGCCAGCTCATGCAGACCTTCGAATCCGCCCGGATCCAGACCGCCGCCCGCGCGATCGGCGTCGCCCAGTCCGCCCTGGACGCCGGGATGCAATACGCCGAGGACCGCAAGCAATTCGGCAAGTCGCTGATCGCCTTCCCCCGCGTCGCGAGCAAGCTGGCGATGATGGCGGTCGAGATCATGGTGGCCCGGCAGCTTACCTATTTCTCGGCCCGCCAGAAGGACGAGGACAAGCGCTGCGACCTCGAGGCCGGGATGGCCAAGCTCCTGGGCGCCCGCGTCGCCTGGGCCGCAGCCGACAATGCGCTGCAGATCCACGGCGGCAACGGCTTCGCGCTGGAATACAAGATCAGCCGCATCCTTTGCGACGCGCGTATCCTGAACATCTTCGAAGGCGCGGCCGAAATACAGGCGCAGGTCATTGCGCGCCGGCTTCTGGGGTAGCATCCTGAGCACATGAAAAGGTTCGCACTCATGGCGGCCGGCCTGTTTCTGGCCGCCTGCGCCCAGTCCCGAGACTACCCGCCGCGACTGCATTGGCAGCTCGAAAGCATCGGCGGCGTGCCGTTCCCCGGCCAGGCGTTCCTGGGCCTGGGATCGGACAGCTACGCGGGCCGCGCACCCTGCAACAGCTACAACGGCAAGCTGGAGCGGCAGAGCCCCTCGGTGCTGATCCTCGATGTCCCGTCGGTCACCCAGTCGGCCTGCCCGGCCCTTGCGGCAGAGCAGGTCTACCTTGGCCAACTCTCGCAGGTCCGCGAGCAATTCGTTCCGGCAGGCGGCGCCACGCTGGTGCTGACCACGGCCGCGGGCACGGCCCTGCGCTTCCGGCGGATCTCCGGCGGGCCGTGACCGGGCAAGCCGTCCGTCCACGGCGTTGAAAGCCCGCTCACCGACCCCATGTCAGGACGGAGTCCGACCAGAAGAGAGGCACGCGCAATGACGCAGCAAACGGTTCTGTTGACCGGAATTTCGGGCTTTCTGGCCAAACGCATCGCCCGCGAACTGCTGGACGCGGGGCATGTGGTCAGGGGCACCGTCCGGTCCGCGACCAAGGCCGCCGAGGTGCGCACTGCCCTCGGCCCCGATGGGCTGGACCGGCTGTCCTTCGTGACGCTCGACCTGAACCGCGACGACGGCTGGGCGCAGGCGATGGCCGGGGTCGATGCGCTCGTCCACACCGCCTCGCCCTTTCCGATGTCCGCGCCCAAGGACGAGCGCGAGACGATCCGCCCCGCCGTTGATGGCACCCTGCGGGCCCTGCGCGCCGCGGACACAGCCGGGGTGCGGCGCGTTGTGCTGACCGCCTCGATGGTGACGATGATCTATGCCAAGCGCCTGGCGGGCCACGCATACGGCCCCTCGGACTGGACCGACGTGACCCATCCCGCGGCGACAGCCTATGTCAAATCGAAGACCCTGGCCGAGAAGGCCGCCTGGGATTTCGTCTCGGACCATCCCCGGATGCAGCTGACGACCATTCATCCCGGCCTCGTGGTCGGCACACCGATGGACCGGCATTTCGGGACCTCGATGAAGCTTGTGGAGCGGATCCTGTCAGGCAAGGACCCGATGCAGCCCGACCTTGGCCTGCCGGTCGTCGATCTCGGCGACGCCAGTGCCCTGCACCTTGTGGCGCTGGAGCGACCCGAGACGATCGGAGAGCGCCTCGTCGCGGCGGACAGCGTCCGTCGCATGCCGCAGATCGCGAAGCTCTTCGCCGAGAGCTTTCCACACCGCAAGATCGCGACGAAGACCGCCCCCTGGGTCCTGCTGCGGTTGCTCGGCCTGTTCGACCCGGCGCTGCGCGGTATCCTGCCCGACATCGGCCGCCCGCTTGCCATCGACAACAGCGCGACGCGGCAGCTTCTGGGTCGTCCCTTCGTCGCCAGCGACGATGCGCTGCTGAAGAGCGCCCAGATGATCCTTGATGCGGACAAGGCCGACCCGCTGGTCGCCTGAACCGGCTGCGGGGGCCGGTTCGCCGTCGACTAGAGGCTTCGCGCAAGCTGCGCCATCAGGCGCTCCCGCGCGGCGGGGATGGGCTGATCGCCCAGCGCCGGCGCCAGCCAATGGGCCAGGAAATGGCCCGTCGTGCCGAGGCCGGCCAGGATCTCTTGGTCCGGGCCGGTGCCCCCGCCCAGCAGGGCGGGCGGCAGCGGCAGCAGCTTGTCCGCCCAGTCCCCGGCGCCCTCGGCGCTGACCGCACGGCCGGTGCGCGGCGAGACATAGGCCAGCCCCTCGCTGCGCCCGGTCACGGCACAGGTGCCGAGGTCGAGCCCGAAGCCCAGATCCTCCAGCAGCGCGAGTTCCCAGCGAAGATAGGCCAGCGGCCAGGCATCGGTGCGGCCCAGAAGGTCGAGCAGGGTCACTGAGCGGGCATAGATCTCTGCGTGGGCCTCTCGCTCGGGCAGGGCGTAGGCCAGCAAGCCACAGATCGCATTCAGCCCCGCGAGCGCAAGCCGGTCGTTCATCACCACCCCCGCCCGAGAGCGGATCGGCTCGACCCGGAACGTGCCCAGATGATCCTCGAGCCGCGCCGACCAGGCGACGTCCACCTGGCTGCCCGGCTGCAGGACGGGGGCAAGCCGGGCGCTGACCCCGCCCCGGACCAGCCCGGCATGGCGGCCATGCGCCTCGGTAAAGACCTCGACGATCACGCTGGTCTCGCCGTGGGGCCGGCGCACCAGCAGCACGCCCGTGTCACGCCATTGCATTGCGTCGGTGTTCCTCGTCTTCTGTCGCTCTATCTTGCCGGTATCCGGCCCAGAAGGGAAACAGCGCAGCATGCATATGACCCGACCCCACCAAGCCGCCACCGGTCTGACCGGCGCCCTCGCCCTCTGGGCGGTCGCGACCCGAGTCTGGCTGAAGATGACCGGCGCGGATCTGACGTTTCTCTGGGCGGTCTGGGACCTGATGCTCTATTTCACGATCCTGACAAACGCCGCCATCGCCGCGGTCTTCGTCTGGCTCGCGGTCCGGGGGCGTGCCGGCTCTGCCCGGCTTCACGCCGGGCTGGTCGTGCCGATCGTCATCACCGGCGCGGTCTATCACCTGCTGCTTGCCGACACGAACGACTACACCGGGTTGGACCTGGTGGTCGATCACATGCTGCACAGCGTGGTGCCGGTGCTGACGGTGCTGCACTGGGCCGTGTTTGCCCCGAAAGGGGACCTTGGCTTTGCCGACATGCTGATCTGGGTCGGCTATCCGACGGTCTACGTGGTCTATGCGCTGACGCGGGCCAGCTTCGACGGGATCTATCCCTACCATTTCCTCAACGCCGCCGAGCAGGGCTGGCCCGTCACGCTGGGCTGGATCGGCGGGATCGGGGCGGGTTTCCTGATCATCGGGGGGCTCTTGGTGGCCGCCGCAAGGATCCGCCCGCTCGCTTAGCCGTCGAGCCCAGGCGCATCCAGAAGATGCCGCCCCTCGCGGCTTTCCACCTCGATCACCCAGAGGTCGGGGTCCCGCGCCCGGGCGCGGGCGATGCGGGCGTCGACCTCGGCCTCGGGCCCGTCGACCACGCAGTCCCAGCGGCGCCCGCCCGTCTGAAGATCCATCAGGCGCTCATGGCAGGTCGCCCGGCCATCGAGAGTGGCGCATTTGACCATGACGGCCCCGGACGTCGCATCGCCCCGGGCCACGACATAGGCCGGGATGTTCTCCAGTTGCAGCCGATGCAAATAGGCCGACACCCAAAGCCCGGACGCAAGCCTCGCGGTCACTTTCCGTCCTTGATGTTCAGCCCCATCTCCGAGAACCGCTCGGCCTCGTCCAGCCAGCCGGGCCGCACCTTGACCTGAAGGAACAGGTGGACCCGGCGGCCCAGGAACTCCTCCAGCTCTTCGCGCGACGCCTTCGAGACGGCCTTGATCGTCTCGCCCTTGTGGCCGAGGACGATGCCCTTGTGGCCGTCGCGGGCGACATAGACGATCTGGTCGATCCGCGCCGTTCCGTCTTCGCGCTCTTCCCAGCTCTCCGTCTCGACGGTCAGCTGATAGGGCAGCTCCTGGTGCAGGCGCAGGGTCAGTTTCTCGCGCGTGGTCTCGGCGGCGATCATCCGAAGCGGCAGATCCGCGATCTGATCCTCGGGATAAAGCCAGGGCCCCTCGGGCAGCGCATCGCCCAGCCACCGCTTGAGGTCGTCACAACCGTAGCCCCGCTCGGCCGAGATCATGAAGGTCTCGGCGAAGGGAAAGCGGCTGTTCAGGTCTTCCGACAGCGCCAGCAGAACCTCGGCCTTGACGCGGTCGATCTTGTTGATCGCAAGCGCCACCCTGGCCCGGTTGGACAGGTCCTGAAGCCGTTCGAGGATCGCCTCGACGCCCGCGGTGATGCCCCGGTGCGCCTCGATCAGAAGCACCACGATATCGGCGTCGGATGCCCCGCCCCAGGCGGCGGCGACCATCGCGCGGTCCAGCGTGCGCTTGGGGCGAAACAGGCCCGGCGTATCCACCAGAACGATTTGCGCGTCGCCCTCGAGCGCCACGCCCCGGATCCGCGCCCGTGTCGTCTGCACCTTGTGGGTGACGATCGACACCTTCGCGCCGACCAGCCGGTTGGTCAGCGTCGACTTGCCCGCATTGGGCTCTCCGATCAGGGCGACAAAGCCCGCACGTGTGGTCATCCGACCCTCTCCAAATCCTGATCGCGGGTCCTAGCGGATTTCCCGCGCATCCACCAGCGAAAGCGCGGCGTCTAGCCCGCGCTCACCTGTTCCAGCAGCGTCCGCGCCGCCGCATGTTCCGCCTGGCGCTTCGACCCCGCGGTCGCCTGTGCCCGCTGGCCGCCCGAAAGCCGCACCTCGATGGTGAAGACCGGCTGATGATCCGGGCCCTGCCGCGACAGCTCCAGATACTCGGGCGGCGGCTCGCCGCGTCCTTGCGCCCATTCCTGCAGGGCGGTCTTGGCATCCCGCGCATCCGCCTCGACCGAGGCGATCCGGCTGTGCCAAAGCCGCAGCACCATGGCCCGCGCGGCATCGAACCCGCCGTCGCGATAGACGGCGGCAATCACCGCCTCCATCGCGTCGGCCAGCAGCGCCTCCTTGCGCCGCCCGCCCGACCGCATCTCGGAGCGGCCCAGCTTGAGCACGGTGCCGAGGTCGATCTCGCGGGCGACGTCGGCGCAGGTCTCCTTGCGCACCAGCGCATTGAAGCGCGGCGCAAGCTGGCCCTCTGCAGCGTCGCGGTCCGCATCGAAGAGCGCCTCCGCCATCACCAGCCCCAGCACCCGGTCGCCGAGGAACTCCAGCCGCTGGTTGTCGCCTCGGGTCGGACTTGCCATCGAGGGGTGTGTCAGGGCCTGGATCAGCAGATCGGGCTGCGCGAAGTCATGGCCCAACCGCTCGCAAAAGCCGCGCAGGTCCGCGCCCAGTTTCATACCGGCACGCTCCAGACCCGGTCCCAGCGCATGCCCCGGACCCAGGCGGGAACCCCGCCGCGCCAGCTGGCGCTGGAGGCGAGCACCAGGACGATCCGCGCCCGCACGCTCGCCTCGGAGATGACATGCGCCTCCAGGCTCGCCTGCGAGGCGAAGGCCGCGTCCAGCAGCCGATTGTCCGCGAGCACCAGCACCGCGCCCGCCGGCACGGTCACCGCGACGTAGGGGCCGCCGGGCTGGCCTTCGGGGACCACGTCATAGGCCGGCCCGCCGGGCAGCGTCTCGAGCACGCCCGCGGCGCCGGTCTCGCGCGGGACGGGGGCTCCGTCGATCTCGGGGCCCTCGGGGCCGAGCCGCACCGTTTCGCCGGCAAGCCCGACGACCCGCATGACCTGCAGCGCCCCCGGCTGGGCCGGGCCCGCGTCATAGACGACGATGTCGCCCCGCCGGGGTGCGCGGAACAGCGTGGCGGCCGCCACGTAATCGCCCTGCCAGAGGGTCGGGCTCATCGCTTCGGAGGCCAGCAGGTGATCGGTCCAGAACGCCCGGCTCGCCATGAACAGCGCCAGCACGAGGGTCAACCCAAGCGCCAGACGGCGGCTCGAGGCAGGCTCCCAGCGGCGGCCGCGCTCGGTCGGCGGCAGCGCCAGCAACGCGAGCATCAGAAGGATCGGCATGTAGGGGATTGCGGCCAGCAACAGCCACCAGCCGCTGCGCCCTGCGTCGTGCAGGCGGCGCACGATCGTGCCGAACATCTGGACCGTCACGAGGGCAGAGAGGACAAAGACCACCTGCCGCAAGGTCAGGCGCCCGCCCGTCGCCTCGGCCAACGACGGGCTGACGACCAGGATCAGGCCGAAGGTCAGCAATCCGACAACG
Source organism: Roseisalinus antarcticus (assembly GCF_900172355.1). GTDB lineage: Bacteria > Pseudomonadota > Alphaproteobacteria > Rhodobacterales > Rhodobacteraceae > Oceanicola > Oceanicola antarcticus_A. Next base: position 178,540 of record NZ_FWFZ01000007.1, on the reverse strand, counting down.
ACCGACGCTCTGCCGGTGGTTCCGTTCCAGTCGAAACCGCCGACGAAAAAGGCGCGTATTGCCCCCATCGGCCCTAGTCGATTGCCTTGAAGAACCGGTCGCTGCGCCATGTCCAGAAATACAGCATCGAACGCCCCGCGGAGGAAAAGATGATCCGGTCCGCGCGGCCGACGATATCCTCACGCGGCACGAAGCCGACACCGCCCGAGGCCTGCGGCTCGCGGCTGTCGCGCGAATTGTCGCGGTTGTCGCCCATGAAGAAGTAATGCCCCTCCGGCACCGTGTAGACTCCGGTATCGTCGTAGCCTTGGCTGCGGATGTCGAGGATGTCGTGCGAGACGCCGTTGGGCAGGGTCTCGGTGAACCGGCGCTTTTCGCAAACGGCCCCGGCCCCGACGGCCCCGTTGGCGCAGCGCGGGCGCAGCCCCTGGGGGCCCTGCGGTGCGAACTCTTCCTCAAAGATGCCGGCGTCGGTGACGGTGACCGGCGTGCCGTTCAGGATCAATTGGCCGTCCTGCATCTGGATCCGGTCCCCGGGCAGGCCGATCAGCCGCTTGATGAAATCGCGCCCGGTGACCGGGTGGCGAAAGACCACCACGTCGCCGCGCTCGGGCTCGCTGCCCCAAAGACGGTCCTCCGCACCCTGGAACACGCCGCAGAAATCGTCGGCGCCGATATCCACCCCCAGCGCCGGAATCCGGATCGAGGGACAGGAGGCGTAGGAATAGCCATACGCCATCTTGTTGACGAAGAGGAAATCCCCGATCAGCAGCGTATCCTTCATCGACCCGGACGGGATCCAGAACGGCTGAAAGAACAGCGTGCGAAAGATCCCTGCAATCAACAACGCATAGACCACCGTCTTCACGGTCTCCCAGATGCTGTGCAGGACACCCTCTTTCTCAGCCATGATGTGCCTGTCCCCTTGTTTTGGTTGGCCGCTACATGAGCGCCGCCGCGCGCCCTGTCAAGCTACGCCCTTGCCCCGTCGCCGTGCCAGCAGGGGACGGTGGGCGGGGCGATGGTCCGCGGCCTGCCGCGGGCCGAGCGTCGTACACCGTCCACCGCCCCGTCACAGAGGCCGCGCCTCGATGACAACGAAGGCCTGGGCCCATGGATGATCGTCGGTCAGGGTGACGTGGATGATCGCCCGATGGCCCTGCGGCGTCATGTCTGACAGCCGCTCGGCGGCCCAGCCGGTGACGTGCATCACGGGCTGCCCGGTGCGCAGGTTCGACACCGCCATGTCCTTCCACGCGATGCCCATCCGCAAGCCGGTACCCAGCGCCTTGGAACAGGCCTCCTTGGCGGCCCAGCGCTTGGCATAGGTGCCGGCAACATCCCGCCTCCGCTCCGCCTTGTGCTGTTCTGTCTCGGTAAAGACCCGGTTGCGGAACCGGTCGCCGAACCGGTCGAGCGTCCGCTCGATCCGCTCGATATTCGCAAGGTCCGTGCCGATGCCGAGAATCACCGCAGCTCGACCGCGCTGACGGTGCCGGTGGCCTGATTGACGGTGACCTGAAGAACGAACGGGACGAAATCGACCGAATCGAACCGCTCGCCGGGGATTGCCACGACCAGCCCGATCGCGGGGTCATAGCCCGCCTGCGCCCCGGCGAGGGACAGGCGGGACCAGCCCATCTCGGACGCGTCGGTGACGAGGGCGCAGAGCGCAAACGGCTCATCGGCCGGAAGCAGCGTCACCATCATATGCGCCCCGCAGCACGCCGGTTCGCCCAGCGCCAGGCTCAGAAAGGCGGCGTTTCCGTTCGCGAATAGCCGTGTCGCCTCGTCGAACGGGCGCGAAAGATTGCGCGCGTTCGCCTGGTAGGTGTCGCAATCGCGCACGATCGCCTCGGCCGTCGCCGTCATCGGCGCGAGCGCCACGAGACCGGCCAGCGCCGCGTGTCGAACCTTCATCATGTCATGCTCCTTGCACTCGGCCCGGTCATCCGGCGTCCAGGTCGGCCACGAAGATGCCGTCCCCGCCGCCCTCGCACAAGGCCACAAGCCGCGCCCCCAGCGCCTGGTGCCCCGGATCGGCGGCATAACGATCCAGCGCGGCGCGGTCCGCGAAGTCCACGACGAAGCCATAGGGGAACTGCGGCGACTTCCGCTCGGCGTCCAGATTCGGCCCGTGCCGGAACCCCAGAAGACCCGGCAGGGAGAGGACGCCAAGCCCGTCCATCACATCGGCCAACTCGGCGGCGTCCCAGCCTCTGGCCAGGCGCAACAGCACGACATGCACGATCATGCCCGGGCCTCGTCCATCAACCGGCGCATCTCGGCGATCGCCGGCCCCAGCCCGCGAAACACCGCCTCGCCGATCAGGAAATGGCCGATGTTCAATTCTCGCACTTCCGGAAATGCGGCGATAGGGCCGACCGTCTCGTAGGTCAGGCCGTGGCCGGCATGAACCTCAAGCCCCAGGCTGTGAGCAAGCGAGGCCATGCCGCGCAGCCGCTCGAGCTCGGCATCGCGCTCCTCCATGCGTCCCTCGGCATGGGCGTCGCAATAGGCCCCGGTGTGCAGTTCCACCACAGCGGCCCCGATCCGGTTCGCCGCTTCGATCTGGGCGCGGTCTGCGGCGATGAAGATCGACACCCGGCAGCCGGCCTCCGCCAGCGGTGCGATGAAATGGGCAAGCCGGTTCTCTTCGCGCGCGACCTCCAGCCCGCCCTCGGTGGTGCGCTCCTCGCGCCGTTCCGGCACGAGGCACACAGCGTGGGGCCGGTGGCGCAGGGCAATCGACTGCATCTCGTCGGTGGCGGCCATCTCGAAGTTCAGCGGCAGCGTCAACGCCGCCATCAACCCTTCGATATCGGCGTCCGAAATGTGCCGCCGGTCCTCGCGCAGGTGGGCCGTGATCCCGTCGGCGCCGGCCTCTTCGGCCAGTTTCGCCGCGCGGACCGGGTCCGGATAGGACGACCCGCGCGCGTTGCGCACGGTCGCCACGTGGTCGATGTTCACACCCAGCCTCAGCCGTTCCATGGCCCGCGCCTCCCGTCATGATGTCAGCGGACGATAGGCGTCGCGGCCCGGATTGCAACGGGCCGCGACATCCCCGCCGCGGGTCTGCCCGCGCCGCGCTCAGCCCCGGGCCCGCAACTTCTCGAGCTTCGCGCGCAGCATCTTCTTGCGCCGGTTCTGATAGGCCCGGACGACCGGCAACGCGAGATAGTAGCAAACGGTCGCAGCAACGATCCCCGGGATGATCCCGCCCACAAGATAGGGCAGGAAAACCTCGTGGTAGAACCGCGCCAGCCGCGCCCATTCGGCCTTCTCCGGCGTGAACATGGCGCTGAAATTATGCCACAAATCCCGCCCCGCGCCCGAAAACTTCTGCAGGAAGCTCTCGTGGAACCCCTCCCCCGGCCGGGTGCCGAGCAGCCAGTAGCCCATGTTCAGCGACACGATCCCGATCGGAACGTAAGTCAGCGGATTGCCGAAGAAGGTCGACAGCAACGCGGCCAGCAGGTTGCCCCGCATCACCATGGCGATGATCGCCGAAACGAGAAAATGCAGGCCGTAGAATGGGGTGAAGGTCACGAAGACGCCGGCCCAGATCCCGCGGCAGATCTTCTCGGGCGTGTCCGGCAGGCGGCGCAGCCTGTGGCGGACGTAGAGGGCGGCCCGCCCCCAGCCCCCGCGCGGCCATATGAATCGCAACACCACCTGCCAGATCGGGCGTCTGTCCCTGCGCTTGAAGACCAAGTCCCGCCCTTCCCCTACGCCGCTCTCAGGCGCCGATTTCGACCTCGTCCGCGCGTCTCGGATCCCTGTGGCGCGTGATCGAGGCCACGTTGCTGTCGGCCTCCAGCGCCGTCATGACCCTGTGCAGATGTTCCGCATCGCGCAGATCCACGTCCACCAGCAATCTGAAAAAATCCGATTTTCGGTCGATGAACTTCAGGTTGGAGATATTGGCGGATTGCTCTCCGATCAATGTGCAAATCCGCCCGAGAACGCCCGCGTCGTTGATAATCGCCAGATCCAGGGTCACCGTGTTGACCGGCGGGTGGGTGCCCTCCTGCCAGTGCAGGTCGACCCAGCGGTCGAGGTTGTCCTCGTGCCGGGCCAGCACGGCACAGTCGATGGCATGCACGACCACGCCCTTGCCGCGCATCGTGATGCCGACGATCCGCTCTCCGGGGACCGGCTGGCAGCAGGCGGCGCGGGCATGGCTGTGGCCGGGCGCAAGGCCCAGAACCGCACGCCGGGCGTCGATCTCCTCGCCCTTGCCGCGGTCGGCGAGGTCCGGATAGATCGCCGCCACCACCTCGCGGGCGGGAAACTCGGCCGAGCCCAGCTTTTCCAGCATGTCGGCGGTATTCTCGAAAGCCAGCGCCTTGGCGGCCGTGCGCAGGGCCTTCTCGGTCGCCCGTTTGCCGACGTGCTCGAAGGCGACGCGCGCCAGTTCCTGGCCCAGCTTGATGAACCGTTCGCGATCTTCCTCGCGCAGCGACCGGCGAATCGCCGTCTTGGCGCGCCCGGTCACCGCGATGTCGATCCAGGTGGCTTGCGGGCTTTGCCCCTCGGCGGTGATGATCTCGACCGACTGGCCGTTCTTGAGCCGCGTCCACAGCGGCACCCGCAGCCCGTCGACCTTGGCGCCGACGGTCGCATGGCCGATCCGGGTGTGGATCGAATAGGCGAAGTCGATCGGCGTCGCCCCCCGCGGCAGCTTGATCACGTCCCCCTTGGGCGTGAAACAGAACACCTGGTCGGTGTACATTTCCAGCTTGACCATATCGAGGAACTCGTCGTGGTCATGGCCGTCGTCCAGGCGCTCGGTCAGGGCGGCGATCCAGCGTTGGGGATCGACGGCAAAGGGGTTTTCCACCCGTTCGCCGTCACGATAGGACCAATGCGCGGCCACGCCGGTTTCGGCGACCTCGTGCATCTGGCGGGTGCGGATCTGCACCTCGACCCGCTTGCCGTCGCGCCCCGAAACCGTCGTGTGGATGGAGCGGTAGCCGTTGGACTTGGGCTGGCTGATGTAGTCCTTGAACCGGCCCGGAACCGCCCGCCATCGCTGATGGATCGCGCCCAGCGCACGATAGCAATCGGCCTCGTTCTCGGTGATGATCCGAAAGCCGTAGATGTCGGAGAGCCGGGAAAAGCCCTGTTCCTTCTCCTGCATCTTGCGCCAGATCGAGTAGGGCTTCTTGGCGCGGCCTTGGATCTCGGCCTCGATCTTCGCCTTCTTCAGCTCCAGCGTCATGTCGGCGGTGATCTTCTCGACCACGTCGCCGGCCTCCTTCTGGAGTGTGACGAACCGCCGGATGATCGATTCCCGCCCCGCGGGGTTCAGCACGCGGAAGGCCAGATCCTCCAGCTCCTCGCGCATCCACTGCATCCCCATGCGCCCGGCCAGCGGCGCGTAGATGTCCATGGTCTCGCGCGCCTTCTGGGCCTGCTTCTCAGGCGCCATCGACTTGATCGTGCGCATGTTGTGCAGACGGTCGGCCAGCTTCACCAGCGTCACGCGCAGGTCGCGGCTGGTCGCCATGAAGAGCTTGCGGAAATTCTCGGCCTGCTTGGTCTCGCTGGAACTCAGCTGCAGGTTCGTCAGCTTGGTGACCCCATCCACAAGCTCGGCGATCTCGCGACCGAACAGCTCTTCCACCCGGGGATAGCTGGCCTTGGTGTCCTCGATCGTGTCGTGAAGCAGGGCGGTGACGACCGTGGCGTCATCCATCTGCATCTCGGCGAGGATGATCGCCACGGCGACGGGATGCGTGAAATACGGCTCGCCCGAGCGCCGCATCTGGCCGGCGTGCATCTCGTCGCCAACGTCATAGGCGCGGCGCAGCAGCGCCTCGTCACTTCGGGGGTTATAGGAACGGACCAGACCAATCAGGGCGTCGCAACTGGTCGTCATCCGGGTCCGCTCAAGCATCGGAGTGCCCGCCGGGCGCCGCTTAGCGCTGGCCCTGCGCCTCCATCAAAGCGCGAAGCAGCTTCTCCTCGGACATGTCGTCGTCGACCGGCTTGTCCGCCGGCTCCGACTGACCCATCAGGAGCGCCATCGCGTCATCCTCGGGCTCGTCGACCTCGATCTGGGTCTGCTGGGCCTCGATCATGCGCTCGCGAAGATCGTCGGATTGCTGGGTCTCTTCGGCAATCTCACGCAGCGACACAACGGGGTTCTTGTCGTTGTCGCGGTCGACGGTCAGCGGTGCGCCGGCGCTGATCTCACGCGCCCGGTGGGCGGCAAGCATCACGAGCTCGAACCGGTTTGGAACCTTGTCTACGCAATCTTCGACGGTAACGCGGGCCATGGGGCCTCCAGTGTCTTGCAATAAATGTGGTCTTCGGAGATTGGAGCCATACTCCGCACGAGAGGGATTGACAAGGCGAAACCGATCTGGGCCCGCGCCTATCCGCCGGCGACGGGCACCACGGCGTCGCGCTCCTGCTGGGGCCGCGCCGCCAGAAGCTCGGCGACTGTCCGTCCGAGCAGCGGATGCCGCCAGTCCGGCGCCACCTCGGCCGCCGGCCGCAGGACGAAACTGCGATCCTGCATCCGCGGATGGGGCAGGATCAGGCTGTCCGGCACCTCGTGCATCTGTCGGTCCAGCGGCAGCGACATCCAGTGCCGCAACGTCTGCTCCGACGGCAGGATCTCCGCGTCCCAGGCGATCAGGTCGAGGTCGAGCACCCGGGCACCCCAGCGCTGCCCCCGGACCCGCCCCGCCTCGGCCTCCAGCGCGTCCAGCGCTGCCAGGACCTCCTGCGGGCCGAGCGGCGTCCGCGCCACGCACGCGGCGTTCACGTAGTCCGGCCCGGCCCCGGGCGGGAAGGCGGGCGAGCGGTAGAACCGGCTCGGCCGGACCGGGCCCCGCAGCCGCCCGGGCAGTGCGGCGAAGGCGACCGCCACGCGCTCTGCCGGAGATTTCCCTTCGGTCACCTCGTTTGCCCCTGCGGCAACAAGCACGAAATGACCGGTTCCGGCCACCGCATTGCCTTGATCCTCGTCACCGAACATTTACATTGCCCCCATCCCTGCCGGACCTCGATACCACTCACTCGCTCACGGACACCAGCGGCAGGGCAAGCTCATTGAGAAGGACATTCAATGTTTTATCGGGACGAGCGACTCGCGCTCTTCATCGATGGATCGAACCTTTATGCGGCGGCAAAGTCACTCGGGTTCGACATCGACTACAAGTTGCTGCGACAGGAATTCATGCGTCGTGGAAAGATGCTGCGCGCCTTCTACTACACGGCGCTGCTCGAAAATGACGACTACTCGCCGATCCGGCCCCTCGTGGACTGGCTCCATTACAACGGCTTCACCATGGTCACCAAGCCGGCCAAGGAGTTCACCGACAGCCAGGGCCGGCGCAAGGTCAAGGGCAACATGGACATAGAGCTTGCGGTCGACGCGATGGAAACCGCGGCCCATGTGGACCATATCGTGCTGTTCTCCGGTGACGGCGATTTCCGTCCCCTCGTAGAGGCGCTCCAGCGCAAGGGCGTGCGGGTTTCGGTCTGCTCCACCATCCGGTCCCAGCCGCCGATGATCGCCGACGAACTGCGCCGGCAGGCCGACAACTTCATCGAGCTCGACGAGCTGCGCGATGTCGTCGGCCGCCCGCCGCGCGAACCCCGCGCCGAGAGCTCCGCCGAAGCGGAACTGGTCAACGGCGAGTAGCCTCGCCACGCCTGACATCGGGCCTGCCGCCGCCCCGGCCGTCCGGGTACCGGAGGCTTCTGGCCCGACGTCCCCCCACTGGACGCACGGCATCCGGTCCCTTACCTCTTGGCTGAACCGGAGGAGCCATGACAAACCCACCGCTCACATTGTATCTCGCCGCGCCGCGCGGTTTCTGCGCCGGCGTGGATCGCGCAATCAAGATCGTCGAGATGGCGCTCTCGAAATGGGGGGCGCCGGTCTATGTCCGGCACGAGATCGTCCACAACCGCTTCGTGGTCGACGATCTGCGGGCGAAAGGCGCGGTCTTCGTCGAAGAGCTGGACGATTGCCCCCCGGACCGGCCAGTGATCTTTTCGGCCCACGGGGTGCCCAAAGCTGTTCCCGCCGAAGCGGCCCGGCGCGAGATGGTGTTCGTCGATGCCACCTGCCCGCTGGTGTCCAAGGTGCATATCGAGGCAGCCCGCCACGCCGAGAACGGCCTGCAGATGATCATGATCGGGCATGCGGGCCACCCCGAGACGATCGGAACCATGGGCCAGCTGCCCGAGGGCGAGGTCCTGCTGGTCGAAACCGTCGAGGACGTGGCCAACGTCTCGGTCCGTGACCCCGAGAAGCTGGCCTTCGTGACCCAGACCACCCTGTCGGTCGATGACACGGCCGACATCGTGGCGGCGCTGCAGGCCCGCTTCCCCGCCATCGCCGGCCCCCACAAGGAAGACATCTGCTACGCCACCACCAACCGCCAGGAGGCGGTGAAGGCCATGGCGCCGCGTGTCGACGCCCTGCTGGTCGTCGGCGCCCCCAATTCCTCGAACTCCCGCCGCCTGGTCGAGGTCGCCCGCAAGGCGGGCTGCAGCTACGCCCAGCTTGTCCAGCGCGCGACCGACATCGACTGGCGGGCGCTGGAAGGGATCGGATCGGTCGGCGTGACCGCGGGGGCCTCGGCGCCCGAAGTGCTGATCGAAGAGGTCATCGACGCCTTCCGTCTGCGCCATGAGGTCACGGTCGAGACGGTGACCACGGCCGAGGAACATGTCGAATTCAAGGTGCCCCGCGTCCTGCGCGAACCCGCCTGAGACCCGAACGAGGGCCCCCTCACGCCACGTGTCACACCGGAAATGCCAGGGGACGGCGGGCGGGGCGATGTTCCGGCCCCCCGGGCCGGGACGAGCGCCGAACGGCGTCCCGACCTGCCCAGATCACGCGACAAAGCGCCAACGCCAAGGCACGCATTGCACCCCGACCCTTGCCAAACCGCTCCGGGTGCGCTCAATCCTCCCCCATGACCAGACCACCCACATCCGCCCTGATCCTCGGCTGCGCCGGCCTTGTTCCGTTCCTGTGGGGGGCGCTCACGGTGCTGATGCCCGGCTTCGGCCAACAGGCCGCCACCCTCATCGGCGGCCGCTTCGTCGGCCCATACGTACAGCTCTTTTACGGCGCCATCATCCTGTCTTTCATGTCCGGTGTCCTCTGGGGCTTCGCCACCAAGGCGGATGGTCCACGGGCCGCCGCGGGCTATGCCCTGTCGACCCTGCCCGCCCTCTGGGCCTTCTTCATGACCGGCGGCGGCCCCACTTCGGCGGCCACGAACCTGGCCGCGGGCTTCGCCGCGCTGCTGTTGCTTGACGCGCAATTCGCCCGGTGGGGCCTTGCTCCCGCCTGGTGGATGACCCTGCGGATCGGCCTCAGCGCGGCGGTCATCCTGACACTGCTACCGGTGATCTTCTGATGCCCGACCTCTACGCCTATACCGACGGCGCCTGCTCGGGAAACCCCGGCCCCGGCGGCTGGGGCACACTTCTTCTGGCCCGCGACGGACACACCACCGTCAAGGAGCGCGAGCTTTCGGGCGGCGAGGCCCATACCACGAACAACCGCATGGAACTCATGGCCGCGATCTCCGCGCTCGAGGCCCTCGGCCGGCCGTCCCGCATCACCATCGTCACCGACAGCGCCTACGTGAAGGGCGGCATCACCGAATGGATCGCCGGATGGAAACGCCGCGGGTGGAAGACCTCGACCAAGAAGCCGGTGAAGAACGAAGACCTCTGGCGCCGCCTCGAGGACGCCACCCAGCGCCACGACATCACCTGGGAATGGGTCAAGGGCCACGCCGGCCACCCGGAAAACGAACGCGCCGACGCGCTCGCCCGCGCGGGCATGGCCCCGTTCAAACCCTGAACGCCGGGGCCCGCGGTCAGACGAGCCGCGCCGGAAATCCGGCCCAGCCGCGCAGCACGTCCTCGGCGTCCATGACGCGCTTGCCCTGCCGCTGCGCCTCCATGATCTCGACTGCGCCGTCTCCGCAGGAAATCGTCAGCCCGTCCAGAACGGTCCCCGGCGCCCCCGCCCCATCGACGACGCGAGACCGCAACAGCTTCAGCCGCTCTCCGCCCGCATCGCACCACGCGCCCGGAAACGGCGACAGGCCCCTGATCCGACGATCCACCTCGACCGCGCCAAGGCTCCAGTCGATCCGCGCCTCGGCCTTGTCGATCTTCTGTGCATAGGTCACCCCGTCCTCCGGCTGCTCCTCGGGCTGAAGATCCTCGAGCCGCGCGAGCGCCTCGACCACGAGCCGCGCCCCCAGTCCCGCCAGGCGGTCATGCAGGTCCCCGGTCGTATCCGTCTCGGCGATCGTGACCGCCTCGCGCAGCACGACGGGGCCGGTGTCCAGCCCGGCCTCCATCCGCATGATGCAGACGCCGGTCTCCCGGTCCCCGGCCATGATCGCACGGTGGATCGGCGCGGCCCCGCGCCAGCGCGGCAAGAGAGAGGCGTGAATGTTGAAACACCCGCGTCGAGGCGCATCCAGAACGGCCTGCGGCAGGATCAGCCCATAGGCCACGACCACCGCCAGATCCGCCTCCAGCGCGGCAAGCTCGGCCTGCGCCTCGGCGCCGCGCAGGGAATGGGGCGCGCACACCGGCAGACGGAGCGCCTCCGCACGGGCCTGAACCGGCGTCGGCCTTGACGCCTTCCCGCGCCCCGCGGGCCGGGGCGGCTGGGTATAGACGCAGACGATCTCGTGGCCGGCCGCGACAAGCCCGTCCAACGCCGCAACCGAGAAATCCGGCGTGCCCATGAAAACGATCCGCATGAAACTCTCCCCAGAATATTCGCGAATATTCTGGCCCCTAGTGGCCAATCTTTCGCGCCCGTTTCAACAGCATATCCCGTTTCGTCCGGCTGACCCTGTCGAAATACATCCGCCCGTCCAGGTGATCGATCTGGTGCTGCACGCTCGTGGCCCAGAGACCGACGAAATCCCGTTCCTCGGGCTGCCCCTCCGCGTTCAGGAACTCAACGGTCACGTCCCTCGGCCGCGTGACCACCGCCGAGACGCCGGGAAGATTGGGCGAGGCCTCCTCATGTTCCCGCAACTCGACGCTCGCATGCAGAACGCGCGGATTGGCCAGCCGTACGACGCGGCCCCTCTCCCGGCTGGCATCCACAACGGCCAGGCGCAACCCGATCCCCAGCTGCGGCGCCGCCAGCCCGTAGCCCGGCATCGCCTCCATCGCCGCGACCATCTCGTCCCAGACGGATCGAACCTCTTCGGTCACCTCCGGCACCGGCGCGGCGGGCGTGCGCAGCGCCTTGTGCGGCCAAATGACGAACGGACGGCTCACCGGGCGAGATCCCCGATTGCCGCGGCCCGCGCCTCCGGCGACAGACGATCCAGCGTGACGATCCCGTCCAGGTGGTCGAGCTCATGTTGGGCACAGCGCGCCGCCGCCCCCTCCAGCACCTCGTCGCAAGCGCGGCCGTCCAGGTCGGTCCACCGCATCCTCACCGCTTCCGGCCGCTCGACCGGGGCGAGCACCCCCGGGATCGACAGGCAGCCTTCCTCGGCGACAACCCGCACCCCGTCCGACGACAACACAGTCGGATTGATCATCACCCGCGGCGCGGGCTTCGCCTCTTTCCAGGTCACATCCATGACGAAAAGCCGCACCATCGCGCCAACCTGCGGCGCGGCAAGCCCGCGCCCGGGCGCATCGTACATCGTCTCCAGCATATCCGCCGCCAGACCCCGCACACCGGCCACATCCCTGATGTCGTCGCAAACCCGGGACAGGCGCGGATCGGGCCAGTGCAGGATCTTGAGGAGGGCCATTCAGGCCCTCGCCTTCTCGCGCTTCAGCTTGACCATCTTGCGGGTGATCATCTGCCGCTTCAGCGGCTTGAGATAGTCGATGAAGAGCTTGCCACGCAGGTGGTCGATCTCGTGCTGGACGCATGTCGCCCAGAGGCCATCGAAACGCTCGGTCCGGCTGGCCCCGTCAAGATCCATCCACCGCACCTCGACAGATGCGGGCCGCTCCACGTCCGCGAATTGCTCGGGGATCGACAGGCAGCCCTCCTCGTAGACATTCGTCTCGTCCGAGGCCCAGGTCACCTCGGGGTTCATCAGCACCATGGGCCGCGGTGGCTCGGCATCGTCCTTCACGCAATCCATGACCAGCATCTGCTTGAGGATCCCGACCTGCGGCGCGGCCAGGCCGATGCCGGGCGCGTCGTACATCGTCTCCAGCATGTCATCGGCCAGCCGGCGGACATCGTCCGTCACCGAGGCGACGGGGTCGGCCGCGGTCTTGAGCCGCGGATCGGGGTGAATGAGGATCGAACGCAATGCCATTTCGATCATCTAGGACAAGCCGCCCGCCCGCGCAACTCGCCCCCTTGCGCTCACCGGCGTCGTGGCTAGCTTGCCGCGCGATGGCACGATCCGGAGGCACCATGGATTTCGACCGACTGACCGTGCGCCGCGGCACCCATTCCGCGAAATGGTCCGCGGCCGGCAAAGCCCTCGGCCTCACGGGGGAAGACGCCCTGCCGATGTGGGTCGCCGACATGGATTTCGACACCTCGCCCCATATCCTCGACGCGGTGACGCGCCTGCGGGACACGGCGATACTCGGCTATTTCGACGGTCTCGACGCCGTGGCAGGGACCATCGCCGACTGGATGCGGACCCGGCACGGCTGGGCCATGGACCCGGACCACGCGCTTTTTGTCGGCGGTCTTGGCAACGGCATCGCCACCTGCCTGCAGGCCTTCACCGAGCCGGGCGATGGAATCATCATTTTCACACCCGTTTACCTGGAATTCGCCAAGAAAGTCAAAAACGCACGCAGGGAAGTGCATGAATCCCCCTTGATCCTCGACTCGGATGGACAATTCCAGATCGACTTCGACGCGCTCGAGGCCGGAATGACGGGTCGCGAGAAGGTCATGCTTCTGTCGTCGCCACACAATCCCGCCGGACGTCTCTGGACCCTGGAAGAGCAGCGTCGCCTGGCCGAATTCTGCGCCCGCCATGATCTGGTACTGATGTCGGACGAGGTGCATCAGGATCTCGTCTTTCCTGGCTCCGAACATCTGCCGATGATGGTTGCCGCGCCGGAACATGCGGACCGGATCGTCATGCTCACCTCGGCCTCCAAGACGTTCAACATCGCCGGCACGCGGGTCGGCACCGTGACCGTCCCCGACCCGCGGCTGCGCGAGACCCTGCGCAGGACCGTCGCCATGCTCGACATCCAGCCGAATATTTTCGGGGCCTTCCTCACACAGGCTGCCTACGGCCCGGGCGGTGCGGAGTGGGTCGACAGCCTCACCCCCTATCTCGCGGGCAACGCGGCCCTGTTCCGGGAGGAGATCGCCCGGATCCCCGGCCTTCGCGCGACACCGATGCAGGGGACCTACCTCGCATGGGTCGACTTCACGCCGCTTGGCATGAACTTCGAAGAGATCCGGCGGCGGCTGGTCGAAGACGCCCGCATCGGCGGCTCCCCCGGACCGGATTTTGGAACGGGCGGAGACTGCGCAATGCGGTTCAACATCGGAACCCAGCGCAGCCGAGTCGCCGAGGCTGCGGCCCGTATCCAGGAAGCGTTCTCGGACGTTCAGTAAGCCTCGGGCCCGGCCAGCAGACCGGAGGGTGCGGTCTCCGGCGTCTCGAAATCCAGCGGCGGCTTGTCGGCCGCCGCGGTGCTGCGCTTGAATTCATACACACGCTCGCCGTCCGATTCGCGGGAGGTGATGATCAGGCAACGCGACAGCAGCCGAGGACCGTCATAAAGGTCGACGACCCCCCGCAGATGGGCCGGTGCGCTGGCGTCCACCGCAAAACCCGTTTCCCAGGATCGCAGCACGCGGATTCGTTCGCCCCCGACTTCGATCCTCAAGCGCGACGCGCGGCGGGACGCCCGCCTCTGAGCCTCGGCAAGTCCGTCCTGGACGCTTTGTGGGAGAAACTCCATGACACCATCCCTACCTACTCGAGATGAGGTTGGGTCATCCCGGCGAAAAAGCAAGAAACTTCCGTCGCCGCACTGCGGCAACGATGCGCGCGGGTCACGTCTCCGGCTTGAGTGCGCGCGGTCGCAAAACATGCGGCTTTGCTGCATCATAGAGCGCCGATTCTGGAAAGGCGTTCTCCCTTGCCATTGCCGGCCCGACGAGGATCAGCGCGGTCCGCGTGATTTTCGCCGCCCGCACAGCCTCCCGGATATCGCCGAGCGTGCCCCGCAGAATCATCTGATCCGGCCAGCCGACGCGATAGACCACGGCAACCGGGCAGGCGGCCCCGTAGTGCGGGACAAGCTGGCGCTCGATCTCCCGCAGTGCCCGAATCCCGAGGTGGATCGCCAGCGTGGCGCCGGACCGCGCGAACACCTCCAACCGCTCGCCCTCGGGCATGGAGGTCGATTTCATCGACATCCGCGTCAGCACGATGGATTGCGCCACTTCCGGCACGGTCAGCTCCTGGCCGAGCGCCGCCGCGGCGGCCGCATAGGCCGGCACGCCCGGCACGATCTCATACCCGATCCCGTCCGCCTTCAACCGTCGGATCTGCTCGGCGATGGCCCCATAGAGCGACGGATCCCCCGAATGCACCCGCGCCACGTCCTGCCCCCGCGCCTCCGCCGCCAGGATCTCCGCATGGGTCTCGTCAAGCGTCATCGAGGCTGTGTCCCGCACGACGGCCCCCTCCGGCGCCTGCGCCACAACCTCGGCAGGCACGAGGGAGCCAGCATAAAGGCAGACCGGACAGGAAGCGATCAGCCGCGCCGCTTTCAGCGTCAACAACTCAGGGTCGCCCGGCCCCGCCCCGATGAAGAATACGGTCATATTCTGCCCTCCTGCCATCTGTTCGTCTGGGTCGGCCCGCCACGGGCTCCCTTCCCCCGGCCACGGGGGAAGGACAGGATGGGGGCCGAGGCGGCGTGCGCGGGCAGAGCCCGCACCTCAAGGTCACCCCGCATCCGACAAGTCCCCGTCGATCTTGCGGGCATAGCCGCGCGGCGTGTACATCCGCGGCCCCTCCCCGAGCGTCGCCAACCGGCTTTGCGAGGACCCGACCAGTACCACGGTCAGCATATCCACCTCGTCCACCTCCAGGGCATCCAGACGCCGGTATCGCAGGCTTTCCCCCGCGCGGCCCAGGTTCGTTGCCAGCATCACCGGTGTCGCCCCGGGCCTGTGCGCCAAAAGGATCTCCCGCGCCTCGGCCAACAGCGTCCGCCGCGTCCGCGAGACCGGATTGTAGAAGGCGATCACGAAATCCCCCTCCGCCGCCGCCCGCACCCGGCGCAGAATGTCCTCGCGGTGGGTCAGCAGGTCCGACAGGGAGATCGCGCAAAAATCATGGCCCAGCGGCGCCCCGGCCCTGGCCGCCGCGGCCTGCAGGGCCGAGACCCCCGGCGCACAGATCACTTCGGCCCGCCGCGCCGCGTCCGAAACGCCGCCCGCCGCCGCGCCCCGGTCCATCAACTCGAACACGAGCGCCCCCATGGCATAGATCCCGGCATCGCCCGAACAGACCAGCGCCACGTTGCGGCCCTGGCCCGCACGCTCCAGCGCATGACGGCAACGGTCCTCCTCGCCGCCCAACGGAAAATCCGCCCGCACCTTGCCGGCGGCCAACGGGCCCAGCAGATCTAGGTAGAGGCCATAGCCCACCAGCTCTTCCGCCTCGGACACCAGCCGCGAGACTTCCGGCGTGCGCCACGCGGCCTGCCCCGGCCCGATGCCGACCACGGACAGCCGTCCCCTTGCCCGACCCCGCATTTCGGTCACCGGGTCGGGCGTGACGGCCAGTGCCGAAGTCGCCGTGGCGGTCTTCGCCTTCGGCCGGACGAACGTCGCGTCCTCCCCCGCCCCGGCCAGGGCCGCGGCCTCGGCCACGCCGTGACAGCCGACCTCGGCGAAAACCACCTCGGACGGATTGGCGAGCCGCGGCGTCAGGGCCTCGAGGTCCGCGGCATCGAACAGCCGCAGCGGCAGCCCCAGCCGCGCCGCCAGAGAGATCACGGCGGGCTCGTCGGCCTTCAGATCCAGCGTATGCACCGCCGCGATCGCCCCGGGCGCCACGCCGGCGGCATCGAGCTCGGCCACCACGAGGGCATGGAGGTCATCGGGCGCGCAATCCCGCGCACAGCCGACGCCCAGCGCGTAGCGGACGGGATGAAAGGTCAGCACGTCCTGGGGGGCTGGTCCGACCGTCGCGGCGATCCGGACGGGCTCTTGCCCACCCGCCGCACCTCGCCCTGGCAGGTCCGCAAGCCAGCCCGCCGCCTCCGCGGCGTCACCCGTGATCTCGGCCGGGGCCCCTGACAGCAGCCGGGCCATGGCCGGCTTGGCCAGCTCCGGCGTGCCCAGGCGCCAGCCGGCGGGCGGCTCGTCGAGCGACACGCCCAGCGCCACGTCGCCGGCCGTGGTGACCGCGGCCACACCACCCAGCGCCTCCGCCGTCTGCCGCGCAAGCCGGTTCGCACCGCGATGTCCGCCCAGCAGCGGCACGATGACGCCGCCATCGTCCGACACCGACAAAACGGGGGGCTCGCCGCGTTTGTCTGCGAGATGCGGCGCGACACCTCGGATCAATATACCGCTCGCACAGACGCCTATTATGGGCACTCCGGCAAGAAAGAGGTCCCGGACATGATCCAGCGCGTTGCCGAACCAGGCATCCGCCCGGCGGACGCGCCCCTCGCGGCCATGGACCTGCGCCCCCAGTGCGGCGGCGATCCTGTGGGCCACGGCCTCGCCGGAGGCGGACAGGGCGAGAACGACCGGGGTCACAGCCATGGGTCATTGCCTTTCAGAACCAGGATCATCGAAAAATACGGCGCCTTTTCCGGCGCCTCGGCCAGGGGGCAGACGGTCTCGGAGCCCAGCGTCGCGCGTTCGACATAGATGCTCCGGTCCGTCAGCCCAAGCGCGTCGAGAACCCGGCGGACCTTCGGCAGGTGCCGCCCGAGCTTCATGATCGCGACGCTGTCCGCCCCGGCGATCCCCGCGGTCAGCGCGTCGTCGGACAGCGGCGCGGGCAGCACGGTGAACACCTCGTCGCGCGCCGCAAGCGGCCGTCGCGCGGCGGCGGAGGCGGCGGTCATCGAGGTTACGCCCGGCACGATCTCGACCCGGAAACGGGGCGCCAGCCGGGCGTGAAGATACATGAACGACCCATAAAGAAACGGATCGCCCTCGCAGAGGGTGACCACGTCGCGCCCCTGCGCCAGCTCTTCGGCAATCCGGGCCGCGCCCGCGTCATAGGCCGCCTGCGCGGGGCCGCGCTCGCGGACCATGGGAATTTCGATGGCGATCTCCGTGGCCCCCGGCGGGATCAGGTCGGCCACGATGGAGCGGGCGAAACTGGGGGCGCCGGCGAGGGTGGGGTAGGCGATCACCTGCGCCGCCCCGATCAGCCGGGCACTGCGCAAGGTGACAAGGTCCGGCGCTCCGGGGCCGAGGCCCACGCCATACATCGTGCCGGTCATCGCTTGACGAGGCTCCACTGGGTTACCGGCATGAACGGCCGCCAACCGGTCAGCCGCCCCACGGGCTCTGCCCGGTGGACCGAGATCTTGGACAATTGCCCGCCATGCGCCTTGTGCAGCGCCAGCAGATCGGCCTCGCTCTCCAGGGTGACGGCGTTGGCGACAAGCCGCCCGAGCGGCCGCAGCGCCTGCCAGCAAACCGCGAAGACCTCGGCGCTGAGACCGCCCCCGATGAAGACGGCATCCGGCGGCGGCAGGCCGTCGAGCGCGGCGGGCGCCTCGCCCTCGACCAGTTCCAGCCGGGGCGCACCGAGGGCGAGGGCGTTTTCCGCCGCCATGGCGCGCCGGTCGGCCCGGGGCTCGATCCCGATTGCGCGGGCGTAGCGCGCCGCGCGCATCCACTCGATCGCCACAGATCCGCTGCCGGTGCCGATGTCCCACAGGAGGGCGCCGCGCATCGGCATCAGTTTCGCGACGGTAGCGGCGCGCACCTCTTGCTTGGTCATCGTCCCGTCGGAGCGGAAAAGCGCATCGTCCAGCCCCGGAACGCGCGGAATCAGCGCGGCGTCGGGCGCGGCGACGCACTCGACCGCGAGGGTGTTGAAGGCCGGTACCTCGTGGGCCCAGCTCTCGGCGGTCCCGTCGAATCGCTGCTCGGCGCTGCCCCCCATGGCGGCAAGCACCGACATCCGGGACTGGCCATAGCCGCGATCCGTGAGGAAAGAGGCGATGCGACCGGGCGTGTCGGCCCCGGTCGTCAGGATCAGTAGGCGGGCGTCGGGCTGGATGAAGGCGATCATCTGCTCTACCGGCCGGCCGTGCACGGTGAGCGTCTCGGCATCCGCCAGGCTCCATCCCATCCGGGCGGCGGCAAGCTGAAAGGCGGAGAGCTGAGGATGGTAGACGATCTCGGACGGGTCGATGGCACGGCCTATGCGGGCCCCGACCGAGAACCACAGCGGATCGCCCGTGACCAGGACCACGGCCCGACGGCCCGAAAGCCTGCGGATCGTGTCGATCATCGCATCGAAAGGCGACGGCCAGGCGATGCGCTCGGCGGTAATCCGGTCGGACAGCAGGTGGTGGCGGTCGCCGCCCAGGATGACCTCGGCCGCCTCGACGACCGCGCGGGTCGCGGGCGTGAGCCCGTCGAGCCCGTCTTCGCCGATCCCGACGATATGCAGCCAGGGGGCCGTCACGCGCCGGGGTCGCGAAGCGATGCGCCCTGAGCAAGCGCGTTGACCGCCGCCGAGGCCATGGCCGACCCGCCGCGCCGGCCCCGCAGGGCGACGAAATCGCAGCCGCGCGGATCGCCGGCCAGCTCCGCCTTGGATTCGGCCGCGCCGACGAAGCCCACCGGAAAGCCCAGGATCAGCGCCGGCCGTGGCCATCCGGCCTCCAGGCGTTCCAGCAGGTGGAAGAGAGCCGTCGGCGCGTTGCCGATCGCCACGACCGCGCCGTCGATCCGGTCCCGCCACAGATCGACGGCCGCCGCCGACCGGGTGGTGCCGACCTCTTGCGCCAGGGCGGGAACGGCGGGGTCGTTGAGCGTCACCACGATCTCGTTTGAGGCAGGCAGAAAGCGCCGGATGATCCCGGCGCCGACCATTTCGCAATCGCACAACACGGGCGCCCCCGCCGCGAGCGCCGCCTGCCCGGCCTCGGCCGCGCGGGGGGAGAACGCCAGCCGGTCGGCGATCTCGACCATACCGCAAGCGTGGATCAGGCGGACGACCAGGGGCTCGATCGCCGGCGGAAATCGCTCGAGCCGTGCCTCGCGGCGGACGGTCCGGAAGCTTTCGGCGTAGATCGCCGCGGGGTCGCGGAGGTAGGGCCTCATTCCGGAGGCCGGCAGGGGGGCTCTGCCCCCCGTCTCCTTGCGGAGACTCCCCCCGGGATATTTGAGACCAGAAGAAGGATCATGACTTCGCCGTCTTCCGGGCGCTTTCCGGGCCGTGGGGGTGGTCCGCGTGGGGATATGGCGCGTGATGGTGGTGGTCATGATGGTGATGGTCGTGATGATGATCGTGGCCGTGCGCATGGCCGGCGTCATCGAGCCTGCAGAGCCCGGTGCAGAACGTGTCGCACAGGGCGCAATCGGCCACGTTGGACCCGGGCGCCTGGGCGCCCTGACCTTCCACGTGGTGGTGGTGGCTTTCCTGGACCGCGCCGACATCCGCCTCGAACCCCAGCACCTGCGTGCGGTATTTGCACATGGCGCAATTCGGCGGCGGAACCTCGCCGACCAGTTCAGTGACCCGCTCCGCGAAGGTGGCGAGAACCGACGGATGATCCCCGAGATAGGGGG
Source organism: Roseisalinus antarcticus (assembly GCF_900172355.1). Classification (GTDB taxonomy): domain Bacteria; phylum Pseudomonadota; class Alphaproteobacteria; order Rhodobacterales; family Rhodobacteraceae; genus Oceanicola; species Oceanicola antarcticus_A. Next base: position 158,775 of record NZ_FWFZ01000007.1, on the reverse strand, counting down.
CCTTGAGAAATTCGATCTCCGGATGCCGCTCGGCGACGGCATCGGTGAAGCCATAGATCCGGTCGATCAGGATCCCCGAGAACAGGAAGTAGGGGAACACGACGACCCGCTTGTAGCCGAGCCTTGCCACATGGCTGAGGCAGGGCTCGACCAGGGGGAAGGTGACGCCCGAATAGCCCACCTCGCACCAGCCGAAGCCCATGCCCTCGTGCAGCATCCGCGCGACCTTGGCGACGTTCCCGTTGGCATCGGGGTCCGAGGCGCCGCGTCCGATGACGACGAGACAGGTCTCATGCCGCGGCACGGAATCGTCGAGCGCCTCTTCGATCCGGGCGGCTGCGGCGGCGATCATCTTGGGATCGACACCAAGTTCCCGGCCGTACTGGATCGTGATCCCGTGCTCGGCCGCGTAAGTGTTGAGCACCGTCGGGATGTCGTTCTTGGCATGCATCGCGGCGAACAGCATTCCGGGCACCGCCAAGATTCTGTCGCAGCCCTTGTCCCGCAGCCTGTCGAGCGCGTCGCGCAGAACAGGGTTCGCAAACTCGAGGTAGCCGTATTCCGTCTGCCAGTCGGGCGGCAGGAGGGGCGGAAGCTTGTCCGCCAGGGTCGCGAATTCCGCGACCGCCGATGCCGACCGGGACCCGTGCCCGCAGAGCAAGACCCCCGTCGTCATGCCTCGGCCTCGTCGCCGGTCTCTTCGGGTTCATCGCCCGAATCGGCCGCCTCTCGGTCCTTCAGCTTGCCCCATATCCCGACCAGCACGGCCAGTCCGATGGCGGCGGCGCCGATCCAGTGGCCGTGGCCCGCGACCTCGGCCAGATGCCCCGGATGGGCATCGGCGGTCGTCGCGGCCAGCAGAAGCAGCGGAACAATCTGGCGAATCTGTATCTTCATGGGCGCACCTCCATGTCATCAGTTGCGGACAGGAGCGCCGGCGGTGGTTCCGCCATCGACGATGTGCCGGCAAGATCCCCGGTACGGGTCGATCCACTCGGCACCTCCTGTCTGGCCCGGTCCGGGCTTCGTCTTTTTCCGCGATACCGCGCCGGCGTACGACACGCAAACGCAAACCGGCGGCCGGCCCCCGGTGTGACGGCAAAGGGACGGTGGGCGGGGCGATGCCGAAGGCGAGCGTCGTCCACCGGCCTGTGCGCGAGTGCGCGAGCCCCTGCGCTCTCGCCGGGGTTTCCGCGCCCCGAGGATCCCATATCTAAGAAATCAAAGAGTTATAGGAGAAAAACAAATGGGCCAGCTGATCGACGGCGCATGGCACGTCAATCCGCCCGAAAAGGGCGCCACAGACGGCGAATTCAAACGACCGAACGCATCCTTCCGGAACTGGATCACCGCGGATGGGTCACCCGGCCCCTCGGGCGATGGGGGCTATCCGGCCGAATCCGGCCGCTACCACCTCTATGTCAGCTATGCCTGCCCCTGGGCGCACCGCTCGCTGATCTTCCGCAAGCTGAAGGGCCTCGAGTCCCATATCGGCAGCTCGGTCGTCCACCCCGACATGCTCGACGACGGCTGGAAACTGGACCCGGATTTCCCTGGCGCCACGGGCGACACGCTCTATGGCGTGGACTTCCTGCGCGACATCTACACCCGTGCGCGGCCGGACGTGACCGCGCGGGTCACGGTCCCCGTGCTCTGGGACAAGAAAACCGAGACCATCGTCTCGAACGAAAGTTCCGAGATCATCCGCATGTTCAATTCGGCCTTCGACGAGATCACCGGCGACACCCAGGATTTCTGGCCCGAAGAGCTGCGCGAAAAGATCGAACCGATCAACGAACGCATCTACGACACCTTGAACAACGGGGTCTACCGAGCCGGCTTTGCCACCAGCCAGAAGGCCTATGACCGGGCTGCGGGGGCGCTCTTCGACACGCTCGACTGGCTGGAGGATCTGCTTTCGCGCAACCGCTATCTGACCGGCGACCGCATCACCGAGGCGGACTGGCGCCTGTTTCCGACCCTCGTCCGGTTCGACAGCGTCTATCATGGGCATTTCAAGTGCAACCGCACCCGGATTGTCGACTACCCGAACATCTGGGGCCACACGCGCGAATTGTTCCAGTGGGTCGCGCCGGACCACAGCCGCGTGGGCGACACCGTCCACCTCGACCACATCACCCGGCACTACCACTACAGCCACGAATCCATCAATCCGCACAGGATCGTCCCGATCGGGCCCCTCCTCGATTTCGACGCCCCCCACGGCCGCAGATCCTAGCGGCCGTGATGCTCCACCATGGCGGCGAGATCTTCGGGCAGTGTGTCGGTCGGAAGATAGGCGCAGGCATTGCCGTTCAACGCAAAGATCGAGCCGTCGGAAAAGAAGGTCGTGTTCGTGACGAACATGACCTTCGCCTCCGGCTGTCGCACCTCGGCATATTCCGCCACGCCGAGGGCGGAGCCCGACGACAGAACGAGGTCAAGCACGATGACATCGTAGCCCGTCACGCACAGCAGGTCGATCGCCCGCCGCCCGTCGTGGCAGAGCGTCACCTCATGTCCCGCCCGCGCCAGATGCCGCCCCCAAAGCTGGCAAAGCGCGATGTCATCCTCGACGATCAGAAGTCTCATGTGGCAAGTCCATCTTTCCGGTGCATTGCGAACCGGTCGCGGCCCGGCCAGGGAACCGTGTCAGACGCAACTGCCGCGACCGCGGGCCGTTTCTCCGGGCCGTGTATCGCCAAAACAAACTAAATTGGAATTTCCTAAGAGAAGGTTACTTCCTGCGGGCGTCTCTCCGACCGGCGATATCCCGCCGGGTGGGCCCACCCGGAAGGGGGGCTTGCGTCGCCGCCCCGCTTCCGCTTCAACCGTCCCGGCCCGGCCAAACTCGCGAGACCCTGCATGACAACCTGGATCACCATCTGCGACACCTGCAAGCGCGAGGGCTGGGAGGCCGGACCGATGGGCCGCACCGATGGCGAGGTGCTGGCGGAGCTGATCGAATCCGCTTTCCGCGACGGGGACCTCGCCCTGCGGCGCGTCTCCTGCCTGATGGGCTGCACCCAGGGGTGCAACATCACGATCCAGGCCCGGGGAAAGCTCTGCTACACTCTCGGCCGGTTCGAACCCACGCCTGAAGCCGCCCGGGCGATCCTCGATTACGCGGCGTTGCACGCGGCGTCCGAGACCGGGCAGGTGCCCTACCGGCAATGGCCGCAAGAGATCAAGGGGCACTTCGTCACGCGCCACCCCCCGCTGCCCGAATGACATCCGGGCGGGATCACGGCGGCGGCCTCGACGCCGCCATCGCCAGCTACGGGGGGCGGCGGCCGGACTGGCTGGATCTCTCGACCGGTATCAATCCTTTGCCCTACGAGCTGCCCGATCTGGACCCCGCTGCGTGGACGGCCCTGCCCGATGCCGCCGCCACCGCCCGGTTGATCGAGGCCGCCCGCGCGGCCTGGAACGTGCCCGATGCGGCCGACATCGTCGCAGCCCCCGGCGCCTCGGCCCTGATCGTGCGCCTGCCCGAGATCGCCCCGCCGGGCCCGATCCACATCCCCGGCCCCACCTACAACGAGCATGCCGCCGCGGCCCGCCTCCACGGCCGCACCGTCACCGAAGCGGCCCCGGCCCCGACCACCATCCGGGTGCATCCCAACAATCCCGACGGCCGGCTCTGGGACCTTCCTGGCACATCCCGCCTGACCATTGTCGACGAAAGCTTCTGCGATATCTGGCCCGACAAAAGCCATATCGCGGCGACCGCCCGCCCAGGCACGCTCATCCTCAAGAGCTTCGGCAAGTTCTGGGGGCTCGCCGGGCTTCGCCTCGGCTTCGCCATCGCCCATCCCGACACGATGTCGGATCTGGCCGAACGACTGGGGCCCTGGCCGGTCTCCGGCCCCGCCCTGCGGATCGGAGCGTGCGCACTGCGGGACAGAGAGTGGGCCGCCGCGACACGCGGACGCCTCGCGGCGGATGCCGCGCACCTCGACAAACTCATGACGGCCCAGGGCGCCCGGCCCATCGGCGGCACCCCCCTCTTCCGGCTCTACGAGACAGCGGACGCCGCAGCCTGGCAGGCCCGCCTGGCCGCCAGCCGCGTCTGGTCGCGGATCTTCCCCTACTCTGACCGCTGGCTCCGCCTGGGCCTTCCGCACCCGGACCACTGGCAACAGCTCGAAACAGCCATCGCCGGCGCGGCCGCCCGAGGGACGGCGGGCGGGGCGATGCCGCAGGCGAGCGTCGTCCGGCGGCCATGACAACCGCCCTCGTCGTAGCCTTGCTCCTCGACGCGCTGCTGGGTGAGCCGCGCTGGCTCTGGACACGCCTGCCCCACCCCGCGGTGCTCGCTGGCCGCGCGGTCGGCGCCCTCGACCGACAGCTGAACCAAGGCCGCAATCGCCGCGCGAAGGGCGTGCTCGCGCTGACCTTCCTGCTCGCCGCGGCGCTCGCCCTGGGCGCCGCCCTCGCCGCCCTTCCCGGCCAGCTCGCCGAAATCGTCGTCACCGCGATCCTGCTGGCCCAGCGATCCCTGTCCGACCATGTCCGACAGGTGGCCAATACGCTCCGCCTGTCCCTTCCCGACGGCCGCGCCTCGGTCGCGATGATCGTCGGCCGCGATACCGCCGCCATGGACGAGGCCGCCGTCGCCCGCGCCGCCATCGAAAGCGCCGCGGAAAACCTCTCTGACGGCGTCACCGCGCCGGCGTTCTGGTTCCTGCTTGGCGGCCTGCCAGCGCTCGTCGCCTACAAGGCGGTCAACACCGCCGACAGCATGATCGGCCATCGCACCCCCCGACACGCGGCGTTCGGCTGGGCTTCAGCCCGTCTCGACGACCTGCTGAACCTGGTTCCGGCCCGCCTCACGGCGCTGCTGATCTGGCTTGCCGCCGGCGCCCCCCGACACTGGCGCGGGTTCTTCGCGGATGCCAACAGGCACCGCTCGCCGAACGCGGGCTGGCCCGAGGCCGCCATGGCCCGCGCCATAGATACCGCGCTGGCCGGCCCCCGCAGCTATGGCGGCACCCTGACCGACGACCCGTTCGTCCATCCGGTTGGAGGCCGATCCCCCGGACCGGCCGAGATCGACTCCGCGGCCCGCATCCTCTGGCGCAGCTGGGCCATCGGTCTCGGCGCCCTCGCCCTGTCCACACTGATCTGAGCAGGCTCCTGCCAGTCGGCGCTGTGCACCGCCGCCACCCCTTGCTACCCTTGACCGCAACAGACGTTGGGAGAGACAATGCGCACCCTGAAAATCCTCGCCCTCACATGTGCCGCCGGCAGCGCCTCGGCACAGGAATGCGGCGGCCCCTTCCCCGCCTTCATCGACGATCTAAAGGCCGAGGCCATCGACGCCGGCCAGCCCCGCGAGACGGTCGAGGCCTTCTTCGCCTCGGTCCGGCAGGACCCGTCGGTGATCGCCGCCGACCGCCGCCAGGGCGTGTTCCAGCGCGACTTCATCGACTTCTCCCGCCGCCTGATCTCGCAGAATCGCATCGACAACGGCCGCAGAAATGCCGACCGCCATGCCGATACCTTCGCCCGGATCGAGGCCGATTACGGCATCCCCCCCGGGGTCCTGCTCGCCTTCTGGGCGTTCGAGACCGACTACGGCGCGGTCCAGGGCGACTACAACACGGTCAACGCGCTGGTGACCCTGGCCCACGACTGCCGCCGGCCAGAGCTTTTCCGGCCACAGATCTTCGCCGCGATCGAGCTCTTCGCCCGCGGCGACCTCGACCCCGCGACCACCACCGGCGCCTGGGCCGGAGAGATCGGCCAGGTCCAGATGCTGCCCGAGGACATCCTGACCAACGGCCGCGACGGCGACGGCGACGGCCACGTCACGCTCAAGACCTCCGCCGCCGACGCGCTGTTGTCCGGGGCCGCGATGCTGTCGGATCTGGGCTGGCGTCCCGGTCAGCCCTGGCTGCAGGAAATCGTGGTGCCAGACGGGCTCGACCTTACGCTTACCGGGCTCGACCATTCGCTTTTGGTCGCCGATTGGCAGGCCCTCGGCGTGCAGGCCCGCACCGGTGCGCTGGGTGCCCCGGACCTGCAGGCCTCGGTCCTGCTGCCCATGGGGCGCAATGGGCCGGCCTTCCTCGCCTACCCCAATTTCAACGTATATTTCGAATGGAACCAAAGCCTCGTCTACGTCACCACGGCCGCCTATTTCGCCACCCGCCTGATGGGGGCGCCGGTCTACGACGCCGGAAACCCCGACCCGGGCCTTTCGGGCGAAGAGATGCTTCAGCTTCAGCAGAGACTGGTGGCGCGGGGCCACGACGTTGGCGGCGTCGACGGCATCCTGGGCGAAAAGACCCGCGAGGCGGTGCAGCGGGAACAGGTCCGCCTCGGCCTGCCGGCCGACGCCTGGCCGACCCGGGAGCTTCTCAACCGGCTCTGACACCGCGCGGGCCGACTCGTCCCTCAGCTGCCGAGGGCCGTCTCTGGTCCGCGTCGCTGCAGGCCGCGAAACCCGGCCCACAGGACAAGGCAGCCGACCAGCATCGCCGCCCCTGCATGAAGCGGGGCCGCCGCAGACCCGGTGACGTCCCGCAGGGCGCCCAACATCGGCGGGCCCACACCCATGAACAGGTAGTAGACCGCAAGATATAGACCCATGGTCAAGGCCCGCACCTGCGGCCGAGAGGCCTCGACCGGAAGTGTCATGATCACGGCCGCCGCCGGACCGAAGACCAGCCCCATGGCCGCCATCGCCCAGGGCGAGGCCGCGGCGGCTCCCGATGCGATGATCGCCAGATATCCGGCGATCGAGAGCCCGAAACAGGCCAGCGCCGGCAGATCGCGCCATGGCGACCGCGCCGCCAGCCATCCGCCCGCCGCAACCGACAGGATGGCCAGCCAGCCGATCAGGCTCACGGCTGCGGCGGCGGCGATGGCGTCGACGCCGCGCGCCTGCAGCAGGCCCGGTGTCCAGGCGATCACCGCGATCAGCGAGGTGTTGTAAAGCGCCCAGATCCCGCCCGCGATCAACACCAGCGCCAGTTCGCGGCGCGTGAGCCACCCCGCCGAGCCGGTCCGCACCGTTCCGCCCCGCGAGGGCGGCGCCCTCCACACGAGCGCCAGCAACCCCAGCGCGGCCCCGGCGACCACGGCAGGCAGGATCATCGCGACGCCAAGCCCCATCCACAGCGCCACGGGCGGCACGACGACCATCGCCAGGGCAATCCCCGCCGGCCAGCTCGAGACCAGAACTCCCATGGCGGTCGGCAGATCGTCGCGATCCTGGAACCAGTCCGCCGCCATCTTGGTGAGCATCACGTTCAGCCCGACGGCCCCGCAGCCCGCCACGACCCGCCACAAGAGCGCGGCGCCAAAGCTTTCGGCCAGCCAACCGCAGACCCCCGCCAGGGTCATCATGCCCAGCCCCCACAGGGCGGTGCGAATGTCTCCCAACCGCTGACCCAGCCAGCCGCTGCCCAGGGCCGCGACCACGCCGGGCAACAGGTAAGCCCCCGCGAGGGAGCCAAGGGCGGCAAAGCTCAGCGCCCGGTCGGCGGTCAGCTGCGCCGCCAGCGCCGGCACAGCCTGGAACTGAAACCCCATGCTCAACCGCGCGAGCGTCAGCGCCGCAAGAATTTTCCACGCATCCGAGATGACGCACCCCCGATCTCCCGACAGATCAGCACACTCCGCCTGTCACGGTAATCTCCAGGGCGCGGGCCCCTTGCCAAGGGACGGCGGGTGGGGCGATGCCGAAGGCGAGCGTCACACGGCGTCCCCGCGCCGCACCGGGTCAGGCCACCATCTGTTCCGCGCGTTTCAGATCCACCGAGACCAGCTGAGACACCCCCTGCTCCCCCATGGTGACACCGAACAGGCGATCCATCCGGCTCATCGTCACCGCATGGTGGGTGATGACCAGGAACCGCGTCTCCGTGCGCCGCGTCATCTCGTTCAACAAGTCGCAGAACCGCCCCACGTTGGCGTCATCCAGCGGCGCGTCCACCTCGTCGAGCACGCAGATCGGCGAGGGGTTGGCCAGGAACACCGCAAAGATCAGCGCCAGCGCCGTCAACGTCTGCTCGCCGCCCGACAACAGAGACAGGACCGACAGCTTCTTGCCCGGCGGCTGGCACATGATCTCCAGCCCCGCCTCCAGCGGGTCGTCGCTCTCCACCAGTTCCAGCCGCGCCTCGCCGCCGCCGAAAAGGTGGGTGAACAGCGCCGAAAAGTTCCGGTTCACCTCCTCGAAGGCGGTCAGCAGGCGCTCGCGGCCCTCGCGGTTCAGGCTGCCGATACCCGCGCGCAGGGTGCGGATCGCCTCGTCGAGGTCGGTCTTGTCGCGCACCAGGCCGTCATGCTCCTCTTGGACCTCGCGGGCATCCTCCTCGGCCCGCAGGTTGACCGCGCCCAAGGCGTCCCGTTGCCGCTTCAGCCGGTTCACATCCGCCTCGATATCCTCCGCTCGGCCCAACGCCTCGGGGTCGAGCGCAAGCGCGGCCGGCAGCTCCTGCGGGGCCATCTCCAGCGCCTCCTGGGTCCGCAGCGCGGCGGCGGAAACAGACTCCTTCGCTGCGTCCAACCGGGCTTCGCCCCGGGCCCGGGCCTCGCGCGCCTCGCCGGCGAGCCTCTCGGCGTCGCGCTCGGCGACCGTCGCCTCGCGCAGACCCGTCTCGCCCACGGCAAGCGCTTCGGCCGAGTCGCGCCGCCGCGCCTCGGCCGCCTCCATGGCCGCGTCCAACCGCGCCCGGTTTACTGCGATCTCCTCCGGTTTGCCGGCCGCCGCGGCCAATTGCTCCTGCGCCTCGGACCGGCGATCCTCCAGCTCTGCCGACCGGCTCGACGCCGTGTCCAGCCGTGTACGCCAGGTCTTGATCTCGGCCTCGACGGTGCGCGCCCGACGCGCCCGCGCCTCGCCCTCGCGCCGCACCTCGTCCAGCGCCGAGCGCCGCGACATCATCGTGATCCGCGCGGCCTCCACCGCGGTGCGCACCGCCTCGACCTCGCCCCGCGCCGCCGACAGATCGCCCAGATCGGCCACCACCGTCTCGGCCTCGGCCAGCGCCCGGCGGGCGCCCTCCGCCTCGGCCTCGAACCGGTCCAGCGCAAGGCCCGCCGTCTCCAGCTTGCCGTCCGACAGGTTCCGGTCCGCCTCGGCGCGGCTCAGGGCCCGGGCGGCCTCGCCGACCAGCCGGTCTGCCTCGCGCCGCGCGTCCCGCGCGTGCCGGTCCGCAGCCGTCAGATCCGCCAGCCGGCGGGACAGGGCCTCATGCGCCTGCCTGGCACCCTGGGCCCGGGCGGTCACCTCCTCGAGGTCGCGCTTCAGCTCGGTCAGACGGTTCAGCTGCTGCAACCGCAACGCCGCGGCCGAGGGCGCATCCGCCGCCCCGGCGCGGAACCCGTCCCAGCGCCAGAGATCCCCCTCGACCGAGACCAGCCGCTGACCGGGCAAAAGCGCCAGTTGCAGATCCGCGCCCGCCTCGGCCGCGACCAGCCCGATCTGCGACATCCGCCGCACAAGCACATCCGGGACCGAGACCACATCCGTCAGCGCCGTCACCCCGGCCGGCAAGGGCGCCGGCGCCGGATAGCCCGGCAGCGCAATCCAGCCCGAGACCGCGCCCGGCCCGACCACCGGGGCCCGCAGATCATCGGCCAGCGCCGCGCCAAGCGCCTTTTCATAGCCCGGGCGCACCTCGACGCGGTCCAGCAATTGCGCCCCGTCGCGCGAATCGCGGTTCACCAGCTTCTCGAGCGCCCCGACCTCGGCCCGCAGCGCCGAGGCCTCGCCCTCCGCCGCCGACCTTGCAGCCCGGGCATCGGACTCGCGTCCCTGGGTCTCGGACCGGGCCTCGTCGGCCTGTGCCAGCGTCTCTTCGGCCCGTTGCGCCGTCGCCTGGGCGGTCTCTGACCCGGCGGTGGCGTCCGCCATCGCGGCGGCGGCCGCGTCGAGCGCCAGGCGCGCCTCGGCCTGCGCCGCCCGGGCCTTGGTGGCCTCGGCCTCGTTGCGGCTCAACGTCTTGCGGTGATCCTCCACAAGCCGGTGCGCCGCCTGGTGCCGCGCCGACAGCCGCGCCATGTCCTCGGTCAGCCGTGTCAGGTCGCTTTCGCGCGTCTGCAACACCTCCGCCGCTTCCGCCAATTGCTCGGAGGCCTGGGCGAGCCTGTCCTCGTGCCCCTCGCCGGCCTGCCGCAGCCTGACCTCTTCGGCCTCGAGCCCCGCCACCGTCTCTCCGGCGTCGCGGTTCAACCCGGCCTCGCGCTCGATGTCGCGGGTCAGCTGGGCGATGCGGCCGTCGAGCGCCTCGATCGCCTCCCGCGCCCGGTGCTCCTCGTCGGCCAGCCCATCGCGTTCGACCACCAGCCGCTGCAGCACCGCCGCGGCGATCGCCTCTTCCTCCCGCAGCGGGGGGAGCGCGGCCTCCGCGACCTCGCGCGCCTGGCCCGCCTCGCGGGCGGCCGTCTCGGCGCGGGCGGCGGCGATGACCTGCTCGCGCAGGGCCTGCTCGGCCGTCAGCCGGGCCGCGTCCGCCTCGCGCCACCGGGTGTAGAAAAGCGCCCCTTCGGCCTGGCGCAGGGCCGTGCCGATCTCGCGATAGCGCGCGGCCTGCTTCGCCTGCCGCGCCAGCTGCGCCAGCTGCGCGGCCAGCTGTTCGATCACATCGTCCACCCGGGCGAGGTTCTGCTCGGCCGCGCGCAGCTTGAGCTCTGCCTCGTGGCGCCGCTGGTAGAGCCCGCCGATCCCCGCGGCATCCTCCAGCACCTTGCGCCGGGACTTGGGCCGGGCGTTGATCAGCTCGCTGATCTGGCCCTGCCGCACCAGCGCGGGCGAATGCGCCCCCGTGGCCGCATCGGCGAACAGCATCTGGACGTCCCGCGCCCGGACATCCCTGGTTCCGACCTTGTAGGCCGAGCCGATGTCGCGGGTGATCCGCCGGGTGATTTCCAGGATGTCGCTGTCGTTGAACCCCGCGGGCGCCAGCCGTTCGGCATTGTCGAGCACAAGCGAGACCTCGGCATGGTTCCGCGCCGACCGCGTGGCCGCCCCGGCAAAGATCACGTCCTCCATGCCGCCGCCGCGCATCGCGGTCGGGCGGTTCTCGCCCATGACCCATCGCAGCGCCTCCAGCAGGTTGGACTTGCCGCAGCCGTTCGGCCCGACGACGCCGGTCAGCCCGTCGGCGATCACCAGGTCGGTCGGGTCGACAAAACTCTTGAAGCCGTTCAGCTTCAGCCGGGTAAAGCGCACCGCTTGGCCTTTCGATTCTACTTGTGCCGTCAGCCTGCCGCCCGCCCGCCCCGCGAGTCAACGGACACGGCACCGCATATGGCCGACCACCGCTCGTTATCCCCAACATATTGCGCAGATCCGACCGCCTGACGCGGGGGCGAAGCCCGGTCCCATGCCGCGGCGGGCAGCTTTTCGGTCGCAATCGCTGCTTGACGCCTGCCGCCCCCGCGCCGCACAAGGGTGGGGCATGGTGCCCCGTCAGGCCGACCACCAAAGGCCGGGGCTCAAAAGGGAATGCGGTGCGGGCAGATCCAGACCGGAGGCCCAAATCCGCAGCCGCCCCCGCGACTGTCAGCGGAGAGCGGCCTGCCACTCAGCCACTGGGGACACCCGGGAAGGCGGCAGGTTGCATCGACCCGCGAGCCAGGAGACCTGCCATGCGCCACGGCCCCGACAGGCCGTGGAGACAACACGACGGACGGGGTGTTCCGTAGGGTCTGCCACAGCTCAAGCATGGCCTGCCCCTCGAAAGACCCCCTTTGAAACCGAAGGGGACAGACTTGATGAAACGCTTTTCGCTCGCCGCCGCCGCCACGACGCTGGCCGCGACACCCGCTCTTGCTCACCATCCGCTGGGTGGCCTGCCGATGGAGACCTTCGCCCACGGGGCGATGTCCGGCGTCGGCCATCCGGTCCTGGGCTTCGACCACCTGTTCTTCGTGGCTGCCATGGGCATCGCCGCGCTGTTCACCCAGGCCCGTTTCACCGCGCCGCTGGCCTATGTCGCGGCCATGGTGCTGGGCTGCGTCGCCGCCTATGCCGGGCTCGCGCTGCCCGCTGTCGAGGTGGTGATCGTGCTGTCGCTGCTGACCGTCGGCGGCGTGATCCTGTCGGGCCGTGCGCTGACCCTCGGACCGGCGCTGGCGCTGTTCGCGGGCTTCGGGCTGTTTCACGGCGCGGCCTTCGCGGGTGCGCTTGCCGGCCAGGAAGGCGGCGTCGGCGGGGCTGTCCTTGCGGGCTATCTCCTGTTCCTCGGTCTGACGCAATACGCGCTTGCCATCGGGGCCCAGTTCGCCGCCCGCGGCCTGCTCGGCGCGACCGCGGCCGGCAGCGTGAACGCCCGCCTTGCGGGCGCGGCCGTGGCCGGCGTCGGTGTCTTCCTGGCGCTGGAAATGCTCGAAGGCCCGATCGTCGCCGCCATCGCCGGCTGATCCGCGTTTCATCCCACATCCGGGCGGCCCTTCCGGGGGCCGCCTTTCCGCGTCCAGAGGACCCCTCAGAAGCATGGCCAAGATTCCCGCCACCATCGTCACCGGCTTTCTCGGCGCCGGCAAGACCACCCTCATCCGCCACATGCTGTCCAACGCCAAGGGACGCCGCATCGCGCTGATCATCAACGAGTTCGGCGACCTCGGCGTCGATGGCGACCTGCTCAAGGGCTGCGGAGACGCCACCTGCACCGATGACGACATCATGGAATTGTCGAACGGCTGCATCTGCTGCACCGTCGCAGAGGATTTCGTGCCGACCATGGAAAAGCTGCTGGCCCGCGACCTGCCCCCCGACCACATCGTGATCGAGACCTCGGGCCTCGCCCTGCCCCAGCCGCTTGTGCGCGCCTTCAACTGGCCGGGCCTGTCCACCCGCGTCACCGTTGACGGCGTCGTCACCGTGGTCGACGGCAAGGCCGTTTCCGAAGGCCGTTTCGCCGTGGACGTGGCCGCCGTCGACCGGCAGCGCCGCGCCGACGAGAACCTCGACCACGAGACGCCCCTGTCGGAGCTCTTCGACGACCAGATTGCCTGCGCCGACATGATCGTGGTGAACAAGTCCGACCTGATGGAAAGCGAGGAGGCCGACCACCTGGCCGCCGTGCTCAAGGCCGACGCCCGCCGGGGCGTGCAGGTGATCCGGACGGCCATGGGCGCCCTGCCGGTCGAAATCCTGCTGGGCCAGAAGATCGGCGCAGAGGCCGACCTCGGTGCCCGACACGAGGTCCACCACCATCATCACCACGACGACGATGGCGACCACACGCATGAGGATGAGCACGATCACGACCATCACCACGACCACGACGATTTCGAAAGCTTCGTCGTCACCATGGGCGAGATCGCCGACCCCACAGCCTTCGCCGAACGCGTCGCCGACACGATCCGCCAGCACGATATCCTGCGGCTCAAGGGCTTCGCAGCCGTCACGGGCAAGCCCCTGCGGCTGACGCTCCAGGCGGTCGGCCCGCGGATCGAGACATATTTCGACAAGCCCCATGCCGGCCCGCGCGAGACCCGTCTCGTGGTGATCGGCCAGGCGGGTCTGGACCGGGCCGCCATCTCGGCGGCGCTCACCGCATGATCGAGGTCAGACCGGCCGACCCGCGCGATCCCGGTCCGCGGGCATTGCTGGAGGCGAGCCATGCCCTGATGCAGAGCCTGTTCCCGGCGGAGGACAATCACTACCTCTCCATCGAGGCGCTCACCGCGCCCGACATCCGATTCTTCACGGCGACGGCAGAAGGCGAGACCCTGGCGACCGGGGCGCTCGCCTTGCGCGACGGATACGGCGAGGTCAAATCCATGTTCACCGCCGAGACCGCCCGCGGGCGCGGGGCCGCACGGCTCATCCTCGACCGGCTCGAACAGGAGGCCGTCGCGCAGGGCCTCGCCGAACTGAAGCTGGAAACCGGCAACACGCTGTCCGCGGCCCACCGGCTCTATGAACGGATGGGGTTCGCCCCCTGCGCCCCCTTCGGCAGCTACACCGCGAACACCACCAGCATTTTCATGCGCAAACCCCTCGCCTGATCCTGACGTCGGTCAGGCGCCCGACCCGAAGGGCCGCCAGATGCATCTCCTCGCCGCGACACCCGGTGCCGTCGACGACGGCAAAGAGCCGACGGACCTGGGCCAGACCCCCGCCGACATCCTGGTGATTTCCGCCGCCGATACCGAACTCGCGGCCCTGTCGGAGGCCCGCGCCAACCTGCCCGAGGCGCCGAGCCTGCGGCTGGCCAACCTGACGCACCTGCACCATCCCATGAGCGTCGACCTGCACCTGGACGCCTGCGCCCGGAAATGCCGGCTGGTGGTGGCGCGGCTGCTGGGCGGCGCGGGCTATTGGCGCTACGGGCTGACGCAGTATTCCGCCGGGCTCCACGCAGCGGGGGTGCCCGTCGCCTTTCTGCCCGGCGACGACAAGCCCGACCCCGAGCTGCGGGCGCTCAGCACGGTCTCGGAGGCGGATTACGACGCGCTCTGGTCCTATCTGGTCGAAGGCGGGCCGGAGAACGCCGCCAATTTCCTGCGCCATGCGGCGGACATCGCCAGCGGGACGGAGCAGCGCACGGCCGCGCCCGCCCGCCCCCTGCTGCGGGCCGGTCTCTACTGGCCCGGCGCCACCGCACCCGACCTGACCCGGTTGCGCAGTGCATGGACCCAGGACGCCCCGGTCGTGCCCATCGTCTTCTACCGTGCCCTGCTGCAGGGCGCCGGGCTCGCCCCGATCAACCGCCTGACCCGAAGCCTGCTGCGCGCCGGCCTCAACCCGATGCCGATCTTCGCGGCCTCGCTCAAGGACGACGTGAGCCAGGCCATGCTGTCGTCTCTCTTCACCGCGGCGCCGCCCTCGGTCATCCTCAACTGCACCGCCTTCGCCACCGGCACCCCCGGTTCCCCGGGCTCCGGCAACCCGCTCGCCAGCGCCGAGGCGAACGGCGCCCCCGTGTTCCAGGTCATCCTGTCCGGCGGCACCGAAGAGGCGTGGGAGGGCGGCCTGTCGGGCCTCTCGGCCCGCGACATCGCCATGAACGTGGCCCTGCCCGAGGTCGATGGCCGCCTGCTCTCCCGCGCGATCAGCTTCAAGGACGCGGCCTATTTCGACGAGGCCACCGAATGCCCCATCGCCACCTACAGGCCGCGCGGCGACCGGATCGACGCGGTAACGCAGATGGCCGCCCGAATGGCCCACCTGCGCCACACCCCCGCCCGAGACCGGCGCGTCGCCCTGGTCCTGGCAAACTACCCGAACCGGGACGGGCGCCTGGCCAACGGGGTCGGCCTCGACACACCGGCCGCGACCGTCCATGCCCTGACCCTGCTGGCCGAGGCCGGATACCAGACGCCCCCCCCCGCCGATGCCGAAACCCTGATGGCGACCCTGATGGCCGGCCCCACCAACTGGCTGACCGACCGCGCCTCGCGCACCGGAGGAGAGCATCTGCCGCTCTCCACCTACCGCACCTGGTTCGACACCCTGCCCTGGGAGGCCAAGCAACAGGTCACCGACCGCTGGGGCCCGCCTGAATCCGATCCCTTCATCTTGGCGGAAAAACTCCCCCCGGAGGGCCGCTCCGAACCTGTCTTCGCCCTCTCCATCCACCGCTTCGGCAACGCCGTCGTCGCGCTCCAGCCCGCCCGCGGCTACAATATCGACCCGACCGATACCTACCACTCGCCCGACCTCGTCCCGCCACACAACTATCTCGCCTTCTACCTCTGGCTGCGCGACCACTGGGGCGCCCATGCCATCGTTCACATGGGCAAGCACGGCAATCTCGAATGGCTCCCCGGCAAGGCCGTCGCCTTGTCCGAGACCTGCTGGCCCGAGATCGCCTTCGGCCCCGTCCCGCACATCTACCCGTTCATCGTCAACGATCCGGGCGAGGGGACCCAGGCCAAACGGCGGGCCCAGGCCGTGATCGTCGATCACCTGACACCGCCTCTCACCCGGGCCGAAAGCTACGGCCCCCTGCGCGACCTCGAGGCGCTGGTGGACGAGTACTACGAGGCCGCCGGCGTCGATCCCCGCCGCACGACCCACCTGCGGCGCGAGATCCTGTCGCTGTCCCAGGCCACCGGTCTGGCCTCCGACGCCGGTCTCTCGGGCGATGACGACAGCGATCTGGCCCGGCTGGACGCCTGGCTCTGCGATCTGAAAGAGGCCCAGATTCGCGACGGCCTGCACGTCTTCGGCCAGAGCCCGACCGGCCGCCAGGCCCGTGACCTGGCCATCGCCCTGGCCCGCGTGCCCCGGGCCGAGGGCAAGGCGGGCAACGCCTCCCTGATCCGCGCCCTCGCCGCCGATCTTGGCATCGCCATGGATCCGCTCGACTGCCCCCCGGCCGAGGCGGCACAGGAGCGCCCCGAGGCTCTCGCCCCCCTCACGGCGGATCTCTGGCGCACCAATGGCGACACGGTAGAGCGGCTGGAGCTTCTGGCGCAGGACCTGCTCGACGGCAAGGCTACCGCCCCCGGCGCCGCCAGTGCCACGGTCCTTGCCCAGATCGAGGACGTTGTCCGCCCCGCCGTGGCCGCGTGCGGCCCGGCCGAAGGCGCGGCCCTGCTGAGGGCGCTCGACGGCCGCGCGATCCCGCCCGGCCCGTCGGGTGCGCCGACGCGCGGCCGGCTCGACACCCTGCCCACCGGGCGCAATTTCTACTCTGTCGACAGCCGCGCCATCCCCACCCCGACCGCCTGGGCCCTGGGCTGGAAATCGGCGACACTTCTGATCGAGACCCATCTTCAGACCCACGGCGACTGGCCCCGCAACCTGCTGCTCACCGCCTGGGGGACGTCGAACATGCGCACCGGCGGGGATGACATCGCCCAGGCGCTGGCGCTGATGGGCTGCAAGCCCACCTGGGACGCCGCCAATCGCCGCGTCACCGGGTTCGAGATCTTGCCCCTCACCATCCTCGACCGGCCCCGCGTGGACGTCACACTGCGCATCTCGGGCTTCTTCCGCGACGCCTTCCCGGGGCTGATCGACCTGATGGATTCCGCCGCACGGGCAATCCAGGCCCTCGACGAGCCCGAGGACATGAATCCCGCCGCGGCCGGTGCGCGGGCCGGCGCCCCCGCCGCGCGGGTCTATGGCTCGAAACCCGGGGCCTATGGCGCGGGGCTCCAGGCGATGATCGACGAACGGCTCTGGGCCTCCCGCGCCGATCTGGCCGAGGCCTACCTGGAATGGGGCTCCTACGCCTATGGCGCGGGCGCCGAGGGGCGCCGGGACCGGGCGGGGCTCGAGGCCCGCCTGAGCGGGGCCGAGGCCATCGTCCAGAACCAGGACAACCGCGAACACGACATCCTCGATTCGGACGATTACTACCAGTTCGAGGGCGGCGCCGCGGCTGCCGTGGCGACCCTGCAGGGCCGCGACCGACCGATCTATCACAACGACCATTCGCGCCCGGAAAGCCCCCGCATCCGCACGCTGGAGGATGAGATCGCCCGGGTCGTCCGGTCCCGGGTGGTGAACCCCAAGTGGATCGACGGGGTGAAACGCCACGGCTACAAGGGCGCGTTCGAGATCGCGGCGACGGTCGACTACCTCTTCGCCTTCGCCGCGACGACCGGCGCGGTGCGCAACCACCATTTCGACCTGGTCGAGGCCGCGTTTCTCGAAGACGACGCCACCCGGGGGTTCATCGCCGAAGTCAACGCGCCGGCGCTCCGCGACATCGCCGACCGCCTGCAGGAGGCCATCGACCGGGGCCTGTGGCAACCGCGCTCCAACAGCGCCGCCGCCCGAATAACCGCCCACCGCGCCTGATCACCGGGCCCCAGATTATTCGCGAATAATCTGGTCACCGCCCGGACGTTAGCCGATCAGCCCGGACAGGCCCGCAAGGGCCAGGAAGCCGCCCATCAGAAAGAGCGAAAGGCGCAATGAGGTCTTCATGTCCGTCGGTCCCGCGTGATCGTCCCTGCGCCTCAAGTCTGGCCCCGAAGCCGGACCGGCGCGAGACGGGTATTCCACACCTTTTTCGCAAATATCGTGCACAGGATCGTGACCGGGCCCGGGCAGGCAGGCCGCCGGCAATTCCACGCCGATCCCGCCCCGCCGATCGGCGATCCGCCGCTTGACCTCGCCCGGCTAGTCGCCAGACTGCCGGCCATGACGACCCAGATCCTGCCCCCGACCGAGGACGAGACCGCCTTTCACACCCGGCTCTACGATTGGGTGTCCGACCACGCGACAGCATCGGGGCATCCCTTCGACAATACCCCCTTCCTGCTGGAGCTGCGCGAGGACGGGCAATGTGTCGCCGGGTTCGAGGGCTACCGTCTGTTCGACTGGCTCTTCGTGCGCTACATCGCGGTCGCCCCGCACCGGCGCGGACGCGGCCACGGGGCCCGCCTTGTCCGCGCGGCCGAGGACAAGGCCCGCGCCGAGGGCATCACCGGGATCTTCATCGACAGCTACGCCTTCCAGGCGCCCGAATTCTACGAAAAGCTTGGATATACCGTCTTCGGCACCCTCGACGGCGGCCCCCCCGCCCGCCGCAGAAGCTACCTTGCCAAGGCCCTGGCCCCCGGCGCCCGCATCGACTGAACGCGCTCAGGCGCCGCGCATTTCGGCCAGGTTGTCCGAAAGGAACTTGGCGGAATCGTCCGTCACGAGCTCCACCCAGATCGGGAAATGGTCCGACATCTGGTTCTTGCGCCAAGGATGCCGGAAATAGGACCGCGCCAGGTCGTCGTCCGCCGGCAGCGCCGCCGCCTTGACAGGGTTGGTGTGATCCGCCGCCATCTCGGCGCGGTAAGGCGCCCAGTCTCCGTCGCGATAGACATGGGCGAAGAAGTCGAAGACACCGCCGCTCTCGCGCTGCTGCTGGTCCTGCACGAACTGGAAGTAATCGTTCTTGCGAAAGAACATCCGGTCATAGCCCTGGCTGCGGGTCACGTTGGTCAGCGCCCCTTTCAGGCCGCCGCAATCCAGGTAGCCGGACGCCTCGAGCCGCGCCACCGTCGCGGCGTCGTCGCCGAGGTAGAGGTTCATGTCCCCCACCAGCACCAGGTTGTCCGTCCAGAGCCCGGTGCGCTTTTTCTCCAGTGCGGCAAGCAGCAGCCGGACCTCTTCGCCGCGCAAGGCTAGGTCGTCGGCGCCGTCGCCCGGATGTAGATGCAGGTTGATCATCGCGAACCGCTTCCACCCCGCGAGAAACCCGGTGATATAGGGCGCCCGCTTCAACTGCTTGAGCGCCGAGCCCGCCGTCAGCTCGTCCCAGAGCGTGATCTCTCCGGCCAGCCCCGACAGCTCTACCCGCCTGGTGTTGTAGACATAGGCCGAACGCTCGGAATTGCCGTCCGCCCCGTCGGTGATGTCGTTCACCATGTAGCGCCAGTCGTCGCCGAGGATCCGCATGACCCGGTCCAGATCCACCAGGGTCGACTTGATCTCCTGCACGGCGATCAGGTCGAAGGCCGACAGGATCTCGGCGATGTAGTAATAGGCCTCGGGCAGGCGCTGACCGGTATGACCGAATTCCTTGATGTTCCAGCTGGCAACCAGCAGGTTGGCCTCGGTCCGGCGCGGCGGCACGAGGGTGCCAAGCCCCATCTTCAGCCGCATCAGGCCCTGGATGCAGCGCTGCCGCTCGGCCGGGGTCATCGCCGGAAAGACCCGCGCGAAATCCCGCGCGACGAAATCCTCGTCCGGCCGCAGGTCGTTGTAGCTTGGCATCGGCGCACCCCCTTGCCCCCCAAGCTGCCCCGCGCAATGGTGCCGTTTCAAGTCAGGGAGACCCTACCCATGTCAGACGACGCCGACCGCCACGCCGCCAAGATGGCCAAGAAAAAGGCCGCCCGCGACAAGATCATGGCCACCAAGACCGACCAGAAGGGCCTCGTCATCGTCCACACCGGCAAGGGCAAGGGAAAGTCCACCGCAGCCTTCGGCATGATCTTCCGCCACATCGCCCACGGGATGCCCTGCGCCGTGGTGCAATTCATCAAGGGCGGGATGTCGACCGGCGAGCGCGACCTGATCCTGGCGAAGTTTGCCGAGGAATGCCCGTTCTACACCATGGGCGAGGGCTTCACCTGGGAGACCCAGGACAAGACCCGCGACACCGAAATGGCGCTGGCCGCCTGGGAAAAGGCCAAGGAGTTGATCCGCGATCCGGCCAACAGCATGGTCCTGCTCGACGAGATCAACATCGCGATCCGCTACGACTATGTCCCGATCGCCGATGTCGTGGAATTCCTCGCCGCCGAAAAGCCGCCGATGACCCATGTGGTGCTGACCGGGCGCAACGCCCATGCGGACC
The DNA here is from genome assembly GCF_900172355.1 of Roseisalinus antarcticus. Lineage (GTDB taxonomy): Bacteria > Pseudomonadota > Alphaproteobacteria > Rhodobacterales > Rhodobacteraceae > Oceanicola > Oceanicola antarcticus_A. The sequence goes on along the minus strand of NZ_FWFZ01000007.1, from coordinate 138,553 downwards.
TGATCGAGATCGCCGACCTCGTGACCGAGATGGAGCTGGTCAAGCACCCGTTCCGCGCCGGTATCAAGGCCCAGCAGGGCGTCGAGTTCTAGGCGCAGGGCCCGACCGGGGCGGGACATGTCCCGCCGCTGCTACTTTTTCTCTCAACCTTGCGACAGGACATACGCGGCGGCGGTCCTGTCGCGCCGCCGCATCAAAACAACAAAGATGATTCTGCCGACGGGACAGGTCGGTCTAGGCTCCCTCCACCCCGTCTTGGGGCAAACAATACAGGAGGGACGACAGTGTCCCGCAAGTTTGTCCTAGGATTCGACGAAAGCGACAGCGCCCAGGCCGCTCTCGACTTCGCCGCCGGGCTGGCAAGGTCCGAGGGGGCCGAGCTGATCGTCGCCCATGTTCTGGAATGGTCCCCGTATTCGTTCCTGACCCCGGAGGAGCTGGAAGAACGGCACAAGCGCCGCACCGAAGAGCTGCGCCGCGCCGACACGGCCCTGATGGAGCCGGTGAAGGCCAGGCTCGCCGATAGCGGGCTGAAGGTGACGACCGTGCTGAGATACGGCCACATCGCCGAGGTGCTCTGCAGGATCATCGAAGAGTCCGGCGCGGACGAGGTCGTGATCGGCCGCACGGGAAGCTCGTCGCTGACGTCGCGGCTCTTCGGGTCCGTCGCCGGAAGCCTGGCACAGGTCTCGCCCGTGCCCGTCACCATTGTTCCATAAACAATAAACAGATAGGGACATTCATGAACAAGGCATTCAAGCGAGCGGCCTTCGCCGCTCCGGCCATGCTGGCGGCGACGCCCGCCTTGGCCCAGGCCGTCGAAGAGACGGCCATGACCCTCGACCAACGGATCAACGATGTCTTTGCCAGCTCGACAGGCTGGTTCGTCAATCTGATCTTCAGCAACTTTCCGGGCACCAGTTTCCCCTGGATCGTGGCCTGGCTGGTTGTCGGCGCGACGGTCTTCACCGTGTAGTTCGGCCTGATCCAGTTCCGCGCGTTTCCCCATTCGATCGCCCTGGTCAAAGGCGACTATTCCGCCCCCAACGACGCGGGCGAGGTCAGCCATTTCCAGGCGCTGGCGACGGCGCTCTCGGGCACCGTGGGGCTTGGCAATATCGCCGGGGTGGCGGTGGCCATCGGCATCGGCGGACCGGGGGCAAACTTCTGGATGATCCTCGCGGGCCTCATGGGCATGGCGTCGAAATTCACCGAATGCACGCTGGGCGTGAAATACCGCAACGAATACCCGGACGGGACCGTCTCGGGCGGGCCGATGTACTACCTCACGAAGGGGTTCGAGGAACGCGGGCTGCCGGCCGGAAAGTTCCTTGCGGTGATGTTCTCTATCTTCTGTATCCTCGGCGCATTGGGCGGCGGGAACATGTTCCAGTCCAACCAGGCCCATGCGCAGCTTACGAACGTGGTGGGCGATTATCCCGGCTGGATCACCGGCGTGATCTTCGCGGGCATCGTCTTTGCGGTCATCATCGGCGGGCTCAAGTCCATCGCCCGGGTCACCGAGAAGGTCGTGCCGATCATGGGGGTGCTCTATGTCCTGACGGCGCTGGTCATCATCCTGCTCAACTACGAAAGCATCGGCTGGGCCTTCGGCCAGATCTTCGAGGGCGCCTTCACCGGCCTCGGCGTGGCGGGCGGCTTTGTCCGGGCCCTGATCCAGGGCTTCAAGCGCGCCGCCTTCTCGAACGAGGCGGGCGTCGGCTCCGCGGCCATCGCCCACTCGGCGGTGCGCACCAAGGAGCCGATCACCGAGGGCTTCGTCTCGCTGCTCGAGCCGTTCATCGACACGGTCGTGATCTGCACCATGACGGCGCTGGTGATCATCATCACCGGTCAGCTCGTGTCGGACCCGGAAACCGGGCTCTACCTGCTGAACGAGGGCAGCACCGCGATCCAGACCTCGATGGCAATTCCGGCGTAGCCCTCACGTCGGCGGCCTTCGGGTCGACCTTCGGCTGGTTCAAATACGTTCTGGCGATCGCGGTCATTCTCTTTGCCTTCTCGACGATGATCAGCTGGTCCTACTATGGCCTCAAGGCCTGGACCTTCCTGTTCGGCGAGGGAAAGACCAAAGAACTGGTGTTCAAGGTCATCTTCTGCATCTTCGTCATCATCGGCGCCTCGGCCAGCCTCGGTCCGGTCATCGATTTCTCGGATGCGGCGATCTTCGCGATGGCGGTGGTCAACATCATCGGCCTCTACTTCCTGATGCCGATCGTGAAGCGTGAGCTGGAAAGCTACCAGAGCCGCCGAAAATCATTCGAAATCAAGAAGTTAACCTGATCCTTCGGGATCGGTCGAACACCCGGGCCTTCCCGATCCGTCGGGGAGGCCCTTTTCCGATCCGGGGCACCGTCCCCTTGAGGTCCCGTCGCGGATGGCGTGCAACCCTGCGAACACGACTGCCGGATAGGCAAGACTTTGCCGGACGGAGCGCCTATCGCTCCTGCAGGGCGAGACGGACACCCAACGCGCAGTAGATGCTGCCAACGACCTTGCCTTGCCACCTCAGGACAGCAGGGTTCCGGCGAAGAAAGGTGCCAAGCCCCCCGGACGCCACGGCAAAGACGATCGTGTGGAGGAAATCCCCCGCCGTGATGCCCGCACCCGTCGCGATCCCGACCCTGGTTCCCGATGTGGTGGCCCGCGCGACCGTCAACGACGTGGCTGGGCCGGGGATGAATACGAAGCCAAGAATTATCGACGCGCAGGTCAGCAAGACGGCGGGCTCGATCATGCCGTTCCCTTCAAATGGTCATGGACCCGCATCCATCCTTGGATTGCGGTGAATGGCCAGATGAAGGCCCAGCCTTTCGCCGCGGCCCGACGCAAAAGCCGGATGCGCTGGACGCGGTTGCGACAGCCTCAGCCGCGCGTTGCGATCTCTGACACATCCTGCAAGGGCCCCGGAGCCGTCGAGGCGGCCGCTGCGCACATCCGCCGGCACGGAGGCATTCCGACTGTCGGATGGTCGCACGACGTCGCCGTTCGGAAATGAAAGACGACCCTATGGCGAGCGAGCGGTATTCCAGCCGATTACCGGTTGACCGGACATCGCCTGCTGGAAGGTGAACCAGACAATGGCCAGTCCGGCGACAGCTGCGACCAACGGGACCACGCGTGGGAAGGCTAGTCCCGAACGGTCTGCCAGCCACCCGGCGACCGGAAGCGCCTGAAGCAGATGCGTTGCAAAGAAATGCGGAACTCTCAGGTCGCCGCCCGTTGTCGACCAGCCAAGAATCGGCAGCCCCCCGGCATCCGTCAGATCCCCGCCAACCCAATGCCCGGTTGGCGTGAACTGCATGCTCGACATCGCCCCGGCAGTTGCCAGCGTGGCGAGGGTTCCCGCCAAGGTCCCGAGGCCCACCCCGAGCCGCAGCCCCGGGCCGACCTGTGACACCGGACGGCGCCATACCGTCAACCCGATGACAAGCGTACCAAGCAGGACAACCGCGACCGCAGCGCCCATGGCATAGTATGCCAACTCCTCCCAGGGCGTTTCTTGGTTGAAGTGCGATGCACGCCCGCGCGCCGCCTGAAGCCCGACATACCCCAGCTCAAGCAGCACCGCGGCGCAGGTGACGAGCATCGTCGACGTGATCAGTTTGCTCTTGCGCAAATCCGCCTGCAGCAAAGACAGAAAGACCATCAGGGTCGCGATGTGGACCGCAAATGAAAAATTGAATTTGGTTGGCTTCGACCAGACAGAAGCGCCGCCCAAGGTGCGTTCATCGAACAATCCCGCGGCAAGGCTCAGCACCATCATCGCCAGAGCAATTGCGACCGTCATGCGACCTGCGCGGTCGCGAAAGGATGCCGCGGTCAAGCTATTGCCCCATGCTGCGTCGGTCGGTCATGCAACCGCGAACCTGATCCATGTCACGCGACGGCCGCAGAGACGACTCCCTTTTTGCGGGCGCGTTGTGCCGTGTTGCGACATTGCCCCTTCGTGAGGCTCGCGGAAACCGCCCCACCGGCCTCGGAGCGGTCGGTGCAGCGCCACCGGCGCGTCCTGACCCCGACACGTCCGACGACAGCTGGTGATCCCCCGAGAGGGGACCTTCTTCATCCCGGATCCGTGCGCGGGGTGCGCGAACGCTTCCCCCTGCTCAGCTTCCCCGCAGTTCGGTCAGCGTGGCGCCGGTGGAGAGTGCTTCGGGGTCGACGCGCAGCTCGATCACGGCAAGCACCCCCGCCGCCCGCGCCCGGGCAAAGGCGTCCGCGAAATCCTCGCTCCGCGTGACAAGCTCTCCGTGCCCGCCATAGGCCCGCGCCAGCGCTGCGAAATCCGGGTTGGCCAGCGCCGTGCCCGAGACGCGCCCGGGGTAGTGCCGCTCCTGGTGCATCCGGATCGTGCCGTACTGGCCGTTGTTGCAGACCACGACGATGGGGGCCGCGCCGTGCTGCACGGCGGTGGACATCTCGTTCAGGGTCATCTGGAAGCACCCATCCCCGGCCATGCAGACGACGACCCGTTCGGGGTGCTGCAGGGCCGCCGACACCGCCGCGGGAAACCCGTATCCCATGGAGCCGGAGGTCGGTGCCAACTGGGTGCCCGGCCCCTTGAAGACGAAATACCGGTGCAGCCAGGCGGCATAATTCCCTGCCCCGTTGGTCAGGATCGCATCCTCGGGCAAGGAGTCGGAGAGCCAGTGGACGATCTCCTCCATCTTCACGTCGCCCGGGGTCGGGTGTGGCCTGCGCCAGGCCTCGTAGTCGGCCCGCGCGGCGGCGGTCCAGTCCTCCCGGCCGCACAGCCGGGCGCGGCCTGCCAGCACCTCCAAGGCGTCGGGCGCAGTGGCCACGACCGCCGCCGCCGGCCCGTAGACCTGGCCGATCTCGTCGGCATCGGGGTGGACCTGCAGAATGGTCGGCGCGGGTGCCGCGGGATCGACAAGCGTATAGCCGCGGGTCTCGATATCTCCCAGGCGGCTGCCCAGCAGAAGCAGGCAATCGGCCTCCCGCACCCGCGCCGCCAGCGCCGGGGCCATGCCGACGTTGAGGTCCCCCGCATAGCTGCGGTGCCGGTTGTCGAGGTAGGATTGCCGCCGGAAATCCGCCACGGCGGGCAGGCCCTGCACCTCGAGGAAACGCTTCAGGTCGGCCTCTGCCCGGGGCGACCAGTGCGGGCCGCCAACGACGACGAGCGGCCGCTCCGCCTCCGCAAGCTTTGCCATGATCGCGTCAAACGCTGCCGGTGCGGGCGTGGGATAGACCCCGACGAGGCCGTCGTAGTCCGCCACGTCGGCGCTGTCGGACAGCATGTCCTCGGGCAGCGCGAGGACGACCGGACCGGGCCGGCCCGACAGGGCGACGCGAAAAGCCCGGGCGATGTATTCCGGCAGGCGGTCGGTCCGGTCGATCTCGGCGACCCACTTGGCCAGCCCGCCGAACATCGCGCGGTAGTCGACCTCCTGGAAGGCGCCACGGTCCCGGTGGCCCCGGTCGATCTGGCCGACGAACATCACCATCGGCGTGCTGTCCTGCCGGGCGATGTGGATGCCGGCGCTGGCATTCGTCGCGCCGGGACCCCGCGTGACGAAGCAGACGCCGGGAGCGCCGGACATCTTGCCCTGCGCCTCGGCCATCATCGCCGCCCCGCCTTCCTGCCGGCAGACGATGTTCTCGATCCCGCTCTCGTAGAGCCCGTCGAGGGCGGCGAGAAAGCTCTCTCCGGGCACCGAGAACACCCGCCGCACCCCGAGCTTGTGCAGTTGATCGGCCAGTATCTTGCCGCCGTGCCGCATGTCATGCCTCCGCCTGTTCGGGCAGACACTGGCCCCGCGCTCGCCGCCTTGCAACCCGGGGACGAAGCCCTAAGTGCCGATGCTGATTGGACAGGAGAGCCCATGACGACCCTACTTGGCATAGCCGGCGCCCTTCGCGCGGAGAGTACGAACCGAAAGCTCGTCCGCGAAGCGGTGCGCCTGTTCGCGCCGGACGACTTCATCGAGGCCGACCTGCGCCTGCCGCTGTTCGACGGCGACCTCCAGAAGGCGTCCGGCATTCCGCCGTCCGTCCAGACCCTTGCGGACCAGATCGCCAGTGCCTCCGCGGTGGTGATCTCCACGCCGGAATACAACAAGGCGCTGTCGGGCGTGCTGAAGAACGCGCTCGACTGGGTCAGTCGAACAAAGGGCGCTCCATGGCGGGACAAGCCGGTCGCGATGATGTCCGCGGCGGATGGCCGGGCGGGCGGAGAGCGGTCGCAATATTCCCTGCGGCTGTGCATGATCCCCTTCCGGCCGAGGCTCCTCCCCGGCCCCGAGGTGATGATCGCCGACAGCAGCAATGCCTTCGACCAGGACGGGCGCCTCACAAACGAACGCTCGCTCGCAGGGCTTCAGGAGCTGATGGACCAGCTCAAGGCGATGGCCACCTGACCGTGGTCCATGGATGACGTACGGCGCTCGCGCGTGCTGCGCATCGCCCCGCCCGCCATCCCGCAGCAACGCCCATGGGACGGTGGGCGGGGCGCATCTGCCCCCTTGGGGGCGGACAGCGTCGCGCACCGTCCCGCCGCTGTCACAGAGAGGCGGAGACGCGGAACGGGGCAGGGATCCTGTCTCTCCCCTCGAACACGAGATCGGCCATGACTTCGCCCACGAGCGGAGCCATCCCGAAGCCGATCTTGAACCCGCCATTGGCGATGAAATGACCAGTGCGCCCCGGCCAACCGCCCAGTATCGGCGCCCGGCTGCGGGCCCGGGGGCGGACACCGGCCCACCGACCCAGGACCTCTGCATCCGCAAGCTCCGGCACTGCGGCTCGGACATGCTTCAGGATGACATCCAGCTGCTCGTCGACCGTGTCGGGCCGGTCGAACTCCCTCTCGGACGTGGACCCGACCGCGACCGTCCCGTCGCCATGGGGGACGACGTGGATCCCGTCCACAAACACCTGCGGGAGGTGACATGCCGCGTGGCGCAGAACCGCAGCCTGTCCCTTGACCCCGTTCCCCGCCACGCGTCCCAGCTCATCTGACAGCGCCATCAGACCCTGCCAGCCCGTGGCCCAGACCACCTTGCCCCTGTCCGCCCCCTCCCTGCAGATCCGCCCGCCCAGCGCCGTCACCGCCCCGGCCAGCGCCAGGGTGGCCTGCCGGGGATGGATCCGGGCGCTGAGCGTATCGCGGACGAATAGCCCGGTGGGGCTCTCCACGCGCCAGCCGCCCGAATCCTCCGTCACCTCCCAACTCGCCTCTCCGCGCCAGAGGTCCGCCGCGCCGACGACCCGCCGTCGCGCCAGCCCGGCCGCCTCGGCATCGGCCAGGGGCTGCACCCGGCCGGACCGCGCATATCCCGGATCGAGGCCGGACAGCGCCGTCACATCGGCCCAGAACCCGGCGGCCATCAACAGGGACTCGAGCTGAAACGCCTTCTTGTCGTTCCACTGCTCCGGCACATGTGGCGCCAACGCCCCGACCACGCCGCCCGAGGCCCCCGCGGCGGGGCCATGCGGGTCGATCACCTGCACCGCCGCCCCCCGCCGCGCACAGGCATAGGCCACCGACAGGCCGAAGACGCCCGCGCCGCGTATGGTCACATCCGCCGTTGCCATCGCCCGACCTTTCGCCCATTCCTCGCGGCAAGAGCTAGCGGAGTGCGGCATGCAAGGCCAGAGAGCCGAGATCGACTGGAAGGACGGCACCCCGGTGGCGACCCGGTTCGACGATCCCTATTTCTCGCTCAGCAATGGCCCGGCCGAGACCACCCATGTCTTTCTGCAAGGCAACGACCTGCCGGCCCGGTTCAACAGCGGGTTCCACATCGCCGAACTGGGGTTCGGGACCGGTCTGAACTGCATCATGGCCTGGGACGCCTTCCGCAAATCCGGGCTGCCCGGCGCCCTCCGGTTCACCAGTTTCGAGGCCTTTCCCATGGCCAACCCGGACATGACCCGGGCGCTCGCCGCCGCGGGCACCCCGCCCGACCTGACGGACCGCTTGCTGTCCGCCCTGGCCGAGACGCCGGACCGCGCCGATCTGCCGGGGCTCACCCTGCGGGTAATCCTCGGCGACGCCCGCGAAACGCTGCCGGCTTGGACCGGATGCGCCGACGCCTGGTTCCTCGACGGCTTCTCGCCTGCCAAGAACCCCGAGCTCTGGGGGCCGGCGCTGCTGCGCGAGGTCGCCCGCCACACCGCGCCGCGCGGCACGGTCGCGACCTATTCCGCCGCCGGCCACATTCGCCGGGGCCTGAGAGACTCGGGCTTCGACGTCACGCGGGCTGCCGGTTTCGGCCGCAAACGCCACATGTCCCGAGGCATCCTGAGATGAACGATCCCAGACGCGGCATCGCCCTGATGATCGGGACCACATTCGTTTTCGCGATGCAGGACGGCATCTCTCGCCATCTGGCGGGCGAATACAACGTGCTGATGGTGGTGATGCTGCGCTACTGGTTCTTCGCGGCCTTCGTCATCGCCATCGCCACCCGCCAGTCCGGGTCGATCCGCGCCGCCGCCAGGACCTCGCAGCCTGTGCTGCAGATCTTTCGCGGCCTTCTGCTTGCCTTCGAGATCTGCGTCATGGTCGCGGGTTTCGTCCTGCTGGGCCTGGTGGAGAGCCACGCGGTCTTTGCCTGCTACCCGCTGCTGATCGCCGCCCTGTCGGGGCCGGTTCTGGGCGAGGCCGTGGGCTGGCGGCGATGGACCGCGATCGGCGTGGGCTTTGTCGGGATCCTCGTGATCCTGCAGCCCGGTGTGGGTGTCTTTCAGCCCGCTGCCCTAGTCCCGTTCGCGGCGGCGCTGATGTTCGCGCTTTACGGGTTGCTCACCCGCTTCGCCGCCCGCAAGGACAGCGCCGCGACCAGCTTCTTCTATACCGGCACCGCGGGCGCGGTCTTCGTGACCGTCATCGGCATCTGGTCGTGGGAACCGATGACACCCCCCGACTGGGCCTGGATGGGCCTGTTGTGCATGACGGGAGCATTGGGCCACTGGCTGCTGATCAAGACCTACGAGGTCGCTGAGGCCTCCTCGGTCCAGCCCTTCGCCTATCTGCAGCTCGTCTTTGCGACCGCGCTGGGCATCGCTGTCTTCGGCGAGACACTGCGGACCAGCACCGTGATCGGCGTCGCGATCGTGATCTCGGCCGGCCTCTTCACCCTCAGGCGCAGCCGCCGGAAACAGGTGGCCGGCGGCGCGGCGTCCTAGCCGCCGGGACCGGTCGGCCGGGACGGCGGCCGCACCCCGGACGGACCAGAAATGGATGCGGGCGCCGAGATGCCGCCGCCGACGCCGGTCTCGGCCTCGCGATCCGGTCTCGGCGGCGGCGCGACCGACACTACGGGCGCCAGCGCACTGGGCGCGGTCACCACAGAGGCCTCGGCCCCGCCGGGCGCCACCGCGGTCGAGACCGTGACCTCGGGGCCCTCGGTCGAAAGGCTGCCATCGGGACGCGCCACGGGGCGCACCAAGGGCTTCACCCCGACGAGCAGGTCGCGAAACGCGAGCTCGCCGGTCTCTCCGGTAAGGCGGGCGCGGTAGACTGGGATCGATTCCGTGACCCGCATGACGTAATTCCGGGTCTCCTCGAACGGGATACTCTCGACCCAGTCGACGATGTCCACCTCGCCCAGACGCGGATCGCCGAAAAGGTCGATCCACTGCCGCGGCCGCCCCGGACCGGCATTGTAGCCCGCCGCGACAATCGATGGCGAGGCGCCAAACTCCTCGGTCAGATAGGCCAGGTAGCGCGAGCCCAGCGTGGCGTTGTAGGTCCAGTCCCGGGTCAGCCGCGCCCGGGAATAGGGCAGATCCAGCCAGCCGGCCACGTCCTGCGCGGTGCCAGGCATCAGCTGCATCAGCCCCAGCGCCCCCACGGAAGAGCCCGCATCGACGCGGAATTCGCTCTCACGCCGTGCGATGGACAGGGCCAGCGCGGGTTCCACCGGCAGGTCCATGCCGGCCATGTCGTGCAGCGGGAAATAGATCGACGGGATCACCATCTCGCGCTGGGCCGCCGACTTGCCCAGAAGCACCTCGAAATAGGTTTCGTCCCAATCATCCAGCAGGGCACCCAATGATCCCAGCTCGTCGCGCTCCAGAATGCGGCCTGCCTCGGCCAGAAAGAGCACGGCAAGCCCGCGTTCACCGCCCTTGAGCAGATGCAGCCCCGCCATCACCAGCGGGTCCTCCGCGAGGCCGGTCTGCTCGAAGGGCGGGAAATCCTCCAGCCCGGTCAGCAGCGGGTCGAGGGGCATCCCGGCCTTTTCGGCCGCCAGCAAGCCGTAGAAGGCCGTCTGATTTTGCCCGCCTTCGGTGTAGGCGGCCATCGCCGCCGGCCCGTCGCCGCGCGCCTCCTGGGCGCGGCCGATCCAATACCAGGCCCGGCCCTGGCTGATGGGGGTCCAGACATTGCGCTCCAGCGTCTGGAAATGCAGCAAGGCGATGTCGGGACGGTCGAGCCGCGTCAGCGCGATATAGCCCGCCAGCCACTCCAGATCGGAAAATGCGGTGCCCTCCTGCAGGAAATGGTTCGCCGCCAGCCGATAGGCCCGCTCCGGATCGCCCGTGCGCATTTCGAGCCGGGCCAGGACGCGCCGCCAGCCCGACCACCGGAACGGCTCTCCGAGCGCGTCGGCGGAGACGGAGGCGGCCTCCAGCATCTCGATCGCGTCGTCGTTGCGGCCCCGCCCGGCCAGCCAGTTGTAGCGGTCGTAGCGAAAGCCCGCGCTTTCGCGCAGGGCCGCGGGCACCTTGTCGACCAGCGCGGGTAGATTGCCCGCGCCCTGGATATAACCGACCCGCGCCTCGGCAAGGCTCCGGGTCTCGTCGTCCAGCAGCGGGAACAGCCGCTGCGCGTCGCTGACCCGCCACCGCCAGAGCAGCATGTCGACCCGGGCCGCGTGATGCTCTGCCAGCAGCTGACCGTAGGAGCCGCGCAGGATCGCTTCGCCCTCGGTGTCGAAAGTCCGGGTCAACCAGGCCTGCACGACCAGGGCCGCGGCCTCGCCGGTCTCGCCCGCCGCTTCCAGCGCCCGGGCGCGGGCCACGACGCCCTGGCCGGTCTCGGTGTCATGCCCCTCGAAAAAGGCCAGAACGTCCTCGGCAGGCAAGTCCTCGGGGATCAGCGTCTCGGCCCGGGCACGGATCCGGTCGGTCCCGGGCCAGTCGCCGTGCCGGTCGAGGAAGGCGATGATCTCGTCCCAGGTCCCCGCGTCGTCGCGCAGACGCATCCACTCGATCAGATCCGCCCCGATCGGCCCGCCCGGCGCGGCAAGCTCCTCGGCGGTCAGCCAGTCCTCGCGGTCGGCCGCGGCGAAGGCCGCGTTCAGATCGGGGATGTCGACCTCTGCCACCGCCTTGGCGGGGGCCAGCAAGGGGCAGGAAACAAGGCACAGGGCGGCCAGCAGGCGCATGATGTCAAATCCGGTTTGAGACGATGCCGAGACCCTAATCTCCCCGCCGCGCCAATCAACTCACAAACTTGGCAAAGTCCGTGGATAGGTCTAGGGTCCGCGCGATTTCGCCCATGGGACTCCGGGCCTCACGGTCCGCCCCGCTCAGAAAGGACGCGCACATGCTCAGAGGGTCTCTTCCCGCCCTTGTCACCCCCTTCACCGGAGGAGAGGTGGATTATGATGCGCTGAAACGCTTCGTCGACTGGCAGATCGACCAGGGCAGCCACGGGCTTGTTCCCGTCGGCACCACCGGCGAGAGCCCGACCCTGACCCATGCCGAGCACGACCGCGTCGTCGCCTGCGTCATCGAACAGGCCGCCGGAAGGGTGCCGGTCGTGGCCGGGGCCGGGTCCAACAATACCGCCGAGACCGTGCGCCTGGTGCAAGCTGCCAAATCCGCAGGCGCCGATGCGGCGCTGGTGGTGACGCCTTATTACAACAAGCCCACACAGCGGGGTCTGATTGCCCATTTTACCGCGGCCGCCGATTGCGGCCTGCCGATCGTGATCTACAACATCCCCGGACGGTCGGTGGTGGACATGACGCCGGAAACCATGGGCGAACTCGCGCAGCACGAGATGATTATCGGCGTGAAGGACGCAACCGGCGACCTGGCCCGGGTGCCGAAGACGCGGCTGACCTGCGGCCCCGATTTCGTCCAGCTCTCGGGGGAGGATGCGACGGCTCTGGGGTTCAACGCCCATGGCGGGATCGGCTGCATCTCGGTCACCGCGAACGTGGCTCCCCGGCTCTGCGCCGAATTCCAGGAAGCGACGCTGTCCGGCGACTACCGTCTTGCGCTGACGCTGCTGGACAGGCTCATGCCGCTGCATATCGCGGTGTTCATGGAGCCCGGGACGGTCGGGGCGAAATACGCCCTTTCCCTGCTCGGCATCGTCGCCGACGACGTCCGCTCGCCGCTGACGGAGGCAAGCGAGCCCACCCGCGTGGCGATCCGACAGGCGATGACGCACGCCGGGCTGATCAACTAGGCGGATCAATCAAATTGAGCGGCCCCGCGAAGCGGGACCGCGCAGACCCTGTCCCCCCCTGCCTGCGGCACGGGGTTCCGGCTGGCACACGCAGAGACGTCCCACTCAGAGCGAAACGCCCAAGGGACGGCGGGCGGGGCGATGCCGAAGGCGAGCGTCGTCCGTCGTCCCACGGCCAGATCAGGACCAGTGGTCGCGCGGCACGGGCAGCCCCCAGCCCCCCGACAGAGCCCGATAGCACTCCAGTCTCGGCCGATGATGCGCCACCAGCTTGTCGAGCGCCAGAACGGCATCCGGCGCCATCAGAGCCCAGGCCTGCCCCTCGTCGCCGAATAGCACATCGCCGACGGCCGCCTCGTCCATCCGCGCCACGTAGAACCAGATCAGCCGGTCCGGGTCCAAAGCCGAGGGCCCGACACTCTGCCAGAGCACCTCGGCGCGGTCCATCTCCAGCCCGAATTCCTCGTCCACCTCTCGGACGAGGGTCTGCCACGGGCTCTCCCCGGCCTCCCGGGCGCCGCCTGGAAAGTCCCATTCGCCGGGAAACGGGATATGCGCGAAGTCGTCCCGAAGGCAGACCAACAGGCGTGCGCCCAGAAACAGCGCGACTTTGGATCCGATGAAATTCTCCATGGGGCACCTGACGTCACCCCGCGCCAGCCTGCAAGCCCAACACGCGCCCCTGACACCACGGTGCACACTTCATGCGCTGGCGCGGATGGAGCCTGGCTGGCAAAAACCGAATGGCGTCACGGATCATGGTGGCGTCGAACGCGACGCCCGGTCCTGTCAGCCGTTCCCTCAAACTGCCGTCGTTGAGCGAATCGAAGGTCTCGGTCGTGCCGCCGATACCGGGTCGGCCCAGAAAAATCTGCGGACTTGTCCGCAACCTGATGCCCAGACGGTTTCCACCGCGCCCATTGTCCTGCCGACCGGCAGGCGATGGTCGCAGCGGCAAGCATCTTGCGCACCGGCCGGCAGAATGCACACCACTCCGCGGCGAACAGAACCGCGGGCCAGGAGGCATTCGGCAATAGGTCATTTGCCCGCGCCCCCGGGCGAGGGCGCCTAGTGCGGCCCGGAGGCCGCCCCCGCCCCGCCGGCGACATCGAAGCGAAACCGCGGGGTGGAGGCGGCGATGTTCATCTCTTCCTCGGTCATGGTCTCGGCCACGTTCTCGAAGAGCGGCGTCGACAGGTAGCGCTCGCCGGTATCCGGGATCATCGCGAGGATGCGTGAGCCGTCTGGCGCGGACCTGGCCACGCTCAGGGCCGCCGCCATGGTCGCACCGCCGCTGATACCGCAAAAGATACCCTCTTGCCTGGCAAGGTCATGGACGCATTGCAGCGCGTCCGCCCCGGCCACGGGCTGCAGCAGGTCGATCACCCCGGCAGCCTGCGCATCTCCGGCCAGCTTGGGGATGAAGTCCGGCGTCCAACCCTGCATCATGTGCCGCTCGAAGCTCGGGTGGCTCCCAGAGGCACTGCCGTCCTGATTGCGCTCCTGGGGGATTCCGCTGGACAGAAGCTGCGAATTTTCGGGCTCGGCCACGACAATCCTGGTCCCCGGGCTCTCGGCCCTGAGAACACGGGAAACCCCTTTCAACGTTCCGCCGGTCCCGAAGCCCGTCACCCAGTAGTCGAGCCCGAGTCCCTCGAAATCGGCCAGGATCTCGCGGGCCGTCGTGCGCGAATGCATGTCGGCATTGGCCTCGTTCTCGAACTGCCGGGCAAGGAACCAGCCGTGTTTCTCGGCAAGCTCCTTGGCCTTCCCGACCATGCCGGTGCCTTTCTCCGAAGCCGGTGTCAGGATCACCTTCGCCCCCAGGAACCGCATCAGCTTGCGTCGCTCGACACTGAAACTCTCGGCCATGGTGATGACGAGCGAATAGCCTTTCTGTGCGCAGACCATGGCCAGCCCGATGCCGGTGTTGCCCGAGGTCGCCTCGATCACCGTCTGGCCGGGGCGGAGGCTTCCGTCCTTTTCGGCCGCCTCGATCATCCCCAGCGCCAGCCGGTCCTTGACCGAGCCCAGCGGGTTGAAGGCCTCCAGCTTGGCGTAAAGCTCCACCGTGGCGGGGCCGAGCTTGTTGATCCGCACGATCGGCGTATTGCCGACCGTCTCCAGTATGGATGACTTGATGGCCATGGTCCGCCTTCCCTGATGCTCGAATTGCAATCCGGGCCATTCGGGAGGCAGGCAGATGCCCGCACCCCGTCAACATACCGACAAGGCGGAATTGCTCCTTGATCCTAGGGATCTCATCGGCGCGGGGTCAAGTCCTTTACCCTAGGTCAGCCCGCGCGCCCGGGCGGCTATCCGCGGCGCTGGCCGGGCGGCCGGCTATTGGCACTCCAGCGTCAGATCACCGGACGACAGCACCGTGTTGGGCAGGCCGTCGACCGAATTGCGCACCTCGACCGACAGCCTGCGCGGACCGGCCCGGTCGATGGCCTGGTAGGTCCAGATCCGGTATCCGTGACGCCCGTCGTCGTCCAGTACCGGCACCAGGTCCAAGCGCAGTCGATCCGCCGGACCGTCATGAACCAGACGCCGCGCACTGTCGGTCACGTCGTATATCTCGATCTGCATGGGGGTGTCCGGCGCCTTGGGATCCCAGGCCCAGCCCGCGATCTGCTCGCAGTCGGCCACGTCCACGTAGCCCTCGGGCGGGTCGAAATCGGTGGGATGCAGGCGGTAGAGCCGGGACATCGCCGCCTGGACGCTCTCCAGCGTGCCGACGATCACGAAGCTACGGTGGCGATAGGTGCCGGCCGGGGCAGGTTCATGCCGCAGGATCATGTTCCACTTGTTGGTATGGTCGAACGGGTTGGGCACGTCATAGGCCAGCATCTCGTATCCGAGGATCGGCGCGTCGGTATAGGCCCCCATCGCGAACTGCCCGTCCTCGGTCGCCAGGATCGGCGGCAGGCCGGACCAGTGCACCGAGGTCCAGGGCGGCACCAGCGGCTGCGACGCAGGCCGTTCGAGCCTCCCGGACTGCGGATCGTAGGTATGATGCGCCGTGAATGCCCCCGTGAGATACCCCGTCGGCATCTCGGCCTGGAGCGAGGCATGGTCGGACATCAGCGTGATCGTGGCATCGAAGGCGATGACGCCCTCGATCCCAGCATAACCGATCTCGACCGTCTTCTCGAACAGCTGGTCGGTCAGGGGGCCGTCGTTCAGGGCCGTCTCGGCGCCCCGGTCGCAGAACCCGGTCTCGCCCGGGCGCAGCCACCAGGCCGGGCGGGCCCGCGTGCTCAGCCGTCCGGGCGCGTCCGAGCAGACCTCGAGCAGCTCGGTGGTCGAGCTCTGGCGGAAATTGTCCCAGGCCGAGCCCGGCTCCGTCGGGTTCAGGCATTCGCCCCAGCCGTCCAGATGCCACGCATAGCTGATCTGCCGGCCGTGGTCGTAGATGTTGAGAAACTCCCGGCCGCGCCAACGGATCGACTCGACCGCGCCGCCGAACCGGGCAGAGACCCGCAGGCTGAGCGGTTCGCCCGCGAGCGTGCCCGTGATCTCCTGCGCGAAGCCGTCGCCGGGACGCTCGGTGCAGCCCCGGCCGGTCGCGGTTCGGCCGGATCGAGCGGCGGCCCCCCGGCCCCGCGCTGAACCTCGCGCAAGGCCTCGCACCATTGCGGAGCGGTGGCGACGGTCAGCGGCGGCAGCGCCAGGGCATTGTCCTGCGCGAAGCCCGCCGCCATGTCGCCGGTCCGCCGCCCGAGGATGCCGTCGATCGGTCCCGGGTCGTAGCCATGCATGGCCAGGACCTCTTGCACACAGCGTTCCGAGGGCCCGGCCGCGGCCTGAGTGACCCAGAGACAGGCCG
This sequence comes from Roseisalinus antarcticus, assembly GCF_900172355.1. Lineage (GTDB taxonomy): Bacteria > Pseudomonadota > Alphaproteobacteria > Rhodobacterales > Rhodobacteraceae > Oceanicola > Oceanicola antarcticus_A. Next base: position 122,303 of record NZ_FWFZ01000007.1, on the reverse strand, counting down.
CGATCGTCCAGATGATAGCCCGCATGGCATTCCTCCCCGATCGGGAGAGCCTAGCACAAACGGGGCCGCACCTAGGAGAACTTGTCCTTCCACCCGGGATGCCAGCGCGACAGCGGGGGGCGGTTCTCGGTCATGTCGCCGGCCGCCCACAGGATGCGGCGGGCGTCCATCTCGGAGGTGACCTCGTTGTCGGGGCAGATGACATAGAAATCCCCGGCTTCCAGCGCCGCGATCAGCCGGTCGACCACCTGCTCGGGCATCCAGGCGCCGTCATGCGGCGGGCGCTCTCCGGTGTTGGTCCAGCCGGGCACCAGAAGATGAGCCGAGACCTTGCAGCCATCGACGTTGCGCAACTGGTGCTGAAGCCCCTCGGTATAGGTCTTGAGGGCCGATTTCGTCACGTTGTAGATCAGGTTGCCCGGCGGGTTCGTTATCCCCTGCTTGGAGCCGGTGTTGACGATCGCGGCGGGCGTTCCCTGAAGCAGCATCCGGGGCAGAAAGGCGCGCTCGGCATGGACCGCGGCCCAGAAATTGACATCCATCGTACGGTGCCATTCCTCCAGGTCCTCGCGGTCGCCGCCCGCGACCCGTGCCGCGGCGTTGTTCATCAGCAGATCGACCTGGCCGAACCGCTCGAAGGTATCGTCGGCCAGCGCCTCGACGGCCCCCGCGTCCGCCACGTCCAGCGCGACGGCGGAGACATTGTCCGGGCCGGCGATCGCGGTGACAGCCGCCGCGGCGCGGTCCAGCCGGTCCCGGTCCGCGTCGGCCAGGACGATGCGCATGCCGCGCTCCGCGAAATGCAGGCAGGCCGCCCGGCCGATCCCCGAGGCGGCCCCCGTCACGACGGCCACGGACTTCGGTGCAAGGAAGGGTGCTGTCATCGTCATGCCTCCTGAAACTCTGTGCTACCCGACCTCTACGCTCTTGCCCTGCGCCGCGACAGGGGCGATCTGCACCCTCCGCGCTTGAGGCCGCCACCCCCAGGGCCCATGATCAGCCACGCACCCCACCGGAGCCAATGCGATGAAACGCCCGCAGCCAAGTGTCGAGACGATCCTGAGCGCCCCCGACTGGCACGAAGAGCGCAAGCGCATCCGGGCCATCGCGCTCGATTGCGGCCTGGTCGAGACGGTGAAATGGGCCAAGCTCTGCTACATGGCCGAGGGCGCGAACGTGGCGATCTTCTTCGGGCTCAAGGCCTGTTGCGGGCTGGGGTTCTTCAAGGGGGCGCTGATGTCCGATCCCGAGGGTCACTTGCACCGGCAGGGACCGAATTCCCAGGCGGTGCGGATGCTGCGCTATGCCAGCCTGGCCGAGGTCGACGCGGGCGCGGAGGTGCTGCGCGGCTTCATCGGCCAGGCCGTCGCCCTCGAGAAGGCCGGCGCGAAGGTTGCGTTCCCCCAGAAGAACTCGCTGGACTATCCGCCCGAACTGCTGGCCGCCTTCGAGGAGGACCCCGCCTTGCAGGAGGCTTTCGAGGCGCTGACACCGGGGCGGCGGCGCGGCTATGTCCTGCACATGTCGGGCGCGAAACAATCGAAGACCCGCACCGCGCGGATCGACAGGTGCCGGGCGCGGATCCTCAGAGGCAAGGGGCTGAACGACCGCTAGCGCGGCCTCGTCCGGCCGACCCATCCGGCGCCGGGCGATATTTCCGTCCACCCCGGCGGGCCCCCTCCCCCGCGGCGCACGGGCCTGCTATGATCCGGCCATGCCCGCGCTCTGCCGAGATTGCCTGACCATCCTGCCCGACGGCCCCCGCTGCCCGGCCTGCCGCTCGCCGCGCGTGACCACACATCCCGAGCTCTTTTCGCTGTCGATCGCGCATATGGATTGCGACGCCTTCTACGCCAGCGTCGAAAAGCGCGACAACCCCGCGCTGGAAGGCAAGCCCGTCATCATCGGCGGCGGCCGGCGCGGCGTGGTGTCCACGGCCTGCTACATCGCCCGGATCAAGGGCGTGCGCTCGGCCATGCCGATGTTCCAGGCGCTCAAGCTCTGCCCCGAGGCCATCGTCGTCCGTCCGCGGATGGAGGCCTATGTCGAGGTCTCGCGCGCGATCCGCGCGATGATGGACGAGCTGACGCCGGTGGTGGAGCCGCTGTCGCTGGACGAGGCCTTCATGGACCTGTCGGGCACCGAACGGATGCACGGCGCCCCGCCCGCGGTGATGCTCGCGCGGCTGGTGCGGCGGATGAAGGACGAGCTCGGCCTGACGGGCTCCATCGGCCTTTCGCACAACAAGTTCCTGGCCAAGGTCGCCTCGGACCTCGACAAGCCGCGCGGGTTCTCGGTGATCGGCGCGGCCGAGACCGTGGAATTCCTGCGCCCCCGGCCCGTGAGGCTGATCTGGGGCATCGGCCCCGCCGCTCAGAAAAGCCTGGAGGCCGCCGGCATCCGCACCTTCAACGACCTCCACCGCTGGGACCGCGACGCACTGCATGAACGCTTCGGCGGCATGGGCGACAGGCTGTGGCACCTGGCGCGGGGCGAGGACCACCGCAGGGTGTCCGCGAACACGCCGGTCAAGGGGATCAGCAACGAGACGACCTTTCACAAGGATACCGCCGACCCGGAGATCCTCGATGGCCACATCTGGCGCCTCGCGGAAAAGGTCGCCGATCGCGCCAAGGCCAAGGATCACGCGGGCCATGTCGTGACGCTGAAACTCAAGCGGTCGAACCATGCCTCGCTGACCCGCCGGCAGAGCCTGCGGCAGCCGACCCAGCTGGCCGACACGATCTATCGCACGGCCCGGGCCCTGTTCGACCAGTTGGGTGATCCCGGGCCCTATCGGCTGCTCGGGGTCGGGCTCAGCCACCTGGAGACGGCCGCGAACGCGGACCGGGAAGGCGACCTGCTGGATCCGGGCGCGGTGCGCCGCGCCAGCGCCGAACGCGCGGCGGACGCGATCCGCGCCCGCTGGGGCAAGGACGCGATCCTGAAGGGGCGGGCCCTGCGCTGAGCCTATTCGGCCGCGACAGGCAGGTCGTTGATCCGGCCGATGGCGGCGATCTCGGCGATCACGCTCTCCAGCCGCCGTGCGACGTCGTCGAAGTCCGGCAGGCGTTCGATCCGGCGCTCGTCGATATAGAGGGCGCGGTCGATCTCGACTTGGATGGCATGTTGCCGGCGGGTGGGGCGGCCATAGGCCTGGGTGATGTAGGCCCCCGCGAAGGGCATGTTGCGGGCCACACGGAAGCCCGCGGCGGAAAACGCCGCCTCCACCCGCTCGATCACGCGGGCCGAGGCGGCCGCGCCGAACCGGTCGCCCAGCACCACGTCCGGGCGCGGCGCGCCGATGGGGCCCACGTTCTCCAGCGCCTCATGGGGCATGGAGTGGCAGTCGATCAGGATCGCCTCGCCGAACATCCGGTGATTCTCGTCCAGCAGCCCCTGCAACGCGGCATGGTAGGGCCGCCAGTAGTCGTTGATCCGGCGGTAGGCCTCGGCCAGCGGTAGCTTGCCGCGATAGATCGCCCGGCCGTTGGCCACCACCCGGGGGATCACCCCGAGCCCGCTGGCGATACGCGGATTATGCGCGACCTGCCGCACATCCTGGATCAGCGCCGGGTCGAGTTCCTCGGCGGCGCGATTCAGATCGACGAAGGCGCGGGGCGCCCCGGCCCTGAGAAACGGCGCACCATGCCGCGTCGCCGTCCCGAAAAGCTCGTCGACAAAGGCGTCCTCCGACGACCGGATCTCGTGCCGGTCCAGAATGGCCATGTCGAGGAACGCCCGATCGTAGCGGCGCCCGGAATGCGGCGAGGCGAAGACCACGGATGTCGTTCGCGCCCGGGGCAAGACTAGATCGTAGGCGGCGTGCGACATGGGGGCTCCTTTGCAAGGTCAAGATAGACCATTTTCATTCGCAGCCAAAAGCCCTTGATCTTGTCTCCGACTCCTTTTAGAGACCGCACACCTGACGCGGAACGCCCGCGTCCTGTTTCGTTATGGGACGCCGTTTTGTCGAGGGTCATGGGTGATTAGCTCAGCGGTAGAGCACTTCGTTGACATCGAAGGGGTCACTGGTTCGATCCCAGTATCGCCCACCATGAATTTCACCGCGCCCGACCGGGGCGCACGACAGCAACAAGGCGCATCGCCGCGCCGCGACACAGAGGAACAGGGCCCATGAAGGTTCGCAACTCCCTCCGCTCGCTCAAGCAGCGCCACCGCGATTGCCGCGTCGTGCGCCGCAAGGGCCGGGTCTACGTGATCAACAAGACCCAGCGCAAGTTCAAGGCCCGCCAGGGCTGAGCCTTGCCGTGCATCGGTCCCGCACCGATAGAGACGACACGAAGCCGCCCCGCCGAGGGCGGCTTCGTCATTTGAGGCGCCAGAATTTCCGAATGATGGAATAATGCGCAACTTCTGACGCATTTCCTAGCCAACGCACCACCGATCGCTCTACGGTTCCCCCAGTGAAACACTCAAGAGGGGGGTCCTTTTCCATGACGCTCAGAATATCTCTCATCCTCGGCCCGGTGGCGGCGTGCGCCCTGGCCCTGCCCGCAGCCGCGCAGGATTATTGCGGCGGCGGATCCGGAACCTGGATCGGCGGCAACCAGGCGAATTCCGACATCGCCACCTCCGACACCTACCGCGAGCAGCTGGCGCTGGTCCTGCTCGGCAATGCCCATGTCTCGCTGTTCGACCTGTCCTCGGCGATGGACGTGCGCCTGGAGGCCCAAGGCCGCGGCGCCGGTGACCCGGTGATCGAGATCCTCGATTCCACTGGCGCCGTTGTCGGCGGCGACGACGACTCGGGTGGCGGGACCTCCTCGGCGGCGCTGCTCTCGTTGCAACCCGGCACCTATTGCATGAACACGTCGTCCTACGACAATGCCCCGCTGACCGCGACCGTCCGCATCGGCCAGACCCGCCACGAGGCGCTGACGGAAGGCGGCGCGCAGCTCTCGGCCAATGGCGGCAATACGGGCGGCGGAAACACGGGCGGCGGCGACACCGGCAACGACGGTGGCGGCAGCATGACCGACAGCGGCGCCTGTGGCGGCGCGATGATGATCGGTGGCGGCAACCCGGTCGAGGGCAGCCTCGGTGGCGGCCTGTCCGTCACCAACGCGATCGACAGCGTGCCGACCTACGCTTTCGTCGTCGGATCTCCGACAACCCTGTCGATCACGGCCGAGAACCAGGATGCGGACCCTGTCCTCACCCTCACCGGCGATGACGGCACCTTCTACGCCGAGAACGACGACTTCGACGGCCTGAACAGCCGCATCGACATGACCACCGCGCTTCAGCCCGGCACCTATTGCATCGGCCTGCGCGCCTTGTCGAACGGCACCTTGCCGGTGACCGTCGCCCTGACCGGCTATGACCCGGTCGCCGCGGCCCAGGCTCTCTATGACCAGGGTGAGGTCGCGCCGCCGATGGACGGCTCCTACCCGATCACGCCGCTCGGCACGGTCGCGTCGCGCAGCGTGTCCAACGCCCAGGTCCAGGGCGACCGGGCGCAATGGTTCAGCCTCACCGTCGATCAGACCGGCCTGCTGCTGATCGAAGCCATCGCCACGTCCAACGGCGACCCGGTGCTGCGGCTGTTCGACGATGTCGGCCGCCAGATCGGCTACAACGACGACTACGGCCAGGGTCTGGACAGCCAGATCGCTGCCCGGGTCTTCCCCGGCACCTACCTGGTGGCGCTGACCGACATCTCGGGCTCCAGCCCGATGCTCCGCCTGGTGATGGAGCGTTACGTGCCGGCCCAGTAAGCCGCGCAGGTTTCGTACGGCCCCGGCGGCCGCCCCCGTTTCCCGGGGGCGGCCGTTGCCGTTTCGGGGCGGCACACCCGCCGCCAGGTGCACCCGCCAAGCTTGCAGCGCCGCACCCGATGGGCCATTTGGCCCCCGTCAGACAGGAGCACACGATGGCAGACAGGAAGGCACCCAGCCCCCTCGGCCCGGACTTTTCCCCCGGGGCGCTCGACGACCGGATCACCGTCCACGAAGGCATGCAGACAATAGAGATCGACTACACCGGCCTGACGTTCGACACCTCCGCCGAGGTCGGCGCCTTCTATGACCGGATCGAGCAGCGCATCACCGAAACCGGCGAGCCGCTGTGGTTCTTCCTGGTCGATACCACCGACTACCGGATCGACGATTCGGCCTGGTTTACCTATACCCGCCGGGGCCGCGACGTTCAGGAAGGCCATTCCATGGGCACCCTGCGCGTGGACCGTAGCGCCGACACGGCTGCCCGGATCGAGCGGACGCGGGGCACGGACCGCTTCAACCCCAACCTCTTCGCCAGCCGGGCCGAGGCTGTGGCCGACCTCTCCACCCGCCCCTCCCGGCGCCGCACCCGCGTGGGCCATGTGCCCAGCTTCCTGAAGTCCGAATTCCTGCGCCGGGTCCGGCTCAACCCGGCGACCGACATCGCCGAGGTGGATTTCTCGGCCATGTCCTTCGAGCATTCCCGCGACGTGAACGACGTCTTCAACTGGCTCGAGGAAGAGCTCCGCGCCACCCGCCGCAAATGGTATTTCCTCTACAACTACGAAGGCACCCGCATCCAATCCCCGGCCTGGCTGCAATACTCGCTGCGCGCGGACGCGCTGCGCGAAACCTGGTCCCTCGGCTCCGTGCGCTATGCCGCCGGCTCCGAAACCGAACGCGACATCCGCCAGCGAGCCGAAACCCGCGAGATCCGCCCCAATATCCGCAACACCCGCACCGAAGCCCTGACCCGCATCGACGAGATGAAGGCCGCCGCCAGACGCTGACGACGGCCCGGCCAGCGGGCCAGCCGCCCGTTTGGCGCACGCGGCCGACCAAAGGGCGCCCACCGCCCGGTTTCACCGCAAGGGGAAACCGGGGAAAGCCTGTGCGCCGCAGGCGCTCCATATGGTCAAAGCCCTCCCGCCGTGCAACGGATGGATGACCGCCGCCTCGTGCTTTGCTAGTACTTGTGCATGGACCCGATTTCGCTGACCTTCTACGCCGTCGTCTGTGCCTGCCTCAGTTGGGCCGCGCCCGTCCTTGGCGGCATCCTGCCCCGCCTCGCCATCGGCGCCGTCGTCGGCATGGTGGCGGCCACCCTGCTACCGATCCTGCGCGGCCTCCTGTCGGCCCCCTACTAGGGACGCGGCATAAAAAAGTGGGGGCCGAAGCCCCCACAGGAAATCCCGGGAATGCAAAAAGCGGGATTAGTTGAAATCATACACCAGCGAGACACCGAACGTGTTGTCCACGTCTTCGCGTCCCGGCAAAGGATCGGAGTGATACTCGGTAAAGACGCTCGTCCGCAGCGCGAGCTGCTCTGCAACCGAAAGGTTCACACCGAGGTCGTTGAATACCACCGTATCGCTGTCCGAGGCGATCACGTCCGTGTCATTGGTTACCGTGACCATGTCGCTCAGCCGGTTCGAGTAGTTCGAGGCCACCGAGATCGCCGATTCCTCGAAGTCGCTCGAGGCGATGTCGGACAGCTCCGCATAGCGATACCCCGGACCGGCCTGGACCGACCACTGGATGTCGGGCGTGTTGTAGATCCGGTAGCCGATGCCGGCGCCGACGAAAGTGTCGCTGTCGAAGCTCGAGAACTCGTCGATCGACCCCTGGACCTTGGCGAAGGCGAACAGCTGCGTGTTGAAATCCCGCGTGTATTCGAGATCATAGAGCAGGCTTTCGTCGGTCCGTGTGCCGTCTTCTTCGCCGTAGGTGTAGTTCAGGTTCAGCTCATACCCGTTCTTGCCATCGAAGAAGCCGTAGTTCGCCCCCAGGCCGATATCGACGCTGTCGGTGTTCCCCGTCAGGACCGAGCTGCGCAGCGCGACCGAGCCGGTATAGCCCAGCGACCGGCCTTCGTTGCCCACCTGCACGTCACGGTCGAAGTCCTCGCGGACGGTCTCCGTCAGATCCTCGTTGGCGGTCTCGACGCGGTCGGCGCCGGTAAAGACGGTGTCCTGCGCCTGGGCCACACCGGCGGTCAACGCCAGCAGGGCGGCAGCAGCGGTTCCAGTCATCAGTTTCATTGATATCCCCTTCTTGGTGAATGGTCTTGTTGAGGTATCGACCCAACAAATCGACAGACCCGTCGTTCCGTTCACGCGGTGGCCATCGACCCGGGCCGACACAAAAGTAACGCTCAAGGAAATGCGATCTGCTTTTTCAGTGACTTGGCCAGGACCCGCCCCCGTGGCAGGTTTTCTTTCTATTTCGATGGAACTGTTCCGGCCCGCGTTGCATCATACCGCGCCGCGACGTAGATCGCCCCAAACAGGAGAGTCCCATGGGCGAGATCATTCTGGTGCGGCACGGCCAGGCCAATTCCGCGGCCCGGGACGAGGCAAGCTACGACCGTCTGTCCGACCTCGGCCACGCCCAGGCGGCGGCGCTGGGCGACTGGATGCGGGACCGCGGCATGGTCTTTGACAAGGTGCTCGCCGGAACCCTCAACCGACACCGCTCCACCGCCGAGGCCATGGGCTATGGCGACGTCGCCATCGCCGATGCGCGTCTCAACGAGATGGACTATTTCAACCTCGGCCTGGCGCTTGCGCAAAGCCAGGGAGTCCCGATGCCGGCGCCCGAGGACTTTCCCGGCCACGTCGCCAAGGTCATGGAGGCCTGGCACGCCGCCGAGATCCGCGGCAACGAGAGCTTTGCCGAGTTCGAGGCGCGCATCGCCGCGGTTCTGGAAGAGGCCTCCGAGCCGGGCCGCAAGGTGCTCTGCGTCACCTCCGGCGGGGTGATCGGCATGGTGCTGCGGCATCTTCTGCTGCTCGATCCGACGCGGCTGGCGAATGTGCTGCTGCCGATCTGGAACACGTCGATCCACCGGGTGCATGTGCGGCCGCACGGCACCATCCTGGCCGGGTTCAATGCGATTCCGCATCTGGAACAGGCCGACCGGGATCATCTGAGGACACATTTCTGATGGCCACAGCCCCGCATATCTGGCTCCGCGCCGAGGCCCGCGCCTCCGAGGCCCGCACCCCCCTCATGCCCGAGGGCGCGGCGGCGCTTCTGGCCCGGGGCTTCGCGGTCACCGTCGAGCAAAGCCCGACCCGCATCATTCCCGACGCGGATTTTGCCGCCGCCGGCTGCGCCATGGCCCCCGAAGGCAGCTGGCCCGACGCGCCGCCGGATGCGGTGATCCTCGGGCTGAAAGAGCTGCCGCCAGCTGCGGCCCCGCTCAGCCATGCGCACATCTTCTTCGCCCACGCCTTCAAGGGCCAGCCCGACGCGCCGGCGCTGCTGGAGCGTTTCCGGCGGGGCGGCGGCACCCTGTGGGACCTGGAATACCTGGTGGACGAACGCGGCGTCAGGGTCGCGGCCTTCGGATATTACGCGGGCTACGTGGGGGCGGCGGTGTCGCTTCTGGCCTGGTGCGCGGCGCAGCGCGACACCGGCGCGATGCCGGCAGTCTCCGCCTGGCCCGATGCCGATGCGATGATCGACGCCGTGCGGGCCGAGATTGGCCGGCAAAGACCCACCGCCCTGGTGATCGGCGCGAAAGGCCGTGTCGGCCAGGGGGCGGCGGATTTCCTGGGTCGCGACGTCGGCCTCGCCCTGACCCTCTGGGACAAGGAAGAGACAGCGGGCGGCGGCCCCTTCCCCGAGGTCGCCGAGCATGACCTGATGGTGAACGCGGTCCTTGCGATGCCCGGCATCCCGGTCTTTGCCGGCCCCGACATCCTGACGGCCGACCGGCGCCTGACCGTGATCGGCGACGTGGCCTGTGACCCGGGCACGCCCTACAACCCGATCCCGCTCTATGATGCGGCGACAAGCTGGGCGCAGCCGGTGGTGCGGGTCCACGATGCGCCGCCGCTGGACATCATGGCGATCGACAACCTGCCCTCCCTGCTGCCGCGCGAGGCGTCACAGGAATTCGCGGCGGCCCTGCTCCCGCATCTGCTGACGCTGGGCGACAGGGACGAAGGTGTCTGGGCGCGCGCCGAGGCGACCTTCCGCCACCTTCTTCAGTAAAGCGCGTCTTCCTCGCTCGACGACGAGATCCCCAGCGCCTCCAGCCCGGCCTCGAGGTGGTCCGCCAGGTGCGGCGAGCCGAGCAGATACTGCGCGGTGGGCACCGTTGCCTCTTGCCGGGCGGTGGCGACGGCCTCTTCGAATTCGGCCGTCTCGAACGAACCGCGCCCGATCCAGAACAGGGCCACCAGGCTCGCCTGCTCCTCATCGCGCATGCCCTTGATGAACTGCACCAGTTCGTCTTCACCGGCGTCGCCCTCGCGGGCCAGGATGATGACCTCAGCCACCTTGTCCGCAGATATGTCCATCATGGCCGATTCTCCTCGCATGCTCCGAGAAGGTTAGCGCGGCCCCGACGGCTGGATCCTTGATCCAGCGCAAACGAATGCGCATCAGCGCCCCTTGCTGGTCAGCGGGTAATAGAGCCAGTCCGGCAAAAGCTGCGATCCGCGCAACAGCCACGACAGCGGCGCCGGATAGCTCTTCTTGAAATCGGTGGAGTTCATGTACTCGAAATACTGCCGGGCCGCGACGTCGGGTTCCATCAGCTGCGGCATGGCGAAGGTGTTCTTGTCGGTCAGCCGCGTCTTGACGAAGCCGGGGTTGACCAGTTGCACGTCGACACCGGTCTTGCGCAGGTCCGCATGCAGGCACTCGGCCATGGTCATCAGACCCGCCTTGGAGGGCACGTAGCCCTGCGCCTGGGGCAGGCCGCGATAGCCCGACAGCGAGCCGGTCAGCACGATATGGCCCGAATCGCGGTCGGTGAAGGCTGGCAGGATCGCGCCCAGCACCCGAACGGCACCCATGAAGTTCACATCCGTCATCGCGGTGACCTGTTCGGCGGTCCAGGCCTTGGCGCCCTGGGGCCAGTAGAGCCCGGCGAGGTAGACCATACCGTCGATCTCGCCGACCTGCTCGGCAGCCGAATCGACGCTTTTCTGATCGGTCACATCCATCGGCACGGCGCGGGCCTTGCCGGGCAACTCCTCCGCGATTGTCTCCAGCCGGTCGGCAGAACGCGCAGATAGGATGACCTCGGCCCCGGCGCGGCTGACCGCCTCGGCGACGGCCCGGCCCAGCCCCTCGCTTGCGCCAATGATCCAGTATCTCTTGCCTTGCCAGTCACGCATGAGGTCTTGTTCCTTCGTCCTGAAATACCACTCCCAATCTAGGGCCTCAGACGCGGAACGCGATGGGCAAATGGCACTTTCTTGGCAATTCCCGCGTCAGGCTCGGGCCGGTTCGGGCAGCCGAAGCCGCAACAGCAGCGCAACAGCCCCGCATTTCAGCACGATCGGCACCAGGCCATAGAGCAGCGTCAGCGCGGTCAGCGCGGCCTGCCCGTTGTCCTGCCCCGACACGAAGCCCACCGCATCGAGGGCCGGCAGCAGCACGGCGGCCGCGATCGCCAGCGTCAGCTTGTTGACCAGCGACCACAGCCCGAACCCCTGCCCGCCGTTGGGCGCGATCTCGGCCATCCTGCGGGCGAAGAGGGCGGGCATCAGGGTGAGGTCCGCGCCGATGGCGGCGCCGGACGCGAGGCAGATCACCGCAAAGATCGCGGCATCCCCGGCCCCCAGCGTCAGGGTCGTCGCGAACGAAAGGATCGCCAGCACCATCGCCGCCAGCAGGGCCCGGCGGGTGCCGAACCGCTCGGCCCCCGCCGACCACAGCGGCGCCGAGACCGCCGCCGCGAGAAAGAACAGCACAAGCAGCGGCCCCTCCCAGCCCGGCGCGTCCAGCCGGCTTTCGACGTAGAACAGGAACAGCGTGGATGAGACCGCCAGCGGCGTCGCGTTGACCAGCGCCAGCACGAGGAGTTTGCGGGCAGAAGCGTCGGAGAGGATATCGCGGATCGGCGTCGCCTCGGGCCGGGCGCGTCCGGTCCACTCCGGCCACATGACGAGGGTGGCGAGCAGGGTGACCGCCGCGAAGCCCCAGGCGAAGACGGCAAAGGGGCTGTCTGCCAGTGAGGTCAGCGCCGTCGGCGCCACTGCCGCGATGCAGACGCCGGTCAGCGCCCCGGTCTCGCGCCAGGCGGCAAGACGCACGTGCCCGCCCCGGACCTGGCCCGCCTTGGCCACGCCCTGCGCATAGAAACAGATCGTCAGAAAGCTGAACGCGCTGAACAGCCCGGTGATCGTGATCGCGAACCAGACCAGTGGCGCGATCGGTGGCACGACAGCGAACAGCCCCAGCATCGACAGCGCCAGAACCGCCGCCCCTGCCCCGACCCAGAGCGCCCGGCCACGGTTGATCCGCTCTGCCAGCCAGCCCAGCGCCGGGTCCTGCACGAAGTCCAGCACCCGCAGCGCGAACAGGACCGCGCCCAGCGCGGTAAGGCTCACGCCATAGCTGTCGGCGTAGAATTTCGGCGCGTAGATATAGATCGGAAGCCCGGCCCCCGAAAGGACCGCGGCAAACAGCGAATAGGCCGGGAGCCGCCCCGCGGCCGCCCGGCTGATCAACGGCTGACCTCGTCGGTCGGCGGCTCCGGGCGGGCCCGGAATCGCGCACCCTTCCACCAGAGCTTCAGCGCCTGCCAGTGGATCAGCGCCAGCACCCGGCGCGACCCCAAGGGCCGGCGCAGCGCAGCCCGCAGGATGCCGGCGTTGGTCAGCGGACGGCGAAGGCCGGAGAGGGTCGCGGTCACGCCGTCATCGCTCTCGGAGCGATAGCCGATGCGAATGTCGATCCGGTCCCGCCGGATGTCGAAACGGAAGGAATAATCGCCGTCGATCGGCTGGAACGGCGAGACATGAAAGATCTTGCGCGAGGTCAGCGTGTCCTCGCCCGTGACCGGGCGCAGGTCGTCGTGATGGCACAGGTAGGAATGGCGGTCACCGAAGGTGTTCGTCACCTCGGCGATGACGGCCCGCAGCACGCCGTCGGCACCATGGCACAGCCAGAAGCTGACCGGGTTGAAGACATGGCCCAGCACCCTCGGTTGCGCCAGAAGCAGGATCGGCCCGGGCAGGTCCAGCCCGGCCGCGGCCAGAACCTCCCGCACCCAGGGCGCCCCCTGCCCGGCCTTGCGCGGCCCGCCGTGGTCGCTGTCGCGCAGACCGAAGAGATTGGCACTGTTGCGCGAAAAGAGCAGGGGACCGCGCGTCGCCGCCTCGGCATTGCAGAGGATATAGTCGATGGAATAGCGGAACGCGTTGGCCGTCCGCCCGCGGCGGCCGTGATAGGTCTCTCCCGCGATATGCTCCAACCCGGCCGGTGCCGCGCTCCCCTCGCGCGGGCCGGGCCGCAGACCGATCTGTGCCGCGTCGTCGGGCATCACTCTGCCGCCACGGCCTGGGGCACACCGCGATTGAGCGCATCGGCCACCATCAGCCCAGAGGCGAGGCCGTCCTCGTGGAACCCGTTGCGCATCCAGGCCCCGCAGAACCAGGTCGCATTGTCGCCGTTCATCCTTTGCGCGGCCTTTTGCGCTTCCATCGCCTCCAGGTCGTAGACAGGATGGCGCAGGGTGACCTGATCCCAGATCAGGCTTTCGTCGATCTGGCGCGTGGTGTTCAGGGTGACGAACACCTGCTCGTCGACCAGCCAGCGCTGCAGGGAGTTCATCCAGTAGGTCAGGTCGATCCGCTCGCTGACCTTGGCCGGATTCTCGGTATAGACCCAGCTTGACCAGGCCCTGCGCCGCTTTGGCATGATGCTTGTGTCGCCGTGCAGGACCACGTCGTTGGGCTGATAGCGGATCGCGCCCAGCACCGCCTGTTCCTCCGGGGTGGCGTCGGCCAGCAGGCGCAGAGTGTCGTCCGAATGGGTTGCGAACACGACCTCGTCGAAGAGCTCCCACTCGCCGCCCGTGCCGCGCACCTCGACCCCGAGCGGCCCCCGACGGACGCCGGCCACCGGCGCGCCGAGCCGCATCTCGACCCCGCGCGCCTCCATCGAGCGGGCGATGCGGCCGACATATTCGACCGACCCGCCCTCGACCGTGTACCAATCGTGCTGGCCGGTCGCCTGCAACAGATTGTGGTTCTCGAAGAAGGTCATCATGGTGCTGGCCGGAAAATCGAGGACCTTTTCCTTGGGCGTCGACCAGATCGCGCCCGACATCGGCAGCAGGTACTTGTCGCGGAACCACGACCCCAGCCGCAGCTTCTCGACCAGCCCGCCGATCGTCAGCCCGTCTTCCTGCGCGGCCTCCAGCGCGTGGCGGTTGAACCGCAGAAGGTCGCGCATCATCCGCAGATAGGCCGGACGGACTGCGTTCGCCGGCTGCGCGAAGAGGGCGCCGAGGCTCTCCAGCCCGTATTCGAACCGCCCCCCGTCGAAGGAGGCGCCGAAGCTCATGTTCGACATGCGCACCGGCACGTCGAGTTCGGCGAAAAGCTCGGCGAGGTTGGGATAATTGGCATAGTTGAAGACGATGAAGCCGGTGTCGACCACCAGATCCCCGTTCCGCCCCGCAGGCCGTGTGCGCGCGTGACCGCCGAGCCGCGGCTCGGCTTCATAGAGAACGACCCGATGATGCGCGGCCAGCCTGTGCGCTGCTCCCATCCCCGAAATACCTGCCCCTATTACTGCGATCGTCCTGGGCGCGGTCGTCCCGGTCTCGAATGGCATGCGCTCTGTCGTCCTGTTTTTATTGATACTCGCCTTGATACGAGGACTACGCCGCCTCGGATGAAACAGAAACTGTGAAAAAACGTGATCCGGTTCGGCACCTGATGCGTAAAGACGTCATGTTGACGCCGACAGAACCAAACACCAGACGAGAGGCGCACGGCCTGCCGCCGGGAATGACCCCGGACCAGGCATATCCGCCGACCGTAGGGAGCAGCACTGGCATGACGCCCGTGACGAAGACAGACCGGCTGAGCTGGGTCGCCGAACTGGAGGCGATCCGCGACCGGCAGGACCAGGGCGCCTTCGCGGCCCTGTTCAGGCATTTCGCGCCGCGGGTTAAGGCCTACCTGATCAAGTCGGGGTCGGCCCCCGAAATGGCCGAGGAGGTGACCCAGGACGTCATGGCGACGCTCTGGCGAAAGGCGCATCTGTTCGACGGCGGCCGCGCCAGCGTCAGCACCTGGGTGTTCACGATCGCTCGGAACCGCCGGATCGACCTGGTGCGCCGCTATCAGCGGCCAGAGCCCGAGGACCTGCCCTGGGGCCCCGAAGCGGAACCGGAACAGGACGAGGCGATCGTCCTGCAGGAAGAGACGGACAAACTGGGCAAGGCGTTGAAGTCATTGCCCGAAAAGCAGAGAACCCTGATCGAGAGGGCCTATTTCGGAGAGCTGAGCCATTCCGAAATCGCCGAGGAAACCGGCCTGCCATTGGGAACGATCAAATCACGAATAAGGTTGGCGCTGGAACGGTTGCGCCACGAAATGAGGTAACGACGTGGACCGAAATGAAACCATCAAGCATCACCTGTCCGATGCGCTCCTGATGAATTACTCCGCCGGGACCCTGCCCGAAGCCTTCGATCTGGCGGTGGCCGCGCATGTGTCGCTTTGCGACAGTTGCCGCGCCCGGATGATGGCGTTCGACACGGTTGGCGGCGCTGTCCTGGAAAGCACCGAAGAGGCCGAGGTCTCCGAAGACAGCCTGGCCGCGACCCTGCGCCTGATCGAGACCGCGCCGGCTGAAAAGCCGCTCCCCGTCCGGCGCGGCGGTGTGCTGCCGACACCGATCCAGCGCTATGTGGGCGGCGACGTGGACGCGGTGTCATGGCGACGTCTGGGCGGCGGCGTCTACGATTCGGTGATCCCGGTGCAGGGCGAGGCCAAGGTCCGCCTGCTGCGCATCCCGGGCGGCGCCGCGGTTCCGGACCACGGGCATGAGGGCGGCGAGCTGACCCTCGTGCTGAAAGGCGCCTACCGGGACGAGATCGACCGCTTCGGGCCGGGCGACGTGGAATTCGCCGATGACGATTTGAACCACACCCCCGTGGCCGAAACCGGCGAGGATTGCATCTGCCTGGCCGCGACCGAGGCGCCGTTGAAGTTCCGCAAGCTGCTGCCCCGCATCGCCCAGCGCGTCATGCGGATCTGAGCGTCGCGCCCCCCGGGGGCCGGGACGCGGATTGCGACGGGGGCCTTTCGTTTCCCGTCGGAAATCCGATAAGCGGGGGCTAGGACACGCGCCTGTGTCGCGACAGCCCGGCCTGCGGGGACAAGGATGACAGCACCGCCGCTGACGGAAGATTGCGCAAGCTGTGCCGCTTTGTGCTGCGTCGGCCTGGCGTTCGACCGGGGCGCAGCCTTTGCACTGGACAAGCCTGCCGACACGCCCTGTCCGCACCTGACGGGTGCCGGGCTGTGCGGCATCCACGGCAACCGAGACGCGCACGGCTTTTCCGGCTGCACCCGCTACACATGCAACGGGGCCGGGCAATACGTCACCAAGCGGATGTTCGACGGCGCGTCCTGGCAGCGGGATCCGTCGATCCTCGCGCCGATGACCGCCGCCTTCCGGGATCTCGCGCAGGTGCAACAGCTGCGGGTTTTGTTGCAGGCGGCCGAATCGCTTCCCCTGCCGGACGACGCGCGATCAGAGCTTGCCCGGTTTCAAACCGCTCTCATCCCGGCCGAGGGCGCGGTCTGGACCCCCGAGGCGCTTGAACGTCTGCTGTCTGGCCCGGTGCCCGGCGACATCCGGCGGTTTCTGAAAGGGCTGAAGGCCTATGTCCCGGCGCCTAGTGCCCGTCGTCCGCCGCCCATGCGATCGGAACCTGCCGGTGGAACACCCGCATGTAGCCGTCGCCGCCGGGGCTGAGGAAGAAGGTGTGCCCGCTGTAGGTTCCGCTGACCTCGTAGAATTCCGCGCCACGGCTGACATGGCCCGCCCGGCCATGGGCGGACCCCGCGCAGATCCGTGCGCCGCCGCCGCAGGGCACCAGGCGATAGGTCCGCATGCTGCCATGTTCGGGCGCGACCACATGCAGGGCGCCGTCCTCGAAGGGCAGCGTCTGATAGGCATCCTGAAGGTCGTTCCGCACATCGGATGAAAAGCGCGTTTCGGGGCGCGGCCCCTCGGGCGTCATCTCGCAGGCCGAAAGACCAACCAGCGCCGCAGCGATCCAGATCATACGCATCTTACCATTTCCCCAAGAATGCTTGTGTTTCCCGATACTCACCTAGCCTTGCGGCGCAGACAAGGGAACAATCCGCCCGCGATCCTCGTCCGGCGCCATTTCCTCGAAATCGAAATTGTCGAGCCTGTGCGCCCGCTTCCCCGCCCGCTCGGACGCGGTTAGGATCCCCGACACGTCGTCATTGGCCTGCCGCAGGTGGGTTTCCAGCTTGCCCGCCCGCTCGGCGATCAGGTCGACGTCGCGGTGCAGCTGGTGCAGCGCCTTGCGGATCGCCCCGGCCTGCTCGCGCATCCGCGCATCCTTGAGGATCGCCCGCATGGTGTTGAGCGTGGCCATGCAGGTCGTCGGCGAGACGATCCAGACCCGGGCGGCGAACCCCTCGCGCACGATGTCGGGGAAGTTGCCGTGCAGCTCGGCATAGATCGCCTCGGACGGCAGGAACATCAGCGCCCCGTCCGCCGTCTCGCCCTCGAGGATGTATTTCTCCGAGATCGCCCGGATATGCGCCCGGAGCGCCGCCCTGAAATCCCGGACGGCGGCCTTGGCCTCCTGCTCGGTGACGGCGTTGCGCAGGGCCTCGTAGGGCTCCAGCGGGAACTTGCTGTCGACGACGATGGGGCCGGTGGGGCTGGGCAGGTGGATCAGGCAATCCGCCCGCCGCCCGTTCGAAAGCGTCGCCTGCAGGGTATAGCTGTCCGACGGCAGCGCCTTGCCGACGATGTCGTTGAGCTGGATTTCCCCGAACGCGCCCCGGGTCTGCTTGTTCGACAGGATGTCCTGCAGCGACAGCACGTCCCCCGAGAGCTTGGTGATGTTGGACTGCGCCTTGTCGATCACCGAGAGCCGCTGCTGCAACTCGCCCAGCGACTGCGCGGTGCTGCGCGAGGAGGAGCCGAGCGACTGGGTCATGGCCTCGGTCACATTGGCCAGCCGCTGTTCCATCAGGGTCAGGGTCCGCGCCTGGGCCGCCGCCTGCGCGTCCGACACCGCCGAGAGCCCACCGAAAAGCTGCTGTTGCCCGTCGGCCAGCGCGTGGACCCGGGCGTTCACCCCGCCCATCTGCCGCGCCAGATCCTCGGCCACCTGGGCCGAGGCGCCCGCGCGGCGCACCGCCGTGATCAGCAGAACGAACAGCAGGACCACCAGCAGGCCCGCAACCAGCGCCCCGACGACCATCGGGTCGGACAACGCGAAACTCTGTCCGCCGATCTCGATCATGTGCGCCCGAAGAGCCGCTCTATGTCCGACAGCTTGAGCTCCACATAGGTGGGCCGGCCGTGGTTGCACTGGCCGGAATGGGGCGTCGCCTCCATCTCGCGCAGCAGGGAGTTCATCTCTTCGGGCCGCATCTGCCGCCCGGACCGGATCGAGCCATGACAGGCCACGCGCGACAGGATCGCGTCGAGCCGCGAGCGCAGTGCGCCGGATTCACCAAGGTCGGACAATTCGTCGAGGATGTCGCGCACCAGAGCGGCCGCGTCGACCTCGCCCAGAATAGCCGGCGTCTCGCGCACGGCGATTGCGCCGCCGCCGAAGGGCTCGATCGCAAGGCCAAGCCGCGACAGCGCCTCGGCGTGAGAGAGCAGGAGCGTGGCCTCGGTCTCGTCCAGCTCCACGATCTCGGGGATCAGAAGCGCCTGCGCCGCGACGCCGGCCTCGTCCATCTGGCGTTTGAGCTTTTCATAGACGAGCCGTTCGTGGGCGGCATGCTGATCGACCACGACGATGCCGGTCGCGGTCTGGGCGATGATGTAATTCTCGTGGACCTGCGCCCTTGCCGCCCCGAGCGGGGCTGCCTGCTGCGCTGCGTCCTGAGTGCTGTCGGACTCGGACGGCGCAGACGCACCGGCATCGGCCCGGACGGACGGCGCCTGGAATTCGTTGAAGCCGTCAAAGCCGTGACCCATCGGCCGCGAGCTGCCGCGACGGTCCATCTGGTAGACCCGCCCCGGCGCCGACGGCCCCGGGGCGGGTTCGGGCCGGAACGCGCCCAGTGTTGCGCCGGCAACGGTCGAGGAGGCGCGGTGCCCCGCCTCGGCCAGCGCGTGGCGCAGGCCCGAGACGATCAGGCCGCGCACGGTGCCCGCCTCGCGGAACCGGACCTGGCTCTTGGCGGGGTGCACGTTGACGTCGACCATGTGCGGGTCGCAATCAATGAACAGAACCGCCGCCGGGTGACGGTCGCGGCTGAGGAAATCCATGTAGGCGCCGCGCAAGGCGCCGATCAACAGCTTGTCGGCGACAGGGCGGCCGTTGACGAACAGGAACTGCTGCACGCTCGATCCGCGCGAATAGGTGGGCAGCGCCGCGTGGCCGATCAGGTGGTATCCCTCGCGCTCGGCGTTCAGGGGCACGGCGTTGTCGGCGAAGTCGCGGCCCAGAACCTGGGCCGTGCGGCCGTGGAGCGCATTGAACAGGTCGCCGGTCTGGGCGTCGGCGCGAAAGATCGTCCGCGGCGCTTCGCCGGACAGGTCGTTCAATGTGAAGCTGATGAACGGCTCGGCCAGCGCCAGCCGTTTGACGGTTTCGGCGATCGCCTGCGCCTCGGCCCGGTCGGTGCGCAGGAACTTCAGGCGCGCGGGCGTCGCGTGGAACAGATCGCGCAGCTCGACCCGCGTGCCGGCGGTGATCGCGGCCGGCCGCACGGCATTCGCCCGGCCGCCGTTGACCGAGATCTCGGCCCCCTCGGCCCCCGCCCGGCTGGTGATCGTCAGCCGCCCGACCGCCCCCAGCGACGGCAGCGCCTCGCCCCGGAATCCGAAGGTGGTGATGTCCAGCAGGTCGGACCCGTCGATCTTGGAGGTCGCGTGACGGCAAAGCGCAAGCGGCAGATCCTGCGCTGTCATGCCGCACCCGTCGTCCGTCACCCGGATCAGGCGCTTGCCGCCATCGGCATAATCGACGGTGATCCGGTACGCCCCGGCATCGACCGCGTTCTCGACCAGTTCCTTGACCGCAGAGGCCGGGCGCTCGACCACTTCGCCGGCGGCGATGCGATTGATCGCGCCCTCGTCGAGTTGCCGGATCACACGGCGAGCTTCGCTTATCTTGGGGTCAGGAACGGCCATGCCCCTAGGGATAGCATGGCCGCCCGCGATTCTGCGAGGGGAAATGGCGGCGTTGCGCCCCCGGGCGGCCCCGCGCCGCGCCCACGCCCTCAATTCGTGCCGACGACGCCCTCGGGCTGGCCCACGACCACGAAATGGAGCGCCTCGGGCTTCAGAAGTGCGCCCGCCACGCGGTTGATGTCCTCGAGCGTCACCGCGTTCATCCGGTCGTTCCGGGTGGCGATGTAATCCGCCGGCAGACCCGTGAACTGCATGCCGACGAGGATGTTGGCGATCCGGGCATTGCCGTCGAACCGCAGCGGATAGGCGCCGGTGATATAGGTCTTGGCCTCGGCCAGCTGCTCGGCGGTCACTCCGTCTTCGGCCATCCGGGCCCATTCATCGCGAATGACCTCTATCGCCTCGCCGATCCGGTCGTTGGCCGAGGCAACGGACCCGAGGTAGAGGTCGGCGTGATCCTTGGCCACAAGGTAGCTGCCCACCCCGTAGGTCAGCCCGCGCTTTTCGCGGACCTCCTCCATCAGGATGCTCTGCCGGCCCGACCCGCCGAGGATCTCGTTCAGGATGTAGGCGGCGAAGTAATCCGGGTCCTCGCGGTCCATGCCGGCATGGCCGAACAGGGCGACGGATTGCGGCGATGGAAACTCGATCACCGTCTGCCCGCCAGAGATCCCGACGGCCACGTCCTCGGGCAGCGGCGGGCCGCTGTCGGGCAGGCCGTCGAACAGGGTGTCGAGCATCGCTCCCAGCTCTTCCGGCGTGATGTCGCCCACGACGGCGACGGACGCGCGGTCCCGCACGATCGTGTCGTCGAACGATTGCAACAGGTCGTCGCGCGTCAGGGCCGACACGCTCTCGATCGTTCCGTTGAGGTCCGATCCATAGGGATGCGCCCCGAACGCCTCGCGGTAGAATGTCTCGCTCGCGATGTCGTTGGGGTCTTGCGCGTCGGAGCGGATGTTGGACAGCACCTGCCCGCGCACCCGCTCGATCGCCGGCTCGTCAAAGCGCGGATCGGTCAGCGACTGGTTCAGGAGGGCCACGGCCGCGTCGCGGTTGTCGGTCAGGAACCGGGCCGACACGGTGAGCGCGTCGTCGTAGACGTCATAGCTGAACTCGGCAGCCATGGTCTCCAGCTCGATCTGGAAGGCCTGCGCATCGAGATCGCCGGACCCCTCCTCGATCAGGGCGGTCATCAGGTTCGCCGCGCCGCGCTTGCCCTCGCGGTCCAGGGACGCCCCGCCGCGAAAGAAGATCTCGACCGCGACAAAGGGAATCTCGTGGGTCTCGACAAGCCAGGCGTCGGTGCCGCCGGGCGAGGTCACTTCCTGAACCTCGATCTCGGCCTGGGCCGTGGCCGCGCAGAGGGTCATGACGGCGGCAAGGGCAAGGCGGATCATTGGGACAGCTCCTCGGTCGGGCCCTCGGCGGGCGGCGTTATGTAAGTGGTGACCGAACGCCTCGGGTCGAAGACGACCTGCGCGGCCGCCATCACGTCCTCTGCGGTCACGGCTTGCAGGATCTCGGGCCAGGCTTGCAGATCCTCGACCGTGAGGCCCGAAGTCAGGCCCTGGCCGTAGCGCCGCGCAAGCCCCTGAACGTCGTCGCGGGCATAGATCTGCGCCGCCTTCTGTTGGTTGCGGATGCGCTCCATCGCCTCGGGGTCCGGCCCGTCCGCCAGGAATTGCGCGATTACAGCGTCCATCGCCGCCTCGCCCTCTTCCAGCGTCACGCCGACACTGGGGGCCAGCGAGATCGTGAAGGTGGTGTCGTCCAGCGAGATCCCGTCATACCCCGCGCCGGTGTAGACCGCGACATCGCTGTCGAATTGCAGGGCCTTGCCAAGCTCGGACGTGAAGGGCGAGCCGCCGATGAGATCGGCGAGATAGACCAGCGCCGCGGCCGCGGTCTGATCGCCCGCGTCCCGCTCTGGCGCGAGGTAGCTGCGCAGCAGGTAGGGCTGGGCGACGCGCGGATCCTCGAAAACCAGTCGACGCGGGGCGGTCTGGGGGGGCTCTTCGGAGCGGAAGCGGTCGGGCAGCTGCGGCTCGGCCGGGATCGGGCCGTAATAATCCTCGGCCAGGGCCAGCACCTCTTCGGGGACCACGTCGCCGGCGACCACGAGGATGGCGTTGTTGGGCGAATAGTAGAGGTCGTAGAACGACAGCGCGTCCTCCAGCGACAGGGTCTCCATCTCGTGCTTCCAGCCGATGATCGGGACGCCATAGCGATGGTTCAGGTATTGCGAGGCCATCATCTGTTCGCGCGCCAGGGCGCCGGGACGCGCCTCGACCCGCTGGTTGCGCTCTTCCAGGATCACGTCGCGTTCGGTCGCGATGTCCTCGGGCGTCAGCCGCAGGTCGTTCATCCGGTCCGCTTCCATCCGCATCATCAGCTCCAGCCGGTCGGCGGCGACCCGTTGGAAATACGCGGTGTAATCGTAGGAGGTGAAGGCGTTGTCGGAGCCGCCGTTGGCCGCGACGGTGGCCGAGAACTCGCCCGAGGCCAGATCGTCGGTCGCCTTGAACAGCAGATGCTCGAGGAAATGCGCGACGCCGGACGCGCCCGGAGGCTCGTCGGCGGAGCCCGCGCGATACCACACCATGTGGGTGACGACGGGGGCGCGGTGATCCTCGATCACCACGACGTTCATGCCGTTGTCGAGGGTGTAGGTCGTGACCTGATCCTGCGCCGCGACCGCGGCCGGCAGAAGAAGAAAGGCACAGAGCAACCTGAGCATGGCGGATCCTTTGCTGGAAAACCTGATCCGGAATCTACGCTCGATCCCGCCCGGTGCAAGGTTCGCCACGCGCTTGTGACCGCAGCGCGACCGCTATTGCGCGGGGGGCGGGGCCGTGGGCGTGGCGACGCCGAGCTGCCGGAACCGCCGGGTTTCGGCCTGCGCGTCCAGCGATTGCGGCGCATAGGCGCGAAAATACCTGTCGCCGCCGAAGATGCCGAGGCCGACAGCCGCCCGGCGACCCCGGAACGCCGCGTCTTCCTCTGCAAGTGTCCGGCGGATCCCCTGCGGCACGCCATAGCGGCCCGCCGCCGTCAGCAGCGCCGTGTCGCCTGCGGGGATGCCCCCGGCATAGGCCGCGCCCGCGTTGCCGCCGAGCGCCGCGATACCCTCGCCGATCGGGTTGCGATCGACCCGGTTTGCCCCGCCCGGCGTGGGCGGGGGCAGGGCGTTCAGATTGTCCGGAATCTCAAGCGGCTGCACCGGCAGGACCGAGAATTCGTCCGGTCCCGGCCCGTTCGATTGAAAGCTGCGCAGCCCGTCCGGCCCGGCGCAGGCGGCGACGGCAAAGCAGGCAAGAATGGCGAGCGCGAAACGCGACATGGGGCCCTCCCACTGGGTTTGGCCTTGAGGTTTAGCGCAGGGCGGCCGGTTCGTCACGCGCTGTTTCGGCGTTTGCCGTTGCCCGCGCCGGATCCGCGGCCGGTGAAGATCACGAGACCCAGCGCCCCGGCAAAGACGCCCATGTCGGCGACGTTGAAGGCGAACGGGTTGTTGATCCCGCAACAGGACATGTTGATGAAATCCGCCACCGCGCCGTAGAGGACGCGATCCACCACGTTGCCCATGGCGCCGCCGACCAGCAGCCCGGCCGACAGGTAGGTCATGCGCGACCCGCCCTCGCGCCCGATCCAGACCAGCACGAAGGCCGACACCGCCACCGCGATCCCCACCAGCAGCCAGCGGGCGTCGAACCCGGCGAAGAGGCCGAAGTTCACGCCCCGGTTCCACGCCATGCGAAAGGTCAGCAGCGGCGGCACGACGTCGATCACCATGCGGGTCATCAGGTCCATGCCATGAACGACGATCCACTTGGTGGCCTGGTCGATCAGGAAGACCCAGAAGGCCGTCCAGTATGTCACGCGCATCGGTCCGCCCTCCCGTTAATGTCTGAAATGCCGCATGCCGGTAAAGACCATGGCCAGCCCGGCCTCGTCGGCGGCGGCGATCACCTCGTCGTCGCGCACCGATCCGCCCGGCTGGATCACGGCCGTCGCCCCGGCCTCGGCCGCGGTCAACA
Organism: Roseisalinus antarcticus; assembly: GCF_900172355.1. Lineage (GTDB taxonomy): Bacteria > Pseudomonadota > Alphaproteobacteria > Rhodobacterales > Rhodobacteraceae > Oceanicola > Oceanicola antarcticus_A. Next base: position 98,170 of record NZ_FWFZ01000007.1, on the reverse strand, counting down.
GCCCGTCCGCGAAGGGAAAGAACGCGTCGGAGGCCACGACCGACCCTTCGGTCGGCGGCGCGGGCAGGCCCAGCGCCTCGGCCATGTCTGCGGCCTTGCGGGCCGCGATGCGGGTGCTGTCGACCCGGCTCATCTGGCCGGCACCTACACCGACGGTCGCGCCGTCCTTCGCATAGACGATGGCGTTGGACTTAACGTGCTTTGCGACGGTCCATGCAAACAGCAGGTCCGCCATCTCCCGCTCGGTCGGGGCCTTCCTGGTCACGACCTTCAGCGCGTCGGGCGACAGCCGCCCGGTGTCCTTGTCCTGCACCAGCATCCCCCCCGAGACCTGCCGATAGGTCAGCGACGGCGCCGCCATGTTGGCCAGCCCGGGAGAGATCAGCAGGCGCAGGTTCTTCTTTTTCGCAAAGATGTCGCGGGCGTCATGGTGCACGCCGGGGGCGATGACGACCTCGGTGAAGATCTCGGCGATCGCCTGCGCCGTCTCGCCATCAAGCGGCGCGTTCAGCGCCACGATCCCGCCGAAGGCAGAGGTGCGGTCGCAGTCGAAGGCGCGCCCGTAGGCCTCGCGCAGGGTGGCGCCCCGGGCGACGCCGCAGGGGTTGGCATGTTTGACGATGACACAGGCGGGGCCGTCGGCGGGCAGGAACTCCGACACCAGCTCGAACGCGGCGTCGGTGTCGTTGATGTTGTTGTAGGACAGCTCCTTGCCCTGCAATTGCGTCGCGGTCGCCACCCCGGCCCGGTCGCTGCCGTCGGTGTAGAACGCGGCCGCCTGATGCGGGTTCTCGCCATAGCGCAGGGTCTGCGCCAGCGTGCCGGCAAAGGCGCGGCGGCGCGGCGCGGGCGCGTCCAGCGCCCTGGCCATCCAGCCCGAGACCGCGGCATCGTAGGCGGCGGTGCGGGAATAGGCGGTCAGCGCCAGTTTCTGGCGAAAGGCGTAGGAGGTCTGGCTGTCATGCGACGCCATCTCGGCCAGCAGCGCGTCGTAATCCTCGGGGTCGGTCACCACGGCGACATGGACGTGGTTCTTGGCCGCCGCGCGAATCATCGCCGGGCCGCCGATGTCGATATTCTCGATCGCGGTGTCATAATCGGCTCCGGCGGCCACGGTCGCCTCGAACGGGTAGAGGTTCACCACCAGCAGGTCGATCGGCAGGATGCCGTGGTCGTCCATCGCCGCGACGTGGCTGTCCTTGTCCCGCAGCGCCAACAGCCCGCCGTGGACCTTGGGGTGCAGGGTCTTGACCCGGCCATCCATCATCTCGGGGAAACCGGTAAGGTCGGAGACGTCGCGCACCTCCAGCCCCTCGTCGCGCAGCATCTGGGCAGAGCCGCCGGTCGACAAGAGCTCGACGCCGTGGTCGGCAAGGGCGCGGGCCAAGTCCAGCAGACCGGTCTTGTCCGAGACGGACAGCAGAGCGCGGCGCAGGGGGGCGAGATCAGTCATGGGCTCTCCTCGGCTTCCAGGTCCGCGAATGGGTCGGTCTCGGCCAGATCGCGCATGACGTTCGGCGTTTCCCGCGCTTTGGCCAGCGACCAGCGGACGCGCGTCGCATAGGCCATGGCGCGGCCGGATAAAACCACCTGTTTCGCAGCGCGCGGCCGCAGCCGCCCCTTTTCGAGGTAAACCGACGGCTCCAGCGTCATCTCGGCGCTGCCGTCATGGCGCAGGATCCAGATCTCGCCGGACTTCAGCGCAAGGCTCACGGCCGCGCCGCTCAGATCCAGCGCGGCATCCACGTCGGGGTGCAGATGAAACCGAACCGAGAACGGAACCCCCCCGGGCGTGCCGCCGTGCAACTGCCGGTCGAACCGGGATTCGTCGCCGTCCGACAGGGTGGCCAGCACATCCTCGCCCACCAGGCCGCGCCCGTCGATGGTCAGCTCAAGTGTCCGCGCATGGGTCAGGCCGTGGGACATCCGATAGCCGTCATGGGCCAACTCCACCCGCATCCCGTCAGACAGGCGGCTGGTTTCGGCGATCACGTCCGCGGGGACCTCCTCCAGCCATTCCTCGAGCATCCCGTCATGCCGGGCGGGCGCGCCAAGGCGGGCCGAGGAATACCCGTCGAGCCCAAGGGTCGAATGGCTTGGCGTGGCCCGGCCCGCGCGCCGCCATGCATCGCCGAAGATGGCCCCCGACCCGCAATTGACCACAATGGGCCGCCGGCCAGAGGTCACCTCGAACGCGAGGGTCGAGGCATGGCCATCGGCCGAACTCGGCCCGGCGGGCGGCGCGGCGGCATCGGCGATGACGGTGGTGCGTCCGGCCGCGAGCCGGGCAAAGCCCATGTGAAGTGCGCCAAGGTCCGGCCGGGTCCGGGTGCCCGAGGCGGCCAGCGCCTGGTCGAGCCGCCCGTCGAGCCCCCGCCCCCCGCCATGGAACCGCGCGAGCCCCCCGTCCGCGTGGCGCAGCGCCCGCAGCGTGGGCGCGATCCGCGCGATGGCGGTGCCGAACTCGGCGGGAACGGGGCGGTCCGAGGCTGTCAGCGCCTCGACGCACCAGTTGAGCAGGGTGAGGACCTCCATCAGATGCTCGGGGCTGCGCGTCGCGAGGCCGCCATCGGCGTCGATCTGTTCATCGCAATGGCGGGCCAGCGCCTGGACGGCGGGGTCGGCGACATCGTCGTGCCCCTCGATCGACAGGCCGGCATAGATCAGGCCCGTCAGCGCCTCGAATCGCGGCAGGCCCGGCCGCGCCGCCCGCCAGCGCCGGGCCAGGAACCGGGTCTGGCCCGAGAGGCTGCGAAAGAAGGCGTCCGACGCGGGCTTGTCCTGCCCGCGCAACAGGAACTGCGCGTGGGTGATCCAGCGGATGACGCGGCGCCCGGCCACGTCCGCAGCCCAGCCCGGCCCCTGCCCCGCGCCATAGCTCGCGATCCACTCCCAGACCCAGGTCCGCGCCGTCGCGCGGGCCTTGGCGTCGCCGACGGCGGCCAGATCGTCGAGCCAGGTGAACCCGTGCATCGCCTCGGCAAAGGCGCTGCCGGGCGGCGCAATGGACCAGAGGCTCTTTCCCTCGGTCTCGACCAGGTGGCCGGCAAACAGGATGTTGCCCGCGCAAAGCTGCCGGCCCTTGGCGAAATGTCCGATGGACCGGGGCTCGGGCGACGAGACAAAGCCCGTCGCCCGTCCGCGCCGGGCTTGCACCCGAGCTTGCAGACGGTTCAGCAGGCGCGTCGTGCGCGCGGACCGGATGCGGACGTTGACCAAGTTCTGCTGCCTCACAGCGGGGGCATGAAGCCCCTCGTTCTTGGGGAGAGAGGATAGCGGCCTTGGCAGCTCAAGTCACGCGCGCTTTCGCAGCGTGGCGATATAGAACCCGTCCATCCCGCCGCTGTCGCCCCAGAAATCCGGCCTCAGGCGCAGCCCTCCTTCGGACGAACGCCAGTCCGCCTCGATCCACGGCCAGTCCGGCAACGGGTCGACGGCAAGCCCGGGGTCGGCGGCCAGCGCCGCGTCGATCTGCGCCTCGCCCTCGTCGGGCAGCAGCGAGCAGGTGCAATAGACCAGCCGCCCGCCGGGTTTGAGCAGGGTCAGCGCATGAGACAGAAGGTCGGCCTGCAGGTCGATGAGGCCCGCGAACTCCGCCCCGTCCTTGGCGTGGGGCAGATCCGGGTGGCGGCGGATCGTGCCGGTCGCCGAACAGGGCGCGTCCAGCAGGATCGCGTCCCAGCCGCCCACGTCGAAGCTGCGGGCATCGGCGGCCTCGGTCCGCGCGGGCAACCTGCAGCGGGCAAGGTTCTCGGCCAGCCGGGCCAGCCGCGCCTCGGACAGATCGAGCGCCGTGACATCGGCGCCCGCGGCGGCCAGTTGCAGGGTCTTGCCCCCCGGCGCGGCGCAGAGGTCGAGGATCCGTTCCCCCGGCTGCGGCCCAAGCAGCCGCGCCGGGATCGCCGCGGCGGCGTCCTGCACCCACCACGCGCCCTCGGCATAGCCCGGCAGCGCCGAGACCTGCCCGGGATCGGCGAGCCGGACGCTGCCCGACGGCAAGAGCGTGCCGCCAAGGCTGTCGGCCAGCGCCTGCGGATCACCCTTGGCGGTCAGATCCAGCGGGGCGCCGTGGAAATGGGCGTGTTCCATCCGCTGCACCGCGCGGTCGCCCCAGGCCTCGGCCAGCGGGCGGCGCAGCCATTTGGGCAGGTTCGGCACCGGCAGGCTGTCCCATCCCTGGGTCGCGCCTTCGCCGACCTTGCGCAGCACCGCGTTCACCAGCCCGCGAAACTTTGCGGTGTGCCGCGTGGTGCCGATGATCTCGACATAGGCGTTCACCACACCATGCGGCGCGGCGCCCTGCGCGATCTCGACCGTCGCGAGGCGCAGGGCGTTGCGCACCCCGGGCGGCGGCCGGCGGGCCAGCAGCGGCTTGAGCACCCGGTCGGCCCGGCCCAATGCCCGCAGCGTATCGGTCGCAAGCCGCAGCGCACGGGCGCGGTCGCCCGCCGGCAGGGTGTCGAGCGTCGGCGTCAGCTCCGACAGCAGGCGGGCTTCGTCGGTCGCGCCGGTGACAAGGCGCAGGGCGGCGCGGCGCGGGGCCAGGCCCTTGGGATCGGAGGTCTCGGACACGGCGCGCTCCCTTGTTTCACGGATGGGGCGGGGTATATCAGACCCATCCCCGCGGCAAGCGACCCGGGCATTGAAACGGAGGCAACGATGTCAGACCCGAAATCCGACCTTCCCCCCGCCGCGATCCGAGCCCTCGAAGAGGCCGAGGCCAGGCGCAAGGCCGCGAAAGCCGCCGACCTGCCGGTGGAGCTTGGCGGGCGCGACGGCCCCGAACCGATCCGCTACGGCGATTGGGAGACGAAGGGCATCGCCGTCGATTTCTGAAGCGGGCGGCGCGATCAGCGCAGGGCGAACCGCGCCTGGTCGCCCGTGCCCCGGTCGGCGGTGAACCGGACACGGTTGCCGTCGGTCTCGACCAGTTGGCAATTGAGTGGCCAGGACCGGCTGCCCCAGCTGAGCGTGCGGCAAAAATATCCGGCGTCCCAGGACCATGTGCCGGTGACGGCCTGACCCTGGGCAGAGCCGCCGATACTGCCGTCCGCCCGGACGGCCAGGGCGATCCCCAGCAGCGGAATGGCAAGCTCTCGGCCCTGAACGGTCGCGACGAAGCTTGCCCGGTCGCGGATCGGCGCGAACTCCGCCAGCGCCGGGGCGGCCGGCAGGGCAAACGCGAGGGCGAGGGCGAGGACAAAATCGAGGTGTTTCATCCTCCTGATACGCGCGGGGCGCCGGGTTGGTTCACACTCGGCCGCCTACAACCCAAGCACATCCGCCATGGAATACTGGCCCGGCCGCTTGTCCTGCCCCCAAAGCGCGGCGCGCAGGGCGCCACGGGCAAAGATGCCGCGGTCGGTCGCCACGTGCCGCAGGACGATTCGTTCGCCCGCCCCCGCGAACAGCACATCGTGTTCGCCCACAATGTCGCCGCCCCGGATCGCCGAGAAGCCGATCGCCCCGGCCTCGCGCGGGCCGGTCATACCATCGCGCCCCCGGTCGGCCACGTCGTCCAGCGCCACGCCCCGCCCCTCGGCCGCGGCCTCGCCCAGCATCAGCGCCGTGCCGGAGGGCGCATCGACCTTGGCCTTGTGGTGGGCCTCGACGATCTCGATGTCGAAAGCCTCGCCCAGCGCCTGGCTGACCTTGCGGGTCAGCTCCACCAGCAGGTTGACCCCAAGCGACATGTTCCCCGCCCGGACGATGACCGCGTGATGGGCCGCGGCGTCGATCTTTTTCAGGTCGTCGCCGGAAAGCCCCGTGGTTCCAATGACGTGCACCGCGCGGGCCTGGGCCGCAAGCGCCGCGAACTCCACCGTCGCGGCCGGCGCGGTGAAGTCGATGACCGCCTGTGCCCGGGCGAAGGCCTCCAGCGCGTCCGAGGTGACCGTCACGCCCAGCTCTGCGCCGCCCATGGCTGTGCCCACGTCACGGCCGATCCAGTCGCTGTCCTCGCGTTCCAGCGCCGCCACAAGATGGCAATCGGGCGACGCGCTGACTTCGCGAACAAGCATCTGGCCCATGCGGCCGGATGCGCCGGTAACGACAATCCCCGGGGTGTCGGTCATGGTTTTCCCCTCATTCCTTTGGCTGCCCCGCTTGGCAACCGATCCCTCGCGGCTTACATCGCCCCCATGGCTAAGAATAGAGATAATGCAGGCCCATCCCAGCGACAGCTGCGCGTGGGCGAATTGATCCGGCGGACCCTGTCGGACATCCTGATGCGCGGCGACGTGCACGATCCCGACCTTGGCCGCATGTCGATCACGGTCGGCGAGGTGCGCACGACGCCGGACCTGCGGGTCGCGACGGCGTTCGTCCTGCCCCTTGGCGGCCACGATGCGGAAGGCGCGATCGAAGCGTTGAACCGCAACCGCGGAGAGCTGCGGCGGCTGGTCTCGAAAGGGCTGACGATCAAGTTCGCGCCCGAATTGCGGTTCCAGATCGACAAGACCTTCGACCAGATCGACGAGACCCGGGCCCTGCTGTCGGATCCTCACGTCAGGCAGGACCTCGACGAATGATCCGGCTGGCGGCCGTTCTGGTGCTGCTGGCCGGACCGGCGGCCGCGACCACCTGTTTCGAGACCACATGGGCCGAGACCGACTTCACGATCTGCCAGGTCGATCCCGCGACCGAGGGCCTGCGCCTGTTCCTGTCCGACGCCGCGGGCCGGCCCTACCGCAGCTTCCGCGCGGTGGAGGACGAGCTCGGCCCGCTGCGCTTCGCGATGAACGCAGGCATGTATCACCCCGACCTGTCGCCGGTCGGGCACTACGTCGAAGAGGGCCGCGAAGAGATGCGGGTGATCCCGAACGAGGGCCCCGGCAATTTCGGCATGCTGCCCAACGGGGTCTTCTGCATCCAGGAGGCCCGCGCCTTCGTGATCGAGACCCTCGCCTACGAGCGCGATCGCCCCGACTGCCGCTTTGCGACCCAGTCCGGGCCGATGCTGGTGATCGACGGGGCGCTGCATCCGCGGTTCATAGAGGGCTCCGACAGCCGCCACGTGCGCAACGGCGTCGGCACCTCGGCGGACGGCCGTCGGGTGGTGTTCGCGATCTCCGACGGCGTGGTCAATTTCTACGACTTCGCCACGCTGTTCCGCGATCACCTGGGCCTGCCGAACGCGCTCTATTTCGATGGCAGGATCAGCCGCCTGCATGCGCCCGGTATCGGTCGGTCGGACGCGGGCTGGGCCATGGGGCCGATGGTCGGCGTGCTTGACGGGGGCGGCACGGGGGGCTAGCACCCCGCCTTCTTTCAGGACGGAGGCGACATGGGACGGCGGCGCAAGGGACGCGACATTTCCGGCTGGCTGGTGGTGGACAAGCCCGCCGGGCTGACCTCGACCACGGTGGTCAACCGCGTGCGGCGGGCGTTCAACGCCAACAAGGCGGGCCACGCCGGCACGCTCGACCCCGCGGCGACCGGGGTGCTTGCGATCGCCCTGGGCGAGGCGACGAAGACGGTTCCCTACATCACTGACGCGATGAAGGCCTACAGCTTCGTCGTGCGCCTGGGCGCCGAGACCAATACCGACGACACCGAGGGCGAGATCGTCCACACCTCCGGAAGCCGCCCCGATGACGAGACGATCAAGGCCGCGCTCGGCCAGTTCGTCGGTGACGTGATGCAGGTGCCGCCCGCCTTCTCGGCCGTCAAGATCGACGGCGAACGCGCCTACAAGCGGGCCCGCGACGGCGAGGAGATGGAGATCGCGGCCCGCCCGCTCTGGGTCGAAGAGCTGGTGCTGACCGACCGCCCGTCCCCGGACCTGGTAGAGCTGGAGATGACCTGCGGCAAAGGCGGCTACGTCCGCGCAATCGCCCGCGATCTGGGCCGGGCGCTGGGCTGCTACGGCCATGTCGAGCATCTGCGGCGGATCTGGTCGGGCCCGTTCGACGCGGCCGAGGACGGGGTGACGCTCGACGCCATCGAGGCGGCCGCCGGCACGCCGGAGCTGGACGAGATGTTGCGGCCGCTCGAGGACGGCCTGTTCGACCTGCCGAAGGCCAGCTGCCCCGCCGAAAGCGTGGGTCGCCTGCGCAACGGAAACCCCGCGCCGGTCATCGGCACGGGGCTGGATTACGGCGACGAATGCTGGGCCAGCCATGACGGCCATGCCATCGCGGTGGGCCGCTGGAAGGGGGGCGAGCTGCACCCCTCCCGGGTCTTCGTCGGCTAGGCCGGCAGAGCGCCTGTGCGCAGGCGCTCTGCCGGCCACCTGCACCAGCCGAAAGGCGAAGGCGGCCATGGCCAACCCCTCGCCCAGGGGCCGCAGCAACCTCAGCAGCAGGACGGCCAGCCCGACATCGGCCAGCGCCATGACCGCGTCCGCGGCGATGGCCAGGCGCAGGGGGTCCGCCCCGGCAGTGATGGCCACGGCCGTCGCGGCCGGGTCGCCCGGCACCGCGATGCCGGCGCGAAAGACAAGCTCTGCCGTCAGGCCAAGGCCGATGATGAGAACGTAGAGGCCGCCGGCCGCGCGGGCGGTCGCTGGGGGGAAGGATGATTGCATGACGGGTCTCATGACGGTGCTGAATGTGGTGTTGCGATGATGCTTACGCTGTAAGCGTACGAGAGCATTGGCTTACAACGTAAGTATCATCAAGTGTCGCACCGGTGGTCGAGATACGACCACCCCGAGGGCCGGGAGTCGCCGCAACCGCAGTTGAGTCCGACATCGCACCGCAGCGCATCCGGCAGGGCCCGGCGACAGATCCCCGCGGGTCCGCACAGGTCGGGCAGCTCCGGCAGGGGCGGCCTTTGCCGGTCGTGAAACAGCCGGCGGAGTCTGCGTCCAATCATCGGAGGGTCCTTTCTGAAGGTGATTCGCGCTCGATGCCTTCTTGGTAATTTCTTAAGTCCACTTGAGATCAAGACCCGGTGTGCGGCGACCGCTTCCCCCGGCGCCGCCCAGGCGTTAGAAGCGCCCCATGATCGAACGCAGCCACATGAAAGGTGACGCCGAGTCCGTCGCTGTCTATTCGCCCTGCGAGAACTATCGCTACCTGCTGACCCGGACCTGGGACCCGGACGGCGCACGGGCGCTGTTCGTCATGCTGAACCCCTCGACCGCGACCGAACGCCAGAACGACCCCACCGTCGAGCGCTGCGAGCGCCGGGCCCGCGCCCTGGGCTTCGGCGCGTTCCGGGTCACCAACATCTTTGCCTGGCGCGCGACCGATCCCAAGGCCCTGCGGCAGGTGGCCGACCCCGTCGGGCCGGGCAATGACGCCGCCCTGATCGAAAGTGCGACCCGGTGGATCCGCCCCGGCACCGGCGACCGGATCATCTGCGCCTGGGGCACCCACGGCGCCCTGCTTGACCGGAGCGCGGCCGTGGCGACCCTCCTCGGGGCCGCGAACGGATCGCTCTATCACCTCGGGCTGACCAAGGACGGCCACCCCCGCCACCCGCTCTACATCGGCTATTCGGTCCAGCCCGAGCCCTGGACGCCAGGCTGATCCGCCCGCCCGGCTCACCGCCGTTAACCTTTGCACCAGAATCCGCGCCGGAGATGGGCGAAAAAATGCTAGTGTCCGCGCCTAGTGACGGGCGTGCGTGCCTGTCGCAGTCTTGCATTCAGGAATTTTGCCGATGATCGGGTTGTTGGGGCTTCTTGGTGTGGCACTCCTCGGGGGGGCGCTGATGGATTTCGGCCCCACTGAAGAGGCCTCGGACAGCGCCGACAATGAAGATCCGACCACCGGCGACGATCCCGCGGGCGCGGACGGGAGCTCTGTCCTGACGGGCGAGGGCGGAGCCGAAGAGGAGTCTCCAGTCCTGAACCTCTGGGATTGCGGCGAGGACGGCCACGCCGCCTCCTCCGAAAGCCACGCGGCCAGGCACGGGACCGACGGGGCCGAGGAGTCGCCCGGGCCAGTCCTGAGCCAGACCGCCTCCGTCTCCGCCGCCGGAGGCCTCGACGCGGAAGCGCCGTTTGCCGAAGACACAGGTGCCGAAGACAGCCCCGGCCCGCAGACGGCGGCACCGCCGCCGGAACCCGCGCCTGCGCCCGAGTCCGAGCCTGAGCCTGCGCCCGAGACTGAGCCTGAAGACGTGGCCCCGCCCTCCGAAACTCCGGAAGAGACCGAGCCGCTGGAAGAAATCGAGATCACCCGGCACGAGACGGAAACGTGGTTCACCGGGACCTCTGGGGATGACAGCCTTGAGGGCGAAGACGGGCGCGACCTGATCCTTGGCCGGGACGGGGACGATTTCGCCGCGGGCGGCGAGGGCGACGATTACATCTCTGGCGACGACGGCGACGACACGCTGGACGGCGGCGCGGACAATGACGATATCCACGGCGGACGCGGCGACGACAGCCTCGCGGGCGGCGACGGGGACGACACGCTCGCCGGTCACGTGGGCGATGACACGATCGAGGGCGACGCCGGCAACGACACGCTGATCGGCGGCGACGGGGAAGACGATCTCTCGGGCGGCACCGGGGACGATACGCTCGCCGGCAATCTCGGCAACGACACGCTGGACGGCGGCGCGGGGGCCGACGTCCTGCACGGCGGGTCGGGCGAAGACACCTTGCGTGGCGGCGACGATTCGGAACGCGATTTCCTCAACGGCGGCGCCGGCGAGGACAGGATCGAGCTGGGCACCGGCGATGTCGCCAATGGCGGCACCGAGGCGGACGTCTTCGCCTTGCAGGGCACCGGTGCCGAGATCTCCGACTTCGACCCGGACGAGGACATGCTCGAGGTCAGCTATGTCGGCGATACCCCGCCCACGCTGAGCCAGACGGTCACCGATACCGGCGTCGACCTCTATGCGGATGGCGAGATAGTCGCCCATCTCGCGGGCCTGTCCGAGCTTGATCTTGGCAACGTGGCATTGATCCGGCTCTGACGTGCCGAAACCCGTTGCCTTTGGCGCGGGGATGCCCTAGGGGACGGCCTTCCGTTCGGGTTGCCCGGGCGGCAGAAACCTCCAAGGGCCTTGCTGGACGACATCCCGGCTCGCGCCATCACCTTCCAGACAGGAGACCCCGATGTCGATTACGCCCGAAGAAAAGACCCGGCTCATCAAGGAATTCGGCGACAAGGAGGGCGACACCGGCTCTCCCGAGGTGCAGGTTGCCATCATGACCTCGCGCATCGCGACGCTGACCGAACATTTCAAGATCCACAAGAAAGACAATCATGGCCGCCGCGGGCTGCTCATGATGGTTGCCCAGCGCCGGAAGCTTCTCGACTACCTGAGAGCCAAGGACGAGGCCCGCTACAAGGGCCTGATCCAGCGCCTCGGCATCCGCCGCTAAGCGCGGACAAACGCTGTCCGGGAAGGGGTCGCGAGAGCGGCCCCTTTTTCATGCCCGCCCGTTCACACCACGGCGCGGGTCAGCGAGGAGCGGCCCGACCTTGGCGAGGCATGCCTGGCGCGGCCCCCCGACAGGCCGCTTTCCACCACCGCCGTTTTCGTGTATGGCCCCGCAATCTGGGACGTGACGCCATGACCCCGGCGCATGGGATGATGATGGGGTCGGCGGCAATGGGGCCGCCACGCAAACGGGAGACCCGGGAACGCCCGGGAGTGCTCCCAATCAGGATACGCTAGATGTTTGAAGTCACAAAGAAATCGATCCAGTGGGGCGAAGAGACGCTGACACTGGAAACCGGCAAGGTTGCCCGTCAGGCTGACGGTTCGGTCATCGCCACACTGGGCGAGACCTCTGTCATGGCCAACGTGACCTTTGCCAAGAAAGCAAAGGAAGGGCAGGACTTTTTCCCGCTCACCGTCCATTACCAGGAAAAATACTACGCCGCGGGCAAGGTTCCCGGCGGCTTTTTCAAGCGCGAGGCGCGGCCGACCGAAAAGGAAACGCTGACCGCCCGCCTGATCGACCGTCCGATCCGCCCGCTGTTCGTGCCCGGCTTCAAGAACGAAGTGCTGGTGATGTGCACCGTGCTGTCGCACGACCTGGTCAACGACCCCGACATCGTGGCGATGATCGCGGCCTCCGCCGCGCTGACCATTTCCGGCGCCCCCTTCATGGGCCCGATCGCCGGCTGCCGCGTGGGCTTCGAGGATGGCGAATACGTTCTGAACCCGACCGTCGAAGACATGCAGGTTCTCAAGAACAACCCCGATCAGCGCCTGGACCTTGTCGTCGCCGGCACCAAGGACGCCGTGATGATGGTCGAGTCCGAGGCCTATGAGCTGACCGAGGCCGAGATGCTGGGCGCGGTGACGTTTGCACACGAGCAGATCCAGCCGGTCATCGACCTGATCATCCAGATCGCGGAATCGGCGGCGAAAGAGCCGTTCGACTTTGCCCCGCCGGACTACAGCGACCTCTACGAGGTGGTGAAAGCCGCTGGCGAAGAGGGCATCCGCGCCGCCTATGCCATCTCCGACAAGCAGGAGCGTGTGACCGCCATCGCCGCGGCCAAGGACGCCATCAAGGCCGCCCTGACCGAAGAGCAGCTGGAAGATCCGAACCTCGGCTCGGCCGTGAAGAAGCTGGAGTCGACCGTTCTGCGCGGCGATGTCGTCAAGAACGGCCGCCGCATCGACGGCCGTGCGCTGGACCAGATCCGGCCGATCGTGTCCGAGACGCAGATCCTGCCCCGGACGCATGGCTCCGCCCTGTTCACCCGCGGCGAGACGCAGGCACTGGTCGTGACCACGCTGGGCACCGGCGACGACGAACAGATGATCGACGCGCTGCAGGGCACCTACAAGTCGAACTTCCTGCTGCACTACAACTTCCCGCCCTACTCGGTCGGCGAAGCGGGTCGCGTGGGCCCTCCCGGTCGGCGCGAGATCGGCCACGGCAAGCTGGCGTGGCGCGCGTTGCAGGCGGTCCTGCCGCCGGCGACCGATTTCCCCTATACGATCCGCCTCGTCTCCGAGATCACCGAGTCCAACGGCTCGTCCTCGATGGCGTCGGTCTGCGGCGGATCTTTGTCGATGATGGACGCGGGCGTTCCGCTCAAGGCGCCGGTGGCCGGCGTGGCCATGGGCCTCGTGCTTGAGGATGACGGTTCCTACGCCATCCTGTCCGACATCCTTGGCGACGAGGATCACCTCGGCGACATGGACTTCAAGGTCGCTGGCACCGAGAACGGCATCACCTCGCTGCAGATGGACATCAAGGTCGCGGGCATCACGCCCGAGATCATGGAAAAGGCGCTGGCGCAGGCCAAGGCCGGCCGTCTGCACATCCTGGGCGAGATGTCCAAGGCGATTTCGACCGCCGGCGACTTCTCGGTCCACGCGCCGCGCATCGAGACCATGCAGATCCCCACCGACAAGATCCGCGAAGTGATCGGCTCCGGCGGCAAGGTGATCCGCGAGATCGTGGAGCTTTCGGGGGCCAAGGTCGACATCAACGACGAGGGCATCATCAAGATCGCATCGCCCAACGGCGAGGCCATCCAGAAGGCCTATGACATGATCTATTCGATCGTGGCGGAGCCGGAAGAGGGCAAGATCTACAAGGGCACGGTCGTCAAGATCGTGGACTTCGGCGCTTTCGTGAACTTCTTCGGCAAGCGCGACGGGCTGGTCCACGTGTCCCAGATCGAGAACCGCCGCCTGAACCACCCCTCGGACGTCCTCAAGGAGGGCCAGGAGGTCTGGGTCAAGCTTCTCGGCTTCGACGATCGCGGCAAGGTGCGCCTTGCCATGAAGGTCGTGAACCAGGAGACCGGCGAAGAACTGGCCAAGGAAGAAGCGGCGGAGTAATCCGCCTCTTCCGACCGTGTCGGACAGACAGACCGGAAACGCCCGCCGACCCGTTCGGCGGGCGTTTTCTTTTGTTCGGTCGCCCGCGCCGTCACCGCCGGGCCCAGCGTCCAGACCCGGGCAATTCACGCGTACCGACCGCGGCGAACATGGTATACTGACGGGAACGCCAACACGTCAGCCCGGGGAAAGAGCATCATGAGGTCAGCAGGATCAGCGGCGGATGCATCACCGCGCTACCGGTGGACGGTCCTTGCCGTCACCACGATCATCCTCGCGGTGACCATGGGGCAGATCGTCAATGGCCTGTCGGTCTATTTCGTCCCGATGAGCGAGAGTGAGGGCTGGGGCCGCGGCGACATCGCCCTGATCAATTCTTCCGGCCTGCTGGGCCTTGCCCTGGGCTCGCTGGTCATGGGCTTCGCGTCCGAGCGGTTCGGGGTCCGGCCTGTCGTCCTGATGGGCATCGCGACGGTTGGTGCGATGACCATGCTGGCCTCCTGGGCGACGGACCTCTGGCAATTCTACGTGCTCTACTTCATCGCCGGGGCCCTCGGAGGAAGCGCGATCTCGGCGCCGTTGATGGCGCTGGTCGGCAACTGGTTCGCGGCGGGGGCGGGGCTGGCCATCGGCATCGCCTCGGCGGGCCAGGCGCTTGGACAGGGCGGTGTGCCCTTCACCGGTGCCCTGCTGATCGAGGCCATGGGCTGGCGCGGCGCGATGATGACCCAAGGCATCGTCACCCTCCTGGTCCTGCTGCCCGTGGGGCTGCTGCTGCGCGATCCGCCCGTGGTCAAAGGCGCCGCCGCCGCGTCGGAGGAGACGCCCTCCGGCCTTCCCAACACGGTCATCATGCTGTGGATCGCGCTGGCCACCGTGTTCTGCTGCACCTGCATGGCGGTGCCGTTGATGCATCTCGTCCCGCTGATCCAGGGCCGCGGCTTTTCCGCGCCCGAAGCGAGCGGCGTTCTCTTCGTCATGCTGTTGACGGCCATCGTCGGCCGGGTCGCCTTCGGCAAGCTGACCGATATCATCGGCGCCTTGCCCGCCTATCTGACAGCGTCCGCCTGGCAGACCGTCATGGTCTTCGGCTTCTACTTCATCGACCGGATCGGGGTCTTCTACGCCTATGCCGTGGTCTACGGCTTCGGCTACGCAGGCGTCATGACCACGATCATCGTGACCACGCGCAACCTGACCGCCCCGGCGCGGCGGGCCTCGTCGCTCGGGGTTGTCATGGCCTTCGCCTATGCCGGCCACGGGCTGGGCGGCTGGCAGGGCGGGGTCTTCTTCGACCAGACCGGCGCCTACCAATGGACCTTCGCCAATGCGGCCATCGCCGGCGTGATCAACCTGGCCATTGTCTCGGCGCTCTGGCTGACGATCCATCGCCGGCCCAGCCCGGCGCTGGCCTGACGGCCGGCCCGGTCAGTCGCGGCCAGGATAGAGATACGTCATGCAGAGGGGGGCGATGTCGCCAGCGAAAAACTCCGGGTCCGCAGCCATCCTCTCGGCAAGGAAAGCGCGTTCGGCCAAAAGCAGGTCGCGGTCCGTGTCACAGCAGGCTTGACGGGCGGGGCGGTGCAGCAGCCGTGCGAGGCGGGACCGGAGGCTGACGGGGCGAGAGATCGAGGTCATCGGGCGGTCGTTTCGGAGACATGAGACTGATCCGATCCTGGGGCCCGCGGCCGCCCTGCGGTATCCGCTCCGGCATTGTGCGGGTCTTCGGAAATGAAGAGCCGGTTTCACAACTGGTCCGACGTGCGCGTCTTCCTCGTCGTGCTGCGGCGCGGCTCCACCCTCGCGGCGTCGAAGGAGCTGGGCCTTGCGCAGGTCACCGTGGCGCGGCGGGTCGAGGCGCTGGAGCATGCGCTGGACCTGACCCTGTTCGAGCGTGACACCCGCGGCTTTCACCCGACCGGCGCCGCGATCCGGCTGAGACCAGCCGCCGAGGCGATGGAAGCCGCGGTCGCGCAATTTGGCCAGGCTGCGGAGAGGGCCCGCGCGACCGACCTGCAGCCCATCCGGCTGACCGCGCCGCGGGTCAATTTCTCCGACGGCCTCGCGGCGATCTTGGCCGAGTTCGCCGAGATCCGGCCCAGGATCAACTTCGAATGTATCTCGAGCTACACCTTCCTCGACCTTGCGGCGGGCGAGGCGGACGTGGCGATCCGCATTTACCGCGAGGTCGAGGACGACCGGCTGATCTGCCGCCGGATGACCACGGCCTTGTCGACCCTCCACGCCACCGCCGCCTATGCGAACCGCCACGGCCTGCCGGCCTCGGCCGACGAATTCGCCGGGCACCGGTTCGTCGCCTATGCGGGCCCCCATACGCCCCGCCTGATCAACGACTGGATGCTGGCGCGGATCGGGCCCGATTAGGTCGTGTCGCGCTGCTCGGACGCGGAATCGATGATCGCCGCCCTCAAGACGGGTATCGGGATCGGGCCGGTTCCGACCTCGCTGGCGCACGACCAACCCGGCCTGATCCGGTGCTTTGACCCGCCAGAGGGAACCGACACCTCCTCTTGGCTGGTGATCAGCCCCGAGGCCTGGCGCCGGCCGGAGGTCAAGGCCTTCTCGGCGTTCTTCGCGCCCCGGTTCATCGCCATGGTGCGTCAGTGGCAATGATCCCCGGACATGGCGCGCGGTGGCGACAGGTTCGACCCTCACGCCTTTGTGCGGAACAAAAGGTTTGGCTTCCCCCGGGCCTGCCGTTAATGTCTGATTGGTCCCGTGCCTGGGGACGCTGCCAAATCTAATTTACCAGGAATCAGGGCTGTCCAATGCTGTCTCGCCGTTCATTCATCGCCACCGCCCTTGCCTCGGGGGCCGCCGTTTCGCTGGGGCCCGCGGCCCAGGCCCAGGGCTACGTCTTTCCCGAATCCATGATGCCCCGGCTTTTCCGCCTGGCCGAGCCGCTTCCGCCTGGTGAAATCCACGTGTTTCCCGACGATTTCGGGCTGTACTGGTCGCTGCCCGCGGGCGACGGCAGCGTGATCCGTTACTCGGTCGGGATCGGGCGCGCCGGGCTTTATGAATCGGGCGAGTTCTACGTGGGCGCCAAG
Source organism: Roseisalinus antarcticus (assembly GCF_900172355.1). Taxonomy (GTDB): domain Bacteria; phylum Pseudomonadota; class Alphaproteobacteria; order Rhodobacterales; family Rhodobacteraceae; genus Oceanicola; species Oceanicola antarcticus_A. The sequence continues at coordinate 81,380 of NZ_FWFZ01000007.1, read as the reverse complement.
AAGGAATGGCCGTCCTGGCGCCCGACCGACGAGATGATCGCGCGGGACCCGGGCTCTTACGAGCAATATGCCGACGGTATGCCGGGCGGCCCGAACAACCCGCTTGGGGCGCGTGCGCTCTACCTGTTCGAGCCGGGCCGCGGGGACACGTTCCTGCGCATCCACGGCACCACCGCGCCCCGCACGATCGGGCGCCGGGTGTCCAACGGCTGCGTCCGCCTGGTCAACTCGCATATCGCGCACCTCTACGAACAGGTGCCGCAGGGCACCCGCGTCGTGCTGCTGTGACGGGACGGGCTGCGCCAGCGCGGCCCCCGTCACTCAACCAATCCAAAGGATCGCTGCCATGATCAACAGACGAAACTTTCTGGCCAGCGCCGGTGCCTCGCTTCTGGCCGCGCCGGCCCTGGCCAATGCGCCGACGCAGATTCCGGCCGACATGCGCCGCGAACTGGTGGAGCTGAACACCAACCTGACGCCGGGCGACATCCACCTCTACAAGAACAGCCACAACCTCTATTTCATCATGCCGAACCGCCAGGCCATGGCCTACAAGATCGGCGTCGGAGAGCTGGGGCGTCAGTGGGACGGGGCGACCACGATCCAGCGCAAGGTCGAATGGCCGTCGTGGACGCCGACCGCCAACATGGTCCGGCGCGACCCTGACAAATACCGCCAATTCGCGGGTGGCGTGCCCGGCGGGCCGAACAATCCGCTTGGGTCGCGTGCGCTCTACCTCTACCGCGGGGGCCGGGACACACTCTATCGCATCCACGGCACGCCGCAGCCCTGGACGGTTGGGCTTTCAAGCTCGAACGGCTGCATCCGGATGTTCAACGAGGACGTCATCGACCTCTATGAGCGCGTGCAGATCGGGGCGACGGTCGTCGCGCACTAGCGCCTCAGACAATCGACTTATTTGCCACATCCTGTCGGGATTGTTTGCGGCCTCGGGACAGTTTCCGAGGTCGTTCGCTATTTCGCCGCATTCTCTTGCTACGCCCGAAGCTAAGAAACGTGGATCTGAGGATTCGGGCAGATGCTGAACAGACGAGAGATCGCGCTCTCCGCTTTGGCCGCGGGTAGCATCGGGATATGTGCGCCGGCCGAGGCGCAGACCCTGAGCCATTCCAATTACCGGGTGCCCTATCGACACCGGCCGCGCTGGGTCCGGGTCGATACGCAACTGACGCCGGGTGTTATCTATGCCTGGAACTCCACGCGACAGCTCTTCTGGGTCCAGGAGCCGGGCCGGGCCATGCGGTACGTGATCGCCATCGGCGCCGAGGGCCGCGCGTTCGAGGGCACAGCCCGCGTTTCGCGCAAGGCGATCGCGCCCGGCTGGCGCCCGACCGAGAGCATGATCCGGATGGAGCCGCAGATCTACGGCCGGTTCCGCAACGGCCTGCCCGGCGGGCATCCGATGAACCCACTCGGTGCGGCCGCGCTCTATCTTGATCAAGGCGGGCGGGACACGTTCTATCGCATTCACGGGACGCCGCAGCCTTGGACCATGGGGCGGTCGTTTTCCTCCGGCTGCCTGCGGCTGGTGAACGAGCACATGATGGATCTCTACGCTCGCGTGCCGGTCGGCACGCCCGTGGTCGTGATCTGACGCCGCCGCGGTAGCCCGCGATCAGGGCCGCGCCGCCCGGCTTTCGCCATGTGGCCCGACCCGGCACATCACGTCAGAAAGGCAGAGATCGCCTCGACCTCCTCCTGCCGGATCTCATGCCCGCCGGGATGCCAGGCAACGGTCACAGCCGCGCCCTGCGCTTCGAACCAGGCGACCAGGCGTTCGGTGCTCGCCGCGGGACAGATCGGATCCTGGCGCCCAGCGGTCACAAGCACCTTGCGACCCGAAAGCCCTGGCTGCGGCGCCGGAGCGAACGGGATCAGCGGATGCATCAGCACCAGACGGTCGACCAGCTCGGGCGCGGAAAACGACACCGAGGCCAGGATATTGGCCCCGTTCGAATAGCCCAGCCCGATGACCTCGGGCGCGTCCACGCGGGCCTTCTGCTCGGCGATGAAGCCGGCCATCGCCTGGGTCCGCCGCGCGAGGTCGTCCATGTCATAGACCCCCTCGCCCGTCCGTCGAAAATAGCGCAGCGCCCCGTTTTCGCTGACATCGCCCCGCGGAGAGACCACGTGCGCCCCGGGCTTGAGGGCGGAAGCGACCTCGTGAAACTGGTCCTCTGTCGCGCCCGTGCCGTGAAAGGTCAGGACCAGCGGTGCGCCGTCCGTGCCCTTGGTGATTGCAGCTTGGTAAGTCATTGGCCGATCGGCTCCAGGTGCCGCTCCAGCGCCGCGCGAAGATGCTCGTGCTGCGAGGGCAGCTTGAGCGCCTCGCCAAGATGCGCGGTGTCCTCGTCCCGGTCGAAACCGGGCTCGTTGGTCGCCACCTCGAACAGAACCCCGCCCGGCGTGCGGAAATAGATCGCCCAGAAATAATCGCGATCGATCACCGGCGTCACCTGATAGCCGGTGTCAAGCAGCGCCTCGCGGACCTCCAGCTGCCGGGCGCGGTTCTCGACGGCAAAGGCGATGTGGTGCACCGATCCGGCCCCTTGGCCCGCGGGGGCAAGGTTGCCCGCCTCTTCGATGTCGATCACGTTGGCCGCGTTGCCGCCGGGCACGGCATAGCGGATGAGGGCACCGTCGCGATCCTGCTCCTCATAGCCCATGAAGCGCAGCAATTCGGCCTGTGCGCCAGCTTCGCGCAGGCGCATGTCGGCGGAATGGAAGCCACGGATCGCCATCTCCTCCGAGATGCCGTTGCCGGTCCAGGGTGCCCGGTCATCCTCGCCCTCGACCAGCGCGAATCGGTCGCCATCAGGGCCGTCGAAGCCCACGACCGGCGTGCCGAACAGGGTGCCGACGCTGACATTGGCGATGTCGAAGGTGCCCAGCCGCTCGGCCCAGGCCTGGGCGCTGCCGACGGGAATGGTGAAGCGGGTGGTCCCGACCTCGCCCGTCCCGCGCCGGCCGCGGGCCGCGCCGGAAAAGGGGAAATAGGTCATGACGGTGCCCGGCGTGCCCACCTCGTCGCCGTAATAGAGATGATAGACGTCGGGCGCGTCGAAATTCACCGTCTTCTTGACCCGGCGCAGGCCGAGGACGTTGGTGAAGAAAGCGTTGTTTTCGCGGGCCGAAGAGGCCAGCGACGTGACGTGGTGAAGACCCTTGATCTGCCTGAGCATGAGACGAACCCCTTCGTTGGCTGTTGCAATCGAGATAGTCTGGACCGAAATGCGCAAAAGACTGACATGCGCACCGCTTCTGTCCGGAAACGCACACGAGGCCGGAGGGCTTGCACACGCGGTCCGGCAAGAGCATCTGAAGAGGGAAGCTCGGAGACCGGGCCCATCCACATAAGGAGCGACCGAATGGCAATGCGAATCAATGACACCATCCCGAACCTGACCGTCACGACCGACCAGGGCAGCTTTGCCCTGCATGATTTCGTCGGCGACAGCTGGGCGATCCTGTTTTCGCATCCCAAGGATTTCACCCCGGTCTGCACCACGGAATTCAGCGCCGTCGCGCAGCTTGCCGATGAGTGGGACAAGCGCGGCGTCAAGGTGATCGGCGTTTCGGTCGACGGCGTGGAAGACCACAAGAAATGGAAGACCGACATCCAGACATACGGCGGCGCGGCGGCGGGCTTTCCAATCATCGCGGACGACGGTCTCGAAGTGTCCAAGGCCTTCGACATGCTGCCCTCCGAGGCCTACCTGCCCGAAGGCCGGACCCCGGCCGACAGCCAGACCGTGCGGTCCGTCTTCATCATCGGGCCGGACAAGAAGCTCAAGCTGTCGATGACCTACCCGATGACCGTGGGCCGGAACTTCGCCGAGGTGCTGCGTGCGGTGGATGCGCTCCAGACCTCGGCCACCGCGGGCGTGGCGACGCCGGCCGACTGGGTCCCCGGCCAGGACGTGATCGTGCCGGTGGCGGTGTCCGACGAGGATGCGATCGCCAAGTATGGCAGCATCGACACGGTCCTGCCCTATCTGCGCAAGGCCAAGCTGCCGGCCTAGAACGGCGCCTTGGCCGTCACGCGGGTCCCTGCCCCGCCGTCCGGATGACGAAATTGCAGGGTTTCGGAATGCAGCATGAGGCGCGGGAAATCCCGCGCCTCACCCGTTGCATAGAACGGATCGCCCAGGATCGGATGCCCGAGCGCCAGCATGTGAACCCGCAGCTGGTGTGACCGCCCGGTCCTGGGCATCAGACGGACACGGGTCTCGGCAACGCTGGCCCGCTGAACGCGCCAGTCCGTCACGGCCGCCTTGCCGCGCTCGTGATCTACCATCTGCAGAGGCCGGTTCGGCCAGTCCACGATCAGCGGCAGATCCACCGTCCCGGTCTTTTCCGCCATCCGCCCCCAGACCCGCGCGACATAGGTCTTTTTCGTCTGCCGTTTCTCGAACTGCAGGCCAAGATGCCGCTGTGCGTGGGGGGTCAGCGCAAAGACCATCACGCCAGAGGTGTCCCGGTCCAGCCGATGCACCAGAAGCGCCGTCGGAAAGGCGGCCTGAACCCGCGCCAGCAGGCAATCGGCCAGATCGGCCCCCTTGCCCGGCACCGACAGCAGGCCCGCGGGCTTGTCCACGAGAAGCACCTCGTGGTCCTCGTGCAGAACCACCAGCGGGTCGGTCGGCGGAGAATAGACGTTGTCCATGGTGCGGGGCCTAGTCCGCGCCCGGCCGGCCCGCAAGGGACAGCGGTGCCGACCGCGTCACCGTCGCGAAAAGACCCAGGCCAGGATTGCGGCCAACCCCTCGGCATCCGCCGCATCGAACGCGTCGGGCCGGTCGCTGTCGATGTCGAGGACGGCAATCACCTCTCCCTCGGGGTCGAACACCGGCAACACGATCTCGGACCTGGTAGAGGCGGCACAGGCGATGTGGCCGGGGAAGGCCTCTACATCTGCCACGATCTGCACCTGCCTGGTGCGGGCCGCGGCCCCGCAGACCCCGCGGGAGAACGGTATCACCAGGCAGCCGTGGCCGCCCTGGTAGGGCCCGATCTTCATCAACTCGGGGGCGACAACGCGATAGAACCCGGTCCAGTCGAACCTTTCGTCGGAATGATGGATTTCGCACGCAAGCGTGGCCATGAGGGCGACGCTGTCATCCTCGCCCTCGGTCAGGGCGGCGACGGTCCGGGCGAGTTCGGAATAATCGGGCACGGTGATCTCCTCTCTTCGGGCAACAATCCCGGGTGGCGGCAGCCATTGTTCATTGCATGCCCATACATTGCCTCATTGCCTCCGCCTTGCGGCCGGAAACAAGGGGCAAACATGGACCTGTAGCTGCATATAGCTTCCCTCGGCGCCGCGCGAAATTGCCCCCACCCAGCACGCGGCGTCGAGGCTTACATTCCTCCCCTTGCAGAGCCAGCCGCCGGACCTATGGTCTGCGCACTGCCAAGGAGAGTATCATGCGCGATTTCCAACTTCCCGGCCGCTCCGCCGTCCTGTCGATGAACGGGATGGCCGCGACCTCGCACCCGCTGGGCACCAAGGTGGCGATACAGATGCTCGAGGCCGGCGGAAACGCGCTCGACGCCGCCATTGCCGGTGCGCTGCTGCTCGGAACGGCCGAGCCGCAGATGACCGGGATCGGCGGGGATTGCTTTGCCCTGATCTCCAGGCCCGGCGAGGCGCCCATCGCCATGAATGGCTCTGGCCGGGCGCCCGCGGCCTTCGACGCCGAGGCTTTGCGGGCGGCGGGGCACAGTGCCATGCCGCGGACCGGGGCGCAGAGCGTCACCATCCCGACCGCCGTCGATGCCTTTTGCCGCCTGAACAAGGACCACGGCCGGATGGGCCTTGGCGACGTGATCGGACCGGCGGTCTATCATGCCGAGGCCGGCATCCCGGTTGCCCCCCGCGTTGCGCGGGACTGGACCGAGGCCAGCCATCTGAACGACGCCGCCCAGCGCAAGCTGATGCCCGGCGGCAAGCCGCTGACCACCGGCACGGTCTTTCGCGAGCCGGGCGTCGCCGAGGCGCTGCGCCGGCTGGCCGTCGAGGGGCGGGCCGGGTTCTATGAGGGCGAGGTTGCCGAGGATATGGTCGATACGCTGCGCGGTCTGGGCGGCGCCCATTCGCTCGACGATTTCGCGCAGGCCAGGGCCGAGTATACGACGCCCGTCACCACCGCCTACGGCGCACACGAGGTCATGGAGCATCCGCCCAACGGTCAGGGCGCCACGGCCCTGCTGCTGCTCAACATCCTCAAGCAATTCGACCTTTCGGCGATGGACCCGTTCGGCGCAGAGCGTGCGCATATCGAGGCTGAGGCGACAAAGCTCGCCTATGACGCCCGCAATCGCTTTCTCGCGGATCCCGATCACATGACACGGCTGGAGCATATGCTCGCGCCCGAGACCGCCGCCAGGCTGGCCGCGCTGATCCGGCCCGACGCGGTGCTGCCGCCCGGCCTTCCGGGCGCTGGCGAGGCGCACAAGGACACGATCTATATCACCGTCGTCGACCGCGACCGCATGGCGGTGTCGCTGATCTATTCGATCTTCCGGACCTTCGGCTCGGGGGTGGCAAGCGACAAGTTCGGCATCCTGCTGCAGAATCGCGGCGCGGGCTTCACGCTGGAAAAGGGACACGCCAACGAGGCCGCCCCGGGCAAGCGCCCGATGCACACGATCATCCCCGGCCTGCTGCGCAAGGATGGCGAGACCGTCATGCCGTTCGGTGTCATGGGTGGGCAATACCAGGCCAACGGCCATGCGCGATTCGTGACCAACCTCTTGGACTTCGGCCTGTCGCCGCAGGCCGCGATCGACGGACCTCGGTCATTCGCGACGGACGGTGTGCTGCAGGTAGAGCGCGGCTATCCCGACGCGGTGCGAAACGCGCTGTCGGACCTCGGCCACCAGGTGGAAGTGCCGGATGGCCCGATCGGCGGGGCGCAGGCCATCCGGATTCACGAGAGCGGCGTTCTCGAAGGGGCAAGCGACCCGCGCAAGGACGGCTGCGCCCTGGGATATTGAGCTATGGGGCGGGCGGCCGCGCGCAATTGTAGCGCCCCCTACGCCCGGGCCAACGACGCCCCATGCCCGTGTTCCAGCGCCGAGGGCGTCTTGCACCCGTTGATCGCGGGGGCGCGTTGGATCAGGCCGGGCGTGTCCAGCGCAGCGACCATGAACAGCGCGAAGTCCACCCGGCGGGTCTTGTCGCTGGCCAGGATCGGGTCGCCCACATGGTCAGCCCAGACAGGCAGCCCCTCGCTCTCGCCTTCCTCCAGGCTGCTGCCGCGCACCAGCGTCCAGTCCGTATCGCTGGCAAAGATCAGGTCGGTCGCCCGGACCTGGTCGTCAAGATCGGCAAAACCCATCCAGCGGGCGATCGGGCCGAAAAGGGCGACGATGGCCTTGAGCTTCCACGAGTAGACGTCCTTGCCATCGCGGCTGATGTGCCAGCCGCAGGAATAGATCAGCCGCGCGCCGGGCTTGGCCGCCGCCATCACGGCCCGTGCCGTGCCGCTGGCGTAATCCGTCCGCCCCCAGGGCACGAGAACGGTCAGAACGCCGTCCGCGTCGCCGACGGCCCGCGCGACCACCTCGCGGTCATCGGTGCGGCCGGGGTAGACCGTGATCCGGTCGCCGAAGCGGGCCAGCTTCTCGACGCTGTCGGGACGGCAAACGCCGGTCACCTCATAGCCGCGGTCGAGGCAGTGCTGGGCCATGTATTGCCCCAGCTTTCCCGAAATTCCGATGATGCAAACCTTTTTCATGATGATTCTCCTGATTCCGCCAAGTTGACTTACGATGTATGTTGCGATGTCCCGGCTTTAGACTTACATTGTAAGCATGTCAACATCCGGATCCCGCACCCCGCTCACCCGCGACCGTATCCTGGCCGAGGCCATGGCCTTTGCCGACGCCCAGGGCCTTGCGGCCCTGTCCATGCGCAAACTTGCCCAGCAACTGGGGGTCGAGGCGATGTCGCTCTACAATCACGTGTCGAACAAGGCCGACCTGCTGGCGGGGATGGTCGACCTGGTGGCCGGCGAATTCGCCCGCCCCGGGCCCGGCGAATGGCGCGGCGAGATGCGCAATCGGGCGCAGGCCGCCCATGCGGCGCTGATGCGCCACCGCTGGGCGGCGCAGCTGATCCTGACCAATGCAGAGCCGGGGCCGAACATGCTGGCCTATGTCGAGGCGACGCTCGCCTGTCTCGTCGGGGCGGGGTTCAGCTATCCGCAGGCCGACCACATCTGGAACACGCTCGACGCCTATATCTACGGCTACACGATCCAGCGGCAGACCTTCCCGTTTCAGCCCGAAGACTACGCGGAGGCCGCCGCCGCCAACATGGAGATGATCCCCGCCGATCTCTTTCCGCACCTGCGCGGGCTCGCCGAAAAGATCGCGGTGCGCGAGCATGACGGGATCCAGACCCTGGAATTCGGGCTGGACTTGATGCTGGACGGAATGGAAGGAATGCGGCCGCTCACGTGACGGCCGGCCGTCAGTTCAGCTGAACCTGCAGCGGATAGTGACCGTCCTGGAACGGGCCGAAGAGGTCGTCGAGGTCGGGGTGGTCCACAGGCTCACCGGAATAATCGGCGACGAGGTTCTGCTCGGACACATAGGCGACGTAGTAGCTTTGGTCGTTCTCGGCCAGCAGGTGGTAGAACGGCTGGTCCTTCTTGGGGCGGCTGTCCTCGGGGATGGCGTCGTACCATTCCTCGGTATTGCTGAACATTGCGTCCACATCGAACACCACACCGCGAAACGGGTGCTTGCGATGCCGGACGACCTGCCCGAGATGGTACTTGGCACGAGTTTTCAGCATGTTTTTCCGACCCCTTTAAACGGTTGGTAACCGTCCCAGGCGCCAAGAGTCTACCTGTCCGCGGCAAAAAGCAGCGATTTGACTGGAAACAGTGTGTCGAATCGATGTGCGCACCCGGCGTCACACCAAGCTTCACATTGCCGCAGCCGCCGCCCCAAGACCATTTTCCTGAGGCACGGCTTTGTGCTACACTCGGTTTCAATAAAAATACGATAAGAGCGAGAGGCAGATGAGCAGACTCATTCTCGCATTGGTCTTGGTTGGTGCGCTGGGCAGCTGCGCACCACGCAACACTGATGCGCCGGAAAATCTAGACAATGCCTGTGCATTGTTGGCGGAACGTCCACATTACGCCCGCGCCTTCCGGCAGGCGGAACGGAAGTGGGGCGTTCAGGCCCATGTCCTGATGGCGATGATCTATCAGGAAAGCAAATTCATCTCGAACAACCGGCCGCCGCACCAATACGCGCTGGGGATCATCCCGACCGGGCGGCAAAGCTCGGCGTTTGGCTACAGCCAGGCGCTGGACGGCACATGGGATGAATACGTCACCGCCCAGCACGCCCGCGGAGCGCGGCGTGACGACATGCGGCACGCTGCCGACTTCATGGGCTGGTACATGAAACTGAGCGAGCAGGAGCTGGGCATCGACATGAGCGATGTGCGCAACCAGTACCTAGCCTATCACGAGGGACGGACCGGGTTCCGCCGGCAATCCTATCGCAGCAAGGGCTGGCTGATGCGGGTCGCGGGCGAGGTCGAGACCCGCGCCGTCGTCTATCAGGCACAGCTTGCGCAATGCCCGCGCCGGCTGTGACCGGTTGACGGGCAAGGGCTCCGCCGCGGCGGGGCCCGGCTGCGCCTAATTCGCCCAGCGGTTGGTTTCGGCGATGATGTTGAACCGGGCGTCGTTGATGGCGACGTTCCGGGCCAGATCGCCGAGAATGACCGTTGTGCGGGTCCCGCTCTCGTCGGTGACGATCCATTGCCGCAGCTCGGCCGGAGAGCCGGTGAACTTCATCTGGATGCTCCCAAGCTCGGGGCGCTGGGGGTCTTGCGCGGTCACCGTGGTGGCCGTGCCGTCGAAGCTGTGCTCGGTCACCATGCCGGAGCGCGACAGGTCCACGTTGGCCTCGAGCACGATCTTCAGCGGCGTCTCGGCCAGGGGATAGCGTTCGGGGTTCCGATCCGATTGCGGATCGAAGATCGCCACGGCGCCGCCCCCCGCGATCACCAGAGAGCCGTCGGGCGGGTTGTATTCGAACCGGATGCGGCCCGGCCGCTTGATGTAGATCTGCCCGGTGGAGATCGTGCCATCGGCGTTGATCTGGGTGAATTCGCCCTCCGCCGTGGTGAAGGAGTTCAGATAGCGGCTGATCTCGGCAAGGCTGAGTTGCTGCGCCTGGGCCGTGCCCGCGAGCGCGGCAATCGCGAGGGGAAGAAGAAGCAGGAGGAGGCGGAGGGTCTTCATGGCGTTCCTATCGTCTGGGCCGGGGCCTTGGTCGGTCCCCACACTTGGTCAGTCCCAACATAAGGTCCTTGTCGCCGAATTGCCCATGCTAGGCGATATCACGCCTTTGACAGTGGCGAGCGCCCGCCCGCTGCGTCAGCCCCGCCCCATCTGCTGCGCCCGGGCGACCGCGGCCTCCACCCCCTCGGCGATGGCCGCGGCCAGTGGCGAGGCCTGCATCGCGCGCAATCCGGCGGCCGTCGTGCCCGCGTAGTCGATCATCGCCTGCACATGGGCGGCGGGCGGCAGATCGCTGGCCGCCAGCGCCTCGCCCGAGGCCAGGAACAACTGGCGCGCCGCGCGATTCGCCACGTCGGGCGCCACGCCCCGTGCCGTGGCGTGATCGGCAAAGCACTGGGCGAGATAGGCCACGAAGCCGGGGATGGGGCCGGTGATGCCGGTGAAGAGGTCGATATGGGCCTCCTCCGTCACCTCGTCCGCCAGCCCGCAGGCCGAGAGGATCCGGTCGGTCCGCGCCTTGTCCGCCGCGCCCAGATCGGGCGCGAACCAGGGGCTGAAGGCGCGATGGGTGGCGGCGGCGGGGCTCGACATCGCCCGCACGACGCGGCCGGCGCCGGCAAGCGCCGCGAGCCGGGACCGCGGGACACCGGCCATGACCGATATGACCAGCGCATCCGCCGCCGCGATGCCAAGCGCCCCGGCCTGCGCGGGCGGGACGGCGAGAATGACGGTCCCGCAGGCGCAGGCCGCCTCTTGCGCCTGGCTCGTGGTCCGGACCCCGGTCCCGGTCAGGGGCCCCGCGGTTCCGCTGCGGCTGGAGATCCAGAGCGCACCGGCCTCGACCACGCCCCGGGCCAGAAGCGCCGTGGCGATCGCGCTGCCGAGGGCGCCGTTGCCGCCCAGGATGGCGATGCTGCTGTTGCGTGTCATTGGGATCCTCCCGGTTGCGCCAGCAGATTAGCTCAGCCTTGCGCCCCTGTCAGCGTCCCATGGACGGACCAGCCGGAGGCAGGACGATGACAGCCGCGGCGGGCCCTATGGCTCGGGGACCAGCACCTCACGTTTGCCGACGTGGTTGGCTGCGCTGACGACGCCCTCGTCCTCCATCTGTTCCACGAGACGCGCGGCCTTGTTGTAGCCGATGGCGAGCTTGCGCTGAATATAGGAGGTGGAGCACTTGCGATCCTTCGCCACGATATGCACCGCGGTGTCATAGAGCGCATCCTCGGCATCGCCGTTGCCGCCCGAGGTCAGGCCCAGCACCGCGTCGATGTCGCTGCCCTTGTCCTCGTCGGGGCCCTCGACCACGCCGGACTTGTAGTCGGGCGGGCCGAATTGCTTGAGGTGGTTGACGATTTCCTCGACCTCTTCATCCGAGACGAACGGCCCGTGCACACGGGTGATCTTGGCCCCGCCGGCCATGTAGAGCATGTCGCCCTGGCCCAGAAGCTGCTCGGCCCCCTGTTCGCCCAGGATGGTGCGGCTGTCGACCTTGGAGGTGACCTGAAAGCTGATCCGGGTGGGGAAATTCGCCTTGATCGTGCCGGTGATGACATCCACGGACGGCCGCTGCGTGGCCATGATGATGTGGATGCCCGACGCGCGCGCCATCTGCGCCAGGCGCTGGATGCAGGCTTCGATCTCTTTGCCGGCAACCATCATCAGGTCGGCCATCTCGTCGACGATGACAACGATATAGGGCATCGCCTCGGGCGTGATCTCCTCGGTCTCGAACACCGGATCGCCGGTTTCGTCGTCGAACCCGGTCTGGACGGTGCGGCTGAAGGTTTCGCCCTTGGCGAGCGCGTCCTCCACCCGGGAATTGTAGCCCTCGATGTTGCGGACGCCCAACTTGGACATCTTGCGGTAGCGGTCCTCCATCTCGCCCACGGTCCACTTGAGCGCGACGACGGCCTTTTTCGGGTCGGTCACAACGGGGGACAGCAGGTGCGGGATGCCGTCGTAGACGGAAAGTTCCAGCATCTTGGGGTCGATCATGATCAGCCGGCATTCCTCGGGCCTCAGCTTGTAGAGCAGCGACAGGATCATGGTGTTGATCGCGACCGACTTGCCCGACCCGGTGGTCCCGGCGATCAGCAGGTGGGGCATCTTGGCAAGGTTGGCGATGACCGGGTCGCCGCCGATGTCCTTGCCCAGCGCCAGCGGCAGCTTGTGGTTGCCGTCGCCAAAATCGCGCGACGAGAGCATTTCGCGCAGAACCACGGTCTCGCGCTTTTCATTGGGCAGTTCGATCCCGATGACCGAGCGCCCGGGCACGGTCGAGACCCGCGCCGACAGCGCCGACATCGAACGCGCGATATCGTCGGCAAGGCCGATCACGCGGGACGCCTTGAGGCCCGGCGCGGGCTCCAGTTCATACATCGTGACCACGGGGCCTGGACGGACGGAGACGATGTCGCCCTTCACGCCGTAATCGTCGAGCACGTTTTCCAGCATCCGGGCGTTTTCCTCCAGCGCCTCTTTGGCGAGGTGGTGCCGCTCGACCGTGTCGGGGCTGGTGAGCAGGCCGAGGGGCGGGATCTCGTAGGCGTGTTCGCTGTCGGCGAAGGCCAGGCCGGGTTGCGCCTCGGCCATGGCCTGGCGCGACGGTTTGACCGACCGCTTGGCCGCATGCTGGACCACGGGGCGCGCGGGTTCGGCGACCGGCGGCGTGGGCGCCTCGTCCGTGGTGCGGCGCATGATCGGGCGTCCCGGCTGCGCATGGGTCGGGGTGTCGTAGCCGCGGGGCTCGGGCATGGGCCCGTCGACAAGCTCCGGCGATGGCATCTCGGCGTCCGCGAGGTCTTCGGCCTCCTGCGGGGCCGGTGCGCGTTGCGAGGCCGCGCGGACGCGGGACATCAACGCGCTCTGCTCGCTCTCGGTCTCGGTCTCGGGCTGGGACGCAAGCCGGGCGCCCCCGGTCACTGGCGGCTCTTCGGGCAGGCCAGCATGGGGCCCGGCCTGGATCAGCAGCGGCTTGGGGCCGCGGTGCCGCTGCGCCGTCGCGGCGCGGACCGCCGGAGTTGCCGTCAGCGGTGCGCCCCGCACACGGGCCTTGATGATGTCACTGACCTTCGAGCGGATCCTGTCCTCGGGCTCGGGTCGGTCGTCCTCGGGCTCGGCGAGGGCCGGGTCGGCCCGCCTCATCAGGCTTGGCATCCGGGCAAGAAGCCCGGTGCGTTCCGGAGGGGCGCGGGTTTCGGGCGCGGGGCTGTCCGGGGCCTCGATGACGGGGGCGGCATCCGCGACGGCGGCCGTGGTGCGCCGGGCCCGGATGACCGCGGCGACCCGGTCCGCCGGCGAAGGGGCATCGACCTCGGGCAGCTCATGGGTCATGGCCTCGGCGTCACCCGCGCGCGCATCGGCGCGGCGGGCCCGGGCCGCGCGGGCGGCGGTCACGGCGGCCGAGGCCCCCGACAGTCCCGCGCCCGAGACGCGGGCCAGCAGGCGCAGCAGCGCCGCGTAGGCGAGCACCACGCTGCGGACCAGAAAGCGAATGCCCGACCTGACCTCGTCCCCGGTGAAGCCCAGCACGAAAAGCGCAAGCGCCACGGTCGACAGGCCGATCACGCCGGACATGATCTTGACCCCCAGCAGCGGGCCGACGGGAATGACCATCAGCGCGATGGAAAGCGCCGTGTCCCCGAACATCCCGCCCAGCCCGAAAGTCAGCGTCCAGCTCTCATAGGGTGTCAGCGTCGAGGCATAGATCGAGACGAAGGCGACGGCGATCGGAAAGAAGATCGCGCGGCCAAGCGCCCGCTCCTGACCTTTGTGAAAGGTGAAGCGCAGGCCCCAGCCGATCAGCACCGCGGCAATGCCGAGCCCACCCCAGCCCACGATCGTGAACAGCGGGGCGGCCGCCGCGGCGCCGCCACGGCCCAGCCAGTTCTGAACCGGCGCGTCGGTGGCCGTGATCCACGACGGGTCGTCGGGCGTGTAGGACCAGATCATCGCCAGCACGGCGAGACCGGCAACCACCAGCACGATTCCGAAAAGCTCCTGCCCCCGGCGCTCAAGCGCCGCCTGCGTGGTGCTGTCCAGAAGGGGATCTCGCTGTCGTGTCTGGTACGCCATCGTCGCTCCTCAGTCTTCGTCGCCATAAAGGCAGCCGCGGATCAGTGTCAGACCGCGCCGCATCTCGTCGATGGGTGCCACGAGGGCGACCCGAATATATCCCACGCCGGGATTGCCGGCACCGGCGTCGCGGCCCAGGTAGGCGCCCGGCAGGACCCGCACGCCGGTTTCGCGCCAAAGGGCGGTCGCGGCGGCCTCTCCGTCGGGGACGGGCAGCCAGAGAAAGAACCCCGCCTCGGGACCTTTGTATCCCGGCACGCCGGCCAGGATCGCATCGGCCTCGCGGTACTTCTCGGCATAGAGTGCCCTGTTGCGGGCGACATGCGCCTCGTCGGTCCAGACCCGCGCTGCGACCGCCTGCAACGGGTTGGGCAGCGGCGCCCCGGCATAGGCCCGCAGCCGCCGCATCGCGCCGATATTGCCGCCGCCGCCGGTCACGAAACCCGAGCGCAGGCCGGGCAGGTTCGACCGCTTGGACAGGGAATGAAAGGCGAGGACGCGATCTGGATCGGCCCCCGCCTTCTCTGCCGCTGGCAGCAGCCCGGGCGGGGCCGTGTCCCTGTAGATCTCGGAATAGCATTCGTCCGCCAGCACGCGGAAATCATGGCGCTCGGCCAGCTCCAGCAATCGCGCCCAATAGGCCTCGGTCGCCACGGCGCCTTGCGGGTTCGAGGGCGAGCAGAGGTAGAAGAGCGCGGCCCGGTCCAGCGTCTCGGCCGGGATCGCGTCGAGGTCCGGCAGGTGGCCGGTCTGCTCCGTCGCGGGCAGAAAGACGGGCTCCGCCCCGACAGACAGGGCGGCCACGGCATAGACCTGGTAGAACGGGTTCGGCATCAGCACCGTGGGCGTGCGGCCGCCCTTCGTCTCGGGGCAGAGCGCCATCGCCGCGTTGTAAAGCCCTTCGCGCGTGCCATTGAGCGCAAGCACGCGATCCTCGGCCAGCGTGACGCCATAGCGGCGCCCGATCCAGCCGGTGATCGCCGCCAAAAGTTCTGGCGTGCCGTCGTTGGCGGGGTATTTCGCGAAACCGTCCATGGCCTCGGCCAGGGTTTCGGCCACGAAACCGGGCATCGGATGCCTGGGCTCCCCGATCGACATGTGCAGCGGCGTGCCGCCGGCCGCATGACCGTCGAGCAGGGCCCGCAGACGCGGGAACGCGTAAGGAGGAAGGTCCGAAAACCTTTCGGGGAACTGCATCATTTGCCTCAGAGCCCGGGATCGTTTTCGCCCCGGTTTCGCGCAAGGTAGACCGGGGCACGCCGGTCTGTCCAGAATGACCGCGGCGAAAAGCCGGGGGGCGGGGGCGCGATGTGGCTTTTAGGCCAGCGCCGCCTCGGCCGCGGCCCCCAGCCGCAGCAGGCGCGCCTCCTGCATCGGCGCGGCCGAGAACATGATGCCGGTGGACGGCACGCCCGTGGGCAGGCTTAGCCCGCAAAGCCCCATGAGGTTGCCAAGACGCGTGTTGCGCAAGGTCTTCAGATTGCTGGCGATGTAATAGGCGTCGTCGGCCAGCAACCGCTCGACCTTCGGCGGCATCAGCGCGGCCGACGGGCTGATGACCGCGTCGAAGGAGGCGGTGAAGGCGGCGTAGGCCGCGCGCAGCTCCCGCAGCCGGCGCCAGGCCACGATGTAGTCGGCGGCCAGCACGTCCTTGCCGGCCGAGACCCGGTCGCGGATGTGGTAGAACATCTTGTCGCCGTCGGCCGCCACCATCGGCCCCCAATAGGACCAGGCATCGGCGGTGAACACCGTCGCGGCGAGCGCATAGGCTTCGGTCAGCGGCGCCCAGTCGGCACGGGTCACGGTGGCGCCGGCATTCTGCAGTCGCTCGACGGCGGATTGGAAGGCCGCGCGGGGAGCATCCTCCAGATCTTCCATCAACGTGGTCTCGATCACCAGCAGCCGCGCACCGTCCAGGCTCGCGCCGCGCAGGTCTGTGCCTGGGCCGCCCATGGCCTGCAGCAGCAGCGCCGCGTCCTCGACGCTCCGGGTGAGCGGGCCGATGGTGTCGAAGGTCGCGCAGAGCGGCACGACCCCTTCGTTGGACAACAGGCCGTGGGTCGTCTTGAGACCGACAAGATCGTTCCACGCCGAGGGCACCCGGACCGACCCGCCGGTGTCAGAGCCGATCCCCGCCGACGCGAGGCCGAACGCGACCGAAGTCGCGGCCCCCGACGACGACCCGCCCGGAACCGCATCGGCATCGTTCACGCAGGGCGGCGTCGCCGTGTTGGGGTTCAGGCCGAGGCCGGAAAAGGCGATCTCGGACAGGTGGGTCTTGCCCAGGCAGACAAGGCCCATCGACGTGGCGTTCCGCACGACCCTTGCGTCGGCCTCCGGCACGCGCCCCGCAATCAGCGGGGTTCCGGCCTCGCAGCCGGTGCCGGCGGTGTCGACAAGATCCTTCCAGCTGATCGGCACACCGTCCAGCAGCGACAGGCGTTGCCCCGCCTTCGCGCGGGCCTCGGCGGCCAGCGCCTCGGCCACCGCCCGTTCCGGCGTGGTCCGGGCATAGATCCGGGACGCGAGCGGGTGGCTGTCGATCGCGTCGAGATAGACGCGGGTCAGCGCGACAGGGTCGATCTCTCCCGCCTCGATCCCGCGCCCGAGATCGGCGGCTGTGGCCCAAAGCCAGTCTTCCATGATGCGCCCTCCTGTCGCGGCGCACGCTATCGGGCCGCTGCGCCATGGACAATCCCCGGCTCGACGCCATAGTCCATTTCATGACACCGAGCATCATGATCGTGGGCGGCGGATTGACCGGCTGCGCCCTGTCCGTCGCCCTTGCCCGAGCCGGATTCGCGGTGACGGTGATCGACTCCGCCCCCCTGTCCGAACGTGCCGCGGAAGGGTTCGATGGACGCTCCTATGCGCTCGCGCTCGCCTCCCAGCGGCTGTTGCGGCGCATCCGCGTCTGGGACGCGGTGGCCGATGACGCCCAGCCCATGCTGGAGATCAAGGTCACCGATGGCCGCGCCGGCGAAGGGCCCGGCGGCTGGATGATGCATTTCGACCACGCCGAGATCGAGGAAGGGCCGATGGGCTGGATGGTCGAGGACCGCCACCTGCGCCCGGCGCTTCTGGCCGCGATGGCGGAGGCCGGCGTGACCCACCGCGCCGAAGAGACGGTGACAGACCAGGCGCTCGGCCGCTCTGCCGGCGTGACGCTTGGCTCGGGCGAAACGGTCGAGGGAAGTCTACTGATCGGCTGTGACGGGCGCGGCAGCGGCACCGCCCGGCGGGCCGGCATCGGGCGGATGGCCTGGGGCTACGACCAGACCGCGGTTGTCTGTGCAGTGGCGCATGAACTCGATCACGGCGGTATCGCGCACCAGTTCTTCATGCCGGGCGGGCCTCTGGCGATCCTGCCGCTCAAGGGCCGCAGATGCTCCATCGTCTGGTCCGAGACCACGGCCCGGGCCGAGGCCCTGCTTGCCATGGAGGACGCGGATTTCGTCGAGGCGCTCCGGCCCGCATTCGGTTCCTTTCTGGGCGAGATTTCCCTGGTCGGCGCCCGCTTCGGCTATCCGCTGGGCCTGACGATCGCCGAGAGGTTCGTCGATGCCCGGCTGGCGCTGGTCGGCGATGCGGCCCACGGCGTTCACCCGATCGCGGGACAGGGGCTGAACGCGGGTCTGCGCGATGTCGGCGCCCTCGTGGCGGTGCTGTCCGAGGCCCGTGCGCGGGGCGAAGATATCGGGGCGCTGCAGGTGCTGGATCGGTATCAGACCTGGCGGCGGTTCGACACGGCCACGCTGGCGATGGCGACTGACGGGTTCAACCGGCTGTTTTCCAACGATAACCCTCTTGCGCGGGGATTGCGCGACCTGGGGCTCGGGGTGGTGAACGCGGTGCCGGGGCTGCGACGGTCCTTCATGCGCGAGGCCGCCGGTCTCTCCGGCGACCTGCCACCGCTTATGAGGCCCTGACACCCGGCCGCAGTCGGTGCGGCCCCGAGGCTGCTCGCCTTCAGTCTTCGAGCTGCCGCGCCTCGTCGGCCAGCATGACCGGAATGCCGCCCCGGATCGGGTAGGCCAGGTGCGCGGCCTTGCTGATCAGCTCCTGCCGCTCGGCGTCGAAACGCAGGGGCGCGTGGGTCTGCGGACAGATCAGCGCCTCGAGCATCCGGCGATCGAAATGAGGCCCTTCGGGGGGCAGTTCGGGGGGGCCCTCGTTTGCGACGGGCAGGTCCTCGGCGGTCATTGCATCATCTCCTCGCCGGAGCCGCCGCGCATGGCGAATTCGATCAGCGTCACCAGCGTCTCGCGCCGGGTTTCCAGCGACGGCGCCTCGAGCAGCGCCTGCTTGTCCTCGGGCTCGAACGGGCAGAGCATGGACAGGGAATTGATCAGCAATTCGTCCTCGGCCTCCTTGAGGCTGTCCCAATCGGTCGACAGGCCCTGTTCCGCGAAATAGCGCCCGAGCAAGGCCAGAAACCTCGGCCGGTTGAAGCCGGGATCGGTCTCTGTCTGGCCCAGGTCGCGGTCGAATCCGTCCCAGGACACGTCGCAGCGGCGGTAGGGGGCAAAGCCCTCCACCTCCCTGGCGACGCGGAACCGGGACATGCCGGACAGGGTGATCATGTAGCGGCCGTCCTCCGTCTCGGAGAACGCCGAGACCCGCCCGGCGCAGCCGATGGCGTGCAGGTGGCTGCGCCCGTTCTGATCGTAGGGCTGAACCATCCCGATCAGGCGGTGCGAGGTCTTTAGCGTGTCGTCGAGCATCGCGAGGTATTTCGGCTCGAATATGTGAAGGGGCAACCGGCTGCGCGGCAGGAGCAGCGCACCGGGAAGAGGGAAGACCGGGAGCGTCCCCGGCAGATCGGTGGCCTGTATCATGACCCTCTAGCTAGCCCTCTGACCGGGTCAGGCAAATATCATCGAGCTGAGCCGTCTGCGGCCGTTCAGAACGATCGGATCATTGGGCTTGAGCGCCTCGAAGATCGTGAAGAGCTGCGCCCGGGCGGCGCCGTCGTTCCACTCCCGATCCCGGCGGAAGAGGTCCAGCAGCTCGTCCACGGCGCCGGCCGTGTCGCCGCTCGCATGCAGGGCCACGGCCAGGTCGAGCCGGGCCTGGTGGTCGGCGGGATCGGCCTCCAGCCGCTTGCGCAGGTCGTCGACGGGGCCCGCGTTGGCGGCCTGCTGTGCCAGGTGCAGCGCGGCGCGGGCGGCCTCAAGCTCGGGGGTGTCGGTGATCGACGCGGGGGCGCCGTTGAGGATCGCTTCGGCCTGCTCGGTCTCGTTCAGCGCGAGATAGGCGCGGACGAGCCCGCCATAGGCGCCGGCATGCTCTCCGTCCTCCTGCAGGATCGCGGCGAAGGTCTCTGCCGCGTCCGCGGCGGCACCCTCGGCGAGCATGGTCTCGGCTGCCTCGACCGCCTCGTCGAGCCCGCCGCCCTCTTCTTCGCCACCGCCCAGCGCCAAGAGCTTCTCGACGAAGGCGTCGATCTGCGAGGGCGGGAGGGCGCCCTGGAAGCCGTCCACCGGCTGGCCTTGCCAGAAGGCATAGACCGTGGGGATCGACTGGACCTGCAACTGCCCGGCGATGCCCTGGTTCTGGTCGACGTCGATCTTCACCAGCTTGACCTTGCCCCCGGCCTTGGTCACCGCCGCCTCGAGCGCCGGTCCAAGCTGTTTGCACGGGCCGCACCACGTGGCCCAGAAGTCGACGATAACAGGGGCCTCCTTCGAGGCCTCGACAACGTCGGCCATGAAGGTCGCGTCGCTACCGTCCTTGATGAGGTCCTTTGCCGCGGGGGCCTCGCTCCGTGCGCCGAGTTCGATCATCACTCACCTCTTTGCGTCGATATGTGTGTCATTTCCCGCCTTATATGGGCGTCGCGGCGCCAGAGGAAAAGGGCCAATGCTTGCGCCCACGGCCGCGCTGGGCCTAGCGTGGCGCGAAACAGGGGAGGGTTCGCAATGCCGGTGTGTCTCACGTTTGGCGACAGCAACACATACGGCACGCCGCCGATGGTCGCGCGGGGCGTGCCGGAGCGGTATGACCGTGGCGTCCGCTGGACAGGTGTCTGCGCCGCAGAGCTGGGGCCCGGGTGGGAGGTGGTCGAAGAGGGGTTGCCCGGCCGGACCGCGCAGTTCGAGGATCCGGTCATGGGGTCCTTCATGGATGGCCGCACGGGCCTGCGGATCGCGCTGCAGAGCCATGGGCCGATCGACGTTCTGACGGTGATGCTCGGGACCAATGACATCAAGACCCGGTTCGCCCCGGAGCCGGGGCGGGTGACGGCCGGCATCGCCTGCCTGCTGGACATCGCTCTGAGCGACGAGATGCAGCTTCGGCACGGCAGGTTCAGGGTGCTGGTGATCTGCCCGCCGAAGGTGCGCGAAGTCGGCATCCTGAAGGGAGAGTTCCTTGGCGCCGAAAGCGTCGCCGCCGCGCTGCCCGACCGCTACGCAGCCCTGGCCGCGGCGCGCGGGGCGGGCTTTCTGGACGCCAACAACATGATCTCTGTCAGCGATGTGGACGGGATCCACCTGGAGGCATCGGCGCACCGGGTGCTGGGGGCAGCCGTGGCCGATGCCGTGCGGTCGCTCTGAACGGAGACAGAAAATTCGCGAATTTTCTGGGCGCTCAAAGATCAAACGTCGCGAATACGGGCGCGTGGTCCGACGGCTGCTCCCACCCGCGCACGGCGCGCAGGATGCGGCTGTCGTGCGCGGCCCCGGCGATGTCGGGGGTTGCCCAGACATGGTCGAGCCTGCGCCCCTTGTCGGCCGCGTCCCAATCGGGAGAGCGGTAGGACCACCATGAATATAACGGTCCCTCGGGGATATCCGCCCGGGTTACGTCGACCCAGCCGCCGGCCTCCTGGGTCTCGGCCAGGTGCGCGACCTCGATCGGGGTATGGCTGACGACCTTCAGCAATTGCTTGTGGTTCCAGACGTCGTCCTCGCGCGGCGCGATGTTCAGATCGCCGACCAGGATCGACCGCTTCGGAGGCTCGGCGCGGAACGCGTCGCGCATCTCGGTCAGGTAGTCGAGCTTCTGGCCAAATTTCTCGTTCACCGTCCGGTCGGGCTTGTCGCCCCCGGCGGGCACGTAGAAATTGTGGATCACGACCCCGTTTTCCAGCTGCCCCGCCACATGCCGCGCGTGGCCCAGTCCGGCATAATCCGCGCCCCCGGCATCGACCAGAGGCAGGCGCGAGAGGATCGCCACCCCGTTGTAGCCCTTCTGCCCCCGCGCCACCATGTGGGTGTAGCCAAGCGCCTGGAAGGTCTCGACCGGGATTTTCTCGACCGGCGACTTGCACTCCTGAAGGCACAGGACATCGGGCCCTTCGTCGCGCAGCAACTGCGCGACGAGGCCTTCGCGAAGACGCACGGAATTGATGTTCCAGGTGGCGAGGGTGAAGGGCATCGGCGTCTCCTGTTGTCGTCCCCCTCATGCCAAGGCGCAGGCGCGGCCACAAGGGCCCGCGCCCCTCCGCGGCGCTAGGTCCGGGCCGCGGCCGCTGACGCAGATGCAGACGCCGGGGGGGCCATCGCGGGTGCCAGCCGGGCCAGGCCCGCGGTCAGGACATCGGGGGCGCAGGCATAGCCGATGCGCAGGGTCCCCTCCATCCCCATGACCGAACCGGGCGTGAACATCACACCGGTCTCGGCGATCAGCCGTTCCGCAAGGGCGTAGGACGGCTCCGCCCAGTCGTAGTGCAGGAGCGCCGTGGTCCCCGCCCGGGGCGGGACCCAGGACACGCCCGGGGTCGCGGCGATCCAGTCGGCCAGGACGGCCCGGTTTTCGCCGGCGATACGGCGGGCCCGACCCAGGATGGCGCTGGCCTCGGTCAGGGCGAGGCAGGCGAGGTAATCGTCCACTCGGCCCACGCTGATGGTCGAATAATCCCGGTGAACCTCCGCCGCGGCGATCAGCTCGGGCGGGCCGACGATCCAGCCCAGACGCAGACCCGCGAGCGAAAAGGCCTTGGACATGCCGCCGGTCGAGATGCCGCGCTCGTAGAGGTCCGCGATTGCCGGCGTCAGGCCTTCGGGGGCCGTGCCACGGTAGACCTCGTCGGACAGGATCCAGGCGCCGGCGGCGCGGGCGATCTCGACGATGGCGTCAAGCATCGGCGCGGGCATCAGGCTGCCCGTGGGATTGTTCGGGTTGGTCAGCGCAATGATCCTGGTGCCCGGCGTGACGAGCGCCCGCAGACGGTCGAGATCGGGCAGGTAGCCGTCCTCGGCGCGCAGGGGCAGGTCCGCCACCTCGGCCCCGAGCGAACGCGGGATCGCCGTATGCTGCTGGTAGGTGGGCGTGATGGCGACGACCCGGTCCCCCGGCTCGACCAGGGTCTGGTAGATCAGCATGTTCGCACCGATCGTGCCGTGGGTCACCAGCACGTTGCCGGCCCTTTTCGCGGCATGCAGCCCGGCCACCAGCCCGCGCAGCCGCTCGGACCCGGTGATCGGGCCATATGTCAGGGGAAGATCGGCCAGCGCCGCCTCGAGCCCGCCGCGCAGACCGGCGATCTCCAACAGCTCACCGACGGTGAGGGACTGGACACAGGTCTCGGCCAGGTTGAGCGCGCAGTTATTCTCCCAGGTATTCATCCATTGCTCGACTCCGAAGGGGGGAATCTGCATGGGGGCTCCTGTCTTGCTGGATCGGGCGGCTGTCGGTCAGGTCTCTAGCACCGCCGGGCGCCGCTGGGAAACGGGTCCGTTCAGCCCGGGCCGGCAGATCCGCCGCGCACGGGCCAGGTGTCGGTCAGGCGATAGCCTTCGGGCCAGGGGTCGTCGGGGTCCAGCATGTGCTGGTGGATGCCGGTGATCCAGCCCCGGCCGGTGATCTCGGGGATGATCGCCGGCCGGTCGCCCACCCGGGCCAGCCCGGCGATGCGTCCGTGGAACTCGGACCCGATCAGTGAGCGCACCGTCAGCGTATCGCCCGGCGACATCTCTCCCGCGGCATGCAGCAGCGCCATCCGGGCGGAGAGGGCGGTGCCGGTGGGCGAGCGGTCGATCTTGCCGGGCTGGATCGCCACCGCCGCCGACGCGGTCAGCCGCCCCGCCGCGCCCTCGACCGGCCCGGCGAAGAGGCAGAACGAGACATGGGACCAATCGGGGTTTTCGGGATGCACGAAGCCAAGCTGCGCATTGGCGGCATCGGTGATCCGCACGCCCAGTTGCGCAAGCTCCCGCGCCTCCGCCTCGACCAGCGCAAAGCCCAGCGCCGCGGCATCGACGACCACGAAGCTGTCACCGCCATAGGCCGTGTCCACGCGGATCGCCCCGAGGCCCGGCACCTCCAGCGTCAGCCCGAACCCGGCCGCGAAGGAGGGCAGATTGCGCACGGTGATGCGCCGGGCCTTGCCGCCCGCGCAGTCGGCGCGGACATGGACCAGCCCGCCCGGCGCCTCGAGCCACATCTCCGTCACCGGCTCCTGCATCGGGATGATACCGCCATCCAGCAGGACCGTCGCCACGCAGATGGCGTTGGAGCCCGACATCGGCGGCGTGTCCTCGGGCTCCATGATGATGAAGCCCATGGCCGCGTCGGGATGCCGGGGCGGCACCAGCAGGTTCACGTGACGAAAGACACCGCCCCGCGGCTCGTTCAGCATGAAATTGCGCAGGGTCCCGTCGCGGGCGATCCAGTCGCGCTGTGCCCAGAGCGTGTCGCCCGGCGGCGGGGCCACGCCGCCGACGATGACGTCGCCAACCTCGCCCTCGGCATGGGCCGAGATGACATGGATCGTCTTGCTGCTGCGCATGGGCCCCTCCCCCTGCCGGAAAGCTTCACGCTAGACAGGCCCCCGCGGCCGGGCAAGCCGCCGGCGCGTCAGCCCATGCTCGTGGGGTCCGCGCGGGCCAGGGCGCGGCGGGTATCGTCGCGCCAGCTCCATGCGGCGATGACGCCCCAGGCAACGCAGTAGCCCGCCCCGAGGACAAGCACGACGCTGCCGGGAAGCGGGCCGATGGCGGCGCGTTCGGTCAGCTCTGCAAAGCTGGTCAGAGGTGTCGGATGCACCACCAGCTTGCCGATATAGGCCGAGGTCTGGATCAGCAGGATCCAGAAATAATTGCGCCGGATCCGCCGGCCCACGGCGACACGCATCGAGACGTGATGGCGCGGCGTCCAGTAATCCTCGGCCAGGGTTCGTTGCCAGCCATCCTCCATGTGCAGATCGCCGTCATGCAGCATGGGCGCGAAGAAATGCACCTCCATCCAGCGGCAGCGCGCCCGCCAGACGTTGAAATAGCGATAGCGCCGGGCCTCGAGCATCAGGAAGAAGACGATCAGGATACCCACGAGGATGAGCGGCAGCGCCGAGGCCGCCGGCGAGGAGAAGGCGATGGACAGAGCGATGCCGAGGGTGACGACGGACCAGTTCGTCGTGGTGTCCAGCCGCGTGCGCCAAAGCGTCGAGCGATAGACCTCGCCGCGATAGAGATGGGCGATGGCGCCGATCTCGGCGGCATCGAGCTCCTTGCGATCGACTGGCCCGGCATCCGGCATGGCGTTTTCCTCCGACCCCAAGGTGCCACGGCTGGCATCAAACTGGCAAGGAAATCAACGTATCGGGGGGCGCGAAAGAAAGATGCCCGGGCCGGGGCCCGGGCATCTCGGGAGGGAGGATCGTTGCTGGCAACACCCCGCCAACAGGGGCTTTGGGGAGGTCTGCGATCCGGAACCGCGAACGGTCCGGATCACATCCTCGGGTCAGGCGACGAGGCGATATCCGCCGCTTTCCGTCACCAGCAGCCGCGCGTTCGACGGATCGGGTTCGATCTTCTGGCGCAGCCGGTAGATGTGGGTTTCCAGCGTATGGGTCGTCACGCCGGCATTGTAGCCCCAGACCTCGTGCAGCAGCACGTCGCGCGGGACCACGCCTTCCGTCGAGCGGTAGAGGAACTTGAGGATGTTCGTCTCCTTCTCGGTCAGGCGAATCTTCTTCTCGTCATCGTTCAGCAGCATCTTCTGCGCCGGACGGAATGAATACGGGCCGAGGGCAAAGACAGCGTCCTCGGACTGCTCGTGGGTGCGCAGCTGGGCCCGGATCCGGGCCAGCAGGACCGGAAACTTGAAAGGCTTCGTCACATAGTCGTTCGCCCCCGCGTCGAGACCCAGGATCTGGTCGCTGTCGGTGTCGTGCCCGGTCAGCATCAGGATCGGCGACTTGACCCCCTGCTTGCGCATCAGGCGGCACAGCTCGCGTCCGTCGGTATCGGGCAGGCCCACGTCCAGTATCACCAGATCGTGGTGCTGTTCCTTGGCGCGGGTCATCGCCTCGGACCCGTTGCCGGCTTCGAAGACGTCGAAATCCTCGGTCATCACGAGTTGCTCGCTCAGGGCCTCGCGGAGGTCATCGTCGTCGTCGACGAGTAGAATTTTCTTGAGTTGTCCCATTGGACCGCCTCCTTATCACTGTCCTGTGAGATGTGCGGCGACCGTGTCACGGGCAAGGATTGTGGCACGGTTTTCACGCGCTCGTGTAATGACAAACCCTAATGTTTCATTTTCGGCGTCCGAAGGCTATCTGGCGCAGGACCGCGGCAGTGTTCGCGCGCCGTCAAGCACGAGGCACCGACCGGGCAGATGGGACTTGCACCCGACATAACAGAGCTTCTGGCCCGTGCGCGGGGCGATCTGCGCATGGGGGTTCCCGTGGTGCTGACCGGCACCGAAGGCGCGGCCGTCGTGCTTGCGGCCGAGACGCTGACCGCGGATCGGCTGGCGGCGGCAAAGGCGCTGGGCGCGGCGGCGCTCGCCATCACCGGGCGCCGGGCCGAGACGCTGAAAGCCCGGGCCTATGACGGCGACGTGGCGCGTGTGCGGGTGCCGGCCGATGCCGATGCGGCCTGGGTCGCGGGGGTTGCCGATCCGGCAGGCGATCTGCGCACCCCGATGAAGGGCCCGCTGGTGACAGACCGGGACGGCACGGCGGACCTGCACCGCGCCGCGATCGCCCTGTGCAAGGCGGCGCGGCTGCTGCCCGCCGCCGTCGTCGTGCCGCTGGCCGATACGGACCTCGCCCTGCGCGAGGGTCTGACCGCCGTGCCGGCCGCCGATGTCTCGCCCGAGGGGCTGTCGCCGCTGCACCGGCTTGTGGCGGCCCGGGTGCCGCTGGAGGCGGCGGAGCGCTCAAGGCTGCACATCTTCCGGCCCGATGACGGCGCCGAGGAGCATTACGCGATAGAGATCGGCGACGCCGACCGAAACAAGCCGGTGCTCTGCCGGCTGCATTCGGCCTGTTTCACCGGCGACCTTCTGGGGTCGCTGAAGTGCGATTGCGGGCCGCAATTGCAGGGGGCGCTGGCGCAGATGGGCTCCGAGGGCGAGGGCATCCTGCTCTATCTCAACCAGGAGGGGCGCGGGATCGGACTTGCCAACAAGATGCGGGCCTACAGTCTTCAGGATCAGGGCTTCGACACGGTCGAGGCGAACCACCGGTTGGGCTTCGAGGACGACGAACGCGATTTCCGCATCGGTGCCGCGTTGCTGCGCGAGATGGGGTTCGCGAAGGTCCGGCTGATGACCAACAATCCCGCCAAGGTCGAGCGGCTGGAAAGCTGCGGCATCGAAGTGGTGGAGCGTGTCCCCCTCAAGGTGGGCGAGACCCGATTCAACCACCACTACCTGCAGACCAAGGCGCGGAAGTCGGGGCACCTGCTCTAGCGGGTCTTGCGGCTTGGGGGTGGGCTGGGGGCTGGCGCATTCGCCACGGCGCCCCTAGATCGGAGCAAAGCGCGAAAGGACGGACCCATGCGCCACTCGATCCTCGATCTTGCCCCCGTGCCCGAAGGCGCCGATGCCGCCCGGGCCATCTCCAATTCGGTGGACCTCGCCCGCCATGCCGAAAGCTGGGGATATCATCGCTACTGGCTGGCCGAGCATCACAACATGCCCGGCATCGCCAGCGCGGCGACCAGCGTCCTGATCGGTCACATTGCCGACGCCACCCGGACCATCCGGGTCGGTGCGGGCGGGATCATGCTGCCGAACCACGCGCCCCTCGCGATTGCCGAGCAATTCGGCACCCTTGCCACGATTCATCCGGGACGGATCGACCTCGGCCTGGGCCGTGCGCCCGGTGGCGACATGGCCGTCGCCCGCGCGATGCGCGTCACCCACGAATCGGCCGGACGATTTCCCGAGCAGGTGGCCGAGCTGCAGGCCTATCTCGGCGTCGGCCGCCCGGACATGCCGGTTCACGCCCATCCCGGCGAGGGCACCGAGGTGCCGCTCTGGATCCTCGGATCTTCGCTCTTCGGGGCGCAACTGGCCGCGCAGATGGGGCTTCCCTACGCCTTCGCCTCGCATTTCGCGCCCCAGGCGCTCGAGCAGGCGCTGGAGGTCTACCGACGCCAGTTCCGGCCCTCGGCGCAGCTCGACCGGCCCCATGCGATGATCGCGGTGAACGTCTTCGCCGCCGACACCGACGCCGAGGGCGCCTATCTGCGCACCACCATGCAGCAGGCGTTCGCCCGGCTCCGCTTCGGCGTGCCGGGGAAGTTGCCGCGCCCGGTGGCCGACATCGACGCCGAGATCGGCCCGGAGGTCCGCGATGCGGTTGACGGCGCCCTGAGGATCAGCGCGGTGGGCGCCCCCGCGACGGTTCGCCGGCAATTGTCCGAGATCGTGGAGCGTCACTGTCCCGACGAGCTGATCCTGACCGGGCAGATCCACGACCACGCCGCACGTCTGCGCTCGTTCGAGATCGCCGCCGAAGTGCTCGGAACGCTCGAAGCCCGGGCGGCTTGATGCGGCCGACCGACATGGTGCTGAGCCCGCGGGGCCTGCGCTTCATGGGCCGGACGTTTCCCTGCGCCATCGGGCGCGGCGGGCTGACCGGCAACAAGCGCGAAGGCGACGGCGCGACCCCGCGCGGCGCCCATGACATCGTCGGCATGCTTTACCGCCCCGACCGTATCGCGAAACCCGCCGGCTGGGCGGTGCCGATCCGGCCCGGCGACCTCTGGTCCGACGATCCGGCGGACGAGGACTACAACCTGATGGTCGGCGCCCCCTACCCGCACAGCCACGAGGCCCTGCGCCGCGCCGATCCGCTTTATGATTTGCTGCTGATCACCGACTGGAACTGGCCCCGGGCGGTGCGCGGGCGGGGGTCGGCGATCTTCGTGCATGTCTGGCGCAAACCCCGGCACCCGACTGCCGGCTGCGTGGCGCTGTCGCGGACGGATCTTCTGTGGATCGCGCCGCGCCTGCGCCACGGCGTCAAGCTTATCGTCGCCTAGGTCGGACGTTCCCCGAAGATCGCCGACCCCACGCGGACGTGGGTCGCCCCCTGGGCGATGGCGCGCTCGAAATCGCCGCTCATGCCCATGGACAGTCCCTCCAGCCCGTTGCGCTCGGCGATCCGGGCCAGCAATGCGAAGTGGAGCGCGGGCTCCTCGTCGACCGGCGGGATGCACATCAGGCCGCGCACCGGCAGGTCCAGGCCCCGGCACTCCGCCACGAAGGCGTCGGCCCCGGACGGCAGCACACCGGCCTTCTGCGGCTCCTCGCCGGTGTTGATCTGAAGAAAGAGGTCGGGACAGGCGCCCGTCTCCTGCGCCAGCCGGGCGATGGCCTGGGCGATCTTGGGCCGGTCGACCGAATGGATCGCCTCGAAAAGCTCCATCGCCTGGCGCGCCTTGTTGGACTGCAACGGGCCCAGCAGATGCACTTCCAGACCGGAAAACCGCTCGCGCCAATCCGGCCATTTCCCGGCGGCCTCCTGCACACGGTTCTCGCCGAACAGCCGGTGCCCCCGGTCAAGAATCGCCTCGACCCGCTCCGGCGGCTGCAGCTTGGAAACGGCGATAAGACGGGTCGAACCGGGCGCCCTGCCAGCTGCAGTTTCGGCCGCGAGGACTCGCGCCTGAATTTCCGAAAGCGACATGTGCAAGTTCCTTTGTTTCCACGTTATTTCCCGAATTCCAACCAGCGACGCCCGCCAGACCGATGCGGAGTCGGCGGCGGGCCGCCGAGCACCCCCCGCAACTGTGTGGCGTTAGTGCATCATTTCGATGGCACTGTCCAAGGTCCGATCCCATTGCTCTTGAGTGTGCAGGGGGTTCAGCGCAAAGACACATTCAATGCTAGTGCAACTGGCATTCTCGGGAATGCAAACACGAGGGAATATCATGAAAAGCATCCTCCTCGCATCCGCTTCGATCGTGGGCCTCACGATCGCGGGCGCGGCCTCCGCAGAAGTCGGCTTTGCCGGCGATGCGACTGTCGGCTACAACGACACCGACGGCTTCGACACCGACGCCCAGGGCTTCTACTTCAGCTCGAACGTCGCTGTCACCCTGTCGACCACCACTGACAACGGCTTGACCGCTGCCGCCACGTTCGACTTCGACGTCCTCGACGTTGAAGAAGATGGCGACACCGACGGCCTCGGCCTCGACCTGTCCTCCGGCGGCTTCCTGCTGTCGTTGACCAGCGAAGGCGCCAGCATGTTCTTCGGCGACACCGCTTTTGCCGCCCAGACCTACTACGCCGGCGCCGGCGACCTCGAAGCCGACGGCTTCTCGGAAGCTGACGGCGAAATCGTTCTGCGTGGCGAGGCCATGTTCGGCTCCTTCACCGGCGGCTTCTCCTACGTTGTGGCCGACGTTGACGGCAACCTGGTCGGTGACGACGCAGGCGTCGACAGCGACTTCGACCAGCTGTCGGTCGGTGCTGTCGGCACCTTCGGCAACTTCACCGTCGGCATGGCCTACCAGGCCGAGTCCGATGCGGTTGCCGGCGGGTCCTACGACCCCTCCGCCAACGGCGACTTCACGATGGACGAGATCTTCGCGATCTTCGGCTCGACCACCGTCGGTGCCGCTGACATCTCCATCGCGTACGCTTCGAACCAGACCATGGACACCTCGTCCACTGGTGTCGCGATCGCCTACCCGTTCGGCCCCGTTGTCCTCGGCGCAGCTTTCGGTTCGAACCCCGATGGGATCGACACCTATGAGGTTTCCGTCGGCTATGCCAACGGCCCCGTCACTGTTGATGTTGTCTACGCCGACAACGTCGACGGCACCGACGAGGAAGTCACCCTCGACGCCACCTACGACGTTGGCAGCGGTGTGACCATCATGGCTGGCATGAACGACGGCGACGGCACTGCCGAAACCGACTACTACATCGGTGGCACGCTGGCCCTGTCCGACAACGTCTCGCTGCTGGCCTCCTATGCCGTCGACGACGACCAGTCCGAAGAAGACGCAATCGGCGCTCCTGAGCTTCAGGAAGGCACCACCGTCGAGATGTCCTTCACCTTCTGATCGAAGGCTGCAAGGCAGAGATCGGAGCGGCTCCCCCGGGAGCCGCTCCTTTTCGTTTGGGGGAGCCGTGCCGCACCTGGCCCTCTCCGAACGCCGCGATGGCGCCGCTGCGATCGGGGCTGCCGCCCTTTTGACAGCGCACGACTTGTCAAAGGCTTGTTCGCTGCCTGCCCCTCGGATAGACCAAGAAGAAATCGTTCGGGGCAAAGGGGATCACCTTGCGCAGCAAAGTCATGACAGGGCGCATCGCTCTCGCCATCAGCCTGTTGTCGCTCGCGGCCTGCGGCGGCGGCGGCTCGCTTGGATCCACGCCTTTCGCCTCGCTCGGATCGGGGCCCGGCACGTCGCCCCCGGCCACCCGCCAGGCCACCCGGGCCCGGGGCGCTGAGAGCGTCGCGGTCAACCGCTACCTCTGGAACGCCTCGCTCGATGTGCTGAGCTTTCTGCCGATCCAGTCGGTCGACCCGTTCACCGGTGTGATCGTCATGGGCTACGGCACCCCGCCGGGCGGCGGCCGCGCCTACCGCGCCACCGTCTACGTCTCGGATCCGGCGCTGGACGCGCGGGCGCTGAACGTCGCGCTCGCCTCCCGCAACGGACCGGTCGCCGAGGAAACCAGCCGCGCCGTCGAGGATGCGATCCTCGCCCGCGCCCGCGAGCTGCGCATTCGCGACGGTCAACTCTAGCCACCGGCCGCAGCAGGGGCTACCACCATGCCGGGCCCCGCGCCCGGCTTTCGCATGTGTAAGGACGGACGAGAATGTCGCGCTACGAGCCATCCCTGATCGAGCCCAAGTGGCAGGGCGCCTGGAATGAGGCCGAAACCTTCAAGGCCGTCCGGTCGGAGGACAAGCCGAAGTACTACGTGCTGGAAATGTTCCCCTATCCCTCGGGGCGCATCCACATCGGCCACGTGCGCAACTACACGATGGGCGACGTGATTGCGCGCTACAAGAAGGCGGTGGGGCACAACGTGCTGCACCCGATGGGCTTCGACGCGTTCGGGATGCCGGCCGAGAATGCCGCCATGGCCTCGGGCGGGCACCCCAAGACCTGGACCTACGACAACATCGACACGATGGTCTCGCAGATGAAGCCGCTGGGCTTTGGCCTCGACTGGTCGCGGATGTTCGCCACCTGCGACCCGGAATATTACGGCCAGCAACAGGCCCTGTTCCTGGATTTCCTCGAGGCCGGTCTGGTCTATCGCCGCAATGCCGTCGTGAACTGGGACCCGGTCGACATGACCGTTCTGGCGAACGAACAAGTGATAGACGGCAAGGGCTGGCGGTCCGGCGCCGAAGTGGAACGGCGCGAGCTGACGCAATGGTTCTTCAAGATTTCGGACTTCGCCGAAGAGCTGCTGGACGCGATCGACGGGCTGGACGACTGGCCTGCCAAGGTCAAGCTGATGCAGGCCAACTGGATCGGCCGGTCGCGCGGGCTGCAGTTCGCCTTTTCGACCGTCGAGGCCCCGGAGGGGTTCGACCGGATCGAGGTCTACACGACCCGCCCCGACACGCTGATGGGCGCGTCGTTCGTCGGCGTCTCGCCCGACCACCCGCTTGCGCGGCAGCTGGAGCGGCACTCGCCCGAGGTCGCCGCCTTCTGCGCCGAAGCCCGCAAGGGCGGCACCACCGAAGAGGCGCTGGAAAAGGCCGAGAAGCTGGGCTTCGACACCGGCATCAAGGTCCGCCATCCCTTCGATACCAGCTGGGAACTGCCTGTCTATATCGCGAATTTCATCCTGATGGAGTACGGCACCGGCGCGATCTTCGGCTGCCCCGCCCATGACCAGCGCGACCTGGACTTCGCCCGCAAATACGACCTGCCTGTCGCCTCGACCTTCGTGCCGCTGGCGGGCGACCATGTGCTGCCGGAGGACGGCGGCGAGGCCTATGTGCCGCCCAAGACGGAAACCGTGCGCTTCGTGCGTGGACTTCAGGGCGAGGTCGAGCAGACGGGCGAGGAAGCCATCGATTCGACCGTGGACTTCTGCGAGGCAAACGGCGTCGGTCAGGGCGTGACCAAGTTCCGCCTGCGCGACTGGGGCCTCTCGCGTCAGCGCTACTGGGGCTGCCCGATCCCGGTGGTGCATTGCGACACCTGCGGCGTGGTCCCCGAGAAGAAGGAGAACCTGCCCGTGGTGCTGCCCGACGATGTCGGCTTCGACATCCCCGGCAACCCGCTGGACCGGCACCCCACCTGGCGCGACACCCCTTGCCCGAAATGTGGCGCCACGGCGCGGCGCGAGACCGACACGATGGACACCTTCGTGGATTCGTCCTGGTATTACGCCCGCTTCACCGCCCCCCGCGCCGAGACGCCGACCGACATGGCCGAGGCCGCCTACTGGATGAACGTCGACCAGTATATCGGCGGCATCGAGCACGCGATCCTGCATCTGCTCTATTCGCGGTTCTTCGCCCGGGCGATGCAGATCACCGGCCACTTGCCGGCCTCGGCGATCGAGCCGTTTGACGCTCTCTTCAC
Source organism: Roseisalinus antarcticus (assembly GCF_900172355.1). Lineage (GTDB taxonomy): Bacteria > Pseudomonadota > Alphaproteobacteria > Rhodobacterales > Rhodobacteraceae > Oceanicola > Oceanicola antarcticus_A. Next base: position 48,259 of record NZ_FWFZ01000007.1, on the reverse strand, counting down.
GCAAGGCATGGTGACCCACGCGATTTTTGAGACGAAGGACGCCAACGGCCGCCCGGTCTATCACTTCCCCGAGGAAGTGGAGCTGGTCGACGGCGGGGCTCGGCTGAAGGACGGAACAGCGGTGGAGGTGACCTCGTCGGCCAAGATGTCGAAATCAAAGAAGAACGTGGTCGACCCCGCCGACATCATCGCCCGCTACGGCGCCGATACGGCACGCTGGTTCGTGCTGTCGGATTCGCCCCCCGAGCGGGACGTGGAATGGACCGCCTCCGGTGCCGAGGCCGCCTATCGCCACCTGGGCCGCGTCTACCGCATCGCCGCCGAGGTGGCCGGGGCAGAGGACACGCCGGGCAAGGGCGACGAAGACCTGCTGCGGGCCATGCACAAGTGCATCTTCGACGTGACGCAAGGGGTCGAGAGCTTCGGCTTCAACGCCGCCATCGCGAAGCTCTATGCCTTCACCAACACCCTGCAGAAGTCGGGCGCCGGCACGGCCGCCAAACGCGAGGCGGCGCGCACGCTGGCGCAGCTCATGTCGCCGATGACGCCGCACCTGGCCGAGGAGATCTGGCAGATGCTGGACGGCGTGGGGCTGGTGGCCGAGGCGGACTGGCCGCAAGCAGACGAGGCGATGCTGGTCGAGGACAGCGTGACGCTGCCGATCCAGATCAACGGCAAGCGCAAGTCCGAGATCACGGTCGCCAAGGACCTGCCGAAGGACGAGGTCGAGAAGGTCGTGCTGGCCGATCCGGCGGTTCAGAAGGCACTGGATGGCGGCAGCCCGAAGAAGCTGATCGTCGTACCGGGGCGGATCGTGAATGTGGTCGTCTGAGGCCAGGCTCTCCCGCCGCGCGGCGCTGTTCGGCGCCGCTGTCCTGCTGGCCGCCTGCGGCTTCAGCCCGGTCTACGGGCCCGGCAGCGTGGCCGAGCGGCTGCGGGGCCAGGTCTCGGTCGAGGCGCCCGCGACCGACACCGGCTATCGCCTGCGCCAGCGGCTGATTCAGCGGCTGGGGGCGGCCGATGCGCCGCGCTATCATATCGTCGTCGCGCTGGATCTGCGCGACGCCGCGGTGGCGATCACCGCCGAGCAGGCGACCACGCGGTTCAACCTGCCCGGTGCGGCGCAGTATCGTTTGACGGACCGCACCACGGGCGACCTGATCCAGAGCGGCACAGTGGATACCTTCACCAGCTATTCGGCCACCGGCACGGCCGTCTCGACCTTCGCCGCCGAGGCGGACGCCCGCCGTCGCCTGGCCGTCGCGCTCGCCGACCTCATCGTGACGCGTCTCGCGACGGTGACCTTGCCATGAAGCTCTCGCCGCGCGAGGCACCGGGCTATTTCCGGGCGCCCGATCCGCGGCGGCCGGGGCTGCTGATCTACGGCGGCGACACCATGCGGGTCGCCTCGCGCCGGCAAGAGGTGATCGCCGCGCTGGTTGGACCGGAGGGCGAGTCAGAGATGCGGCTGACCCGCCTGCCTGCCTCGGACCTGCGCAAGGATTCGGCCGCGCTGCTGGACGCTGTGAAGGCGCAGGGCTTCTTTCCTGGGCAACGGGCGGTCTTTGTCGAAGAGGCCACCGACACGGCCACTCAGGCGCTCTCTGCGGCACTGGAGGATTGGCGCGAGGGCGATGCGGTCATGGTGGTCACTGCCGGCCAGCTGACCGCCCGATCCAGCCTGCGCAAGCTCTTCGAAGGCCACCGCACGGCCTATGCTGTCGGCATCTACGACGACCCGCCCGGCCGGGAAGAGATCGCGCGGATGCTGTCCGATGCCGGTCTGGACCGGTTGACCTCCGATGCCGAGGCCGCGCTTGGCCTGCTGGGGCGCGAACTGCCGCCGGGTGACTTTCGCCAGACCCTGGAAAAGCTCGCGCTCTACAAGCACGGTGATCGGTCCGAGGCGACGGCCGAGGAGGTCCAGCTGGTCGCCCCGCAGGCGCCCGACGCGGCGCTCGATGACCTGCTGGAGGTCGTGGCCTCCGGCAAGCCGCGCGAGATCGGCCCCATGCTGCGGCGGCTCATGGCGCAGGGTGTGCTGCCGGTGACGCTGTGCATCGGCGCGTTGCGCCATTTCCGCCAGTTACACACGGCGGCATCGGATCCCGGCGGCGCGGGGGCGGGGGTCGGACGGCTGCGGCCGCCGGTCTTCGGCCCGCGTCGGGACCGGATCGTGCGCCAGGCGCAGCATTGGGGGATGTATCGGCTGGAGACCGCGCTGTCAGTCCTGACCGATACGGATCTGCAATTGCGCTCGGTCTCAACCGCGCCTCAGATGGCGCTTATGGAGCGGGCGTTGATCCGTCTGGCCATGCTGGCCGCGCAGTCGCGCTGAGCCGCTCTGCAACGGCCACTGGCCTCTGCGACAGCGGGAAGCCGGCCCGACAAAACGCCCCCCGGAAACTGAACAAGGCGAGCCCTGAGGCCCGCCTTGTCAAATTCAGTCACACCCGAGAGGGGCATGGAAACCGATCTTAGTGATCGCTCTCTTCGTCCTCGTCGGTGTTCGCGGCAGCAACGGCAGCGATCAGGCCGAGGGGGATGAGGACGCCAACAGCGCCGCCGCCCAGGGAACCAAGCGAACCCAGCGAGCCGGTCGGAGCCGGGGGATCGATCATCGGGGGGGGGATGACAACGATTTCGTCGTCGAAGCCGCCAGCGGTAGCCGACAGACCGGAAACAGCGAGCAGTGCCGCCGCGGTGAGGGTAGTGATGCGCATTATTGATACTCCATCAGGTGCGTTTCGTTAGGCCCAAAGCTTGTTTACCGTCCAAAGGACCGAAACTCAAGCCGTAGCGCCTACATTTCTCTAGAGTCTCTCGGTGTCAAGGTAGCCGACAGGCGGAGAAATGAGCTGGCGCGACTTCCAAACAACACCTGCCTGATCGATCCAATAGGTATTGGTGAAGCGCTGACCGCCGGATTGGCAGTTTTCCTCATACTTTACAGTGTCATAGCTGTATTCGTAGATGGTGATCGGGTCACTTCCGACACGATTGATTCGGCAGTCGAAATCGACCCGGACAATGGCATCGTTACCGTCAAGGTATTCGTGCACCCTCCGCGCCTCTCCCCCACCCTGACGCATGGCTGCAACGGTCCCCGAAACGCTGGCCGCAATCAGGTCGGGGCCGAGTCCGCGGGTCGCCACGAGAAGGCCCTGTTCGTAGGTCACCGAAATGCCGTCTTCGCTGAGCCAGGTGATCTTGCGGCCGTTCTCGCCGGCGCGCTGCAACAGCGCGAAAGACTGGCGGGACGGCACCGAGGCGTAGAGGAAATCCATTCCCGACTCTTCCACCAGCGCACGGGAGATGCCGGGCCCGGTCGGCCCGCTTTCCCCGCGCCCGCCGGAGAGCAGCGGCACGATCCCGTTGCGCACGATGCTGAGCACATCCGGCGCGTCTTCGTACCGGGGGCCGCAGGCCGTGAGGGTCAGCGCTCCGGCGGCGAGGGCCACCCAGCGTGTAAGACGGGTTGCTTTCATCGCCAGTACCTTCCCCAGCTGTCTTCGATCATCGGGCTCTGGGCGTCGCGCAGCGTCTCGTAGAGCCGGTTGTCAAGCTCGAGCCGCGCGCCGCCGTTGCGCCGCAGGGATGCAAATTGGGTATCGAACGCCTGCCGGTTCGGGGTTCCGATGCTCCAGTCGGTCGGGATCGTCACCCGCAGACCCTTGGCGAAGGACCCCTGGCCGTAATCCTCGAAACTCACGTTCGTCCGGGTGAAATAGGCCCCGACGCGCCAGCCGTTGTCGAATTCACGGTCCAGCGCGAAGGTCGCGCCCCAATCCCCGGCCAGGTAGCGGCCCGCGTCCACCTGGGCGTGGTAGCCGTTGCCGAGGTCGTAATAGGCCGAGGCATGGCCCGTCACGACATCGTAGTCGCGGAAGCCCAGCATCAGGTCGAAGTCGCGCTGCATGACGTAATTGGCCTCGACCCCGAGCGCGAGGCGGCTGCCCACCGGGCGCCACAGAAGCTCGGTCGAGATCCCGCCGAACATCTCCTCAAGGTAGCCGATGGAGACCCGGCTGTAGAGGTTTTGCGCGGGCCGGCCGAAATGGGTCAGCGTCAACCGCTCGATCGAGGGGTTGCCCTCTTCGTGGTAGGAGTTCGCCTGGGTCCGGACCGGGGGCAGCGCCCCGTCGTTCACCCGGTCGTCCGGATCCCGGTCGCCGAAGACGCGGTAGCGGACGGCGCCCGACAGCACGAGGTTGGGCCGCACGTAGTAATCGGCCGAGGCCTCGATGCCGATGGAGGCGTAGAACGGGTAATCCGGATCGAACAGGCGCGGCGCGAAATAGGGCGCGATGCCCCACTGGAAGCGCGGCTCGCCGTTGTCGACAGCGACGATTCCCGCGTTTGTCCCGGCCGGATCGGCAAAGACCGCGCGGTCGAGGCTGGCGGCTGTCCCGCCGGCGACGTTCTCGAGCTGCTCGATATCGGACCGGCGGAAGGTCACCGACGCCACCGGCACTCCGGCACGAACCGGCTCCAGCGTGATCACCTCGATCGACGCGGGCAGGGCATTGGTCAGGATGCGGTTGATCCGTCCCATGGCCTGCGCCTCTGTGCGGTATTTGGTGTTCTCATATCGGATGCGGATCGAGCGGTCGGTCAGCTCGACGCCGGTCACCTCCTGCCCATCGGAGGCGAGCGTCTGCGCGATCAGGTCGCGCAAGGTCCCCTCTGGCAAGGCCGAGCGGTTCCAGGACAGCGCCGCGCGGGTGTCGGCGGGGCGCACCGCCACCGGCACCGGTGCCGGGTCCATGCCGCCGAAGGTCGGCCGCTCGAACGGGTTCACGGAGAAGGTGGCCGCAAGCGACAGCGTCGAGCCGTTGAGATAGGCGAGCTGCACCGCGTATTCCGGGCGCGGCGTGTAGGTCACACCGAAGTTGAGCGGGCTCTCGTGATCGTATGTCCCGCGCCCGGCCTGGCGGGTATAGGCATCGGTCGAATATTCCACGACGCCCGTGAACCGGTCGTTGAAGCGGTATTCCACGCCGCCGAACACCGCGGCATCGCCACGGAAGAACGCCGCATCGCCGACCGTGCCGCCTTCACCGTAGAAGGATTCGTCGTCCTGGTTCGGCCGGGTCTCGAACCCCTCGTCGATCACGCCGAGCGGGTTGGTGAAGCCGCCCTCGGACCCAAGCCGCCCCCAGCCGAGACCGGCGGTCACGCGCAGACGGTCGCCGAAAGTCTTGGTCGCCGCGATATATTCGCCGGAATAACGGCCCGTACCGAGGAAATCGCGCAGGCCGACCGTCATCGCGGGCAAGTAGCGGCCTTCGTCGACGAACCTGTAGCGGATGTCGAAGCTGCGATCGTAGGTGGCTTTCTCGCCCGGCCCGCCGAACTGGTCGATCCGGCTGTAACGGAAGGTGCCGCCCAGCCGGTCCGAGATCTGGAAGCTCATCGTGTAGCGCTGCTGAAGGTCGAACCCGCCCACGGTCAGCGAGAACTGCGCGTCCGGTTCGCTGAGGCCCGAAGGCATCTCGATCAGGCCCGGCGTGCCGTAGGTCGTGTAGGACGGGCGCCAGTCGGACTGCGCCGCGGCGGCGCCCGCCCACAGGGCAAGGCCGGTCAAGATCGTGGTCGTTCGCAATCGCATCGGGCACCCCCAGCCGAAAAGTCTTGCAACGTCTTTACGTCATACACGCGCCGGAGAGAAGCCGCCCCCGCGAGCTAGTTGCGCAATCGGAGGGATGTTGCGCCCTCGTCACCGGGCCAGACCGGCGTTGGACGCCATATCGGGGACGGAGGACGCCTGCCGAGGCCGGCCCCGACCACCGACGCAGTCGAAGATTTATCATTCATTTCCAGCGTCTTGAACAATCGGATCGGGCCGGCTCGACGGCGCGGCACCAAGGGCTGGAACGAACCGGCCTGCCAGCGCGTCGGACCCCTGTTTTCCTGTCCTCTCGGTCGGCGGCCTGCCCTGTGGCAGGCTCATTTCCGGGGCAAGGGGCCACGCGCCGGGCCGTCCGCGGGCTTGTCATCTGCCCGGGATTGCCCAAGTTTGCGAGTGACGGGTCACGGGTTGCCGGGGCCGAAGCCCACCCATGCACAAGGCCCATGCCGAAGGACGGTTTTGCGCTTTTACCAATGGCCCCAACACGAGTCCGAAAGGCGAAGCCCCATGCCGATAGACGCCCTCCTCCACGCCTGCCCCACCATGTCGACGGCGCCGAAACCCGCGGCCGGGCGGCGGGGCGCGATCACATGGGCTTGATGCTGGAGGGCCGATATCTGGCCGAGGATCCCGCCCCGCAGACCGCCGATGACGGGACGTTTCAACGCACGAAATCCACGATTCGCGACTGGATCGGCACCGACGCCCACCCGGTGGAGCCGGGGCGCTATCACCTTTATGCCGCGTGGAACTGCCCCTGGGCGCACCGTGCTCTTTTGACGCGGGTGTTTCTCGGGCTGGAGGACGCGATCGGCGTCTCCTACGCGCGGCCCCGGCGGACCGATCAGGGCTGGGTCTATGACCCGGAGGGGCCCTATTCCGACCCGGAACTGGGCGTGGCGGCCTTGCACGAGGTCTATGCCCGCCAGCCCGAGCCCTATACCGGACGGGTCACCGTGCCCGTCCTCTGGGACCGCGTGGCCCGGCGCATCGTGTCCAACGAATCCGCGGACGTGATCCGGATGTTGGGCCGGTTTCCCGGCGTCCCCGACCTTTGCCCCGCGGCGCTGCGCCCCGAAATCGACCGCTGGAACGCGCTGATCTACGACACGCTCAACAACGGCGTCTACCGCGCGGGCTTCGCCCGGACGCAAGAGGCCTATGACGCGGCGGTGGTCGAGGTCTTCGACACGCTCGCCCGGATCGAGGCGCATCTGGAGGCGCACGACTGGCTTGCCGGCGATGTGATGACAGAGGCCGACGTGCGGCTTTTCCCGACCCTCGCGCGGTTCGACGTGGCCTATCACTATGCCTTCAAATGCAACCTGCACCGGCTGATCGACCATCCCAACCTCTGGGACTACGCGCGGCGCATCTATGCAATGCCGGGCGTCGCCGAAACGGTCCGATTCGACATCTACAAGGGGGGCTATTTCTCCCCGTCCGAGTTGCGCAACCCATTGGGAATAGTTCCGAAAGGCCCGATCATCGACTGGTCGCTCTGACGGCTGCGGCTTGGCCGGCATGGCGCCCGGTCGCAAGGCAGCCGGTGATGAGGTAGCCGCCCGTCGGCGCATCCCAATCCAGCATCTCGCCGGCGGCGTAGGTGCCCGGGCGGACGGTCAGCATCAGGTCGGCGTCCAGGGCGGAGAGGCGCAGCCCCCCGGCGGTCGAGATCGCCTCGTCCAGCGGGCGCGGCCCGGCATGGCGCAGGGGCAGCGCCTTCAGAAGCGGGGCCAGATCGTCGGGCAAGGGGCGCCCGAACTCCTGCAGCAGCGCCAGTTGCGCAGGGCCGAGGCCCAACGTGCGGCGCAGGTGGTTGGCCAGCGTCGCCTTGCCCCGAGGCCGCGCGAGGCGGCGGCGCAGATCATCGACGCTCCGGTCCGGGGCGAGGTCCAGCGTCAACGGCACCTCCTGACGCAACGCCGGCGTGAGGGTGTAGAGGCCCCCGCCCTCCAGACCCCGCCCCGAGATCACGAATTCGCCCCGGCTGGTCGTCCCGCCTGCGGTCAGCGCACAGCCCTTCACGGGGCGCCCGTAGTGCCGGGCCATTGGCGCCGACCACTCGACACAGAGCCCGGCGTTCGCGGGCGCGAACGGGGCCAGCGCTTCGGGCGGGAAGGCCCCGGCCCAGGCGCCGTCGGACCCCAACCGCCGCCAGCTGGCCCCGCCCATGGCCAGCACCGTGACCTTCGGCGTCAGCAGCCGGGCGCCCTGGGGCGTCTCGAAGCGCGGGGCCCCGTCGCTCCAGCCGGTCCAGCGCCAGCGGGTGCGCAGCCGCACCCCCCGCCCGTCGAGCCGCGCGAGCCAGGCCCGCAACAGGGGCGAGGCCTTCATCACGGTCGGAAAGACCCGGCCGGTGCTGCCGGTGAACAGGGTCTGGCCCAGCCCCTCTGCCCAGGCGCAGACCTGCGGCGGCCCGAAGTCCGCGAGGATCCCGCGAAGGCTGTCGGGCACGGGCCCGAAGGCGGCGAGATAGGACGCGAGCGGCTCCTCCCGCGTCAGGTTCAGCCCGCTTTTGCCCGCCATCAGGAACTTGCGCCCCGGGGCCGGCATGGCGTCGGCGACCAGCACCGACACCCCCGCGGCCGAAAGCTCCTCTGCGGCCATCAGGCCCGCCGGTCCAGCGCCAATCACCAGCGCGTCGGGGTTGTCATCATGGGGCGTCATGGCAGTCTCTTGGCGTTCGGGGCTGCAAAGGACAAGGACGATGCCGCAGGACGATCCCATTTGCGGCCTGTGCGGACGGCCGATTCCGCCGACCGTGCCGCAAAGCCTCCACCACCTGGTGCCCAAGCTCAAAGGCGGCAAGGGTGGCCCTGTCGTTCTGCTTCACCACATCTGCCACCGCGAGATCCATGCGACCCTGACCGAGGTCGAGCTTGCCCGCGACTTCGCCACGCTGGAGGCGCTGCGTCAGCATCCCCGTCTGGCCCGGTTCATCGCGTGGATCCGAAAGCGCCCGCCGGCGTTCCGGTCCAGGGTGCCGGGCGGGCACAGGAAACGCTGACCGCCGCGGCGACGCCAATCGAAGGCGAATCGGGCCGGACCCGACCTAGACCAGCCCGACCTTCGACCGGATCTCGTCGTCCTTCAGCGAGATATCGTCGCCGAGCCAGGGGTCGGCCTCGGGGCCGCACATCCACAAGAGCGCCTCGGCCGGCCATTCCGGCGGCACATGGTCGGACCAGTCGAGCTTGCTGACCGGGTTCACGCCGGAGGCCTTGATCTCGCGCTGCATCTCGGTGGCGACGGTGCCGGGCGACAGGCCCAGCGCACGGATTCCCTTGTCGCGGTATTCCTTGTCGGCCATCCGCGTCAGCATGTAGGCGCCCGCCTTGGACGAGCAGTAATGCGACCAGGCCTCGACCGGGGCATGGGCCGCGCCTGACGAGATCGTGATGATCGTCCCGCCCGACTGGGCGAGCATGACGGGGAGGACGGCGCGCATGCCGTGGAAGACGCCCTTGAGGTTGACGTCGATCACCTGCGACCATGCGGCCGGGTCCGCCTCGGCGATATGGGCGATCGGGTCGATCACGCCGGCATTGCCGATGAAGACGTCCAGCCGGCCGAAGGTCTGCACAGCGGCCTCCACCGCGGCATCGACCTCCCAGTAGCGCGAGACGTCACAGGGCACGGCCAGCGCGGCCGGTCCGATCTCTCCGGCGACCTCGGCCACCTTGTCCCCATTGCGCGCGAGCAGCACGACCTTTGCCCCTGCATCGGCAAAGCGATGCGCCGCGGCGGCGCCGATTCCGCGGCTTGCCCCGGTGATAACGACGACCTTGCCAGTCATATCCATGAAACCGATCCTCTGACATCTTTCTTAAAGACCTGAAGCCAACTAGGTTCAGGTCAAGATTTCCCGACCTTGACCTGAAGCGCCGGGACGGGAAACCTGTCGAAATGAATTAACAGGGAAGTGTCGAACATGACCATTAATAATACAACGGGCCGAGCTGTCCTTATTGCGAGCCTGCTCGGCAGCACCGCCGCCACCGCGGACGTGACCGCCCAGGAGGTCTGGACCACGTTCAAGGACAATCTCGCCATCTACGGCGAACAGTCCCTGACGGTCGGATCCGAGTCCATGGACGGCGGCGTGCTGACCGCGTCGGATGTGGTCCTGACCTTCTCCGATCCCGAAGTGACCGTGACCAGCAACATGGGCACCATCACGTTCACCGAACAGGGTGACGGCACGGTGGCGATCGACATGGCTGAGGTCACGCCGATGACCGTGGAACTGACGCCAACCTACGGCGGAGCGACCACGATCAACATGTCGGTCACCCAGGAAGGCGCGAGCCTCGTCGCCGGCGGCACGCCCGAGGAAATAAGCTATGACCTCACCGCCGCCCGCTACACGATTTCGCTGGACAGCATCGAGGGCGAGACCGAGGACGTGATCGTGAACGCCGTCCAGCTGGTGATGTCCGATATAGAAGGCGGCTACGTCATGAGCAGCGCCGACGGTCTGGACAACGTCGAATACGGCTTCAGCACCGGCGAGATCAGCGCCGTCGTTGACATCGCCGAAGACGGCGGCCCCGGCACGTTCCAGTTCCTGGGCACGATCAGCGATCTGGAAACTGATGCCGTCGCGGCCGTGCCAAGCGAGATGGACATCGACTCGCCCGAGACGGCGTTTGTCGACGGCCTGTCGCTCGACGCCGGCTATTCCTTCGGCGCGTCGAACTACGCCTTCAGCTTCACCGAGCGCAACGACACCATCCAGGGCACCGCTTCCGCCGAGGGCGGCGATCTGAACATCTTCATGGATGCGAGCGGCTTTGCCTATTCCGGCGGGGCCATGGCGCCCCATGTCACCTTCGCCGGCCCGGACCTGCCGTTCCCCGTGGACGTGTCGATGGCCGAATACGGCTATGCGATCGAGATGCCGCTGGCCGCGACCGAGGACTCCGAGGAATTCGGCCTCGCGATCCTGCTCAGCGAGCTGTCGGTCAACGAAGAGGTCTGGGGCATGGTCGATCCGACCGGCATGCTCAGCCACGATCCGGCGACGGTCAGCGTCGACGTGTCGGGCACGGGCAAGCTCTATTTCGACGTGCTCGACCCCGCGCAGATGCAGTCGATGATGATGTCCGACATGCCCGGCGAGCTCGAATCGCTGAGCATCAACGACCTGACGATCAGCGTCGCGGGGCTCAACGTGCTGGGCGGTGCCGAGTTCACCTTCGACAATTCCGACCTCGAGACATTCGGCGGCTTCCCGGCCCCCGAGGGCTCGGCAGAGCTTCAGGTCAGCGGTGCGAACCAGCTGATCGACAGCCTGGTCCAGATGGGTCTGCTGCCCGAAGACCAGGTCATGGGCGCCCGGATGATGATGGGCATGTTCGCCAACACCGTCGGCGACGACCAGCTGGAATCCTCGCTGGAGGTCAACGACCAGGGTCACATCATCGTCAACGGCCAGCGCATCCAGTGATGCGGGCCTGACGTGCCCCTTGGAACGGGCCGCGCGGTGATGCCATCGCGCGGCCCGTTCTTCCACCGCAACGGGATTCCACGGAAGAGACTGCCCATGCGCCACATCCTGCCCGCCGCCGCCCTCTCTGCCGTCTCCGCCGTTCTTGCCGGGCAGGCCCCCGCGCAGATCACACCGGAGGATGCCTGGACGCTCTACGCCGAGCAGGTCCGCGCGACCGGGCTCGAGATCCGCGCGACCGAATCGCGGGTGGGGCAGACCCTCGTGCTGTCCAACATCCTTTTTGCGGTCCCCCTCCCCGATGCGATCGGCAGCCTCGAAATCCTCGCCGGTCCGGTGCAACTGACCGGGCAGGAGGACGGGTCGGTCTCGATCCATTACCCCGAAAACACGCGGATCAGGATCGTCGGCAGATCGGCCGAGAATCCCCAGCTGCAGCTCGACGCGGCCATCACCGTGGCGATGGCGGACCATACCTCCGTCGCCACTGGCACGCCCGTCGAGATCCTGCTGCGCAGTTCGTCGAGCTCCCTGCAATTCCGCCTCGCCGAGTTGCGGCTGCGCGGGGATCCGGAGATCGAGGGCCTGTCGAGCGAACAGATCCGCCTGTCCTACTCGATCAGCAGCCCCGAATCCGCGCGGTTTTATCGTCGCGATGACGGGCTCGTGCACCTTGAGGCGCAATCGACCGCCGGCGAGATCGCGTACGAATTCGTGATCGACCTGCCCGAGGCCGGGGTCCGGTCCCAGAACTACGGCACGACCGCGGCCACCGAGACCAGCTTTGCCCTGTCCCTGCCGCGCGGCGGGATCGACTATGCCGACCTCTCGTCATCGCTGCGGGCCGGCATGACGCTGGAGGCTGCCACCCGGACGTCGGGCACCACCACGATGGCGATCAGCAGCATCGGCGACCAGGCGTCGAGCCTGCAGGACAGCCGCAGCGCCTCGGGCAACGCGACCCTCCGGCTCGGGTCCGGCGGGTTTGCCGTCCTGGCGGAAACGACCGGGATCGCGCTGTCCTACTCCATGCCGGACCTGCTGCCCTTCGCGGTCAACGGCACCGTCGGCGGCCTGCAATTCTCGGCCAGTTTTCCGGTGCTCGCCTCGGGCGACACGCAGCGGGCGTCCTACGCAGTGGCGCTGTCGGACCTCGCGGTGGAAGACAGGCTGTTTCGGCTGCTGGACCCCACCGGGCTTGTTCCGCAGGACCCGCTGTCGTTCGAGGTCGACGTCGAGTCGCGGGTGCGCCTGCTGGCCGATGTGCTCGACTTCGCCACAATCGGCCAGATGATCCGGATGTTCATCAACCCGGTCGAGGTATCCGAGGTGACCCTGAACCAGGGCAACCTGAGCGGTTTCGGCGCCGCGGTCGAAAGCTCCGGACACTTCACCCTCGATTTCGAGGACCTGGAGAGCTTCGACGGCATGCCGCGCCCCGAAGGCACGGCGACCGCCCGGCTGAGCGGGGTCAACCAGCTGCTCGACCGGCTCGTCACGGTCGGGCTGCTGGGCGACGGCCAGGCCGGGGCCGCGCGGATGGGCCTGGGGATGATGACCCGAGTGGTCGGCGACGACATGCTCGAGAGCAACGTCGAGATCACGCCGGAGGCACAGGTCTTCGTAAACGGCGCACGGATGCGCTAGCCGACGGGATCGGGGCCTCGGGCGGGTTCCGTCCGGGCGCCGATGGCTTGCGGTGCGGCCCCGGGCGGACTACCTCCCGGGTGACCCCGCGCGAAAGGACTTTCATGGCACACGATCTTGCCGCCCTCACCGATCAGCTTGTCGCCGCCGCCCGCAAGGCCGGGGCCGATGCGGCCGATGCGATCGCGGTCGACGGCACATCGGTGTCGATCGACGTGCGCACCGGCGTGCTGGAGGAGGCCCAGCGCGCCGAAGGCGTCGACATCGGCCTGCGGGTGCTGATCGGCCAACGCCAGGCCTGCGTATCGGCCTCGGACACCAGCGCGGACGTGATCGCCCAGATGGCCGAGCGGGCCGTGGCCATGGCCCGCGAGGCGCCCGAGGACCCCTATATCGGCCTCGCCGACCCGGACCAGCTGACCGATGTGCGCGACGCCGCCGGCCTCGACCTTTATGACGACAGCGCAGAGCCCGACCCCGCCGAGCTGGAGGAGGACGCCCGCCGCGCCGAGGCCGCCGCCTTGGCGGTCGAGGGTGTGTCCCAGGTCCAGTCCGCCTCGGCTGGATACGGCCGGCGCCGGATCCACCTGGCGGCGAGCAACGGCTTCTCGGGCGGCTATGGCCGGTCCGACCGCTCGACCTCCTGTGTGGCGATCAGCGGGAGCGGAACCGGGATGGAGCGCGACTACGACTACGATTCGCGCATCTTTCAGGGCGATCTGCGTGCGCCCGAGGACATCGGCCAAAGCGCCGGCGAACGGGCCATCGCCCGTGTCGGCGCCCGGCGGCCCAAGACCGGCGCCTATCCGGTCCTTTATGACGAGCGAATCGCCTCGTCGCTGATCGGCCACCTGGTGCAGGCCATCAACGGGTCGATGATCGCGCGCGGGTCAAGCTGGATGCGCGGCGCACTGGGCGAACAGGTGCTGCCCGCCCACCTCAGCCTGGTCGAGGACCCGCGCCGCCCGCGCACCGGCGGCTCTCGCCCGTTCGACGCCGAGGGGCTGGCCACCGCCAAACGCGCCCTGGTGGACAACGGCGTACTGACCGGCTGGACCCTGGACCTCGCCACCGCCCGCAAGCTCGGCATGCAGAGCACGGCGAACGCAAGCCGGGGCACCTCGGCGCCACCCTCGCCGAGCGTGTCGAACCTGGCGCTGACCCAGGGCCCCAAAAGCCGCGAAGAGCTGATGCGCGACATGGGGACCGGGCTGCTTGTCACCTCCATGATCGGCTCGACCATCAACCCCAATACCGGCGACTATTCCCGCGGCGCCTCGGGCTACTGGGTCGAGAACGGCGAGATCGCCTATCCCGTGAACGAGATCACCGTCGCTGGAAACCTCCGCGACATGCTGCGCGGGATCGTCCCGGCGAACGACGCGCGGGCTCACCTGTCGCGGGTCGTTCCGTCCCTTCTGGTCGAAGGGCTGACCCTTGCCGGGGATTGATGCCGCTGACCTCGAGCTGATCGTCTCGGCGGCCGAGGCGGCCGGGCAAATCGCCCGTCGCTATCACGGCGCCGCGCCGCAGGTCTGGGAGAAGGACGACAATCAGGGCCCGGTCAGCGAGGCCGACCTCGCCGTAGATGGCATGTTGAGATCCCGCCTCATTTCCGCGCGTCCAGACTATGGCTGGTTGTCGGAAGAGACGGAGGACAACGACAGCCGCCTGACCACTTCGCGGCAGTTCATCGTCGACCCCATAGACGGCACCCGCGCCTTCATCGAGGGGGCCAGGGACTGGTCCCATTCCATTGCCGTGGCACATGGAGGACAGATCGTCGCGGCCGCGGTCTATCTGCCGCTGCGGGAAGCCATGTTCTCGGCCTCGCTCGGCGGCGGCGCCCGGCTGAACGGCGGGACCATTGCGGTCAGCGCCGAGGATCAGCTCGACCGGGCGAACGTGCTGGCCAACCGGGTGACCATGGCGCCCGAAAACTGGCGCGACGCCGAGCCGCCGCCGGTTACCCGGCATTTCCGCTCGTCGCTGGCCTACCGGATGTGCCTTGTCGCCCAAGGCCGGTTCGACGCGATGCTGACCTTCCGCCCGACGTGGGAATGGGACATCGCCGCCGGCGCCCTGATCGTGCAGGAGGCCGGCGGCACCGTGACCGACCGCCATGGGCGCGAGCTGAAGTTCAACCGCGGCCTGCCCCAGGCCGACGGGGTGGTGGCGGGCGGCGCCCTGCATCCCGCCCTGGTCGCAGAGCTCGGCAGCCCGGGTTGACCGCCGGGGTCCCGGATGTAAGGTCCGGCGCGACCCAGCCCCATATGGAGAGGCCCATGGCACAGCGTTTGCACCTCGTCTTCGGCGGCGAGCTCGTCGATCCTTCGAAGACCGCTTTCAAGAACATCGACGACCTTCATATCGTCGGCATGTTTCCGGACTACGCCAGCGCCTACAACGCCTGGAAGGCCGAAGCACAGCGCACGGTCGACAACGCGCACATGCGCTATTTCATCGCCCACCTGCACCGGCTGCTCGACGAGGAGAGGGCGACCTCCTCCACCGAAGAACTGGGCGCCTGAGCGGGCCAAGGCGGATGCGGGGGCCAGAGAGCTCGACGCCCGACGCGCGGCCGCGCCCCACGGGACCGATCGTCTGGGTCCATGCCGCGCCGCAGTCGAACATGGATGCCGTGGCGGCCCTGGCCACGCGACTGGCCAACGACGACGTCACCGCCACCTGGATCGTGACCGGAGAGCCGTCCTCGCGTCATGCGCCGCTGATCGGTGTGGCGACGCCGGGCGACAGCTCTGCCGCGATCCACTCCTTCCTCGATTACTGGCGGCCCAGCCTCGCGATCTGGATGCAGGGCGGCCTGCTGGGACCGATCCTGTCGGAGGTCGATTCGCGCGGCATCCCGCGCTTGCTGATCGACACCGACGCGCGGGATCTGACCCTTGTCCGAGCCGGATGGCTGGGGCGGATACGCCGGGGGCTCGTGCGGAATTTCCGCCATGCCCTGGCTGTTGACGAGGAGGCGGCGACCCGGCTGCGGCGGCTCGGGCTCGAGGATTCGCGGATCGAGGTGACCGGCCCGCTCGAGGAAGGCGCAGCCCCCCTGCCCGGGGATGAGACCCTGCGCCGCGAGATGGCCACGGCGCTCGCCGGCCGGCCCCTTTGGTTTGCCCCCGGTGTCCCGATGTCGGAGCTTGCGGCGCTTGCCGATGCCCACATGGCCGCCTGCCGGCGGTCGCATCGGTTGCTGCTGGTCATCATGCCCCGTGCCTGCACCGAGGGCGCCGAGATGGCCGAGATCCTGCGAGAGCTGGGCCTGCGGACGGAGCTGCGCTCGGCCGACGGCGCCCCGATCGAGGATTCGCAGGTCATCGTCGCCGACCGCGCCGAAGAGCTTGGCGTGTGGTATCGCCTGGCCCCGGTTACGTTCTTCGGAGGCACGCTGGACGCCGGCGGCGGACGGTCCCCCTACGAGGCCGCCGCACTCGGGTCAGCCGTGCTGCACGGACCGCGGCTGGATCCCTGGGCCACGGCCTATCACCGTCTGACCGACGCGAGGGCAGCGCATGGCGTCCGCGACGCCACCGCCCTGGGCAAGCAGGTGACCTGGGCGCTGGCCCCGGATGTGGCGGCCCGGTTGGCCCACGCGGCCTGGTCCGCAAGTTCGGCGACCGCGCCGGTCACCAACCGGCTGATGGAGCTGATCGTGGACACCCTAGACGAAGCGGGCGTCTGAGATGCCCGAGCCGCGCTTCTGGCAGCATTCGGCCGGGCGCCCGGGCCTGAGGTCCCGGCTCCTGGCGCCGCTCGGGGCACTCTATGCATGGGCGACGGCGCGGCGGCTGGCCCTCGGGCGGCCCCACCGGGCCGGGGTGCCGGTCATCTGCGTCGGCAACCTGAACGCGGGGGGCACCGGAAAGACCCCGACAGTCATCGCGCTGGCTCAGCGGCTGGTCGACCGCGGGCTGGCGGTACAAGTGGTCTCGCGCGGCTATGGCGGGCGGCTCGAGGGTCCTGCGCAGGTTGATCCTGCGTCCCATGGCGCCGCGGATGTCGGGGACGAGCCGCTGCTTCTGGCCGCCTTCGTCCCGGTCTGGATCGCACGCGACCGCGCCGCCGGCGTCCGGGCCGCGCAGGACGCCGGGGCCGATGTCATCCTGCTGGACGACGGGTTCCAGAACCCGACCGTGGCCAAGGACCTGTCCATTGTCGTCGTCGACGCCCAGCGCGGCTTTGGCAACGGCCTGTGCCTGCCCGCCGGCCCGCTGCGCGAGCCTGTGGCGGCCGGCCTCGCCAGGGCCGATCTGCTGCTGTCCATCGGCGGCGCGGCGGCGCAGGTCAGCTTTGCCGAGACCTGGGGGCCGTCGCTGCCCCCCGCCTTGCCTCGGATCACCGGGCAGCTGGAGCCGTTGGCGACCGGCATGCCCTGGGGCGGCATGCGCGTGCTGGCTTTCGCCGGGATCGCCCACCCGGAAAAGGTCTTCGCCACCTTGCGGACGCTGGGGGCCGAGATCGTGCGCAGCGTGCCGCTGTCGGACCACCAGGCCCTGTCACCGGCGCTCATGCAGCGGCTGGAGCGGGACGCCGCGGTCGCGAACGCGCAGCTCGTCACAACCGAGAAAGACGCCGTGCGGCTGCCGCCCGCGTTCCGGATGAAGGTGTTGACCCTGCCGGTCCGGTTGAGCTTCGACACGCCCGGCCCGCTGGACGCGGCGCTGGACGACCTCTTCGCTCACCAGTCGAAGTCCTGATCCTCGCCCAGCGCGGGAGAGGGCCTGTCGCCGCCGACCTCCGCCTCGGCGAAGCGGATCGGGCTGCGCACGCCGGGCACGCCCTCCGGCGCGATCCGCAGCCCGCGGGCCACGACCTGCGGATCGCAGAAGACCTCGTCCATGTCGTTGATTGGCCCTGCCGGCACGCCCTGGGCCTCGCAGGCCGCCAGCAGGTCCGCCTTGGTGCGCAGCCGGGTCGCGGCGGTCAAACTGGCCACCAGATCCTCCCGATACGCGAGTCGGGCCGGGTTGGTGGCATAGGCCGGGTCGGTGGCCAGCGCCTCCAGCCCCAGCAACCCGCAAAGACGCCGGAACTGGCCGTCATTGCCCACCGCCAGGATGACATGGCCATCGGCACAGTCGAAGACCTGGTAGGGCACGATGTTCGGATGCGCGTTGCCCATCCGGTGGGGCGCCGTGCCGGAGGCGAGGTAGTTCATCGCCTGGTTCGCCGTCACCGCAACGGCCGTATCGAACAGCGCAAGATCGATATGGTCGCCGGTCCCCGTCGCCTGCCGGCGATGGACCGCGGCAAGGATCGCGGTGGCGGCATAGCAGCCGGTGAAGATGTCGGTCACGGCCACGCCGACCTTCTGCGGCTGGCCGTCCGGCTCTCCGGTGACGGACATCAGGCCGGACATGCCCTGGATGATGAAGTCATAGCCCGCCCGCGCGGCATAGGGCCCGTCCTGGCCGAATCCCGTGATCGAACAGACGATCAACCTCGGATCGGCGGCGCGAAGCGTCGCGGCGTCAAGGCCGTAGGCTCTCAGCCCGCCGACCTTGAAGTTCTCGATCAGCACATCGGCCCCGCCGATCAGCCGCTTGACGCGGGCAAGGTCGCCCGCATCCTTGAGGTCGGCCACAAGCGAGCGCTTGCCCCGGTTCGTGCCGTGGAAATAGGCGGCCGACCCGTCACGATCGACGAAAGGCGGCCCCCAGGCGCGGGTGTCGTCGCCCGCCGGCGCCTCGATCTTGATGACCGTCGCGCCCAAGTCCGCCAGCATCTGGCCGGCCCAAGGACCGGCCAGCACCCGCGCCAGCTCGACGACCCGAAGGCCCTCGAGGGGGCGGGTCATTCGCCGATGGCGGCGTCGATGGCGGGCAGCAGGCCGCTGACCCAGTTGCCCTCGAACTTCTCACCGTCGATGATGAAGGTCGGGGTCGAGGTCACGTTGTCGGCCTCGCGGTTCTCCTCGAACCAGGCGATCAGGGTCTGCGCCTTGGTCGCGTCCGAGAAACAGGCATCGACCTCGTCGGAGGTCAGCCCGGTGCTGAGGGCGAGCCGCCGCAGGTTGTCGGCGATCGCGTTGCCGTCGCCCTGGACCCATTCGGCCTGGCGCTCGTAGATCATGCTGGCGGTGCTGAAGAACCGCTCTTCGCCGCCGCAGCGCGCGATCATCGAGGCCCAGAGCCCCGGCAGATCGAAATAGACCTCGCGGTAGATCATCCGGACCTCGCCGGTGTCGATGTAGTTGGCCTTGAACTCGGGGTAGACCGTTTCGTGGAAATTGCGGCAGTGCGGACAGGTGAACGAGGCGTACTCGATCACCGTCACCGGCGCGTCTTCGGCCCCGATCGACATCTCGACGATGGAGGAGGTGTCCAGGTCGGCCGCGTCCTCGGTCTGGGCAAGGGCCGCGCCGACGGGCATGTCGGTGGTATTGCCGCGGTTCGCAAGGAACCATGTTCCGCCGGCGACGAAGGCCACGGCAAGGGCGAGGATAGAGAGAATCTTGGTCATATTGGGCCTTTTCAATGGGAAAGGTCAGCGTTTGCGTCTGGACAGGACATTGGTCCCCAGCGCCTCGAGTGCAAGGCGCAGATCGTCGCTGGCCACGTCACGCGCGACATCGCGTGCTGTTTCGGTGACCTTCGGGTCGGGGGCCGACGGCTGCGCCTTGGGCGCGTGGCCGAACGCGGCCTGTCCTTCCGCGAACCCGATGGGGGCGGTCTGGGTGATGCGGATGCGGTTGATCGCTCGGTAGCCGTAGCAGGCGTTGACCCGCGTCGTGATCTCGCCCTTCTGCATCTCGAGCATCGGGGCCTGCGCCCCGGTGGTCAGCAGGCACAGGGTCGCACCCATGCCCTGACGGCCGTAAGTCACCTCCACCGGGCGGCAGATCGCGGCGATCTCGGGACCGACGATCTCGGCCCAATGGGTCAGCAGGCGCGATTCAGCGAAGCCGCGCGATTGCGTGGCCGCGCGGATGCGCGATTGCATCAGGCCGGAGGCACGGGCAAAGCCGCGCGTGGTGCTGGGGCGACGGGGCTGGGTCATTGCTGCGATCACCCTAGTGTATAGCCGGTGGCCGGGGCCAGAGCGAGAATGGGACAGGGAATAAAGAATGCGTGACGCGGAGCTGAGCAACGCCCTTCTGGCCTGGTATGATACCCACGGCCGGACCCTGCCGTGGCGGGTCGGCCCCGCGGATCGCGCCGCCGGTATCCGCGCCGACCCATATCGCGTGTGGCTGTCCGAAATCATGCTGCAACAGACCACCGTCGCGGCCGTGCGCGAGTATTTCCGCCTGTTCACAGAGCGTTGGCCGAGCGTCGAGGCCCTCGCCGCCGCCGAGGACGGGGACGTGATGGCCGCCTGGGCCGGGCTTGGCTATTACGCCCGGGCCCGCAACCTTCTGAAATGCGCCCGGGTCGTCGCAAGCGACCTTGGCGGCGTCTTTCCTGACACGGTCGACGGGCTCCGCCGTCTGCCGGGGATCGGGCCCTATACCGCGGGGGCGATCGCGGCGATCGCCTTCGACCGACCCGCGACCGTCGTCGACGGCAATGTGGAGCGGGTCATGGCCCGGCTCCACGCGATAAAGTCGCCGCTGCCCGCCGCCAAGTCCGAATTGACCGAGTGCGCCGCCGCTCTGACGCCGCAGACCCGCCCCGGCGACCATGCGCAGGCCGTCATGGACCTGGGCGCCACGATCTGCACCCCGCGCCGGCCCGCCTGCGGCATCTGCCCCTGGCGCGATCCCTGCGCGGCCCGGGCCGCGGGGATCGCCGACACCCTGCCCCGCAAGTTGCCCAAGGCGGCCAAGCCGATCCGGCTGGGCATCGCCTATGTGGCCCGCCGCGCCGACGGCGCCTGGCTGCTGCAGCGTCGGCCCGACAAGGGGCTGCTGGGCGGGATGCTCGGCTGGCCGGGCAGCGACTGGGGCGAGGCCCCCACCCCGGCCCCGCCGCTTGATGCCGGCTGGCGCGACGCGGGGGCCGAGGCCCGCCACACCTTCACCCATTTCCACCTCCGCCTGCGGGTCGAGGTGGCCGAGGTGCCCGCCGACACGCCCCCGGGCGAGGGCATGTTCGTTGCGAAAGAGAGCTTTCGCCCCGCCGATCTGCCGACGGTGATGCGCAAGGTCTACGACATTGCCAGCAGTGCGCTTCTGTCCGATTGAGCGCCGGCCCGAGCGCGGTTAACCTTGTGGCAAAACAAGAGCGGTTAGGTCGATCCCATGATCTCGTCTTCCCAAGCAGCGCGTCTGTCGAACGCATTGCCCTTCTGGCTGTCCCTGGCGCTGGTCCCGCTGCCTGTCGTCGGCGCGGTGCAGGGCGGCTGGACCGTCCTGCTGGCGCCGCTCTGCACCTGGAACATGTTCTCGATCATCGACGCCTTCGCCGGTCGGAACGAGGAAAACGTGGATCCGCAGACCGGCGAGGACTCGCTCCTCTGGTACAAGCTGATCGTGCTGATCTGGGCCCCGGTACAGGCGGCGCTGCTGTTCGGCACCATGGCCTACACGGTGCAGGCAGAGCATCTGTCGACGCTGGAAAAAGTGGTGAACTTCTTCGGCGTCGGCGTGGTGACCGGCACGGTCGGCATCGTCTACGCCCACGAGTTGCTGCATCAACGCAACCGGGTGGAACGCTCGCTGGGCGATCTGCTTCTGGCGATGGTGCTTTATTCCCATTTCCGGTCCGAGCATCTGCTGGTCCATCACCGCTATGTCGGCACCCCGCGCGACCCGGTGACCGCCCGCTACAACGAGGGGTTCCACCGCTATTATCCCCGCGTCCTCTGGCAATGCCTTGTCTCGGCCTTCCGCGCCGAACAGGCGATGCTTGCGCGCAAGGGGCTGCCGTGGTGGCACCGCTCGAACCCGTTCTGGCGCTACTGGACACTGGAGGCCGGTATGGTGCTGCTGGCCGCGCTGATCGGCGGGTGGCAGGGCGTGGGCCTCTTCCTGATCCAGGCGGGCACGGCTGTCTGGGCGCTGGAGCTTACGAATTACGTCGAGCACTACGGGCTGACCCGCAAGCATCTGGGCGAGGGCCGGTATGAACACGTGCTGCCCCGGCATTCGTGGAACGCCTCGCACCGGGCATCGAACTGGCTGCTGATCAACCTCCAGCGCCATTCCGACCACCACTACAAGCCCAGCCGCCGCTTTCCGCTGCTCCAGACCTATTCCGAGGCAGACGCGCCGCAGCTTCCCTACGGTTATCCGATGATGACGGCCCTCGCGATGGTGCCGCCGCTGTGGCGCCGGGTGATGAACCCGAAGGTCAGGGCCTGGCGCCGGGCCTATTACCCCGAGATCACCGACTGGCAGCCCTACAAGACCGGTACGCTGCCGATGCCGCGCTAGGCCGGTCGGAAAAGCGCGGAACGGAAAAGCGCAGGAGAGAAAAAAGCCCCCGGTGTCATCGCGACACACGGGGGCAAGGTAGTGCCATCTGGCGGCTTTGGCCGCAGGCACCGGCGGTCTCGGGAATCTCGGTGTTCAGGGGGCGGTCAGCCGTCGCGCATCTCTGCCCGGATCTGCTGCCGCAAGAGGTCGATGGGCACCGATTTGCCGTCGCGGCGGAAGCACCAGTAGGTCCAGCCATTGCAGGACGGCGCCCCTTCCAGATGCGCCCCGACCTGATGGATGGAGCCGCGCACGTCGTCGGCCACGAGGGTCCCGTCAGCCCGGACCTTGGCGGTCTTCTGCCCGTTCAGCGAGGTCAGCACCTCGCCTGGCCGCAGCATCCCGCGCTCCACCAGCTGGCCGAAGGGCACGCGCGGCTCCGCCCGCTTGGAGGTCGAGACCATCAGCGCATCGCGGTCGTATCTCCGCACCTTCGCAAGCCGCTTCTCCGCGACCTCGCGATAGGCCGCTTCCCGTTCGATGCCGATGAAATCCCGGCCCAGCATCTTGGCCACCGCCCCCGTCGTACCGGTGCCGAAGAAGGGATCGAGCACAACGTCGCCCGGGTTCGTCGTCCCCAGCAACACGCGGTGCAGCAGTGATTCGGGCTTTTGCGTCGGGTGGGCCTTGTCGCCGGCTTCGTCCTTCAGCCGCTCGTGCCCGGTGCAGATCGGCAGCACCCAGTCGGAGCGCATCTGGATCCCCTCGTTGAGGGATTTCAGCGCCTCGTAGTTGAACGTGTATTTCGCCGCCTCCGACCGCGAGGCCCAGATCAGCGTCTCATGCGCGTTGGTCAGGCGCTTGCCGCGGAAGTTCGGCATCGGGTTCGACTTGCGCCACACCACGTCGTTGAGGATCCAGTAGCCCTGGTTCTGCAACTCGGCGCCCAGCCGGAAAACGTTGTGATAGGAGCCGATGACCCAGATCGCGCCGTTTGGCTTCAGCAGGCGACGGGCCTCGGCCAGCCATTGCCGGGTGAAGTGGTCATAGGCCTCGAACCCCGAGAATTGATCCCAGGCATCGTCGACCGCATCCACCCGGGAATTGTCCGGGCGATGCAGGTCGCCTTTCAACTGAAGGTTGTATGGCGGATCGGCAAAGATCAGGTCGATGCTCTGGTCCGGCAAGCTTTTCATGGCCGCGATGCAATCGCCGCCGAGAATCGTGTTGAGAGGGAGCACCGGGGCGCTCTTGATCGTCTTCGTCATCATCGTCTGCCTCGTCCCCGGCGGGTGTTCCGCTCTTGGTTGGCACCAAGATGAGTCAGCGACGATTCGCTGTCAAAAACTTTAATGAATCAAGGTGTTATGGATTTCCCTTGATACAAGATATTGTGGACGGGCTTGAAACTGCATCTATGGTGAGGGGTCACACCAAGATTCTGGAGTGCCGAAATGTGACGCTTCGTGGGATAGCCCGCGTTCGTCTCCCATCCGTAGCCGGGATGCTGTTGCGCCAAATCCACCATGATCGCATCGCGCCCAACTTTGGCCACAATTGAGGCCGCCGCGACCGACAGGCTTCGCCCGTCCCCCTTGACCACGGCGGTGCCCTCGCATGGCATCTCACGCGGCAGATAAGGCCCGTCAACGATGGCAAAATCCGCGGCCAGGGCGGTCAGCGCACGGACCATGGCGAGATGCGAGGCCCGCAGGATGTTGAGCGCGTCGATCTCCTCGACACTGGCATGGGCGACGGCGACCGCGGCATTGGCATGAAGCTCTGCGGCAAGACGCTCGCGCTCGGCGGCGGAGAGCGTCTTGCTGTCGGCCAGCCCCGTCGGGATCCGCGCCGGATCCAGGATCACGGCGGCGGCGGTGACAGGCCCGGCCAGCGGGCCGCGCCCGACCTCGTCGACGCCGGCAATCCGGAGGGCACCGCGCAGCCGTGCAGCCTCTTCAAACGAGAAATCGGGAGAGAAAGCAGATCGTGCCATGCCCCATCTGCCCCGGCCCGGATCGGGACCGCAAGCAGATTGGGGCGGAAGGCCATGTCATCCTCCCGCCCCTTTCGCGGACGCGGCGACTGGGGAGATGCCGCGCCCACTGCTCGACCGGTGCCTAGCGGCGACCGGCGATGTAGTAGCCCTCGCTCCGCAGGCAGCGCGGGATCCAGCCGTAGCGGTAATCGCCGTCACGCTCGCGAACCGTGACAAAGCAGCTTTGCGGCAGGTTGTGGGCGGCCGGGTAGGTGCGGCTCATGCAATGGCGGATGAACATGCGCAGGTCGCCGTTGTGGCGGGTCTGGATCGTCCGCAGGCACTCGCCCGGCAGCGCCCGGACATCCGCCTGATCCGGGCGGTTGCCGCCCTGGTGCCGGCCTTGATTGCCGGGCCGGCCGTCCCGGTTCGAATACCCCTGGCCCGGCCGATGGTCCGGCCGGCCAGCCTGCGGCTGGTGCGGCGCGGGGGGCTGCGGGTGGGTCGTTCGTGCCTCGTGGTCGCGGTCGTCGTCATCATCGTCGTCGTCGTCGTCATTGTTGCGGGCCACGTGAGAGATGACGGCCAGCGCCGTCAGCCCGAAGAGCAGCGCCCCGATCTGGTTGTCCCGGGTGTCGTCGGACTTGGTGTCGGCAAAGGCCCCCGTCGGCAGGGCAGCGGTGGTGGCCAGCAGCCCGGCGAGAGCATAGGCGGTGAGTTTCCTGAACATCGCGTTTCCTTTCGGTTGAGCCCGAGAGCAGGTCGGGCGCTATGCCGAAAGACATGGGGGGATGCGGGTAAAGCAGACAATAACAGCCGACCGCTATCGGTTAGCGGCGCCAATCCAGCGGCGGATATTGAATAGCAAGCGCGTCTCGCGCAGTGTCAGGGCATGAGATACAGCATCCTCCCCCTCGCACTCCTGATGGCCCTGGGCACCGCGGCTCAGGCCGAGTGCTATGCCGATTACAAGGCCAAGCAGGACGACCCGCTCAGGCTCCACTACGGTGTGGCAGAGATCGACGGGTCGTGTAGTGTTGCCACAGCAGAGCAGGAACTCGAAGGACGTCTGTCCTCCGGGGGCTGGCAGCTGCTGGAAGTGCTCGGCACATTCGACCGGGCGGCAGCCGAGTCGAGGAGAAACGATGCGGGAGACAACTACCTCCGCTATTGATGCGAGACAGACCGGCACCCGGACGGTCGCGGCCGGCCTCGGGGCGATCGTTCTCATTCTCGGGGCCGCGGCCGTCTTGCTGTTCCTCAACCTGCCCGACGCCAATGCCTTCAACGCGCGGGTCGAGCGGCTGTTCGTCGAGAATTCCGACCTGACCTCGCAGGCCGAAATCAAGCTGTTGGAGATCCTTGCGCAATCGGGCACGGCTTTCTCGGAAACGCTCACCAGCTACCGGTTCGTGATCTTCGTGCTGCTTGTCTTTGCCACGGCCCTTCTGGTGGCCGCGGTCGCGTTCCTTGTCATGCTGGTGGTGCTGAACAGGCGCATGGGCCGGATCGAACAGAAAGGGATCGAGGTCAATTCCCTGATGATCGCCCGGGAACAGAACCTAGTCTACCTGAACAACTTCGAGTTCAAGCTGACGGCCGCCGCGATCGAGACGCTCAGCGTCCTCGCCGAGGCGCGGCTGGACGACGAGGTTCTGACCGGCGCCGAGATCGAGGGGGTAATTTCCGGCCGCAACGCGGTCGATTGCGACGAGGCGGCGGGCGCCACCCGGATAAAGCGCCTGCGGGATTCCCTCGGGAACCAGATGATGTCGGAGCTACTGGTCAAGAACATCGCAAGGCGCGGCTACATGCTGGCCATCGACAAGGGTGTGATCCGGATGGTCTGACGGCCCGGGCGGCGGGCCGGGGCCCGGTCAGATCAGTCGGGGAAAGCGCGGGTCGACCCGGCGCCAGAAGTGCAGCAGATCCTCGGCCAGAGCCGGATGCTGCCCCATGGATTGCACCGCAAAGATATCGGCAGAGACCAGCGCGGCCAGCCGGTATCCCAGCGGCACGACAGGGTCGATCTTGGCGGCGCTGCCGAACGTGTCCTCGATCCCCTCGGTAGCGGAGGTCAAGGCAAAGGCCAGCGCCAACGCCGGCTCCTCGGCCCATTTCTCGGCGAGACGCCGGACAAGGGTCCGTTGCCGCTCCGGCACACCGGACAGCAGTTCCTCCATCGCGAATTCGATCATGTCGTCCAATGCCGCCTGTCGCTCTGAAGTCACGCTACACCTCTCAAAATTGAATAAACCTCGTGCAAACTACCGGTTCGGGCGACGGACGTCGCCGAAGAAATTAAGACTTCGTTAACGCCTGTGCGGCGGCGGGGTGTCGGGACGATCGGAGCGCTGGTGACCCCGGCGGGACCTGACTGTGCAGCTTGCACCTTGGCCGAGGGCAAGACCGACGCCACAATGCTCCGCCGCGTCCCCTCGATGCAGTAGCGCACACAGTATGTGGAGGAAACCTCTCCCCGAGCGAAGCTTGTCCTCACCCGGGTCGGGCAAGTTTGGACCTTCGGGACAATGGCCTGATCCGAGCGCTCCGACGGGCCGCTGCCTGTCACTCGGGAGAACGGGATCTCACGCCTGGCCCTGAACGGACGCCCTTGGCGATGTCCGGGAGCGTAGTGCACCCGATTGCCTGGATATTTGGGCTGCCAGGATGGCATCGCGCACGACCGTAGCAAGATGGCAGCCAGATTGGCTCGTTGGAAAGTGCATGCCGAAGGTCGTGGCCTACGAGGGTTGGGCCCATCGAGACACGCGAATATCAAGCATCACTTTGGAAAGCCCCGAAGAAGAGTTTTGCACTCATGATTAGGAAAGTTTCGCTGGTTGAGCCAATTGCTATTTCGCACAACCTCCGTCTAAAAGCTGCCTGAACCACGAACCCGTTGTGGCCGGCCAAGAGGGCACCATTGACAATGGCCAAGCCTGCTTCAACAAGACCTCCGAACGCATGTTTTTCGAGCTCTTTGGCCCCAATCTTTGGGTGAAAGGTGGCGTTTCTCATTTGATCAAGGTCAGGGAACGCCAAACGAAAAATATTGTTGGATTCCTCTATTTTCTCAAAGTCGATAAATTCCCTGATCTCCTGAGCCCTGCCCGATAGCACCGATTTTTTCTGCAAAGGCCTTGAGGGAGAGAACAAAGGTTTGGGTTCCCGCCCCGGTCCAGACCAGAAACGTCTGCAACTCAGAGGAATATTCTCGTTTCTGATTGCCGAAGGGGTCCTCTGATAATTATTGGCGGCGCCAATTGTTTGATGAAATCTCCAAATCGAGGCCATGCCGAAATTCTTGGACGCAATTTTCCAAGGTTGGGAGAATCCGATCTATATCTTCGGCAATCTCAATTTTCTTCAGTGGTGCGCCGAGCGCCTTCAATCTGGTTTCGCACGGCCATTTCTCTCCCGACTCAAACCGTTTCAATTCTAGATCCTTCTCCGGTCAACGGCGACACGCCCACGGTCGGGATCGTGACCGCTCCGCGCTCGATCTCAAAGGGAAGCTGGTGACCCCGGCAGGATTCGAACCTGCAACCTGCCCCTTAGGAGGGGGCTGCTCTATCCAGTTGAGCCACGGGGCCGTCGACCCTTCATTGCCCGGGTTTCGATCTTTGGTCAACGCGGGAGGCGTTGCAGCTTGGACATCCCCGCGCCGGGCGGGTAACAAAGTTGCCGAGGCACCGTTCAGAAAGCAATCACCGTGACAAGACCCCCCCGCCGCCCGCTAACGCTTCGTGATGTCTCCGAGGCGTCGGGTGTGAGCGAGATGACCGTCAGCCGCGTTCTGCGCAACAAGGGTGACGTGAGCGAGAAGACCCGTGCCAAGGTTCAGGAGGCGGCCAAACGGCTGGGCTATGTGCCCAACAAGATCGCCGGTGCGCTTGCCTCCAACCGGGTGAACCTCGTGGCCGTGGTGATTCCCTCGCTCAAGAACATGGTCTTCCCCGAAGTGTTGTCGGGCGTGTCCGAAGCCTTCGAGGGCTCCCCCCTGCAACCGGTTGTCGGGGTCACCGACTACACGCCGGAGAAGGAGGAAAAGGTCCTTTTCGAGATGCTGTCCTGGCGACCGTCCGGCGTGATCATCGCGGGACTGGAACATTCCGAGGCTTCGCAGGCGATGCTGGCCCAGGCCGGCTGTCCCGTGGTCGAGATCATGGACACCGACGGAGAGCCGATCGACAGCTGTGTCGGCATCTCGCACCGCCGCGCCGGGCGCCAGATGGCCGACGAGATCCTCAAGGCCGGCTACAGGCGTATCGGGTTTCTCGGCAGCAAGATGCCTCTGGACCACCGGGCGCGGAAGCGTTTCGAGGGCTTCACCAGCACGCTCGGCAAGGCCGGGCTCGAGATCGCCGACCGGGAGTTCTACTCCGGCGGCTCCGCCCTCGCCAAGGGTCGCGAGATGACGGCGCAACTGCTAGCGCGGACCCCAGACATAGATTTCATGTATTATTCCAACGACATGATTGGGGCAGGCGGCTTGCTTTACCTGCTCGACAAGGGGATCGCCGTGCCCGGACAGATCGGTCTCGCAGGGTTCAACGGGGTCGAGCTGCTCGAAGGTCTGCCGCGACGGCTCGCAACGATGGATGCCTGCCGCCGCGAGATCGGTCAGCGCGCCGCGCGGATCATCCTCGCGCGGCAGGAGGAAGACGCCCCCACCGATCCCGTGGTCGAGGAGCTGCAACCCACGCTCAGCCTTGGTGACACGCTCTTGCGCGGCTGACGCCCTGCGCCGTCCGGGGCGGGGATGAAGCGTCGCGCACTTCGCGTTAGGTTGGGCTTTGAACCAGCACAGGCAGGAGAGCGCACATGCTGACACTCGCTGACATCTTCGCGGCCAGGGCGGCGATCGCGCCGGTCGCGACCGGCACGCCGCTGGTCCCGTCGCCCTACCTGTCAGAGGTCTCGGGGCAGCCGTTCCTGCTCAAGCTCGAGAACATGCAGCCGATCGGCGCGTTCAAGCTGCGCGGGGCGCTGAATGCTGTCTCGCGCCTGCCCGGGGGCAGCGCCGGCGTCACATGTTGCTCCACCGGCAACCACGGGCGCGGCGTCGCCTTCGCGGCCCGAGAGCGGGGCATCCGGGCCGTGATCTGCATGTCGAACCTGGTGCCGCAGGCCAAGATCGACGGCATCCGCGCCCTGGGCGCCGAGGTGCGCATCGTCGGCCAGAGCCAGGACGACGCCCAGGCCGAGGTCGACCGGCTGGTCGCCCGAGAGGGGCTGGCCGAGATCTCGCCCTTCGATGACGCCCATGTCATCGCCGGACAAGGCACCATCGGGCTCGAGATGCTGGAGGCCCGGCCGGACCTCACGACGTTGCTGGTGCCGCTGTCGGGCGGCGGCCTCGCGGGCGGCATTGCGCTGGCGGCCAAGGCGATCCGGCCCGACATCCGCGTGGTCGGCATCTCGATGGATCGCGGCCCCGCGATGTATCGCTCGATCCGCGCCGGACATCCGGTCGAGGTCGACGAGGTGCAAAGCCTCGCCGACAGTCTCGGCGGCGGCATCGGGGCGGACAACCGGTTTTCGCTGGCGCTCTGCCGCGATCTGCTCGACCAGACGATCCTGGTCTCCGAGGAAGAGATCTATCGCGCGATGCAAATCCTTTACTGGGAGGACCGTATCGTCGCCGAAGGGGCCTGTGTCGTGGGCATCGCCGCGCTGCTCGCCGGCAAGCTGACCCTCACCGGGCCGACGGCCGCTGTCATCACCGGGCGCAATTGCGACATGGCGCTGTTCACCCGGGTGGTGACCGGGCAAAGCGTCGATCTCGATGGTTATGTCGTCGAGGGGCGCGCCTATGCCCGCTGACATCCTGATCGCGACCGAGGCGGAGCTTCGCGCCGCGCTGCCGCTGGACCTCGCCGCCATCGACTGTGTCGAAAGCGCCTTCGCGGCGCTCGCCGGCGACGGGGTGGTCATGCCCCCGGTGCTGTCGATGGCGCTGCCGGCCGTGAACGGCGAGGTGGACGTCAAGACGGCCTATCTGCCGGGCTTCGAGGGCTTTGCGATCAAGGTCAGCCCCGGTTTCTTCGACAATCCGGGGCTCGGCCTGCCCAGCCTGAACGGGCTGATGTTGCTGTTCTCGGCCCGCACGGGTGTGGCGCAGGCGGTGTTTCTGGACAACGGCTATCTCACCGACCTGCGGACGGCCGCCGCCGGGGCCGTTGCGGCCCGGCACCTTGCACCTCGGGACGTGCGGACCGCCGGGGTCCTGGGGACGGGCGCACAGGCCAGGTTGCAGATGCAGGCCGCCCATCTCGTGCGCCCCTTCGAGCGGGTCCTGGTCTGGGGCCGGGATCCGGAGCGGGCCGCCGCCTGCGCCCGGGAC
Organism: Roseisalinus antarcticus; assembly: GCF_900172355.1. Classification (GTDB taxonomy): domain Bacteria; phylum Pseudomonadota; class Alphaproteobacteria; order Rhodobacterales; family Rhodobacteraceae; genus Oceanicola; species Oceanicola antarcticus_A. The sequence goes on along the minus strand of NZ_FWFZ01000007.1, from coordinate 17,885 downwards.
ATCGCCGCCGCGACGGGCGCGACGGCCGACGTTGCCGAGGATATCCCAACGCTCATGGCGCAGTCGCAGTTGGTGGTGACGACCACGCCGTCGGAACAGCCCCTGATCCGGGCCGAGTGGCTGCACCCCGGGGTGCACATCACGGCGATGGGCTCCGACCAGCAGGGCAAGACCGAGGTCGCGCCCGAGGCGCTGGCCGCCGCCGACCTCTACGTCGCGGACAGGGTCAGCCAATGCGCGGTCATGGGAGAGCTTCGCGGCGCACGCGCGGCCGGGCTGATGACCGGCGATCCGCCCGAGCTTGGCCAGATCGTCACCGGCCAGGCCGCCGGACGGCAGAGCGCGGATGCGGTCACCGTCTGCGACCTGACGGGCACGGGTGCGCAGGACACCGCCATCGCCACCCGCGCCCTCGCCGCCATGCGTCAGACCAGGGGCGGCACCACGATCAGCGCCTGACCGCCACCCATCCCGTTTCACCGTTCCCCCAGACCATGATTGCCCAGCGCCGGGATGGACAGTAGACCCGCGGCATCGACCCTCGATCTGAAAGGACATCTGATGCGCCGTGCGCTTGTCACCGGAACGGCCGGCTTCATCGGCTTTCACCTTGCACGGCTGCTGCTGTCCGAGGGTTGGCAGGTCGCCGGATATGACGGCATGACCGATTATTACGACGTCACGCTGAAACAGCGCCGCCACCAGATCCTGCTTCAGAACGAGGGGTTTACCGCGACCGAGGCGCGGCTCGAGGATACCGGGGCCTTCGACCGCGCGGCCGATGCGTTCGAGCCGGACGTGATCGTGCATCTCGCGGCGCAGGCGGGCGTGCGCTATTCGCTGGAGGCGCCCCGTGCCTATCTCGAGGCCAATGTCATGGGCACCTTCACCGTCATGGAGGCCGCGCGCCGGCACAAGGTCGATCACCTGCTGATGGCCTCGACCTCTTCGGTCTACGGTGCCAACACCGAGATGCCCTATGCCGAGACGCACAAGGCGGATTCCCCTCTGACGATCTATGCCGCCACCAAGAAGGCGAACGAGGCGATGGGCCATGCCTGGGCGCACTTGCACGGCCTGCCTGTGACGATGTTCCGCTTCTTCACGGTCTACGGGCCCTGGGGGCGACCCGACATGGCGCTGTTCAAATTCACCAAGGGCATCCTCGAAGGCACGCCCATCGACATCTACAACCACGGTGACATGTGGCGCGACTTTACCTATGTCGACGATCTGGTGCGCGGGATTTCCCTGCTGATTGAGGCGGCGCCACCGCGCGTCGACGCACGCGCAGATTTAGAGGATGTGCAAAATGACACACTTTCAGATGCCGCTCCTTGGCGCGTTGTCAACATAGGAAACGGAGAGAGCGTCTGCCTTCTCGACTTCGTCGACGCGATCGAGGCCGCGACTGGAACCCGCGCGATCCGCAACATGATGGAGATGCAGACCGGCGACGTCCCCGCGACATGGGCGGATTCCACCCAGTTGCAGGCGCTGACCGGCTATTCGCCGAAAACTCCGGTCCGCGAGGGCGTGGCGCGGTTCGTCGAGTGGTATCGGGAGTATTACCAGGCCTGACCCGGCGCCCGCCTAGAGCGAATAGAGCTCTCGTGCGGTGCCTTCGAACAGGCTCGCGCGGTCGGGCTTTGTCCAGTCGCGCGTGATCCGGTCCATCGCCCTGATCGCCTCGGGCCCGGGGCAGGTCTGGTCGTGGACCGGGAAATCCGTGCCGAAACACATCCGCTGCGCACCGAAGGCGGCGGTGACCGGGGCGAGGATGCCTGCGAGGCTGTCGTCGGTCCAGCCCGGCTCCAGGCATTGCAGGGCGGAGACCTTCATCACCGTTCCGGGCAGCTCCGCCAGGGCGGCAAGCCCCTCGTGCCAGGCGGAGATGTTGTCGACGCTGCGGTCGTTGGGGCTGGCCACGTGTTCGATGGCGACGCGCAGGTCGGGCACCTGCGACAGGACCCGCGCCGCCCGTGCCATCTGCCGGGGCCGCAGCATGAGGTCGAACACCAGGCCCTGCCGCGCCAGTTCGCGCAGCCCGTCCAGGAACGCGGGCCGGTCCAGCAGGTCAGCGGAGCGGGCGAGGCTTGGCCCCTCGGGCCCCGCGGCGACAATGTCGCGGATACCGCGGAACGCCGGGCTGATGGCGCGGCACCGGTCCAATCTCTCGCCGAAATCGGGCGCGTCGAGCGGTTGATGCCCGATCAGCGCCGCACCGACCCGCCCGCCGCTCGCCTTGCGCATCTCTTCGGCGGCGGCCAGCTCGGCCAGGGGATCGGCGGCCAGCGCCTCGATCCATACCGTCGCGGCGATGTCGAACCCGGCGAACGCGGCATCATAGGTCGCGGGCGTGACATCCCGGTCCAGCGCCGGGTTGCCGGCCAGCCACGGATGGCTGCCGGGGACGCGACGCCACAGGTGGTGATGGGCGTCCACGAGGCGCGGCGCATCGCTCACAGGACCGGGACCTGCGGCACCCCGCTTGCGAGCGCGGCCTCCGCGGCCTCCAGCAACGCGACGGAGCGCAGCGCATCTCCAAGCCCCACAATCGGCGCCGCGCCGCTTGCGACGCAATCGAGGAAATGCTCGACCTCCGCCCGCAACGCACCCTGCACCCGGCCGTGCACCACGGGCTGATGACGGATTCCCGCCGCGCGAAAGCCCTCGGCCGCGTCGAATGCTACAAGCTGTTGATTGCGAAGGGACATGTCGTTGGAGACGAAGCCCTTCGCCCCGTAGACATCCAGCCGGTTGTTGCCGGCCGCCTGCCAACCCTCGGGGCTGTCGAACCGCGCATAGGCGGGGGGCAGGGTCCAGGCGCTCTCGACGCAGGCGACGGCGCCATCCTCGAACCCGATGGTGGTGATGACATGATCGTCCATCCCGTGCGCCGCGTGCAGCGCGCCCCGGCCGGCCATGGCATGGACCGAAGCGATCGCGCCCGGATGGACCCAGCGCACCAGGTCGAAATCATGGATGCCCAGGATCCTGAGGGTCGAGGAGCTGCCGGCAAAGCGCCCGACCTCGCCGGGGCCGAACTGCCGCCGCGCGAGGATAGAGGCGACGCGGCCGCAGACACCCTCGGCCACCGCCGATTGCAACTGCGCGGATCCGGTCTCGAACCGTTCCACATGGGCGGCCATGGCGGTGATGCCCGCCGCCTCGGCCACGGCGATGATCTCGCGCATGGTGGCGAGGTCGGGGGCCACGGGCTTTTCGATCATCACCGCACAGCCCTGTTCGGCGGCCATGGCGACGTTGCCCGCATGGGCCGCCTCGGGCGTGGCGATGATGACGGCGTCGAGCCCAGAGGCGAAGAACGCGGCCGGATCATCAAAGGCCGCCGCCCCGTATCTGTCGGCCAGCGCCGAGGCCCGGGCCATGTCCAGGTCACAGACCGCTGCGAGTGCGCTGGCCCCCTCGGCCACGATCCGCGCGTGCCAGCCCCCGATCATGCCTGCGCCGATCAGCCCGACGCGGATCACCACGGCTGCGCACCCGGCGTCATGATCGCCTGCATGGTCGTGGCGGTGTTGCGTGGCGCGGGCGGCGGCATCTCGGGCCGGACCAGGCGGCCGGAGCCCGCCTTGCCCACAATCTTGCCATCGACCGCGACGGTCTGGCCGCGGACCAGCGTCCGCATGACGCTGCCCTGGACCGTCCAGCCGTCATAGGGCGTCAGCTTTCCGCGCGACGCCAGTTCCCTGGCGCGGATCGTATGCGCCTTGTTCGGATCGACCAGGGCGAGGTCTGCCTCGGCCCCCACCCGCACGACGCCCTTGCGCCCGAACAGGCCGAAGGCCCGGGCCGGGGCCGCGCTCATCGTGCGCACGACGTCCTCAAGCGTCATCCGGTCCTTGGCCACCGCATCCAGCATCAGCGGCAGCGAGGTCTGCACCCCCGGAAAACCGCAGGCGATGTCCCAGATCGTCGGCGCGTCCTTTTCGCTCAGCGCATGGGGCGCGTGATCGGTGGAGACCATGTCGATCGTGCCGTCCTTCAGCCCGGCCCAGAGCGGCTCCTGGTGGGCGCGCTGGCGGATCGGCGGGTTCATGCGGATCAGGTCGCCGCCGGGGCTCAGCATCTCCTCGGCCGCGAGATAGAGATACTGCGGCAGCGTCTCGACGGTGATGTCCACGCCGCGCTCCTTGAAGAAGCGGATATAGGGCAGGCTCGCGGCACAGCTTTCGTGCACGATATGGATGCGTGCGCCCGTCCATTCGGCGATCACCCCCGACCGGCTGAGCGCCTCGACCGCGACCACGTCCGTCCGCGCCGCAAGATGGGCAAGCGGATCGTTGCGCCCCGCCGCCTTCAGCCGGTTCTGACGCCAGAACAGCATCGGCGAGTTCTCGGCGTGGATCGAACAGCGCAGGCCGAGCCGGGCCAGGATCTCGAACCCTTCGAGCACCGCCCCGTCGTTGGGACAGGGCAGATCGCCCGTCGTGTTGCCCAGGAACAGCTTGAAGCCGCAGACACCGGCCTCGGCCAAGGCCTCGAGCTGGTCGAGGTTATGCTCGCCCAGCAGGCCGTAGATGCCGAAATCGACGATGGATTTCTCTTCGGCGAAGGCCAGTTTCTCGGCAAAATGCGCTGGCGTGTCGACCGGCGGGTCGGTGTTGGGCATGTCGAAGACGGTGGTGACCCCGCCCAGCGCCGCGGCCGCACTGCCGGTGCCCCAATCCTCCTTGTGGGTCATGCCGGGCTCGCGGAAATGGACGTGGACGTCGATGATGCCGGGCAGGATCATCTGGCCTTCGGCGTCGATCACCTCGCGTCCGGCGGGCAGCGTGCCGGGGGCGCCGATGCCCACGATGCGGCCGTCGTCGATGGCGATGTCAGCCTGTTGACGGCCGTCCTCGTTCACAATGGTTCCGTTGGAGATCACCGTCTCGACGCTGCGCTCGCTCATCACGTTTCCTTCTGGTCTTGGGCATTCTTGGCTTGTCAGATCACCGATACGCCGTCATTGGCAACATCCGGCCCGATCCGGCCGCGCAAATCATCATTCCGGGCGACGGAGGCGCGGACGCGGGCGAAGCTGACTTGATGTGCGCCTTCGGAACGGCGACATTCGGGAACAGGTAGAGGCATGACACAAAGGCCGGCAGGCGAATGACGCTTCAGGACCAGGCCGGCGCGGGCGAGAACGGCGGCATTCTGCTGGCCAGCGACCATGCCTATGCGGTGCTGCGGCGCGACATCCTGATGGGGGTCTTCGCGCCGGGCTCGAACCTGCGCTTTGCCGAATTGCGCACCCGCTACGACATCGGCGCGAGCCCGCTGCGCGAGGCGCTGTTCCGGCTCGCCTCGCAGAAACTGGTCCTGCAGGAGAGCAATCGCGGCTTTCGTGTGCCGCCGCTCGATCCCGCCGACTGGGCAGATATCGTCGCCATGCGCCGCCGGCTGGAACCCGGCGCGGCCGAGGCCTCGGTCACCCGCGGCGACGAGGGCTGGGAAGAAGCGCTGTTGCTGGCCCACAGGCGGCTGAAGCGGCTGGGCTCGGCGGCCGAGATCGTCACGCCGCTGGGCGACAGCGACCGCTCCGGCAAGTGGGAGCAGTGCCACCGCGACTTTCACTTCAGCCTGATCGCGGCCTGCGGCTCTGACTGGACGATCCATTTCTGCACGCTGCTGATCGACCAGTTCGACCGGTATCGCCGTTTCGCCATTCCGGCCCGGTCGATGCAAAGCCGCCTTGCCCTGCAGCACGATGCCCTGCTGATCGCCGCCCTCGACCGGGACGCGGTGGCCTGCCGCGACCTGCTGGCTGTGCACGTGACCGACACCGGAGAGGCGGTGGCCGACGCGCTGACGCGGCTGACCTAAGGTCATACGATCGTCCCGCCATCCACGAGCAGGTCCTGCCCGGTGATGTTGCGCCCCCCCGGCCCAAGCAGGAACAGCACCGACAGCGCCACGTCCTGGTCCGTGCTCATCCGGCCCAGGGCCGCGGTGCGGCAGAACCGGTCATAGGCCTCCTGCGGCTCGATCCCCTCGCGCACGGCGGCCTCGCCCAGTTGCCGCGTCAGGCGCGGCCCCTCGACACCGCCGGGAGAGACCATGTTGACCCGGACACCGAAGGGCCCCGCCTCCAGCGCGGCCGACTTGGTGAAACCGCGCAGCGCCCATTTCGTGGCGCCATAGGCCGATGCCTGGCGCACCCCCTTGAAGCCGAAGGTGCCGCCGATGTTGACCACGGCGCCCGCCTGCATGCCCAGCATGACCGGCAGCATGTGCTTCATCGTCAGGAACGGGCCCAGGACGTTGACGTCGAAGACATCGTGGTAGTCGGCCACGCTGTGCTCCCACAGCATCTTGCCCGAGGGTCCGGTCCCGCCCGCGATGTTGACCAGCCCCCAGGACGCGGGCGTCATCGTCCGGGTCGCGCTGGCGACGGCGGACTGGACGCTCGCCTCGTCCGTCACGTCGCAGGGCACCACCAGGGCGGCGCGGCCCAGCGCCCGGGCCTCTTCGGCGACCGCTTCCAGCGCGTCGGTGTCGCGCCCGGCCAGCACCAGGTCAGCGCCCGCCTCGGCCAGCAGCAGGGTGATCGCCCGGCCCATTCCCTTGGCACCGCCGGTCACGAAGACCGCCTGCCCCTCCAGCCCCATCGGGATGCTCATCGTGACAGCCTCCGCTCCATCCAGACGGTCAGGCCGTAGATCGCCGTCGCGGTGATCATGCTGACCACCACCCCTGCCCACATCAGCGGCAGCTTGCGGAACGACGACGCCTCGAGGATCAGCGTGCCGATCCCCGGCGCCCCGCTCAGCCATTCGGCCAGCATCGCCGACAGCACGGCGCCGGCGCTGGCCATGCGGATGCCGGTAAAGATGAAGGGCAGCGCGAAGGGCACCCGGACCCGGGTGAAGGTCTGCCACCAGCTGGCGCCGCAGACATGCATCAGCTCCAGCGCATTGGCTTTGGGCGAGGCAAAGCCCCGCGCCGCATTCACCATGATCGGAAAGAACGAGACGATCACCACAACCACGATGGAGGTGGTCTGCCCGCGTCCGAAGATCAGGATCAGCAGCGGCGCGATCGCCAGGATCGGCGCGGTGCGCAGCATGATGATAAGCGGCAACAGCGCCCGCGACAGCAGCGGCGACAGCGTAAAGAGCCCGGCGATGCTCACCGCGAGGACCAGCGCCAGCGCCACGCCGCCCACCGTGCTGCGCAGGGTATAGGCCAGAGCGACCGCAAGCGCATCGGTTTCCTGGACCAGCGCCTGCCCGACACTGAGCGGGTCCGGCGCCACGAAGGGTTCGATATCCAGCAGGCTGATCGCCCCCTGCCAAAGGACGACGACGACGACGAGCACGACCGCCACGAACCGCGCGAACCGTCCCAGGGCGGCCAGCCGCTCCTGCGACTCGGCATAGCGCGAGGGGCGCTTGTCGGCCTGGTGGGGCGCGGTATCAGCCATGGCCGGACACCCCCTTGGGGCCCCAGTTCACGATCCGCGCCTCAAGCAGGGCGATCAGCCCGTAGGCCCCTGCCGACAGGCCGCAGATCGTCACGATGGTCAGCCACACCACGGGCACGTTGAATGAGAAGAGCGCGTAGAGGATCATCGCGCCCAGCCCCCGCTCGGCCCCCATCCATTCGGCGATGAGTGTGCCAAGAAGGGCCAGCGGGGCCGCAACCTTCATCGCCGCGAAGAGATAGGGCAGGGAACTCGGCACCGCGAGCAGGCGCAGCCGCTGCCAGCGGTTCGCGGCCATGACGTGGAACAGCTCTCTGGTCGACCGGTCCGTCGCCTTGAACCCTTGTACCGTGCCCAGAAGCAGCGGAAAGAACGACGAAATCCCTGCGATGGTGATGTAGAGCGCGGACCCCTGGCCGATCCAGATGACGAAGATCGGCGCCAGCGCGATCAGCGGCACGCAGTCGATCAGCACGCCGAGGCTGAGGATCGGCCGTTCCGCCCCCTCGCGCGACAGCGCCAGCGAGGCCAGCGCCAGCGCCGCGCAGGCCGCCGCGAAATAGCCAAGCAGGGCCGACCGCAGCGTGCCCCCCGCATGATAGACCAGGTTGTCCCATTGGGCGGGGATCACGGCGACGACCTGGCTGGGCGCGGGAACCGTGATCGGCAGCCAGCCGGCGGCCTTGGCGATCTCCATGAGCGCCAGCAAGGCCACCATGACCGCTGCGGGCGGCGCGATGCTGCGCAACGTCCCCGCGGGGGTCATGCCGGCACCTTCATGTCGTCCCCGAAGAGGGCCTCGCGCACCTTGTTCTCGTAGCTGTTGAACCGTGCGTCCCGCATCAGGTCGAGCCGCCGAGGCCGCGGAAGATCCACGGAGATGACCTCTGACACACGGCCCGGGTTGGCCGACAGGACGACCACGGTGTCCGCCATGAAGACGGCCTCGCTGATCGAATGGGTGACGAGGACCGCGGTCGCGCCCGATTCCTTCCAGATCCTGAGCAGCTCCATGTTCATGCGCTGCCGCGTGATCTCGTCCAGGGCGCCGAAGGGTTCATCCATCAGCAGGACCTTGGGGTCGAGCGCCAGCGCCCTCGCGATGGCGACGCGCTGCTGCATCCCGCCCGACAGCTGCGACGGCCGCGCCTCCTCGAACCCGGCCAGACCGACCAGCGTGGTCAGCGCGGCAGGGTCCCGCCGGGGCGCGATCTTGGCGACCTCCGCGGGCAGGCGCACGTTCTCGACCACGTTGCGCCAGGGAAGAAGGGTCGGATCCTGGAAGACGAAGCCGATCTCGTGCGACAGCCGCGCCGCGTCGGGGCCATGGTCGCCCACGCGGATGCTGCCCGTGGTCGGCGGAAAGACATCGGCGATCAGCCGCAACAGGGTCGACTTTCCGCAGCCCGAGGGGCCGATGAGGGCGGTGAAACTGCCCGACGGAAAGGTGATTTCGATATCCGCAAGTGCCTGGATCTCGCCCTTGCCAAGCGAGAAACTCTTGGACACGCCGGAGATCGCGATCTCGGTCATGGTGTCGTCTCCGCCCCAGCCGGGCCCGGGGCCGGGTGGCAATGACAGCCCGTGCGATAATAATCGCGGTAGGCCGCCTCGATCCGGGCGACCTCGTCCAGGTCGGCCGGAGCGGCCTCTGCGGCCGATCGCGCCTGTGCGAGCATCTCCGCCTCCAGCGCCGGCAGGTCGATGCCCAGGCAGGCACCGTCGGTCACAATCTTGCGGCCGTGGATCCACAGTCCTGCCACATCAGCCTTGGTCGCGCGGGCCAGGATCAGGTCCTCGGCGCTCGCCCGGCCGGGCACCACATCGGCCATCATCCGGTCGGTCCGGAGCGCGAGCACATCCGACGGCGCCCCTGGCGCGATCCGGCCGCCATCGTCCGGGCCGAGGATCGCCGCCCGCCCGTCCGCGACCACCGCCTGCCACAGCCGGTCCCGGTCCAGCACGTCGTGCACACCGAACCCGCGCTGAAGGGTCCACAGCAGGCGCAATTCGCGCAGGGCGTCCTCGTCATCGTCGAAGGACATCCCGTCCATCCCCATGCCGAACCGCAGCCCGGCCTTGATGTAGGCAGCCACCGGCGCGATGCCGGACCGAAGCCGCAGGTTCGACGAGGTGTTGACCGACACCATCACCCCGCGCTCTGCCAGCAGGGCGCACTCATCCGGCGTCAGCCAGACGCCGTGGGCGACGGTCAAACGCTCCGACAACAGGCCGAGGCCATCGAGGTGGGACACCAAGCCACCGGGATAGGCCGCGTCGGCCCATTGCCGCTGCGATTCCGTTTCCAGCAGGTGCATGTGGACCCTGCGCCCCAGGCTGGCGGAGCGGTCTGCCACGGTGGCCAGCGTCGCGTCATCGACCCATTGCGGCCCGACAGGGCCGTATTGCGGCATGAAATGCGGGCTTTCGAGGGCGAATATGTCTTCGGCGATGGCCAGCTGATCGGCGAACGGCATGATCTTGCGGGCCTTGATCCGCGCCGCGGCCTCCGGCCCGACGGCCTTCAGCAGGGGGGCCGGATCGCCGTAGGTGATCGGGTTGTGGCCCATCAGCGGCACGGCGAAGGCCACGCGCACCCCGACATCCCGTGCGGCGCGGGCGACGGCGCGAGCCTCGTCCATCAGCGCGTCGGGGTCCTGCGTGTTGTGGCAGTGATTCATAATGCCGATGCCGCCCTGCGCCATCCGCGCAAAGGCGACGGCGGCCCGCAGATAGGGGTCCACCTTCGGCTCCAGCCCCAGGCGGGTCAGCCAGACTTCCAGCGCGTCGTCCCCCGCGCCGAAGGCCGTGGTCCGCATCCCCCGCCCGTGGTCATGGGCGTTGCAGAGCGCGGGCAGCACGACCTGGCCGACGGGCGGGCCGGACCCCCCGGTCTCGACGGCGGTGATGCCGTCGGGACCGAAGGTGACTGTGCCCCCGCCCACCTCCTGCCGGGACGGACCCCGCAGGAGGTGGTCGAAGGCCAGCTCTGTCGCAGTCTCGGTCACGTCAGCCCAGCGTCGCGTGGGCGGCCGCGATGAGGTCCTGCGTCATCGCATCGGAGGTGCTCATCGCGCCCTCTTCCAACTCGCCCGCAGCCACGTTGAACGCGATGGCCGCCTCGAAGGGCGCAGGCTCGATCCACAGCAGGCCGTTCTCGGCCGCGTCGCCGACCGGCACGAAATCGGCCATCATCTTGCTTTCGAGCGTCTGCGCCTCGAGGTCGAGACCGCGTTGACCGTATTTCTCGACCATGAGCACGGCCATCTCTTCGGGATTGGCCAGGTGCCACTGCCAGCCCTTGATCTCGGCCCGCAGCCAGGCGGTCAGCAGGTCGGACTTCTCGGCAATCGTCTCGTCGGTGGCGACGAGAACACCGGCGTAACCCGGCACGCCAAGATCGTTCATGTAGGCGATCTCGATGTCGACGCCGCGGGTCTGCAGCATGACACCCTGGTTGGTCGCCCAGCCGTAATAGCCGTCGACCTGACCGGCGGCGAGGATGCCCGGGTCGGTCCCGACCGGCACGAAGGTGACAGAATCGGGGTCCACGTCGGCGGTGGCAAGCAGGGCGCTCAGCTGAGGCCGCATCCCGTCGGGCAACGCGACCGTCTTGCCCGAGAAGTCGGACAGCGAGGTCAGTGGCTTGTCGGCCAGCGACATGATCGCGCCCGGGGCCTTCTGCATGATGGCCCCGAAGGCCTTCAGGGGGATCCCGCTCATCCGCGACCGCACCGTGCCCTCGACATCCGTGTCGCTGGTCATCGCCTGGCCGGAGCCCACGGCCACGTCGGTGCCGATGCCGCCGGGACCGCCCGCGACGAACTCGGCCTCGATGCCTTCGTCCTCGAAATATCCGTTCTCGATGGCGGCGAAATGGCCGCCGAACTGGATCGACTTCACCCAGCCAAGCTGGTGGACGACCTTTTCGAACCCGTGGGCCTCACCGAAGGCCTGGCCGGCAAGCCCGGCGGGCAACATGAAGGCGCCCGATGCGGCGGCAGAGCGCTGCAAAAATCCACGGCGGCTGAGATGTGGCGTGAAAAGTCTGCTTTCCGGACGGCGTGTCTTGGTCATTTTTGTAGTCCCCCTGATCAGATCGTTGACAATTGTCAGGCCACTCTCGCGACCGCTGGGTCGGTGTGCCCCAGCCTGCGCGAACAAGACCATCGCTCGCACAAAGCGCAGAGTCTCCGCCGCGGCGCAGCAGCTCAATATTTTCGATAATCCTTGGATTGTCGAAAAACTCGCAGATTCGAGGCTGGGATGCACAGGAATTAGGCGATCGGCGATTAATGCGCGATTCAGGTCGGGAAGGCCGAAAAAGCCATTGTTTCGGTGAAGCACGGTTGGCCATCTCCCGTCATGGAATTACTGGCGATCAGAGCGTCCTCCGAGAGCGGGACCATCTCGTATCTTCACGCAGGAGAGGCGGAATGGCCCGTCGTTCTGCTGATCCACGGGCTTGGCTGGGACGCAGAGCGCCTGTGGCGCGAGCAGATCGACCCGCTGGTGATCGGCGGTTGGCAGGTGATCGCGCCGGACCTGCGCGGCGTCGGACAATCGAGCGACATCACTGCGCCGATCACGATTTCGGACTATGCCGACGACCTCGAGGCGCTGCTGGCAGAGCTCGGGATCTCTTCGCTTGTGCTCGTCGGCTTCTCCATGGGCTGCTGCGTCGCCGTGGACCTGGCAAGCCGCCACGGCCTCGACCTGCGGGGCCTCGTGCTGGCCTGCGGCGGGGTGCGCAGCTCTCCGGAGGGACAGGCGGGAACCGAGGCGATGCTGGACCGCGCCGTGTCGCTGGGTCCGCAGCAATTCGCCACGGAACAGGCTGACAGCATCTTCGGGCGCAGCTGGGCCAAGGCCAATCCCGGGCCGGTGGCCGATTTCATCCGGTGGCGGGCCGCGATGGATCAGCAGAGCCTGCACCACGCGTTCCGCGCCACCTTCGGATGCAACTACGAACCCGCGCTGGCCGACATCGCGTGCCCCGCCGCCGTGATCACCGCCCGCGACGACAGCTTCGTCACCGCCGAGGCCGCCGCCCGGCTCGCCGGCCTGATACCGGGCGCGGAGCTCGAGATGATCCCCGATAGCGGTCACATGGCGACGGTCGAGCAGCCCGAGCTGTTCAACGCCGCGCTCTCGCGGCTACTGGGGAGGGCCGCGGCATGAAGACAGGTCTCGTCACCGGATCCCAGCCCTTCGCCGGCCTGCCCGACAGCCCATCCCAGACGCTGCTGTCCCACCTGGACGGGCTGGAGTTCGGCGATGTCCGGATTCACACCGTGGCGACCGACGTCAGCCTGGAGCGTGTTGCCGGCAACATGGCCAAACTGATCGCCGAGCACAGGCCCGCCTTCGTGGTCTCGCTTGGCCTCGCGCCCGGGGAATGCGTGATGCGGTGCGAGACGACCTCGATCAACCGGCTCGATTTCGGCGTCGCCGACAATTACGGCCAGCGCCCCGCCTACGGGCGCCCGATAGATCCGGACGGCCCCCCGGCGCGGCTGGCCACATGGGACGCCCATGGCCTTGCCGCCCGCATCCGCGCGGCAGGCCTGCCTGCCCGCGTCTCGCATTTTGCAGGCACCCACCTGTGCAACACGACCCTTTACGCCGCCCTCGGCGCGATGGAGGCCGCCGGGCTCGATGGCCCCTGCGGCTTTTTCCATCTGCCGTATCTGCCCGAGCAGGTCGCCCGCTTCATGTCCGAGGGGCCCCCGGGCGGCGATACCGCGCCCCTCACCCCCCGCGCCCTGCCCAGCATGGCCCTGGCCGACCAGATCGCCGGGCTGCGCATCCTGCTGGCGGCGCTCTCTTCCACCGCAAACGGAGACGTCTCATGACCGACCAGAACACCCCGCGCGTCTACGACAAGGCCAAGGACATCTCGGCCAACGAAATTCCCGTCATCGACCTGCACAGGCTGCGCCACGGCATGCTGCGCGACCGCCAGGCCGTCGCCGACAAGATTGCCGAAGCCTGCCGCACCGTCGGGTTCTTCTACATCTCCGGGCACGGCATCGCGCAATCGCTGATCGATGATGCGTTCGGCGCGAACAAGGCCTTTTTCGACCAGCCCTTCGAGAAGCGGATGGAATCCGCCGCGACCAAGGATTGGTGGCGCGGATACGTGCCCACCAAGCAGCAGGGCGAGGGCGGCGCCGTCGGCGGCAGCATCCAGACCTACCGCTTTATGCTCGACCTGCCCGAAGACGACCCGGACGTGGTGATGCGCAAGCCGATGCACCTGCCCAACCGCTGGGTCGACCACCTGCCGGGCTTCAACGACACGATGCAGACCTACATGGCCGAGATGGAAGTGCTCTCCGCCCTGCTGCGCCGCGCGTTCGCCCTGGGCCTCGGCCTGCCCGAAGGCTGGTTCGACCCGTTCTACCGCCGGCCGCTGATCCAGCAGAGCCTGCTGTTCTATCCCAAGCCGCCGTCGCAGCGCGAGGAGGATTTCCAGATCGGCGCCGGCGAGCATCGCGATACCGGGGCCTTTACCATCCTGATGCAGGACGACGCCGGCGGCCTGGAGGTCGGGCACCTGGAGCAGGAATGGGTCGCGGCCCGGCCGATCAAGGGCACCTATGTCATCAACATCGGCGACATGATGATGCGCTGGACCAACGGCCGCTTCATCTCGACCATGCACCGCGTGGTGAACCGGTCGGTGAAGGACCGCTACTCGATGCCGTATTTCGCGAACCCCGACTACGATTCGATCATCTCGCCGGTGCCCTGCCTGGTCGAACCGGGAACGACCAACGCATACCCGCCGCTGCATTTCGGGCAGTTCATGGACGATTTCTACAAGAAGGGCATGTCCTACCTCGACACCGCCCCGGCCGCCTGAGCGTCCCTTTCGCTGCACCCCCGCGCACGGTCCTCGGCGCCCCTTGGTTGATCGCCCGGATGCGTTTCGGTGTCCGGGAGCGGGTCATTCGATGCCACTGGATTGACAGATGCCTCAAAAAGGCGCTTTGACGCATGTTGTGCGTTGACAATGGTTCGTTATTCGCGGCCTGACGATTTTTCAGATAGTATTCCCTTCGGCAGGAGTGTCGAAGCAATGCCTTGTGACGGACGTGAGACGCCGCCGAACGGGATGGGATAGACAGAATGACAAAGGGCTTTCCGGCCATCCGTTCAATCGGACCGTCAAACCAGGCCGAGGCGGCCCTGCCTCCGTCCAACGGACAGAGCGACGGTGACACCATAGATCTTGTCGCGCTGCTGGGCACGCTCTGGCGGGGCAAGTGGGTCATCGCTCTGCTGACGACCCTGACGGTGCTGGCCGGCGGCTATTATGCCTATGTCGCGGCCACGCCCATGTTCAGGTCCACCGCCGTGGTCATCCTCGAGACCGAGCAGGCGAACGTGACCAACCTCGAAGGTCTGACCTCGGGCATCACAGGCGGCACGGCCGAGCTCAACTCCGAGGTGCAGATCCTGCGCGCCAGGGGCCTGATGGGCCGCGTGGTGGACGAGCTCGACCTGATCACCGATCCCGAATTCAACGAGGCCCTGAACGACCCCTCCGGGTTCCGGGTCCTGAAGGAACGGGTCCGCGTGCTCATCCTCGGGCCGCGGCAACCCCCGCCGCCCCGCCCCATCGAAGAGGTCGAGGCCCGGATTCGCGACAACGTGATCACCTCGCTGCTGGCCCATGTGGCCGTGCGGAACGTGCCGCAAAGCTATGTGTTCGAAGTCAGCGTAGAGACTGAGAGCGCCCAGAAATCCGCCCTGATCGCCGACACGATCGTAGAGCTTTACATCGTCAACCAGCTGGACGTGAAATTCGAGGCTATGGAGCAGGCCACCAGCTGGCTGTCCGACCGCGTCGCAGAGCTCCAGGTCGACCTGGAGTGCGCCGAAGCGGTCCGCGCGGAATTCAGCACATCGACCGATCTGGTCTCGCCGGAGGCGCTCGCCGGGCTCGAGAGACAGCTCAAGGACGTGCGCGACCGGGCCGAGGCCGCCTCGATCGCCGCGGCCTCGGCCGAGGCCCGGCTGGCGGCCATGCGCGCCGCCGAGACCCCCGGGGCCAAGGCGGCCGCCGCCAATGATTCCCAGCTGTCGGAATTCCTGCCCCGGGTCGCCACGAGCGAGACCATCGCCCAGGCCTTCGACACCCGGTTCCAGCAGATCATCCAGCGCGCCGAGCTGGAGGCCATGCGCTCCGAGCAGCAGATCGAAGCCCTGCAGACCTCGATCGCCGGGCTCGAAACCCAGATCGCCACCCAGGGCGAGGACCTGATCAGGCTGCAGCAGCTGACCCGCGAGGCCGAGGCGATCCGGCTGCTCTACGAATACTTCCTCAACCGGCTCAACGAGACCTCCGCCCAGCAGGGGATACAGGAAGCCGACAGCCGGATCCTGTCAGATGCCGTCCCGCCGATCGCCGCATTCTCGCCGCGAAAGACGCTCATCGTTCTGGGCGCGGCGCTCCTCGGCATCATCTTCGGCAGCCTCGTGATCCTGGTGCGCGAGGCGATGTCCACGGGTTTTCGCACCGCCCGCAGCCTTGAGCAGGACATCGGCTATCCCGTGATCGGCCAGATCCCGGTCATCCCCGCGCGCAAACGCCGGCGGGTCGTCCAGTATCTCTCCGAGAAGCCGACCTCTGCCGCGGCCGAGGCCGTGCGCAACCTGCGCACCTCGCTGATGCTGTCCAATGTCGACAATCCGCCCAAGGTGATCGTCTCGACCTCGTCGATCCCGGGCGAGGGCAAGACCACGAATTCCCTCGCCCTGGCGCACAATCTCGTCGGAATGGGGCGCTCCGTCCTGATCATCGAGGGCGACATCCGCCGCCGAACCTTCGGGATCTACTTCGAGAACCTGCCCAAGAAGGGCCTCGTCTCGCTCCTCTCCGGAGAGGCCACGCTGGGGGAGGTGATCCACACGCTGCCGGAATTTGGCGCCGACGTCCTCGGCGGCGAAGGGACCAAGACCAATGCCGCCGATCTCTTCTCCTCCAAACGCTTCGCCGAGTTCCTGCTGGAAATGCGCGGCCGCTACGACAACATCATCATCGACACCCCGCCCGCACTGGTCGTGCCCGACGCGCGGATCATCGCCCAGGTGTCGGACGCGGTGATCTTCACGGTGCGCTGGGACAGCACCTCGCGCAGCCAGGTCGAGGAAGCGCTTCGCCTGTTCGAGGTCAGCAACCAGGCCATCACCGGCCTGGTCCTGAGCCAGATCAGCCCCAAGGGCATGAAGCGCTACGGCTACGGCGGTCGCTACGGCGCCTATTCCAGTTACGGGTCGAAGTACTACACCAGCTGATCAGCATCTATTCGTGCCCCCTCATCGGCGTCCGGCATTGACCCCTCCGGAGCTGAGCTGGTCCGGCGCTGCGCAGTCCTCGTGTGACGCAGCGGCGGCGGGCCGGCGGGGGTGGCTTTTGCGTTGGGCTCGGTTCTTTAAGCGCCAGCTTTCGTTGCCGCCGCCGCCGGTCTCGCAGCGATGCGTCGGGCGGTCGAGGAGCGCAGCGGTCATCGTCGCGTCGCCGAAGACGGTCGGCCATTCGCCAAAGGCGGGATTGGTCGTGGCGATGATCGAGCTCCGCTCGTGGGGCTTGCCGATGAGGTGGCGTGACGCGGGTTCAGGAAACGGTCCACTGGGCCGTTTCCCCGCTGAACGAGCTGGCCGCCTTTCCGAGCGGACGGGAGATAGCCGAGCCCGTCAAGGAGTGAGCCATCGCGTCGCCATGCGTTCGAGACCGATGGCGAACACGTCGAGGCGAAAGATCAGGTCCGCGCTGCGGCGCGGGCTTCGGCGTCGAGCTTGTTCACCAGATCGACACCATTGAAGAACCGGCCGCGACGGCCGTTGCGGATGCAGGCACGGGCGATACCGACGGCAAGACGGGTCTTGCCGGTTCCCGTTCCGCCGATCAGCACGAGATTGCGCGGGTGGTCGAGGACGTCTCCGGTGGCGAGGTCACGGATCGGGGTCCCGTTGACCTCGTCGTCCATCGGGCTCGACCCGATGGCGCCCTTCTGGACGACCCTCGACGTCGCACTCCTCGATCTTCCTGGCGAGCGGCACCTTGGCGATGGTCGGCTGGCATTCGATCGAGCGTGCCTGCTTCTCACTGATCTCGGCGGCCGGGAGGTCGCCCCTCTCGGCAGATTGCTTCGCAATCGCCTGCCGGGCAATGAATGACCTGTTGTGGTTCGTGCCGTCGCTTGACCGTCACGACGGAAGCGTGCCTCCGGCAAGACGGCGATGATCTCGTCGTAGGCTGTCCTCATGCCGTAGAGCTTCAGCTGGCCCGTCGTGCCTCCGGCACGCCTTGGTAGTGTCCCGGGAAGTGGTGTAGGAGGCCGCGCGCGGAGCCTCCGGCGTAGCGCAGTGCGCGGCCGGTGGTGACGCTGGCGGTCACCGTCGATCTTCGGAGAAGGTTCGGGTTGCGAGACCTGTA
>NZ_FWFZ01000146.1 GCF_900172355.1 Roseisalinus antarcticus | reverse complement strand
CCCGATCCGTCACCAGCCTCACGGCCTCGATCTTGAACTCACGCGTAAACTTCCGTCTCGTCATATCCACTCTCCAGTTCCATGGTCACGATCTTATCTTCGTGTCCACGAAACCGGCAGCAGCTCAAGTTGAAGTTCTGCAGGGACAAGGCGCAACGATTGCCGAGGCGGTGCGCCAGATCGGCGTGACGCAGCAGACGTTCTACCGATGGCGCAAGCTGTATGGTGGGTGGGTCGGTCTCAGCTGGCCCGTCTGAAAGAGCTGGAGAAGGAGAACCAGCGGCTTCGGAGGGCTGTGTCCGATCTCACGCTGGACAAGCTGATCCTGACCGAGGCTGCAAAGGGAAACTTCTGAGCCCTTCGCGTCGCCGCAAGTGCATCGACCACGTGCGGCAGGAGCTTGGCGTATCGGAGCGCCGCGCCTGCCGCACGCTCGGGCAGCACCGATCCACACAGCGCAAGGTGCCGCAGGGCCGCGCCGATGAGGAACGTCTCACCGACGACATCATCGAACTGGCCGATCAATGAGTTATGCCCGAAAGTTGGTGATGGTCTGAAGTAGGCGGCATATCATGGCGGTGTTCAAGATGCCGTCGTTCTCAGAGAGAAAGGATATGCCACCATGGCCAAATCTACCGTTGTCCCGTTCGAGC
>NZ_FWFZ01000020.1 GCF_900172355.1 Roseisalinus antarcticus | reverse complement strand
GAACCCGTCCCGATGACACCCCTCGACCTCTCCTACGACCACAGGGCCCTCAACGGCGCAGACGCCGCAAAGTTCACAAAAAAACTCACACAACTCATACAAAAACCTGAAAGAATAATGGTCTGAGATGATATCGATCGACCTCTCCGGACAGACTGCGCTGGTCACCGGCGCAAGCCGCGGGATCGGGCAGGCCATCGCCCTGGCCTTCGCCCGGGCCGGGGCCGACGTGGTGGGGATCGGCACCAGGATCGAGGATCAGGACGGCGGCCTCGGCGCCGAGATCGCGGCCCTCGGGCGGCGCTTCATGCCGATCAACTGCGACCTGTCGGACCGCGACCAGATCGGGCAGATGCTGCAGAGGATCGACGAGGCCGGGACAGAGGTCGATATTCTCGTGAACAATGCCGGCATCATCCGCAGGGCGCCGGCCACCGACCACCCCGACAGCGATTGGGACGATGTCCTGGCGGTGAACCTCGACGCCCCGTTCATCCTCGCCCGCGAGCTTGGGCGCAGGATGGTCGACCGGGGGCGCGGCTCGATCATCTTCGTTGCCTCGATCCTGTCGTTCCAGGGCGGCATCACCGTGCCCGGCTACGCGGCGAGCAAGGGCGCCATCGCACAGCTGACCCGGGCGCTGGCCAATGAATGGGCCGAGAAGGGCGTCAACGTGAACGCCATCGCGCCCGGCTACATTGCCACCGACAATACCGCCGCCCTGCAGCAGGATCCCGAGCGGACGGCCGCCCTGCTGGCCCGGGTGCCCGTCGGGCGCTGGGGCGAGGCCGACGAGATCGCGGGGCCCGTCGTCTTTCTGGCCAGCGAACACGCGCGGTTCATCCACGGCACGATCCTGCCCGTGGACGGGGGCTGGCTCGGCCGCTAGGGCGCCCGCGGCTCAGCCCGGATAGGCATCGGGGTCGAGCGCCAGGGCGAGGTCCGTCAGCCGATCCGTCAGGCCCTGCCGGCAGACCTTGCCGCCAAGACAGACCCGCACGGACTCTGTCGCCGGCCCCGAAACGGTGAATGCGTCCGAGGGGATGACGCCTGTCTCGGTGCCTGACATGCGGCCGACGATCTCGGCCCGGCTTCGACCCTCGGGCAGGTGCAGCCAGACATTGAAGGCCGACGGATCGGCATCCATCTCGAACCGGCCCAGCGCGGTGCGGGCGATCTCTTGCCTCGCCGCGGTCTCGTTGCGGATAAAGCGGCGGATGCTGTCCGCGGTGCCGTCCTGGATCCAGCGCGTGGCCAGCGCCATGGACAGCGCCGGGGGCATGACCGCGATCGCCTTCATCGACTGCGCCAACCGCGCCGCGGCCCGCGCATCGGGCGCCACGGTAAAGGCCAGGCGCAGCCCCGCGCCGATGCATTTGGCCAGCCCACCGATATGCCAGGTCAGATCCAGCGCCAGCGTCGCCATGGGCGCGGGCGGATTGGCCGGAATGAAGCCATAGGCATCATCCTCGATCAGCGGCAGGTGGTCGCGAACCAGCACCTCGGCGATCTCCTGCCGGCGGGAAAGCGGGATGGTCCGGGTCGTGGGATTGTTCAGCGTCGGGTTGAGGTAGAGTGCGCGGGGCGAATGCTCGTCGATCGCATCGGCCAGCGCGTCGGGCAGGATGCCGTCGGCATCGCCGCGCAGCCCGACCAGCGTCAGCCCCAGCCGGGCCGCGATCGCCCGCACCCCGGGATAGGTGATGTCCTCGGACAGGATCACGTCGCCGGGCCGCGCCAGCAGCAGCAGGATCGACAGGATCGTCGGGTGGGCGCCCGGCGTGATCGCGATCCGCTCGAGGCTGGGCACCATGCCGCGCATGGACAGCCAGGACGATGCCGCCTCCTTGTCGGCCGTGCCGCCGGTGGAGGATTGATAGCGCAACAATGCGATCAAGTTCGTCGAAACCGTTTGCAGCCCGTCCTGCATCTTTGCCAGCAGGTCTGGGTCGTCGGGCTCCGGTGGCAGGTTCATCGTCAGGTCGCGGTCGTCCCGGCGGCGGTTTTCACGGTCCTCTCGCCCGGCAGGACCGGCGGCGATGGAGCTTCCCCGGCCCGCGTGGCATTCGACCAGGCCCGCGGATCGTGCCGCCGTCAGGGAAACTTCGCTGCGGTCATCTCGACCTCCACGAGAAATTCGGGGCGGGTGAAGCCACTGACGATCACCAGGGTCGAGGCCGGTTCATGTCCGCTGTCGGCAAGCCAGATGTCCCGGGCCCGCATGTACTCGGCCATGTAGTCCCGGTCGGTCACGTAGGCGCTGACCCGGATCACGTCACGCGGCCCCATGCCCGCCTCGGCGAGGATCGCGCCGCAGCTGCGCAGGCACAGCATGGCCTGGTCGAACGCGGTCTCGGGCACGTCGCCGTCCTCGGCCAGGCCAAGCTGGCCGGAGGTCATCACCAGCCGCGCCTCGGGTGGCACCTCGATGCCGTGCACGTATTTTCCGAACGGGGGGTGAACGCCGGCCGGCGTGAGTTTCCGCAGCATGTCGCGTCCTACAATTGCGGGTCAGTTTCTCTCATTCGCGCCCGAAGGCGTCCAGCAGGCCGCCGCTTGCCCCACCCAACTTGTCGCCGCCGGCGCTATTAGGCAGCAGAGAATGCCGGTGGAGGTATATTTTTTGTGCATATCCCACTTTACGTGCATTGTATCCATGGCCTGCGTTCCTCAACGCGCCGGACTTGGGCTCAATCGACCTTGGGACATCTTCCGGGAGACATCGAATGACCAATTTCAGACCGATCGACGGGGTGCGGGCCGCGGGCCTGCTTGCGGTTCTGGCCGGGCCGGCCTTCGCGCAGAACGTCGAGATCACCTACGGCACGAACTGGGTTGCGCAGGCCGAACACGGCGGCTTCTACCAGTCGGTCGCCGACGGGACCTATGCCGATTGCGGCGTGGACGTCACGATACTGTCCGGCGGCCCCCAGGTGAACAACCAGGCGCTGATGCTGGCGGGTCGGATCGACCTCTACATGGGCGGGCACCTTGACGCCTACTTCGCCGTCGCCAATGACCTGCCGCTGATCAACGTCGCCGCGTCGTTCCAGAAAGAGCCGCAGGTTCTGCTGACCCATCCCGGCCGCGTCGAGGATTTCGCCGGCATGACCGACCTGACCATGATCGTGCAGGACGGCGCGGTCTATTACGAGTGGATGAAGGCCGCCTACGGTTTCAGCGACGATCAGCGCCAGCCCTACACGTTCAACTCCGCCCCGTTCATCGTGAACGAGGACAGCGCCATGCAGGGCTACCTCAGCTCCGAGCCCTTCGCCGTCGAGCGCGAAACCGGCTGGGCGCCGGATGTCCACCTGATCGCCGACGCGGGCTACACCTCATACTCGACCACGATCCAGGGCACCAAGCAATTCGTCGAGGAGAACCCCGAAGCCGTGCAATGCTTTGTCGATGGCACCGCGATCGGCTGGTACAACTACCTCTACGGTGAAAACTCGGCCGCCAACGAGATGATCCTGGCCGACAATCCGGACATGACCCAGGAGGCCATCGACTACGCCGTCGAGAAGATGATCGAATACGGGATCGTCGACAGCGGCGATGCGCTGGAACTGGGGATCGGTGCCATGACCGACGCCCGGATGGAGGATTTCTACACCAAGATGGTCGAGGCCGGTGTGCTTGAACCGGGCCTGGATTACCAGGCTTCCTATACGCTCGATTTCGTCAACAAGGGCGTCGGCATGGAGCTGCGCCCCGAGTGATCCGACACCATTCGCGGCCGCCGGTCGGGGTGGCCGCGCCCCTCCTCCGCGAGATTTGGGCCGCCGATGAGTTCTCACGACCGGATGATCAAACCGCTTGGACAGCGCGAGACCGTGTTGCGGATGCAGGAGGTCGACAAGACCTTCAACGGCGGTGTGGTGGCGTTGCGCAGATTGTCGCTCGACGTCAACCAGGGCGATTTCATCTCTCTGCTCGGCCCGTCGGGCTGCGGCAAGTCCACCGCCCTGCGCCTGATCGCCGGATTGATGAGCCCGACGCTGGGCCGGATCACCTGGGAGGGTGGCCAGGGCCAGGACGACCTAGGCGTCGTGTTCCAGGAACCGACGCTCATGCCCTGGGCCACGGTGGCCCGCAACGTGCATCTGCCGTTCCGCCTGCGCGGGCAGAGCTATGCCGCGGTCAAGGACCGGATCGAGGAGGCGCTGTCGCTCGTCGGGCTCGAAAAGTTCTCCAACAGCTATCCGCGTGAATTGTCGGGCGGGATGAAGATGCGCGTCTCGATCGCCCGCGCCCTCGTCACCAACCCGCGCGTCATCCTGATGGACGAGCCCTTTGCCGCGCTGGACGAGATCACCCGGCAGAAGCTCAACGACGACCTGCTGTCGCTGAAGGCCAAGACCGGCGCCACGGTCGTCTTCGTCACCCATTCGGTGTTCGAATCCGTCTTCCTGTCGGACCGGATCCTGGTCATGGCTGCCCGCCCCGGCCGGATCATCAAGGAAATCATCGTGGATGCGCCCTATCCTCGCGGGATCGAATGGCGCACGGCCCCCGAATATTCCGCCATCGCCCGCGAGACCTCGGACACGCTGCACGGGGCGCTCGCCCCGGGAGAGACCCACTGATGAGCATCGCAGACAGCCCCCGCACGAAATCCGCCGTGACCGCCAACGAAACAGGCGGCGGCCCGCTTTTCGACGCCGAGGAAGAGCGCCGCGCCAGGGCCAGGCGGGTCGAACAGATCGCCCGCTGGGTCCTGCCGGCGCTGGTGATGGCGCTGGCGATCTGGTTCTGGGACCGCATCGTCGTCTGGAACGAGATCCCGCATTACGTGCTGCCGGGGCCGGGCCTCGTGGCCAAGACACTGGTGCAGGATTGGGGCACGCTCAGCCAGGCGCTGGTGGTGACGCTCAAGATCACGGCCATGGCGCTTGCGGTCGCGGTGATCGGGGGCGTGGGGCTCGCGGTGCTTTTCACCCAGAGCAAGTTCGCCGAGATGTGTTTCTCGCCCTTCGCGGTGATCCTGCAGGTGACGCCGATCGTGTCGATCGCGCCGCTGATCTTCATCTATATCGAAAGCCGTCTCGTCGGCCTGCTGCTCTGCGCCTGGATCGTGGCGTTCTTTCCGATCCTCGCCAACACCACGCTGGGGCTGAAGTCGGCCGACCACAACCTGCGCGACCTGATGACCATCTACCGCGCCTCGCGCTGGCAGCGGCTGCGCTTTCTGCAACTGCCCTCGGCCCTGCCCTATTTCCTGGGCGGTCTGCGGATCGCCGGGGGGCTCGCGCTGATCGGCGCCGTGGTGGCGGAATATGTCGCCGGCACCGGCGGCATCGGCTCGGGGCTGGCCTTTCGCATCCTCGAAGCGGGCTACCGGCTGAACATCCCCCGAATGTTCGCGGCGCTTCTGCTTATCGCGCTGACCGGCGTGGTGATCTACATGACGACATCGCTCATCAGCCACCTTGCCCTGCGCAAATGGCATGAGAGCGCCCTCAAGCGAGACTGAAGAATGGCAATTCCCAAGATCCCCGATGGCCCCGTCCGACTGGAAGGGCTGCACGTTCCGGGGTGCCTTGTCGGCTCCGATCAGGAGCTGGCGAAGATCGACCTGACCATCGTGGACGGCAAGATCGCCGGGACCGGCGCCGAGGCCGCCATCGACATGGCCGGGGCGATGGTGTTTCCGACCTTCGTCGACATGCATACCCATCTCGACAAGGGCCACATCTGGCCGCGTTCGCCCAACGCGACCGGCACGTTCGACGGTGCAATCAACGCCGTGCGCGCGGACAGCACCTCCCGCTGGGCGGCCGAGGATGTGCGGGCGCGGATGACCTTTGCCCTGCGCTGCGCCCATGCGCACGGGACCGGCGCGATCCGGACCCATCTCGACAGCCACCCGCCGCAGGATGAAATCTCCTGGGCCGTGTTCGACGAGGTCCGCGCCGACTGGGCCGACCGGATCGCCCTGCAGGCCGCCTCGCTGGTGTCTTGCGACTATGTCCTGGAGGACTCCTTCCCGAACACCGCCGCGATCGTCGCCTCGAAAGGCGGCGTGCTGGGGATGGTCACCTACCCGAGCGGGAACCTCACCGCGCAGATCGACCGCTTCTTTGCCGTCGCGATGGACAAGGGGCTGGAGGTCGACTTTCACGTCGACGAGACCCTCGACCCCGGCGTCAACACCCTGCGCGACCTGGCGCAGAAGGTGATCGACACCGGCTATGACCGGCCGGTCACCGTCGGCCACCTCTGCTCGCTGTCGGTGATGCCCGAGGCCGAAGCGCTGGAGACACTGGACCTGGTCGCGAGGGCCGGGCTCAACGTCGTGAGCCTGCCGATGTGCAACCTCTACCTGCAGGACCGCCACCCGAACCGCACGCCCCGCAAACGGGGCATCACCATCGTCCACGAGATGGTCGCGCGGGGGATCCCGGTCTCGTTCGCCTCGGACAACACCCGCGACCCGTTCTATGCCTATGGCGATCTGGACATGATCGAGGTGATGCGCGAGGCGACCCGGATCGGCCACCTCGACCATTCGGACTACCCCTGGACACGGGCGTTCCTGGCCAACCCAGCCGCCGCCTGCGGGTTCGAGGCGCCGTCGCTGGCGCCCGGTGCGCCCGCCGATCTGGTGATCTGCAACGCGCGCAATTTCAACGAGCTTCTGGCCCGCCCGCAATCCGACCGCGTCGTTCTGCGCAAGGGCGTCCGGATCGACACCACCCTGCCCGACTACGCGGAACTTGACCCGCTGATGAGGACCGCATGACCCCGAATATCGACGCCGCCATCGCCGCCCTGTCGCATCTCGACATCGACACCAAGCCCGCCTCGGTCAAATCCAAGAGCCGCGATTTATTCTGGTATTCGCCGGTGCTGAAGGCGCGGCTGGATCATCTGGTCGCCGATTTCGCCGTCTCTCCGCGGACCGAGGCCGAGGTCATCGAGGTGCTCAAGGTCTGCTACGCCCACGACGTGCCCGTCACCACGCGCGGCACCGGCACCGGAAACTATGGCCAGGCCGTGCCCCTGGCCGGCGGCTGCATCCTGCACCTCAACAAGATGGACGCGATCCGCGAAATCCACCCCGGCCGCGCCATCGTCGAGCCGGGCTGCCTGCTCAAGGACATCGACGGCGCGTGCAAGGCCGACAGCGGGCAGGAGCTGCGGATGTTCTCGTCGACCTGGGCCACGGCCACGATCGGCGGCTTCGTCGCCGGCGGGTCGGGCGGTGTCGGCTCGGTCCATTGGGGGGCGCTGCGCGATGTCGGCAACATCATCCGCCTGCGCGTCGTGACCATGGAGGCCGAGCCCCGCGTCCTCGAGATCGCCGGCGAGGACCTGCACCGGGTCAGCCACGCCTACGGCACCAACGGGATCATCACAGAGATCGAGATCCCGCTGGCCCCGGCCTATGACTGGGTCGGCCTGTTCCTGACCTTCGACAATTTCACCGAGGCGCTGCGCTATTCCTACGCGCTGGCCGCCAGCGACGGCCTGCTGCTGAAGCTGGTCACCGTGTTCGAGGCCCCTATCGCCCACGATTATTTCCAGCGGGTCAAACCCCACGTGACCCCCGGCCAGGTCGTGGTCGCGCTGATGGTCGCCCCCCATGCGATGCCCGGGTTCGAGACCTTCACCAAGGCCTGGCCCAATGCCGAGGTCATCTATCGCTCGGACAGGTCCGACTGGCCCCGCGACCCCGGCCTGGTGTTCGAATACGGCTGGAACCACACCACCCTGCGGGCGCTCAAGGTCGATCCGTCGATCACCTATCTTCAGGTCGGCTACGGCACCGACGATCCGATCGGCCTGATCGAACGGGTGCGGGCCAAGTTCTCGCCCGAGGTCCTTCAACATATCGAGGTCACCCGGCAGGGCGGCAGGATCGGCATGGGGGGCCTCAGCCTGGTGAAGTTCACGACCGAAGAGCGGCTGGACGAGATCGTCCGGATCCACGAAGAGATGGGTGCCCCCAACTTCAACCCCC
Organism: Roseisalinus antarcticus; assembly: GCF_900172355.1. Lineage (GTDB taxonomy): Bacteria > Pseudomonadota > Alphaproteobacteria > Rhodobacterales > Rhodobacteraceae > Oceanicola > Oceanicola antarcticus_A. Next base: position 76,477 of record NZ_FWFZ01000020.1, on the reverse strand, counting down.
ATCGCTATACGCTGGAGGAAGGCGGGCGGCAGGCCGTCGATGCCCGACAGCTGGAGTTCAAGCGCGACGCCGACCCCAAGGGCCTGCTGAACCCCGGCAAGATGATCGCCTGGGACGATCCCGACTGGGGCTACGACCGGATGTATGCCTGGCCGGGCATCAAGAGCGCGGCCGAGTAGCATGCCTAAGGCGCTGGTTGTTTTCTCCCATCCTTGCGACGAGAGTTTTTCGTCGGCCCTGCACAGCGCCACCGTCGTCGCCCTCACCCGCGGCGGCTGGGAGGTGGACGATTGCGACCTCTACGCCGAGGGCTTCAGCCCGGTCCTGACCGCGCAGGAACGCCGCGATTACCACAACACCGAGGTCAACACCGCCCCGGTGCAGGGATATGTCGACAGGCTACGGGCGGCCGACGCTCTGGTCCTGGTGTTCCCGGTCTGGAACTTTGGCTATCCGGCGATACTCAAGGGCTATTTCGACAGGGTTTTCCTGCCGGGCGTGTCGTTCACCACGAACGACGGCGGGCTGAAGCCCTGCCTGGACAACATCCGAAAGGTCGCCGCCGTCACGACCTATGGCGCGACGCGCTGGCGGGCCTTCCTGGCCGGCGATCCGCCGCGCAAGCTCGTGACCCGGGCCGTCTGGGGCGTGACCAAAGCGCCGAAAGTCCGCTATCTCGCGCTCAACGACATGAACAACGCAGGCCAGCCAGAACGCGCCGCGTTCCTCGCCCGCGTGACGTCCGAGATGGAGCGGTTCTGATGCGCGCCCTCGTTGTCTATTGTCACCCCTCGCCCGCCAGCTTCAACGCCGGCGTCCGCGACCTTGTGCTCGAAAAGCTCACCGCCGCGGGGGCCGAGGTCCGCCTGCGCGACCTCTATGCCGAAGGGTTCCAGCCCGTGCTAACGGATGCGGAGTGGACAGGCTACCTCGACACGCCCGCCAACCGAGCGCCCGTCGACGACCATTGCAAGGACGTGGAATGGTGCGACACGCTGATCTTCGTCTACCCGACCTGGTGGTATGGTCATCCGGCGATGCTGAAAGGCTGGCTCGACCGGGTGCTGCTGCCCGATGTGGCGTTCCACATGCCCAGCGCCGAGAACCGGACCATCCGCCCTGGTCTGCACCATATCGGGCGGCTCGGCGTCTTCACCACCTGCGGCGCAAGCTGGTGGCTGACCCGGTTCGTCGGTGCGCCGGGCCGGCGGCAATTGCTGCGCGGAGTCGGCTTGTTGTTGCGGCCCCGCGTGCGCAAGGTCTTTGCCGCGCATTACCTGATGGACAGCTCCACCCCCGAAAGCCGGCGACGGTACCTGACCCGCGTCGGCACGGCCATGGACAGGCTCATCAAATCCGCGGAGCGACACACAACGACCACGCAAGAGGCTGCACAATGACTAGACGGCTGGACTGGAAAGACTTCCGCGCCCCCGAATACCAGGACATCGACCCGATGAAGACGATCGCCATCCTGCCCGTGGCGGCGATCGAACAGCACGGGCCCCACCTGCCCGTCGGCACGGATACGATCATCAACGAGGGCCTCGTCACGCTGCTGAAAGAGCGCTGCCCCGAGGATCTGGACCTGCGGATCCTGCCGCTGCAATGCATCGGCAAATCCAACGAGCATCTCTGGGCCGCCGGCACCCTCACGCTGACCGCCGAGACCGCCCTGAAGGCCTGGGTGGAGATCGGCCTCTCCGTCGCCCGCGCCGGCATCCGCAAGATTGTCATCCTGAACAGCCACGGCGGCAACGCCGACCTGATCTCCATCGTGTCGCGGGAATTGCGGGTGCAGGCGGGGATGTTCTGTGTCCGCCTTGGCTGGGGCGCCTTCGGCACCCCCGAGGGGCTCTATTCGCAGCAGGAGAAAAGCTTCGGCATCCACGGCGGCGACGCCGAGACCTCGCTGGTCCTGCATTTCCGGCCCGATACCGTCGACATGGACGCGGCGGAGGATTTCCGCTCGACCGCCGAGACCGGCGCGATCCCTCCCATTGGCGGGGTGGCCTATGGCTGGATCGCCTCGGACCTCAACCCCAGCGGCACGGTGGGCGAGGCGCATCTCGGCACCGCCGAGAAAGGCCGGGCGACCGCCGAGAAGATGGTGACCGACGTGCTCGGCCTGCTGGGCAAGGTCGAGGCGCAAAGCCTCGATGCTTTCAAACTGGTCCGCCCCGAGGTCTGACGAAAAGCCACGTCAAAGCCCCGCGCTCGCCACGGCTGAAACTTCATAAGTCATTGTATTATTTATATTTATTCTTGCGAGCTCCTCGTCCACATGGCACCCTTCAGGCTCAGATTCATCCGGGCCGAAGGGGGCTGCCATGCGCTATGAAACGATCCTGTATGAGAAGGACGAGACCGACAGCTTCGCCACGATCACGATGAACCGGCCCGACAAGATGAACGCCATGAACAAGGCCATGGTGCGCGAGATAAACGCCGCCGTGGCCGAGGCGGCTAGGGACCCCAAGGTCAATGCGCTGGTCCTGGTCGGCGCGGGACGCACGTTCTCCGCCGGCTACGATCTTCAGGGGGCCGACTACGACGTCGATATCGAGACCTGGCAGGACGACATGTCCGAGAACGCCGAGGCGCTGCTGAACATCTGGCGGGCACCGATCCCGGTCATCGCCTCGGTGCATGGCTACGCGCTCGCCGGTGCGCTGGAGATGATGATGGCCTGCGACCTGACCGTCGCCGCCGACACAGCGAAGTTCGGCGAGCCTGAGGTGCGGCACAATTCCGGCCCGCCCTCGCTGATGATGCCGTGGCTGATGGCCTCGCGCGATGTCCGCTGGCTGATGTATACCGGCGATCTGGTCGACGCGGACGAGGCGCTGCGGATGCACCTGGTGAACAAGGTCGTCCCCGAAGCCGAGCTTGCGGCGGCCACGGACAAGCTGGCACGGAAACTGGCGCGGATGCCGGTGCCGGCGATCAAATACGCCAAGGCCTCGATCAACAATCAGCAGGTCGCGGCGGGGATGCTCGCCTCGTTCCAGTACAACGTGGGCGCGATTTCGGCGCTGCATGTGTCGACCAAGGGCCGCGAGTGGATGGCCAATCTCGCGACGATGAGCCTGAAAGAATACCCGGCCTTCCGCGACGGCCCCTTCGAGGGCTTCGACATCTGACATCGGCCGGCGCGGACCGGTCATTGCGCCCGCAGCGCGGCCAGTGCGCTCGCGTAGCGGGCCATGGCCTCGGCCTTGACCGGGCCGAAGCCGCGCACCATCTGCCCCAGCTCCGCCGTCTCGACCGCGCGGGCGTGGGTTTCGGCGGTCAGCTCCTGCGTCAGCGCTTCGGCAAGCGCCCGGAACTCTCGCGCCAGCCTCCGCTCCGCCCGGCGCTCCGCGGTATGGCCGAACGGGTCGAACGGTGTCCCGCGCAGCTCTTTCAGGCGCACCAGCACCGCAAAGGTCCAGCGGGCAGAGCGCCCGAGGGCGATCTTGCGCGGCCGCCCGGTGCGCCCGTCCCGCCCCAGCGGCAAGAGCGGCGGCGCCATGTGAACGCGGGGCGCCGCGTCGCCGCCGAAGGCCTTGGCGAGCTGCGCCCGGAAGGCGTCGCTTCGATAGAGCCGCGCGACCTCGTATTCGTCCTTGTAGGCCATCAGCCGCAGCCCGGTCACGGCGACGGCGCGGGTAAAATCCTCACCCAGCCCCTGCCCGACTTCCGCCGCGCGGGCGGCCTCGACCAGTCTGCGCCAGCGCCCGGCGATCCGGCGGTTCTGCCAGGCCTCCAGGTGGGCCACGCCGCGGGCGATCAGCGCGTCCAGCGTCTCGGAGCCCGAAGGCACCGGTCCGAGCACACCCTCCAGCGCGGCCGGATCGGTGGCGGACCACCGTCCAAACGCGAAGGCCCGCAGGTTGGCTTCGCCCGCGCGTCCGGCGCCGATGGCGGCCTCCATCGCAGGCCGGCCGACAGGGATCAGGCCGCGTTGCCAGGCATGGCCGAGCATCACCATGTTGGCGGCAATCGCGTTGCCCAGCAGCCCTTCGGCGGCACGGGTGGCCGGAACGTCATGGCTCTGCCCCGGCGCCATGGCCCGCAATGCGTCGAGGATCGCGCCGCTGTCCGCCGCGCGCCCGCCGGACCGGGCGATGGCGGCCGTGGGCGGGATATGGGTATCGGCCAGCACGCGGGTCCGCCCGGCGGCCAGCAGCGGCGCGACCTTGGCCCCCAGCGCCGTCACAGGGTCGAAGGCCAGCAGGACATCGGCGGCCCCGGGCGCGATGCGCGGCGCGTGCAGGCGTTCACCGCCGTCCGCGAGGCGCAGGTGCGAGACAACGGCGCCATTCTTCTGGCTCAACCCGGTCTCGTCCAGGGATTGCAGGCTCAGCCCCTCGAGCCCGGCCGCCCGCGACAGGATGTGGCTGACGGTGATGACGCCGGTGCCCCCGATCCCGGCCAGCACGATGTTGGTTGCCGCGCCGGCGGCGGGCACATCCGGGTCGGGCAGTGCGCCGAAATCGGGCAGGGTCGCGGCGGCGGGCTTGCGCGGGGTGGCGCCCTCGATCGTGACGAAGCTGGGGCAGAACCCCTTGAGACAGCTCAGGTCGACATTGCAGGTGGATTGGTCGATCCGCCGTTTCGGGCCCCAGACGGTTTCGACCGGCTCCAGCGCGATGCACCCGGACTGGACCGCGCAATCGCCGCAGCCTTCGCAGACCGCCTCGTTGATGAAGGCGCGGGCCGTCGGCGCGGGCCGTCGGCGCGGGATGGGCGCCGGTCTTGCGGCGGCGGCGCTTTTCGGCGGCGCAAGACCTGGTCGTAGATGATGACCGTGACGCCCTTGACCCTGCGCAGGTCCCGCTGCACCGCGTCGAGCAGGTCGCGGTGATCCAGCGACACGCCCCCGGGCAACTGACCCGCGAGGCGTGCGGGCTGTTCGGCGACGACGGCGACCCGGGCGGCGCCCTCGGCCAGCATCTGCGCGGCGATCCGCGGAACCGTCAGCGGGCCGTCATGGGGCTGGCCGCCGGTCATCGCCACGGCATCGTTGTAGAGGATCTTATAGGTCGCGTTCACGCGCCCGGCGATGGCCGCGCGGATCGCCAGCACGCCGGAATGCTCATAGGTGCCGTCGCCCATGTTGACGAAGATGTGCTCTTCGGAGCTGAACGGCGACAGCCCCAGCCACGACACGCCCTCGCCGCCCATCTGGGTGAAGGTCGAGGTGTTCCGGCCCGGCGCGTCGATCATCATCATGTGACAGCCGATGCCGGTCGTCGCCCGGCTGCCCTCGGGCAGGCGGGTCGATGTCGCGTGGGGGCAGCCCGCGCAGAAATAGGGCTCTCGCGTGCGGGCGGGGGCGGGGGAATGCGGCAGCGGTGCCAGCCCCTCCCGCCGCGCGGGCGGCAGCAGCGCAAGGATCGCGCGGGCGACGGCCAGGGGGCCAAGCCCGCCCGTGGCAGGCAGAAGCGGGGCACCGTCCGGGCCGGTCTTGCCGGCGATCGCGGGGCGGGTGTCGGCCGGCAGATCATAGAGCAGCGCACGGGCCTGATCCTCGATCAGCCCGCGCTTTTCCTCGACCACCAGCACCCGCTCGGCCCGCGCCGCGAAGGCCGCGAGCCCCGCCGGCTCGACCGGCCAGACCAGCCCCAGCTTGCGCAGGGCGATGCCCGCTGCGGAGGCCGTCTCCTCGGTCAGGACGAGCAGGGCCAACGCCTCCAGCACGTCGAGCCAGGACTTTCCCGCCGCGACGATGCCGAGCGCCGCGGGGCCTTGCGCACCCGTGTCCCGGGCCAGCCCGTTCAGCCGGGCGAACTCCTGCGCGATCTGCAGCTTGCGATAAAGCCGCGCCTCTTGCACCGCGGGCGTGTCGCCCGCCCGCAGCCCGAGCGTGCCCGCCCCTTCGGGCAGCACCACCTCTCGCGACAGGGGGGCCAGCGCCACGCTGGCGCTGCTCTCGACCAGTTCGGTCTGGCATTTGAACCCGACCCAGGCCCCGGACGCGCGGCTCATCTCCCAGCCCAGCAGGCCGAACCGTGCGTAATCCTGCACCCCGCCCGGCGCGATCACCGGGATCATGGCCGCGATCATGTCGTGTTCAGTCTGGTGCGGCAGCGTGGACGAAACCGCGAGATGGTCGTCCCCCATCAGCGCCAGCACCCCGCCGCGCGGGTCGGTGCCGGCGGCGTTGGCGTGGCGAAAGACATCCATCGCCCGGTCGACCCCGGGGCCCTTGCCATACCACATGGCAAAAATCCCCTCGACCGACATGGTCCGAGGATAAAGGCCCGATTGCTGCGTGCCCCAGACTGCGGTCGCGGCAAGATCCTCGTTCAGCCCGGGCCGCGCGACGATGCCGGCCTCGGCAAAGGCCTCGGCCCGCCGTTCCAGGGCGCGGTCGAACTGGGCCAGCGGCGAGCCCCGATAGCCCGAGACATAGCCGCCTGTCCGCATCCCACGGGCCGCATCGTGGGCGGCCATCAGAAGCGGCAGCTCCGCCAGGACCTCGGTGCCGGACATCACCCGCATCCCGGGCACATCGAAGCGTTGTGCGAGATCGCTCATGCCGGGGCGTCCTCCGGCGGCATCACCCGCCCGGGGTTCAGGATGTGACGGGGATCGAAGGCGGCCTTGAGCCGCCGCATCGTCGCGATCTCCGCGGGCGTGCGGAACAGCGAGAGCCAGGCCGTCTTCTCGCGCCCAAGCCCGTGCTCTGCCGACAGCGCACCGCCCTTGCGGGCCACCGCGTCATAGACGATCCGGCCGACCGCCTCAGGGGCCTGGGTCGTCACGATGTAGTGCAGGTTGCCGTCACCGAGATGGCCGAAGACCCAGGGCCGCGCTGTCGGGTCGACCCGTGCCATGGCGTCCTCGGTCTCGGTCAGGAACGACGGCAGGGCGTCGGCGGGCAGGCCGATGTCGAAGCCGTAGGTGTCATGCATGGCAAAGACCGCCTCGGACAGCGTCTCGCGGAACCGCCAGAACGCCGCCTGTTCGCGCCGGTTCTGGGCCACCACCGCCTCCAGGATCAGCCCGGCCTCGATCGCCTCGGCCAGCACCGACTCGAACAGATGGGAGTCGCCCGGCCCCGAGGCCTCTACTTCGATTATGGCGTAGGCCCTTGCCCCTCGGGCACCGGCGACACCGCGCCGAATGCGCAGGCGGCGGCATGGACGCGCGCTTCGATGAACTCGAAGGCCGACAGGCGCCGGCCGAAGCGGGCCTGCAGGGATTGCAACACGCCGCGCGCGTCCACCAGGCGCCCCAGGGCGCAATAGGCCATGGCAAGGTCGGCCGGTTCCGGCGACAGCGCCAGCACCGCGCGGGTCACGACGCCCAGCGTCCCTTCGGTGCCGATGAACAGGTGTTTGAGGTCGGTTCCGGTATTGTCCTTCACCAATGTGCCCAGCCGCGACAGGATCGTGCCGTCAGCCAGCACCGCCTCGAGCCCCAGGACATGCTGGCGCATCATGCCGTGGCTGATGACGCGGATTCCGCCCGCGTTGCAGGCGATCACCCCGCCGATCGTGGCGCTGCCCCGCGACCCGATGTCGATGGCAAGGCGAAGGCCGCCGGCGCTGGCTGCCTCCTGCACCCGCTGCAGGGTCACGCCTGCCTCGGCGATGATCGTCGATGTCAGCGGGTCGGCCTCGGTCAGGTCGCGCATCCGCTCCAGCGACAGGGCGACCTCTCCCTCGCGCGGGCTTGCGCCACCGGCCAGCCCGGTGCGCCCGCCCTGCACCACGACCGGGCGTCGCAGGTCGTTGCAGGCCGCCAGCATGAGCGCGACCTCCGCCGTCGATCCGGGCCGCAGCAGCACGCCCGGTGTCATCGACATGTCCCGCGCATGCCCCGCGCCCACATCCGCGCCAAGGCGAAGGGCGCCGGGCGGCAATCCGGAGAGCGCATCGAGCAGAGGGTCGGCACGCGCCGTCATGTCGCCTGCGATCCGTCGGGCGACAGGCGCAGATACTCGGGCAGGCGCACGCGCAGGGATTGCCAGGCATTGCGCACCATCTCTTCGGTCACAGCATGGGCCCGGTCGCCATCGCCCGAGCGGATCGCCGCGATCAGGGCCGCGTTGGATTCCAGCAGCATGGTCAGGGTTTCAGGCGAATGCTGATAGACCAGATAGCGGTAGCGCCGCGCCGACAGGTTCACCTCTCCAAGCAACCGCGCAAGGACAGGGTTCGGATTTGCGCCGTGCAGGCTGTCCATCATCGCGAGATTGGCGGTAAAGCAGGCCTCCACGTCGCCGGTCTCCTGCGCTTCTGCCATCGCGACGAGGCGGGAGAGCAACCTCTCGGCCACCTGCGGGTGGCTCGGATGCTCGGCCACAAGCGCCGCGGCCCGGGCCTCCAGCGGGATGCGGCAGGTGGTCAGGTCATCGAGGTTCTGCACCGACATCGGCGCGACGAAGACCCCGTACCGCGGCCGCCGCTTGGCAAGCGACCAGAACTCCAGCAGCCGTAGGGCCTCGCGCATGGGCGAGCGCGACACCCCGTGGCGGTCGCAAAGCTCGGTCTCGACCAGTTTTGCGCCCGGCGGCGGTCGGAGGCGGATGATCTCGGAGGCAAGATGCCGGGCGACGTCCTCCCCCAAAGGGGCTCGGTCGGCCAGGTCGGGAAGTGTCGCGGCAAGCATATCAGAACCTTTTGACCTGAAGGCCCAGCAGCCGGTCGGAGACGACGATCACGACCAGCGACAGCAGGATCGAGAAGGTCGAGACCGCCGCGGCCTCGGGCGTGAAGTTGAACCGCAAATAGTCATAGAGCTGGATCGGCAAGGGGGCCGTGCCGGTCCCCTTGAGCATGAACGAGATGCCGAACGTGTCGAACGAGATGATGAACGCGAAGAGCCCGCCCGAGATGATCCCCGGCTTGGCCAGCGGCAGGGTGATCCGCCGGAACGCCCGCCACCGGCTCGCCACCAGCGAGCGGGCCGCAAGCTCGGTCGTCGGGTCCAGCCCCTGCAGCGAGGTGGTGACGTTGAGGAACACGAACGGCAGCGTCATCAGCACGTGCCCGGTCAGCAGCGCAAGGTAATGCCGCGTGCCCACCCCGATCTCGTAAAAGAAGAACAGAAGCGCGATCGCCGTCAGGATCTCTGGCAGCAGCAGCGGCAACAGCATGCCAAGATGGACGATGTCGCGGTCGCGGCCCGCGTGCCGCACGTAATAGAGCGCGGCCAGCGTGCCGATCACCAGCGAGATCGCCGTCGCCGTCACCGCGAGGATGGCCGAAAAGCGGATCGCGCGGAGGAAGACTTCGTTGTCGAGAAACACCAGGAACCAGCGCAGCGACAGCCCCTGCGGCGGGAAGGTCAGGAAGTTGCCCGCGTTGAACGAGGCCAGCACCACCACCAGGATCGGCGCCAGCAGAAAGACGTAGATCGCCACCAGGAAGGTGTTCGCCAGGATCGTGCCTGCCCGCGTCATAGCCACCTCGTCCGTGTCAGCCGGCCGAAGACCAGCACGCAAAGCCCCGCCGCCAGCGACAGTGCAAAGGCCAGCGCGGACCCGAAAGGCCAGCGGTATTGGTCGATCAGGATATCAACCACCAAGAGGGTCGAGGTCTGGACCCGCATGCCCCCGATCAGCGCCGGTGTGACATAGGCCGAGACCGCCAGCACCAAGACCAGCACCACCCCCGACCGGATCCCCGGCAGCGCCAGCGGCAGGGTGATCCGCCGGAACACCGTTGCCCGGCGTGCGCCCAGCGACCGCGCCGCCGAGCCCACGGCCGGGTCGATCCCCTGCAGCGCCGAGAGGATCGGCAGCACCATGAACGGCAGGAACACGTGGGTCAGCGCCACGATGATGCCGAAGCTGTTGTACATCAGCGGCAAGGGGCGCTCGATCAGGCCCAGCGCCTTGAGGCTCGCGTTGATGACGCCGACATTGCCCAGCAGGATCGTCCAGCCGTAGCTACGCACCACGATCCCGACCAGCAGGGGCGAGACCACCAGCCCGTAGAGCAGCCCGCGCATCGCCGGCCGCGCCCGGTGGATCTGCATCGCCAGCGGCAACCCAAGCAGCAGACAGGCCGCCGCGGTCACCCCGCCCAGCCACAGCGTGTCGAAGAGCGTGCCATAGTAATAGGAATCGGTGGCCAGGTCGACGTAGCTCGCCGTGGTGAAGCCGTCGCCGTAGGGGGTCGTGTCGGACGGTGCGCGAAAGCTCATCACCAGCACGTTGATGTAGGGCAGCACCACGAAGAAGAAGATCATCGCCGCTGCCGGCAGCATCAGCAACGACGTGGGCGGCCGGCGGATCATGCGCCCTCCAGCGGCCAGAGCCGGTCCGGGTCGAACCGGAGGCCCACGGCGGTGCCCGGCGCCCAGTCCTGCGCGGTCGAGGCGTGGACGGCGATCTCTCCGGCATCCGAGGCGATGCGGTAATCCATATGCCCGCCGTTGAAATAGCGCGACAGGATCTTGCCGGGCAGATGCACGCCGTCGGCATCGGGTGCCACGATGTCGATCTGTTCGGGCCGCGCCATCAGGCGGGTCGCGCCGCCCGCGTCCAGCCCCGGCACCTCGACCACCGGCGCACCCGGGGCAAGGCGCAGCCGCCCCGGCCCCTCGGACAGGGCCCTGAGGATGTTGGCATTGCCCACGAACCGCGCGACCGCCTCGCTTGCCGAACGGTCGTAGACCTCGCGCGGGGGGCGGCCTGGGCGATCCGGCCCGCGAACATGACGACCACGCGGTCGGACATGGTCATCGCCTCGCTCTGGTCGTGGGTGACGTAGACGGTCGTGATCCCGACCCGCTGTTGCAGATCGCGGATGAAGGTGCGCATCTCGTCGCGCAGCTTTGCATCGAGATTGGCCAGCGGCTCGTCCAGCAACAGGATCTTGGGCTCGATCACCAGGGCGCGCACCAGCGCCACGCGCTGTTGCTGCCCGCCCGACAATTCGCTGGGATAGCGGTCGGCATAGGGCACGAGCTGCACCATCTCGAGGGCCGCATCCACGCGCCGCGCCATCTCGGCCCGGCCGACCCTCCGCATCTCCAGCCCGAAGGCGAGGTTGCCGCGCACGGTCATGTGTGGAAACAGCGCGTAGGACTGGAACACCATGCCGATGTCGCGGTCCTCGGGCAGGTCGCCGCTGATGTCGCGCCCGTCGAAGGCGATGGTGCCCGACGTGATCTCCTCGAACCCGGCGATGCACTTGAGCGTCGTGGACTTGCCACAGCCCGACGGCCCCAGCAGCGACACGAACTGCCCGTCGGCGGCAGTCAGCGTGAGGTCGTCCACGGCCAGCGCGTCGCCATAGCGCTTGACCAGCGACGTGATCGAAACTTCAGCCAATGAGACGTCTTTACTGGACAGGCACGCGGGGCGGATCGATCCGGCCCCGCGTGCCGATTGGACGGTTCAGGCGCCGAAGGTTTCGTTCCAGCGGCGGGTCAGCTCGTCGGCATTTGCGTTCGCCCATTCCCAATCCCACTCGATCAGGCCCGACATCGCCTCGCTGTAGACCGGCACGTCGCGGCTCAGCTCTTCGGGCACGGACACCTTGGTGTTGACCGGCGACACGAAGAATTCGCGCATCAACAGGTCCTGCGCCTCGGGGCTGAGGATGAAGTTCAGGTAGGCATAGGCCGCCTCTCGGGTCGTCTGGTTCTTGGCGATCGAGAAGGTCTGGTCCCACATCATCATCCCCTCTTCGGGGATGATGCAATCGACCGGCAGGCCCTGGTTGCGCAGGCGGGCGATCTCGCCGAAATCAAAGGGCGCGACGATGGCCTCGCCCGCGGCAGAGGCGGTCGACATGTTGAAATCGGTCTGGATCACCTGGCCCAGCTCGCCCAGCTTGGCGAAGGCGGTGTCGGTGTCGGTGTCGTAGATCCCGCTGCCGAAGATGCGGCCGGCCATCATCACGGTCATCTTGCCGGCCGAATTGACGATGTTGTAAAGGCCGATGCGGCCCTGAAACTCCGGGTTGGTCCAGAGGTCTTCCCACTTGGTCGGCGGCGTCTCGACCAGGTCGGTGCGATGGCCGATCCCGATGGGAGAGATCATGCCCACGGCGCCGGTGGTGCCGGCGGCCGCGGTCGCGATCGGGTAGAGGTCGGCGTAATTCGGCACCATCGACAGGTCGAGGTCCTCGAAAAAGCCCTCCTTGCGCAGGACGCCGGTGAAGATCTCGTTGGTCATCACCACGCCGTAGGGCGGGTTTTCCACGCCCGCGGCGCGCATGTTGGTGGTTTAGACCCGGCCCAGCCCGGTATCGACCTGCACGTTGACGCCCGAAGCCGCACTGAACCCGGGGATCAGCGTGTCGCGCCAGAACTGCTCCCAGCTGCCGCCATAGGTGGTGGTGACCAGCTTGTCCGTTGCGGCCCTGAGGCCGGGTACGTTCAGAATGCCGGCGCCGCCAAGGGCCGCCAGCGCCCGAATGACCGTTCTGCGATTCACTTAAACCATGTTCCTGTTTTCCCCTCTTGAACGAGCGACGGGCGCCCAGCTTGTCCGTCAGAAAGGGCGCACCCGCCGCACCCTGTCAGGTCGAAGGATACCGACGGGACGAACATAGTATACAGTATTCTGAATCAATCCGGATTTGCCTGGATCGAACCAAAGCGCCGCAGTCAATTGGAAATTTCATCAAAAACCTTTTTCGCGCCTTGAGATAGCAATAAGAGCCGCCCCCGGTAGCGCTCACGAAACAGGCAACTTCTTGAGGCTCCGGACGTGACATCTGCGCATGGCGCTGTCAGATGCGCACGAATCGGGCAATCACGCCGGCGGGGCGATTCGCGCCGGTCGCCAGGTGCAAGGCGACTTTGCGCCGATCTGCCATATACTTTCGCCGCCAGCGGCGTTACCAGCTTGGGCTTGCGCAGATCTCGCGCCGACATGCCGCGATTTGCGCGCCTCAACTTCATGGACTGACCTCTCGATGATCCCCACCCTTTCCGAAGCGCTCGCCGAGCGCGGCTACGAGCAATTGACCGCTGTGCAAGAGGCGGTCACGGCGCCGGAACTGGAGGGGGCCGACCTGCTGGTCTCGGCCCAGACCGGATCGGGCAAGACGGTGGGCTTCGGGCTTGCCATCGCGCCGACCCTGATGGACGACAGCGGCAAGCTCGGCCCGGCCGCCACGCCCCTTGCGCTGGTGGTCGCCCCCACCCGCGAACTGGCGCTTCAGGTGATGCGAGAGTTGAGCTGGCTTTACGCCAAGGCCGGCGCCCGGGTGACGTCCTGCGTGGGCGGGATGGACATGCGCACCGAGCGCCGCCAGCTGGAGCGCGGTGCGCATATCGTCGTGGGCACGCCGGGCCGCCTGCGCGACCACATCCAGCGCGGGTCGCTCGACATGACCGGCCTGCGGGCGGTCGTGCTCGACGAGGCCGACGAGATGCTCGACCTCGGCTTTCGCGAGGATCTGGAGTTCATGTTGGGCGAGGCCCCCGGGGACAAGCGCACGCTGATGTTCTCGGCCACCGTGCCGCCGGCGATCGTGACGCTCGCCAAGACCTATCAGCGCGACGCCGTGCGCGTGGCGACCGTCAGCGGGGCGCGGCAGCATGCCGACATCACCTATCAGGCGCTGCGGGTGGCCCAGGTGGATGCCGAGAACGCCATCATCAACGTGCTGCGGTATCACGAAGCGCAAAGCGCCATCGTCTTCGCCAACACCCGCGCGGCCGTCAGCCGGCTGATGGCCCGCTTCGCCAACCGGGGCTTTGCCGTGGTCAGCCTGTCCGGAGAGCTCAGCCAGGCCGAGCGGACCCACGCCCTGCAAGCCATGCGCGACGGCCGCGCCCGGGTTTGCGTGGCGACCGACGTGGCCGCGCGGGGGATCGACCTGCCCAACCTCGACCTGGTGGTGCACGCCGAGCTGCCGACCAACGCCGAAAGCCTGCTGCACCGATCGGGCCGTACGGGCCGCGCCGGGCGCAAGGGCATTTCGGCCATGATCGTGCCGCCCAAGGCGGTCAGCCGGACCCAGCGCCTGCTGAAATTCGCCAAGATCGACGCCGAATGGACGACCGCCCCCTCGGCCGAGGACGTCCAGCGCCGGGACGAGGAGCGTCTGCTCGCCGATCCGGTCTGGCAGGAGGAGGTCTCCGGCCCGGAGGCCGACTTCGCCAGACGGCTCGCCGCGCTCTACGCGCCCGAGCAATTGGCGGCGGCGTATCTGCGGCTCTACCGCTCGCGCCATTCAGCGCCCGAGGACCTGTCGCCCCCGGACACCAAGCCCTCACCGAAGGATCGCAAGCCTTTTGGCCCCAGCGCGTGGATCAGCATTTCCGTCGGCCGCGATCAGCGGGCCGAGCCGCGCTGGCTGTTGCCGATGCTGCTGCGGGCCGGGAACCTCTCGAAGGACGACATCGGCGCGATCCGGGTTCAGGCGACGGAAACCTTCGTGGAACTGACCGCGCCTTCCGCGCCCGGTTTCATGGCTGCGCTGGGCCAGGACGGCCAACTCGAAGAGGGCATCAAGGCCCGCGCCCTCGATGGCCCGCCGGATATGGGCGGCTCCGGCAAGCCGCCCGCCCACCGGCCGCAGCCAGAGCGTCCGGCGCCGCGCCCCGCCAAGACATGGGATCCGGTCGACGACGCCCCGCCGCCCTCGCCCCCCCCCCCGCCCGCCGCTGCCGCTGCCGAGAAGGCGGTGCCAGAGCCTGCAAGGCTCAGCGCCCCCGCCAAGACCCAGCAGGATCCGCCCGCGAAAGTGCGCAAGGAAAAGTGGGCAAAGCCGAAATACGCGAAACCCAAGCACATGGCCGCCGCCCCCCGCGCGGCCGACGCCCCTGCGCCCAGGGTCAACCCGCCCAACGACCCCGGCAAACGGGCCGACGCGCCGGCACCCGGGGGCACCGGCAAGCCGGCCAAGACCAAGCCCCGGCACGGCAAGACGTCTTCGAACAAGGCCGCCGCCGCGTCACGCGGCGGTCGCGCGGGTCGTCCCGGCAAGGGCAAACCCGGCGCACCGACTGGGGGCAAGCCCAAGGGCCCCCGCCCCGGCGGCACGGAACCGCCCAAGCGCAAACCACGCTAGGCCAGCCACGGCCGAAGCGGGACCGGGCGACCTCTCCCGCGCCCGGCAACGCCCGCAAACGCAGAACGGCGCCCCGGAGGCCCGGGGCGCCGTTCTTTTTGTCAAGCCGCCGGCCCCCCGGCGTCCGCTCAGGCCAGGTCGAACCGGTCGAGCATCATGACCTTGTTCCAGGCCGCGACGAAGTCACGAACGAACCGGCCCTCGGCCCCGGCGGAGCCATAGACCTCGGCCAATGCCCGCAGCTGCGAGTTCGAGCCAAAGACGAGGTCGGCGCGGGTGCCGGTCCACTTCACTTCGCCGGTGGCGCGGTCCTTGCCCTCGAACCGGGTCTCGGACTCGTCGGTGGCCGACCACTTCGTGCCCATGTCCAGCAAATTGGTAAAGAAGTCGTTGGTCAGCGTCTCGGGCCGGTCGGTCAGCACCCCGTCGGGCGATTGTCCGGAATTGGCGTTGAGCGCCCGCAGGCCGCCGACCAGCACCGTCATCTCGGGCGCCGTCAGGTTCAGAAGCTGCGCCTTGTCCACCAGCAGCTCCTCGACCGAGATCTTGTAGCGGCCCATGATGTAGTTGCGGAACCCGTCCGCCGCAGGCTCCATGACCTCGAAGCCCTCGACATCCGTCTGCTCCTGCGAGGCGTCCGTGCGACCGGGGGTGAAGGGCACACTCACGTCATGGCCCGCGGCCTTCGCCGCCTTCTCGACGGCGACGCAGCCGCCCAGCACGATCAGGTCCGCGATGGAGACAGACGTGTCGCCCGCCGCGCCGTTGAAGTCCTTCTGGATACCCTCGTAGACCGCGATGACCGAGGCCACGTCGTCGGTCTTGTTGATCTCCCAATCCTTCTGGGGCGCAAGTCGGATGCGGGCGCCGTTGGCCCCGCCGCGCTTGTCCGAGCCGCGGAAGGTCGCGGCCGAGGCCCAGGCGGTCGACACCATCTGCGGGATCGACAGGCCCGACTCGAGGATCGCGGATTTCAGCTTGGCGACATCGGCCGCGCCGATCGGCGCACCGGTCGGCGCGGGGATCGGATCCTGCCACAGCAGATCCTCCTCCGGCACTTCCGGTCCGAGATAGAGCGCCTTAGGCCCCATGTCGCGGTGCGTCAGCTTGAACCACGCGCGGGCGAAGGCGTCGGCGAAGGCCTCCGGGTTCTCGTGGAAATGCTTGGAGATCGGCGCATAGGCCGGGTCCATCTTCAACGCGAGGTCAGTGGTGAACATCACCGGCGCATGGCTGCGCGAGGGGTCGTGGGCGTCGGGCACCGTGCCCTTGGCCGCGTCGTCCTCCGGGGTCCACTGGAAGGCGCCGGCGGGGCTTTTGGTCAGCTCCCACTCGTGGCCGAAGAGCGTATCGAAATACTCGTTGTCCCAGGCCGTGGGCGTCTTGGTCCAGGCCCCCTCGAGCCCGCTGGTGATCGCGTCGACGCCCTTGCCGGAGTTGAAGGTGCTCATCCAGCCGAAACCCTGCTCGGCCATGGCCGCGCCCTCGGGCTCGGGGCCCACATGGGCCACGTCGCCGGCGCCATGGCCCTTGCCGAACGTGTGGCCGCCCGCGATGAGGGCCACGGTTTCCTCGTCGTTCATCGCCATGCGGGCGAAGGTCTCGCGGATGTCATGGGCCGATGCGAGCGGGTCGGGATTGCCGTCGGGGCCTTCGGGGTTCACGTAGATCAGGCCCATCTGCACGGCGGCCAGCGGGTTCTCAAGCTCCCGGTCGCCGTGATAGCGCGACTGCTCGTGGTCGGTAGTGGCGAGCCACTCGTCCTCGGAGCCCCAGTAGACATCTTCCTCCGGCTCCCAGATGTCGACGCGGCCCCCGCCGAAGCCGAAGGTCTTGAAGCCCATGGATTCGAGAGCGCAATTGCCCGTCAGGACCATCAGGTCCGCCCAGGAGATCTGGTCGCCGTATTTCTGCTTGATCGGCCACAGCAGGCGCCGCGCCTTGTCCAGATTGCCGTTGTCCGGCCAGCTGTTGAGCGGCGCGAACCGCTGCGAGCCGGCCCCGGCGCCGCCGCGGCCGTCCGCGGTGCGGTAGGTGCCCGCGCTGTGCCAGGCCATGCGGATGAAGAACGGGCCGTAGTGGCCGTAATCCGCCGGCCACCAGTCCTGCGAATCGGTCATCAGCGCGTAGAGGTCGGCCTTCAGCGCCTCGAGGTCGAGCTTCTTGAATTCCTCAGCATAGTCGAAGGAGTCGCCCATCGGGTTCGAAAGCGCGGAATTCTGGTGCAGGATCCGCAGGTTGAGCTGGTTCGGCCACCAGTCGCGGTTAGACTGGACCCCGAAAGAGGTGTGCATCACCGGGCACTTGCCCATGTTCCCGTTGTCGTTTCCGTCCATGGTCGTCTCCGTTCGTGGTTGTTGGCGGGCACTGCCGGCCGTCGATCTGGTCGGGTCCGCATGAAATGCCCCCGTCGTCAGGCACTTCCGAGGACGCCTCCGGGATCCGGCCAGCCTGGCCGATGACGTCTGACACTCCCGAAATGGCGTCGGAGGGCCGGGTCCGCAACCATGTTGCCCTTCTTCGTCACGATTTACCTACCAAAGCCCGGCCATTAGTTTAAGTCGGGAATTCTGATCGGGATGATAGGCTCAGCTTATGAGGAACCTGACCCTGAAGCAGCTGCGCTATTTCGAGGCGCTGGCCCGGCACGGCCATTTCGGCCGAGCCGCCGAGGCCAGCGCAATCTCGCAACCCGCGCTGTCGATGCAGATCCGCGAGCTTGAGGAAACGCTCGGCACGCCGCTGTTCGAGCGCGGGCCGCGGCAGGTGCGGCTCACGGCCTTCGGCGAGGATTTCGCCCAGCGGGTCCGGCAGATCCTGACCTCGGTCGACGAGCTGGGCGATCTGGCCCGCGCGTCCCGGGACCGGCTTGTGGGGCGGCTGCGCATCGGCATCATCCCGACCGTGGCGCCCTACCTGCTGCCCACGATCCTCGGACAGCTGGCCCACTCCCATGCCGGGCTCGACCTTCATGTGCGCGAAACGATGACGCAGAAGCTGATCGCAGAGCTCTCTGCCGGGCGACTGGACGCCGCCATCGTCGCCCTGCCCGTGTCCGAGGCGTCGTTCGCCGAGGTGGCGCTTTTCGAGGAATCCTTCGTGCTGGTCCGGCCCGCGGCGGACGCGGACAAGCCCGTTCCCGGCGCCGCAGCCCTGCGCACCCTGCGCCTGCTGCTGCTGGAGGAGGGGCATTGCTTTCGCGACCAGGCGCTGTCGTTCTGCAACGCGGCCTCGGCCCGGCCGCGGGAATTGCTGGACGGCAGCTCTCTGACCACGCTGGTGCAGATGGTCGGCGCCGGGATGGGCGTCACGCTGATCCCCGAGATGGCCGTCCCGATCGAGACCCGTTCCGCCGATGTCGCTGTCGCGCAGTTCGAGGCGCCACCACGCCCGTCGCGCACGATCGGAATGATCTGGCGCAAGGCCAGCCCGCTGGCGGCCCAGCTCCTGCCGATCTCGGAAGTGGTGCGGCAATCAGCGGGGGCGCTGCGAGCGCAGCATCGGCCGCAGGCCCCGCCCCCGGCTGATCCTGTCTAGCGCAGGCCGTTCCGCGCCACTTGCGCCGCGAGGGTCGCGACCGCCTGGCTGCGGGCGGCGGCGATGGCGCCGGGCGAGTCCTGCGCGGCCAGCGGCACCTCGATGCTGAACTGTCCCGCGCGGTCGCGCCCGCCGGATTCGGGGGCCACGAAATACTGCCCGGCGATGCGGAACGTCCCGTTCGACGTGGCCACGAATTCCTCCATCCGCACATCCAGCCGCGCGTCGGCGAAGCTGCGGAAGGGCCAGGGCTCGGGTGCCACGTTGCGGCCGATGATCGCGCCCAGGTCGCGGGACAATTGCAGCGTGACCGCGCGGGCCGGGTCGTCGGCCCAGAGCGGACCGAGCGCCGAAATGCCGCCGTCGGGCTGCAACAGGTAGATATCCTCGGCCGCGGCATAGTCCGGCAAGGTCACCTCGACCACTTCCACGCTGCTGTAGATCGAGGCGACGCGCACCTCCGGCTCCGCCTGCGGCACGGTATAGCGCACTTCCTTGGCACAGCCACCAAGCAGCACGGCGGCCAGGATCGCGGCGGTCTTGAGAGAGGTCGAGATTTCCATGGTCACCGTCCCAATATCAGCGAGTTCGGGTTTCGCTCCAGCGTCCGGGCCAGCCGGTCGATCGAATCCGCCGCGGCCTGAACCTGGCGGATGGCCATCCTTACATCGCGCGAGAACTCGGAGTCACGGTCATAGGTGCTGAGCGTCGATCCCGCCTGGGTCGCCACCTGCCGCAGCTGGGCCGAGAGGGCGGGCAGGGTCTCTGTCGCCTCCGCGATGGCGTCGGCCGCGTTTCGGGCCGAGGCGAGCGTCGCATTCGCATTCTCCACCAGACCGCCGTCGCGCAACTCTGCCAGTGTCTGGCGCAGCTCGTCCAGCGCGGCGTTCAGCTGCTCGGGCACTTCGCGGGTGGAGTCCTGGTTCACCAGCTGCTCGGCCGAATCCAGCAGGCCGGTCGCCTGCTCGACAAGGCTTTCGAGCGGCAGGTCCTCTGCTTGCCCCAGGATACCGCGGGCCTGCTCGACCAGCGAAGGCAAGCCGTCGACCGTGGTGCCGAAGCTCTCGATGGCGGCGGTGAGCTTGCCGATGGCATCCTGCTCCTCGAAATCCGACAGCAGGCGGTTGATCCGGGTGCTGGCGCCCTGAAGGTCGGTGGTGAGCGCAGAGACCTGCGCCGGCAGCGCCTGCACGCCCTCGCTTTCGACGATGCCGCGGGCGGAGCCCAGCGTCTCGCGCAGCTCGGCCAGCGCGGCGTTCAGCTGCTCGGGCACCTGGCGGGTGGTCTCCTGGTCGATCAGCTGCTCGGCCGCGTCCAGCAGGCCGGAGGCCTGGGCCACGACCTCCTCCAAAGGAAGCTCCTGCACACGGGTCAGGACAGCGCTCGCCTCCGAGACCAGCGGCGGCAGACTGTCGGCGGCGGTGGTGACGCTCTCGATGGCGGCCGTGATCTGGCCGACGGCGTCCTGCGCCTCGATATCGGCCAGCAGGCCATTGATCCGGCCGCTGGCCGCCTGAAGATCGGTCGTGAGCGCCGAAACCTGGGCCGGCAGCGCCTGCACGCCCTCGCTTTCGACAAGCCCCCTGGCGGAGCCCAGCGTCTGGCGCAGCTCATCCAGGGCCGCGTTCAGCTGTTCGGGCACCTGGCGGACCGTCTCTTGCGTGATCAACTGCTCGGCCGCGTCCAGCAGGTCCGAGGCCTGGGCCACGACCTCTTCCAGCGGCAGATCCCGGACGTCCTGCAGAAGTGCGCTCGCCTCCGACACCAGCGGCGGCAGGCTGTCGGCGGTCGCGCTGACGCTCTCGATGGCGGCCGTCAGCTTGCCGATGGCGTCCTGCGCCTCGATCTCCGCCAGCAGCGCGTTGATCTGCTCGGTCGTCGATTGCAGGTCGGCGACCACCGCCGAGACCTGCGCCGGCAATTGCTGCACCCCGTCGCTTTGCGCCACGCTCCGCACGGCGGCCAGCGCGTCGCGCAGCTCTGCAGGGGCCTGCTGCATGTCCTCGCTGCCCACAAGCTGCGACGCCCCGTCGAGGAAGGATACCGCGGAATTCAGCACCTCTTCGATCGGCAGGTCGTTGACCCGTTGCAACACGCCCTGGGCGGTCGCCGTCACGTCGGTGACGTCCGAGGCGACCGTGGGAAAGACCGGATAGGGGTCGGCGGAAAGGTCCAGCGCGGCGGGGGCGGCGTTATCCAGCTCTACCAGCTCGATCTTCAGCCCGCCGGTCAGCAGCGAGGCATTCGTCAGCCGTGCCCGCAGACCCTCGCCCACCCGGTCTTCGAGGAAGGCGATCAGGCCGTCCTCCTCCATCCCGTCGGTCAGGCCAATCCGGTTGGGGTTGATCCGCACCGACGCGATCAGCCGGACCTCGCCGTCGCCGAAGCGGTCGCGGTCCACGATCCCCGAGATGCTGGCCACGTCGCCGATCCGCAGCCCGCCCAGCTCGACCGGGGCGCCCGACGAGAGACCCGAGAGGTTCTCGGCGAAGATCATGGTCATGTCGACGACCGACCCCTCGCCCTCCACCAGGAAATCGTCGCGGGCGGCGTCCTCGTCCCCGAAAAGCTCGTATTCCGCGCCCGCGACCAGCGGCGCACCGCCAGAGCCCATGGTCTCGAACGTCGCGCCGCCCGAGATCAGCGAGGCGAGCGAGCTGAAATTGAGCCGGGCGCCCGAGGCGCCGAGGGTGAAGTTGAACCCCGAGATGTCCCAGAACCGCGTCGAGGTCGTCACCAGGCCGGTATGCTCTTCGTAGATCACCGCGTCCGCGACCACGCCCAGCCCGTCCTCGGTCACCCGCGGCGTGTCGATGCGGCCCACCTCGACCCCCTTGAACAGGATCGGCGTATTGCCCGTCGGCAGGCCGGTGTCGGAGCGGATCGTGAATTCGATCCCGCCCTCTTCGACCCCCAGCAGCGGCGCCTCGTTGAGGCCGACGAAGGCGCTCTGCTCTTCCCCCGGAACGCCGTCCCAATCGCCCTGGATATAGACGCCGGACAGCACCGTATCGAGGCCCGAGACCCCCTGGGCCGTCACCTGCGGGCGCACCACCCAGAACCGCGACTGCGTGTCGACGAAGGGGGCGAGGTGCTTTTCCAGCCGGACACCGACCACGACCTCGGACAGGTCTTCGCTGAACCCGACCTCCTCGACCAGGCCGACGGCGATGTCGCGATAGCGCAGCTCGGTCTCGTCAGCGGCCACGCCCGCCGCATTGTCGAAGCTGATCTCGATCAGCGGGCCGCGATCGGCATAGCTGCGATAGGCCGCCCCGAGCGCCACCGCGAGCGCCAGCACCGGAATCACCCAGATCAGCGAGATCATCTCCCACAGGGTCTTGCGGCTCTTCTCTACCGGGACCTCGTCGGGCCCGGTCTGGCGGTCTGTGTCGGGTGTGTCGCTCAAGCGGTTGGGTCCTCGGCGGCTCGGCGGCGATCCCAGATCAGCCGCGTGTCGAATGACTGCGCCGACAACATCGTGAAGATGACCGACAGCGCGAACGTCAGTGCCGCCGGCCCCGGTTGGATGGATGCGACGACCGACAATTGGACCAGTGAGCTCAGAATGGCCACCACGAAAACGTCAATCATCGACCAGCGCCCCACGAATTCAACGATCTCGTAAAGATGCTGGCGGTGCGGGGCGGTGTGCAAGCTTCCGGTCTGGACCGACAGCGCGAGGTAGGCAATGGCACTGAACTTTGCCACCGGAATGAGCACGCTGGCCGCAAGAATGATGAAGGCGATACCATAGCTGCCATGGTGCGCGATCTCGATCGCCCCGCCGACGATCGTGCTGCTGCTCTCCTCCAGCAGGGTGCGGGTCTTGAGCATCGGGTAGAGATTGGCCGGGATGTAGCAGACGAGCCCGGCGACCCACCACGCCCAGACCCGTTGCAGGCTTTTGGGATCGCGCGATTGCAGCCTGCTGCCGCAACGCCCGCATGTCGCGGTGCCCCTGGGCCAGACCCGGGCGCAGCGGCGGCAGGTCACCAGCCCCGCCTCGCGGGCGGTCAGTCTTCGTCGCGTTCGAGTGATTTCCATACCGACCAGCTGCAAAGGTAAGAGTCGTTGATCACCACTATGACGACCAGCAACGAAAACATCCAGAACGCGGGGCCAAAGCCGATCTGGGCGAGGTCGGCCACTTTCACCAGCGCCACCGCGCAGCCGATGGCGAAGATCTCCGACATCGCCCAGGGCTTCATCTGCTGGGACAGGCGAAAGGCCCGTCGCGCATGGGCGGCGGGCGGCAGGTTCATCACCACCGGCACCAGCACGTAGAGAAGGAGCAGCGTCCGCAGGAGCGGGATCAGCACGATCATCGCGATGGTCGCCACCGACAGGACGATCATCAGCCCAGAGCGAAAGCTGGTGGCCACGTCGAGGATCGACGCCTTGTTCCCGAGACCCGAGACGTGGATCTCGAGGAACGGAAAGAACACCGCCGCCGTCACCAGCATCGTCACCGCGAGCGTCAGCGCGATGATGTTCAACCCCGCCTTGTCGCGCGGCGAGATCAGGACCGTGTGGCAGACATCGCAGACAGCGCGGCCGCCGTGGTCGGGCATCCGCGCCCGATAGAGCGAATCACAGGTGGGGCAGGCCATGAGCTCTTCTGTCGCCACCCCGAGGAGCGCACCGTCATGTGCTGCTGCCGTATCATGTGCCAATGACCGCCTGCCCTTTCGTCGGCCGACGCTCTCTGCGTCAGTGCCCTAGGTAGTGCAGGATCGGCGGATCGTCCATTCTCCGGCCGACAAAGCGCCGCGCGACGGGGTCCGCCGCGCGGCGGACGCTCAGAAATGAAACGCGTCGGTCGTCAGTCGGCGGCCTAGAGTGAAGGCATCGGCGACGTGGACCATCGGCGACAGGTCGGTCTCGCTGGTGTCGGTCCCGACCAGGTCCAACAGGCGGGCATAGAGGCCGGGATACTCCCGGTCCTGGCCGACCGCCGTCTCGACACCGTCCACGTGCAGCAAGGCGCCGCCCGAGGAGAGGACGGCGCTGCCCGCGTCGGTGGTCAGGCGCACGTCCCAGGTTTGCGGCCCCTCCTGGCGCCAGTCGAAGACCGCGGTGACATCGGCCCCGCCCGGATCGGAGAAGGTCAGGTCCGCCGCGATCGGCGTGTCGCGGTTGCCCGGAAACGTCAGATCCGCCCGCGTGATATGCAGCGGCCGCGGAAAGATCGCGGTCAGCACGGACAGGGCATTGATGCCGGGATCGAAGACGCCGAGGCCGCCTGCGTCCCAGATCCACTCCTGGCCGGGATGCCAGCGGCGCACATCCTCCTTCCAGATGACTTCCACCTTTCGGATGGTCTTGTCCGCAAGCCAGCCCCTCGTGGCCTCGACCGCGTGGGCCTGCCGCGAATGCCAGGTGGCGAACAGCGTCACGCCCCGGGCCGCGGCCAGTGCGATCAGGTCATGGACCTCGGCCAGCGTGGCGCCGGGGGGCTTTTCCAGCATGACGTGCCGGCCGGCCTCCAGCGCCAACCGGGCATCGGCATGGCGCACCTGCGGCGGGGTGCAGAGCGAGACGACGTCGATATCCTCCCGCGCGGCCAGAAGCGCCGCGAGGTCGGGATAGGCGTCGACCCCCTCGACCGAGGCGTTGCGGCTGGCGGTCGCGGCGAGGGTCAGGCCGGGATTGGCCGCGATCGCCGGGATGTGCTGGTCCCGCGCGATCTTGCCCACACCGACAAGGGCGACGTTCAGCGGGGCCATCAATGGGATTCCTTGCCCACAGGCGCCCCGCGGCACCCCTTGAGGAAGTCGAAATCGGCGCCGGTGTCCGCGCCTTCCACATGGGTATGGAACAATTGCGCATAGCCGCCCACCGGCAGCTGGATCGGGTTCTGCCAGGCTTCGAGGCGCCGGGCGATCTCTTCGTCCGAAACGTCAAGGTGCAGACGGCGGTTCGGCACGTCCAGCTCGATCATGTCGCCGTCCTGCACGATGGCCAGGGGGCCGCCCGCCGCCGCCTCGGGCGAGGTATGCAGCACCACGGTGCCGTAGGCGGTGCCCGACATCCGCGCGTCGGAAATCCGCACCATGTCGGTGATGCCCTTGCGCAGGACCTTCGGCGGCAGCCCCATGTTGCCGACCTCGGCCATGCCGGGATAGCCCTTGGGCCCGCAGTTCTTCAGGACCATCACGCAAGTCTCGTCGATATCGAGCGCCTCGTCGTCGATCTTGGCCTTGTAGTCGTCGATATCCTCGAACACGACCGCCCTGCCCCGGTGGACCATCAGCGCCTCGGTCGCCGCCGAGGGCTTCAGCACCGCGCCCTGCGGCGCGAGGTTGCCACGCACGACGGCGATGCCGCCCGATTGCGCCAGGGCCTTGTCGGCGGGCAGGATCACGTCCTCGTTGTGGGAAATCACGTCCTTCACCTGGTCCCAGGCAGTCTCGCCCGAGACGGTCAGCGCGTCCTTGTTCAGCAGCCCCGCCTCGCCCAGCCGCTTGATGACGACCGGCAGTCCGCCGGCATAGAAGAATTCCTCCATCAGGTATTTGCCCGACGGCATCAGGTTGACAATGGTCGGCACGTCGCGGCCCAGCGCGTCCCAATCCTCGAGCGTCAGGTCCACGCCCACACGCCCGGCGATCGCCAGCAGGTGGATCACCGCGTTGGTCGACCCGCCGATGGCGGCATTGGTGCGGATCGCGTTGGCGAAGGCGTCCTTGGTCATCACGTCGGACGGCTTGAGATCGTCCTTGACCATCTGCACGATGCGCCGCCCTGTCAGCTGCGCCATCACCCGGCGACGGCTGTCCACGGCCGGGATCGCGGCATTGCCGGACAGCGCCATGCCCAGCGCCTCGGCCATCGACGCCATGGTCGACGCGGTGCCCATGGTGTTGCACGAACCCGGAGAGCGCGACATCGAGGCCTCGGCCTCGTGGAACTCCTCCGCCGACATCTCACCGGCCTTCACGGCTTCCGAGAATTTCCACAGATGCGTGCCCGAGCCCACCCGCTCGCCCGCGAAATAGCCGTTCAGCATCGGGCCGCCGGTCACCACGATCGAGGGCAGGTCTGTCGAGGCCGCCGCCATCAGCAGCGACGGCGTGGTCTTGTCGCAGCCGACCATCAGTACGCAGCCGTCCATCGGCTGGCCGCGCATCTGTTCCTCGACCGCCATCGAGGCGAGGTTGCGAAACATCATCGCCGTGGGCCGGAACGCCGATTCGGAGGCCGAGAAGGCGGGCACCTCGACCGGGAAACCGCCGGCTTCGAGGATACCCCAGCGCACGCGCTCCGCCAGATCCTTCAGATGGGCGTTGCAGGGCGTGAGTTCGGACCAGGTGTTCATGATCCCGATCACGGGCCGCCCGTCGAACATGTCGTGGGGCAGGCCCTGGTTCTTCATCCAGCCGCGGTGATAGATCGCGTCCCGGCTCGACCCCCCGAACCATTCCTGAGAGCGCAGTTTCCGGGGCCATTTCGCGGGGGTGAATGCCATTGGGGTGTTCCTCCTGGGGTGGCGGGACGGTCGCGGCCGAACCTGCCGACTTTGTGTGATGCTGTCCATGATCGCGCGGGCCCGTGCGCCTGGCAATTCGCCATCCTCTCGGACGCGGCGGGCCGGGGACCGATGTTCGCCGCCAAGGCTACGGGTGGCACCATATAACCTTCAATTGCAATTTTTCGACATCGGCATATCAATCCCGGCATGTCCGATCCCCTGAGCCGTCTGCAGCTGCGTCACTACCGGCTGATCCATGCCATCGCCGAGACCGGGCAATTGTCCCTCGCCGCCGACCGGCTGGCGATTTCGCAGCCCGCCGCGTCCCGGATGCTGGGCGAGGTGGAGCGTGACCTGCACGCAGAGGTCTTCGAGCGGCACCCCAAGGGGATGCGCCCGACGCCCATCGGCGGGGTGCTGGCCCGCCGCGCGGGGGCGCTGCTGTCCGATCTGGAGGTCACGGCCCTCGAGGTGCAGGCCTTTCGCGCGGGCCGCAGCGGCACCGTGCGCGTCGGCGCGGTGACCGGGGCGGCCGTGGGCCTCGTGGTGCCCGCGTTGCGCCGGCTGCGCGAGGACGTGTCCGACGCCGATGTCCATGTGCAGGTCGGCCCCAGCGTGCAGCTGATGGCCGCGCTGACGGAGGACAAGCGGGATTTCGTCCTGTGCCGGGTGCCGCCCGACGCGGACATGCGCGAGTTCGACGTGCTGGGCCGCCGGGCCGAAGAGACGCGGCTGGTGGTCCGCGCCGGCCATCCGCTGTCGGCGGCCGGGCCGCTGCCCTACGCCGCGATCGCGGGTTTTGCCTGGGTTGTGCAGGCGCGCGGCACCCCCCTGCGAGAGGCGTTCCAGGCCGCGTTGCGGGACGCACGCGTGGCCCAGCCCTCCGAAGTCATCAACACCACCTCGTTGCTGGTCACGATCGCCTGCCTGCACAGCACCGATGCGATCGCCCCGGTCTCACGCGAGGTGGCCCAGGTGATCTGCGGGCCTGCGCCGGACGGGCTGCGGACATTGCCGATGGCCACGCCGGTCGAGATGCCGCCCTATCACCTGATCCGCCGCAAGGACCGCCAGATCAGCCCATTGGCCGAACGGCTGCTGGGGATCATCCGACAGGCGCTCACCTGACCGGGTGGGCCCGCTACAGCGCCGTTCGGGTCAGCGCCAGGGTCGCAGCCTTCAGGGTGGCGAGGAAGATGGTCAGATCAGCCCGGTCAGTCATGGAATACTTGGCCTGGGCCGCGGCCGACGTGACGAAGCCCGCGATTTCGTCCCGGTTCGGCACGTCCGGCGGCAGGTCGGGAACGGTCTCGCGCAGCATGTCCGCGATCATCGCCCGCTTGCGCCGTTCCGCGTCCCGGGCCGCCTGCTGCGCGGCGGGCCCCTGGCCGGCCAGCACGTCGTCGGCATCCGGCGAGGCCTGCAACATGTCGAACACCTCCAGCACCGCGATCCGGAAATAGATGTCGAGCCGCGCGGCAAGTCCCGGCGCCTCTGTCCAGCCCGCCTGCACCCGGTCGCAGGTCACGTCGCCGAGGTGCCGGATCGAGGCCACGACGATCCCGTCCTTGCCCCCGAACCGGTCATAGAGCGTCTGCCGCGAAAGCCCGGCCTCCTCGGCGATATCGGCCATGGTCGCACGGCGCATCCCGTAGCGCACGAAGATGCGCACGGCGGCGTCGAGGATGGCGGAGTCCGGATCGGTCATCTGCGACACATGGCGAGGCAATCATTCCATTGTCAAATCCCCCGACTTGACATTTTTTCAAAATATGTAAATCTGTCAACAGCGCGGGCGATGGGTCCGGCTGGGTAGAGTTGTTCGAGGAGGTCACCCATGCGGATCACGGTCAACGGAACATCCCACGAGGTCGACGTCGAACCCGACATGCCCCTGCTGTGGGTCCTGCGCGACGAGCTGGGCCTGACCGGAACCAAGTATGGCTGCGGCATCGCCCAATGCGGCGCCTGCACGGTCCATGTGGACGGCCTTGCCGTGCGGGCCTGCCAACACCCGATCGGCACGCTCGACGGGGCCCGGATCACCACCATCGAGGGGCTCGGCGAGGAGGATTCCGTGCACCCGGTCCAGCGGGCCTGGATCGAGACCCAGGTCGCCCAGTGCGGTTACTGCCAGTCCGGCCAGATCATGCAGGCGATCTCTCTGCTCGAGGGGGATCCGAACCCCTCCGACGAGACCATCGACCGGTTGATGTCGGGCAACCTCTGCCGCTGCGGCACCTATCCCCGGATCCGCGCGGCCGTCCGGTTGGCGGCAAGCCGGATGGGGGCCTGAGCCACATGGGAACACTGCGCAAGGTCGGCCGCCGCGCCTTTCTGATCGGCTCCGCCGCCATTGCCGGGGGCGTGGCCTTCGGCACTTTCATGGTCGCCCGGCCACATGCCAACCCGCTGGAAGACGGGCTGGCCGAGGACGAGGCGACCTTCAACCCCTGGGTCAAGATCAGCGCGGACAGGATCACCCTGATCACCCCCCATGCCGACATCGGCCAGGGCGTGGTCCACATGCAGGCCACCCTGATCGCCGAAGAGCTCGACCTGGACCACGGCCAGTTCTTGACCGAGTATGGCCCCCCGTCCCCCGCCTATTACAACCACGCCTTCGCTGCCGAAGGCGCCCCTTTCCTGTCGACCGACACGAGCCTGGGCGCCGAGACCGCGCGGGCCGCGCTTGGCGCATTCGTCAAGGTCACGGGGCTTCAGGGCACCGGCGGGTCGACCTCCACCCCGGACAGTTTCGATAAGCTCCGCCAGGCCGGCGCCGTCGCCCGCGAGACGCTCAAGCTGGCCGCCGCCGAGGTTTCCGGCATCGCGGTCAATGAGCTGAAGACCGAGAGCGGGGCGGTTGTCCTGCCCGACGGGACCCGCCTGCCCTACACAGACCTCGCAGCCACCGCCGCGACGCTGGACCCGGTGCAGCAGGTCACGCTCCGGTCCCCGGACCGGTGGCGGCTGATCGGCAAGCCGTCGGAGCGGCGCGATGTGGTCGCCAAGTCCACCGGTCGGCAGCTTTACGGTATCGACCTGGAGGTGCCCGGCATGGTGCATGCGACCGTCCGGACGAACCCGCGCCGGGCCGCCATGCTGGGCTATGACGCGTCCGCGGCTCGCGACATGCCCGGCGTGCGCGACATCATCGAGATCACCAACGGCATCGCCGTTCTGGCCGACAACACCTGGCGAGCCTTCCAGGCCGCAAGGGCGGTGGAGATCGACTGGGCCCCCGCCCCCTATCCCCCCGAACAGGCCGACCATTGGGCCGAGGTCGCCCGGTCCTTCACCGAAGACAGGCTCGACCGGCTCTGGCGCGACATCGGCGACGCTGGGGCCGCGCTCTCGGCCGCAGAGGTAATCGAGGCCGAGTATCGCACGCCCTATGTCGCTCACCAGCCGCTGGAGCCACTCAATGCCATCGTCCGGGTGACGGACGACGGCGCCGAGGTCTGGACCGGTCACCAGACGCCGGGCTTCCTGCAACAGGTCGTGGCCGACGTGACCGGCCACGAGCCCGACGCCGTGGTCTTCCACAACCAGCATTCCGGCGGAAGTTTCGGCCACCGGCTGGAGCTGGACTTCGTCCGGCAGGCCGCCGAGATCGCAACGCGCCTGAGCGGCACCCCGATCAAGATGACCTATGCCCGCGAAGAGGACTTCGTGCAGGACTTTCCCCGCCATATCGGCATGGCCCGCGGCAGGGGCGCCATTCGCGACGGGCAGGTCCGGACGATTGACATCCAGGTGGCCGCCGTATCGGCCCTGCGGTCACAATTCCGGCGGCTGGGTCAGCCCTCTCCCGGGCCCGACCTGCAGATCCCGGCCGGCGTCTGGAACGCGCCCTACGGCAACCTGTCGGATTTCCGCGTCCGGGCCTATGCCGTTCCGGAACTCGCGCCGACATCCAGCTGGCGGTCGGTCGGCGCCTCGTCGGGCGGCTTCTACATCGAGAGCTTCCTCGACGAGCTGATCCGCGCCGCCGGCGCCGACCCGATCGACGAGCGCCTCCGCCTGATCGACTCGCCGGTCGCGGCCGAGGTGCTGCGCACCGTCGCCGAGATGTCGGACTGGGGCGCCCCCCTGGGCGAGGGCAAGGGCCGCGGCGTGGCCCTGGTGGAAAGTTTCGGCGTCCCGGTGGCCGAGGTTGTCGAGGTGACGAACACCCCCGACGGCATCCGCGTGGACAAGGTCTGGGTCGCCGCCGATGCCGGCATGATCGTCGATCCGGTCAATACGGAGAACCAGATCCAGGGCGGCGTCGTCTGGGGGCTCGGCCACGCGATCAATTCCGAGGTGACTTATTCCGACGGCATTGCGCAGCAGACCAATTACCACGCGGCCGAAGGCATGCGCCTCTACCAGACACCGCAGATCGAGGTCCGCACCCTGACCAACAACCGCACGGTCCGCGGCATCGGTGAACCGCCCGTTCCGCCCGCCGCACCGGCGCTGGCAAACGCGATCTTCGACGCGACGGGTCAGCGCCTGCGCGAGATGCCGTTCCACAACTTCATCCGCTTCGTCTGAGGGCCCGCCATGATCCGCACCTGTCTCGCCGCCCTCCTGTTGTCCGCCCAGCCGGCCCTTGCAGAGGGTGACGACCGGCCCGCGATCCCGCTTGCCCCCCCCCCGCATCCGCGACGCTCGCCGAAGGACAGGACGCCTGGGCCCGCATCTATGAGGTCACCAGCCACCCCCGCTGCGCCAATTGCCATGTCGGGCCGTCGAACGTCCCGATGTGGTCCGGGCCCTCCTACGGCGAGGCCCGCCCCCACGGCATGAACGTCAACGCCGGAGACAGCCGGATCGGCGTGGAATTCCTGCCCTGCGCCACCTGTCACGCCCAATCGGAGCAGCCCAATGACCTGCCCCACGCGGCCCCGCATGTGGGCCTGCCCTGGCAGCTGGCCCCCGTCGAATTCGAGTGGTTCGGCAAGACCAGCGCCGAAGTCTGCGCCCAGTTGTCCGACCCAGAGCGCAACGGCGGGCGCGACTGGATGGGCCTCGCCGAACACCTGGTCACGGACGCGGGGCACCACGGCTTTGTCCTCTGGGGATGGGCGCCGGGCGGCACCCGAGAGCCGGCCCCCTATTCCCTGGAGGATCACGTGAACGACGTTCTGATCTGGGGCGTCGCCGGCCAACCCTGCCCCGCCGATCCGGAGGATTGAGATGAAAGCCGCCGCCCGTTTCCTGATGCTCTCCGCCGCCCTCCACCTGGCCGCCGCCGCGACGATGGGCGCTGCGCTCGCCTCGGCCGTCCTGATCGGCGCGGGGCTTTTGTCCCTGGGGCTTGCGGCTGGCCTCTCCCGGGCGATGCGCGGACTTGCCTGGCTGACGTTCCTTCTTCTTCCGGCCGGGACAAGCTTTGCCATTTTCCTGGCCGCCACGCCGGAGATCGGCCCGGCACCGCTCTACTGGGCGATCGCCGCCTGCAACATCTGCGCCTCGCTGGGTCTGTTCGCCGCCCTCTGGCGCGATCCTCCCGCACGGAACGCCTGACGCCCCCGCCACCGCGCAGACAGACACCCCAGCGACCCCGCACAAATGCGGCCCGGCTTCAGCCATCGTCAGATCTGGAAGGGAAGGTTTGTGTCGAATATCGCGCATTTCCGACTCTTTCCGGCAAATTCCATGAATCCTGTCAGTGCGCCGTGCCAAACAATTCCGACCCAAATGCCGAGCATTTCTGACCCAGACCGGACCTTCGACGCTGAACGGGCGAGGGTTCGATGTGCGGACAAAGTGAGCTTTCGCTGCGGCTGCGCCAATGACCACTCTTGAATCTCAAAGGTCAGGCATAGATACACTGGCTTCGCAAACGCCTAGATCAATCAGAGAGCCGCGTTACAGCCCCGCTGTCGGCACCGACGAGGCGAAGCTGGTTACCTTGGACAATTAGGAACGAAAAATGAGATTATTTGGCGGCATTAAAGATACATTCAAAAAAAGTGAGGCAGCGGTTATCGTTCAAAACCTCTTGGAGATGCAGCAAAAAAGTGGGTTTTTTGATAACGACCCCGCGTCGTCTGCAACGAGCTTAGTTGATGCCGTATGGACGAAGAATCCCCATCTGTTCGATGGACGATTTGGCCAGAGACCGCACAAAATTTCACTAGCTGCTTCAGCATTTTCAAACGCAATAGACGTTCTTGAGATTGGGAACCCAAACAGCAACTGCTTTGCGATGTGCCTCGGTAACATCCTCAACGAGGTGTCCGTAAACGGTAAGCTGTATCCGTTGAACAATCTGGATATGGATTTGCTTGACACCGCCGCTAAAACTTTCACCCGAATTTCCGAAGAGTTCGCCGCGTCGCCGTTAGGTCAGGAGATCGACAACTTGATGAACCAAAACGAGGACGGCTGGGACGAATGGTTTGATCGATACAAAGTTGCTGCAGGGAAACAAAACCCGGTACTAGCACCTGATGAAAAGGGCTTTTCGTTGATCGACATTATGGATGATGAGCCAACCAAACGAGCCTTTCGTGATGGCGTTAACCCAGAACATCTGGGGAAGATGTTTGCAGAACAGTTCGACATTACAAAAATGGGTTTTAAATGATGCAGGGGCACAATTCCCGCAAAGCCGTCATTCGCCATCTCGCAGAAAACCGGAACTTTGGGCTCGTTCTTGCCGTTCGCTGCAATTTTCACGAATGACCGCCCGGCCCCGGCCTTCGGACGTAGCGCCTCGCTCTGGGTCAGCGATGTGACGCAAAAGTCGGTTTTGCTCGGCAACTGACAGATTGTTAAATGGCGCGCTGGGGAGGATTCGAACCCCCGACCCCCTGATTCGTAGTCAGGTACTCTATCCAACTGAGCTACCAGCGCCCGGATGAGGGCCGTTTAGCCCTCAGTGCAGGGCGATGCAAGAGGCTCGCGGAAATATCCAATGTGGTCCGATCACTCCGCCGCTTCGGCCGACAGGGTCGCGTCGGACTTGGGCAGGCGGATGATGAACTGGGTGCCGGTCTCGTCGGTGCGCTTGAGCTCCAGCCGCCCCCCGTGGCCGCGGATCAGATCGGCCGAGATCGCGAGGCCGAGGCCGGAGCCGCCCTTGCGGGCCCCCCCCTGGAACGGCTTGAACAGATGTTCGCGCGCCCGGGGCGGAAGGCCGGGGCCGGTATCCGTCAGGGTGATGCTCCAGGCAGCGTCATCTTCGGTCGCGCTGATGCAGATCTCGCCCGGCTTGCCCGTCGCCACGATCGCCTGCCGCGCGTTCCGCACCAGGTTGGCCACCACCCGGAACAGCTGTTCGGCATCGGCCCGCACCGTGAGCCCCAGCGGAATATCCTCCGAGAAGCTGATGTCGTGATCGCCCGCGGCCAGCCGCTCGCTGTCGATCACATCGGCCACCAGATCCGCTAGCTGCAGGCGGTTCAGCTGCGGCGGCGGCTCGTCCACCCGGCCAAAGGCGAGCGTGTTCTCGCAGAGGCTGACGGCGCGGGTGATCGAGCCCACCAGCTTGGGCGCCATGCGCTTGACCAGCGGATCGTCCGACCCTTCGATCCGGTCGGTGAAAAGCTGGGCCGAGGTCAGGATGTTGCGCAGATCGTGGCTGATCTTGGAGACAGCCCCCCCAAGCTGGGCGAGCCGTTCCTTCTGTTTCAGCGCCGAGGTCAGGTCCGTCTGCATCGAGGCCAGCGCCTCTTCGGCCTCGCGCAGCTCGCGGATGCCCGCGCCGGGGGTGACGATGTGCCGGGCATCCTCGGGGGCGGCGGCGTAGCGCTGCATCGACTGCACCAGCGTCTTGATCGGTTTGACCAGGATCGCCCGCACGGCCAGGAACAGCAGCGCGGCGGTGAAGATCGAGATGACCGCCGACAGCACCAGGATGCGCAGCCCGTAGTCCAGCATGGCGGTGCGCAGGGGGCCGGTCTCCATCGTGACCTCGATCAGCAGCCCGCCGTCCTGGACCGGGTTGCCCATCACCCGGATGATCCGGTCGGTGGGGTCGGCCAGCCGGGCCAGCGCGTCGCGGATCAGCAGCCAGGCCGAGGCATCGCGCATGTCGTAGGTGGCGTTGATCGGCTCGGGGATCGGCGAGGACAGCACAAGCTGGCGCACTTCGTCGCGCCGCAGCACGACGTTGAAGACGCCCGCATTGTCGAGCAGTTCACGCTCCAGGTCGGCGTCGATCATGTCGTCGGCCAGCAGGGCCAGAGAGGCGATCTGCGCCCGTTCCAGCCGCAGCAGAAGATAGTCTTCGCGGAACCGCGCGACCGACGGCACGAAGATCAGGACTTCTGCCAACATCACGAAGACCGTCGTCAGAACCAGGAACCGCCCGGAAAGCGAGTTCAGCATGATCTATCCGTTCGCCTCAGGGCAGCCACCTTTGGACAAGGCGAACCACGCGCTTCACTGTCGCGCTCTCGAAGAGCTTGGGTCCAAAATAGGCACCCGCCGCCCGTTTGTTAATCTCGCTATACGTCGGATAGGGCAGGACCGTGTTCGAAATCGCCTGCATCCTGAGATTATTGGCGATGGCCAGGGCCCAATAGCCGATCAATTCGCCCGCGGCATGGCCCACGATGGAGGCGCCCACGGGACGGCCGCGCACCACCATGACCTTGATCTGCCCGGTGGTCCGGCGCTCGGCGATGGCACGGTCGTTCTCGGCATAGTCCGACCGCACGACAGTCAGGTTGCGGCCGTGCTTCTTGCGCGCCTGCGCCTCGGTGAGGCCGACCTGCGCCAGCTCCGGGTCGGTGTAGGTGGCCCAGGGGATATGGTCGGTCCTGGCCTTGGCAGGCAGGCCCAGAACGGCCGAGCGGACGACGATTCCGGCGTGATACCCGGCCAGGTGCGTGAATTGCAGCCCGCCCGCGGCATCGCCCACGGCATAGACGCGCTTGTTGCTGACGGATTTCAGGTCGGCACCGACCTTCACCCCGCGCCGGTCATGGGCCACGCCGGCCTTGTCGAGGTCCAGCCCCTCGACATTGACCTTGCGCCCCACGGCCATCAGCAGATGGCTGCCGGTGATCTCGCGGTCGCCGGTGTGGACGGTCACGCCGCCGGTGGCGGAAACCCGCTCGGCCTGGGCGCCCTCTATGATCTCGACGCCCTCCGCGCGCAGCCGGTCAAGCACGATGGCCGAGTGCTCCGGATCGTCCTTCGCCAGCGCCGTCTGCCCCTCGATCACCGTCACCCGAGAGCCGAGCCGCACATGGGCCTGTGCCATCTCGATCCCGATATTGCCGCCGCCGATGATCAAAAGGTGCTCCGGCCGCGTGCGCAGGTCGAAAATCGTCTCGTTTGTATGCACCGTGACTGTGTCCAGCCCGTCGATCGGCGGCACGAACGGGCCGGACCCGGTCGCCACGACAAAGCGCCGCGCCGTGATGATCCGGTCGCCCGCCTGCACCTCGGTCTTCGAGATGAAGCGACCGAATTCCCGGATGACCTGAACGCCGAGGCCCTCGAACCGCTCCTGGCTGTCGGCCGGCGCGATTGTGGCGATGACGTCCGCGACGTGGTCCTTGGCGGCGGCGTAGTCGACGACCGGGGCCGCGTCGGCCACGCCGTATTGCGCACCCTGACCGAGTGCGTGCGCCTGTTTGCCGGCCGCGATCAGCGCCTTCGACGGCACGCAACCGTAGTTCAGGCAATCGCCGCCCATCTTGTGCCCTTCAAGCAGCACCACCCGGGCGCCCATCTGCGCGGCCCCGACGGCCACCGAAAGACCGCCGGATCCGGCGCCGATGATGCAGATGTCGGTGTCGATACGCTCCATCGGTCAGAGTCCTTTCTTGCCGCGCACGGCCTTGATCAGGATGGGCAGCGCGGCCAGCGCACAAAGCCCCAGGATCGGCAGCAGGATCTGCGGTTCGAACAGGATGCCGAGGTCGGGCCGCTCTCCGCGCTCGAACACCTCGCCGAGGCCCGCGCCCACGGAGGTATAGACCACGCCGCCGGGGATGATTCCCAGAAATGTCGAGATCGCGTAGCGCGACAGCGGCACCCCCACCAGCGCCGGCACCAGGTTGGCCACGAAGAACGGCACCGCCGGCACCAGGCGTATCAGGAACAGCATCGACCACTGGTTCTCGTCGATCCCGGTCTTGATCCGCTTCACCGTGCCCTCGCTCGCTTCCATCCGGTCTGCCAACCGCTCGCCAAGGCCCCAGCGGGCGGCGAGAAAGATGGCGATCGCGCCCAGCGTGGCGGCGGTCACATTGATCAGGGCGCCGGGGAAGGTCGCGAACAGGAAGCCCCCGGTCAGGGTGGCGACGCTGGCGCCGGGCAGCGAAAAGGCGACAATCGCGACATAGGCCGCCATGAAGGCCGCCACGGTGGCAAGGTAGTTGGCGTCCCGATAGGCGATCAGCGCCTCGCGATTCTCCGCCAGGGTCTGGAAACTCAGGTAGTCGCGCAGGAAGAACGCGCCGAGCCCGGCCACCACGAGAATGGCGGCCAATGGCAATCGGCGCAGGAGGGGGTTGGGCGAGGTATGCGGCATATCTGTCATCTGATCGGTCCGATGTGGCGTGTGCGTTGACAGACACATGGACCGTCGCGCCGGGAGGTCCTAGCGGTGTCACGCGGCCTTGATGCCTGCGCCGCGGATGTTTCAACCCGGCCCTGTCCCGGCGGGCCAACAAGGCCGGATTGTAACAATCCGCGGGGACAGGGACAGGGATTTGTTTCAGAATTCCCGCTTCGGGCGCGTTGACAGGCGTTGTGGTCGGCTTTATGGCCTGAGCTTCGAATTTCCTGTGGCCTCGATTCCCCGTCCTTCGGGCGGGGTCTCGGCCACGACAGCAGACTGAGCGACCAGAGCTCACCGAGACAGACGGAGATACGCTATGAAGCGCACGTTCCAGCCTTCGAACCGGGTTCGCAAGAACCGCCACGGCTTCCGCGCCCGCATGGCGACCAAGGGTGGCCGCAAGATCCTGAACGCGCGCCGCGCCCAGGGCCGCAAGAAGCTCAGCGCCTGAGCCCGTGCCGGGGGTGAACCACGCCCCGGGCCACGCCGCCACAGGATCCGCCAGGATGCAGGACCATGATGCCGCCGAGGGCCCGCCCACCGCATCTTCTGTTTGTCTTGAACGGCTGACCGCCCGGGCCGATTTCCTCCGCGCCTCCCGCGCGGGCTGGAAGGCGATGCCCGGCTTTGTGCTCCAGGGTCGGCGGCGCCAGCCCGGAGAGACCCGGGCGGACGTCATCCGCGTGGGCTTCACCTGCTCCAAGAAGGTCGGGAACGCCGTGGCCCGCAACCGCGCCAAGCGCCGCCTGCGCGAGATCGCGCGGCTCGACCTGCCCCGCCTCGGCCGCCCCGGTTGGGACTATGTCCTGATCGGCCGCCGCGACAGCACCGACGCCATGCCCTTCGAGACCCTGCGCCGAGACCTTGCCCGCGCGATCGAGGCCGTGCACCGATGACCTTCGCCGCCAGGATCGTCGCCCTGCCTGTCCGGGCCTATCGCCTGCTCTTCTCGCCCTGGGTCGGCCACGGCTGCCGCTACACGCCGACCTGCTCGGCCTATGCGCTCGAGGCGCTGGACCGGCACGGCGCCCTGAAAGGCAGCTGGCTCGCGGCCCGCCGCATCGGGCGGTGCCATCCCTGGGGCGGGTCCGGCATCGACAACGTTCCCGACTGACGGCACCGTCTGGCGCGACCGGGGCCCGTCAGGACCCACCGGGGGCCACTCCGCCGTCGAGGCCGGCCTCATCGGCGCTTTTCGAAACTGATCGAGACGTCGCCGATATCGACGCCGTAGCGCTGCATGTAGGCCCGGTTGAACAGGCGGTCATCGGATTGCAACCACATCCAGTCGTCGAAGGTGACGCGCTGGGTCCTGGTCGGCCCGTCCGCCGAGGGGATCGGCAGGTCAATGGTATAGCGCCAGTTGAACCTGTCGCCCTGTTCTTCGCCGATGGCCACGCCGACCACCCCCGGAGCGGTGCCTTCCCAGGTCTCCTCCCCGGTTTTGGTCAGGGTCCAGACCCGGCGCTCCGTCGCGCCGTCCTCGTAGGTGAAATCCTCTTGCAGGACCAGGCGCTCGCCGTCCCAATCCCCCTCGATCTCGACCACGAACTGCCGCCGGACGGTGCCGAAGATGTCCTGGAACTGTCCATGGGCGACCAGCTCTCCGTCGAAGAACTCCTCCAACTCCAGCTCGCGACTGCTCAGGCTCGGGTCGTCGAACGAGGGTTTGCCCGTGCAGCCGGCAAGCGTGGCGGCGGCGGCGGCGGCGGCGAGTGCAAGGATAAGGATAAGGCGCATATCAAGGGATCCGATCAATTTGTTACGCAACCTAGCCCGTCGAGGCCGGCCGCCAACGGCTGGGGTCTTGCCGGGTCACCTTCGCTGCTCTAACCCGGTCCCATGCTGGATACACCCGAGGACATTCATCCGCTCTTTCAGGGCGCCCCCGCGACCACGGAGTTCCGCAAGCTCCGCAAACGGCTCGTGCGCGAGACCCGCGAGGCGATAGAGCAATATTCCATGGTCGAGCGCGGGGCGCGGTGGCTGGTGTGCCTGTCGGGCGGCAAGGACAGCTACACCCTGCTGGCCATTCTGCACGAGCTGAAATGGCGCGGGTTGCTGCCCGTCGATCTGCTGGCCTGCAACCTTGACCAGGGACAGCCCGGCTTTCCCGCCACGGTGCTGCCGGAATTTCTCGACCGGATGGGCGTACCGCACCGGATCGAATACCAGGACACCTATTCCATCGTTGTCGACAAGGTCCCCGCCGGCCGCACGTATTGTGCGCTCTGCTCGCGGCTGCGGCGTGGCAACCTCTACCGGATCGCGCGGGAGGAAGGCTGCTCGGCCGTCGTCCTCGGCCATCATCGCGACGACATCCTCGAGACCTTCTTCATGAACCTCTTTCACGGCGGCCGGCTTGCGACGATGCCGCCGAAACTGGTCAACGAAGAGGGCGACCTGTTCCTCTATCGTCCGCTCGCCCATGTGGCCGAGGCCGATTGCGACCGATTCGCCCGCGCGATGAACTATCCGATCATTCCCTGCGACCTCTGCGGGTCCCAGGACGGGTTGCAACGGCAACAGGTGAAGCAGATTCTGGACGGATGGGAGAAGAATTCCCCCGGCCGGCGGCAAGTGATGTTTCGCGCCCTTATGAACGCCCGGCCCTCGCATCTGCTGGATCCGAAGCTGTTCGATTTCGCCGGATTGACCACAGGATCGCGCAACGACACGGATTCTTCGGAGATTTCAGCGCTCCGTTAACCTCGTACCAAGCCGCGGATGCCTAGTCTTGCTCCGATCGCCCCGTCTGCTCGGGGCACAGGGGACAGCATCCGGATGCACAAGGGCGCAGCGCACAGGATACGGGACGGCCAGAATCATGGTGCGCCGAGGCGTGGCCGTGCGATGACGATCATCCCGTTGCTGACGCTCGCGGGCTGGCTGGTGTCGCAGCAACCGGGGTTCCTGATCGCCGCCTTCCTGTTGCCCGCGATCCTCGCGGTCAGCATTGACCGGGGGGCCGGCCGCCGGGGCCCCGAAACCGATCCGCTGACCGGCCTCGACACCCGCTCCGGGCTGATCGCCAACCTGGACGACGACCTGCGCGGCACCGCGCAGAGGGGCTGCCAAAGCGCCGTCGTCGTGCTGGAGATCGAGGATTTCAAGCTGCTCGAGGAACGGGTCGGCCGCGCCGGCCTCGAAGCCGTGCTGATCGAGATTGCGCGGCGGCTGATCTCCGGCGTGCGCGATTCAGATACGTGCGCGCGGCTCGACGGGCAGACCTTCGCCGTGGCCCTCGCCGCCATGCGCGACCTCTCCGAAGAGCAGGCCGAGGCGGTCCCGAGGCGGCTGCAACTGGCCCTGTCGCGGCCCGTGGCGCTCGGCCAGCAGGTTGTCCACCCGACGTTCTCGGTCGGCTACGCGCTCAGCCGCAAGGTCATGCAACCCGATGGCGAGCGCATGTTGCAATCCGCGACCCTTGCGATGCTCGAGGCGCAGCGCTCCGGCTTGGGCACGGTGCTGG
The DNA here is from genome assembly GCF_900172355.1 of Roseisalinus antarcticus. Taxonomy (GTDB): domain Bacteria; phylum Pseudomonadota; class Alphaproteobacteria; order Rhodobacterales; family Rhodobacteraceae; genus Oceanicola; species Oceanicola antarcticus_A. Next base: position 36,503 of record NZ_FWFZ01000020.1, on the reverse strand, counting down.
GCTATGACGCCGCGATGAAGACACGGATCGAGACCCGAGAGGCCCTTCTGCGAGAGGTCCGCACCGCGCTGGTGCGCGGCGAGGTGCGTCCCTTTTTCCAACCCCAGGTCTGCACCCGAACCGGCAAGGTCACCGGATTCGAGGCGCTTGCCCGATGGCATTCGCCGTCCCGCGGGATGGTCTCCCCGGCGGAATTCCTGCCCGCGATGGAAGCGGCGGGCCTGATGGAGGAACTCGGTCACGTGATGCTGAACAGCGCCCTCGCGGCGCTGCGCGACTGGGACAGGACCGGCCTCTCCGTGGACCGGGTCGGGGTCAATTTCTCCACCGCCGAATTGCGGCAGCCCGGTCTGGCGAACCGGGTCGCGCAGGCGCTCGAACGGTTCGACCTGGACCCCTGTCGGCTTTCGGTCGAGGTTCTCGAAACCGTCGTCGCCGGAGGCTCCGACGACACGGTGGCGAACACTCTGACCGGGCTCGCCAAGCTTGGGTGCCGGCTGGACCTCGACGATTTCGGGACCGGCCACGCGTCGATCACCACGATTCGGCAGTTTCCGATCCACCGGATCAAGATCGACCGCTCGTTCGTCACCAACATCGACCGCGACCCCGAACAGCACAAGATGGTCTCGGCCATCCTGACGATGGCCGAGCGTCTGGGGCTCGAGACGCTGGCCGAAGGTGTCGAGACCGAGGCCGAATGGGACACGCTCGCCTCCCTCGGATGCGACCACATCCAGGGCTACTGGATCGCGCGGCCGATGCCGCTGTCGGATGTGGCCCCCTGGGTCAAGGGCCTTGCTGACCGCGGTGCGGGATCGGCCAAGAGCGCCCGCAAGATCGGCTGACCGGTCCACAAGCCTGTGCGCCCCGGCCCGGCGCCGCCCCCGGGGCTGACCGCGGCAATCCGCGCACCCGCCAGCCCGGCCTGGTCCGAACCCTTCAAAAGCCGGGTTTCCGAGCTCTTGTGCCGAAGCTTTGAGGCCATGCCCCCTTGACCTTTGGGGCGATGGACGGTTGAACCGCGCCAGCTTTCCCGACACTCATGTCACAAGCGGCCAAGGGGCGGAACAGATGGACGAGCAGAACAGAAACCTCATTCTGGCGACCGCGCTCAGTTTCCTCGTCATTCTCGTGTGGTTCCTGCTGTTCCCGCCACCGGAGCAACCCACCGGCCCCGACGGTCAGCCCCTGACGGCCGAACGCGTCAGCCCCGATACCACGCCTTCCGCCGACCCCGCCCTGCCCCCCGGCGTCTCGACCGCCGACTCGGCCGAACCCACGACCGATGTCGCCCCCGTCCCCGAGGCCACCCGGGTCACCATCGACAGCCCCCGCCTCGTCGGGTCCATCAACACCGCCGGCGGCCGGCTGGACGACCTCTCCCTGCCCGGCTACCGCGAGACACTGGACCCCGAGAGCCCGCTCGTGCGCCTGTTGCAGCCGGTGGGCAGCGAAAATCCCTATTACGCCCTGCACGGCTGGATCGCGGTCGAGGGCGCCACGCCCGAGCAGGTGCCCGTGGACGACACGATCTGGACCATCGAGGATGGCGAGACGCTGTCGCCCGGCTCCCCGGTCACGCTGCGTTGGGACAACGGCGCGGGCCTGGTCTTTCACAAGTCGATCTCGGTGGACGACGATTACATGTTCACGGTCACGCAGACCGTCGACAATACCTCCGGAGAGCCGGTCAGTCTGCGCCCCTACGGTCAGGTCCGCCGCCATGGCGAGCCCGACACCGTCAACTTCTTCATCCTGCACGAAGGCGTCGTTCGGATGTCGGACGGCGAGCTGGAAGAGATCAAGTACGACGATGTCTCCGCCCTTTCTCCGGAAGAGAGCCGCATCGACGTGAATGAAAACGGATGGCTGGGCTTTACCGACAAGTACTGGATGACCACTCTGATCCCGGAGCCCGGATCTGAATTTCGCTCGGTCGCGCGCACGATCAACGGGATCTTCCTGACCGAGAGCGTCTATCCCACCGTCACCGTCGCCCCCGGCGACTCGGTCAGCGCCGAAAGCCAGCTTTTCGCCGGCGCGAAGGAATGGGAGACGATCCGCGAATACGAGGCCACCGGGATCCAGGGCTTCATCGACTCGATCGACTGGGGCTGGTTCTTCTTCCTGACCAAGCCGATCTTCGCGCTGCTGCACTGGCTGAACGGCGCGATCGGCAACATGGGCTGGTCGATCATCGTGCTGACGCTGGTCATCAAGGCGGTCCTGTTCCCGCTGGCCTACAAATCCTATGCCTCCATGGCCCGGATGAAAGAGCTTCAGCCCGAGATGGAGAAGCTCAAGGAGCAGGCCGGCGACGATCGCCAGAAGCTTCAGCAGGGCATGATGGAGCTCTACAAGAAGAACAAGGTCAACCCGGCCTCGGGCTGTCTGCCGATCCTCTTGCAGATCCCGATCTTCTTTTCGCTCTACAAGGTGATCTTCGTCACGCTGGAGCTGCGCCACGCGCCCTGGATCGGCTGGATCAAGGACCTTTCCGCGCCTGACCCGTCGTCGATCCTGAACCTCTTCGGCCTGCTGCCCTTTGCCGCGCCCGAGCCGGGATCGCTGGTCGCGATCATCTCGCTGGGTGTGTTGCCGATCCTGCTGGGCATCTCCATGTGGCTGCAGCAAAAGCTTAACCCGGCGCCGCCGGACCCGACGCAGCGCATGATCTTTGCGTGGATGCCGTGGGTGTTCATGTTCATGCTGGGCTCGTTCGCTTCTGGCCTCGTGCTCTACTGGATCGCGAACAACACCATCACGTTCACGCAGCAATATCTCATCATGCGCTTCCACGGCTACAAGCCGGACATCCTGGGCAACATCAAGGGCGGTCCAAAGGCCGAGGCCAAGAAGTAGCCACGCGGCAAAACGATCGCCGGCCGGGGCTGACCCCCTCGCCGGCGATTGACGGCAGCGGCGCCGCAGCCTAGCGTCCGGCCTCGCCTCATTGGCCCCCGGAGACCCCCATGGCGCTGCCCTTCCCCCCCGCCGACCCCGATCCGCAGGACGTGGAGGCCGGACGCCTGCTCTTTGCCGGCGAGGTCGAGTTCCTGAAGGGCGTCGTCGCCATGTCCGGGCTGCCACCCGCGGACCGGCCCGAGGTCTGTTTCGCCGGCCGTTCCAACGTCGGGAAATCGTCTCTGATCAACGCGCTGACGGGCCGCAAGGGGATCGCGCGGGCGTCGAACACGCCCGGACGGACGCAGGAAATCAACTTCTTCACCCTGGGCGACAGCTATTACCTCGTGGACCTGCCGGGCTACGGCTATGCGAACGCGCCGGTGCAGGTTGTCGCGAAGTGGCAGGCGCTGCTCAAGCAATATCTCCAGGGCCGCCAGACCCTGCGCCGGGCCTTCGTGCTGATCGACGCGCGGCACGGCGTCAAGGCGGTGGATGAAGAGATCATGGCCCTGCTCGACTCGGCTGCGGTGACGTTCCAATGCGTGCTCACCAAGACCGACAAGGTGAAGGCCGCGGACCGCGACCCCGTGCTGGCGCAGGTCCGCGCGGCGTTGGCCCGGCATCCGGCCGCCTTCCCCGAGATCGTGCTGACCTCGTCGGAAAAGGGCGACGGCATCGCCACGCTGCGCGGCATCGTGGCCGGGATCGACTGAGGCACCGGGATGGAGACAAGGACGCAGAAGATGGATCGTGACTGGATCGCAACCGCCCGGACGCTCAGCGAGGCGCTGCCCTACCTGCAGCGCTATTCGGGCGCCGTGGTGGTCATCAAGTTCGGCGGCAACGCCATGGGTGACGACGCCGCCATGGCGGAATTTGCGCGAGATATCGTGCTGATGCGGCAGGTCGGGGTCAATCCGGTTGTGGTTCATGGCGGCGGCCCCATGATCAACGAGATGCTCGCCAAGCTCGGCATCGAGAGCAAGTTCGTGCGCGGCAAGCGCGTGACCGACAAGGAGACGGTCGAGGTCGTCGAGATGATCCTCTCGGGGCTCGTGAACAAGCGGATCGTGCAGGCGATCAACGATCAGGGCGGCCGGGCCGTGGGGCTGTCGGGCAAGGACGACGACCTGCTGGTGGCCGTCGCCGACGATCCGGAGCTGGGCTTCGTCGGCCGGCCGGTGGAGATGAACGTCGAGGTGCTGCGCGACCTCTTCAAGGCCGGGATTATCCCCGTCGTGGCCCCCGTCGCGACAGGAATGGAGGACAACGAGACCTTCAACGTGAACGGCGACACCGCCGCCGGGGCTATCGCCGGGGCGCTGCGGGCGGATCGCCTTCTGCTGCTGACCGATGTGCCCGGCGTCAAGGATGCCGAGGGCAAGGTGGTCACGCAGCTATCGCCTGAGCAGGTCCGCCAGATGACGGCCGACGGCGTCATCGCCGGCGGGATGATCCCGAAGACCGAAACCGCCCTCGCCGCGCTGGAGGCCGGGGTGCGGGCCGTCGTCATCCTCGACGGGCGGCTGCCGAACGCCTCGCTGCTTGAGCTTTTCACGGAATACGGCGCGGGCTCGATGATCCGGGAGAGCAGCATGGAACCCCGGGTGAAGCCGTAACGATCGTGAGTGACACGGCCATCGCCCTGACCGAGATCGAGACCGCCGCCGCCGCGTCGGCCCTGGAGGTTGCGGGCCTTGTCGAACCCGGGCCGCAAGACGGGCTGGCAGAGGCCGGGACGCTCGCGCTGCTGTCACCGGCAGAGCCCGCTTTCTGGGCCCGGTTCACGGCCTCGGCCGAGTATGCCGACGGCGCACCCGACCCGCTGGACCGCTGGTCGCGGCGGGTGATCGACGCGCTCGCCGAGGCCTTCGGCGCCACGGCGCTCTATCCCTTTGGCGGCCCGCCCTGGCACCCGTTCATCGGCTGGGCACAGCGGTCGGGGCGGGCCCATGTCTCGCCGGTCGGACTGATGGTGCATGACCGGGCGGGGCTGTTCCTGTCCTATCGCGGCGCTCTGGCCTTGCCCGCGCGGCTGCCCGCGCAGGCGCGGCCCCCGGCCCCCTGCGATGGCTGTGCCGCGCCCTGTCTGACCACATGTCCGGTCGGCCAAGGCCGGCGACCGGCCGCCCAATCCGCGTTTCACATGGAGGCATTCGCCGGTGGCTAGGCTTATTCTGATGCGGCACGCGAAATCGGATTGGGACGACCCCTTTGCCGAGGATCACGCGCGGGTGCTGAACCGGCGCGGCCGTGTCGCCGCCGCCACCATCGGGCGCTGGCTCGCCCGGAATGGCCATGTTCCGGATCTGGTGCTCTGCTCGGACGCCGCAAGAACGGTCGAGACCTGGGAGCGGGTTTCAGCGGAACTTCCCGGGGCCGCCTCCGAAACTCCGGAGGTCAGTCGCATCGCCGCGCTCTACCATGCCGGGCCGGACGTGATGTTGGCGGCCCTGCGCCGCGCCGGGACGGCCGGGAGTGTCGCAATGGTCGGCCACAATCCCGGGATCGCCGCTTTCGCGATGGGCCTGGTCGCCGGCCCACCCCCGCATCCGGAGTTCTTCCGGTATCCGACCGGCGCGGTCCTGGTGGCGGATTTCCCCGTGGCCCAGTGGCGCGATTTGACGCCGCGAACCGGTCAGGTTGTCGATTTCGTTGTCCCCCGCGACCTGGAGACGTAGCTCCGGTTCAGTCCTTGCTCTGGAATGACATGTGCAATCCACCGGGCAGGGCGAGGAAATAGATCCGCTCGCCATGGGCCTCCATCGGACCCTGGGGGGACAGGCCGTTGCGCCTGGCTTCCTCGGCCGTGGCATCGGCATCCTCGACCACGAGCTGAAGCATGGTGCCCGCGGGCATGCCCTCGCCCTCGTGCCAGACCTCGACCCAGCTTTTCTGATCGTCGGTGGTGAAGATCGCCCCGGGCATGCCGGCCGCTTCGGGAAAGTCGGTCGGAGAGAGGCCGAGACCCCGGAACGCGGTCGCGATCCCCTCCGCCTGCTCGGGCGGTGCGACATGGGCGAAACGAATACCGAGCAGCGCCATCTTGTCCCCTCCGTTGCGCTCGCCCGCAGCGCCGCGGGCGGATCGGGTCAGTGACCGAGGATCTGGCTGAGGAACAGCTTGGTCCGGTCGCTTTGCGGGTTGTTGAAGAACTCCTTGGGCTCGTTCTGTTCGACGATCTGGCCCTGATCCATGAAGATCACGCGGTTCGCCACGGCCTGGGCAAAGCCCATCTCGTGCGTGACGCAAAGCATGGTCATGCCCTCTTCGGCGAGCTCGATCATGGTGTCGAGCACCTCCTTGATCATCTCGGGGTCGAGCGCCGAGGTCGGCTCGTCGAACAGCATGATCCGCGGCTTCATGCACAGCGAGCGGGCGATGGCGACGCGCTGCTGCTGACCGCCCGAAAGCTGGCCGGGGTATTTGTTTGCCTGATCCGGGATCTTCACCTTTTCAAGGTAGTGCATCGCCGTCTGTTCGGCCTCGCGCTTGGGCGTCTTGCGGACCCACATCGGCGCGAGGGTGCAGTTCTCGAGGATCGTCAGATGCGGGAAGAGGTTGAAATGCTGAAAGCACATCCCGACCTCGGACCGGATCTTGTCGATGTTCTTGATGTCCGAGCTGAGCTCGGTCCCGTCCACGATGATCTTGCCCTGCTGATGCTCTTCCAGCCGGTTGATGCAGCGGATCATCGTCGACTTGCCCGACCCGGAGGGTCCGCAGATCACGATTCGCTCGCCGCGGTAGACCGTGAGGTTGATGTCGCGCAGGACATGGAACGATCCGAACCATTTGTTCATCCCCGTGACCTCGATGGCCACCTCGTCGGAGATTTTCATCGCGCTGCGGTCGATATTCGCAGACGTATCTGTATCGATTGCGGTCATGGCGGTCTCCTTAGCGGTGCTCGCGGTTGAGCTTTTTCTCGAGCGAGAGGGAATAGCGGCCCATGCTGAAGCAGCAGGCAAAGAACAACAGGCCGATGAAGGCGAACAGCTCCCAGTAGATGCCGTTCCAATCGGTCGAGGATCGGATCGAGTTGGAAAGCCCGATCGGATCGAGCAGGCCGATGAAGACGACCAGCGTCGTGTCCTTGAACAGGCCGATGAAGGTATTGACGATCCCTGGGATCGAGATCTTCAGCGCCTGCGGCAGGACGATCAGCCGCATGGATTTGGCATAGTCCAGCCCGAGCGCGTCAGCGGCCTCGTACTGCCCCTTGGCCAGAGCGGCCAGACCGCCCCGCACGACCTCGGCGATATAGGCCGAGGCGAAGAGCGTCACCATGATGATCACGCGCAACAGCAGGTCGAAGTTGCTGCCCGGTGGCAGGAAGTAGTTCAGCAGAAGCTGGGCGGTGAACAGCCAGACGATCAGCGGAACGCCCCGGATCAGCTCGATGAACGCCACCGAGACCTTGTTGATCAGGAACAGGTCCGACTGCCGTCCGAGCGCCAGCAGGATGCCCAGCGGCAGGGACAGAATGATCCCGGACAGGCCTATGATAAGCGCCAGCATGAAGCCGCCGAACTCGCGGCTTTCCACCGGCGTCAGGCCGATCCGGCCCATTTCGGTATAGGTCTGGCTGACCACGTCCTGCACCGACTCCAGCTCGGATATCGCCCCCGGCGTGGTGGCGCTTTCCTGCAGCCGTTCGATCTCTTCCAGGCGATCGGGCAGCTGTTCGATGTTGAGCAGCAGCGCCTCGGTGTCCGACCGCTCGCTCTGCATGATGTTGATCTGCGACGAGATCTCGTTGACCTCGTTGCGCATCTCCGTCAACCCGTCGACCGCGTTCAGGAAAGTCGCGCGAACGGTGTTGAGCGCCGGATCGCGGGCCGCGGCGGAGGCAGCGTGCTGACCCTCTTCCTCGGCGCGCTCGCGCAGGCCGGGGCCGATCTGGTCGGTCTCGGGATCGACGCCCTCTTCCTCGTAGAAGGCCAATTCGGCGGTCTCTCTGGCGATCTCGACCGCCTCCTCGATCGGGGCGAACGCCTGCGCCTTGATCGCTTCGAGCTCTGCGATCTCGTCCCGCACCGACTCGCGGCGGGTTTCAAGGCCTGTCAGCTCGGGGCCAAGCGTCTCGAGCCGCGCAGTCGATTCCGCTACGACCTGATCGACCCGCATATTGCCCACGACACGGTGGATCGAATCGTTGAGGGTGGGCACCGCGAACAGCCACCAGAGGATCGCGAACACGATCCCGGCGATGCCACCGAGGATCGAGCCGCCGATCCGAGAGCCGACCATCCAGGCGAGATATCCCACGACCAGACCCGCGATCACCAGGATCGGAACCCAGAACGACCCGCCCCAGAGCAGCCAGGGCATCAGGAACGGATAGAGCGCCGTGAACCACAGCATCTGCGAGGGCAACCTGTCAGAATAGAGGATCGGCGCCACGGCGACGAAGAAAAGGATGAAGGTCAGGTTCGGCCGCCAGTAGAGATCTGCGGGATAGAATCCGTAGATCAGCTGGATCCCGCGTTCCTGAAGCACCGCCCAGCAGGCGCCGCCGCCGCCGGTGGCGCCCGTCGCCAGGAATACCTCGCGGCATTCGTTCAGCGACCGCGCATCCCAGACCGAGTTGAAGAACCACGGGATCAAGCCGGAGAGGACCGCATAGAGTACGTAGAGGGAGATGACCGTGAGGATCACGTTCAGCGGGCTGGAGAGCAGATTCTCGCGAACCCATTTGATCGGTCCACTATGGCTGACAGGCGGTTCCTGCTGGGGCAGCATGTCGGCGCGTACATAGCTCAGGGCGTGTTGATGGCCTGTTTCGCTCATATTACCGCTCCTTGAGCTTGACGCTGGCGTTGTAGAAGTTGCCGACGCTCGCGATGGCGAGGCTGACGATGAGGTAGAACAGCCCGAGAAGAAGCATCCCCTCCAGCTCGCGCCCGGTCTGGTTGATCGTGATCCCGCCGAGGGTCGCGCGCGCATCCATGTAGCCGACCGCGATAGCCAGAGAGCTGTTCTTGGTCAGGTTCAGGTACTGCGAGATCAGCGGCGGCACGATGACCCGCATCGCCTGGGGCAGCACCACGAGGTTCATCGTGCGGCCGGGCCGCAGGCCCAGGGCCGAAGCGGCCTCTGTCTGGCCCCCGGACACGGCCAGGATGCCGCCGCGCACGTTCTCGGCGATGAACGACCCGGTATAGAGCGACAGCGCGAGCCACAGCGCGATCAGCGAGTTCCGCACCAGCAACCCGCCCTCAAACCGGAATCGGCCGGTTTCGGGATAGTCGAGCGTGACCGGCCCGCCGAGGATGAAATAGGCGATCAGGCTGGGCAGGATCAGCAGGCCGAGAGAGATCCAGAGGACCGGGAGGATCTCGCCGGTCGCTTCCTGACGCCTTCTGGCGAACATGCGAAATCCGATGATGGCGACGATCGACAGGATGAAGATGATCACCAGCGCGAGGGAGCCGTCGCCCCAGACCGGCGCGGGGGTCCAGGTGCCCTGTCGGGTGATCGCGATGGAGTTGAACAGCATGCTCGCCTCGCCACCGGCGAAATCGCGCGGGTGGGGGGTGCTTTCGCTGACGATGGCGAAGATCAGCACGATCCACAAAAGCAGCGGCACGTTGCGGAAGCCTTCGACGTAGACGGCCACGAGACGCGCGACGATCCAGTTCTTGGAGAGGCGCAGCACGCCCGCGATCGTTCCGATCACGGTGGCAGTGATGCAGCCGATGAAGGCGACCAGAAGCGTGTTCAGGATACCGACGACCGCGGCACGGCCATGGGTGCTCTGGCTGTCATATTCGATCAGCAACTGGTTGATGTCGTAGCCAGCGGGCTGGCCGAGAAATCCGAAATCGAAGTCCCGCCCAAGGGCTTCGAGGTTCTGGATGGTGTTCGAGACAAGCCACCAGACACCGGCGACAATCAGGATCAGCGCCACCGTCTGGATCGTGATCGACCGATAGCGCGTGTCGTATATGAGCTGAGAGAGCCGAAACCCTTCGGCCTGCGGTTCCGAAATCGCCGACATGATGTCCCCCTGATTTCCGTTTCTCTTTCGGCGTCGTGAGCGGGCTGAACCCGAGACTCACACCGGTGGTCGGAAACTCTGTACTGGTCCTGATGATGTCCCGGTCGCAGCGCATGCGCTGATAGAAGAAGGGCCCCGCGCGGTGGCGGAGCCCTTCAGGAAGCGATTTACCGGAACGGCGGCGAGTACAGCAGGCCGCCCTCGGTCCACAGCGCGTTCAGGCCGCGGGCCAAGCCGATCGGCGTCGATTCGCCGATGTTCGCCTCGAAGATCTCGCCGTAGTTGCCGCCCGCGAGGATCGCGTTCACGGCCCAGTCGGATTCGAGACCCAGCATCGCGCCCAGATCACTGTCGGTGCCCAGCAGGCGGTTCACTTCGGGGTTGTCGCTGCCGTCGGCTGCGAGCTGCTCGACGTTGGCCGAGGTCACGCCCAGCTCTTCAGCGGTGAGCAGTGCGTTCACCGTCCACCGCACCACGTCACCCCAGTCGTTGTCGCCATGGCGCACCAACGGGCCGAGCGGCTCTTTCGAGATGATCTCGGGCAGGATCACGTGATCGCCGGGGTTCTCGAACGAAGCGCGCGTGGCAGCCAGCCCCGAGGCGTCGGTCGTGTAGGCGTCGCAGGCGCCGGCGAGGTATTGCTGCTGAGCTTCCGAGTTGGTTTCGACCGGAACCGGCTCGTATTCCATGTTGTTGATCCGGAAGAACTCCGCCAGGTTGAGTTCCGTCGTCGTGCCCGTCCGGATGCAGACGGTGGCGCCGCTGAGTTCCTTGGCCGATGTCACGCCCAGTTCGCGCAGAACTATGAAGCCCTGACCGTCGTAGTAGGTCGTGCCGGTGAATTCGAACTTGAGGTCGACGTCGCGGCTGAATGTCCAGGTCGTGACCCGCGACAGCATGTCGACCTCACCAGAGGCCAGCGCGGTGAAACGGGTCGAAGCGGTGGTCGGCACGAATTCGACCGCGGTGGGGTCCCCGAGGACAGCGGCGGCGACGGCACGGCACATTGCCACGTCGAACCCTTCCCACACACCGTTGGCGTCGGGCGTGGAAAAGCCGGCCAGACCGGTGGTGACGCCGCAGTTGAGCGTCCCACGGGCCTTTACGTCATCGAGTGTCGCTGCCGAAGCCGCGACGCTGGCGAGGCCCGCGACTGTCATTGCTCCGAAGAAAACGGATGCTTTCATATAAAGTCTCCCTGTCATTGCCCTCGATTTCGTCCCGAGGACTTGCTTTTGCTCATCCTTGCGGATGACTTTTGTCTGGGCAGAAGCCCTGACCATCGCAAGAATGGAGGTAAATAGCGGCTCAGGTCAAGGCGCAGTGTGCCGCGTTCGGCACCAGTTGCACGGTCTTTTGGCCAAAAGAGAGGCTTGGTGACCTCGAAATCAGCGTTCGGCGAGTTGAAAGAACTCGGCGGCCCGCAGGAAGGCGGCGCGCTTGTTCTCAGCTGACTCGGCCGCTTCCTCATCCTCGCCCCATTGCTCGATCTGCCAGTCCTCGTCGATCCGGCTGATGGTCCAGACGTCGTCCGGGATGCGCACCCGTGCGGTCACGGCAAAGCCGAGGACCAGCGAGCCCGACAGGCCCACGAGGTCGGAAAAGGCCGTGAGGCGGAACGGATCGAAAGCGCGCACCTGGCCGTCCAGGCGCTGCAGCGCCGCCGCGTCCTGGGGGATATGCATGACGCCGGGAACCGCGACCAGCCGGGCCCCCAGCGCCTCGGCCGCCCAGTCGAGCAGCGGATCCCAGGCCTCGGCCTGACGGTCGGCCAGCCTTTGCGGCGCCGCCGCGCGATAGCACAGAAGGTCGGTGCCGCCGTAATCCGAGATCAGGCCCGCGACCTCGTCGAACTGCGGGATCACCTTGTCGATGGCCGCGTTGGCCGCGCGGGTCGCGGGCATGATGCGCGGGTCGATGACCTCGGGGGCGGCGTCCCACTCGGCGGCGACCGCGTCGGCCATGGCCCGCGTCGGCAGATGCAGCGGCGCCTTCGCCGGGGTCCGCACCGGGCGGCCGTCGAGCGTGATGGCGAAGGCGTCGCCCTCCTCGACCACCTGCGCGGATTTCCAGAAACGCTTGAAGGCCCACTCGGTCATTGCAGATCCTCGTCGAACGGGTCGAGGGGGGCCTCCTTCGGCGACCAGCCGACATAGTCCCAGGTCCGCGCCATGTGCTCGGGCAGCGGCGCGGTCAGCGTCAGCCGCCGGCCGGTCACAGGGTGGGTCAGCGTCAGCGAGCGGGCGTGCAGGTGCAGCTTGCGGCTGATCTCTCCGCCAAGGCCCGCGCCCCAGCCATCGCCCAGATTTTCCTGGCCAGAGCCGCCGTATTTGCCGTCGCCCGCGATCGGATGGCCAAGCTCTGCCATATGGGCGCGCAGCTGATGGGTGCGGCCGGTCAGGGGCACCAGCGCGACCCAGGCGGCACGGCGGGCAAGCGTCTCGATCACCGCGTAATCAGTCAGGGCCCCTTTCGCGTCGGGGGTCCTCGAGACCTCGTCGGGATGGATACAGCGCATCTTCTCGTTCTCTCCGCGGGCCCCATGACCGGGCATCTTGACGAGACCGTACTTGATCGTGCCCATGCGCGGATGGGGGACGCCCGCGACGGCCGCCCAGTAGATCTTGCGCGTCTCGCGAGAGCGGAACGCGTCGGTCAGGCTTTTCGCGACCATGCGTGTCCGCGCCATCAGCAGGACCCCCGACGTGTCCTTGTCGAGGCGATGCACCAGGCGCGGCTTGTCCTCCAGCCCGAATTTCAGCGCCTCGGCCAGCCCGTCCACATGCCGGGTCTGTTTGCTGCCGCCCTGGGTGGGCAAGCCCGGAGGCTTGTTCAGCGCGATGATGTGGTCGTCGCGATAGATGACGCAGTCGCGGATCATCTCGGCATCCTGCGCCGAGGGGCCGTCCTGCCCCGGCAGGGGCGCCGGGCGCGAGTCGGGTAGCGGCGGCAGGCGGATCTGTTGTCCCGCGGCGATCCGGGTGTTCGATTTCACCCGTCCGCCGTCGAGGCGCACCTCGCCCTTGCGGCACAGCTTTTCGATCGTCCCTTGGGTCAGTTGCGGGAAATGCCGCCGGATCCAGCGGTCGATGCGCTGGTCGCCGTCATCCGAGGCGACTGTCAGGGTCTGCACGCCGGTCATGCGAGGCTCCGTGCGATCCACATGCCGGCCAGAAGCGCGGCAAGGGAGAGGGTGACTGAGAGCACGACGTAAAGCGCCGCCTGCGCGGGCTGACCGCGATCCCAGAGGGTGATCGTCTCCAGCGAGAAGGCCGAGAACGTCGTGAAGCCGCCCAAGACGCCTGTCATCAGGAACGGGTTGAGATGGGTCAGCCCGCGCCGGGCGAGCAGCAGGAACAACGCACCCATCAGAAAGCTGCCGAGGATGTTGACGGTCAACACGCCCAACGGGAAGCCGCCAAAGCCGAAGGCCCGGGTCACGCCGACGCCGGTCAGATACCGCGCCGCCGCCCCCAGAGCGCCGCCCACGGCGACCTGAAGAGTGGTCAGAAACATGGATGCTCTGTCATGCGGGTGGCGTGGGATGTCAAGTTTGCCGCTTCGCGCGGAGTTTGCCGAAATACTCCAGCCGCTTCTTCAGTTCGCGTTCGAAGCCGCGGTCGACGGGGGTGTAATAGGCCCCCCGCGCCATGCCGTCGGGAAAGTAGTTCTGCCCGGAAAAGCCGTCCTCGGCATCGTGATCGTAGGCATAGCCCGCGCCATAGCCCTGCTCTTTCATGAGCTTGGTGGGCGCGTTGCGGATGATCTTGGGCGGCGGCTCCGATCCGGTCTGGCGGGCGGCGGCCATTGCCGACTTGAATGCCGCATAGCCCGCGTTGGATTTCGGCGCGAGCGCGAGGTAGGTGACCGCCTGCCCCAGGGCCAGCTCGCCCTCCGGCGAGCCAAGCCGCTCGTAGGTCTCCCAGGCGTGCAGGCAGATCGTCTGCGCCTGTGGATCGGCCAGGCCGATGTCCTCGACCGCCATCCGGGTGATGCGCCGGGCAAGATAGCGCGGGTCCTCGCCCCCCGTCAGCATCCGCGCGAACCAATAAAGCGCCGCATCCGGATCAGAGCCACGAACGGATTTGTGAAGCGCCGAGATGAGATTGTAGTGGGCCTCCCCGGATTTGTCGTATTGCGCCGCCCGCCGCGACAGGCGGGTGGTCAGGCGGGCTGTGTCCAACTCGCCCTCGACCTGCCATCCCATGACCTGTTCGGCGAGGTTCAGAAGGGCCCGGCCATCGCCATCCGCCATCTCCAGCATGGTCTCTCGCGCGGCCGGATCGAGCGGCAGGGGCCGGCCCATCTCGGCCTCCGCCCGCCGGGCGAGCAATTCGAGTGCCGCGTGGTCCAATCGTTCAAGCACCAGCACCTGGGCGCGGCTCAGCAATGCGGCGTTCAGCTCGAAGGAGGGATTCTCGGTCGTGGCCCCCACAAGAAGGATCGTGCCATCCTCCATATGCGGCAGGAAGCCGTCCTGCTGCGCCTTGTTGAAACGGTGGATCTCGTCGACGAACAGCAGGGTGCCCTGCCCGTTGCCCCGCCGGATCCGCGCCGCTTCGAAGACCTTCCGCAATTCCGGGACACCGGTGAAAATCGCACTGATCTGGACGAAATGCAGATCGGTCTCGTGAGCCAGAAGCCTTGCGATTGTGGTCTTCCCCACGCCCGGCGGGCCCCAGAAGACCAGCGACGAGAGCGCCCCCGACACCAGCATCGTTCCCAGCGGCGCCTCGGGGCCGAGGACATGATCCTGGCCGATCACCTCTGCCAGAGCCTGCGGTCGCAGGCGATCGGCCAGCGGGCGCGGGGCGGCGGCGCTGCGGTCGACAGTCGGGTTGTTGTCAAAGAGATCGGCCATGGAGGGGAGATAGGCCCGGTCTGGCCGAATGGGAAGCGGCGCCGTCAGATCAGACGGTAGGTCTGCGCCCGGCGAACCGCCTCCGCCGTGGTTCGCGCCATGAGGGCGACCCGCGCCGATTTCAGGCGGGCCTTGAGCGCACTTTCCGAGATTTGAAGCTTTGCCGCAGCCTCTGCATGGCGCTCACCCTCCGAGATCCGGCGCAGTGCGTTGGCTTGCGCCAGGGTCAGCGCCTCGGGCGGCGATGTGATGTCATGCAATTGGCGGACGATGGTCGCGAAACGTCCCATTTCGAGGTCCGAGAATTCGCGCCGGTCATGAGCGATGGAGACGAGGCTGCGACTGTTCATGCTGCCCAGCGCGGCGGAAGCACCGAACGCCAGCCCGTGGGCCCTCGCCTGGCCGAAGATGTCGAAAGGGTCGGGGATGTCGACCGCACTCCACCGCGTCAATCCGCTGTGGCTATAGCCCCAGGCGACGATTGGGTCGCGCAGGATATAGACCTCCCGCTCGTAGGTTCGGATCCAGGCGCCATGGAAGGTCTTTTCCTGCAACAGAGGCGACGCGTTCCTGATGTGCAGCGCGAAGAAATATCCCTTCGGCGCCAATGCCGTCAGATCACGTTTGCAAGCTTCGAGGATTTGCATGACCGACATATCCTCTTGGACATGTTGCCTCGACGTCGGTCAACCTTAAATTGCATTACGCCAACGGAAGGTACGATCATGACTCAAGCTCAATACGACCGTGACATTGTCCGAACGATGCGCGAGATGGACCCGAACGATCTGAAAACACTACTGGAATTCATTCTGCCCAGTCGGGGCGGACATGGCAGCTGGACGGGCGACTCACGCAGGCCCGTGCAATCCTGAGGACCGGTTCAGCCCCGTTTGCGGATTTCCCGGAACAACCGGAAGACATGTTCGAAACAAAAAAACCCCACCATGGGTGGGGTTTTTCCATTGCAGAGATAGGAAGGCGCCTACGCGTCTTCGTCCATGGCTTCAAGCCGCGCCCGATCGCCCGCACCCTTGGCGGCGGCGTCGCGATCTACTAGCTCGATGATCGCCATCGGAGCCATGTCGCCGTAGCGGAAGCCCGCTTTCAGCACCCGGACATAGCCGCCTTTGCGTTCTGCATACCGCGGGCCGAGAACCTCGAACAGCTTGACCACATAGGCGTCCTGCTTGAGCCTTGCACGGGCCTGGCGGCGCGCATGCAAATTTTCCGGGCCATGCTTGCCGAGCGTGATGAGTTTGTCGACGATACGCTTGAGCTCCTTGGCTTTCGGCAGGGTCGTCTTGATCTGCTCATGTTCGATGAGCGAGCCTGCCATGTTCGCCCAGAGCGCCTTGCGGTGCTCGTGCGTTCGGTTGAGGCGGCGGTATCCGCGAGCGTGACGCATTTTCTATCTCCTAAGCTTTTGCTTTGTCTGGCCGATGATGCGTGTCATCGGCTCTCCTTGGGGCGGGATTGCCCGGGGTGTTGGGTAGGATGGGTGATATCACCCATCCTACTTCTAGATCAGAACTGGTCCTCGAATTTCTTGGCCAGGTCTTCAATGTTTTCCGGCGGCCAGTCTTCGACATCCATTCCAAGGTGAAGTCCCATACCGGACAGGACTTCCTTGATCTCGTTCAGGGATTTCCGGCCGAAGTTCGGCGTGCGTAGCATCTCGGCTTCGGTTTTCTGGATGAGATCACCGATATAGACGATGTTGTCGTTCTTGAGACAATTCGCTGACCGCACGGACAGCTCCAACTCGTCCACTTTCTTCAGAAGCAGCGGGTTGAACTCCAGCCCGTCCTCGTCGGAAAGCGCCTGTGCACTTTCGGGCTCGTCGAAGTTGACGAAGATCGACAGCTGATCCTGGATGATGCGCGCGGCATAGGCGACCGCATCGTCCGGGGAAAGCGACCCGTCGGTCTCCACCTTCATGGTCAGCTTGTCATAATCCAGAACCTGGCCCTCACGGGTGGGTTGGACATCGTAGCTGACCTTCTTGACCGGCGAGTAGATCGCGTCGATCGCGATCATGCCGATGGGCGCGTCTTCCGGCTTGTTCTTCTCAGCCGCGACGTAGCCTTTGCCCTGATTGACCGTCAACTCCATGTAGAGGTCGGCGCCTTCATCGAGGTGACAGATCAGATGATCCTTGTTCAGGATCTCGATCCCGGCCGTTTCGGAAATATCACCCGCCGTGACCGCGCCAGGGCCCTTGGCCTGAACCGTCAGGCGCTTGGGCCCTTCGACGTCCATCCGGATCGACACGCCCTTGAGGTTGAGGACGATATCCGTCACGTCTTCCGCAACACCGGACACGGACGAGAACTCGTGCAGCACGTTGTCGATCTGCACAGCGGTGATCGCCGCGCCCTGAAGCGAGGAAAGCAGCACGCGCCGCAATGCATTGCCGAGGGTGAGGCCAAAGCCCCGCTCGAGCGGTTCCGCGACCACGGTCGCGACGCGCATGGGGTCGTTGCCGGGTTTCACCTCCAGCTGGCTGGGTTTGATCAGCTCGGCCCAATTCTTGTGGATCATGCGTCCCTCCATTCCTGTCCTGCTTCCATGACCAAGAAGCGAGACTCCCGAGGTTTCAAAATGACGTATTGGGGCCGTGCACAACCGCACGGCCCCAGTATGCAAAGTGTCGGATCAGACGCGCCGGCGCTTCGGCGGGCGGCAGCCATTGTGAGCGATCGGCGTCACGTCGCGGATCGACGTGATATTGAAGCCGGCAGCGGCGAGCGCACGCAGGGCACTCTCACGGCCCGACCCGGGGCCTTGCACTTCGACTTCGAGCGTCTTGACGCCATGTTCCTGCGCTTTCTTGCCCGCGTCTTCGGCGGCCATCTGGGCGGCATAGGGCGTCGATTTGCGCGAGCCCTTGAACCCCATGGTGCCGGCCGACGACCAGGCGATCGCATTGCCCTGCACGTCCGAAATCAGGATCTTGGTGTTGTTGAACGAAGAATTCACATGCGCCACACCGGCGGCGATGTTCTTGGAGACCTTCTTCTTGGTGCCTCCGCGACGGGTATCACGTGCCATGTTTGCGAGCCTCCCTTATTTCTTCTTGCCGGCAATGGCCTTTGCGGGGCCCTTGCGCGTGCGCGCGTTGGTGTGGGTCCGCTGACCGCGAACGGGGAGGTTGCGGCGATGACGCAGGCCGCGGTAGCAGCCGAGGTCCATCAGACGCTTGATGTTCATCTGCGTCTCACGGCGCAGATCGCCTTCGACGGTGAAGTTCGCGTCGATATGCTCGCGGATGGCCAGCACCTCGGAATCGGACAATTCGTTGACGCGGCGGGACAGGTCGATGTTGACGGCCTCGCAAATGGTCTTTGCGGAGGAGGGGCCAATACCGGTGATATAGGTGAGGGCGATCGGAACCCGCTTTGCAGTGGGGATGTTCACGCCGGCAATACGTGCCAAGGTCGTCATTCCTTTCGTTGCGGGCCCGTCGTTCCAGGCCCTTTTTTCACAACAGAGGCCCGCGTGAGCCGCGGGCCGATGTCATCTCGAGGTGATCGGTGAAGCGCCGGGTGCGACCCGGATTCCAGCCGTGATTCTCCCTGTGGGGATGGGGCTAATTATGGGTTGACGACCGGTGCGTCAACCCCCTGTCAAGAGGTTTGCAGCTCCCCCCCCCGGGGTGCCGTCGCAATCGCCCCCGCGCTCAGTCGCAGCGGTAGAAGACCGTCGCTTCGCCTGTGCCGCCCCCGCTCATGGACCACAGGTAGACGATGCCGTCCTCGCCCTGGAAATCCGCGATCACGAAGACGTCGGGAAAGACGCCCGGGCCCGGCTCCATGCAATAGCCGGGCCGGATCGCGAGAGCGTCGTCGGCCCAGTCGAGCTCAACCGGAGTCTCGAATTCGCAATACCACTCGATCGCCGACATGCCGTCGGGCGTCAGGACGGTCCGATCCTCGCCCTGAAGCGTCATCATCGCGCCCGGCGCATTGGCATCATACAAGGCGCAGGCCGCGGGATCATCGACAAGAACGGGCTCTGCATTCAGTGCAGCGGGCAGGATCAGGGCGGCAAGGGCGGCAAGTGATCGGACCATCAGTCTCTCCGTTTCGGTTCTTGGCGTCATCGGCCTGTTCACGGGTGCTGCCGAGGTCCGGCGGCGCCGCCGACCTGTCAGTTGTCGCAGGTGTAAAAGACCGTGGGCGCGTCGTCGCCCTGCTGCCAGACCCGGATTTCACCGGGCACTTCCGGATAGCTTTCGATCACGAACACCGTCGGAGAGATGTGTTCGCTGGACTCGCAATAGCCCGGGGTGATCTGCCGCCGCCAGTCGCTCCAGTCGAAATCCAGCTCGTCGGCAAAGACACAGTCGATCTCGTCGCCGGACATCGCGATCGAGGTCAGGGCCATCGCCTGCCCGTCGACGACAACGCGAATGATGTGCAGCTCGGGATCGACATCGACCATCCACTGGCAGGCCGCGGGATCGCTGACGAGGATGCCCTCGTTGGCCATCCCGGCCACGGGCGCAGCCGCGAGTGTCAGCGCGAGCGTCGGGCGCAGCAGCATTGATCGCATCGATGTCATGAGGGTCCTCGACGTGTTGTTTCGGCCAAGGTGCGGGGGGCCATGGCCAAAGTCAATCGCCAGTCACGACCCCCCTCGACCGGCGCAAGCCAGCGGCCCGGGCGTCACGCGTCGAGGGTCTCGGCGATCTCGCTGGCGACCTCGTCGATCTCGCCCATGCCGTCGACGCCGCGCAGCAGGCCCTTTACGTAGTAATAGCCCAGCAGCGGCGAGGTTTGCTTGTAATAGGCCATGAGCCGGGTCTTGAGGCTTTCGGCATTGTCGTCGGCCCGGCGCTTGAATTCCGTGCCGCCGCAGTTGGAGCATTTGCCATGGGCCGGGATCGGCTTCGTCTCGTCGTTGTAGACCTCGCCGCAGGTTGCGCAGGTAGACCGCGCCGAGATCCGGTTGACCAGCTCTTCGTCGCGGACGCGGATCTCGACCACGCAGTGCAGTGTCTGGCCAAGGTCGGCCAGCAGTGCACCCAGGGCATCGGCCTGCGCCAGCGTCCGGGGAAAGCCGTCGAAGATGAAGCCGCCGGGCGCGGTCACGGTCGTCAGCTGTTCGCGGATCAGGCCGATGACGATCTCGTCGGTGACAAGGTCGCCGCGGTCCATCACGTCGGCCACTACCTTGCCCATCTCGGTTCCCGAGGTCCGCGCCTCGCGCAGCATGTCCCCGGTGGACAGCTGAACCATCTTGCGGTGGTCGACCAGACGCCGTGCCTGGGTCCCCTTTCCTGCCCCCGGGGGGCCCAGCAGTATGATGTTCATTTGCGGGCCGGTCCTTTGCGTTTCTTGGTCCCCTGCCCGCTGCGACGGCCGCGCAGCTGGCTCTTTTCGATCAGGCCTTCGTACTGGTGGGCTAGCAGATGCGACTGCACCTGCTGGATCGTGTCCATGCCGACCGAGACGATGATCAGGATCGAGGTCCCGCCGAAGTAGAACGGAATCGCCAGTTGGGCGCGCAGGATCTCGGGCAGCAGCGCCACGAGGGCGAGATAGCCGGAGCCGAGCACCAGCAGTCGGGTGACGACATAGTCCAGATACTCGGCCGTCCGCTTGCCCGGACGGATGCCGGGAACAAAGCCGTTCTGGTTCTTGAGGTTGTCCGCCACGTCGTCTGTCTTGAACGCCACTTCCTTGGTGTAGAAGTAGGTGAAGAACACGATCATGGCGCCGAAGAACAGCAGGTAGAGCGGCTGGCCGGGGCCGAAATAGGCCAGGATCGTCGACATGACCGGACCGGCATCGCCGCCCGAGAAGGTCGACAGGGTCGTCGGCAGCAACAGCAGCGCCGAGGCGAAGATCGCGGGGATGACACCGGCCGGGTTGACCTTGATCGGAAGGTGGGATGAGCCGCCGTCATAGACCTTCATGCCGACCTGGCGGCGCGGATACTGGATGTGGATCTTTCGCAGCGCCCGCTCCATGAAGACCACGAAGGTCAGCACCGCGATGACCATCAGGATCACCCCGATGATGACCGCCGGCGAGATCGCGCCCGAGCGGCCCTGCGACAGGAATTGCGCCAGCGCGGCCGGCACCTCGGCGATGATGCCCACGAAGATGATGAGCGAAATGCCGTTGCCGATCCCGCGCGAGGTGATCTGCTCGCCCAGCCACATCAGGAACATCGTGCCGCCCACAAGCGTGATGACGGTCGAGGCCCGGAAGAACAGCCCCGGATCGGAGGCAAGGTCCCCCGCCTCCAGCGAAACGGCCAGCCCGTAGGCCTGGAAGGTCGCAAGCAGGACGGTGCCGTAGCGGGTATACTGGTTCAGCTTCTTGCGGCCGGCCTCACCCTCTTTCTTGAGATTCTTCCAGGGCTCGTACATCGAGCCCAGCAGCTGCACGATGATCGAGGCCGAAATGTATGGCATGATCCCGAGGGCAAAGATGCCCATGCGGGACAGCGCCCCTCCGGTGAACATCGACAGGATGCCGCCGATGCCGGCCGCCGCCTCGTCCATGAACTGCCGCAGGGCGGTGCCGTCGATCCCCGGAACGGGGATATAGGTGCCCAGGCGGTAGACCATGAGAAGGCCGATGGTGAATAGGATGCGCTGCCGAAGCTCGGTGGCCTTGCCGAAGGCCCCCCAGCTCATGTTCGACGCCATTTGCTCTGCTGCTGATGCCATGGGCGCTCTCTTGTCAGGGTCACACCGCCGGACCGGGGACCGGTCGGCGGTGCGAGATAGGTTCGGTCGAGATGTAAGGGGCTTTGACGCCCCTCACAACCGCTCAGGCTTCGGCAACTGCCGGAGCCGCGTCGACGGTGAGCGAACCACCGGCCTTTTCCACCGCGTCGATCGCACCCTGCGACGCGCCGGTGACGGAAATCGTGGCCTTTGCGGAGAAGTCGCCCTTAGCCAGGACGCGCACGCCGTCCTTCTTGCGACGCACGAGGCCGCTTTCCACAAGGCTGTCCTCGGTGATGTCGGTGCCGAGCTTGCCGGCGTCGATGAATTTCTGGATCAGACCCAGGTTCACCACGGCAAAACTCTTGCGGTTGCGGTTGTTGAAGCCGCGCTTGGGCAGACGCTGGTAAAGCGGCATCTGGCCGCCCTCGTAGCCCTTGATGGCCACGCCCGAGCGGGATTTCTGACCCTTGATACCACGGCCGCCCATCTTGCCCTTGCCGGAACCGGGGCCGCGCGCGACGCGCATACGTTTCTTGGAGGCACCGGGGTTGTCCCGGAGATCGTTCAGTTTCATGTCGCTTCCTTTCGAGCCGGAAACGCCCCCGAAGCGAGATGGGCGCACACGGCATACATGAGTTGAGTCGGGACCGCACAGGTCCACCGGGGGCCTATACGGCCTTGCGCGGGGGGGATCAAGCCTTGCGCCGCGTTGCCCGCCCGGGCGGGGCCGCAAACCGCCCGCGACGCACCGCCGCCGCCGTCCCGGGCGCACCCGTCAATGCGGGGCGCGAGCGTCTGTCGCCAGGGCTTCGATCTTGTCGACGGCCTCATCCATTGAGCGCATCCCGGCCATTTCCGCCGCGACCCTCGCGGCGGCGGCGCGGATCTTTTCGTCGACGAGGACACGCTCCATCGCGGCTCGCAACGTCTCCACCTCGCTGTCATAGACAGAGATCCCCGCCCCCGACGCCTCCAACGCACGGGCGTTGGCCGGCTGGTCGGCGAAGAGCGGCACGACCACTTGTGGCAAACCGGCCGCAAGGGCGCCGATGAAGGTGCCCGACCCTCCATGATTGACCACGGCGCTGGCATGCTCGAAGACCTCGGCCTGGGGGATGAACGTCTCGACGAAGACGTTGTCGGGAATGGTCCCCAGCATCTCGTGTTGCATGATCGGCCCGGTGGTGAGCAAAGCCTGGACCGGCAGTGTGGACACGGCCTCGAGGGCTCGGAGATAGGTCTTCCGAACCCGCTCGGAACGGCCCGAGACCGTGCCCAGGGTGATATAGAGCAGGGGCCGGCCGTCCGTCGGCTTCCAGGCGGGCATCTCGGCCGACGCCTTGGTGGCGGAGCCGAGGGGGCGCACGCGCAACGGTTCATGCTGCCCGTCGTCCAGCGCGAACCGGTCGACCGCCTCGGGAAAGGAGGTGAACGCCTGTTCCGCCGCCCATCCCGCCCCCGCGTCCGGCGAGAGGCCGGCCTCGACCCGCAGGCGGTCGATGGCGGAGAAATAGACGTCCCGGTGAGTATCGTAGAACTGGTCGGACATGATGCCGATCCGCGCGGATTTCAGCCCCGCCTTCTGCGCGGCGACGAGGCCCACGGGTGCGGCGCATTCGCGCAGGATCAGGTCCGGCTGCCATTCCTCGATCAGGGTCATGACGCGGGGCATGGCCGCTTTCGGAGTGATCCCGCCGAACAATTCCCCGAACGCCACCAGAAGGGCGCCGTGGGCGTCGGCCGCGTCGAGCCTTTCCCAGACCGCCTTGGTGTCTTCCTCGGGCGGCTCGTCGACCACGAAAAGCTCCAGCCCAGCCTTCTCCAAGGCCGGCCGCGCCGCTTCGGTGCTGGCAAAGCGCACCTCTTGGCCCCGGTCCCGGAGCGCCTGACCGTAGCGCAGCAGCGGCAACAGATGGCCGGACAGATGTGTCGACGTGAAGACAAAGCGCATCATGACCCCTTTCGGCCCGGGACCCAGACGCATCCCGTAGCTCATTTCCCATGGGTCAAATCTCCCGGACGTTTCCGCGACTTTGGCCCCTCTCAAGAGCCCCGTAAAGGTAGTCCGGGAGCGGCACACAAAACGCCCCGGCCTTACGACCGGGGCGTTCGATGCCGAAAGCGACGAGCGGAGACGTCAGCCCAGCTCGCCCGGTGCGTACCAGCCGCCCATCTTGACCGTCGTGGCATCGCCCGCGAGGGTCGCGAATTCTTCGGGATCCTGCGTCCCGCCGTCCCGACCACGGTAATGATAGGGATAGACATAGGTCGGCCGGAAGTCCTGCACGGCGCTGGCCGCGGCCTCGGCGTCGATGGTGAACGGCAGGTTCATGCACAGGAAGCAAAGGTCGATGTCGGTCAACGCCCGCATCTCGGGGATGTCCTCGGTGTCGCCGGAGATGTAGACCCGGAACCCGTCGATGGTCATGACATAGCCGTTGTCACGCCCCTCGGGGTGAAAATTCTCGCGCCCCTCGGTGATGTTGTAGGCCGGGATCGCGTCGATGGTGACGCCGTTCCAGGTGGTGCTCTCGCCGTTGGCGATCGCGGTCGCCATCATGTCCTCGGGCAGCATCCCGGCGACGGCGGGGTTCACCACCAGGGTCGTGCCTTCGCCCATCAGCGCGGCCAGCGTGTCGGCGTTGTAGTGGTCGCCATGCTCGTGGGTGACGACGATCAGGTCCGGCGCCGGAAAGTCGGCATAGGCAGAGGCGTCGCCGACCGGGTCGGAATAGATCACACCGGCGGGCGTCTCCATGACAAAGGAAGCGTGGGCGACGGGATGCACTGTTATCGCGCCGTTGGCAGTCTCGAACATGTCGGACGCGTGGGCTGCGGCACGGGCCGCGAAGGGCAGCACGGTGATCACGCCGGCGCCTGCGGCGGCTGTCGCGAGAAAGGTGCGTCTGGTCTGGGTCATGTCACATCCTGTAGTTTCGATCTCTCCTACGGGAGGTAACGCGTTCGTGGGCCGCTTCAATCACATCTCCGTCATGCCAATGCGGCGGGGGGCAGGCCCGGCGCTTCGACCGGCCCGCGCTCCCTGCCGCTGAAACCCCTGCCGCTGAAACGCGAAGCGCCCCGGCACGGCGGCCGGGGCGCTTTGCTTGTCCTTGTCCCTGTCGGGCCGTGTACCTCGGGTGCGGTCAGCCGCGCTCTTCGATGATCTCGACCAGATGCGGGATCTTGGCGACCATGCCGCGCACGGAAGGGGTATCCTCCAGCTCGCGGGTCTTGTGCATCTTGTTCAGGCCCAGACCGATGAGGGTCTTGCGCTGGATCTCGGGACGGCGGATCGGAGAGCCGATCTGCTTGACGACGATGGTCTTAGCCATGGATCAGGCCTCCTCGGCGACTTGGGTGGACTCGGCCGGGGCCTCGTCACGCTTGGGCAGGATGTCCGACACCTTCTTGCCGCGACGCTGGGCAACCGCGCGGGGCGATTGCTCTTTGGTCAGGCCGTCGAGGGTGGCGCGGATCATGTTGTAGGGGTTCGAAGAGCCGACCGACTTGGCGACCACGTCCTGGATGCCCAGCATCTCGAACACGGCGCGCATCGGACCACCGGCGATGATGCCGGTACCCTGGGGGGCGGTCCGCATCACGACGCGGCCCGCGCCATGGCGACCTTCCATGTCGTGGTGCAGGGTGCGGCCCTCACGCAGGGCGACGCGGATCATCTGGCGCTTGGCCTGCTCGGTGGCCTTGCGGATGGCCTCGGGGACCTCCTTGGCCTTGCCCTTGCCAAAGCCGACGCGGCCCTTCTGGTCGCCGACGACGACGAGCGCGGCGAAGCCGAAGCGCTTGCCGCCCTTGACGGTCTTGGAAACCCGGTTGATCGCGACAAGGCGATCGGAGAATTCGGGGGACTCGTCGCGATCGCGCCGGCCTCGGTTGTTCGGTTCTCTTGCCATTTGGCGTCCTTTCGTCAGCGCGTCCGCGCCACTTGTTGGTCAATCGAAGTGAGCCCGAAAGCTCCCCGATCATCGAGGCGGGGCGACCCGCCTGCCATCTGCAGTTGCCGAGGTGCGCATCAGCTGCGCACCCCGGTTCGTTTTCGGGCGCAGGGTGCGCAGATGATGCGCACCTTGCCGCCGGCGATCAGACCTTCAGGCCGCCTTCGCGGGCAGCCTCGGCCAGGGCCTTGATCTTGCCGTGGTAGAGGAACCCGCCACGGTCGAACTGCGCCTCGCTCACACCGGCGGCCTTGGCGCGCTCGGCGATCGCAGCGCCGACCTTCGCGGCTGCTTCGAGGTTGTTCTTGCCGATGATGCCCAGGTCCTTCTCGAGCGAGGAGGCCGAGGCCAGGGTCACGCCCTGCACATCGTCGATCAGCTGAACGCTGATGTTCTTGTTCGAGCGGTGCACGGACAGGCGGGGACGCCCGACCGAGACCTTGCGAAGTTTGTTCCGGACGCGCAGGCGGCGCTTCAGGAACAAGGTGCGCTTGTTGTTTGCCATCTCTGCGGTCCTTACTTCTTCTTGCCTTCCTTGCGGAAGATATACTCGCCCGCGTACTTGATCCCCTTGCCCTTGTAGGGCTCGGGCGCACGCCATTCGCGAATGTTGGCTGCAACCTGGCCGACAAGCTGCTGATCGATGCCTTCGACAACGATCTGCGTCTGCTTCGGCGCGGTCACGGTCACCCCTTCGGGCACTTCGAAATTCACGTCATGCGAATAGCCCAGGTTCAGCTTCAGGACATTGCCCTGCATCTGCGCCCGGTAGCCCACGCCGTTGATCTCGAGCTCTTTCTTGAAGCCGTCCGACACGCCGGTGACGAGGTTCGCCACCATGGTGCGGGACATGCCCCATTGCTGACGGGCGCGCTTGGACTTGCCGCGCGGCGTCACCAGCACCCCGTCGTCGCCCACCGTGAGCGTCACGTCGTCGGTCGCGGTGAACGTGCGGGTGCCCTTGGGGCCCTTCACTTCGACGGTCTGGCCGGAGACGGAAGCCGAAACCCCCGACGGCAGCTCGACCGCTTTCTTGCCAATACGAGACATCGCCTTCTCCTCAGAATACGGTGCAGAGCACTTCGCCGCCGACATTGGCGGTTCGTGCGTTTGCGTCCGACATCACACCCTTCGGGGTGGAGACAATCGACACGCCGAGGCCCTGACGGACCGTCGGAATGTCCTTCACGCTCATGTAGACGCGACGGCCGGGCTTGGAGACCCGCTTCACTTCGCGAATGACGGGCGTACCCTCGTAGTACTTCAGGCTGATCTCGTAGGCCGGGTGACCTGACTTGTCGGTCGCGGACTCGTAGCCACGGATGTAGCCCTCGTCAGCCAGCACATCGAGCACCCAGCCGCGCAGCTTGGAGGCGGGCGTCATCACGGTGGACTTGCCGCGCATCTGGCCGTTGCGGATACGGGTCAGCATATCGCCGATAGGATCGTTCATATCTCTGCCCTCCTTACCAGCTGGACTTCACGAGGCCGGGGGCCTGACCGTTCGAGCCAAGCTCGCGCAGGGCGATCCGGCTGACCTTGAGCTTGCGATAATAGGCGTGCGGACGCCCCGTAAGCTGGCAACGGTTGTGAAGACGGGTGGGCGAGGAGTTGCGGGGTAGCTTGGCAAGCTTGAGCCGAGCCTTGAACCGCTCTTCCATCGGTTTGCTTTCGTCGTTCGCGATCTCTTTCAGAGCAGCGCGCTGAGCGGCGTATTGTGCAACCAGCCGCTGACGCTTCTTCTCGCGTTCGATCATGGATTTCTTGGCCATGTCTTGTGTCCCCTCAGCTGTTGAACGGCATGTTGAAATGCTTCAACAGCGCTTTGGCTTCCGCGTCGGTCGCGGCGGTGGTGCAGATGACGACGTCGATACCCCAGACTTCATCGACCTTGTCGAAGTTGATCTCGGGGAAGACGATGTGGTCCTTGATGCCCATGGCGTAGTTGCCGTGGCCATCGAACGACTTGCCGGGGACGCCGCGGAAGTCGCGGACGCGCGGCAGAGCCACTGTGATCAGGCGGTCGAGGAATTCGTACATCCGGTCACCGCGCAGGGTCACCTTGGCGCCCAGCGGCATGTCTTCACGGACCCGGAAGCCGGCGATCGACTTTCTTGCCTTGGTGACGACGGCCTGCTGGCCCGAGATCGTGGTCAGGTCGTCGGCCGCTGTCTTGGCCTTCTTGCTGTCCCGAACGGATTCGGCGCCGGCGCCGATGTTCAGGACGATCTTGTCCAGACGCGGCGTCTGCATGGCGTTCTTGTAGCCGAACTCTTCGATCATCGCGGGCTTGATGGTGTCCCGGTAGACCGTCTTGAGACGGGGGGTGTAGGTGCCTGTATCAAGCATCAGATCGCGTCTCCCGTGGTCTTGGCAAAGCGGACCTTCTTGCCGTCCTCGATGCGGAAGCCGACGCGGGTCGCCTTGCCATTGCCGTCGACCAGCGCGAGGTTGGAAAGGTCCAGCGGCATCGCCTTGGGCTGACGTCCGCCCTGGTCGGATTGCGATTGCTTGGTGTGGCGGATGGCGATGTTCACGCCGTCGACAACGGCCTTGCCGGCCTTGGGGCTCACGCTGGAGACCTCGCCGGTCTTGCCCTTGTCCTTGCCCGCGAGGACAACGACCTTGTCGCCTTTACGGATTTTCGCGGCCATTTACAGCACCTCCGGAGCGAGCGAGATGATCTTCATGAAGTTCTTCGCGCGCAGCTCACGAACCACGGGCCCGAAGATCCGGGTGCCGATCGGCTCGTTGTTGTTGTTGAGGATGACGGCGGCATTGCGGTCGAAGCGGATCGCTGTCCCGTCCTCGCGGCGCACTTCCTTGGCGGTGCGAACGACGACGGCCTTGCGGACATCGCCCTTCTTCACACGGCCACGCGGAATGGCTTCCTTGACGGAGACGACGATGATGTCGCCGACCGATGCGTAACGGCGGTGCGAGCCGCCGAGGACCTTGATGCACTGAACTCTCCGAGCACCGGAGTTGTCAGCCACATCCAGATTGGTCTGCATCTGGATCATTTGGTTTCTCCCGACCTGTGGGGCCGCCTTTGGCGGACATGGACCCCAGGGTTTCGCTCAAACCGGGTGTGAAAGCCTC
This sequence comes from Roseisalinus antarcticus, assembly GCF_900172355.1. Classification (GTDB taxonomy): domain Bacteria; phylum Pseudomonadota; class Alphaproteobacteria; order Rhodobacterales; family Rhodobacteraceae; genus Oceanicola; species Oceanicola antarcticus_A. Next base: position 7,983 of record NZ_FWFZ01000020.1, on the reverse strand, counting down.
AGGAGGCGATCACCTCCCAGCGTTTCGTTTTCGATTTCGGCGCACATTCCTGGATGCGGACCATGTCGCCGACGTTGAAAGTGTTGTTCTCGTCGTGGGCCCGGTACTTCTTGGACTTGCGGACGGTCTTTTGCAGCAGAGGGTGCTTGAAGCGACGCTCGACCGACACGGTGACGGTCTGGGCGTTCTGGTTGCTGGTCACGGTGCCTTGCAGGATACGTTTGGGCATCTATCAGGCCTCCGCAGCGGCCGAGACGGCCTTTTCGTTCAGGATGGTGCGCACGCGGGCGACGTCCCGGCGGACGGCACGCATACGGGCAGTATTGGTCAGCGAACCGGTGGCCTGCTGAAAGCGCAGGTTGAACGATTCTTTCTTGAGGGCGAGCAGCTGGTCACGCAGCTCCTCCGCGCTTTTTTCGCGCAGGTCAGTGGCGGTCATGCGCCTGTTCCTTCTGTCAACATCACCGGAGGGCCCCGCGATGGCGGGTCACCCTGATTCCCGATGGAGTGTGGATGCGCCATTCATATAGAGCGAAGGCGACTAGGGAGCAAGGAGTAAGTGCGAGGTCCGCCTCGTTCATTCTGAGTACGGCAAGAGATCAATGTCGAGCCTTTCACTCATAGCGTTTAGCAAGATCTTGACACCGACAAGGATGATGTAGGGCTCTGGCAAGACAACAGGACCAGCCTGGAAGTACCGACTACGATATGGCTTGTCGTAGACCTCATCAAGAATATGGAGTTGCCCCTCAAAGAACCGCCAAGACAAATGGGGACTTGGACTGCCCGGTTCCACGTATCTCTCCACAACTTCAGTTGGGGTCGTGAGGTGTTTGGTATTGGCCCAAACCAACCTTTGAAAAGCACTTTTGTCGATCAGCTGCGAGACTTGTTCAAATGCACCGACGATGTTGTGACTATACTTCCTCAAGGTCTTTTCAGAAGAGCCCGCGCCTCGCAGCATCGACTTGAAAGTTAGTTCGGTTGCCAAGCCCGTCATCTGCATGACGGGCCCTGCAAAAATGAGCGTTGGGTATGTACATCCATCAAGGGAATAGATTGCGGTGGCAGCCTTCATATAGGACGCCGCAAAACGCGCGTATCCCGACATTGCTTCTACAGTCTCGACAGATTTTGATGTCGGCCATGCTTTGCGCAACCCGATTTCACTTTCATAGCTCATCGGTCGGCCCGGTCTAGAGCACCTATCTGCCAACCCGCGACCATCCCATCATCCCCACCGGTAGTTGAAACTGACCGAGATCCGTTCGTCCTCGGCCATGTTCATCGGGACCTCGTGGCGCAACCAGCTTTCCCACATCAGCACGTCGCCGACCTCGGGCGCGACATAGACGAAGGGACGCAGCTTGCGACGGGCGTCCTTCTTGCGGGTGGGTGCGGCCATCATCATCGGCAGGCGCGGGTCCTCGAGCTTCAATGCGCTGGTGCCCGTCGGCATCGCTACGTAGGTGGTGCCGCTGATCACCGAATGCGGGTGGATATGCGAGGAATGGGTGCCGCCCTCGGGCAGGATGTTGATCCAGATGTCCTCGAGCTTGAGTTTCTTTCCATCGAGGTCGAACTCCAGATCCTTCGCGAAGGCCGCCACATGCTTGTCGAGCACCTTGATCAGGTCCGCGAATATGGGCGAGCGCCAGCCCAGGTCGGTCAGCGAAGCATAGCTGGTATAGCCGGGATAGCCGTTCTTTTCGCACCAGTCCTGCCCCGCCTCGTCATCCTCGGCGATCGAGAGGCACGACGCCTCGAGCTCGGCCGCATCGACGGGTTTGCCCAGCTCGGACAATTGCGCTCGGTAGAGGCGGGTGACGAACAGCGATGTGATCTCGGCCATGTGGTCCTCCGGTCTGCGGCGCCGGTGTCGCATTGCGGGGGACGGGCGGCAAGGGAATCTCAACCCCGATCGGTCATGCTGTGCGCACAACAGGCTTCAGAACGAGGTGCGAATGGGGTGTCTGCGATGGTGCATGACGTGGTTGATGCTGTCGGCGGGTCCAGGGGCGGCGCAGGTCGGGTCGCTGTTCGATCCGGTGGCGGCGCAGGCCCCGGTGATCGCGATGATCGCCCCCGACGGCGCGGCCCGGGGCAGTGCCAGCCTGTTCGCCGACAGTGACCGGGCGGCGAGCTATTTCGCACCCTGGCCGGAGCGGGAACGTGCCGCGCACCGCAGCGCCCCCGCTCCGATCCTCCAGGGGCCGGCGTCGGGCACGCCGGTGGCGCGGCTGCGCGATCTGATCGCCTCGGCCGAGGCCGGGCCGGCGGGCTACGACGCGGTGCAGTACGGTGCCCGGATACGCCCGCCCAAGCCGCCAACGCAGATGCGGCTGAGCGAGATCTATGCCTGGATCGCCGCCACGCCCGGCCAACCTCACGCCATCGGCCGCTACCAGTTCATCCCGGCCACGCTGAAGCGCCTGGTGCGACATCAGGGGATCGGCACGGACCAGCTGTTCAGCCCCGCCATGCAGGACAGGCTCGCCGATCAATTGCTGCGCGAAGCGGGTATCGAGGATTTTCTGGCCAGCCGCATCGGTCGGGTCGCCTTCATGAACAAACTCGCGCGGATCTGGGCCGGCCTGCCCAACTCTACGGGGCGGTCGCACTACCACGGGCATGCCGGCAATGCGGCGACAATGACCTGGGCGCGGTTTGAGCAACAGATGACGCAGATCTTCCCCGCTAGCGGCGCCTGACCCCGGGCCCCGCCGTTTGGAAAGCCCCCCCCGAGACGTCAAAAGGCCCCCGGCATGTGGATGCCGGGGGCCTTCTTGATGATCTCGTGATCCGCCGGACAAAGAAGGTCCGGCCGGGGCTTACCAGTCTTCGCGGACCACGGTGCGGGTCTTGATCGGCAGCTTCATCGCGGCAAGGCGCAGGGCCTCGCGGGCGATGTCGTCGTTCACGCCGTCAATCTCGAACATGATCCGGCCGGGCTTGACCTTGGCGGCCCAGAAATCGACCGAGCCCTTGCCCTTGCCCATACGAACTTCGACGGGCTTGGAGGTCACCGAGGTATCCGGGAAGATCCGGATCCAGACGCGGCCCTGACGCTTCATGTGACGCGTCATGGCACGACGGGCAGCCTCGATCTGGCGGGCTGTGATCCGCTCGGGCTCCATGGCCTTCAGGCCGTAGGTGCCGAAGTTCAGGTCGGAGCCGCCTTTGGCTTCGCCCTTGATCCGGCCCTTGTGGAGCTTGCGGAACTTGGTGCGCTTCGGTTGCAGCATCTTGTTCTCTCCTTAGCGGTCGCGGCGCGGGCCACCGGCGCCGCGCGGGGACGGACCGTCCTGCAGCTCCTGGGCCTTGCGGTCGCGGGCTTGGGGATCGTGCTCCATGATCTCGCCTTTGAAGATCCAGACCTTGATCCCGATGATGCCGTAGGGCGTCACGGCCTCGGTGGGCGCATAGTCGATGTCGGCCCGAAGGGTGTGCAGGGGCACGCGGCCCTCGCGGTACCATTCGGTCCGGGCGATCTCGGCGCCGCCGAGGCGGCCCGCGACATTGACCCGGATGCCAAGCGCACCCATCCGCATCGCATTCTGCACCGCGCGCTTCATTGCACGGCGGAAGGACACACGACGCTCAAGCTGCTGGGCAATGCTTTCACCAACCAGGGCGGCGTCCAGTTCGGGCTTGCGCACTTCGACGATGTTGAGGTGCAGCTCGCTTTTCGTCAGGTTGGCAAGCTTCTTTCGGAGCACTTCGATGTCCGCGCCCTTCTTGCCGATGATGACGCCGGGCCGCGCGGTGTGGATCGCCACGCGGCACTTGCGGTGCGGACGTTCGATGATCACGCGGGAAATCCCGGCCTGCTTGCACTCTTTCTTGATGAACTCGCGCATCTTGAGATCTTCGAGCAGCAGATCACCGTAATCCTTGGTGTCGGCGTACCAGCGGCTGTCCCAGGTGCGGTTGACCTGAAGGCGCATGCCAATCGGATTGACCTTGTTACCCATTAGGCTTGCTCCTCGACTTGACGCACCGTGATGGTGATTTCGGCGAACGGCTTCACGATCTTGCCGAACCGGCCACGGCCACGGGGACGGCCCCGCTTGAGCGTCAGGTTCTTGCCCACATAGGCCTCGGCGACGATCAGTTCATCGACGTCCAGGTTGTGGTTGTTCTCGGCGTTGGCGATCGCGGACTGCAGGCACTTCTTGACGTCCTGCGCGATGCGCTTCTTCGAGAAGGTCAGGTCCGTGAGGGCCTTTTCAACCTTCTTGCCGCGGATCATGCCGGCCACCAGGTTAAGTTTCTGCGGCGACGTCTTCAGCATCCGGGTCTTGGCCCGGGCTTCGTTGTCGGCCACGCGGCGGGGGTTTTTATCCTTGCCCATGACTTACTTCCGCTTCGCTTTCTTGTCGGCCGCGTGACCGTAGTAGGTCCGCGTCGGTGCATATTCACCGAACTTCTGGCCGATCATGTCCTCGGACACGTTGACGGGGATGTGCTTGTGGCCGTTGTAGACGCCAAACGTCAGACCCACGAACTGGGGCAGGATCGTCGAGCGGCGCGACCAGATCTTGATGACGTCTTTTCTTTCGGACTCACGGGCCTTCTCGGCTTTCTTGAGAACGTAGGAATCGACGAACGGGCCTTTCCAAACAGAGCGAGACATATCTTAGCGCCCTTTCTTCTTGGCGTGACGCGAGCGGATGATCAGCTTTTGCGACGCTTTGTTCTTGTTCCGGGTTCGGGCGCCTTTGGTCGGCTTGCCCCATGGCGTCACCGGGTGACGGCCGCCCGAGGTCCGACCCTCACCACCACCATGCGGGTGATCGACCGGGTTCATCACGACACCGCGGACAGACGGCCGCTTGCCATAGTGACGGTTCCGACCGGCCTTGCCGAGGTTCTGGTTCGAATTGTCGGGGTTCGACACGGCACCGACGGTGGCCATGCATTCCTGGCGCACCATCCGCAGCTCGCCCGAGCTCAGCCGGATCTGGGCGTAGCCCCCGTCGCGGCCGACGAACTGGGCATAGGTGCCCGCGGCGCGCGCGATCTGGCCGCCCTTGCCGGGCTTCAGCTCGATGTTGTGGACGATCGTGCCGATCGGCATGCCCGAGAACGGCATCGCGTTGCCCGGCTTGATGTCGACCTTTTCGCCCGCGACGATCTTGTCACCGACAGCAAGCCGCTGCGGCGCCAGGATGTAGGCCTGTTCGCCGTCCATGTACTGGACCAGGGCGATGAAGGCCGTGCGGTTGGGGTCGTATTCGATGCGGACGATAACCGCCTCGACGTCGCGCTTGGTGCGCTTGAAATCCACGATACGGTAGAGGCGCTTTGCCCCACCGCCGCGGCGACGCATGGTGATCCGTCCGGTATTGTTCCGGCCGCCGTTCTTCGTCAGACCCTCGGTGAGGGCCTTGACCGGGCGACCTTTCCAAAGCTCCGAACGGTCGATCAGAACCAGCCCTCGCTGGCCAGGCGTCGTCGGTTTGTACGACTTGAGTGCCATGTTTACTGTCTTTCCGTTGCTTTGCGGACGGGCCATCGTGGCCAGACCGGCAGTTCCAAGGGCCCCGAAGGTCCCCTATCTGGCGGGCGGGCGCGGGACGCTCCCCCGAAATACACGCAGCCCCGGAGATCACCGGGGCCGCGCGGATGGCGCTCTCTATTAGAGGCCGGTGGTCACGTCAATGGTGTTGCCCTCTTCGAGGGTGACGTAGGCTTTCTTGACGTCTTTCCGACGGCCGGGCTGGCCGCGGAATCGCTTCACCTTGCCTTTGGTGATGGTCGTGTTGACGGCCTTCACCTTCACACCAAAGAGCTCCTCGACGGCCTCCTTGATCTGCGGCTTGTTGGCGGCGATCGCCACTTCGAACACCACCGCGTTGGCCTCGGATGCCATCGTGGTCTTTTCGGTGATCAGCGGCTTGACGATGACGTCGTAATGCTCTGGCTTCGCGGTCATTTCAGTCGAGCCTCCAGGGCCTCGACGCCCGCCTTGGTGAGCACGAGCGTGTCACTGCGGAGGATGTCGTAGACGTTGGCGCCCATCGAGGGCAGCACGTTGATGGTTTCCAGGTTCTGGGCGGCGCGGGCAAAGCCCTCGTTCACCTCGGCCCCGTCGATCACAAGCGCCCGCTTCCAGCCGAGGTTCTTCAGCTGCTTGGCCAGCGCCGAGGTCTTGCCGTCGGCCTCGGCCGATTCGAGCACGACCAGCTCGCCCGCCTTCATCTTGGCCGACAGCGCATGGCGCAGGCCCAGCTTGCGGAACTTCTTGGTCAGCTCGTGGCCGTGGCTGCGCGGGGTCGGGCCCTTGTAGACACCACCCGAGCGGAAGATCGGCGCGTTCCGGTCACCGTGGCGTGCGCCGCCGGTGCCCTTCTGGCGATAGATCTTCTTGGTCGAGTAGGACGTCTCGCGCCGGGTCTTGACCTTGTGGGTGCCGGCCATGGCGTTGTTACGCTGCCAGCGGACGACACGGTGCAGGATGTCGGTGCGGGGCTCGAGACCGAAAAGCGCCTCGTCCAGATCCACCGATCCGGCCGATCCGCCGTCCAGATTGATCACGTCGAGTTTCATTCGTCGCCTTCCTTCTTCTCGGGCTCAGCAGAGTCTTCGGCTGCAATCTCGGATTCAGCGGCCTTGAGCGCCTCTTCCTGAGCGGCGGCTTCCTCGGCCAGACGCGCCTCTTCGGCGGCCTTGGCTTCGGCTTCGGCCTGGGCCGCGGATTCTTCGGCCAAACGCTTGGCTTCTTCACCGGCGGACCGAAGCGCGGCGGGGTAGATCACGTTCTCGGGGATCGGCTTCTTCACCGCATCCTTGATCGTGACCCAGCCACCCTTGGAGCCGGGGACCGCGCCCTTGACCATGATCAGGCCACGGTCGGCGTCGGTCTTGACCACTTGAAGGTTCTGCGTGGTGACCTTGGCGGCGCCCATGTGGCCGGCCATCTTCTTGCCTTTGAAGACCTTGCCGGGGTCCTGACACTGGCCGGTGGAGCCGTGCGACCGGTGGCTGATCGACACGCCGTGCGTGGCGCGCAGGCCGCCGAAATTGTGCCGCTTCATGGCACCGGCAAAGCCCTTGCCGATCGAAGTGCCCGAGACGTCGACGAACTGACCCTCGAAGTAATGGTCGGCGGTGATCTCCTCACCCACGTCGATCATGTTCTCGGGGGCCACGCGGAACTCGGCGATCTTGCGCTTGGGTTCCACATTCGCCTTGGCGAAGTGGCCACGCATGGGGGCCGAAGTCCGCTTGGCCTTGGCTCTTCCGGCGCCGAGCTGAACGGCGGAATAGCCATCCTTATCGGCGGTCCGCTGGGCCACGACCTGCAACTTGTCGAGTTGGAGAACGGTCACGGGAATCTGCTTCCCGTCTTCCTGGAAGATACGGGTCATCCCGACCTTCTTGGCGATGATTCCAGAGCGCAACATGTCTCTCGTGCTCCCCTTAAACCTTGATCTCGACGTCGACACCGGCAGCCAGGTCGAGCTTCATCAGCGCGTCCACGGTCTGCGGGGTCGGGTCGACAATGTCGAGCAACCGCTTGTGCGTACGGATTTCCCACTGGTCACGGGATTTCTTGTCGATGTGCGGGCCACGGAGAACCGTGAACTTCTCGATCTTGTTGGGCAGCGGAATCGGGCCCCTCACGCTCGCGCCGGTGCGCTTCGCGGTCTGGACGATTTCCTGCGTGCTGGCATCCAGCACCCGGTAATCGAAGGCCTTCAGCCGGATCCGGATGTTTTGGCTCTGTGCCATATCTCATCAGCCTTTCGCGGCAGTCTTCCCAAAGAGGTGGACCAGCCCAATTGCCGGCCCACGTAAGGGGGTCTTGTTATTGGCTGGGCGCCCCGCAGGGGGCGCCCGGAACGTCGGGACCGGGCGCGATTGTCCGCGCCCGGTGTCTGGGGGTCAGACGAGGATCTTGGAGACCACGCCGGCGCCGACGGTGCGGCCGCCTTCGCGGATCGCGAAGCGCAGGCCGTCTTCCATCGCGATCGGGGC
>NZ_FWFZ01000005.1 GCF_900172355.1 Roseisalinus antarcticus | reverse complement strand
GAGATCATGTTCGGACGCTTGAAAGACTGGAGGCGCGTCGCCACGCGCTATGACCGAAGTCCCAAGGTCTTCCTCTCGGCCATTGCTCTCGCCGCAACCGTGATCTTTTGGCTATGAGTCCTGAGCCTAGACGAAACGTAGTCGCCAGTCCAACGCCACCACCAAAAAGCAGTCTCGCCATTATTCTGGCCGCTTTGGCCATCTGGGGATTGGGGTGTTACTTCTTCCTGCGAAAGATAGCTGAGCCAAAGGCCTTAGGCTCAGGATGCATTGATTTCCGCTGCACCGCATGATTCACGGCTTCGAAAAAGGGAGCGGTGACATGAGCGATCTCTTCTGGCTGACCGACGCGCAGATGGCGCGTCTGGCCCCTTTCTTCCCCAAGCCTCATGGTAAGCCTCGGGTCGATGACAGGCGGGTTTTGAGCGGGATTATTTTCATCAACCGCAATGGCTTGCGCTGGCGAGACGCTCCGGAAGCCTACGGACCGCACAAGTCGCTCTACAGCCGGTGGAAGCGGTGGAGCGAGAAAGGTATCTTCGCCCGGATGATGGCCGGGCTGGCGGCGGAACACGGCGAAGAGGAGACCGTGATGATCCCCTCTCGGGACATCACTGCGTGATGCCCTGCCGGGCAGTGGACGCGACATACCTCAAGGCCCATCGAACGGCGACCAGCATGGCCGCCAAAAAGGGGGGCGTGGTCGTCTTATCGGTCGAACCAAAGGCGGCATGAACACCAAGCTGCACGCCATCTGCGACAGTCAGGGACGACCGATCGACCTGTTCGTCACCGCCGGACAGGTCAGCGATTACATCGGCGCGCGCGCATTGCTCAGCAGCCTACCGACCGTCAAATGGCTACTCGGGGATCGCGGCTATGACGCTGACTGGTTCAGAGAAGCCTTGCAGGGCAAGGGGATACGCGCATGTATCCCAAGCCGAAAGAAACGCAAGACGCCGGTCAAATACGACAAACGCCGATACAAGCGGCGCAATCGCATCGAGATCATGTTCGGAAGACTCAAAGACTGGAGGCGTGTGGCGACCCGCTATGACCGGTGCCCGAAGGTATTCCTTTCGGCTATCGCCCTCGCCGCACTCGTCATCTACTGGTTATGAATCCTGAGCCTAGGGGCGTCGCGGACAAGCTTTCTGATTGATCGAAGCCACCGGCCCTTGAGGTGCATCGGTGCAGGTTCCGTCAGTCTGCCTGCACGGGACAAGTCAGCGCCCTGCCGCCGCTGCGGAGGACCGCGCGGCCGATTTGGGGAAACGCCAGTCGTTGCGGTGGGCCAGCGCCTCGCGACAGGCGGGTTTGCCGGGACGGGCGCCGCCCCTCGGCGATGCGTCGGGCGGTTCACCCGCTCGTCATGGGACAGAGCCGCGCAGCGCCCGGGATCCACGTTCAACCCATGCGCATGGATCGAGGCAGCGAGAGCATACGGCAAGACCACAGCACCAGTCCGCAGGACTGTGGAGAAGCACTTACAGCACGGTCAGCCCGTCCAAGCGTATCTGGAATGGAGTTTTGGTGGAGCCTAGGGGGGTCGAACCCCTGACCTCTTGCATGCCATGCAAGCGCTCTCCCAACTGAGCTAAGGCCCCGCCTTGTGTCGCGTTGTCGCGACGTGCCGCTCTTTACGAAGCGGCCCGGGGGAGATCAAGCGAAAAATCCGCCCCCGGCATGCCGGATATCAATCGTCGCTGTCCTCGCCCGGCACATCTGCCAGTTCGTCGAGGGAAACGGTATCGTCGTCGTCATCGTCTTCGAGAACGTCGTCGCCGATATCCACATCGGCGTCATCGTCGTCGTCGTCGTCGTCGTCGCTGTCGTCGAGCACCAGTTCCTCTTCGGTATCTTCGGTCTCCGGCTTCTTGGACTGGGCGTCCTCGGCATCGGCGACCATGGTGCGGGTCTTGCCGGTGTCGATGTTCACGACGTCCCCGGTGTAGGGGCTGACGATCGGATTCCGGTTCAGGTCATAGAAGCGTTTGCCCGTGGTTGGGCATAGACGCTTGGTTCCCCACTCTTCCTTGGGCATGTCGGCTCTCTTTCTTCGGCATCTTGCGGCGGATCGCGCTCCCCTGCCATAAGGCCGGGGCGGTGTCAAAAGCATAGACACCGGAGCGGTGGCGGAAACCCAGGCTCCGGTGCGCGGGAATGGCGGATATGGGCGAAACTCTGCGAGTAGGCAACCCCCCTATCGATATCGCGCTGCGGCGCTCGGCCCGCGCCCGGCGGATGACATTGCGCGTCTCGCAGCTCGACGGCCGCGTGACCCTGACCCTGCCGGGCCATGTCAGCCAGCGCGAGGGGTTGAGGTTCGCCCGGTCCCGCGAGGCCTGGTTGCGCGGGCACCTGTCGGACATGGCGGGGATGCAGAAGGTGCTGCCGGACGGGACCATTCCCTTCGAGGGGCGCGACCTGCCGATCACGCCTGCCGCGGTGCGGTCCGCCCGGATCGAGGACGGGGTGCTGCTGGTGCCGCGCGACCCGGCGCGGGTGGCGCAGCGGGTGGCCGCCTTCCTCAAGCTCGCGGCGCGGGACCGGCTCGCCAACGCCTCGGACCGTCATGCCGAAGCCTTGGGCCGCAAGTATGGGCGGATCACCCTGCGCGACACGCGCTCGCGCTGGGGGTCGTGCTCTTCGGCCGGCGACCTGATGTATTCCTGGCGCCTGGTGATGGCCCCGCCGGAGGTGCTGGACTACGTGGCCGCGCACGAGGTCGCGCACTTGGCCGAGATGAACCACTCGCCCGCCTTCTGGGCCGTGGTCGCGCGGCTCTGCCCGGGCTACGGAGGCCCGCGCAAATGGCTGCGCGAGAACGGCAGCCGCCTGCACCGGGTCTCGTTCGAAGGGGCTTGACCGCGGGGCTGGCGGCGGCACACTCGACCCATGCTGCTGCAAACCCGCTCCCCCGAGGTTTCGGCGCCGACAGGGGCGGCGCATGACCGGGTTTACCGCGCCCTGCGGCTTCGGATCATGCATGGCGAGATCCTGCCCGGCGCGTCGCTGACCCTGCGGGGGATCGGCAAGGAATTCGGCACGTCGACGACCCCGGCCCGCGAGGCCGCCCGGCGCCTTGTCGCCGAGGGCGCCCTGTCGCTGTCGTCCTCGGGCCGGGTCTCCACGCCTGAGCTTTCGGACGATCGCATAGAGGAGCTGGCGTCGATTCGCGCCTTGCTGGAACCGGAGCTGGCAAGCCGGGCACTGCCACGGGCGCACCTGGCACTGATCGAGCGGTTGCAGAACATCAACGACGGCGTGGCCCGCATGGTCGCCCGGCACGACGCGACCGGCTACATCCGGACGAACCTCGAGTTTCACCGCACACTCTACCTGCGCGCCCAGGCCCCGGCGATGCTCGCCATGGCCGAGACCGTCTGGCTGCAGCTCGGCCCGACGATGGCCGCACTCTATGCGCGCTTGCGGCGGAGCGAGCCGCCGCACAACCACCGGCTGATCCTTGCCGCCCTGCGGGCTGGCGACGAACCGGGGCTTCGGCTGGCCGTCCGGACGGACGCGACCCAAGGCCTGCGGATGCTGCGCGGCTGACCCCGTCGGGCGGCTGTGCATTTATCTTGGTTAACCATTCCTAAACCTTCCGCCTGTTAACCAATCCCGGAACCGAAGGTGGAAAGAGTGTACGATGGTTGCGACGGCCTACACCGTGGCGTTCGACGGGATCGAGGCCCGCACGGTCGAGGTGCAATGCGCCGTCTCGGCCGGCCTGCCGGCCTTTGCCATCGTGGGCCTGCCCGACAAGGCGGTCTCCGAGGCTCGGGAAAGGGTGCGCGCCGCGCTCGGAACGATGGCGATCGCGCTGCCGTCCAAGCGAATCACGGTGAACCTCTCGCCGGCCGACCTGCCCAAGGCGGGCTCTCATTTCGACCTGCCCATCGCGTTGGCCCTGCTGGCCGAAATCGACATCCTGCCCGCGGACAAGGTCGCCGGCGTCACCGCGCTGGGCGAATTGTCGCTCTCGGGCGGCCTGCTGCCGGTGCTCGGCGCACTGCCGGCCGCCGTCGCGGCGGCGACCGAGGGGCGGGCTCTGATCTGCCCGGCCGGCTGCGGGGCCGAGGCGGCCTGGGTCGGCGCCTGCGACGTGGTGGCCCCGCGCACGCTGGGCGAGGCGATCGGCCACCTCTCGGGCCGCAAGCCGCTTGGCTTCGCAACACCGGGCGAGGTCGCCGGCGCGAAAGCCGGCCGCGACATGGCCGAGGTCAAAGGCCAGGAACGCGCCAAACGGGCGCTGGAGATCGCGGCGGCGGGGCGCCATCACCTGCTTCTGGTGGGCGCCCCGGGCTCCGGCAAATCCATGCTCGCGGCTCGGCTGCCCGGAATCCTGCCCGACCTGACGGCGCAGGAGGCGCTCGAGACCTCGATGATCCACTCCCTCGCCGGCCTGCTGGACGAGGGCGGCATCTCGCGCAGCCGCCCGATGCGAGAGCCGCACCACACCGCGTCCATGGCCGCGATCGTCGGTGGCGGCCGGGGCGCCAAGCCCGGCGAGGTCAGCCTCGCCCACAACGGGGTGCTGTTCATGGACGAATTCCCGGAGTTCCCGCGGCAGGTGCTCGAAACCCTGCGCCAGCCGATCGAGACCGGAGAGGTCGTGGTCTCTCGGGCCAATGCCCATGTGCGGTATCCCTGCCGCTTCATGCTGATCGCGGCGGCCAACCCCTGCAAATGCGGCTATCTCTCCGAGCCTGAACGGTCCTGCGCAAGGGTCCCGCAGTGCGGCGAGGAATACATGAACCGGATCTCCGGCCCGCTGATGGATCGCTTCGACCTGAGGGTGGAGGTGCCGCCTGTGGCCTATGCGGATCTCGACCTGCCCGCGACCGGAGAACGGTCCGGCACGATCGCCGCCCGCGTGGCGGCCGCGCGGGCGATCCAGACCGATCGATTCGGTGGCCACGATGCCGTGCGCTCCAATGCCGATGCCGAAGGATCGCTGCTCGAGGCGATCGCCACACCCGAGGAGGAGGGCCGTGCCCTGCTGGCCCGGGTGGCCGAACGGTTCGGCCTGTCGGCGCGCGGCTACCACCGGGTCCTGCGGGTCGCCCGCACCATCGCCGACCTCGCCGGCTCCGAGGCCGTCCGGCGCTCGGACGTGGCCGAGGCGATCAGCTACCGGCTCACCCTCTCCCGCGACGCCTGACAGCGGCCCCGGGCGCCAGCCGCCGCACCGCCCGCAAGGGCGGCGCGGGAAGACCTGTGGCGCCGCAGGCGCCTCCGCCAAGTCAGGGCAGGCGGGTCAAGGCGGGCAGGTCAGCTGCCGCGATAGGTGGCGTAGCTGAACGGCGACAACAGCAGGGGCACATGAAAATGCGAGGCCTCCGACATGGAAAACCGCAGCGGCACCACGTCGAGAAACGCCTTCGTCTGCCCGCTCCGCGCGAAATAATCGCCCGCGTGAAACACCAGCTCGTAGGTGCCGGTCTCGAACGCGTCCTGGGGCAGGATCGGTCCGTCCGTGCGCCCGTCGGCATTCGTCACCTTCCGGGCCAGCTTGTCGCGCCCAGCGCCCAGCCGGTAGAGCTCGATCTCAAGCCCCTCCGCCGGCACGCCCCGGCCGGTGTCGAGAACATGGGTTGTCAGGTAGCCACTCATTCTGCCTCCAATTTGATCACGGCGATGTGACACTGTGCGATTCCGGCCCCGGCTCCCCGCAACGGGGCGGGACCGGCCGTTATCTTCTGCCGCACCATTCGGGCCCCTCTTGGCCCGGGAATGCAAGGGGGCCGCGGGTCGATGGAACGCAGCGGACGCGAGCGCACGGTTACCGATCGTCCAGGGCAGGAGCTTCGCTTTCGTCCCGCTCATGATACCGTGTTTGGCAGCCCAGGGGGTGGCGCTGCTGTCAGACCTGATTGCAGGTGTTCTGGTCGGCGGGCGCTTTCATGCCGTCCTCGGCTTCCTCATCGGGCGCATCCGACGCCGCTGGGCTCCGGGCTGGTCGTCACGATGATCGGCCCGGCGATCGCGGTGGTCCGCATGATAGGCGCCCACGCCCGGGCTTGTCACCGGCGGGCCCGGGCCGCAATATTCCGCAATGGAAAGATATCCCCGCGACACCAATGGCCACGGCGCCAGCCCGCCCCACCCGAACTGGCCGGGTGGCGCCTCTGTCGCCGTCCAGATCGTGCTGAACTACGAGGAGGGGGGCGAGAACTCCCTCCTTCACGGCGACACCCATTCGGAGGCCTTCCTGTCGGACATTCCCGGCGCCCAGCCGTGGAAGGGCCAACGCCACTGGAACATGGAATCGATCTACGATTACGGCGCCCGGGCGGGGTTCTGGCGGCTTCAGCGCCTGTTCACCCAGCGTGGCATCCCGCTGACGATCTACGGGGTAGCCACGGCGCTCGCCCGCTCGCCCAACCAGGTCGAGGCGATGAAGGACGCCGGCTGGGAAATCGCCAGCCACGGGCTGAAATGGGTCGAGCACAGGGACATGTCGCCCAAGGCAGAACGGGACAGCATCGCCGAGGCGATCCGGCTTCACACCGAGGTGGTCGGAGAGCCGCCGCGCGGCTGGTACACCGGGCGCTGCTCGATGAACACGGTGCGGCTGGTCGCCGAGACCGGGGCGTTCGACTATATCTCCGACACCTATGACGACGACCTGCCGCACTGGGTCCGGGTCGGCGAGCGTGACCAGCTGGTTATCCCCTACACGCTCGAGGCAAACGACATGCGGTTCGCCACCGCGCCCGGCTGGGTGACGGGCCAGGATTTCGGGCAGTATCTGTGCGACGCCTACGACGTCCTTCTGGCCGAGGGCGCGGCGGGGGCGCCCAAGATGATGAGCGTCGGGCTGCATTGCCGCCTGATCGGGCGGCCGGGCAAGATCGCGGGGCTGATCCGCTTTCTCGATCACGTGGCCAAACGGGGCGGGGCCTGGTTCGCCCGCCGGCTGGAGATCGCGGAGCACTGGTCCGCGACCCATCCGCCGCGCCGGCGCGTGCGCCCGTCGGAGATGGATCTTGCCGGATTTGTCGATTATTTCGGCGGCGTCTACGAACATTCCCCCTGGATCGCCGAGAGGGCCCACGGGCTGGAGCTTGGCGCCGCGCATGACACGCCCGCCGGCCTGTCCAATGCCCTGGCCCGGGTGTTCCGGACGGCGACGCAGCAAGAGCGCCGCGCCGTCCTCAAGGCGCACCCGGATCTTGCCGGAAAGCTGGCCGCCGCCAAGCGACTGACGGAGGACAGCTTCTCGGAACAGGCGAGCGCCGGGCTCGACGCGCTGACCGATGCGGAGCGGGCGCGGTTCGAGGAGCTGAACGCGGCCTACGTGGCCAAGCACGATTTTCCTTTCATCATCGCCGTGCGCGACCATGACAAGGGCGGCATCCTCGCGGCATTCGAGACGCGGATCGCCAATGACACCGCGACGGAATTCGACACCGCCTGCCGGCAGGTCGAGCGGATCGCGCGATTGCGGCTGGAACAGAGCCTGAAGACTTGAGCCGCGGCTTCAGGGTCGGATGTTGGTCCGGTGCTCGGTCCACTGCCCGGCCGTGACGGACAGTTCCGTGAGCGACAGCGGCTCGATGTGCTGGGCCAGGACATCGTAGACGCGGCCGCCGCGGGCACGGTGGACCTGGGTCAGGATCGGTCCGAGATGGGCGATCGCGACCAGCGTCCGCCCTTCGAACCGGGCCGTCAGCGCGTCGACCGTGGCGCTGACGCGGGCGGCGACCATGTTCCAGCTTTCGCCGTCCGGCGCCTCCAGGTCCCCCGGCTCCTCCCAAAAGCGACGCGAGAGCAAGGGGTCGCGCCGGGCGACGGCCTCTGACGCGAGACCGTCCCAGGCGCCGAAGTCGAACTCGCGCAGGCCGGCCGCGTGGGGCAGGCGGGTGCGGCGCCCGGCTATGGCACCGGCGGTGCTGCGGGCGCGCAACAGGTCGGACGAGATCACCAGCGCATCGGACGGCAACATCGCCTCCAGCCGGGCGATTGCGGCGGCATCCGACAGGTCGGCGGGCACGTCGCGCTGTCCCGTCATCACCGTCTGATGCGTCGGCCCGTGCCGGACCCAGAACCAGCGCGTCACGGCAAGGTGCCTTTCAGAACCAGCGGCAGGCCCGCCATGACCGCCACCACCAGGTCGGCCTCGGCGGCGATGGCCTGGTTCAGGCGGCCCTGTGCCTCGCGGAAGGTCCGTCCCATCGCATGCTCCGGCACGATCCCTTGCCCGACCTCGTTCGAGACCACGACGACCGGGGCGCGGCAGGCGGCGAGCGCGGTGCAAAGCCGGGCGGGTGCGCCCTCTAGATCCGCGTCAGACAGCAGAAGATTGCTCAGCCAGAGCGTCGCGCAATC
Source organism: Roseisalinus antarcticus (assembly GCF_900172355.1). GTDB lineage: Bacteria > Pseudomonadota > Alphaproteobacteria > Rhodobacterales > Rhodobacteraceae > Oceanicola > Oceanicola antarcticus_A. Next base: position 233,299 of record NZ_FWFZ01000005.1, on the reverse strand, counting down.
AAGAAGCACGATATCGTGATCGCTGGCCTGCGACAGGGGATGCTCAACCTCGGTCGGGGCCTCGACGGTGGTCCAGTTGGGCCCTCGGGACAGGCGATGAACCTCTATTTTCCGTTCTATTTCAATATCGAAGGCCTGCGCCGTGGCGATGTAGACGCGCGGCCGCGCGGTCCCGGTCACGAGGCTTTCGGCATACGCGGACTTGCCGGAGGCGGCGCCCCCTAGAACCAATGTGAGTTTTTGCAAGGTTTTGTGTGCACCCATGTTTGATCCGAGAACGTTCATCCCCCGTAAACCTTTGCATCACTGACTTGAAGGTCAGGAACATTCAACCGGGGAGAAGTCGATGGCATTTGACGGAGCCGCAGATCACAGCCTGTCGCGTCAGGCAATGAAAGCTGAACTACTTGATGCAGAAACCGAACTTCGGCTTGCCTATGCGTGGCGCGACCAGCGCGACGAGCAGGCGCTGCATCGGCTGATCACGGCCTACATGCGGCTCGCGATCTCGATGGCCTCCAAGTTCAAGCGCTACGGGGCCCCGATGAACGACCTCATCCAGGAGGCGTCGCTGGGCTTGATGAAAGCCGCCGACAAGTTCGACCCGGACCGGGGCGTGCGCTTTTCGACCTATGCCGTGTGGTGGATCAAGGCCTCGATCCAGGACTACGTGATGCGCAACTGGTCGATGGTTCGAACGGGCTCGACCTCGTCGCAGAAATCGCTGTTCTTCAACATGCGCCGGGTGCAGGCCCGGCTGGAGCGTGAGGCGGCGGCCGCGGGCGAAAGCCTCGACAAGCACAAGATGCGCCAGATGATCGCTACCGAAGTGGGGGTTCCCCTGCACGATGTCGAGATGATGGAAGGCCGGCTTTCCGGGTCCGACTACTCGCTCAACGCGACGCAATCGGCCGAGGACGAAGGCCGGGAGTGGATCGAGGCGCTCGAGGACGGCGGCCCCCAGGCGGCGGAGACGGTGGAGAATTCCCACGATACCGACACGCTTCGGCAATGGCTGCTGCACGCGCTCAGCGGGCTGAACGATCGCGAGCGGTTCATCGTGAAAGAGCGCAAGATGCGCGACGATCCCCGGACGCTTGAATCGCTGGGAACCGAGCTTGGCCTGTCCAAGGAGCGGGTCCGACAGCTCGAGGCCGCAGCCTTCGGGAAAATGCGCAAGAGCCTCGAGACCCAGAATCGCGAAGTCCTGAACTACCTGGTGTGATCCGGCTTTTGCTCATTGCCCTCTGGGCCGCGCCCGCCGCGGCCCAGGACGTGTTTGTGCTGGGCGAGGTTCACGACAACCCCGCCCACCACCTGATCCAGGCCGAGCGCGTGGCAGAGATCGCGCCCGCCGCCCTGGTCTTCGAGATGCTGAGCCCCGCTCGGGCCGATGCTGGACGCGGCGTGGATTGGGCCGATCCGGTCGCACTGGAAAATGCGCTGGGCTGGGACGACAGCCCCTGGCCCGACTTCACGATGTATTATCCGATCTTCGCGGCCGCGCCCCCGGGCACCGCGCTTTACGGCGGCGCGGTCCCCCGCGAGGCCCTGATCCGCGCCATGGAGGAGGGGCCGGAGGCGGTCGTCGCCGCGCCGGACCTGCTGCGCCCCGTGAGCGCAGAGGAACAGGCCGTGCGCGAGGCCGGGCAGGCCGAGGCCCATTGCGGCGCCCTGCCGGAAGGGATGCTGCCGGGCATGGTCGCGGCGCAGATCCTTCGCGACGCGGCGTTCGCCGCAGCGGTGTTGACCGCGCTCGACGAGACCGGCGGGCCGGTGGTGCTGATCACCGGCAACGGGCATGCGCGGACCGATTGGGGCGTGCCGGCGGTGCTGCGCTCGGCGCGGCCGGGGATCGGGGTCTTCGCGCTTGGCCAGATGGAGGGCAGCGCGGAACCCGGCCTGCCCTACGACGCGGTCGTGATGTCCGAGGCCGTCGAACGCGAGGACCCCTGCGACGTCTTCCGGTGAACCGTTCCCGCGAGCGGGCGCTTGTGGAGGCCGCGGGCCGCGCCTAGTCTGGCGCCATGCTGGCTGGACGACATGTACTTCTCATCATCGGCGGCGGGATCGCGGCCTACAAGGCGCTGGAGCTGATCCGGCGGCTGAAGGAGCGCGGCGTTGAGGTCACGCCGGTCCTGACCCGGTCGGGTGCGGAATTTGTCACACCGCTGTCGGTGTCGGCGCTGGCCGGCAAGAAGGTGTTCACGGAGCTTTTCGACCTCACTGCCGAGGCCGAGATGGGCCATATCGAGCTGAGCCGGGCCGCGGACCTCGTCGTTGTTGCCCCCGCGACGGCCGACCTGATGGCCAAGATGGCCGCCGGACTGGCCGGGGATCTGGCCTCGACCCTGTTGCTGGCGACGGACAAGCGGGTGCTGCTGGCGCCGGCGATGAACGTGCGGATGTGGGAGCATCCGGCCACGCAGCGCAATGTCCGGACGCTGGCCGCGGACGGGATCCTGAGTGTCGGGCCCAACAAGGGCGACATGGCCTGCCGCGAATTCGGGCCCGGGCGCATGGCCGAGCCGATGGAGATCGTCGCGGCGGTGGAACGGGCCTTCGGCGGCGGTCCACTGGCCGGGCGCCGGGTTCTGGTGACCTCTGGGCCGACCCATGAGCCGATCGACCCTGTCCGCTATATCGCCAATCGCTCTTCGGGGGCGCAGGGCACGGCGATTGCCCGGGCCCTGGCGGATCTCGGCGCGGAGGTGGTCTTTGTCACCGGTCCCGCGGAGGTGTCGCCGCCCCCGGGCGTCGAGGTCGTCGCGGTCGAGACCGCCGAGGAGATGCGCGCGGCGGTGCACGATGCGCTGCCGGTCGACGGCGCCGTCTTCGCGGCGGCGGTCGCGGATTGGCGCGTCGCCAATGCCTCGGGCTCCAAGATGAAGAAGACCGCCGGGGCCTTGCCCGAGCTGGAGTTGACGCAGAACCCCGATATCCTCGCCGAGATCGCGGGGCTTGGGTCCGACCGTCCCGCGCTGGTGGTGGGCTTTGCCGCCGAGACCGATGACGTCGTCGCCAATGCCACCGCCAAGCGGCGCCGGAAGGGCTGTGACTGGCTTTTGGCCAATGACGTGTCGCCGGCCACGGGGATCATGGGCGGCACCGAAAATCGGATTACCTTCATCACCGAGGACGGGGCCGAGGACTGGCCGCGCGAGGGCAAGGACGCCGTGGCACGGCGGCTCGCCGGGATGATGGCGGAGGCGCTGGCCTGACCGTGCCTCCGGCGGGAGTTTTTTGCCAAGATGAATGTGGGGGCGGGCGTGCCTGAAATCGGGATCACTTTCGTGGCGGGGGCGGATCCGTCCATTGCGCTGCCGTCCTACAAGACGGCGGGGGCCGCGGGGGCGGATGTCCGGGCGAATTTCGCCGAAGGAGCGCGGGGCGGTGTCGTCCTGGCGCCCGGAGAGCGGGCTCTGATCCCGACGGGATTCGTGATGGAGATCCCGGACGGCTTCGAGGTGCAGGTGCGCCCGCGGTCCGGGCTGGCGCTGAAGCACGGGATCATGCTGGTCAATGCGCCGGGTACCATTGATTGCGACTATCGCGGTCCGGTCGGGGTTATCCTGCTCAATGCGGGGGATGCGCCGTTCCGTGTCGAACATGGCGACCGAATAGCGCAAATGGTGGTGGCGCCTGTGGTGCGCGGGACCTTCGTGCAGCGGGACGCGCTTTCGGAAACGGCGCGGGGCGCGGGTGGCTTCGGCTCGACCGGGCGGGCGGGATGATCGTCGTTCTGGCCATGGCGGGGGCGCTCTGGGGCATCGGCGTGGCCATGGGGGCGCCGCGTCAGGCCCGGTGGACCATGATCGGGCTGCTTCTGATCGCGGTCCTCATCGTGCAGGTCCTGTTGCCCGCGGGCCATCCGCTGCGCGAGGCGACGGGAGGGTCCCCGGCGCTGTGGCTGCTGATTTTGGCCGCTGCGGGCCTTGGATGGATGTATGCCCGGGGGCTGAGATGGCTGCGGGCGCGTGCCTCAGGCGCGCCAGCGCCGCCGGAGCCTCCGGGGTCTTTCAGCGGCACCGAATTGGGCCGCTACGCAAGGCATATGGTCCTGCGCGAGATCGGCGGTCCCGGGCAGAAACGACTGAAGCAGGCCAAGGTGCTGGTCGTTGGCGCCGGCGGGCTCGGCTCGCCCGCGCTGACTTACCTGGCGGCGGCCGGGGTCGGAACCATCGGCGTGATCGACCCTGACGAGGTCGAGGGGAGCAACCTGCAGCGGCAGGTGATCCATTCCGACAGCCGCATCGGGATGCCCAAGGTCTTTTCCGCTCAGGCCGCGATCGAGGCGCTGAACCCCTTCGTCGCGGTGCGGCCCTATCACCGGCGCCTGACCGGGGAGATCGCGGCGGAGTTGCTGGCCGACTACGATGTCGTGCTGGACGGGTCGGACAATTTCGAGACGCGCTACCTGGTGAACAGGGTCTGCGCCGGCCTTGGCGTGCCCCTGGTCGGGGGGGCGCTGACCCAGTGGGAGGGGCAGATCTCGGTCTGGGATCCGGGGCGGGGTGCGCCTTGCTACGAATGCGTGTTTCCGGTGGCGCCCGATCCGTCGCTCGCCCCGTCCTGCGCGGAGGCGGGCGTTCTGGGGCCGTTGCCGGGCGTGGTCGGCGCGATGATGGCTGTCGAGGCGGTCAAGCTGCTGACCGATGCCGGCGAGGCGCTGCGCGGACGTATGCTGATTTACGATGCGCTTTACGCCGAAACCCGGAGCATCGCCCTGAGCCGCCGCGAGGACTGCCCTGTCTGTGGCCGGGGAGGCTTGCACGCGGAGCGCGGCGCGGCATACTCGTCGCGATCATAGTCAGGGAGAATGTCATGAAATTGTTTGCCGTCCTGAGCGCCGCGGTGCTGTCCGCCGGGGCCGCCGTGGCCCAGGACCTGCCCGATCTGGGCGGGCGCGAAGTGGTCGTGGTAACCGAGAACGCCTATCCGCCGCTCCAGTTCATCGACCCGAGTTCCGGCGAGGCCGTGGGCTGGGAATATGACGCCATGGCCGAGATCGCCGACAGGCTGAACTTCACCGTCGCCTATGAGAGGACCTCGTGGGACGCGATGATCCCGGCGGTTGCCGAGGGCCAGTACGACATCGGGATGACCGGGATCACCATCCGGGAAGACCGGGCCGAGGTTGTCGATTTCTCCGACACCTACATGACCAGCGAAATGGTGATGCTGGTCCGGGGCGACGAGACGAGGTTTGACGATGCCGCCTCCTTTGCCGCCGATCCCGATCTGCTGGTCGCGGCGCAGCCCGGGACGACGCCGTTCTACGTCGCCGTCTACGATGTGCTGGACGGCGACGAGGCGAACCCGCGGGTCCAGCTGTTCGAGACGTTCGGCGCGGGCGTTCAGGCGCTGCGCACCGGGGACGTGGATCTCGTCCTGACCGACGGCACGGCAGGCAACGGCTATGTCGAGGCCTCCGACGGCGGGCTGAAGATCGTGGGCGAGAAGCTGGGGACCGAGGATTTCGGCTTCATCTTCCCGATGGGGTCTGACCTTGTGGAGCCGATCAACGCCGCGATCGCCTCGATGGAAGCGGACGGGACGCTGGATGCGCTCAACACCAGGTGGTTCCTGGAGTACAAGCTGGGCGAATGAGCGCTGACCGGCCGCGCATCCGCCCGTGAGTGGCGAGAGCAAGGACGATTTCCCTTGGTGGCTTCTGGTCGCCGGGGGGCTGGGCCTCTGGTTCGTGTGGCAAATCGTCTCCCGGGACCTCTACGTGCAGGTTCTGGGGACCCTCTCCAAGGGCATCTGGATCACCGTTTTCGTGACGCTGGTCGGCTTTGCGCTGGCCTGTCTCGGCGGGCTGGGGCTCGCAGTGGCGTCGCTGTCGCGGTTCCTTGTGCTGCGCCAGGTGGCGCGGTTCTATATCGAGATCGTGCGCGGCGTGCCGATCCTGGTGCTTTTGCTCTATGTTGCCTTCGTGATGGCGCCCGCGATGGTGGCGGGCTGGAACTGGGTTCTGGACGGGCTGGGGCTGGAGCCGATCCGGACCCGGGATTTCAGCCTGATGTGGCGGGCGATCATCGCGTTGACCATCGGCTATTCGGCCTTCATCGCCGAGGTCTTCCGGGCCGGGCTGCAAAGCATCGACCGCGGGCAGGTGGAGGCGGCGGAGGCGCTGGGCCTTGGTCCCTGGCAGCGGTTCCGACACATCGTCTTTCCGCAGGCGTTCCGGCGGATCCTGCCGCCGCTGGGCAATGACTTCGTGGCGATGATCAAGGACAGCAGCCTGGTGTCGGTGCTGGGCGTCGCGGATGTCACGCAGATGGGCAAGGTCACGGCGGCCGGGAACTTCCGCTATTTCGAGACCTACAACGTCGTCGCCTTCATCTACCTGGTGATGACAATCGGGCTGTCGCTGCTCTTGCGGCGGCTGGAGCGGAAATTGCGCAGCCGCTATCCCGGGTGACAGCCCGGCGCATGAGTTTTTTTGCCAAGATGAAGGGGTGGAGACCTTGCCGCCGGCGGCATAGGTATGGTGGTGAAAGGAGCCCTACATGACACATGCGCTGATCGAGGGCTGGGACACGCCGTTCGGACTGCCGCCCTTCGCTGCGATTTCCGACGAGGATTTCGGCCCGGCCATCGATGCCGGCATGGAGGTCGGGCGGGCGAGGATCGCCGAGATCGCCGGCAACCCGGAGCCTGCGACATTCGCCAACACGATCGAGGCGCTCGAGGGCGCGTCGGCGGGGCTCGACCGGGCGCTGTCGGTCTTCTTTGTCGTCAGCGGGGCGGACAGCACGGACGCCCGCGAGGCGCTGATGCGGGAGGTGTCGCCGAAGCTGTCGGCCTTTGCCTCCGAGATCTATGCCAACCGGGCGCTGTTCGACCGGATCGAGGCGCTTTGGACCGCGAAGGACGACCTGAACCTGACGCCCGAGCAGGCGCGGCTTCTCTACCTGACCCGGCGCGGCTTCGTGCGGGCGGGGGCCGAGCTTGAGGGTTATGCCGCCGAGCGGCTGCGGGACGTGAAATCCCGCCTGTCCGTGCTGGGCACCTCGTTCACGCAGAACCTGCTGGCCGACGAGCGCGCCTGGCGGATGGAGCTGGACGAGCCCGAGCTGGAGGGCCTGCCGGACTTCGTGGTGGCCAACGCCCGCGCGACGGGCGAGGCCCTGGGCGCGGGCGGGCCGGTGGTGACGCTGTCGCGCTCGCTGATCGTGCCGTTCCTGCAATTCTCGCCGCGCCGGGATCTGCGAAAGCGCGCCTGGGAGGCCTGGGCCGCGCGGGGCGCCAACGGCGGCGATACCGACAACCGCGAGATCGCCCGCGAGACGCTGGAGCTGCGGGCCGAGCGGGCCGACCTTCTGGGCTACGACAGCTTCGCCGATTACAAGCTGGAGACCGAGATGGCCGGAACTCCCGCCGCCGTGAAGGACTTGCTGACGCGGGTCTGGGAGCCGGCGCGGGCGCAGGCGCTGGCCGACGAGGTCCGGCTGACCGCGATGATGCACGGCGACGGCGAGACCGGGCCGCTGGAGCCCTGGGACTGGCGCTACTACTCCGAGAAGCGGCGGAAGGAGGACCATGACCTCGATGAGGCCGAGCTGAAGCCCTACCTGCAGCTGGAGCGAATGATCGAGGCGGCCTTCGCCTGTGCCAACCGGCTGTTCGGTCTGGAGTTCGCGCCGCTGGAGGTGGAGCTTTACCACCCCGACGCACGGGCCTGGGAGGTCACCCGCGACGGCCGGCACATGGCGGTGTTCATCGGCGATTATTTCGCCCGTGGATCGAAGCGGTCGGGCGCCTGGTGCACGGTCTTCCGGTCCCAGCAGAAGCTGGCCGGAGAGGTCCGGCCCCACGTGGTCAACGTATGCAACTTCGCCAAGCCGGGTGCCGGGGCGCCCGCGCTTCTGTCCTATGACGATGCCCGGACGCTGTTTCACGAATTCGGCCATGCGCTGCACCAGATCTTGTCGGACGTGACCTACGAGTCGATTTCGGGCACCAGCGTCGCAAGGGATTTCGTGGAGCTGCCCTCGCAGCTCTACGAGCATTGGCTGGAAGTGCCGGAGGTCCTGGCCGAGTTCGCCACACATGCCGAGACAGGGGAGCCCATGCCGCAGGAGATGCTGGAGCGGCTTCTGGCGGCCTCGACCTATGACATGGGGTTCCAGACGGTGGAATATGTCGCCTCGGCGCTGGTCGATCTGGCGTTCCACGAGGGCGAGCCTCCGGGCGATCCGATGCAGATGCAGGCCGAGCTGCTCGACGAGATGGGGATGCCCCATGCGATCGGGATGCGCCACGCGACACCGCAATTCGCCCATGTCTTCGCCGGCGACGGCTATTCTTGCGGTTATTATTCCTACATGTGGTCCGAGGTGATGGATGCCGACGCCTTTGCCGCCTTCCAGGAGGCGGGCGGCCCGTTCGACCCCGAAACCGCCGCCAAGCTGGAGAAGTTCGTGCTGTCGGCCGGCGGATCCGAGGAGGCATCGGTTCTCTACGAGAAGTTCCGCGGCCGGATGCCGGGGCCCGAGGCGCTGTTGAAGGGGCGCGGGCTGCTCGACGCGGCCTGATCAGCGCGGCCGCGTGTCCTCGGGGTGCGGGGTCACGTTGGCCGGATCCTTGTGGATCAGCACATCGGCCGAGGGATAGGCCGCGCAGATCGCCCTGCGCAGGGCCGCGCCGGTGGCGTGGGCCTCGTCGAGTGTCTGGCTGCCGTCCAGCTCGATATGCAGGTTTACGAAGACCCGGCTTCCGGCGCGCCGGGTCTTGAGATCGTGATGGCCGAGCACGCCCGGAAACTCATCGGCGATGCGGGCGATGCCGCGCAGGGTCTCGGGGTCGGCCGCGCGATCCATCAGCGCGTCCCAGGCCGCCCGCCCGATGCGGACCGCGCCGAGGACCATCAGCATCGCGGCGACCAGCGCCACGACGGAATCGATCTGCGCAAGGCCCAGCCGGGCCGAGGCCAGCAGCGCGATCAGCGCCCCCATGTTGGGCAGCAGGTCGCCGAGGTAGTGCAGGGAATCCGCCGCGACCACGCGGCTGCCCGTGCGCCGCGCCACGTGCCGCTGCCAGAGCACGAGGATCAGCGTCAGGACCACCGAAAAGAGGATCACCGCGATCCCCGCACCCTCCGACGTCAGTGGCGCGGGCGTGTCGGACAGCAGGCGGCGCACGGCGGTGACGGTGATCACCCCGGCCGAGACCAGGATGAACGCGGCCTGGCTGAGGGCTGCCAGATCCTCCGCAGAGGTATGGCCGAAAGCGTGGTCGTCATCCGCGGGCTTGGCGGCATAGGCGATGGCCGCGAGGCCCCCCGCCGACATCATCAGGTCCAGCGCGGAATCGGTGAGCGTCGCGGCAATCGCCAGCGACCCGGTCTGATCCAGCGCCCAGAGCTTGGCCGCGACCAGAACGAGCGCCACCGTCACGGAAAGCACTCCGGCGGACAGGTTCAGGTGGTAATGTTCGGGCCGGCTCATGGCGTTGCGCATAGCCGAAGCTCGCGGTCCTCGGCAAGCGCTCGCCGCGCGGCGCGGTCCCGCGGGCCGGTGTCAGTCGAAGACCTCGTCCGGCTCCACCCCCCAGTAATTGCCCTTCGGCGCCCAGCCGCGATAGCCGTCGGCCACCAGACGGCACCAGTCTTCGGTGCATTCGTCGACCCGGGCCACGACCCCGCGCTCCAGCCGCGCGATCTCGGTGGTCCGGCTGTCGGGGCGGGCATGCAGGCTCAGGGTCTCGGCATCGACGATCACGGTGCGGTTGCCGGAGAGCAGCGTGTAGTAGACCCAGCCCCCCACGCCGTCCCGGTCCACCACCCGGCGCCAGTTGTCGTATTCCGCCGTCACCCGAAGGGGCATGCCGCGGCGCATCAGCACCCAGTCGATGCGCTGGCTGAACGACGGGCCGCGCCGCAGGTTGCCGGGGGAGGATTTCAGCGAGACGTAGCGCGGGATGGGGAGTTCCGTGACGGGCCCGACCTCTTGCGGTGACGCGGCCGTTGCACAGATAAGCAGAAGCCCGACGATCTTGACTAGACGGATCATGGTTGTTGCCTGCCCTTGGCTGACATTGCGCATTATGGCTGCGCAATTTTGTTGCGCGGTTCTTGTAGACCGCCCTTTTGCCAGTCAAGGTGCCAGAGATACCTCGGCAGAGGAAGCGAGGGAGCGCAGACCATGCCCACCAAACGATTGAGTGTTGTCGTCACGCGACGATTGCCCGAAGCGGTCGAGACACGCATGAAGGAGCTGTTCAACGTCGAGTTGAACGAAGAAGATGTGCCTATGGATCGGGAGGCGCTGGCCGATGCGATGCGACGGGCCGATGTGCTGGTGCCGACGATCACCGACCGGATCGATGCCGGCCTGCTGGGCCAGGCGGGAGAGCGGCTGAAGCTGATCGCGAACTACGGCTCCGGGGTCGATCACATCGACGTCGCCACGGCGCGGCAGCGCGGGGTCCTGGTGTCGAACACGCCGGGCGTCCTGACCGAGGATACCGCCGACATGGCCATGGCCCTGATCCTCGCGGTGACGCGGCGGATCCCCGAGGGGCTTGCCGTGATGCAGAGCGGCGACTGGCCCGGCTGGTCGCCGACGGCGATGCTGGGCGGACGGATCGCGGGGCGCCGGCTGGGCATCCTGGGCATGGGACGGATCGGCCAGGCCGTGGCCCGCCGCGCGGCCGCCTTCGGCATGCAGGTGCATTACCACAATCGCCGTCGCCTGCGCACCGAGATCGAGGATGCGCTTGAGGCGACGTATTGGGAAAGCCTCGACCAGATGGTCGCGCGCATGGATGTGCTGTCGATCAATTGCCCGCACACGCCGTCGACGTTTCACCTGATGAACGCGCGGCGGCTCAAGCTGATGAAACCCTCCGCCGTGATCGTCAACACCTCGCGCGGGGAGGTGATCGACGAGAACGCCCTGACGCGGATGCTGAGGGCGGGCGAGGTCGCGGGCGCGGGTCTCGACGTCTACGAAAACGGGGCGGATCTGAACCCGCGCCTGCGCGAACTGCCGAATGTCGTGCTGCTTCCGCACATGGGCTCGGCCACGCGCGAGGGGCGCATCGAAATGGGGGAAAAGGTCCTGATCAACATCAAGACCTTCGATGACGGGCACAGGCCACCGGACCTCGTCGTGCCGGCGATGATCTGACCGCGGGCCCTTTGGGGCACGCGAAGGGCGGTGCATTTTCGCAACACGGGCCTTGCGAACTGGCCCGTCTCCAGGCGCGGCGCCGTATCAGGCGTTGTTTCGCATCGGTCCCTGCCAACGCACCGAGGCGCGGCCCTAGCGCGGGCCGGTCGCCTGCAGATCCGGCACGAAGACCGGCGACATGTAGTTGCGGCTGGAGACGACATCGCCAGATGTCGCACACCCCGCAAGGAGCGTGGCGCCGCAGAGCGCGGCGAAAATCAATCGGGACATACTGCTCATCCTCGTGTGTGCCCCGGTTTTCCGGGGTCATTTGAAAACACTAGCAGAATCCGGTCCGCCTGACCAGCGGGCGTGAATCCGTGCCGGAGGCCCACCGTCCCGCCCCGGCCTGCCGACTTTCTTTGGGGGCGATGTCGGTTTTCGGTGCCGAGGCGTCGGGTCATTGTGGCGGCGGCGGGCCGAATTGCGCGATGGAGGGGCGTCAGCCGCAGGGAGTCGCGCACCATGAAGACCCAAGTCAAAGCCCTTGTCGTTGGCGGCGGCGCCGTCGGCACTTCGATCGCCTATCACCTTGCCCGGCACGGCTGGACCGACGTGATGCTGCTTGAGCGCGACGAGCTGACCAGCGGCTCGACCTGGCACGCGGCGGGGCTTCTGCCCTATTTCAACATGTCCTATGCCACGACCCACATCCACGACTACTCGATCAAGTTCTACAAGACGCTGGAGGCCGAGACCGGGCTGAACGCCGGTTTCTCGGTCGTGGGCAACCTGCGCATGGCCCAGAGCCGGGCGCGGATGGACGAATACATGCTCTATGCCGCGACCGCCGAGACCTGCGGGGTGCCCTACGAGTGGATGACGCCCGATCAGATCAAGGTGCGCTGGCCGCTGGTGCGCACCGACGATCTGGAGGGCGCGATCTATCATCCGACCGACGGCTATATCAATCCGGCCGATGTCACGATGGCGATGGCCAAGGGCGCCCGTCAGCGCGGCGTGACGATCGAGCGCAAGTGGCAGGTGGACGGCTACCGCTGGGACGGCACGGTCTGGCATGTGACCTGCACCAAGATGGTCGAGAAGGGCGGCAACCTTGTGCCGTCGGACGAGCAGGTGGTGATCTCGGCCGAGCATGTCGTCACCGCGACCGGCAACCACGCGCAGCGCACTGCGGGCCTGCTGGGCATCAAGATCCCGGCGATTCCGGTGGAGCACCAGTTCATCGTGACCGAGCCCGACCCGGCACTGGTCGCCTATCGCAAGGACCATGGCGAGCATCCCGTCCTGCGCGATGCCGACGCCAAGTGGTACGTGCGCGAAGAGCGCGGCGGCTGGATCCTCGGCCCCTACGAGCGCAATGCGCCCGCGCGGTTCGAATATGCCGTGCCAGACAGTTTCCGCGCCGACCTCTTTCCGCTCGATCTGGACCGGATCGAAGAGGAATACATGTCGATGATCCACCGGATTCCGTCGTCGGAAGAGGTGGGGCTGAAGGACGATTACAACGGGCCGATCTGCTATACGCCCGACGGTAACCCGCTGCTGGGGCCGGCGCCGGGGCTTCGGAACATGTGGCTGGCCGAGGGCTTTTCCTTCGGCATCACGGCTGCCGGTGGCGCCGGGCATTACCTCGCGCAGGTCATGGTCGGGGGCGAGGCCGAGATCGACATGGCCTCGCTTGATCCGCGGCGCTACGGCAGCTGGATGACGACGGAATATGCCGCCCGCAAGAACGAGGAGGCCTATGAGCACGTCTACATCCTGCACCATCCCGACGAGGAGCGGCCCGCCTGCCGGCCCCTGCGGACCTCGCCGGCCTATGACCGGCAAAAGGCGCGAGGGGCGCAGTTTGGCCACGTGAACGGGTGGGAACGGCCGAATTACTTCGGCCCCGTCGATGCGCCCGAGAGCTACGACCACGATGCGCGGTCGTTCCGGCGGGGCGGCTGGTGGCAGCATGCGGTGGACGAGGCGAGGGCGGTGCGCGAGACGGCGGGGCTGATCGACGCGACCGCGTTCACCAAGCATCGGCTGACCGGGCCGGGCGCGACGGCTTTCCTGGACTGGTTTACCTGCAACAGGCTGCCGAAGATCGGCCGTATCAATCTGACCTATGCGCTGACCGCCGCCGGGACGACGCGGACGGAATACACCATCGTGCGCAATGGCGAGAACGACTATTACCTCGTCTCGGCCGGCGCCTGGCACGCCTATGACGAGGATTTCCTCTATCGCGCGATCTGGGACAAGGAAGACGAATTCGGCCGGATCAACGAAGAGGATGTCACCACCCGGTGGGGGGTCTTTGCGCTGGCGGGGCCGAAGTCGCGCGACATCCTTAAGACGCTGATCCGCGATGCAGAGCCCGAGACGGCGCTGTCGAACAAGCGGTTCCCCTGGCTGTCGGCGCGGCAGATCGAGCTGGGGATGGTGCCGGTGAATGCCATCCGGGTCGCCTATACCGGCGAGCTGGGGTGGGAGCTGCACCACCCGATCGAGATGCAGAACCACCTCTTTGACCGGCTGATGGAGGCGGGCGAGCCGCTGGGCATGAAGCTGGTCGGTGCGCGGGCGCAGAACTGGCTGCGGCAGGAGAAGAGCTATCGCGCGTTCGGCAACGAGCTGGGCCGGGATGCCACGCCGCTGGAGGCGGATCTGCCGCGCTTCGTGGACCTGTCGAAGGACTTTCACGGCAAGGCGGAGATGGAGGCCATCGGCATCCGGTCGAAATGCGTGACGCTGCTGATCGACGGGCCCGAGGATGCCGATCCCTGGGGGCGTGAGGCGCTTTATGCTGGGGACCGGCGGGTGGGGCGGCTGACCTCGGGCGGCTATTCGGTGGCCTTCGGCAAGTCCATCGGGATGGGGTATGTGGCACCCGATCTAGCGGTACCCGGCACTGCGCTTCAGGTGAAGATGTTCGACACGCTCTGGCCCGCGACGATCGTCGAGGACAGTCCTTACGATCCTGCCAATGCCCGGATCCGGGCGGATGGCTGAGGCCGTCGGACGACGCTCGTCCCGGCCCTGACGGGCCGGAACATCGCCCCGCCCGCCGTCCCAAAGCAAGGGCGCGGCCTGGGGACAAAGGCCTGCTCGGCGCCACATTCTTTCCCGGCCAGCGACATTCTTTGGCGCGGGACTGCCGTTAACCAATTGGGCAATCCTGCTGGGGAGCGGCGGTCGCATGGCCTTTGTTTCGGAGATTCACTACAGGACCTCGGTCGCCGATGGGGCCGGGGTGCCGGACTACGTTGAAGTCACGGTGTCTGCCGCCGAGATGTCGCGTCTGGCGGATTTCCGGGTGGCTACCTACCAGGCGGACGGTTCCCTGGCGCAGATCGTGGAGCTATCGTCGGTCACCTCGGTGGAGGATCCCGCGACCGGCTTTCATGTGTTCGAGGTGCCGGTCCGCGTGACCGAAGCCGATTTCGGCGGTTCGACGAATGAGGCCGAGGCGGTCGCCCTGGTGGACGGGGGCGCAAGGGCGCCGGTGCTGAGTTTCCATGATATCGGCGTGGGCACCTCCGGGACAACGGCGCTCGACGGTCCGGCGGCGGGCGCGACATCTGTCAAGATCCCGCCCGCTTCTGGGGACACGATCCAGTTCGACGCCTATGGCAACCGCCTGGACGGGCCGATGACGCGCGACAGTTCCGTGATCTGTCTGACCGAAGGCACCTTGATCGAGACCCCTGGCGGAGAGCGGCCGATCGAGACCCTCTGGATTGGAGATCTGGTCCGGACAGTCGATAACGGGGACCAGCCGATCCGGATGATCCACGCGCGGCGGCTGTTCGGAACCGCGTTCCGCAGAGCCCGCCATCTGTGGCCGGTGCGCATCGGAAAGGGAGCGATGGAGTTCGGCCTGCCGCGGCGGGACCTATGGGTCTCGCCGCAGCATCGGATGCTGTTCAGCCATATCCGCATCGGGCTGATGTTCGAGGAGGACGCCGTGCTGGTCAGGGCCAAATCGCTGGCGGCCTCCATGGACCGGGTGCACGTGGATTCGGCGCTCGCCGAGGTGACTTATTACCACCTCGTCTTCGACCGGCATGAATTGATCCGGGCCGAGGGTGCCGCGACCGAGAGCTTTCACCCCGGAGAAGAAGGGCTGGCCTCGCTCGACGGCGCGGCATTGGCGGAGCTTTACGAGATTTTTCCGGACCTGCGCCGCGGAGTTGCCCGGCCCGAGGCGGACTACATGACCCTCCGCAGTTGGGAATTGATGGCGGCCGTTGCGTGACGCCCCAGAAAATTCGCGAATTTTCTGGCGCCTAGCGGACGGACCGCCGCGCCAGCCAGGATTGGAACGCCACAGGTGACCCGTTGAAGGCGTTCAGGTCCGTAGACCCGTCGAAGCCCGGCAGCGTGCCGGTGCCGGAGTATTGCCAGAAGGTCCACGGCCCCCCCGGATAGCGGTCAGTCGGGTGCGCCGCGGTTGAGCGGAGCCAGTATTCGTAGCCGGCAAAGCTGCCCAGATCATTGTCGTCGTAGAAATCCGGCACCGTGTAGATCACCGGTCGCGTGCCGTAATGGGCCGTCAGCATCCGCAGGAAGATCGCCATCCCGGCGCGGACCTCCGCCGCCGGTGGGCGGGCGGTGCAGGTCGGAGAGAACGGTGTCCACTCCATGTCGAGGACCGGCGGCAGGCTGCCCGGTTGCCGCGGGACGTTCCGAATGAACCAGCGGGCCTGATCCTCGGCCGGGCGGCAATGGTAATAGACGTGATAGGCGCCGCGGGGGACGCCCGCATCGGCGGCGGCATTCCAGTGCCCGGAAAAGCTGGGGTCAAGCAAGTCGCCGCCTTCGGTCGCCTTGATCCAGGCGAAGGAGACGCCGCTCTGGGCCGCGCCCCGCCAGTCCGGGTTCGGATCGTAGCGCGACGCATCCACCCCATGGACAGGCAGCCCGTATGGCCGACGCCCCGGCCAGTCATGCGGATCCTCGTCGCCCCAGCCGCGGGGTGGCCCGGCGTAGGCGCGGGGCGACACAGGGCTTGCCAGAGGCGGTGCCGATGCAGGCTCGGCCGACCGGCGGCCACAGGCCCCGACGACAAAGGGGACGGAGAGGCTCAGGAAGGTGCGGCGGGTCAAGTCGGTCACGTGGCAAACCTCTCCGGGCTCAGGCTGGAGACGACATCGACGGGCAGTGCCGGCGATCGGCCCGCCACGAGGTCGGCAAGCAGGGCGCTGGCCGCGGGGCAGGACTGGAAGCCATAGCCGCCCTGGCCTGCGCACCAGACAAAGGCGGGATCGGTCGGCGCAGGCCCGAGGACGAGGTTGCGGTCCGGGGCGAACGTCCTCAGCCCGGCCCAATTGGCCAGCATCCGGGTGACGGGCACGGTCACATGCGCCTCATACCGCGCCAGACCCTCGGCCAACACCATGTCATCGGCCCAGGCGTCCTGCGGCTCGACCGGGTCCTCCTCGGCCGGAGAGACGATCAGCGCCCCCGCGTCCGGCTTGGCATACCAGCCCTCACCGATGCCGAAGACCATCGGCCATCGCGACACGTCGTGGCCTTCCGGCGCGGGGATCCGGGCCATGGAGCGGCGCAGCGGCGTGAACCCGATCGGGGCGATCCCCGCCATTGTCGCGACGTTGTCGACCCAGGCGCCGGCCGCGTTGACCAGGATGCGTGCTGCGTGGGTCTCGCCGCCCGCGTCGACTTGCCAGCCGGCGGATGTGCGGCGGATCGCGGTGACCCCCGCGTCGGTATGGAATTCGGCGCCGTTGGACCGCGCCTCGCGTGCGAAATTCTGTAGCAAGCGGTCGGTGTCGATGTCTCGGGCGCTGTCGTGAAAACCGGCGCGGTCCACATCCGCGGCGAGGATCGGCCAGAACGCCCGCGCCTCCTCGATCGTGATCTGGTCGAGGCCCATGGTGCGGATATCTTCGGCGAAGCCTGCGGCATCCACGGCGGTTCCGATCAGCATCAGCCCGCGCGGCGACAGGACGCCGCCGTTGGCCGTCTCGTGATAGGCTTCGCTGGCCGCGTTCAGGGCGACGACCGGCGGCTGGCCGTAGTTGGCCTCGAACAGCGCGGCGGACCGGCCCGATGCGTGAAAGGCGAGCGCCGATTCGCGTTCGAGCAGGATGACAGAGCCCAGGTGCGACAACCGGGCCGCCGCGGACACGCCGGCGATGCCGCCGCCGATGACCAGGAAATCCCTCATGCTTCCTCCAGCCGGTCCGTGGCCGGCGGCGGCGCCGGCCCGAGGGCCGACAGGCGGGCATAGAGGTCCGGTGTCATGGCATATCCCTGCGCGGCGAGCGACGGTGCAAGCTGCGCCACCGACCGGGCCGAGATGATGGGCGAGGGCTGCGCGGGATGCGCGGCGGTCCAGGCCACGGCGAGTGTGGCGGGATGGGTCCCAAGCTCCGCGGCCAGGTCCGTCAGCGCCTGCGCCGCACGGCGCATCCAGTCGGTGTCGTAGCGCTGGCGATACATCTCGCTTTCGGTCAGCCGGCCCACTTCGCCGCGGGCGTATTTGCCGGTCAGAAGCCCGCCGCCGAGGGGCGAATAGGCGTGGACCGAGATGCCCTGATCCTGCGCCATCGGAAAGATCTCGACCTCGGCCTGGCGTTTGACCAGCGAATACATCGGTTGGATCGCGTCAATCCGGGTGCCCAGGGTTCGGGCGATGGACTGCGCTTTCATCACCTGCCAGGCGGCGTAGTTCGACACGCCGATATGTCGGATCAGGCCCTGATCCTGCATCTCGGCCAGAGTCGAGAATGTCTCCTCCGACGGCGTGTCACCGTCCCAGCGGTGGATATAGAGCAGGTCGACCCAGTCGATTCCGAGCTGCCTGCGGGAGGTGTCGAACTGGGCGCGGATATTGGCGCGGCCCGCCCCGCCGTCGAAGGCGACCTTTGTGGCGAGGAAGACCTCCTCGCGCTCGGGGCGGGCGAAGATGCCGGTGAGGGTCTCGCTCGCCCCGTCGGTATAGCCGACCGCGGTGTCGAAATGGGTAACGCCGGCGGCGCGGGCGGCGTCGTACATCGCGCGGCTGGCGGCCTCGTCGGCCGCGCCGCCGAATTGCATCGTGCCGAAGGTCAGTGTCGAGACGGGCGTGCCGGAGAGGGTGCGTAGGGTCTGTGTCATCGCGCGACGCTGCCACGATGCGGGATCGTGCGGAAGGGCAAAGATGGGCGCGGAGAGGCGCGGCGGCGCTCCTTCGCCTGTCCCGGCGCTGTTGCCGGGCAGGATGCGAAACGGCCCGCCCCCGGTCAGGGGCGGGCCGATCCAACGGTTGCCGAAACGCGGGCGTTTACTGCGGAATGTCGCCCGTGATGCCCTCGACATAGAAGTTCATGCCGAGAAGCGTGCCGTCATCGGCGGTCTCGCCTTCCTCCAGCCAGACCGAGCCGTCCTGCTTGTTCAGCGGCCCGGTGAAGGGATGGTACTCGCCCGCGGCGATGCTGTCCTTGAGCGCGGTCGCCGAGGCCCGGATCTCTTCCGGGATCGCGTCGGTCATCTCGCCGATGCCGACCATGCCGGGGCCGATGCCGTCCCAGGTGTCGTCACTCTCCCAGGTGCCGTCGATCACCGCCTGCACGCGGTCGATGTAGTAGGGCGCCCAGTTGTCGATGATCGACGAAATCCGGGGCATCGGCGCGAACTCGGCCATGTCGGAGGCCTGGCCGAAGGTATAGACATTGCCCGCCTCGGCCGCGGCCGCCTGGGGCGCGGTGGAGTCGGTGTGCTGCAGGATCACGTCCGCGCCCTGGTCGATCAGCGTGCGGGCGGCCTCGGCCTCCTTGGCGGGGTCGAACCACGTATAGACCCAGACGATCTTGAACTCGACGTCGGGGTTCACTTCCTGCGCGTGGATGTAGGCCGCGTTGATGCCGCGGATCACCTCGGGGATCGGGAAGGATCCGATGTAGCCGATGATGTTGCTCTCGGTCATCTGGCCGGCGATGTGGCCCTGCACAGCGCGGCCCTCGTAGAAGCGGGCGGAATAGGTGCCCACGTTGTCGGTGCGTTTGTAGCCGGTGGCGTGCTCGAACATCACGTCCGGGAACTGGCTTGCGACCTCGATGGTCTGGTCCATGTAGCCGAAGGAGGTGGTGAAGATCAGATCGGCGCCGTTGAGCGCCATCTGCTGCATCACCCGCACGGCGTCCGGGCCCTCGGGCACGCTTTCGACAAAGACTGTCTCGACGGCGTCGCCGAAATGCTCTTCGACGGCGAGGCGGCCCTGGTTGTGTTCATAGGTCCAGCCGCCGTCTCCGACGGGCCCGACGTAGACGAAGCCGACGGTCAGCGGGTCGTCCTGGGCCACGGCCATCGTGGCAAGGCCGAGGGTCGCGCTGGCAAGCAGATGTTTCAGTTTCATGCGATTTCCCTTGTTGGTGGAGGTTTGGCCTCAGGTCGAGGCATGGAAGGTCTTGCCCAGGCTGCCGGGTGCACGACCGGCAGACATGACGACAAGAACCAGAATGGTCACGAGGTAGGGCGAGGCCGACAGCCAGAACGCCTGGTCGATCCGCATGTCCGGAAAGAGCCGGTTGAGCCCCGCAAGCACGATGCCGGCGGCAACAAGAAGCTGGCCAGTGATCATTGTGCGTCTGGCGACAGGGCCGCCGCGCAGGTGGCGGAAGAGTTGCACGAGAAGCGTCACGATCCCCACGCTGATGAGGATCGCAGGAAGGATGTTGAGCAGCGACAGCCCGCCGGCCTGGATGTTGAGCTGAAGCCCGGTGATGCCGCCAAAGAGGTAGGCCCCCAGCAACAGCCTCCATGGCCGCCAGGAGGCGAAGACGACGATGGCGAGCGCGATCCATCCCGCGCCGGCTGTCATGCCTTCGGTCCATTGCGGCACGCGCACGAGGCTGAGATAGCCGCCGCCCAACCCCGCACAGGCGCCGCCGAAGGCGATGGCCGCGGTCCGCACCGCGACGACATTGTAGCCCAGCGCATGGGCCGCGGCATGGTTCTCGCCGACCGCGCGCAGGATCAGCCCGGCCCTCGTGTATTTCAGCACTGCCCAGACGGCGGCGACGAGCGCCAGCGAAATATAGACCATGAGGTCCTGCCCGAAGACGATCCGCCCCACATAGGGCAGATCCGACAGGGGGCCGAGGTCGACGCGGGGCAGAGAGGGGGCTCTTACGCCGATATAGCCCTGTCCCAGCAGCGCCGAGAGACCGAGCCCGAACAGCGTGAGCGCGAGACCGGTGGCCACCTGGTTGGACAAAAGGATCTGGGTCAGCAGGGCGAAGAGCAAGGACAGAAGGGCGCCGCCCAAGGCCGCGCCCAGAAAGCCGACCCAGGGGTTGCCGATTTCGACCGCCAGGATGAACCCGCAGACCGCGCCGGTGATCATCATGCCTTCGACGCCCAGGTTCAGGACGCCTGCCCGCTCGGCCACAAGCTCTCCAATCGACGCGAGCAGGATGGGGGTGGCCGCGACCATCAGCGACGCGATCAGAAGGACAGGGCTGAACGTTCCTAGATCCATGCGGCTGGTCCCTTGCAACTGGACGGCGGGACGACGCTCGCCTTCGGCATCGCCCCGCCCACCGTCCCTTTGTTTGCGTTCCGGCTCATTCGGCGGCGACCCGGGCAGAGGCGGGCCGCCTCCACCGCACACGGTAGTGGGTGACAACGTCCACCGCGAGCAGGAAGAACAGAAGCATCCCCTGGAACAACTGGATCGCTGCCGCCGGCATCTGCAATTGCGACTGTGCGATCTCGCCGCCGATGTAGGTCAGGGCCATCAGCCCTCCCGCCAGCATGATTCCGATCGGATGCAGCCGCCCAAGAAATGCAACGATGATCGCCGTGAACCCGTACCCTGCATTGAAATCGATGCTGATCTGCCCCGCGGGGCCGGTGACCTCGAACATCCCCGCCAGCCCCGCCAGGGCTCCCGAGACGCCGAGACTGACCAGCACCAGCCGGGCGGGGTTGACGCCGGAAAATGCCGCGGCCCGGGGGCTCTGCCCCGTAAGCCGGATCTGGAACCCGAGCACATGGCGCGACATCGTCACATAGGTCCCGATCACCGCGAGAAAGGCGACGACCACCCCCCAGTGCATGCCGGAGCCCGCCACGATCTCCAGGTTCTGCGAAGAGCTCCATTGCGCCAGGTTCCGACTGCCTGGAAAGCCGAAGCCCTCGGGGTTCTTCAGCGCTCCCAGCGCCATGGACGCCAGCAATTGCTCGGCTACATAGACCAGCATCAGCGAGACCAGGATTTCGTTGGTCCCGAACCGTACCTTCAGGATCCCAGGGATCATCGCCCACAGAAACCCGCCGAACGCGCCCGCCAGCACCATGAGCGGAAAGATCAGCCATCGCGCT
Source organism: Roseisalinus antarcticus (assembly GCF_900172355.1). Classification (GTDB taxonomy): domain Bacteria; phylum Pseudomonadota; class Alphaproteobacteria; order Rhodobacterales; family Rhodobacteraceae; genus Oceanicola; species Oceanicola antarcticus_A. Next base: position 211,838 of record NZ_FWFZ01000005.1, on the reverse strand, counting down.
TCCATCGGGTAGAGCGCCAGCCCCGCCGCGGCCGCGAAGATCGCCCCGACGATGTATTGGCCCTCGGCGCCGATGTTCCAGATGCCGGCCCGAAACCCGTAGGACAGACCGATGGCGATCAGCACCAGAGGCGCCCCCTTCACCAGCAGTTGCGGCCGATAGAAGAACGCGAATTCGGAAAACAGCGGATCCCAGAAGATCGTCCGGATCGCCACGAAGGGATCCTTGCCCAGCGCCATGAACAGCAGCCCGCCAAAGACCATCGTCAGCAACACCGCGATCACCGGCGTCGCATAGCTCCAGACCTCCGAGGGCCTCTGCCGCTTCTCCAGCTTCAGCATGTCGCCCCGCCCTTCATCTTGGCGGAAAAACTCCCGCCGGAGGCTCCCTCATTCGGCAACATGCGCGACCTCCATATCATGGGCGCCGCCCAGCATCAGGCCGATCTCGTCCACGGTCAGCCCCGGCGCGGGCCGCGGCTCGGACAGCCGGCCCTCGTTCAGGGCCGCGAACCGGTCCGAGATTTCCATCAGCTCATCGAGGTCCTGGCTGATCACGATCACCGCCGCCCCGTTCGAGGCAAGATCCAGAAGCGCCTGCCGGATCGCGGCCGCCGCCGAAGCGTCGACGCCCCAGGTCGGCTGGTTCACGATCAACACCTCGGGCCGCTGCAGGATTTCGCGGCCGATGACAAATTTCTGCAGGTTGCCGCCCGACAAGGACATCGCGGTGTTGTCCGCCCCCGGGGTGCGCACGTCGAAGCGTTCGATCACGCGTTCCGCGAAGGTCTTGGCCCGGCCCCAGTTCAGAAAGCCCCGCCGCGAGAGGCCTTCGCGCACCCGCCCCGTCAGGATCGCATTCTCGGTCAGGCTCATTTCGGGCGCCGCCGCATGGCCGTTGCGTTCCTCGGGCGCGGCCAGCAGACCAAGCGCACGGCGCAGGTCCGGCCCCTCGGCCCCGACATCGCGCCCCTCGAAAAAGATCATGCCGGGCGCCACCCGCAGCTCTCCCGAAAGGGCGTCCAGCAATTCGTCCTGGCCGTTTCCCGCCACCCCGCCGATCCCCAGGACCTCTCCGCGACGCACATCCAGCCGGATCTCCTTCAGCGAGGTCCCGAAGGCCCGCGGTGACGGTGCTGACAGCGATTCGAGCCGCAGCGCCACCTCTCCGGGCGCTGCGGCCTCGCGCTCGGGCACGTGCAGGGTGCCGCCGACCATCATCTCCGCCATTTGCCGCGCCGAGGTCTCGCGCGGGTCGCAGGTGCCGACATTGCGCCCCAGCCGCAGGATCGTCGCGGTCTCGCAAAGCGCCCGGATCTCCTCCAGCTTGTGCGAGATATATAGGATCGCCGTCCCCTCGGCGGACAGCTTGCGCAGGGTCTCGAACAGGATCGTCACCTCCTGCGGCGTCAGTACCGAGGTCGGCTCGTCCATGATCAGAAGCTTCGGATCCTGCAGCAGGCAGCGAATGATCTCGACCCTCTGGCGCTCGCCCGCCGAAAGGTCGCCGACCACGCGGAACGGGTCGAGCGGCAGCCCGTAGGTCTCCGACACCTCTTCGATCCGTGCGGCAAGGTCGCGTTGGCTCGGCGGGTTTTCCATTCCCAGGGCGATGTTCTCGGCCACGTTGAGCGCGTCGAACAACGAGAAATGCTGGAACACCATCGCGACGCCCGACGTCCGCGCCGCCCGCGGCTCGGCGGGCTCGAACCTGGCGCCGTTCAGCACCATCCGGCCGCGATCGGGCTTCACCAGGCCGTAGATCGTCTTGACCAGCGTCGACTTGCCAGCGCCGTTTTCCCCCAAGAGCGCGTGGATTTCCCCGCGGCCGATGGTGAACGACACGTCCTCATTGGCGACCACGCCGGGATAGGCCTTGGTCAACCCCTCGAGGGCAAGCAACACGTCTCTCATCCGGTTCTGTCTCCGTGATCCCTGTCCGCCGACCGCAGTAGCGCGGCCGCAACCCCCACCGCAATCGCCTGGGGGTGTTTGCCCAGCATAGGGTCGCCTATCGGGCAGGCAATGCGCAATATCTGAGCATTCGAATGACCGAGCGCGGCGAGCCGAGACCGGAACCGCGCCCATTTGGTGGCCGAGCCGATCAGCCCGCAAGAGGCAAATCCGTGCGACAGAAGCGCGTGACAAAGGCGCAGGTCAATCTCGTGCGAATAGGTCAGGATCAGGTGATGCGCGTCCCGGGGTGCATGGGGCACCAGCCGCTCCGGCGCCACCGCGATCAGCCGCGTCTCTCCGTGATCTGCCTCCGGAAACCGGTCCGCCGCGGTATCCACGAGGGTCAGCGCGTGATGGGGAAGGGGCGCGAGGGTCGCCACGATAGCGCGCCCCACATGGCCAGCGCCCCAGATCCACAAGGGCGTGCGCTCCGGCGCGGGCAGATCCTCCGCCCGCGTGAAGGCCAGCGTGACGGAGCCACCGCAGCATTGCCTCAGGCCGGGGCCAAGCGGCAGCGTCCGCTCCAGCGCCGTCTGCCCCTGGGCGAGCATCTCGCGGGCGATCCGCATCGCCTCCCATTCCAGGGCTCCGCCGCCGATCGTGCCTTCGATCGTCTCTTGGCGCACCAACATGGCGGTGCCCGCCTCGCGCGGGACGGAGCCTGCGGTGCGCGATACGGTGACGCGGACGGCGGTCATCCCCGCGCCCGCCCCACCGCGGCCAGAACCTCCTCTGCCGTCGCGGGTGCGTTAAGGGCCGGATCGTCGGGCCCGCAGGCCGCGCAGGCGTCCATCAGCGCCAGCCACGCCGAGATGCCCAGCATGAACGGCGGCTCGCCCACAGCCTTGGACCGATAGATCGTGTCCTCCCGGTTCTCGCCGTCGAACAGGCTCACGTTGAAGATGTCGGGCCGGTCCGAACAGGCCGGGATCTTGTAGGTCGACGGCGCATGGGTCCGCAGCCGGCCCGCGTCGTCCCAGACCAGCTCCTCCGTCGTCAGCCAGCCGGCGCCCTGGACGTAGGCGCCCTCGATCTGGCCGGTGTCCAGCGCGGGGTTCAGCGACGCGCCGCAATCGTGCAGGATATCGGTCCGCAGAATGCGGTTCTCGCCGGTCAGCGTGTCGATGACAACCTCGGTCACCGCGGCACCGTAGGAGAAATAGAGGAAGGGCCGCCCCTTTCCGGCGACACGGTCCCATGACAGCTTGGGCGTGCGATAGAACCCGGTCGCCGACAGGCTGACCCGGTTCTGATAGACAAGCGCGGCGGCCTCGGCAAAGGACATGGACTGCGCCCCCACTATGACCTGCCCGTCCTCGAAGCGCACCTCCGAGGGGTCGGACTGGTGCAGCTCGGCCAGGCACGCGGCCATGCGGTCGCGGATCGTGTCACAGGCGATCCTGGTGGCCATCCCGTTCAGATCCGACCCCGAAGAGGCCGCCGTGGCCGAGGTGTTGGGCACCTTGGCGGTGTCGGTCGCGGTGATCTTCACCATCTCCAGCGGAATGCCGAACCGGGCCGCCGCGACCTGCGCCACCTTCTGGAACAGACCCTGGCCCATCTCCGTGCCGCCATGGTTCAGATGCACCGACCCGTCCTGGTAGACATGGACCAGGGCCCCGGCCTGGTTCAGGTGCGTCAGGGTAAAGGAAATCCCGAACTTCACCGGCGAATAGGCGATGCCGCGCTTCAGCAGAGGATTGTGCGCGTTCCACTCCGCCACCGCCGCCTTCCGCGCGGCGTAGTCGCTGGAGGCCAGAAGCGCATCCGTCATCTCGTGCAAGATGAAATCGGTCACCCGCATGCCGTAATGCGTGGCGTTCTCGGCTTCTTCCTGCGCGGGGGAATGCGCCCCGCCAAAGGCCCGCGCCCGCCCGGTCCCCGACGACACCTTGACCGCCCCGCGCGAGGCGAGGTCCGTCTCGGGAAGCCGCCCTCCCGGCTTCATTGCCTCGTCAATATCCCCGCCGGAGGCACCCGCCGTCCGGGCCGCCGCTCGGTAGAAGTTGAGGCGCCGCAGCGCCGCCGGGTCCGTCCCGAGGTCCCGCGCGACCGCATCCATCACCCGCTCGATCCCGACCATTCCCTGCGGCCCGCCAAAACCGCGATAGGCGGTGGCCGACTGGGTATTGGTCTTCAGCCGGTGCGAGGTCACCCGCATCGCCGGCAGAAGATAGGCATTGTCCGCATGCAGCATCGCCCGGTCGGCCACGGGCAGGGACAGGTCCATGGACCATCCGCAGCGGGCGTATTGAACGAAGTCCACCCCGTGCAGCCGGCCGCTCTCGTCGAAGCCCACGTCGTACTCGATCCGGAAATCGTGCCGCTTGCCGGTGATGATCATGTCGTCGTCGCGGTCATAGCGCATCTTGCAGGGCTTGCCCGTCCGCTGCGCCGCCACGGCACAGGCCACCGCCAGCGCGTTGCCCTGGCTTTCCTTGCCGCCGAAGCCGCCGCCCATCCGGCGGCTCTCGACCCGGACCGCGTGCATCGGCACGCCCAGCGCCTCGGCGACCTTGTGCTGGATCTCGGTCGGGTGCTGGGTCGAGCTCGACACCAGCATGTCGCCGCCCTCCTGCGGCAGCGCCAGGGCCGCCTGGCCCTCGAGGTAGAAATGTTCTTGCCCGCCCAGCTCCAGCCGCCCGGTCAGCCTGCGGGGCGCCCCGGACAGCGCCGCGGCGACGTCGCCCCGGGACCAGACGACGGGCCCGCCCTCGAATCGGCTGTCTTCGGCCAGGGCCTCGTCCACGGTCAGGATCGGCGTCTCTTCGGCGATCTCCACCGCGCCGAGACGGGCGGCGGCCCGCGCCGCCAGATGACTGCGGGCAACCACCAGAAAGATCGGCTGGCCCACATAATTCACGGTCCCGTCCGACAGCAAAGGCTCGTCGTGGACCGAGGGCGAGACGTCGTTGGCGAAGGGCAGGTCCCCGGCGGTCAGGACCGCAATGACACCGGGGGCCGACCGCACCGCGTCAAGATCCAGCGCGGTGATCCGCCCTCGCGCGACCGTGGACAGCCCAAAGGCCAGATGCAGGCAATCGGCCGGCATCGGCACATCGTCGATATACCGCGCGGTCCCGGCGACATGCAGCGACGCGGCGTCATGGGGCAGGGGCTTTGCAACGCTCATGGCCGCACCTCCAGAACCGACACCGTCTCGCCGGCGAGATCCCGATGATACCTTTGCAACAGCCCCTGAGCGACCTCCAGCCGATAGGCCGCCGAGGCGCGCATGTCCGACATCGGTGTGAAATCCTGCGCCATCATAGGCGCCGCAGCGGCGATGGTCTCGGCCGTCCAGGGCTGTCCCACGAGGGCGGCTTCGACATGGGCGGCCCGCTTGGGCACGCCGGCCATTCCGCCGAAGGCGATCCGCGCCGCCGCCACCAGGCCTGCCTCGACCGTGACGTTGAAACAGCCGCAGAGAGCCGAGATGTCCTGGTCGAACCGCTTGGAGATCTTGTAGCAGCGCAGCGCCTCCGCCCCGAGCGGCATGGTCACGGCCTCGACGAACTCGCCCGGCTGCCGGTCCTGCTTGCCGTAGTCGAGGAAGAAATCCTCGATCGGCAGGTCCCGCCGCACGTCGCCGCGCCGAAGGTGCAGCACCGCATCCAGCGCTATCAGGGCCGGCGGGTTGTCCCCGATGGGCGAGCCGTTGGCGATGTTGCCGCCGATGGTGGCCGCGTTGCGCACCTGGTCCGAACCGTAGCGCCGGATCAGCTCGGCATAGGACGGGTAATGCGGCGCCACCAGCTGCAGCAGATCGGACATGGGCACTCCGGCCCCGATCCGAAGCCCGCCGGGCACCTCGTCGACGTGTCGGAGGTCGGCGCAGCGATTGAGAAAGGCGACATCGCCAAGCTCGCGGAACTCCTTTGTGACCCACAGGCCCACATCGGTCGCCCCGGCGATCAGCGTGGCGTCGGGATGGGCCAGATACCAGGCCGCCAGCTCCTTCACCGTCTCGGGCGCGACCGGCCCTGACGCCGATGCGCCGCCGCCCTTGGCCACCAGATCCGCGTCGCCTGTCATCCACTGCGGCACCGGGGCCGTGGCCGAGGCCTCGGCGGCCCGCACGATCGGGGCATAGCCGGTGCAACGGCAGAGATTGCCCGCGACCACGTCGTCGTGATCCCGCCGCCCGTTGAGATGCCCGACCGCCATGGAGACGATGAACCCCGGCGTGCAGAACCCGCACTGGCTGCCGTGCAGCGCGACCATGTTCTCCTGGACGGGATGTATCTCGCCCGCGGGCCCCGAGATCCCCTCGACCGTGCGGACCGCCTTGCCCTCGAGCTGTGGCAGGAACAGGATGCAAGCATTCAGCGCCCGCGATCCGGCCGTGTCGGTGACCATGACCGAACAGGCGCCGCAATCGCCCTCGTTGCAGCCCTCCTTGGTGCCTTTCAGCCCCTGCTCTTCGCGCAGCCAGTCAAGCAGGGTCAGCGTCGGGCCGCCCTCTGCCGAGACCGGCTTGCCATTCAGCCAGAAAGAAACTGTCATCCGAAGGACCCAACCGCGTTACATGTCTCTACGGGATCGGCGCGCCGTCGATGCGGTGTAGGCCGCGCGCCCCCGGTTTGAGATGCGATGAAACCGGGCAGTTGCCGGTTTTGCAAGCCCGGGTTGCGTCGCACCTGGCGTTCCGCGGTGGTCCGAGGTCCCGTTGCGCCCGATCCGACCGCCGCCGCACCGGGGCGCGCCGGGTTTTCGGGCGGTTTGACTTCCGCGCAAGGGCCCCCGGCGGACCGACGACATCTTGGCGCTTCACCCTTGTCGCGCCCCGACATACGGTAGGCGCATGACCCAGAGCCCCCGATTCATCCACCTGCGCACCCATACCGAATACTCGCTGCTCGAAGGCGCGGTTCCGGTCAAGAAACTGTCCGATCTGGCCGCCGGCATGGACATGCCGGCCGTCGCCGTGACCGACAGCAACAACATGTTCTGCGCGCTCGAGTTTTCCGAATATGCCACCAAGGCGGGCGTGCAGCCGATCATCGGGTGCCAGATCGACCTCGCCTATATCCCGCCCGAGCCGGGCAAGCGCCCCGAGGCGCCCGCGCCGGTCGTGCTTCTGGCGCAGGACGACGCCGGATACCAGAATTTGATGAAGCTGAATTCCTGCGCCTATCTCGACGGGCGCGGAGAATGGCCGCAGGTAATGCTGGAAGAGCTCGCTGCCCATGCGGCGGGCGTGATCTGCCTGACCGGCGGCCCCGATGGCCCGGTCGGCCGGCTGTTGCGCGGCGGTCAGCGGCCGAAGGCGCAGGCGCTGATGGAACGTCTGGCGGCGATCTTCGGCGACCGCCTCTATGTCGAGCTTCAGCGCCACCCCGGCGACGATGGCCTGCCCGAGGCAGAACGCCTGTCGGAACGGGGCCACGTGGAGATGGCCTATGCCATGGGCCTGCCGCTGGTCGCGACCAACGACGTCTATTTCCCGAAATCGGCCCTCTACGAGGCCCACGACGCGCTGATCTGCATCGCCGAGGGCGCCTATGTCGACCAGCAGGAACCGCGCCGCCGGTTGACGCCGCAGCATTACTTCAAATCGCCGCAGGAAATGGCCACGCTGTTCGCCGACCTGCCCGAGGCGCTGGAGAACACCGTCGAGATCGCCCGCCGCTGTGCGGTCAAATCGGTCAAGCGCGACCCGATCCTGCCCCGGTTCGCCGATGACGAGGTGGAGGAACTGCGCCGGCAGGCCAACGCCGGCCTGCAGGACCGGCTGGCTGTCATTCCGCATGCGGCCAGCGTCGAGGACTATCAGAAGCGCCTCGATTTCGAATTGGACATCATCGAGGGCATGGGCTTTCCGGGCTACTTCCTGATCGTGGCCGATTTCATCAAATGGGCCAAGGATCACGACATCCCCGTCGGGCCGGGCCGGGGGTCTGGCGCGGGGTCTCTCGTGGCCTATGCGCTGACGATCACCGACCTGGATCCGCTGCGCTACGCCCTGCTGTTCGAACGGTTCCTGAACCCCGAGCGGGTGTCGATGCCCGATTTCGACATCGACTTCTGCATGGACCGCCGCGAGGAGGTCATCACCTACGTGCAGCGGAAATACGGCCGCGACCGGGTGGCGCAGATCATCACCTTCGGGGCGCTCTTGTCGAAAGCGGCCGTCAGGGACGTCGGCCGTGTGCTGCAGTTGCCATACGGTCAGGTCGACAAGCTGTCGAAGATGATCCCTGTCGAGGGCGTCAAGCCGGTCAGCATCGAGAAGGCGTTGGCGGACGAACCGCGCCTGCGCGATGCCGCCAAGAACGAAGAAGTCGTGCAGCGGCTTCTGACCTACGGCCAGCAGGTCGAGGGCCTGCTGCGCAACGCCTCGACCCACGCCGCGGGCGTGGTGATCGGCGACCGGCCGCTGGACGAGCTTGTGCCGCTCTACCAGGATCCCCGGTCCGAGATGCCCGCCACCCAGTTCAACATGAAATGGGTGGAACAGGCCGGGTTGGTGAAGTTCGACTTTCTCGGCCTCAAGACGCTGACCGTGATCCAGAACGCGGTGGACCTGATCCTGAAATCCGGCCGCAACCTGCACGAGGCCGCCGACGGCACGCAGCTTTATCAGCCCGCGCCCGGCGGCGAGAATCAGATGAACCTGATCCCGCTGGATGACGAGCCGACCTACGACCTCTATTCCGCCGCGCGGACGGTCGCCGTGTTCCAGGTGGAAAGCTCGGGGATGATGGACGCGCTGCGGCGGATGAAACCGACCTGCATCGAGGATATCGTGGCGCTGGTCGCGCTCTACCGGCCCGGCCCGATGGAGAACATCCCGAAATATTGCGAGGTCAAGAACGGCATCTCCGATCGTGACATGCTGCACCCTTCGGTGGATCACATCCTGGACGAGACCCAGGGCATCATCGTCTACCAGGAACAGGTGATGCAGATCGCGCAGGAGATGGCGGGCTATTCTCTCGGCGGCGCAGACCTGCTGCGCCGGGCCATGGGCAAGAAGATCCAGGCCGCGATGGACGCCGAAAAGCCCAAGTTCCTCGAGGGCAGCGCGAAGAACGGCGTCGAAAAGAAGAAGGCGCAAGAGGTCTGGGACCTTCTCGACAAGTTCGCCAACTACGGCTTCAACAAGTCCCACGCGGCGGCCTACGCGGTCGTCAGCTACCAGACGGCGTGGCTCAAGACGAACCACCCGGTGGAGTTCATGGCCGGGGTCATGAACTGCGACCTGCACCTGACCGACAAGCTTGGCGTCTATTTCCAGGAGGTCAAGAAAGGCCTCGGCCTGCCCTGGGCGCCGCCTTGCGTGAACCGCTCGGACGCGACCTTCGATGTTCAGGACGGCACTCTGGTCTACGCGCTGGGCGCGCTCAAGAATGTCGGCGTCGAGGCCATGCGCCTGATCGTCGAGGCCCGCGCCGCGGAGGGCGCCGCCCGCCCCTTCCGCAATTTGTTCGACTTCGCCCGCCGCGTCGACCTCAAGCGGGTGGGCAAGCGCAGCCTCGAGATGCTCGCCCGCGCCGGGGCCTTCGACGAGCTCGACCCGAACCGCCGCCGCGTGTTCGAGAGCCTCGACGGGCTGACCAACTACTCCGCCGCGATCCACGAGCAACGCGCGAGCAACCAATCCTCGCTCTTTGGCGATGCGGGCGACGACCTGCCAGAGCCGCGCCTGTCTTCGGTGCCCGACTGGCTGCCCGCCGAACGGCTGGCCGAAGAGTTCAAGGCGGTCGGCTTCTACCTTTCCGGCCACCCGCTTGACGATTACCTCGGCCCCCTGCGGCGCAAGCAGGTCATGACCCTGGACGAGGTGATGGCCAGGGCCGAACGGGGCGCGGCGATCGTCAAGATGGCGGGCACCGTGGCCTCCAAGCAAGAGCGCAAGTCGGCGCGGGGCAACCGATTTGCCTTCGTCGCGCTGTCGGATCCGACGGGCCAGTACGAGGTCACCATGTTCTCGGACACGCTGGAGGCCGGGCGCGATTTCCTCGAAAGCGGCTCGCAGGTGGTTCTGCAGGTCGAGGCGACGATGGAATCCGACCAGCTCAAGCTGCTGGCCCGTTCTGTCTCGCCGATCGACGTGGTCGTCGCCGAGGCCGGCAGCACGGGCTTCAAGGTCTATGTCGAGGCGGCCGAAGCCGTTGCCTCGGTGGCGGCCGTGCTTGAAAATGCCCGGGCGGACGGGACGCGGGGCGGGCGGGGCCCAATCCTGTTTTGCCTGATGGATCCAAGCTTGCCGGGCGAGGTGGAGCTGGACCTCGGCGGCGAGTTCCCGGTCACCCCGCAGATCAAGGGGGCGCTGCGCTCACTGCCCGGTGTGCTCGAGGTGCACGAGGTCTGAAAGCGCCCCCCGGCCGCGCACGTTGCGCCGGAGACTCGGTCGCTGGCGAACAAATGCCGACCGTGGGTCACCCGTTTACCCACAGGCGGCGCTGCGATACACGGGGCGAAACCGGGCCGGGGACAGGACCGAACAGATGCGATACACACTAATTCTAGCGGCCTTCGTGGGGCTGGCAGGCTGCGGCGATCCGTTTCGCGGCATAGATCGGCTGAGCGACACGGACATCGGCGGCGGCCCGCAGGCGAGCATTTCGGCCAGCAGCGGCGAGGCGCCGATGCTGGCCGAGGTCGGCGACCAGCTTGGCGCGGTCGAGCAGGCCGCTGTCGATGCCGCCGCACAGCGTACCGACGCGCGGCCCCCGCGCGGCCTGCTGGCCATGCTCGGGTTCGACCGCAATGGCGGGGCACGTCCGGCGAACCGGTCCGCGCCCGTGGTCGAGGCCAGCGCGGATGTCACACCTCCGCCGGCGGCTGCGGCACCGCGGCCTGGCGGCGGCCTCTTCGGCCTTGCCCCCGCCCGTCGCTCGGGACCTGATGCGATGGACGTGGAACCCGGGACCGTGATGCCTTACGGCACAATCGCGCGGGCCTGCAACGTCCCGCAGCGGCGCCTCGGGACCCGGATCGCCCGGGTGTCCGGCTTTCAGATCTATGACACGATCCCCAATTCGACGGCGCCGCGGCCCCATTACATCACCGGGTTCGCCGACGGCTGCCCCCGGACCTTTACCGGGGCGCTGGTCCTGACCGGTGACGTGGGCACCTACGAGGCGGTGCATTACGAGACCGAGAACGCTCGGCTCGAGACCAACGAGACCGACATCGCCTATGAGGCGATCAAGTCGCGCGTCTGCCGGGTCCGGAGCGGCCAGCCCTGTGGCTCTCAGATCGACCGGCTGGATCGCAACACGACCTTCGTGACCGTCTATGACCGGTTCGGCGGGGGCGATCGGTGGGTCGAGATCCTGCTGCACGACCGCGCGGTGGCGGCGATAGATTTCAAGGGATAACGCCCGGCGGATCTACCAGACCCGGCCTATTTACCAGTGCGGCGGCTTCTGGTCGGCTAGCGGTATGCTGCCGGGTTGATCCGCTTCTCGGCCGGCCTCGCGTTCCATCAGCAAGGCCACCCGACGGGTCAGCACGTCGATCTCGCGGGCCTGCCGGGCGACCACATCGGACAGGTCGGCCAGGTCGCGCTCCAGGTGGGCGATGCGTTCCTGGGTGTCTTGGCTCTCATCGTTCATGCGGGCCTGATAGCGGGTTCGACGGCGCGGGCCAATGGCCCTTGAATGGCCCTTCGCGGTGCGTTGCCCTTCGGGCGGACGCGGGCTAAACGGCGCAGTGAGCGGCAGTCGAGGAAGACCATGGCCAAGGACAAGAAACAGCCCCGCCCGAAGGCCGAAACGCCCAAAGGGTTCACCGATTATTTCGGCCAGCAGGTCGCCGAGCGCACCGAGATGCTCTCGAGGATCGCCGCAGTCTATCACCGCTACGGCTTCGACGCGCTGGAGACCTCGGCGGTGGAGACGGTGGAGGCACTGGGCAAGTTCCTGCCCGACGTGGACCGCCCGAACGAGGGCGTCTTCGCCTGGCAAGAGGACGCCGAGGGCGAAAAACCCGGCGACTGGCTGGCGCTGCGCTACGACATGACGGCACCCTTGGCCCGCGTCTATGCCCAGCACCGCAACGACCTGCCCACCCCCTACCGCCGCTACACCTTCGGCCCCGTCTGGCGCAACGAGAAGCCCGGCCCGGGCCGCTTCCGCCAGTTCTACCAATGCGACGCCGACACGGTGGGGACCGCGTCGATGGCCGCAGATGCCGAAATCTGCGCCATGCTGGCGGATGCGCTGGAGGAGGTGGGGATCGCGCGGGGGGACTACGTGATCCGCATCAACAACCGGAAGGTTTTGAATGCAGTGCTTGAGGCAATTGGTGTCGATAACATTTTTGAAGACGAGCGACGCGAGCATGTTCGCGGAATTACTTTGAGGTCCATAGATAAGCTTGACCGCTTGGGTTGGGAGGGCGTGGAGCAGCTACTTACCACTGGACGAAAGGACGAAAGTGGCGATTTCACAGCTGGCGCGGGCTTTAGGCAACATGCTGTTGACACGATAAAGGCAGTTTTTGTTGACGCTAGGGACTCAAGTAATCTTGAAGCGGCCAGAGATTATGCTCGGAGCGTCGGTGATCGATCTTGGTGGACCGACGACGACAGGTTGGTACTCTACAATATCTATACCGTTCTGGGGAACACATCGGCCGGCATCGATGCTATGCAAGAGCTTATCCAAATCGTTGATCTGTGTCGCAAGCAAGGCTACGGCCCCGACCGCATCGTCATCGACCCCTCCGTCGTGCGCGGGCTCGGCTACTACACCGGACCCGTCTACGAGGCCGAGCTGACCTTCGAGATCAAGGACGAGAAGGGGCGGCCGCGGCAATTCGGCTCCGTCGCGGGCGGGGGGCGGTATGATGACCTCGTGAAGCGGTTTACCGGCCAATCCGTGCCTGCCACCGGCATTTCCATCGGGGTGGACCGGCTGCTGGCAGCACTTCGGATGCGGCGGCAGGGGCAGGCGCAGGCGGACGGCCCCGTGGTCGTCACCGTCATGGATCGCGACCGGATGGCCGACTATATGGCGATGGTGGCGGAGCTTCGCGGCGCGGGCATCCGGGCGGAGGTCTACCTCGGCAATCCGAAGAACTTCGGCAACCAGCTCAAATACGCAGACAAGCGCGGCTCTCCGGTCGCGGTGATCGAAGGTGCGGACGAAAAGTCCAAGGGTGTGGTCCAGATCAAGGACCTGGTCCTGGGCTTGCAGATCGCCGAGAACGCGACGCTCGAGGAATGGAAGGACCGCCCCTCGCAATACGAGGTGCCGCGGTCCGAGCTGGTGGCGCGGGTGCGCGGCATTCTGGACGGTCTGGCGTGATCCAGTCAGAGGTGAAACGCGCCGCGCGGGACCGGGCCACGCTGCTGCTGGGGCTGTTCCAGTCCGGCGGCGCCATGCCGGTCGAAACCGGGTTGTTGCAGCCCGCCGAGACACTGCTCGACCTTTACGGCGAGGATATCCGGGGCCGCGCCTTCGTCACCTCCGACCCGCTTCGGGGAGAGATGATGCTGCGCCCGGATTTCACGGTTCCGGTGGTCCAGATGCACATGGCGGGCGGGGCCGACCCGGCGCGTTACACCTATGCGGGCGAGGTCTTCCGCAAGCAGGAGGCCGACCCCGCGCGGCCGATCGAATACCTGCAGGTCGGGCTGGAGCTGTTCGGCGGCACCGATCCGGCCGCCGCCGATGCCGAGGTCTTTGCCGCGATGGCCGAGGTCCTGGCCCCGTTGCCGCTGCGGGCCGCGACGGGCGATATCGGGATTCTCGTCGCCGCCGTCCAGGGCCTCGACACGACCGAGGTCCGCAAGGCCGCGCTGCTGCGTCACATCTGGCGGCCCCGGCGGTTTCGGCAATTGCTCGACCGCTTCGGCGGCCGCACCCCCACGCCTCCGGGTCGGGCCATGCTGTTGAGCACCAAGGACCCGCTGGCCGACGCGGGGCCGCTTCTGGGCAAGCGCACCGAGGCGGAGATCGCAAAACGGATCGAACGCCTGCGCCAGGATGCCGAGACGCCGCCGATCTCCGAGGTGCAGCTTGCCCTGATCGACGCGATCCTGTCGCTGCGCGAGACCGCGCCCAATGTCCTCGTAGCCTTGCGCGACATGTCCGCGGACCTGCCGCTGCTCGAACCCGCGGTGGACCGGCTTGCCGCCCGCCTCGATGCCCTGGTGGCGCACGGGATCGCGGTCGACGATCTGGCATTCGAGGCCAGTTTCGGGCGCACCTCGATGGAATATTACGACGGTTTCGTCTTCGGGTTCTCATTCGACGGACGGCCCGATCTGCCGCCGGTCGCCACCGGCGGGCGCTACGATGCGCTGACACGGGTGCTTGGCCAGGGCAGGGGCATTCCGGCGGTGGGCGGCGTGATCCGCCCCGAAGTTCTGATCGCGGGAGAGACGTCATGACCCTGCGCCTCGGCGTGCCGTCCAAGGGGCGGTTGATGGAGAAGACGTTCGAGTGGTTCGGCACGCGCGGGATCGCCTTGCGCCGGGCGGGCAGCGAACGGGAATATTCCGGCCTGGTGGAGGGGATCGACGGCGTCGAGATGGTGCTTCTGTCCGCCGGCGAGATTCCCCGCGAACTCTCCGCCGGGCGCATCCACCTTGGTGTGACCGGGTCCGACATGGTGCGCGAAAAGCTGGCCAACTGGGACCAGCAGGTGCGGGAGATCGCCCCCATGGGCTTCGGCGGCGCGGATCTCGTGATCGCCGTGCCGCAGGCCTGGGTCGATGTCGAGACGCTGGATGATCTCGACGCCGTCGCCGCGCAGTTTCGCGCCGGCCACGGCCACCGGCTTCGGATCGCCACGAAATATCATCGGCTTGTCCGCGAGTTCCTGCGCGAGCACGGGGTCGCCGATTACGCGCTGATCGACAGCCAGGGCGCGACCGAGGGCACCGTCAAGAACGATTCCGCCGAGGCCGTGGCCGACATCACCTCGACCGGCGAGACCTTGCGGGCCAATTTCCTGAAGGTCCTGTCCGACGGTCTGGTCCACGCCAGCCAGGCCACGCTCTTCAAATCCCGCGCCGCGGACTGGAACGACGCGACGCGCGGAACGCTTCGCGAAATCGAGGCCCGGATCGGCGCCTGAGGCCGCCGTTGCTTCGGATCAAATCACGCCGATGGCCGCCAGCTCTGCCGCCAGTTGCGGCGGCAGCGCCTCCTCGGCCTCGCGGCCGGCCGGCAGATCCCGGGGGGCGTCTTCGCCCTTGAGATAGCGCCAGCCCTGGAACGGGCGGCGCTGGGTTGCCGTGGTGCGGATGATCTGCGGGTCCAGCACGATGGCGCAGCGCCGGATCTCGTCCGCGCCGATGTATTCGTCGAGCCGCTCGATCCGCTGGCGGCACAGCACCAGCCCCTTGATCACCCAGTAGATCGAGCCGCCGTTCAGCAATTCTGACTCGCGCTTGGGCCACATCCGCGTGACATGGCGCGGCAGACCGTCGGGCGTCTGCGCCCGGCGCGTCGCCTGCCAGGCGGCGAGGTCTTCGACCGTTTCGGTGCCGACCGACAGCTTTTGTAGATTCAGTGTACTGTTCACGTTTTCCCCCAAGATATGGTAGGATAAGCCTCTGCCTGTGATTCTGCCAGACCGCCGCCTGTCACGTTGCCGAAAGGATGCCCATGACCCGCTTTGCCGCGCCCATCGCCGATCAGATCTGGGACATGAAGTATCGCCTCAAAGAGGCCGACGGCACCCCCATCGACCAGAGTGTTGAGGACACGTGGCGCCGAATCGCCAGCGCCCTAGCCTCAGTCGAGGACGACCCCGCGGCGTGGGAAGCGAAGTTCTATGGCGCACTGGAGGATTTCCGTTTCCTGCCTGCCGGGCGGATCACGGCCGGGGCGGGCACGGAGCGGTCCGTGACGCTGTTCAACTGCTTCGTGATGGGCACGATCCCCGACACCATGGGGGGCATCTTCGACATGCTGAAAGAAGCCGCGCTGACCATGCAGCAGGGCGGGGGCATCGGTTACGACTTCTCGACGATCCGGCCCAAGGGCGCGGCGGTCCATGGCGTGGCCGCGGATGCCTCGGGCCCGTTGTCGTTCATGGATGTCTGGGATGCGATGTGCCGCACGATCATGTCCGCAGGCTCGCGCCGGGGCGCGATGATGGCGACCATGCGCTGCGATCACCCCGATATCGAGGGCTTCATCGCCGCGAAATCCGACCCCGCCCGGCTGCGCATGTTCAACATGTCGGTGCTGGTGACTGATGCCTTCATGACCGCGGTCAAGGCCGACGGCCCCTGGGATCTGGTGTTCGATGGCAAGGTCTATCGCACTTTGCAGGCACGGGAACTGTGGGATGCCGTGATGCAATCCACCTATGATTACGCCGAGCCGGGCGTCATCTTCATCGACCGCATCAACCAGATGAACAACCTCGCCTATTGCGAGACCATCGCCGCCACGAACCCCTGCGGCGAACAGCCCCTGCCGCCCTACGGCGCCTGCCTCCTGGGGTCGGTCAACCTCGCGCGGCTGGTGGCGGAGCCGTTCGCCGACGGCGCACATCTCGACGAGGCCGCCCTGGAAGACCTCGTGGGGCTGGCCGTGCGGATGATGGACAACGTGGTCGACGCCTCGCGCTTCCCGTTGCCGCAACAGGCCGCCGAGGCCGCGGCCAAGCGGCGGATCGGGCTGGGCGTGACGGGCCTGGCCGATGCCTTGCTGATGGTCGGCCTGCGCTACGGCTCGCCCGAGGCCGCGGCCCAGACCGAGGCCTGGATGAAACAGATCGCGCGGGCCGCCTATCTGACCTCGGCAGGGCTGGCGGCCGAAAAGGGCGCGTTCCCGCTGTTCGAGGCTGAGAAGTTCCTGGCCTCCGGCACGATGCAGAACATGGACGATGACGTCAGGGAGGCCATTCGTCAAAATGGCATACGAAATGCTCTTCTGACCTCGGTCGCGCCGACGGGCACGATCTCGCTCTACGCGGGCAATGTCTCCTCGGGGATCGAACCGGTCTTCGCCTATTCCTACACCCGCAAGGTGCTGCAGAAGGACGGGACGAAGACCCAGGAAGAGGTCGTGGACTACGCGGTGAACCTGTGGCGCGATCTGCACGGCGACGCGGAACTGCCCGACTATTTCGTCAACGCCCAGACGCTGGAGCCGATGGCCCATGTGCGGATGCAGGCGGCGGCGCAGAAATGGGTGGATTCGTCGATCTCCAAGACGATCAATGTCCCCGAGGATATCGGCTTCGAGGCGTTCAAGGACGTCTACATGGAGGCCTGGGACACCGGCTGCAAAGGCTGCACGACCTACCGGCCGAACGATGTGACGGGCTCGGTCCTGTCGGTGAGTGAGACTACCAAGGGGGACCCGAGTGTCGCCGAGCGGTTGGCTGACCTGATGAAGGCCAAGGACATGAACGCCGCCACAGCGTCTATGAAGGCAGGCCTGAATGCCCGCGCGGTTGCGGAGATCCTGGAAGGGCGCGTCAAGAGCCCAAAGGTAGAGACCGTTCAGAAGCTCGCATTGGCGCTTGGCGTGTCGCTGACTGACCTGGTTGGCGGGCCCGCCGAAGATGAAAGCCCGGATGTGGTGCCGTTGAAAAGCGCGGGATCTCAACGGCAGGATGGCGACGTCGTCTACATGTCAGAGCCGCTCGACCGGCCCGAGGCGCTGGAGGGCAATACCTACAAGGTCAAATGGCCGGGCAGCGAGCATGCGCTCTACATCACGCTGAACGACGTGGTGGTGAACGGCCAGCGGCGTCCCTTCGAGATATTCATCAATTCCAAGAACATGGAGCATTTCGCCTGGACCGTGGCGCTCACGCGGATGATCTCGGCGGTATTCCGGCGCGGCGGCGACGTGTCTTTCGTGGTCGAAGAGCTCAAGGCCGTGTTCGACCCGCGCGGCGGGGCCTGGATGAACGGCAAGTACATCCCCTCGATGCTGGCCGCGATCGGCGGCGTGATCGAGACGCACCTGATCGCCATCGGTTTTCTCGCCGGCGAGGGCCTAGGCCTCAAGACCGACCCGCAGGCCGAGGTCGCGGTCATCGGCCAACGCCCCCGTTCGGCCTGTTCGTCCTGCGGCTCCTACGACCTGCGCATGGTCGAAGGCTGCATGACCTGCGGCAATTGCGGATACTCCAAGTGCGGCTAGGTGTTCGGTCCCGGCTGTTGCAACGACCACCAATTCTTGGCCATTTTGGGGGTCATTTGACCATTATGACAACCAAAAGCTGGCCACAGGACGCATTCGGCGGGGAACGGGCCGCTTGGGCCGTTTCAGCGGAACAGATGCCCCTGGATGTCGACGAAGGCCTTCCTGATCTCCGCGACGGGCCCGAGGTCCACCTTCGCATCGATCGTGCCGGCGTACCGGATGCACAAGAGATTCCGGATCTTGCTCAACGATAGCTGTTCGACGCCGTGGTCGTCGCAAGCCTGTAGGACGTAGTCAAGGCCCTGACGTATCTCAAATTCGTAGCCGTCGAGGCCGTTTGACCGATCCGCGCCGGCTCGAGCGGTGACAACCAGATGAGCGAGGGTGCTCACGAGCCCTGTCGAGAACCTCGGATGCAGCGGGCCATGCCGGCACGCGCCCCGCGAGAACACGCCGGACGCGCGTGGCGTCTCGCGGGCAGGTCATCCTCGGCCGATGCCCCCTTGCTCTCGATCAGGTCGATCAGACTGATGTCTTCGAGGTGCGAGATGACCTTGGAGCCGTCGGCCCGGATGTAGTTGTCGATCGGATGCCGCATGGCGGGCTCGTAGAGCTTCATGTCCACGGCATCCCTTGTACCGATGGCTTGCTCGACCTCGTTCCGATACCCGGCGAGCTCGAGCTCGTTGAATGTGGAACGGCATGCAGGATTGACCCCCATCTTGGGGAGATCGGCGTCCAGGAGTGGCCCCCCTGTTGGTTCTGGTGAGAAGCTTTCTCGAAGGCATGAGGGAGCAGTCAGGGGATGTTGGTTGTGGAGACGATCGCGAAGATCGGGCGTGCGCATTTCGTCGAGGGCTAGTCGATCAAGCAGGTCTGCCGGGAGGTGCGGTTGTCGCGGGACACGGCGCGCAAGGTCATCGGATCGGGCGCGGCCGGGTTCGCGTATGACCGCACGACGCAGCCACGTCCGAAGATCGATCCCTGGCGGTCGGAGCTGGACGGGCCGCCGGGGGAGAATGCTCGGCGACCCAAGCGCGGACGGCTGACGCCGATGCGGATCTGCGCGGAGCTGCGCAACCGCGGCCATGACGGCGGCCATGATGCTGTCCGGCGCCATGCGTGCAGTTGGCCGAAGGCGACGCAGGAAGCCTCGGCCAGTGCCTATGTGCCGCTGGGCTTCGATCCGGGCGAGGCCTGCCACGCGCCATCGCCGAGGAGCTTGATCCCGGGACTGTCGACCAGCTGGTTCAGTGGCCCGTCGGCGCGGCGAGAAGTGACCTGAACGGCCAGGGTCTTCGGCCCGCGGCACAGGGTGGAAAAGTTGGGCACCGGCCAGTCCAGCCCCGCCAGCTTCAGCAGGCTTTCCACCATGCCAGCGGTCTGGCGAAGCGGACGCTTGAACCGGATCCTGATCCCCTCTCGGGACATCGCTGCGCGATGCCCTGCCGGGCAGTGGACAGGCAGAACTGGATGGCCGCATCGGACAACACCGCCGGGCGTCCGGGTCGAACCAGATCGTCAGGGAGCCGCGCTGCTTCAGCGCTTCGGTGTCGGCCAGCCGATTCCTGGTCAAGGCCCTCGGCGAGGTGGGTCTGCTCATGCAGACCGGCCAACATGCCGGATTTACAAGATCAGTCGCCAGCTGGACCTGCGCTACAAAGCCGGTCCAGACCCTATTGCGAGGCTGACTTGGGATGGAAGATTGAGAACGGGCGCGTCGCCGCACCCGTTCAATTCCGGCTGTTCAGATATGCTTGTGCTCTTGCATGAGACCTTTGAGGATGCACCAACACATCAACAGCAGCACGACCGTGAAGGGTAGGCCTGTCGAGATCACCATCGCCTGCAACGACCCGAGGCCACCGCCGATCAGGAGCGCGATGGCGACCAGACCTTCGAAGGTACACCAGAACACGCGCTGCGGCGCTGGCGCATCGACCTTCCCACCAGCCGTGATTGTATCGATCACGAGGCTGCCAGAGTCCGACGACGTGACGAAGAACACGATCACGAGCACGATACCTAAGGTCGAGGTGATCGAGGCCAGCGGAAGGCTTTCGAGCATCGCGAACAGCGACAGTTCCGGTACGTAGGTGTCGATCACGTTGGCCTTCACCGCGCTGGCGTCAAGATTCGCGACCATGTCGTTGATCGCCGTTCCGCCAAACACGGCCATCCAGAATACGCAGATCAGCGACGGGATGATCAGCACGCAGGTGATGAATTCACGGACGGTTCGACCACGCGAAACGCGGGCGATGAACATGCCGACAAAGGGTGACCAAGAAATCCACCAGGCCCAGTAGAACGCGGTCCAGCCTTCCCGGTAGCCGTCGTCTTCACGACCGAATGGATTGGACAATGGGATCAGCTCTTGCGCATAGGCCACCAGCGTATTGCCGAAATCGGTGACGATGCCAATCGCCCCGGCGGTGAACAGCACGAAGAGGAGGAGCAATATCGCCAGCCCCATGTTGATCTCTGACAATATCTTGACCCCGCCATCGAGACCCCGCAGGACTGAGATCAGCGCGATGAGGGTGATGCAGATGATCAGGATGACCTGAACGGTCACGCTGGTGGGAATGCCGAAGACATGCTCGAGACCGGCGTTGGCCTGTTGTGCCCCCAGACCAAGCGAAGTCGCAAGACCGAAAAGCGTGGCGAAGACCGCGACGATATCAATCGTGTGACCCCACCAGCCCCAGACACGTTCACCCAGGATCGGGTAGAAGGCCGAGCGGATCGAAAGCGGAAGTCCCTTGTTGTAGCTGAACAGCGCCAGCGCAAGCGCGACAACGGCATAGATCGCCCAAGGGTGCAGTGCCCAGTGATAAGAGGTCGCGGCCAGCGCCATGCGCTTGGCGGCTTCCACGTTTTCCGGGATCAGAGCGCCATCCTCGGTGAACGGACGCACAGCCCCCAGTGGTTCGTCGCCCCACGGTGTGCCAAAGTAATAAGCCGGCTCCAGAACGCCGAAGAACATCAGCCCGATGCCCATACCGGCGGCAAAGAGCATCGCGAACCATCCCGCATAGCCATAATCAGGTGTGGCGTCGGCGCCGCCCAAACGGACCGCCCCGTAGGGAGACACGATTAGAGCGAGGCAGAACAGAACAAAAATGTTCGCCGCCGACAGGAAGAACCCGTCAAATGTGGATGTCAGTGCCGGGCGGAGCCAGCCGAAGAAATCGGCTGCCTGCTCCGGTGCCAGAAGTGCGTAGACCACAAAAGCCACCACAGAGAGGCCCGAGATCAGAAAGACCGGGTTGTGAATGTCCAGGCCGAAGGGACCGATCTGCGCTTCGATATTGTCCTGACCGATCACGTAATCGGTATCAATGAGATGCGACGCGCCTTCTGGCGCGGGGATCCCCGTGCTTTCATCGGTGTCAGTGTTATCTGCCATATTTAGGCTTCCCCTGTTATTTCCCTTATTTGGTTCGGCGCATCAGGTGCGCACAACCAATACCGAACACTTTGCATGTGCGGCCAGTTTTCCGCCGTTGGACGGCCAGATGTAGTCCACCACGTTGGGCACATGGCTCGCCATCACGACAAGGTCGGCGCCGGTTTCACCGATCGCGCGCATCAGCGCATCGTCGACATCGGTCGTGGGGTCATGCGCGATCGTGGTGTGCGCGGACGTTTCGACGCCGTGCTTGGCAGCCTCTGAATCGGCAAACGCGTCAAGCTTCTGGCCGAACTCCTCAGGGTTATGCGCCAGTTTTCTGGGCGCAGACGACGTCACCCCCACGTAGGTGATCGGCACACCGTAGTGTTTGGCGAGGTCGGCCGCGCATTCGAGCGCACGTCCCAATTTGTCGACGTGCGCCAGATCGACCGGTGCCATTATTCGTTTGAACATTTCTCCCTCCATTCCGAGCGCGGGCGCGAAGCATGGCAGGCCACCGTACTTCCCGGTAGACGCCAGAGCGCTCAATGTTTAGATCCAAGCTTAAGAGCTGCTTGTGGGGGGCACATTACATACTCTGAGCGATTTGGCAAAAGTGGGCTGCGGACACTGACTTCAAGGCAAATTTGAAGGAACAGAACGCATTGTCCGGGATTGCCGCCGTCTGCAACGCCCCGTGAGGCAACCTTCCCAAGGTGGACGTTCATGCAGGTCGCCACGGCCAACGTGGCTGACCTGTCGGCCATGGGGTCCTCGCTCAAGATGCTCTGCTACCCAACATTGCTCTGCTACCCGACATTGCACCGCAGGCGGCTTGATATTCCCGGCTCTTTCACAATGACGGTCTGGCTGCGCCATCGGGACAATACAGAGCGATCGCAACCCTGTATCCGATCGCGCAGTGGGGCCTCCGTCATCGGCCCGCGCGACCCACGGGCCCGTTTGCGCCCCCGCCGTCGCCTCACCGACAATCCCTCTTCGCGTCAGAGCCGATAGAGATTCTTGCGGTTCATGAGCATAGCCTTGCGCTCCGGCAGGATAACGATCCTGCGAAAGCCAGATCGACACCGAAAAGCTGGCAGGTCCGGCGCTGCGAGGTATCGTCATCCCGCAATGCCCTTGGCGCCGCCACTCGCCCCTTGTTCGGTCGCCATGCTCGCTTGGACCAATGGCGCGTCATGGCTCACCGGCAGTTCCGTCCCTGCTGATACCGCAGGACGACATTGACGATCTCGTCTTCGAGCGGCTTCAGCCTCGGGCCTGGTTCGGGACTGCGGCATTCTCTGCCGTCGGCATGCCGGCCTGCTGCTCCTCAATCATCCGGCTGATCGGCGCCTTGGTGAAACGGCCTGTGCTCATTTGTCTGATCCTTCGCGGTTAAGCAGATTCCGTGTCAGACTGAAGGACCCATGGGTACAGGTCAGTGCCCACCTCCGGCAGGGTCTGCGGGCCGGCGACAGCGAGCCGGTCGTAGAAGCGGCCGCCAAGCGCGATCAGCCAGACCCCGCCGCCAACGATTACGGCGCCAAGGATCCCCCAAACGCCGCAGAGACCTTTGGCGGACCAGATGCGGGACGCGCTACGATCCGGAATGTCAGTGTTCGCGATCGGATCCTGCAGCGATCGTCGAAGGCTCACGGGTTGCGAAAACGACGAAGGCAGATGGATCGTTTCGGACGTCCGCTCGGAAAACCCGCGCCTCCGCGCAGACGGCCCGGAGCAGCCCTGCGGTCCGTGGCCGCGCCGGGTGCCCGCTCAGTCGGACGCGCCGGACGGGGGCTTGACCCGGAACACCGCGAGATAGAGCGCCGGGACGAACAGCAGCGTGATCAGCGTTCCCGCGATGATGCCACCCATCATCGCATAGGCCATCGGCCCCCAGAAGATCTGCCGCGAGATCGGGATCAACGCAAGGCTCGCCGCGGCGGCCGTCAGCAGGATCGGCCGGGCGCGGTGATCGGAGGCGACGAAAACGGCGTCCCAGGGTGCCAGGCCGTGGTCTTCCCGCTGGACCTCGATCTCGTGCACAAGGATGATCGAGTTGCGGATCAGGATGCCGATCAGCGCCAGCACGCCGAGGATGGCGACGAAGCCCAGGGGCGCCCCCGACGGCAGCAGGGCCGCCACGACGCCGATCAGCCCGAGCGGCGCGGCCGCGAAGACGACGAAGGACCGGCGGAACCCCTGCATCTGCATCATCACCAGGAACGCCATGATCAGCAGCATCACGGGCACCACGGCGGCAATCGGCGCCTAGCTCTCGGCCGAGCTTTCGACGGAGCCGCCGACCGAGATCGAAAAGCCGGGCGGCAGGTCCCGCGCGAAGGCCTCGACCTCCGGGGCCAGGTCATCCACGATCGTCGCGGGCTGGTCTTCCGTCGCAATGGCCCCGGCGACGGTGATCGTGGGCACCCGGTCTTCCTGGCGGATCAGGGGTTGTTCGGTGTCGTAGTGGAACACCGCAACCGATGAGAGCGGGATCGGTGTGCCGTCCGGAGCCGACAGCTGCAGCGTCGAGAGCCCCTCGATCGAGGAGCGGGCCTCGGCGCCTCCGCGGGCGATCATGTCAACAAGGTATGTGCTGTCGCGCAACTCGGTCACGGTGGTGCCGTCATAGATCGTCGCCAGCGCCGAGGCGATGTCGCGCGAGGTCAGGCCCAGCAGGCGCAACCGGTCCTGTATCACCTCGACCCGGACGACCCGCGCGGGCTCGTTCCAGTCCAGCAGGATGTTGGTCATGCGCGGATCGCTGGCCAGCAGGGCTGCGAAGTCGCGGGCATGGGCCCGCAGCTCGTCCAGGTCGGACCCAGTCACCCTGTATTGCACCGGCCGGCCGACGGGGGGGCCGATCTCCAGCAGCTTCACGAAGAGGTCGGTGCCGGGGAACTCGTCCCGGGCCAGCGCCTCCAGGTCGGCGCGCAGGCGGTCGCGGGCGGCCACGTCCGGCGTCTGGATCACGATCTGCCCGGTGTTGGGGCCTGGGGTCGGCACGTCGTAGGACAGGATGAACCGCGGTGCGCCGCGTCCCACGTAGCTGGTCCAGAACTGCACGTCGTCATGCTCGGCCAGCCGCGACTCCACCCGCGCGACCTCGGCCCGGGTCGCCTCGATCGAGGCATTGCGCGGCAGGGTGACGTCGACGATCAGCTCGGGCCGGTCGGAGCTGGGAAAGAACTGGTTCTCGACAAAGCGCATGCCATAGACCGAGGCACCGAACAGCACCAGCGTCACCACGATGGTCAGCCAGCGCAGGCGCATCGCCCCCAGCAGCACCTTGTGGAACCCGCGCCGGACGCGGCCCGGCCCCTTGTCCTCATGGCCCATTCTTGAGGGCAGCAGCGTCACGCCGATCAGCGGCGCGAACAGCACCGCGACGATCCACGAGACCAGCAGCGACACCGCGATGACGACGAAAAGCGAGAATGTGAACTCGCCCGCCGCCGAACTGTTCAGGCCGATCGGGATGAACCCGGCGACCGTGACCAGCGTGCCGGTCAGCATCGGAAAGGCGATCGAGGTCCAGGCGAACGAGGCGGCCTTCCCGAGGCTTTCGCCGATCTCCTGCCGCGAGATCATCGTCTCGATGGCGATCATCGCGTCGTCGACCAGCAGCCCCAGCGCGATGATGAGCGCCCCGAGCGAAATCCGCTGAAGGGTAAAGCCCCACGCGTGCATGATGACGAAGGTGATCGCCAGCACCAGCGGGATCGTGAGCGTCACTACCAGCCCGGCCCTAAGCCCCAGGCTGACGAAGCTGACGGCGAGCACGATCAGGATGGCCTCGATCAGCGCCTGGACAAAGTGACCGACGGCTTCCTCGACCACGTGGGGCTGGTCGGCTACCTGGTGGATCGAGATGCCGATCGGCAGGGACGCCTCGACCCGCTCCATCAGGTTGGAAAGCTCCTCGCCGAAATCGACGATATTCGCCCCGGAGCGCATCCCGACCGACAGGCCGATGGCGGGCTGGCCGTTGTAGAACACCAGCTCGGAGGGCGGATCTTCGTAGCCCAGCCGCACGTCCGCCACGTCGGTCAGGCGAAACAGCCGGCCGCCCACCCGCAGGTTCACGTCGGCCACGCTCTGTGCGCCGCTGAAGCCGCCGCCGGTGCGCACCAGGATGCGCTCGGGGCCTGCGTCGATCACGCCGGAGGGCAGGATCGCGTTCTGGGCCGCCAGCGTGGCCTTCACCTCCTGCTGGTTCAGCCCAAGGGCCGAGAGACGCTCGGTCGAGAACTCGATATAGACGACCTGGTCCCGGGTGCCGAAGATCTCGACCTTGCCGGCGTCGTCCAGCCCCTGAACCGCGCGGCGGGCACTTTCGACATAGTCGCGCAATTCGCGCGGGGTGAACCCGTCGGACGTGAAGGCATAGATGTTGCCGAACACGTCGCCGAAGTCGTCGTTGAAGCTGAAGCCGCCGAATTCGTTAGGAAACTCTCCCCTGATGTCCGACATCATGTTGCGGACGTCCTGCCAGATGATGGGCAGCTGGTCGGCCGCCACCGTGTCGAGCAGATCCACATAGACCACCGAAAGCCCCGCCCGCGTCAGCGATCGGGTGCCGTCCAGCGTGTCGAGATCCTCCAGCTTCTTCTCGATCCGGTCGGTCACCTGGGTCAGCGTTTCCTCGACCGAGGCGCCGGGCAGGCTGGCCTGGATCACCATTGTCTTGATCGCGAAGTTCGGGTCTTCCTCGCGGCCGATCTGGACATAGGCCAGCGCCCCGGCAAAGAGGCTCACCAGCATCAGGAACCAGACGAAGGATCTGTGCCGGAGCGCCCAGTCGGACAGGTTGAAGCTGCTCATCGGATCGCCTCCGGGCTCGTGACCGGGCCGACGCGCTGGCCCTGGGTGACGGAATGGACGCCACGGGTCAGCACTTCTTCGCCTTCGGCGAGGCCGTCCAGCACCGCGATCCGCCCGCCGCCTTCGGGGCCGAGCGTCACCGGGGTGCGGCGCAGGGTCCGGTCCGGGCCGGTGATGACCCAGACCGCCGGTGCTTCCGCATCGCCGATCACCGCGGCTCTGGGAAGGGACAGCATCCCCTGACCCTCGGGGTCGCGGGCCGCGTTCACCAGCGCACCGAGGCGGAAACTGACCGGTGCGTCACCCGGCAGGGCCAGGTGCGCGGTGCGGGTCCGGGTGGAGCGTTCGCTCATCGGGTCGATGCGGAACAGGGTCCCGGTCGTTGTCTGGCCCGGGTTGGACACCAGGCTGATGTCGAAGGCGGCGCTGTCGGGCATGGTGGTGGCGTCTTCCTCGGCCAGCCCGATCAGGACCTCGCGCGCCCCGCGGGCCGCCAGGGTCAGCACCGGGTCCCCGGCCGAGAGGGTCGCGCCGGGCTCGGCGCTGATCTCGGTGATGACACCGGCGGAGGGGGCCTTCAGCGTGGCAAAGGCGCGGGCGTCGCGGGCCCGTGCCAGGGACGCGCGGGCCTGCTCCAGGCGGGCTTCGGCGGCGGCGAGCTGATTTTCCGCGGTTTGCACGGCGACTTCGCTGTCGACCCCCCGGGACAGAAGCTCCCGCGCCCGTTCCGCCGCGGCACTTGCGGTCTGGTATTCCGCCTCGGCGATGGTCACGCCGGCCTCGGCGGCGCGCAGCTCCGCATCCAGGTCGGTGCTGTCCAGGCGGGCGAGCACGTCGCCCTCGGCCACCGTATCGCCCAGCGAGGCGGGGCGGTCGGCGAGCGTGCCGAGGATGACGAAGCCAAGCACGATCTCCTGGCTGGCAGAGACCGTCCCGATCCACGAGGACGAGATCCCTGCCGCGGGCGTTGCGATCTCCGAGATGACGGGGCGGGGCCGGACTTCGGCGTCCGCCTGCTCCCGATCTTGGGCTGCGGCGGGAAGCGCGGCGACGGACAGGGCAAGGAGCGCGGGGGCAATGCGGGTCACTGGTCGCCCTCCACGATGCGGATGTTTCGGCCGGGATAAAGCAGTTGCACTCCGCGCGTGACCACGAATTCCCCCTCCTCGACGCCGGATTGCAGGATCAACCGGCCCTCCGCATGGTGCCACAGGTCGATGGGACGCTCGGAGACCGTCATCGTCTCGGGGTCCACGACCCAGACGGCGGGCCCCGCGGCAGTGGAGGCGATGGCGGACCAGGGCAGCTCCACACGCGCACCGGCGGTCTGCGAGGTCGTCCCGCGCACCGCGTCGCCATAGGTCAGCCCGGGCACGCCGGAGCCGAGCGTGACCGTCACCTGCACGGTGCCATAGGCCGGATCGACCAGGGGCGAGATCTCGGAGACTTGCCCGGTGACCGACACGCCGGGCCGGTCGATCGGGCTCAACCGGATGGTCGGCGGGGTCGACGGGCTGACGGTGAGGGCGCCCTCAGGAACATCGAAGACGGCTTCGTATCCCTCGCCCAGCGCCAGCTCCAGCACCGGTTGCGCGGCGCCGATGACCTGCCCCGGCTCGGCCCGGCGAGAGATCACGATGGCATCCTGCGGCGCGACCAGCACGGTGTCGTCCAGCGCCGCCCTGGCCTGGTCGAGCGACGCCTCGGCCTGGGCCTTGCGGGCGGTGGCAGCGGCCAGCCGGTCGGCTGCGTTGTCGCGGGCGCTGCGGGTGATGGCGCCGCGCTCGAAGAGTTCCGACTGCCGGCTGTCCTCGTCTCGCGCATTGACGAAGTCGGCTTCGGCCGCTGCAAGCTGAGCCTCGGCGGCGCGCAGCGCCTGGGCCTCCTGCACGCTTTCGATCCGGGCGAGGACGGTGCCGCGGGCGACCTCCTCGCCGGCCTCGACCGTGATCTCGGCCAGACGCCCGCCGGTCGGAAAGGCGGCGCCCAGGCTCTCGGGGGCGCGGATCTCGCCGGTCAGGGACAGCGTGTTCCGCGACGGGGTTTCCTGCGCGGTCACCGCCGCCACGGCGAGCGGCTGGTCGGCAAGGGCGGGCGACGTCAGGGGCAGAAGCAGGCCCAGGAAAAGCGTCATTGGTCTCATGTTGGCATGTCCTTGGGGGTCACGCGGGGGACAGAGAATGTAACTTCAGGGTCGTGGGAATATTGCAGAAGGATAGGGCTGCGCCGGGTGCATGTCACGCCCTCGAAGCCCCTCCGCACCGTCAGTTCGATGCGCTGGCCAGACTATTCGCGAATAATCTGGGGCGCTCCGGATCACGGAGCGCGGGCGCCGATCAGACCGCGAGGGCGTCCTTGACCTCCTGGTAGGGGCAGGCGACCTGAACCTCTCCCTCCCGCTGGATCCGGTCCTTCGGTTCGGCGCAATCGGGTTTGGCCTTGGGGCAGCGGGTGCGAAACACGCAGCCCGACGGCGGGCTGAGCGGCGACGGCAACTCGCCCTCCAGGATCGGACGCGGCCGTGCCTTTTCAAGCACCGGGTCCGGGATCGGCACCGACGAGATCAGCGCCTGGGTATAGGGATGCCGCGGTCGCAGGGTCACCTCGCGGGCGGGGCCGGACTCCATGATCCGGCCCAGGTACATGACCACGATCCGGTCCGAGATGTGCTTCACCACGCTCAGGTCATGGGCGATGAAGATCATCGACAGCCCCATGTCCCGTTGCAGGTCGCGCAGCAGGTTCACCACCTGCGCCTGCACGGAGACGTCCAGCGCCGAGACCGGCTCGTCGCAGATCAGAAGCTTGGGCTTCATCACCAGCGCCCGCGCGATGCCGATGCGCTGGCACTGCCCGCCCGAGAATTCATGGGGGTAGCGGTTCACCAGATTGGGCAGCAAGCCCACCCGCTCCATGATGTCGCCGACGCGTTTCTTGACCTCCGCGCGGGAGGTCTCGGGGTGATGGGTCACCAGCGGCTCGGCGACGATATCGCCCACGGTCATCCGCGGGTTGAGCGCCGCCAGAGGGTCCTGGAACACCATCTGTACGTCCTTGCGGTGGCGCCGACGCTCCTGCGGCGACATGGCCGCGAGGTCCTGGCCCTCGAACAGGATCTGCCCGCCCGAGGCCGGCACCGTGCCCACCAGCGCCCGCGCGACGGTAGATTTGCCCGACCCGCTCTCGCCCACAAGGCCGACGGTCTGGCCGGGCTCCAGGTCGAACGACAGGCCGCCGACGGCGTGCAGCTTGCGCGGCGGTGTCCATGGCCAGCTTCCGGCGCTGCGGACGTCGAAGGTCACCTGCAGGTCCTTGACCGAAAGTATGGGCATCAGACGACCTCCTCGACCGGGGCGTGGCAGGACCGGCGGCGATCGTCGCCGAATCCGACGAGCCCGGGCTTGGTCCCCATGCATTCGGGCCGGGCGATCGGGCATCGCGGCGTGAACGGGCAGCCCTCGGGCAGGTGGCTCATGTCGGGCGGCTCGCCCGCGATGGTCTGAAGCGTGTCGTCGTCCCGGTCCAGGCGCGGTACGGCCGCCAGCAGGCCGTGGGTATAGGGGTGCGACGGGCTGGCGAAGACATCGGTGGTCGCGCCTTCCTCCATGATCTGGCCGCCGTACATGACCAGCGTCCGGTCGCAGGCATCCGCCACGATCCCGAGGTCATGGGTGATGAGGATGATCGCCGTCCCGAACTCGCGCCGGATCTCGGCCAGCAGCGCCATGATCTGCGCCTGCACGGTGACGTCGAGCGCGGTCGTCGGCTCGTCCGCGATCAGCAGCCGGGGGCGGCACAGCAGCGCCATCGCGATCATGATCCGCTGGCGCATCCCGCCCGAGAACTCGTGCGGATACATCGTCACCCGGGCCCGCGCATCGGGGATGCGCACCGCGTCCAGCATCTTCACGGCCTCGTTTATTGCGGCCTTTTTCGACAGGCCCTCGTGCAGCTGCAGTACCTCGGCCATCTGGTCGGAGACCTTGAGATAGGGGTTCAGCGAAGTCATCGGATCCTGGAAGATCATCCCGACCTCGCGGCTGCGCACCTTGTTCAGCGCCCTGGGCGAAAGGCTCAGCAGGTCGGTGCCGTCGAAACGCACCGTCCCCGTGGCCCGGCCGTTCCGGGCCAGCAGGCCCATCATGGCAAAGGCGGTCTGCGACTTGCCGGAGCCGCTCTCTCCGACGATGGCCAGGGATTCGCCCTTGTCGACGGTGAAGCTGACGCCGTTCACCGCGTTCACGTCCCCGTCGCCGGTCTTGAACGTGACGTTGAGGTTCTCGATGTCCAGCAGCGGCATTCAGCGGTCCTTCGGATCGAGGGCATCGCGCAGCCCGTCGCCCACGAAGAAGAAGGCAAAGAGCGTCACGAGGAAGAAGAAGAGCGGGAACGCGAGCATCCAAAGCGTGCCGTTGTTCATCTGCTCCGCGCCCTGGTTGATGAGCGCACCGAGCGAGGTCTGCGGCTCCTGGATGCCGAGGCCGAGGTAGGAGATGAAGGATTCGAAGATGATCATCTGCGGCACCAGCAGGGTGGAATAGACAATGACGATGCCCAGCAGGTTGGGCACCACGTGGCGCAGGATGATCGTGAAGGGCCGCACGCCGGTGGCGACCGCGGCCTCGACGAATTCCTTGTTCTTGATCGAGAGCGTCTGCCCCCGGGCGATCCGGCTCATGTCGAGCCACGAGATCAGACCGATGCCCAGGAACAGCATGAACATCGAGCGGCCGAAGATCACCAGCATCAGGATCAGTACGAACATGAACGGGATCGACATCAGGATGTCGACCGTCCGCATCATGATGTTGTCGACGCGCCCGCCGATATAGCCCGCCGTGGCCCCATAAAGTGTGCCGACCACCACGGCGACCAGCGCCCCCACGACGCCCACCAGCATCGAGATGCCGGTGCCCTGCACCGTGCGGGCAAAAAGGTCGCGCCCGTCGAAATCGACGCCGAAGTAGTGCCCGCTCTCGAAGGACGGGACCCCGCGATAGGCATTGGCGCCCATCAGCGAGAAATCGACGTAATCGGGCTCGTACTTGGCGAAATAGCCGCCGAAGAGGGCGAAGATCGCCACCAGCACCAGAACGATCAGCCCCAGCAGGGCCGCCCGGTTGCGCAGGAACCGGCCCCGCGCATCGGCCCAGAGGGACCGGCCCCGGATGCTGGCGAGCTGGGCCGTCTCGTCCAGAAGCTTGGCATCGCCTGACGCGAGTTTCATGCGGCCT
The DNA here is from genome assembly GCF_900172355.1 of Roseisalinus antarcticus. GTDB lineage: Bacteria > Pseudomonadota > Alphaproteobacteria > Rhodobacterales > Rhodobacteraceae > Oceanicola > Oceanicola antarcticus_A. The sequence goes on along the minus strand of NZ_FWFZ01000005.1, from coordinate 180,346 downwards.
GCTCCTCTAATACCGGATCTTCGGGTCGATCCACGCATACAGGATGTCGACCAGAAGATTGAAGGTGATCGTCAGCATGCCCACCAGGATCGTGATGCCCATGATGACGGAATAATCGCGGTTGAACGCGGAATTGACAAAGAACTGACCGATGCCGCCGGTGGAAAAGGCGATGTCCACGACGACGGATCCCGTGATCATGCCGACCACCGCCGGTCCGAGATACGAGATCACCGGCAGCAGCGTGGGCTTGAGCGCATGGCGCAACACGACGCGGCGCATCGGCAGCCCCTTGGCCCTGGCGGTGCGGATGAAGTTGGAGTTCATGACCTCCAGCATCGAGGACCGGGTGATCCGCGCGATCGAGGCCATGTAGGAGGTCGAAAGCGCGATCACCGGCATGATGACGTATTGCCACTGGCCGCCGTTCCACCCGCCGCCGGGCAGCCAGCCCAGCCAGAGGGTGAAGATCAGCACAAGGATCGGCGCCATCACGAAATTCGGCAGGGCCTGGGCGCCGATGGTGATGCCCACGGCGATGTAGTCGAGCCAGGAATTGTGCTTGAGCGCCGCCGCGATGCCCAGCGTGACACCGACCAGCACCGCTGCGATGGCCGACCAGAACCCGTAGGTCAGCGTCACCGGAAAGCCCTGGGCGATCACGTCGTTGACCGTCCGGTCGGTATACTGGAAGGACGGCCCGAAATCGAACCGGGTCACGACGCCCCAGACATAGTCGATCATCTGCTTCCAGACCGGCTGGTCGAGGCCGTATTTCGCCTCGATGTTGGCCATGACCTGGGCGGGCAGGGGGCGTTCGGAATTGAATGGCCCGCCGGGGGCCCAATACATCAGCACGAAGCTGAAGACGACAAGGATCAGGATCGTCGGGATCGCGACCGCGAGACGCTTGATGATGTAGACATACATGGGCTGAGCTGGCTCCCTGCGTGCGCTCGGACATAGCGCACACGTGCCCCCCGATCAGGGGGCACGGGCCGAACGTCTGTCAGACCTTATTCGTCGGCGACGAAGTAGAGGTCCTTGGAGTACCAGTTCTGCTGGACGTTCTCGACCGGCCAGGACGGGATCAGGGCCTCGTCCATCATGTAGTTGCCGGCGTAGTGGTAGATCGGGATCACCGGCATGTCTTCGGCGATGATCTGCTCGACCTGCTCATAGAGCGGGTTGGGATCGGACGCGGTCTTGGCCTCGGCCAGAAGCTGGTCGACCTCGGAGTTGGAGTACTTGGCGTCGTTGTAGCCCGAGTTGGTCTGCAGCAGGTCGAGGAAGGTGGAGGCTTCGTTGTAGTCGCCGCACCACGCGCCGCGGGCCAGTTCGAAGTCGCCGTTGTCGCGGGCCTCGAGGAAGGTCTGCCATTCCTGGTTGGCCAGCGTGGCCTCGACGCCCAGGGTCTGCTTCCACATCTGGCTCATGGCGACCGCGATGGAGCGGTGCGCGTCGGAGGTGTTGTAGACCATCTCGAAGGACAGCGGGTTGTCGGGGCCATAGCCGGCCTCGGCCAGAAGCTCGATCGCCTTCTCGTTGCGCTCTTGCTGGGTCATCGACGCCATCTCGACGTCCGGCACCTCGAAGTTCGCGGTGGCCGCGGGTGTGAACGTGTAGGCGGCTGGCTGGCCGCCGGCGAGCACGTTGTCGGTGATCACGTCGCGGTCGATCGCCATGGCGAGCGCCTGGCGCACACGGACGTCCTTGAACGCCTCGGGGCCGTCGTCGCGCAGGTTGAACGAATAGTAATAGTTGCACAGGCGCGGGAAGCTGACCGTCTGCTCGGGGTATTCCTCGGACAGGCGTGGGAACTGGCCCGCGGGCACTTCGGTGCGGTCGAGCTCATCGGCCAGGAACCGGGTCAGCGCCTGGTTCTCGTCGTTGATGACGAGCGCCGTGACCGATTCGATGATCGTGTTGTCCGCATCCCAGTACATGTCGTTCTTGACGCGGACGGAGCGTTCCTGCGGGATGTGCTCGCTGAGGACATAGGCGCCGTTGGAGACGATGTTCTCGGGGCGGGTCCACTGGTCGCCGAACGCCTCGATCACCGATTGCGGCACCGGGAAGGTGGTGGCGTGGGTCAGCATCTGCGGGAAGTAGGGCAGCGGCTCGGTCAGGGTCACCTCGAGGGTGTAGTCGTCGATCGCGGTCACGCCGAGGTCTTCGAGCGGCGCGTCGCCGGCCAGGACGGCGCCGACGTTCTCGAGCGCCATCAGCTCCATGTACCACGAATAGGGCGAGGCCAGTTCCGGCGAGGCGGCGCGGCGCCAGGCGTAGACGAAGTCACCCGCGGTGACCGGGTCGCCGTTGGACCACTTGGCATCTTCGCGCAGGGTGAAGGTGTAGACGAGCCCGTCGTCGGACACCGTGTGGCTGAGCGCCACGCCCGGCTCCAGCGTGTCGCCGGTCTTGCTGTCGTTGTAGAGCCCCTCGAACAGGTCGCGGACAAGCTCCGAGCCGGTGACGTCTTCGACGATGCCGGGATCGACAGAGCTGTGCTCGTCGAGAACGCGATAGACGAATTCCTGGGTTTCGGCGAGCGCTTCGCCGTTGGGGCCGGTCATCGCGTGGGCCTCGGCCCAGGCGGCGCCCGAAGTGATCAGCAAGGCGGCAGTCGAGGCCTTGAGCATCGTTGTCATTTTCATGAGATTTTTCTCCCTGGTTGTTCTTGTCTGAACAGCGTCAGTTCGCCCGCGCACGTCGGTGGCGGTTGAATGCCGGGAGTGTTCGGGGTCTGAAGGCAAAGTTCAAGCGTTCTGACATGCTGACCCTGCGACAGTTTTGATTTCGGGGGATTTGTGAACAGATCCGGCGTGCGGTTCGGGCGGGCCGGGGACGGCGTTTGCGAATCGATGCGTCCCGGTGGCGGGCATTTGGTTGCCCGGCAAGATGGAGAGATACGATGGATATGACCGGTTTGGCCCTGGAAGAGCGGTCGGGTTTGCCCGAGCCGCTGCGCGTGTTGCTCGCGGAGTATCCGCGCGAGGGGTGGGCCGCGCATCGGAATTTCCAGGGCATGGTGCAGTTCTGGCTGGAGCGTCACATGATGTTCCGCAAGTTGCTGGCCGTGATGCAGGAAGATGCCGAAAAGGTTCTGGATGCGAAGATGGGCCCCGATGAATTCGCGGCCCGATTGAGCAGGTATGGAGGGATGTTCGTCAATGAGCTTCATGGCCACCATCAGATCGAGGACGTGCACTACTTTCCGGTTCTGCAGAAGCAGGACCGCCGTGTGGCCCGCGGATTCGACATTCTCGACCATGACCACCACGCGATCGACGGACACCTCAATGCCTTTGTGGAGAGCGCGAACGGCGCCCTGAAGTCCATCGGAGAGCCGGCCAGGATGAAGGATGGTGCCGGCGGGTTTCGCGATCGGCTGCTGCGGCTCAACGGGTTTCTCGATCGGCATTTGACCGACGAGGAGGAACTCGTGGTGCCGGTCATCCTCAAATTCGGCGCGGATGCCCTGCCACATTGAGCAACCCAGAAAATTCGCGAATTTTCTTTCCGATTATTCGCGAATAATCGGGCGCCCTACAGCCACGCGTCGCGTCGGGTTCCCACGGCTTCGGAAACGGTAGAATACCCGTCCCTGGCCAGCAGGTCGTCGAGACCGTGCGCGATCGTCGCCGCCAGCCCGATGCCCTCGAAGACCAGCGCCGTGTAGAGTTGAAGGGCCGACGCGCCAGCGCGGATCTTGTCATAGGCCTGAGCGGCCGTCGAAATGCCGCCGACGCCGATGAGGGGAAGTGACGTCATCAAGGACAATTGGGCCAGAACGCGGGTAGAGCGCTCGAAGAGGGGGGCGCCGGACAGACCGCCCGATTCCGATCGGTGCCGGCTACGCAGCCCCTCGCGGGACAGGGTGGTATTGGTGGCGATGATCCCCGACAGTCCGGCCATCTCGGCGGTCCCGGCCACGTCCGCGAGTTCGGTCGGGGTGAGCTCCGGAGCGATCTTCACCAGGATCGGCAGGGGCCGCGCTAGCGCGGCATTGGCCTCCATTACCCGTGCGAGAAGGGCAGTGAGCGCAGCGCCGCCCTGAAGGTCGCGCAGCTTCTCGGTGTTCGGCGAGGAAACATTCACCGTGGCGAAGTCGGCATGTGGCCCACACCGGGTCAGCACCGCCGCGAAGTCCGCCGCCTTGTCGGCGCTGTCCTTGTTGGCGCCAAGATTGATGCCGGTGACGCCGCCGGGATGGGCCGCGAGCCTCGCAGCGATCGCCTCCATCCCGTCATTGTTGAAGCCGAACCGGTTGATCGCGGCCCGGTCCTCGGTGAGGCGGAACAGTCGCGGGCGGGCATTGCCTTTCTGCGGTCGGGGCGTGATGCCCCCCACCTCGACGAAGCCGAACCCCGTGCGCCGATAGAGTGCGTCCAGCGCGACCGCGTTCTTGTCGAACCCGGCGGCGAGGCCCACGGGGTTGCGCAGGTCCAGCCCGATCACATGCGTCCGCAGGCGGCTGCTGGTCGGCGGCGGGCAGAGCGGCACGAGGCCGGCCCGCAGGGCGGCCAGCGCGATCCCGTGGGCTGTTTCTGGCTCGAACCGTCGCAGGAACGCGAGGCTGGCGCGGTCGAGCGTCCTCACCCCATGGCCTCTGGAAAGACATGGGTGCCGTCGACAAGGGGCAGGGGGGCCGACCAGGCCACGTCGGTCAGTTTCAGGGCTCGGTAAAGATGCGGGAAGATCGCACCGCCGCGGGACGGCTCCCATCGCAGGCCGTCGAGCCCCTCTGCCTCCACGGCGACGAGGCAGAGGTCCGATTGACCGGCAAAGTGCCGTGCGGCCGTCTCCGCTGCCTGCTCGGATGTCGAGAAATGGATGAAGCCGTCGGCCAGGTCCACCGGCGCCCCGTCGGTGAGCCCGTCCGCCTTGATAGCCTGCCACTCGGCGGCGCGGAATATCTTGTATATCTGCATGGCGCAGGCATGGCCTGTGCCGCCCAATCGGTCAAGGTCGCCTGTCATCGCATCGTGACGCGGGGGCAGTAGGCCTTGCGGGAGCCAAGGGGCTTTGACTCCCCGTTTGGCCCGGACCAAAGTGAACCATCCAACCTAGGGAGTAACAACAAGATGCTTGCCCGTATCATGACATCCACCTGTGCGCTGGCGATGACCGCCGGCATGGCCTCGGCGGACTACAGCCTGACCATCCTGCACACCAATGATTTCCACGCCCGCTTCGAGCCGATTTCGGCCTTTGATTCGGGCTGTTCGTCCGAGGACAACGCGGCCGGCGAATGCTTCGGCGGGACCGCCCGGCTGGTCACCGCCATCGAGGAGGCGCGTGCGCGGTCGAACAATTCCATCCTCGTCGATGGCGGCGACCAGTTCCAGGGGACGTTGTTCTATACCTATTACAAGGGCGCGATGGCGGCCGAGTTCATGAACAAGCTGGGCTATACGGCGATGACCGTGGGCAACCACGAGTTCGACGACGGCCCCGAAGTGCTGCGCGGCTTTGCCGAAACGATCGAGTTTCCGATCCTGATGTCGAATGCCGACGTCTCGGGCGAGCCCCTGCTGGCCGACACCATCCTCAAGTCGACCATCATCGAGCAGGGCGGCGAGCAGATCGGCCTGATCGGTCTCACGCCGCAGGACACCGATGAGCTGGCCAGCCCCGGCGACAACGTGATCTTCACCGATCCGGTCGACGCGGTGCAAGGCGAGGTCGACAGTCTGACCGAGGCGGGCGTGAACAAGATCATCGTCCTGTCGCACTCCGGCTACGGGGTCGATCAGCGCGTGGCGTCCGAGACCACCGGGGTCGATGTCATCGTCGGCGGGCACACCAATACCCTGCTGGGCGACATGGACGGGGCCGCCGGCCCCTATCCCACGATGGTCGGCAGCACCGCCATCGTTTCGGCCTATGCCTATGGCAAGTTCCTGGGCGAGCTGAACGTCACCTTCGACGATGCGGGCGTGATCACCGAGGCCTCGGGTGCGCCGATCATCATGGATGGTGACGTTGCCGAGGATGAGACCACCGTCGAGCGCATCGCCGAGCTGGCCGCGCCGCTGGACGAGATCCGCAACATGGTCGTCGCCGAGACCGCGGCCCCGATCGAAGGCGACCGCTCGGTTTGCCGCGCCGTCGAGTGCGAGATGGGGACCCTCGTGGCCGATGCCATGCTCGACCGGGTGGCCGATCAGGGCGTTCAGATCGCCATTTCCAACGGCGGTGGGCTGCGGGCCTCTATCGACGGGGGCGAGGTGACCATGGGCGAAGTGCTGACGGTTCTGCCGTTCCAGAACACGCTCTCGACCTTCCAGGTGACGGGTGGGACGGTTCTGGCCGCGCTCGAGAATGGTGTGAGCCAGGTCGAGGAAGGCGCCGGGCGCTTCCCGCAGGTAGCCGGGATCTCTTTCACCGTCACGCTGTCGGCCGAGCCGGGCAGCCGGGTGTCGGATGTGATGGTCGGCGGCGAGCCGATCGACCCCGAAGCTGTCTACGGGCTGGTGTCGAACAACTACGTCCGCAACGGCGGCGACGGCTACGACATGTTCCGCAGCGCCATGAACGCCTATGACTTCGGCCCCGACCTGGCCGATGTGACGGCGGAATACCTGGCCGAGCACACGCCCTACACGCCCTATACGGACGGGCGGATCACGGTCGTCGAATAAGGCTCAGGCGGATCTCGATATGGGCAGGGGCGCGTCTTCGGGCGCGCCCTTCGCCGTTTCAGGGACCGGTCGTTTCAGGGACCGGTCATTGGGCGCCGGCGGACGACGCTCGGCTGCGCCATCGCCCCGCCCGCCGTCCCCTGGCCAGTCAGTCGAAGCAGGGCTGGACCGTGGCCGAGGTGGTCGGGGTCTCTATCCGCAATGCGCCGGAGCCGGCACGCAGGACGCGCATCACCCGGTCCGGGGCGGGGGTGCCCTCGGCGCGGCAATTGACGAGAGTGAGCGCCACGCCGTTCTCGATCCGGTCGGTCGCGGCGATGTTGCAGCCGGTCTCTCCGACATAGGCGCTTTCGGGGGCGAGCTCGACCTGCAGCTCCTGCCCGGCGCAGATCGGCGAGGGCGAATAGCGTCCGACGAATTCCCTGGCATAGACGGCGTCCGTCCGGCTGCCGCCCGCGTTGGTGCCCAGCGGCACGAGTTGCGGGCCGCCGATGCAGGCGGCGAGAACGAGCGGGGCTGTAAGGAACAGGCGGCGCATGGGCGTCTCCGGGTTGATGGGCTGACAAGGGCACCGGGATGGCGCAGACTATGACCCATGTGCGGACGCATGGCCATAACCTTGCCCCATGAGGCGATGGCGCAGATCTTCGACGCGGTGCCGTCGAACGACCTGCCGCCGGTGCCGGATTACAACGTCTGCCCGACCGTGCAGGTGCACAGCGTGACCTCGGACGGCGGGGTGCGGCGGCTGAGATCGATGCGCTGGGGGTTGTTGCCCAAGTGGTACAAGGCGCCGACGGACGGGCCGCTGCTGATCAATGCCCGCGCCGAGACGATAGCCGAGAAACCGGCGTTCCGCGCGGCTGCGCGGGAGCGCCGGTGTCTGATCCCCGCCTCGGGTTTCTATGAATGGACCAAGGACGCGGACGGCGTCCGCTATCCCTGGTACATCACCCGGGCAGACCGGGCGCCGCTGGTGATGGCCGGGGTCTGGCAGGAGTGGCAGCAGCAGGACGAGCGGCTTGCGACCTGTGCCGTCGTCACCACCGGGGCGAACGATACCCTGGGGCGGATCCACACCCGGATGCCGGTGGTGCTCGAGCCGGAGAGCTGGCCGTTGTGGCTGGGCGAGGCGGGGCATGGCGCCGCGCGGCTGATGCGGGCGGCGGAGGAGGATGTGCTGGTCTGTCACCGGGTCGACAGGGCCGTGAATTCGAACCGGGCGTCGGGGCCGCAGCTGATCGAGCCGGTCGAGGAGTGACGAGCCGGTGCGGGGAGGGCGCTGCCCTCCCTCTGCCTTGCGGCATTCACCCACCCGGGATCTTGGAAAGGCAATGAAGCGGACTTTGGGGTGTCCCGGGGGCCGTTTCGGGGCATCGGGCGCGGGGTGCAGGCCGCCGTCGGAGCCGGTTCCGGGCGGAAAAACGATGCGGGACGGGATGTTAGACTCGCGGAGGGTTCAGGCCTGACGGGGCGGCAGACTGCCCAAAAAACGGGCTAAAGCGTGCAAAGTGGCAGTCGATGTCGCTTCCCGCATTGTCATCCCGCGCGGGTCTGACATGCTTGATCCCATGCAGGACAAACCGAACTTCGACGAGATGTGGGGTCACGAAGATGGCCTCCGCGAGCCATACGACAATTTCAACGCATGGTTCGAGAATGAGGATCCGGCCCGGTTGCGGGCCAAGCAGCGCGAGGCGGAGGATGTCTTTCGCCTGACGGGGATCACCTTCAACGTCTACGGCCGGTCCGAGGCCGAGGAGCGGCTGATCCCGTTCGACATCATCCCGCGGATCATCTCGGCCAAGGAATGGCAGCGACTGAGCCGGGGGATCGAGCAGCGGGTGCGGGCCCTCAACGCCTTCCTGCACGACATCTATCACCGGCAGGAAATCGTCCGGTCGGGGCGCCTGCCGCTGGAGATGCTCAAGCAGAACGAGGCTTTCCTGCCGGCCATGTGCGGGGTCACGCCGCCGGGCGGGGTCTATACCCATATCGTCGGCATCGACCTGGTGCGGACCGGGCCGGACGAGTTCTTCGTGCTGGAGGACAATGCCCGCACGCCCTCGGGGGTCAGCTACATGCTGGAGAACCGCGAGACGATGCTGCAGATGTTCCCCGAGCTCTTCAGCAAGACCCGGGTGCAGCCCGTCTCCAACTATCCGCGGGATCTGCGGCGGTCGCTGGCGGCCTGTGCGCCCGAACGCGCCGGAGAGAACCCGCGCGTGGCTGTGCTGACGCCGGGGATCTTCAACTCGGCCTATTACGAGCATGCCTTCCTGGCCGACCAGATGGGGGTGGAGCTGGTCGAGGGCCACGACCTGCGCGTGGTCGACGGCCGGGTGGCGATGCGCACGACCCAAGGGTATGAGCCGATCGACGTGCTCTATCGCCGGGTCGACGACGATTTCCTCGACCCGCTCAACTTCAACCCGGACTCGGCGCTGGGCATTCCGGGGATCATGGACGTCTACCGTTCGGGCGGGATCACCATCGCCAACGCGCCCGGTACGGGCATCGCCGACGACAAGGCGATCTACAGCTACATGCCGGAGATCGTCGAATTCTACACTGGCGAGAAGGCGATCCTTCAGAACGTGCCCACCTGGCGCTGCAACGAGCCCGATGCGCTTCAATACGTGCTCGACAACCTCAGCGACCTGGTCGTCAAGGAGGTCCATGGCTCGGGCGGCTACGGGATGCTGATCGGGCCGACCTCGTCCAAGAAAGAGCTGGCCGCCTTCCGCAAGAAGCTGCAGGCGCGGCCCAGCAACTACATCGCGCAGCCGACGCTGTCGCTGTCGACGGTGCCGATATTCACCAAGTCGGGCCTGGCTCCGCGGCACGTGGACCTGCGGCCCTATGTGCTGGTCAGCCCGGACCGCGTGAACATCACGCCGGGCGGCCTGACCCGGGTGGCGCTGAAGAAGGGCTCGCTTGTGGTGAACTCGTCGCAGGGCGGCGGGACCAAGGACACCTGGGTGCTCGGAGACTGATATGCTGGGCAAGACCGCAAACGGACTTTACTGGATGTCGCGCTCGCTGGAGCGGGCGGAGAACACGTCGCGCCTGATCGAGGCGGGCCAGAGGCTGGCACTGACCCGGTCGGGCGACGCCGACGACGAATGGACGCCGATCCTGCAGACCGCGAGTGTCTACGACGGCTATCTCGAGAAGCATGGCGATATCACCAAGGATGACGCGGTGGACTGGATGCTGCGGGCGACCGACAACCCGTCCTCGGTGCTGTCGTCGATCAAGGCGGCGCGTCAGAACGCCCGCATGGTCCGCACCGCCATCACATACGAGATGTGGGAGGCGATCAACGGCTGCTTCATGGCCGTCAAGGACGCGCTGGCCCGCAAGGTCAGCGAGCGCGACCTGCCCGCGGTGCTGGGCATGATCCGGCAGCGCACGGCGCTGGTGCGGGGGGCGACCCATGGGACCATGCTGCGCAACGACATTTACGATTTCCTGCGGATCGGGACGTTCCTGGAACGGGCCGACAACACCGCGCGGATCCTCGACGTGAAATACTACGTGCTGCTGCCCGCCGCCTCGGCCGTGGGCTCCAACCTCGACAACGTCCAGTGGGAATCGATCCTGCGGTCGGTCTCGGCGCGGGGCGGATACCGGATGGTCCACGGCAGCCAGGTCCGCCCGCGTGAGATCGTGCAGTTCTTGATCCTCGACAACCGGATGCCGCGCAGCCTCAACTTCTGCTGTTCCAAGCTGCATGACAATCTGCGCTACCTGGCCCATGACTACGGCGGGCAGACGGTGTCCTACGAGATGGCCGAGCGGCTTGCCAGTTCGGTCAAGGCCTCCGATGTCGACGACGTCTTCGAGAACGGCCTTCACGAATACATCCAGACCTTCCTGAACACGATCGGCGGTCTGGGCCATCAAATCGAACTGGATTACCGGTTCTATGAGTAGCCCCATGCGCCTTCAGATCAGCCACATCACCCGTTATGCGTTCCAGGATCCGGTTCAATACGGGCTGGAGCAGCTGCGGCTGACGCCCAAGTCGAACCGGGCCCAGACTGTGCTGCAATGGCAGACCAGCGTCGAGGGGGGGCGCAAGGAGCTGCACTACGAGGATTACCACAACAACCGCGTGGACCTGATCAGCTTCGACCGGAACACGACCGAGCTTACGATCACCAGCCAGGGCCAGGTCGAGCTGGAAGAGACCCACGGCGTCGTCGGGCCGCACAAGGGCCCCGGGCCGCTCTGGCTCTACGAGAAGGTGACGCCGCGCACCAAGGTGGGCCCCAGGACCCGCGCCCTGATCCGCCAGGTCGACGGCGAGACTGAGCTGGAGCGTCTGCACGCGCTCTGCGAGGTGATCCACAATGCCGTGGCCTACGAGGTCGGCGCCTCCGACAGCAGCTGGACCGCCGAGGATTCCGCGGCCGCCGGCAAGGGGGTCTGCCAGGATCACGCCCATATCTTCATCGCCGGGGCCCGCGAGATGGGGTTCCCGGCGCGCTACGTCTCGGGCTTTCTGCTGATGGACGACCGGATCGAGCAGGACGCCACCCACGCCTGGGCCGAGGCCCATGTGCAGGGGCTCGGCTGGGTCGGGTTCGATGTGTCCAACAAGCAATCGCCGGACATACGTTACGTCCGTGTTGCAACTGGGCTGGACTACCAGGAAGCTGCGCCTGTAACTGGCACCCGGGTCGGCGGTAACGGAGAGTCTCTCTCGGTCGATATCGTCGTTCAGCAGCAATAAGGCGCATCGGGCGGACAGAACATGACGTATTGCGTGGGCTTGGTCCTGGATCGGGGGCTTGTCCTGATGTCCGACACCCGGACCAATGCGGGGCTCGACAACATCTCGACCTTCCGCAAGCTGACCGTTTTCAAGAAACCCGGCGACCGCGTGATCTCGATGATGACCGCGGGCAACCTGGCCACGACCCAATCGGTGATCAGCCTTCTGGAAGAGCGGACCAAGGCGCCCGAGGACCGGGAACCGTCGATCTTTGCCGCGCCGTCGATGTTCCAGGTGGCCCGGCTCGTGGCCGATACCCTGCGCGAGGTGATCGCCCGCCAGAAAGATTCCGGCCAGCGCGCCGATTCGGCCTTCAACGCGACGATCATCCTCGGCGGACAGATCGCCGACGGCCCGACCCGGCTGTTCCTGATCTACCCCGAGGGCAATTTCATCGAAGCCGGTCGCGACACCCCCTATTTCCAGATCGGCGAGACCAAGTATGGCCGGCCGATCCTGGTGCGCGCCTACGATCCGGCCATGAGCTTCGAGGCGGCGGTGAAGCTGCTGCTGGTCAGTTTCGATTCGACCATCAAGGCGAACCTGTCGGTCGGGGCGCCGCTGGACGTGCTGCTATATGAAGAAGGGACGCTCGACGCGGCGGAGCCGTTGCGCATCACCGCGAACGATCCCTATTTCCGGTCGATCTCGGACGGCTGGGGCGATGCGCTGCGGACCGCGTTCTACAGTCTGCCCGACATCGACCTGGACGCCGTCCACGACGAAACCGCGGGCTGATCGGGCGCCGAAGGACCGGGCTCGGAATAAACTTCTTTCCTTGGGCGCCTCCGTTTGGGACCATGACCCCACGCAAGACCGGGGGACGGCCATGATACGGATAGCAGGGTCGGGGTACCATCTGCCCAGTCATGTGCTGACCCGCGACGAGATCGCACAGCGCTATGGCGAGGCGAGCGCGCGCAAGGCCGACAGGTCCGGCGTGCTGTCGCGGCGCTATGCCGAGGGCGAGAGCCAGATTGCGATGGGGGTCGCGGCGGGGCAGGCGGCGCTGTCGGATGCCGGGCTGGAATGTGCCCAAGTCGACATGGTGATTTCCGCCGCCGCCGTGCCCTACCAGCCGATCCCGGGCTCGGCCGCGATCTATGCCCATGCGCTGGGGCTGGCCGACGGCGCGGTCGAGACGATGGACGTCAACACCACCTGCCTCAGCTTTCTGTCGGCATTCGATCTGGCCGCAACCTACATTGCCGCGGGCCACGTGGCGCGGGTCCTGATCGTGAGCTCCGAGGTTGCGAGCCGGGGCCTGCCCTGGGCGGACGACCCCGAGACGGCGGCGCTGTTCGGCGACGGGGCCGCGGCGGTGGTGCTGACAGCGGGGGACACGCGGATCGCCGCGCGGGCGTTCGAGACCCATGGCTCCGCCTGGACTGCCTGCCAGCTGGCCGCGGGCGGCACCCGGATCGACTATCGCGACCCGGAGGCCGAGTTCGCCGCCCACACCGTCTTTCGCATGGACGGCAAGGCGTTGTTCAAACTCAGCGCCGCCTCTCTGCCGGGGTTCGTCTCAAGCCTCATCGCCCGGGCGGGCTGGACCCCGGACGAGGTCAGCCGGGTGATCCCGCACCAGGCCAGCCCGCTGGGCCTGCGCCACGCCGCGCGGGCCTGCGGCTTTTGCGCGGGGACGTTCGTCGACATCTGCGCGGAGTTCGGGAACATGATCGCGGCCTCGATCCCCTTCGTGCTGGCCCGCGAATGCGCGGCGGGGCGGGTGCGGCCCGGGGACCGGCTGCTGATGTTGGGAACCTCGGCCGGCGTCTCGTTCGGCGGCGTGGCCCTGGAGATTGCGGCGTGACGATCCTGGTGACCGGCGCGACGGGGTTCCTGGGCGGTCGGCTGGCCCGGCGCCTGCACCGCGAGGGACGGCCGGTTCTGGCCACGGGACGTGACGGGCCCGCGCTCGCCCGGCTGGCGGAAGAGGGGATCGCCACGGCGCGGGCCGACCTCTCGCACGAGGGGCTGCCGGGGGTGACGCCCACGGCGATCATCCACTGCGCCGCCCTGTCCTCGCCCTCGGGCCCCGCGCCGGCCTTCTCCGCGGCGAACGTCGCCACCGTGCGAAGGCTGCTGGACCTGGCCCGCCGGGCCGGCAACCGGCGCTTCGTTCAGGTCTCCACCCCAGCCGTCTACTGGCGCCCGAGCGACCAGATCGGCCTGTCCGAGAGCGCTCCCCTGCCGCCGCCCGTGAACCATTACGCCGCGACCAAGCGCCGGGCCGAGCGCATGGTCCTTGCCGCGCCGGAGCTTGGGCCCGTCGTCCTGCGGCCCCGCGCCATCTACGGCCGCGGCGACACGGCGTTGCTGCCCCGGCTGGCCGCCGCCGCCGCCCGCGGGCCGCTGCCGCTTTTTCGTGATGGCCGGGCGGTGACAGACCTGACCCATGTGGAGGACGTCGTGGACGCCTGCATCGCCGCGCTCGACGTCGCCGCCGAGGACCTGCCGGAGGTGCCGGTCTTCAACGTCTCGGGCGGCGCGGCCCAGCCCCTGCGCGAGGTGATCGAGCGTGTCTGTGCGCACCGCAACCTGCCGCTGCGCTGGCGCCCGGTGCCCGTACCCGTGGCGATGGCCGTTGCCCGCGCCTCGGCCGCTGTCGCCGCGCTCACCGGCCACCGGCGAGAACCCGCGGCGACCCGCTACGCGGTCGGGGTGCTGGCCTACAGCCAGACACTCGACATATCGCGGGCGCGGAACCATCTGGGCTGGAGCCCGCGCATTTCCTTCGAGGAGGGCTTCAGGGAGGCGATGTCCGACGGATGATTGTGCATTTCGCGATCTCTGCCCGGGTGCGCGTCTACGAAAGGCTGGTGCTGCGGGGCGCACCCTGGGCCGTCGTTGGCCTGCCCGTGCGCTACGGCATCGTCCTGCATCCCGATGCGGGGCCAGTGCTGATCGACACCGGCTATCACCCCGGGATGATGACCGTGCCCGCGGGGCTGGCGCTTCGGGCCTACCGGCGGCTGATGCCGCCCGATTTCGATGCGGCCGGGCAACCCGCGACGGCGCTCGGGGCGTTGGGAGTCCAGCCCGCCGACGTCCGCCACATCGTGCTGACCCACCTGCATGCCGATCACGTCGCGGGTCTGGTCGATTTCCCGCAGGCCCGGGTGCATGTGGCGCCGGAAATCGCCCGGCTGCTTGGGCGGGGGCGGCGCCTGCCCGCCGGCAAAGGCGTCTTTGCCGAGCTGGTGCCCCGAGATCTCGCCGCGCGGGCAGAAGCATTCCCCGACCCCACGGCGCAAAGCCCGCTTGGGCCGGCGGCGGATATCCTCGGGGACGGGACCTTGCTGGCCGTGGCGCTGCCCGGCCACGCGCTGGGCCACTGCGGGATCTGGGTCGCGCCTTCGGAGCTGCTCTATGCCACCGACACGGCCTGGACCATGCCCGGATTGATGGAGGACAGGGAGACCCGCCTCGCAGTCGCCGCCGTCGCCGACGACCGTCGCGCGGCGGCCCGCAGCGCCGCCCGTGTCAGGCGCTTCGCCGAGGACGGCGGCCGTGTGGTGCTGTGCCACGATCCGGCGCCCTGTCCGGAAGATCTGCCATGATCGTCGACCCACTGGCCGCGCTGATGACCTACGGCCGGATACAGGCGACCCCGTCCCGGTTTTCAGGCCGTCGGACGTTCGAGCGCTGGCAGGACGCCCGCCTGCAACGCTGGCTCTGGCGGCGGGCCGCGCGTGTGCCGGCCTTTCGCGGGCGGATCGGCCCGAACACCCGGCTGGCAGAGCTGCCGGTCATGGACAAGGCCACGCTGATGGCCAATTTCGCCGCCTACAACGTGGCCGGCCTCGATGCCGACACGGTCCGCGCGGCCATCGCCCGCGATCGCCGGGTGGGGCCCTGGCATGTGGGCCACAGCACGGGCACGAGCGGCAATCGCGGGCTCTATGTCCTGTCGGACCGGGACCGGTTCAACTGGCTGGGGGCGATCCTTGCCAAGGCGCTGCCGGATTTCTGGCGGCGACGTGCACGGATCGCCGTGATCCTGCCGACGGCGACCGGGCTCTACGACGCGGCCCATGGCTTCGGCCCGATGCAGCTTTCGTTCCTCGACCTCACCGCGGGGCCGGAGCACTGGCTCGGGCCGCTCATCGCCTTCCGGCCGACCGTCGTCATCGCCCCGCCGAAGATCCTGCGGCACCTGGCAGAGGCCGCGCCGGAGCGCCTTGCGCCCGACCTGCTCTATTCCGGGGCCGAGGTCATGGACCCGCTCGACCGGTCCACCATCCGCGCGGCCTTTCCGCGTGCCCGGCTGGGCGAGATCTACATGGCCACCGAGGGGCTGATCGCGGTCACCTGCCGCGCCGGGCGGCTACACCTCTGCGAGGACGCGATGCATGTGGACCTGGAGGAGGCGGGCGCGGGGCTCGTCCGCCCGGTCCTGACCGATTTCAGCCGGCAGGCCCAGGTCATGCTGCGCTACCGGATGAACGACCTGCTGCGGATGGACGACAGCCCCTGTGCCTGCGGCTCTCCCCTGCGCGGGGTGGGCGAGGTTGTGGGCCGCGAGGACGATTGCCTGATCCTGCCTGGCGGGGCGGAAGTGACGCCGGACGTGGTCCGCAACGCGGTGGTCGATGCCGACCCGCGCATCTCGGACTTTCGCGTGGTGCAGGCGGGGGACGGGATCTATGTGAGCTTGCCCCGGGACGTGCCGGCGGCTGCCCTGCAGCGGGCCGAGGCCGCGCTTTCGGCGCGATTGTCGGCGCTGGCGGGCCGGGCCGTGCCGATAATGGCAACCGCCGCCGACCTGCCCCTGATGACCGGGCGCAAGCTGCGCCGTGTCGAAAGGCGCAGCTGACCGTGGAGTTCTTCGAAGGGCTGAACTTCAGCTCCGCCAACGAGGATGGCGCGACAGAGATCGCGGTGCTCGGCCCGCAGCGCGGCCGGATCCTGTCGCTGGCAGGCAGCGGGGCGCGGGCGCTCGACCTGTTGCTGGGCGAGGCGGACGAGGTCGTGGCCCTCGACACCAACCCTGCGCAACTGGCGCTGCTTCTGCTGAAGATGGCCGGTTTCGCCACCCTCTCGCACCCCGAGCTTCTGGCCTATCTCGGGGTCGCGCCCTGCGCGGACAGGCTGGCCCTGCACCGGCGCGTGGCTCCGGCGCTTGGGCCCGAGGCCCGGGCGTTCTGGCAGGACCGGCAGGCGCTTGTCGCGCGGGGGGTCTGGTATGCGGGCCTGTGGGAGCGGATCCTGGCCCGAGCCGCCGCCACGGGACGCCTGCTCTGGGGGCGGGCCATGGACTCGGTCTTCGCGGCGCGGGATCCGGGCGAACAGGCGGAGATCTGGCGGACCCGCATCGACGGGCCGCTCTGGCGCTTCGCGCTGCGCGGGGTCTGCCAGCCATGGCTCTGGACCCATGTGATCGGAGAGCCCGGCGGCCGGCAGATGCCCGGCGCACGGACCGCGTCCCGGCGTCTGGCGGCCGCGTTCTCGGCGGCGTCCGGGCGCTTCCTGTTCCGCGACAGCGACGCGGCAAGCCTGATGCTGCGCGGGCGCCACGACCCCGCCGGCGCCCTGCCGCCGCACCTGACGCCAGAGGCCCACGCCCGCATCCGCGCGAGGCTGGACCGGATCAAGCCCCTGCGCGGTGCCCTTCGGGACCTGCCCGCGCTCGATGTGGGACCGATAGACGGTTTTTCCCTGTCCGATTTCGGATCCTATTGCGATCTCGCGATCTGGGCCGCGTCCTGGCAGGGCGTCCGTGCCTGCGCGGCTCCGGGTGCGATCTTCTGCGAGCGGGTGTTCCTGAACCCGCTGCCCCTGCCGGGCGGCATCGCGCTGGCGCCCGCGGAAAGCCGGTGCCTGACGCTGCGGGACAGGTCCATCGTCTATGACATTCGTGTCGGGCAGGTAGAGGGGGGGCTGGCTGGAGCGGGCGACGGGAATCGAACCCGTATCATCAGCTTGGAAGGCTGAGGTCTTACCATTACACAACGCCCGCTCAGCACCTCGCTTCCTATGTCATGGCCCGGCGCGGGTCAAGCATCGGCGCCGGCCGGCTCGGCTGGACCCGGCGCCTCCGGCCCGCTGGTGCGGCGTCAGTCCGCCAGCCGCGCGCGGACCCGGCCGGCGAGGTCCGGCAGGCCCACATCGTCATAGACCTGCGCCAGAAGCCGGTTCAGCGGGATACCGTCGGGGTCGTAGGTGCGCCGCATCTCCAGCACCTGCTGCGCGGCCGAGGCGCGGCCCGCCTTGACCAGCGAATCGAGGTGGATCTGGTCGAAGAAATCGCGCTGGGCATGGGAGCCGCCGATCTCGCTCATCCGCGGCAGGGCGCGTCCCAGCTCACGCGCGGCGTGGGCGTGATCGCCGGTGGCATGGGCGGCGATGCCCAACGCGGCGGGCAGGGCCACCTCCGCCCAGGCGGCCTGGTCATGGGCCGAGGCGGCGGCCCGATTGCGGATCGCCGCCATCAGGGCCTCGGCCTCGGGCAATTGCGCATGGGTGAGCGCATAGAGGTATTGCAGCGCCAGAAACGGCGATACGGTGTCAGGCCCGCGCGCGGCGATGCGCCGGGCCACGTCCTCCCACCTTTCGCCGACGTCGATGCCCGCGAATTCCATCCGCGCCAGCAGGGAGACGGCGCCGACCTGGTCCTGGCTGTAGTCCTTTTCCCGGGCCCAGACATGGGCGTCGAAGGCGGCCAGCACGTCCGCCTGGCGGTCGCGGCTGATGTAGAACAGCGCGAGATGCCACCAGTTGTGCGTGTGCATGAACGAGTTGAGCTCTGCCCAGCTCGGCGCCACCGATTCCAGAAAGGCGATGCCCTCGTCCACCCGGCCTTGTGTCAGCATGACATGGGCCAGCGCGTGGTGCGCCCAGGGGTCGGTCGGCTCGATCTCCATCGCGCGGCGGGCGGCGGCTTCGGCCTCGTCCAGCAGGTGGCATTGCTCGTATCCGAACGCCACCATGCTGTGGACATAGGGCGTGGTCTCCCCCTCGGGCAACGCATGCAGCGCGAGCCGCAGCATCGCGGCCGCGTCGCCGATGTTGAACAGGTGATATTGCCCGAACTTGATGATGGCGAGGTCGGTGGGGTGGGCGCGGGCGATCTCTTCGCAGCGGCGGATGACCTCGGGAATGTCGCCCGCGACCCAGGCCGCCAGCACCTGCGCGTTGGCCTTTTCGCGGGCGGTGCCGGGGGCGGCCAGGGCGCGGTCGAGGTAGGGGGCCGCGCGGGTGGGCGCCTCGGGCGATTCGAGGAACATCCATAGGAAGCCGGCGTAGGTGTTGCCAAGGCAACTTTCGGGATGGGCGTCGATGCAGCCCATGATCGTGGTCGCCCGGGTCTGATAGGCCAGAAAGCCCTCGATGAAGTCGTTGATCCCCGCGATCAGGTCCGGCGCGGTGTCGGTGACGGGATTGCCTAGGCAGTCGGTTGTCATGGGGTCTCCTCGGTCAGGAAGGGCAGCAACGCGGCAAGTGTGGCCTCGGGCGCGTCCCAGTGGACGGAGTGGCCCGCGCCGGCCAGCGTCCGGATCGTCAGATTGCCAAGCGGCGCAAGGGCCGCGCGGGCGGCAGGCTCGGGGATCAGCAGGTCGCTGTCCCCGAGGATGGACAGGACCGGGCACAAGACCTGGTCCAGGGCCCAGTCCCCGTCGAAATCGCGGATCGCCGCGACCTGCGCGGCCATGGCCCGCGCCGATTGCGCGTGAGGATAGGCGAGCGATTGCGCGATGGCCGCGTCCATCTGCCCGGGCAGCTCGAAGAAGCGCGGGTGGAACAGCCAGGGCAGGAAGGCCCGCAGCCAGAGGTCGGGGGGCTGGCCCTCGGCCCGTAGGCGCAGCATCAGGTCGAACAGGGCGAGGTTGCGCGGCGCGTTGACCGGGGCGCTGGCCAGCAGGGCAAGCCGCGAGACCTGGGCGGGGTGCTCGGCCGCCATCTGCACCCCGATGGTGCCGCCCAGCGAATGCCCGACCACCGCCACGGGGCCCAGCCCGAGGTGGCCCACAAGCGCCGCCGCATCCGCCGCCCAATGGTCCACCGACAGGGGCGCATCGACGGGCACGGTGCGCCCGGTGCTGCGGTTGTCGGGGCGGATGACGGTGAAATGCGCGGCCAGCGGGGCCAGCAGCGGGACCCAGCTTGCGCTGTCGCTGGCGGTTCCGGCGATCAGCAGGACGGGCGGGCCGGTGCCGTCGATCTCGTAGTGCAGGGTCACGTCGGACAGCGGCAGGCTTGGCATCACGCGCTCCGATAGCAGGGCAGCAGGTCGCCGGGGGCGGGGGTCGCCTCAAATATTGCACGGCCGATGCCGCGCGAGAGGCAAAGCGCGGCTGCGTGGCCGATCTCGAGCATTTGGATGTCACTGGCGGCAGGGCCCGTTCCGGTCGAGATGCCGAAGACCAGGTCGCCGTCGTTGGGCGTATGGGCGGGGACCACGGCGCGACCGATGCCGTCGTGCGCGGCAACGCTCAGCCGGTGGCATTGCGCCTTGGTCAGGGCGGCATCGGTCGCGACGATGGCGATCGTCGTGTTCGTCCGGGCCCCCTGCATCGCGGCCATCTTCCGCGACGCCGGCGCGGCGCACAGCCCGGCCGAAGGGTCCGGGCCCAGCCCGCCGAACTCCGCCTCGATCTCGAAGGGCGCGGCCCAGAAATGCCGCTCTCCCGGCGTCGTGACGCTGCCCACCGGGTTTGCCGCGACGAGGGCGCCCACCATCGTGCCGTCCGCCAGCCGCAACGAGGCCGAGCCGAGCCCGCCCTTCTGCATCGCCGCCAGCGCCCCGGTGCCCGCCCCCGCGGTGCCAAGCGCGAAATCCTCTCCCGCCGCGTCCAGCGCCGCGCGGCCCAGACCGGGATAGGGCGACACGTCCCAGACCTTGTCGCCGCCGTTCAGCAGATCGAACAGGATGGCGCCGGGCACCAGCGGGATCAGCGCCGCGCCGATGCGCAGGCCCCGGCCCGCCGCGCACAGGCCCTCGGTGACGCCCGAACAGGCATCGAGTCCAAAGGCCGACCCGCCCGACAGCACCAGCGCATCCACCGCCGCCACGGTCTTGTCCGGCGCCAGCAGGTCGGTGTCGCGGGTGCCCGGCGCGCCGCCCATGACATGGACGCTGGCCACGAAGGGCGCCTCTCCGGTCAGCACGGTGACCCCCGATTTCAGGGCCTCGTCGCTTGCGTTGCCCACGCGCAGCCCGGTCACGTCGGTGATCAGGTTGCGGGGGCCGAGCCTATATGCAGCGGCCACCGTCGACCTCCATCGCGACGCCGGTGATCATCGACGCCTCGTCCGAGCACAGGAAACAGGCCGCGTTGCCCATGTCCTCGGGCGTGGAAAAGCGGCCCAGCGGGATCGTCGACAGGAACTTCGCGCGGATCTCGGGCGTGTCCTGGCCCATGAAGGACTTCAGCAGCGGCGTCTCGCCCGCCACCGGGTTCAGCGCGTTCACCCGTATGCCCGAGGGGGCCAATTCCACGGCCAGCGCCCGCGTGGCGGTGATGACCCAGCCCTTGGAGGCATTGTACCAGCTCAGGTTCGGGCGCGGAGAGACCCCGGCCGTGGACGCGATGTTCAGGATCACGCCCGCGCCCCGCGCCTTGAACCCGGGCACGATGGCCTGGGTCATCAGGTAGATCGCCTTCATGTTGACGGCGGTGATCCGGTCGAAATCCTCTTCGGTGACGGTTTCGGTCGGGGCGGGCAGGTGGGTGACGCCGGCGTTGTTGACGACGATGTCCGGCGGGCCGATGGCCTCGCCCGCGGCCATCAGGGCCGCCACGCTGTCGCGGTCGGCGACGTTGCAGGTCTGCGCCGTCCCGCCGATCTCGGCCGCGACCCCGGCCGCCGCGTCGCCGTTGATGTCGGCCACGATGACATGCGCGCCCTCGGCCGCGAATTTCGCGGCGATGCCTGCGCCAAAGCCGGATCCGGCCCCGGTCACGATGGCGATCTTGTCTTTCAGTCTCACGTTTTCACCCATGCCATGCTGCGACAGTTTTCAGTTGCGAAAAACCATAGAGCGCCTCGAAGCCCTTTTCACGCCCGTGGCCCGATTTTCCGACCCCGCCGAAGGGCAGCTCTGCCCCGCCCCCCGCGCCGTAATTGTTCACGAAGACCTGTCCCGCGTGCAGTTTTCGCGCCAGCCGCATCTGCCGCCCGCCATCGCGGGTCCAGACGGCGGCGACCAGCCCGTAGGCGGTGCCGTTCGCGATGCGCAGGGCCTCGGCCTCGTCCTCGAACGGGATCAGGGCCTGAACGGGGCCGAAGATCTCGTCCTGCGCGAGCGCATGATCGGGCGGCACATCTGCAAAGAGCGTGGGCGCGACGTAGTGCCCGGCCTCTGGCGCGTCCGCGACGATCTGGCCGCGCGCCGCGACGGTCAGACCGTCGCCCTGCGCCAGGAACCCCTCCACGATGGCCTTCTGCCGGGCCGAGATCAGCGGGCCGACCGAAGGGTCCGACATCGCCGGGCCGACGGTCAGATTTCCGTAGGCCGCTGACATGCGGTCGCGCACCTGATCGTAGACGCCTTGCTGCACCAGGATGCGCGAGGAGGCCGAGCAGGTCTGGCCCGCGTTCTGCACCCCGGCATTGACGAGAAACGGCAGGGCGCGGTCGATATCGGCGTCGTCGAAGACGATCTGCGGGGATTTGCCGCCCAGTTCCAGCGTCACCGGCACCACGTTCCGCGCCGCGGCGGCCTGGATCAGGCTGCCCACGCCCACGGACCCGGTGAACGACAGGTGCTGCACGCCCGGATGGCCGGCAAGCGCCGCGCCGGCCTCGGCCCCCAGCCCCGTCACCACGTTCAGCGCCCCCGGCGGCAGCCCCGCCTCGCGGGCCAGCGCGGCGAAGGCGAGCGCGGTGAGGCAGGCCTCTTCGGCGGGCTTCAGCACGCAGGCGTTGCCCATGGCGAGCGCCGCCCCGACCGAGCGGCCGATGATCTGCATCGGGTAGTTCCAGGGGATGATATGCCCGGTCACCCCGTGCGGCTCGCGCAGGGTATAGACGGTATAGCCGTCGAGATAGGGGATCGTCTCGCCCATCACCTTGTCGGCGGCGCCGCCGTAAAACTCCATGTAGCGGGCCAGTGCTGTGGCATCGGCCCGCGCCTGGGTCAGCGGCTTGCCCACGTCGCGGGATTCGAGCTCTGCCAGGTCCTCGGTCCGGGTCAGGATCAGCTGGCCGAGGCGGGTCAGGATGCGGCCCCGCTCCAGCGCGGTCATGCGGCCCCAGGCGCCCTCCAGCGCGGTGCGGGCGGCGGCCACGGCGGCGTCGACCTCGGGGGCGCCGCCCCGGGCGATGGTCGTGATCGGGGCGCCGGTCGACGGGTTCGACAGGACGAGCGTCTCGGCCCCCGGGGACCAGGCGCCGCCGATCAGGTGGCAGGCTTCGGGGATGCCAAAGGGCTCAAGGGGCATGGGCGGTGGTCCTCAGATCGGGCAGTTGCGGGGCGGCGGCCAAAAGGGCCTTGGTGTAGGGGTGCCGGGGCGCGGAGAAGACCTGCTCCGTCGGGCCCTGCTCGACGATTTCGCCGGCCTGCATGACCATCACCTTGTCGGTGATCGTGCGCACGACGCTCAGGTCGTGGCTGATGAACAGATAGCTGAGCGGCCGCTGACGGCAGAGGTCGGCGAGCAGGTCCAGCACCTGCGCCCGGACCGAGACGTCGAGCGCCGAGACCGCCTCGTCGAAGACGATCAGCGCGGGGTCGTTGATCAGCGCCCGCGCGATGGCGATGCGTTGGCGCTGGCCGCCGGAAAACTCGTGGATGTATTTCCTGGCATCTTTCGGCGCGAGGCCCACGGCGGTCAGCGCCTCGGCCACCTTGCGGTCCCGCGCGGCCCCCTGGGGCGGATCGGGCAGCAGGTGGAACGGCTCGGTGATCAGGCGCGAGACCCGGTGGCGCGGGTTGAAGCTGCCGTAGGGGTCCTGGAACACGACCTGCATCTGCCGGCGCACGGCGAGGTTGGGGTGGCGGTCGGTCCAGACCGGGGCGCCGCCCAGGGTGATGCTGCCCGACTGCACCGGCTCCAGTCCCAGAAGCGCCCGGGTCAGGGTCGACTTGCCGCAGCCGGATTCGCCCACCAGCCCCAGCCGCTCGCCCCGGTTCAGGGTGAACGAGACGTCGCGCACCGCCTGGATCTCGGGCCGCGGTCCAAAGAGGCTGCGGCGCGGCCGGCGATAGCTGCGATGCACGCCCCTGACCTCCAGCAGCGGGGCGGGCGCGGGGGCGGGGGGCAGGTCGACCGCATGGGCCGACGCGGCAAAGAGCGCGCGGGTGTAGGGGTGCCGCATCTCGCGCAGCAGGTCGGGCGTGGCCCCGGTCTCGACCACCGCGCCGTTCTGCATCACGACGATCCGGTCGGCCATGTCGGCGACGACGGCCAGATCGTGGGTGATCATCAGCAGGCCCATGCCGAACTCCTCCGTCAGCCCGCGCAGCAGGTCCAGAATCCGGGCCTGCGTGGTGACATCCAGCGCCGTTGTCGGCTCGTCCGCGATCAGCAGTTTCGGCCGTAGCGCGATGGCCATGGCGATCACCACCCGCTGGCGCTGACCGCCCGACAGCTCGTGCGGATAGCGCGACAGGGGAAAGCGGTCCTCGGGCAGGCCGACGCGGGTCAGCATGGCGCGGGCGCGATCTCGCGCCTGGGCCTTGGGGATGTTCTCGTGGATGCGGATGGTCTCGGCGACCTGTGCGCCGATGGTCTGCACCGGGTTCAGCGCGGTCATCGGCTCCTGAAAGACCATGCCCATCTCGCGGCCCCGCATGGCACACAGCTGCGCCTCGGGGGTTGCCAGAATATCCGTGCCGTCAAGCAGGATGCGCCCCGTGGTGGCCGCCCGGTCGGGGGCAAGGCCCATGGTGGCGAGGGCGGTCATCGACTTGCCGGACCCGCTCTCTCCGGTGATGGCCACGATCTCTCCGGGGGCGACCGTCAGCGACACGTCACGCAGGATCCCGGTTCCGCCGATGGAGAGGCCGAGGGTCTCGATCGAAAGCAGGCTCATGTCCGTGTCACCCGGATGCGCGGGTCGAGCAGGTCGCGCAGGCCGTCGCCCATCAGGTTCAGGCCCAGCACCATGAAGACGATGGCCAGCCCCGGGACCAGTGCCACATGGGGCGCGATGCTTGCCAGGGTCTGCGCGTCGGCGAGCATCCTGCCCCAGCTCGCGGTCGGCGGTTGTGCCCCGAGGCCGATGTAGGACAGTGCCGCCTCGGCCAGAATGCCGAGCGAGAACTGGATGGTGCCCTGCACGATCATCAGGTTCGCGATGTTGGGCAGGATATGCTCGACCGAGATCCGGGCCGGGGACTTGCCCGAGACCCGGGCGGCGAGGATGAACTCCCGCGACCAGAACGACAGCGCCCCGCCGCGGGTCAGGCGGGCGAAGACGGGGATGTTGAAGATGCCGATGGCGATGATCGCGTTCATCGCCCCCGCGCCGAAGACGGCGGTGATCAGGATCGCGATCACGAGGCTGGGGAAGGCAAAGATCAGGTCGTTGCCGCGCATGATCGCCTCGTCCAGAAGCGACCCGCGCCGGGCGGCGGCGAGCAGCCCCAGCGGCACCCCCAGCCCCATCCCGATGCCCACGGCCAGCAGCGCCACCGCGATCGAGGTCCGCGCCCCCATCATGATCATCGACAGGATGTCGCGGCCCAGCTGGTCGGTGCCGAGCGGGTGCGCCAGGCTCGGCGATTGCAGCTTGGCCGGAATGTCCAGAAGCTCGATGTCATAGGGCGTCCAGACGAAGGACAGCGCCGCGCCCCCGAGAAAGACCAGCGACAGGATCGCGCCGACGACAAGGCTGCGCGGCCACCTCATGCCCGCGTCCTCAGCCGCGGATCGACCGCGGCATAGGCGAGATCCACCGCGAAGTTGACCACGATCACCAGGAACACCAGCAGCATCACGACGCTTTCCACCACGATCAGGTCACGGGCGGAAATCGCCTGGAAGATCAGCCGCCCCAGCCCGGGCAGGAAGAACACCTGTTCGATCACGATGCCCCCCGCCAGCAGGAAAGAGAATTGCAGGCCGATGATCGTCAGCACCGGGATCAGCGCGTTGCGCACCGCGTGCCGCCACAGCGCCTGCCGGCGGCTGAGGCCCTTGGCCCGCGCGGTGCGGATGAAATCCTCGCCCAGCATGTCCAGCAGGGACGAGCGCATGACCCGCGCCAGGATCGCCGCCTGCGGCAGGGCGAGCGCGATCGCCGGCAGGGTCAGCGATTTGAGCCCGCTCCAGACCCCCGCGTCCCAGCCCGAGAACCCGCCCGCCGAGAACCAGCGCAGCTTGATCGCGAAGATCAGCACCAGGATCATCGCGAACCAGAAATTCGGGATCGCCACGCCCAATTGCGTGGCGCCCATGACGCCGATGTCACCGGGCCGGCCCCGCCGGCTGGCCGCGTAGATGCCCGCCGGAAAGGCTATCAGGACCGACAGGCTGAGGGCATAGAGGGCAAGCGGCAGGGACACCCAGATCCGGTCGCCGATCATCTCGGACACCGGGGTGCGATAGGTGTAGGAGACGCCGAAATCGCCCTGCAGCATGCCCGTGACCCAGCCCAGATAGCGTTCCTGCACCGTGCCATCGAGGCCAAGCTCGGCCCGCAGCGCCGCGACCGTGTCGGGCCGCGCGTTGACGCCCAGCATGTAGGCGGCGGGGTCGCCCGGCACGACCTCGACCACGGCAAAGATCACCAGCGACGCAACGACGAGGCTGAGGCCGAGAGAGACAAGGCGGCCGAGCGTGTACCGGATCACGGTCGGGCCGCTCCTGTGGGATCGGGCAGGGCAACGGGCATGGGGTCAGACCGAATGTCAGGAACAGAAAGACGGGCGCAAGGATCCGGTGCGGCGAGTGGCGCGACCATCGGGCCGCGCCACTCGCCGAAAGGGCTCAGGGCCAGGTGACGCCGGTCAGGTCGATGGCCGCGGTGGGCTGGTTCAGCCACAGCCCCTCGATACCCGCCCGGGCGACCGTCGGCACGGCCAACTCGAAGAGATAGCCGTTGACGTAGTCCTCGGCGATGATCCTCTGCGCCTGCGCCAGAAGGTCCGACCGCGCGGCGGGATCGGTGGTGGCCTCAAGCGTCGTCATGACCTCCTGGAAGGCCGGGTTGTCATATTGGAAGTAATAGTCGGGGTTGGCATAGATGCCGATGTCCATGGGCTCGGTATGGCTGACGATGGTCAGGCCGAAATCCTTGCCGCCAAACGTGGTCTCCAGCCATTGTGCCCATTCCTGGTTCTCGATCTCGGTCTCGATCCCCACGGCGCGCAGCTGGGCCGCGATGATCTCTCCGCCGCGGCGCGCGTAGGACGGCGGCGGCAGCTTCAGCGTGGTGGTGAACCCGTCGGGCAACCCGGCCTCGGCCAGCAGGGCGCGGGAGCGGTCGGGGTCATACTCGGACAGCCCGGTCAGGTCGACGTAATCGGGGTTGTGCGGCGCGAAATGCGTGCCGATGGGGGTGCCAAGGCCATACATCGCCCCGTCGATGATCGCCTGCCGGTCGATGGCATGGGCCACGGCTTCGCGCACCAGCACGTTGTCGAAGGGCGGCATCTTGTTGTTCATGGCGAGGATCGTCTCGCCCTCGGTATTGCCGACCAGCACCTGAAAGCGGGGGTCCGCCTCGAATTGCGGCAGGTTCTCGGGCGCGGGGAAGCCGACGTAGACGTCCACGTCCTCGGCCATCATCGCGGCAAACGCCGCCGTCGGGTCCGAGATGAAGCGGAAGGTCGCCGATTCCAGCGCCGCCGGCGTGCCCCAGTAATCGTCGTTACGCGTGATGGTCAGCCGATCGCCCTGGACCCAGCTGTCGAACTTGAACGCGCCGGTGCCGATCGGTGTCGAGGCGATGTCGTCGATGCTTTCGGGGGCCACGATCACCGCGTCGCCCCAGGCCATGTTGAACAGGAAAGAGCCGTTGGGCGCGTCCAGCGTGACCTGCACCGTCAGCGGGTCGATCACGGTCACGTCGGTGATCCCGGCAAACAGGCCCTTCTGCGCGTTGGTGCTGTCCTCGGCCCGGGCGCGGTCGAGGCTGAACTTGACGTCCTCGGCGTCCATCGTGGTGCCGTCGTGGAAGCTCACCCCGTCGTGCAGGGTGAAGGTATAGACCAGCCCGTCGTCGGAAATCTCCCAGCTTTCGGCCAGCCCCGGCACCACGGAGCCGTCGGACATGAACCGGGTGAGACCCTCGAAGATGTTGGAATAGACCACCGAATCGATGGCCTGCGCGGCCCCCCCGGTGGGGTCGAGGTTCGGCGGCTCCAGCTGCATCGCGACGTTGATGTCGGTGGTCTGGGCGGTGGCGGCGGTGGCGAAGAACGCCGCCGATCCGGCCAGTGCCAATCTGGTAAATCGTGTCATTGCATGGTCTCCCCGGTGAAGGTGTCTGGCCCGTCCTAGTGGGGCGGGCGCGTCTCGTCTGTCGGCAACAGCAGCGCCACAAGGCTTCTGGCCATCACGTCGGCACTGTCCATCATATCGTCTACGCCCACATATTCATCCGGCATGTGGGCAAGTTCCAGCAGGCCGGGCCCGTAGGCCACGCAATTTTTCAGCTTGCCGATCCGGTCGATGTGTTTCTGGTCATAGCTGCCGGGCGAGGCGACGAACTCCGCCTCGCGGCCCAGCACCTCGGCGATGGCCGCAGCCACGGTGCGGGCCACCGGCGCGTCGCGGTCGGTCATGGAGGGGATCACGTGGTTCAGCTCCTTCATGGCATAGTCGAAATTCGGTCGCGTCGCCTTCAGCCCGTCCAGCAGGCCCGCGATCTCTGCCTTGACGCTGTCGCGGGTTTCCTCGACCAGGTAGCGCCGGTCTATCACGATCCGGCAGCTGTCCGGAACACAATGCGAGGGCAGGGCGGTCGAGCCCGCCAGCCGCTCCGCCTGGCCGCCGTGGATCGAGTTGATGTTCATCGTCGAGGACCGCGCCCCTTCGGGCACCACCGGCATTTCTGTCCGCCGCGCGGCCATGGCGGGAAAGAGCTTGTCCTCGAACGCCTGAAGAACCGCCCCCATGTGCCGGACCGCGCAATCGCCCAGGAACGGCATGGAACCATGGGCGATCTCGCCGAAAGTCTCGATCTCGGCCCACCAGCCGCCCCGGTGGCCAAGGCAGACCCGGTCCTTTTGCAGCGGCTCGGGGATGATCACGTGCTGCACCTTCTGCGGCGAGAAGAACCCCCGTTCGGCCAGATAGGCGACCCCGCCGTAGCCGCCCGATTCCTCGTCCGCGGTGCCCGAGATCTCGATCGCGCCGGCAAAATCGGGGCAGGTCGCAAGGAACGCCTCGGCCGCGATGATCGAGGCGGCCAGCCCGCCCTTCATGTCGCAGGCGCCGCGGCCATAGATCCTGCCGTCGATCAGGGCGCCGCCGAACGGGTCCACCGTCCAGCCGGCGCCGACATCGACCACGTCGATATGGCTTGTCAGGTGGACGCAGTCGCCCGGTCGGGTGCCCTCGCGACGGGCGACGACGTTCCAGCGCGGATAGCGGTCGCTGTCGCCGGGGGTGCCCTCGGCGCGGATCATCTGGGTCTCGAACCCCGAGGTGCGCAGGCGGCGGTCGAGATAGTCGCAGATCTCGCGGTAGTTTTCGCCCGGCGGGTTCAGCGTCGGAATGCGGATCAGGTCCTGCGTCAAGGCGATCAGGTCGTCGCGCCGCTCGGCCAGGGCGGCCGACAGCGCAGGCAGGGCGGGGGAGGCGTCGGGGGCGTGGGTCATGGGGAAACTATTGCCGATGACAAATACGGTCTCAATACCGTATGAATACGGCATGCACTCGGTTCCCACTGACACCGCCCTGCTGGCCTTCGACGCGGCCCCCGTCGGGATCGTGATGGCGGAACAACGGTTTATCCGCGCCTGCAACGGGACCTTCGCGGCGATGCTCGGCTATGAGGTCGGCGACCTGGTCGGGCGGTCCTTCCGCGTGCTCTACGGCTCGCAGGAGGAATTCGAGCGGATCCGCGACATCGGGCTGAGCGTGCTCCAGCAATCGGGGCACTATACCGACGAGCGGTTGATGCGGCACCGCGCCGGCCACGGGATCTGGTGCCGGTTCCGGGCCCGGACACTCGACCCGCGCGATCCGCTGGCCCGCGTGGTGATGAGCATCGCGCCGATCCACGACGCCGAGCCGATCCGCCTGTCCAAGCGCGAACGGCAGGTGCTGGAGCTGATGAGCCGGCGCCTGACCAGCAAGGAGATCGCCGCCCGGCTCGGGCTGAGCCCGCGCACAGTCGACGATGTGCGCGGCCGCCTCATCAAGCGGTTCGGCGTGCGCCGCGCCGCCGACCTGCTGGGGCGGCTTCGGGGGTTAGGCTGACACAGCGGGACGGCCCCGGCCTAGGCCCCCGGCTCGCGCAGCAGGGCGCCGATCCGGGCCCGCAGGTCGGGGGGCTGCGCCTCGATCGCGCGGGCGATGGTGCGCAGGTCCTGCCGCACGCCGTGCAATTCGTCCAGCAGCGCCACGATCACGCCCAGCACGGTCTCGTCGATCTCCAGGTCGTCGCTCAGCTCGCAGAGCAGGGTGAGCCGCGCGACGTCGATCTGGCGAAACACCGGGCCGCGGCTGGTCCGGTCGGGCCGCACCAGATCGTCCTCCAGGAACCGCGCAAGCCTTGGGCGTGACAGGCGGGTGACCACGGTCAGCACGTCCTCTTCGGTCATGTATTCGCTCATTTCGCCCCCCTCTTCAGCAAGTCGCCGCGCGGATCGTAGCCGTGGCGCTCGCGCCATGTCTCCATGAACGCCCGCAGCTCCGCGTCGATCTCCGGCGGCGCCGTGATCTTCAGCTCGACCCGCTGGTCGCCGGCGGCCCGCTTGCCCGAGGCCGGCACGCCGCGCCCGCGCAGCCGCAGCACCCGGCCGGAACTGGCGCCGGCGGGGATGGTCAGCCCCACCGGCCCGTCGATCGTCGGCGTGCTGACCTTGCCGCCCAGTATGGCCTCGTCGATGGTGATCGGCAGGGTCACCAGAATGTCGTCGCCTTCGCGTCGAAAGACCGGGTGGGGGCGCACGGTCAGCGCGATCAGCGCATCGCCCGCCGGGGCGCCGCCGGTCCCCGGCCCGCCCTTTCCGCGCAGGCGCAGGGTCTGGCCGTCGGCCGTGCCCGCCGGGATCCTGACCGCCAGCCCCTTGCCATCGGGCAGGGTGATGCGGGTTTCCGAGCCGCGCACCGCATCCAGAAAATCGACCTCCAGCGTATAGCGCTGATCCGCGCCTGGGGCCGAGAAGCCCCGCCCGCGGCCCCGGCCCCGCAGGAATTCAGAAAAGATGTCCTCGGGGTCCACCTCCTGCGAGAACCCGCGCCCCTGGGCATAGGGGTTGCCGGTCGCGTCGGCGAAATCCCGGTAATATTGGCGCGGCGGGCGTTCGGCCCCCGAGGCGTCGATCTCTCCGGCGTCGAATCGTCTGCGGGTCTCGGGATCCTTCAGCAGCTCGTAGGCGGCCGCGATCGTCTTGAACCGCCCCGCGGCGCCCGGATCGTCGGGATGCAGGTCGGGGTGGCTCTCGCGCACCAGCTTGCGATAGGCCTTCTTGATCTCGGCCGTGGTCGCGGCGCTCGTGAGGCCAAGCGCCTTGTAGGGATCATCTGCCATGGTCCGGTCCTTCAGCGTCCGGTGCCGGGGCAGGCCCGCCGCCACACCGTCGCAACATGCGCCTAGTTGAGCCCGGGGCGGCGCGACAATCCCTGATCCATGTCAAGTCGGCGTCGCGCACTCCGGATGCCGGGCCATCAGCCGCCGCCAAGGATCAGCGCGACCAGCTCCGATTGCCGCCGGGTCCCGGTCTTCTCGAATACCCGCGACAGGTGCGTCCGGGCGGTGGACAGGCTGATGCCCAGCCGCTCGGCCACGGCCTCGCGCCCGCCGCCGGCCACGATCTCGAAGGCGAGCCGCGTCTCGGCCCGGGTCAGGCCGAAGCGGTCCCGGAACCTCTGGCGAACGAGCCGTGTCTGCGCCGCGCGGTCCCGAAGGATCACCAACGCCACCGGATGACGCCAGAGCGGCTGCGCGTCGCCGGCCCCCGGCGGCGTCCAGGGCAGCACCTCAAGCTCGACCTCCGGCGCACCGGTCAGCTGCATCACCCCGCCGCGCAGGCCCAGACCCGGCGCCGCGCAGCTCTCGACCAACTGGCCGAAGCGGTTGTCGTCGGCCGGGCTGGCCAGTGTAAGCACCCCGTGCCGCAGGCGGAAGACCGATGATTGGCGCAGATTGTCCTCCGCGCCCGGCTCGTCGACGACGGGCCGGCGCGAACCGTCCACCGCGATCGCCAGGGTCGCGTTCTGGGCGGCCGCGGTCGTGGCGGCGGCGCACGCGACCTCCAGGGTCTGAAGCCGGCGCATGATCTGAACGGCCTGGATCAGGTGCGGGACGATGGCGCCGAAGACCCGTTCCGCGTTGGTCGAGATCGTGTCGCGCACCTGCCCGGCCTGCACCACCACCGAGGCGAAGGCCTCGCCGCCGGTCACGAGGTTCGAGGCCAACCGCTCTGCCCCCAGCCCCGAGCGGCGCCAGAAGTCGTTGTGGAACTCCGACCCGCGATAAAGGTCGCGGCCCGTCGTCTCCAGCGAGGTGACCTGGCCCGCGGCGGCGTTGATCGTCCCGGGAATCGTCGGGTCCAGCGCCCACCAATGGTCGGAATAGGCGGCGACCACGGCGGGGTCGGCCCGCGGGGTGATGACCTCGGCGAGGCCCAGCCGGCGGTCGGCGACGACCAGCGCGGCGTTTTCGAGTCCGCATTGGTCGGCCAGCGCGTTCAGGGCCTCGGACCAGTCCGTCGATCCCGCGACCGCGCCGTAGATCAGCCCGATCGACTGCACCAGCCCATCCTGCGTTGCGTCCATCCCGACCTCCTTGCTCCACCCTCCTTGCCGCAGGGTCAATGGTGGCCTCTTCTGAAGAAAGCGCAAGCCGTTTGTCCAAAGATGCTTTTTGGACCGGCCTCGGACGAACGTCCGATGTGGCGAAGCCCGGGTCCGCCTATGATGTCTCCATATTCAACCGTAGCGATTTCGAAGAGGGATGTTGCACGAGATTTCACGCCCTGCATTTACGGTATGCCCCCTGCCGATGGTCTCCCGTCGGCGGCGGCGCATGCTTTGGGCGTTGCTGGCCTCGACAATTCTCGCCGTCGCACCGGCGGCCCGGGTCGTGGCCCAGGATGTGCGGGCCGACGGGCGCACCGAAACGCGGGTAGAGCGGCGCGGCGCGGTCACCGACGTGCGCACCGGCACGGTTTCCGGCCGCTACGGCGTGAACAGTTTCGACAGGCTTGGGGCCTCGGCCGGGCGGACGGTGAACATCCACGCGCCGCGCGGCTCGGCCGGCACCGTGAACGTCGTGACGGGCGGGCGCACGGTGGTGGACGGCACGCTGCGGTCGATGGCGGGCGGGCGCACGGGTGGAGAGATGTATATCGCCAACCCCGACGGCTTCACGATCTCTTCCGGCGGGCAGGTGCTTGGCGGGCGGATCGGGCTGTCGACGCCGACCCGCGGCTTTGCCGAGGGCCTGACCGGCCCGGATGGCGCGGTCAGCGCCGACCATGTCCGCGCCTTCGCCGACGGCACCGATCCCCAGGGCGGCGGCGACATCGACGTGGCCGGACGGATCGCGGCGGGCGAGGCGGTGCGCCTGACCGCCGGGGGCGACATCACGATCTCGGGCGAGGTCGCGGCCGGCGACCGGACCGCGGTGATGGCCGGTGCCGTGAACATGGGCGACGTGACGCTCCGCGCCGGCGGCGACCTTGTCCTGCACGGCGGCGCACGGGTGACCGCCGGGGGCGCCCAGGGCGGCGGCCGGATCGACGCCCGCAGCGGCGGCGACATCACGCTCGATTGGGGGGCCGTCGTGGGCGCCGAGGGCCTGGGCGACGCGCCCGGCGGCTCGGTCGTGCTGTTTGCCGACGGCTCTGCCCGGCTGGGCGCGGGGGCGGTGGTCTCGGCCGCCGCGCTGGGCGCGGGGGCGGGCGGCTTCGTCGAGTTCTCGGCGGTGGAGCTGGTCGAGCTTCAGGGCGAACTGCGCGCCTGGTCTGCCCGGGGCGAGGGCGGCGCGATCCTGGTCGATCCGAAACTGATCGAGGTCGTGGACACCGACGTGCTGACCGGCAATGCCGACTACCTGCTGCAGGCCTCGGAACAGATCGTGGTCGAAGGCGGCATCGTCATCTCGACCCGCAACATCGGCGCCGGGACCGATCACGTCAACGATCCGTCCACGGGCAATTCCGGTGACATCACGCTCGAGGCGCCCGATATCGAGATCCAGCCGGGCGCGATGCTGCTGGCCTTCGGAACGGACGGTTTCGCGGGCGGCGACATCCTGCTCGACGCGCACATGGTCGACAGCATCGACCTGGCCACGGCGGCGCTTCCGGTCGGGCGGGCGGGGATCAGCATCACGGACGCGGTGATCTGGGGCCGCAACGTGACCCTGCGCACCCGGGTCGTGAAGGACAATGTCTTTGCCGCCCCCGGCGCCGTCAGCCAATACGTCAACGACGCGTTCGGCAGCACCGGCCTGGGCGTCCTGGACAGTTTCATCGCGGCGCAGGTCGCCAATGCGGATGCCTCGGTCGCCACGCTCCTGGGGGCGCTCGATGCCGAGAACCTGCCCGCCCGGGTCTCGGCCGAGGCCGAGACGCACGTGGTGCGCAGCTACATCCTCTCGCAGGGCGATACGGTGATCTCGTCGCGGGCGTCCACCCGGATCCAGCTTGACCCGGCGGACCAGGCGCTGGCCCTGGCCTTGGCGCTGTCCGAGACCCATTCCGAGACCATCGTGCAGGACAGCCAGATCCGCGCCAACGGCGATCTCGACATCACCGCGCTGTCGCGCGAGACCCTGCGCCTCTCGGCCGGCGGCGACGATCAGGACAGCGCCAGCAACATCGCCCTCGCCGCCAGTTTCCGAGACAGCAGCGCGACCGCCCTGCTGGTGGGCTCGACCTTTCGGCTGCCGGATTACGACGGCGTGCCGCGCACACCCAATTACCGCGAGACGACCGTGGCCGGCGACGCGACGATCTCGGCCGAGATCGTCAAGGACATCTCGATCACCGCGGCCTCGGGCGGGAACGAGACCGGCGCGGGCGAAGCGGTCATCCTGTCCTACGACAACAGCGCGGCCCGCGCCTCGGCCACCGCGCAGATCCAGACCGACGACGGCAACCTGACGATCGACGCGCGGACGAGCCACGAGGCCTACGCCCTCGACGCCCATGTGGACGAGGACGCGCTGAGCGTTCCCGCGACCGCCCCGACCAGCGGGGTCTCGCAGATCGCCGGGCTCACCGACGGGCTTCGCGGCGCCCTGTCGGGCGCCGCCGGCGGGATCTTTGACGGCGCGGCCTTCGTGCTCGATCAGTCGGAGACCGCGACCCTGGCCAGTTTCGGCTATCCCACACCCTACGAGAACCTGCTGGGCGGCTTCGACCGCGAGGGCCAGGGGGGCAACTTCTGGGCGATGCTCGACGGCGCGACCGAGAGCGCGTCCGAGGACACGGCCTTCACCATCTCGGCGCTGACGGATCTGGGCGACAGCAGCGTCAGCGCGACCATCGGCAACGCCGGCGACGATGGCAGCACGCGCGGCGGCACGGTCGTCTTCTCCGACCAGATGCGCACGACCGAGGCCTATAACTACAACACCCAGTCCTATCACGATCCGGCCCTGACCACGGCAGCCGAGCTGTCGGGCGCCTACACGATCGACCAGCAAAGCATCGGCGGCACCGACATGGCGGTGTCCTATGGCAGTCTCGTCACCGATTTCGAGACCCGCGCCGAGGCCGAATTCATGCAGGGCGGAAGCACCGGGGCGCTGACGATCTCGGCGCTGGAGGACCTGGAGCTGACGAACCGGCAAAGCGCGGATCAATTCGCCAACAACGCGGCCGGGACCCTGGGCTTCGCCCGGACGGACTACGGTTCTGACGTGGTGGCCCGGTTGCTGGAATCCCGCCCCCCGACGGGCCGCGACACCGCCCCCCTGACGGTCACCGCGCACAGCCTCAGCACGCTCGACACGGTCGCGATGCGAAATGGCGCGATGCTGGACGACAAGCTGCAGGTCGCCGGTGCGACGGCTCTGGTGGTGTCCTCCGGCGGGGTCCGGGCCGAGATCGACCGGAATGTGTTCCTCGACCGCAACCAGGTCACCGTCGAGGCCCGGGATGCCACCTGGCGCCAGATCGTCGCCAATGCCGTGGCCGAGGGGGACGCGACCAACATCCTCGGTGCGCTCGCCTACGACGAATACCTGCGCGACACCACGGCCCGGATCATCGGCGCCGAGGTGGCCGGCGGTGCGGACGGCGTTGCCGTGTCGGCGCTGTCCGAAACCCACGCCAGCGTGGTCTCGATCGGTCGGGCGGCGGGCAGCGGCGGCGCCAGCCTCGCGGGGCTCGGCGCCTGGGTGGTGGACGACCGCGACGTCGTGGCGACGGTCGAGCCGGGCGCCTTCAACATGGTCCTGACGGGGGCTCTCGATGTCACGGCGCTGCGCGAGGACAGCTACATCCTGCTGCAGGGGACCGAGGCGAGCTCCGATGTCGGCGCCGGTGTCGCGCTCGGCGTGCTGCGCCTGGGCGGAGAAACCCGGGCCGAGGCGGATTTCGACATGTTCGGCCTGACGCCCGAGCTGGAGGCGGAAATCCCCCCCGGCAGCGAGGGCGAATTCGAGATCACCGAAGTGTCTTTCGGCGGTGACGTGACCGTGACGGCGACCAATGCGGCGCGCGCCTTTTCGCTGACGATGGGCGGCGGCTCGGCCAGCACCTTCGGCGGGATCGGCTCTGTCGGCTATCTCGACATGGGGCACCTCGCCGATGACCAGGCGATTTCCGGGGTCACCGACGCGCTGCTCGACGAGGGATCGGACCGGGCCGATTATGACGCCGAGACGGACGCGGTGCTGGACGGATTCGCTGCCGATTTCGCGGCAGCGGGCGACAGCAGCGGCGGCGGCCTGCTGCCGTCACAGGTGGGCCCGGCGGCGATCGTCGCGCGGCTTGCCGTGTCGGGCGGAGAGGTCGGCGGTGCGGGGGCCGTGACGGTCGAGGCCGGCGACGACCGCAGCGCCACCGTCGTTGCCGGACAGTTGCAGAACGGGCTGGTGGCGCAGGCGACCAGCGCCTTTGACACCTATTTTTCCATCGACGACATCTCGGAGACCGGCGTCACCCTGTCCCTGCGGCCCGACAGCGTGGGCGAGGCCATCACCGCCGCCACCCAAGTCTATGCCACCGGCGCCAAGGCGGCCGGTGCGCTGGGCGATTTCAAGGACGCGATCACCGGTGGCGCCACGATTTCCACCGACGCGACCACGGTCGGGGCCGCGGCAGGCGTTGCCATCATCGGCGGGGCGGTGTCGGCGCTGCTCGACATGACCGCGCAGGACACCGGCAGCGCCGAGGGCAGCGTTGCCGCCGGCACCCTCGACGTCTCGAGCCGCAATGCGGCCGGTGCCGCGGCGCTGGCGTTCGGCGCCCAGGTCGGCTCGTCCAGCCTTGGCGCCTCGGTCGGCCACGCGCGGCTGAACCAGCTGACGACGGCGGCGGTGGAGGCGGGCAGCGCCTCGGCCGGCCGTGTCACCGTCACGGCGGCGAACACCGGTCGGGCCACGACCATCGGCGGCGTGGCGCAGGTGGCGACGAACAGCCTGGCGGCCGGAGCGGCGATCATCCTGGCGGACATGGACGCAGCCACCCTGGCCGAACTGCGCGACACCGCTGTCGGCGGGATTTCGGGCGTGACGGTCGATGCCGCGGAAAGCGGCAGCGCGCTGTCCGTCGCGCTGTCCGCCGGGGGTGCGCCGGGCGGCGGCGCACTTGTCGGCACGATCGGCGCCACCTCGCAGCGGTCGCTGGTCCGCGCCGTCGCCCGCGACAGCACGGTGTCGTCCTTTGCCGGCGATATCGCCGTCACCGCGCGGCAAACCGCGGTGACCAATGCCGTCACCGGGCAGGGCGCGGGGGCCTCGAGCCTCGCCATCGGGGCCGCGATCTCCGACGTCACCCTGCGCGGCGTGACCGAGGCGCTGGCCCTCGACGCGACCCTGCTGACCATCGGCGCGGGCGGCGACGTCATCGTCAGCGCCACCGCCGACCGCCGCGTCAACGCCGCCGCCCTCGGCGCGAATGTCGGCGGCACCGCGGGGCTGACGGGCTCGATCTCGCTGATCACGCGCGAGGATGTCGTGCGGGCCGAGGTCGCCGCCTCTGAAGTGACATCCGGCGATTCGATCCTGGTGGAGGCCCTAGCCGACGTCACCTTCGCGGCCCTGGGCGGCGGAGAGGAAGGCGGCCTCGCGGGGCTCGGCGCGGCCAATGTCAATCTTGCCGGCGGCGGGTCCGTCGGGGTCGGCGTGTCGGTCAGCGCCCTGCGCTCTGCGGGCACGGTCGAGGCGCTGGTCTCTGACGACAGTGCCCTGAACGCCCTCGGCACCGCGACAGGGGGCGGTGTCGCGGGCCACCGGAGGTCCGAGGCCGACGATTTCGGCACCCTCGCGGCACAGACCTATCACGGCGTGGCGGTCGTGGTCGACGCGGCCTCCGAGGTCAGCCTTCTGTCGCTCTCTGCCTCGGCGGCGGGGGCTGTTGCGGTTTCGGTCCAGGTGCCCGTTGTCAGCGTCACCGACACCGTGCGCAGCCGGATCACCGGCAGCAGCGTGGACAGCGGGGCCGATATCGCGATCGTGGCCGGCAACCGGGCGGAGCTGTCGCTGCTGTCGCTGATCGCGCAGGGCAGCGGCTCGGTCTCGGGCGGGGCGGATATCGAGGCGATCACGCTGGCGCGGACCACCGAAGCGGTCAGCGATGGCGCCGACCTGACCGCCGAGCGCGACATTGTGATCGAGGCGATCTCTCCCGACACGGTGACGACCTGGTCCGGCTCTTTCTCGGTCGGGGGCGCGGTCGCCATCTCGGGCGTGATCCAGTCGCTGCTGGCCGAGAGCGAGACCATCGCCCGCGTCGAAGGCGGCAGCCTGATGGCGGGGGATGATTTCGAGATCGCCGCTGCCGCGCCGCGGGCCGTGGTCCAGAACGCGGTCAACGCGACCGCGGCGGGGCAGGCCGGTATCGGCGGCACCGTGCTGCACCTTCTTGCGCGGGATACGACCATCGCCGAGGTGGGCGACGACACCCTCTTCGGGCAGGCCAGCCTGGAGATCGGCGACGACGGCACCATCGCCGCCAGTGCGACGCTGGATGTACAAAGCGTGGTTGTCAGCGGCGCGCTCGGCACTGTTGGCGTTGCGGGCTCTGTCCTTGTGGCGAAGTCCGAGCAGGTCGTGGCCGCCCGCCTGGGGCGCAATGCCGAGCTGACGGAGGGCAGCCTCGACGACCTGACCATCAGCGCGGCCCAGCACCTGCTGCATTCGGCGACCCTGGGCAATGTCACTGCCGCGGGCGTGGCGGTCGGCGCCTCGATCCTGTCGCTGTCGGGCGGCAACACGGTCCTGGCCGAGATCGCCGACCTGGCCGATGTCGCGGCTGATGGCGAGGTCTCGGTGCTGGCAGAGCTGGACCGCGACGTCACCGGCACCTCGCTGGCCTTCGGCGGCGGCGCTCTGGCGTTCCAGGGCTCGGCGACCTTGATGGGCTTCGGCCGCACCGTGGAGGACAGCGAGACCTCCGGCACCCTGGCGCTGATCGAGGGCGACCTGGTCGAGCAAGACGCCCTCGATTACGGCGCGGGAGACGCGGCGGCGCAGCAGTCGCTCGACGCCGCCACCGCTGCCCGGCAGGCGATCGCGGCCGCCGGCGGCCTCGTGGTGCCGGACGGGGTGACCGCCCGGATCGGGGCGCTGACGGAGGTGGACGCGGAACAGGCGATCACCGTCAGCGCGACCGAGATCGGGGCGCTCGACGCGACCTCCGGCGGAGTGGCCATCGGCAGCATCGCCGCGACGGCGGGTTTCACCAAGCTTCGGCTCGGCACCGAGGTCAGCGCCGAGATTGCCGAGGGCGCCGATCTCTACAGCCCCGGCGCGGTGACGATCAGCGCGGTCAGCGACGTCGATACCGGCACGCCGCAGACCATCGCGGGCGCGGGCGGAGCAATCGCCGGGTTCGGCGCGGTGACCGAAACCCACGCGGACCGGCAGGTCGCCGTCAATGTGGCGGACGCGGCGCGGATCGGCGACGATGGCGCGGGCACGGCGGCGATCCTGCTGGAGGCCCGCGAAACCGGCGCCACCAATGCCCGCGCCGACGGCGGCGGTATCGCCGCGGTCGCTGTGGGCGGCGTCTTCGCGACCACGCGCAACGCCTCGCAGGTCTCGGTCACGTTGCCCGGCGACGGCATCGCCACGATCAGCGGCGACGATGTCAGCCTGCGCGCCACCCGCGCGGGCGCGGTCGAGGCGCGGGGCATCGGCCTCGCCGGCGGCGTGGTCGCCGGGGCCGGCGTCGATGTCGCGGCCTACGACGCATCCGCCGTGGCCGTTGACATCGGAACATCGCTCCTCACCGCCGCGGGCGTCCTCGAAATTGCCGCCACGTCGCAGGCCGATGTCCTGGCCAGAGGCACGGGCGGCACGCTCGCGTTGGGCGCGGGCCTTGGCGTCACCCTGTCCCGGGCCGAGCGCACGGCCGAGATCGACGTGCGCGGCGCGGGGGCCAGCCTGACGGCGGGAAGCCTCGCGGTGACGGCGCTCGATGCGGCCTCGACGCTGGAGGAGGGCGCGTCTTCGATCACGGCGCGGACGTTTTCGGCCACGGGGGGCGCTGCGTCCCTGGGCGGTGCGATCACGACGCTGCTCGGCGACAGCCGCGCGACGGTCGACCTGTCGCTGGCCGGGTTGGAGGTGGAGAACAATGCCGATTTTCTGTCCGGCACCAATGGCTTGCTGGACGCCACATCGACGGGGCTGAACCTGGGGCTCTACGCGGGCGGGGCGAACCTGACCACGCTCGACAGCGATGCCGATGCCGCGCTGACGGTCACGCTGACCGGCGCGGGGGAGGTCGGCGGGGCGCTGCGGCTGGATGTCGACCAGGTCGAGGATGTCACCGTCGATGCGCTCTCGGGCACGGGGGCGCTCTATGCGGTGAATGCCGCGGAAATCGACATGAGCCTTGGCGGTACCGGCACGCTCAACCTCGACGGCGGAGGGGAGCTGACCGTGGGCGGCACCCTGGGGGCGGACATCTACCGCGGCCTGACCTTCGCGGCGGACTCGGATTCGCTGAAGGCTTCCATCGCCGGCTTCGGCGGCTCGCGCATCGACATCGACGTGGACAGCGACAGCGCCATCACCCTGGACGGCCAGATCACCGCGGGCGGCTATGACGCCGGGATCGTCACCGACCTGACCAAGCGCGACCCGGGCTATTCCGGCCGGATCGGGTCGCTGGGGGTGCTCGACGGGACCTCGCTGCAATCGGACACCGACGTGGACCTGACAGCCGTGCTGACCGTCGCCGATGGCGCCCGGCTGACGCAGGTCGGGGCGGACAGCTTTATCGACGTCGGCACGCGGTTCGCGATCACCAGCCTCTATGACCTGTCCGACAGCGTGAAGATCGACACCGGCGGCGGCATCGCCATACCCTCGGCCCGGTCCGAGATCGAGGTCGACGCGACCGACATCGCGATCCGGATCGGCGATGCCGAGATCCTCACGGATTCGGGGATCGACATTTTGATCCTGTCCGACGTCGCCATCGCAACCGAGGCCTATGTCAACGTCTACGGCGTCGCCGGCTCTCCCTATGCCGAGGCCGTTTCGGACTACGATGCCGCCCAGGCGGTGGAGCTGGCCGCGGGCGCGCGCATC
Organism: Roseisalinus antarcticus; assembly: GCF_900172355.1. Lineage (GTDB taxonomy): Bacteria > Pseudomonadota > Alphaproteobacteria > Rhodobacterales > Rhodobacteraceae > Oceanicola > Oceanicola antarcticus_A. Next base: position 139,132 of record NZ_FWFZ01000005.1, on the reverse strand, counting down.
CTGTCGAACGAGGGCGGCGTGGTCATCAACGCGGGCTCCGACACGGCGGGCGGGCAAAGCGCCGACATCACCTCGGAACTGCGGGTCTGGAACAGGACCGCCGTGCCCATCGGCCGGACGCCCTATGCCGAATCGCGCAACGTGCAGACCAATGCCGTCACGATCGCCGGCGGGGCCGATCTGCGGGCCGCGAACGACGTGGTGCTGGTGGCGGGTGCGGGTGCGGTCGACACCTATTCCTACGGCATCGCCTCCGACCTCTACCGCGAGGCCGGGGAAGCCGTGGTCAACGCGCTGGGCGACCTGGTGGGGGCGGAGGATGTCAGCCTCGACACCGAGGTCGGCGTCACCCGCGAGACGCTGACGAACACCGTCACAATCGATGGCTTCGTCGAATCCGGCACCAATTATTTCCAGGAACTGCGCGCCGACGACAGCGGCATCACCACCCTGACCGACGGCATCACCGCCGAGCTGATCGCCGACGCCGATGTCCGCGCAGAGCTGGAGGACGCGCTCGACCAGCTCGAAACCGACCTGGAGGAGGCCTACGGCGACCCGCTGCTGACCACCCGGCTGGAATACGAGATTGCCCGTGTGGAGCGGATCCTGAACGATCTGGGCAGCGATCCCATCGACCTGATCCGGGTCGACAACGCCTATGCCGCCGCGGGCGACATAGAGATCACCGCCGATGTGCTGGGCGGCTCGGGCACGCTGGTCTCGCACGGCGACGCGACGATCCAGATCTACAACGAGGGTCCGGCCATCGTCGAGGTGGTGGACGCGCTGATCCCCTATCGCGGCGGCGGGCTGATCACCCTGAACGAGATCCCGCTGACCGCCGCGGATGCGCCGGACGCGCTGACGCTTCAGGCCAGTTCCACGGCGGATATCGCGGCCGTTCCGATCATCTCGGTCGAAAACCTCTATGCCGATGACGGCCTGTCGGGCGACATCTATGTGACAGGCACGGTCGAGAACCTGCGCGGCACGGTCAGCCTGTTCACCGCCGACGGCAACATCCTCGTGCTGGGCGGCGCGATCGAGGCGCAGCAGGTCGATATCCAGTCGGGCGGGGATTTCCTGCTGTCGGCGGCCTATGACGACGCGCTGGTGAACCTCAATGCCTCGCCGCTGGCCACCCATGCCGGCATCATGGAATGGTCTCTCTCGGGCCTGGTCTCGAGCTGCGCCACCGATTGCATCGTCGAAGACATCGACGAGTTCGCCACCGTCGGCCGCGAGGTTCTGCCCGGCGGCGCGGTGACCGCCGCGGGCAACATCTTCATCTATGCCAACAACGCGGTGAACATTAACGGCCTCGTCCAGTCCGGCATCACCGATTACGAGGTGCTGATCCGCGAGGGCGTCGATCTGGCCTTCGACCTGCTGCCCGCCGGACAGGCGGTTCCGGTCCTCTACAGCCCCGCGCCCACGGAAACCTCGCCGTCCGAGCAATACCTGGGCGACCTGTTCGAACTGGTTTCGGGCAACGTGGTCGTCCGCTACGACACCGAGGCAGAGGTGCTGGTGCTCGACCCCGTCGTCGCCAATGGCGGGCTGATCGAGATCGTCGGCCAGATTGTCTCTACCGGGAACGGAGAGCTGTCGGCGGCGCATGGCTTTGCCCAGATCGACGTGGTGAACGAGTCCGACTACGCGCTGGTCATCAACGACCTCTCGACCGGCTATGGCGAGGGCGCGAACGGCCTGATCCGCATCGTGGACCTCAACCGCCCCGCCGCGACCGGCGATGGCTTTGTCGTGACCGAATTCACGCAGGCCCCCGACGGCAAAGTCACCCGGACCGTCACCGGTGCCAGCACGACCATCCCCTTGCTGACATTGCTCGATACGCCGGTCTACGAGGTCGAGGACGCCTACCGCGTGGCCTTCGCGCTGGGCGACATCTCCGAACGGCTCGACGGCACCTACGAGCTGGACGAAAGCGCCCCCGGCGTGCTGAACCGCGACTGGGACCTGTTCTATGATTACGGCAACGCGCTCGACGGCAACGGCAACCTGATCGTGCTGGACACCGCCGAGATCGCGGGCAACCCCCGCTCCTCCGAGATCCTGCTGCTTGACGCGGGCGAGAACCCGTTCGAGGCGATCTTCAGCGACGGGCGCGATCCGTTCGGCGGCTGGATGGTGGACCCGCTGAACGACGAGGTCGTCCCCGAGCTCTCCGCCTGGCTCGACCCGCTGCTGACCGCGCTGGGGTCTGACACCCTGGCCGAGATCATCGCCGACAACGAATACGCCCGGATCAGCCGCGACCTCGTCGCGCTGTCTCCGCCGGTGGAGACGACGCAGATCTACAACCTGCTGGAGACGGACAACATTGCCACATCCGATACCGACCCGCTGCTGGACGTCTATGGCTATCGGCAGTTCCGGGGCGAGTCGACCACCACGCAGGACTACAACCTGCACTTCCTGTTCGCGGGCGAAGATATCGACGTGGGCTTTCACGGCCATGACAGCGGTGCGCTGACAATCGATTCCGTGGGCGACGTGATCTTCGACGGCGCGGTCTACAACCGCTCGGGCCCCACGACGGTGCTGTCCGACGGCACGATCCTGGCCAATTCCGCGACCAACCCGTTCGAGGTCAACAAGCTGACGCTGGACGCCGGCGGTGACATCGGCCGGGCGGCGGTCTATGGCGCGAGCGGGCTGGCGCAGGGCACGGTCGGGGTTGTCGCCGGCCCGGCGAGCGGTCTGGGCCTCGCCGACCGGCTGGGCGGCGGCGCCAGGGTGGTCCTGCCCCTTGCCGAGCGTCTCGCGGAGGCCGAACTTGGCACCTTCCGCATCGACCAGGACGAGAGCTTCGGCCTGGACGTGCTCGCCGGCGGCGATGCCCGGATCGAAGAGCTGACCGGCACGATGGAGATCCTCACGGCCGGGGCCCAGAACGACCTTTTGCTGCGCGCCGCCAATTCGGTCATGACTCACCGGTTCTCGACCACGCCCGTCCTCGCGGCCGCCGACAGGGTGCGGTTCGAGACGACGGCGGGTTCTGTCGGCACGCTCGATGCGCCCATCACCTTCACGGCGCGGGTGGTGTCGGCGGACACGGGCGGCGACATCAACCTGCTCACCGCCACGGACCAGGCCTTGCAGGTCAACCGCCTGATCTCGGCCACGGGCGACGTCTCGCTGGTCTCGACCATCGCGTCGATCTGGGACAACAACACCGTCGCCCGCGTCGACCGGAGGCTGGAGGATGACACGCTCACAGCCCTCTGGGACGACCTCGGCCTGCGCGCCACCGATGCGTCGGGCACCCCCGAGACCACGCGCGGCCCCGCGCTGATCGCGGCCGTGGAGGACGCGCGGACCGCCGCCTATTTCGACTACTGGACCACCCGCCTTGCCGCCGGCGCCTATGACCCGGCCTTCACGGTCAGTCTTTCCGCCGCCGATACTGCTGTACTTGAGGCGCGCGACCTCGGCGCGGGCGAGATCGCCACGCTCGAGGCCGCGGCGACCGACCGCTACCACGGGCTCCACGCTGAATGGGGCGACACGGAGTATGACCCGAGCTACCGCTATACCGTCACCGCTGCCGAACGGGCCGACCTTCAGACCGGCCAGTACTGGAGCGATGTCGAGCTTGGCCTCGGCCTGCGGCGTTCGCTGATCCTCGAGGTGACCGACACCGAACCGGTGGTGGAAGAGCCCAACGTCTCGGGCCGTGACGTCAACCTCGCCTCCGGGGCCAGCATCGGCCGCGACCGCAATCCCTATGTGATCGACAGCGCCACCGGCCTGACCGAGGAGGCGCTGGCCGAGCTCTGGACCGCCGAACGCATCGACCTGACCGTCGGCCCCGATACGGTCGAGATCGCGCGGGTGGACGACCTCGACATCGCGGCGACCGGGCAGGTGGTGGCCATCGCCGCCGATGACGTGCTGATCGGGTCGGAGCAATCCATCGAAATCCTCTATGCCGACGCGGGCGCACAGTTGCGGATCAAGAGCGCGGACGCCCTGACCCGCGCCCCCGATGGCGTGGTCCTGCCGCACCTGCTGCGCGCTCAGGACATCGTGCTCGAGGCCGCGGCCGGCGGCATCGGCGCCATCGGAGAGCCGTTGCTCATCGACCAGCTTGCCGGCGGGGCGCTCGTGGCGCGGGCCGGTGGCGCGGTCCGCCTGACCGCGCCGACCTCGGACATGGCCGTGTCGGAGGTCTTTTCCGAGACGGGCGTGGTGCTTGTCACGGCGACCGGCTCGATCCGCGATCACGGCGCCTCGGACGGCGTCGATATCCTGGCGGACAGCGTGGCGCTGCTGTCGGCCGGCGATATCGGCGCGGCGGGGGATGCGCTCGACATCCAGATGCGGGGCGGGGCGGGCAGCGTCTCGGCCGTGGCGCTTGGCGGCCCCCTCGATCTTGCGCTGCTTGGCGGGAATGTCACGGCGGGGCTGATCGGCTCGGTCGCCGGCGACGTCACCATCGTGGTGCCCGACGGCGACCTGACGCTCTTTGGCCTGGCCGACCCGGCGCTGGCGGCGCTGTTCCAGTCCGACGTGCTCGACGCCGACGCGACCGCGACCGAGCCGGGGCTGGCCACGCTCCAGACCCTGCTGCCGCAGGGCGGCGGGTCCGGGATCCTGGATCTGGTGACAGGGCCGGAGCTGTCCGACAGCAATATCGCGGCCGCCGGCGGGGGCTTCGCCGGCTTCACCGGCGGGGCGGTCGACCTGTCGGACCGGCTCTCGTCGACGCGGGTCTTTCTGGCGGACCGGCTTTCTGCGACCGGCGACCGCCTCTCGGAGCTCGACCCAGGTGCGGGAACGGGCGGCACTGACGTGCCGTCCTCCTCGGACTTTCCGCTCCTGCCCTCGATCCACGCGGGCGGGGAGCTGTTCCTCGACGTGGGCGGCAGCGTGCTTGGCCGTGAGGGCGCCGCACTCGACATCCGGGCGGTCGAGGCGGCGGACCTGCGGGTGGGCGCGTCCTTTGGCAGCCGGAACGATTACATCGTGACCCGCGTCGCCAACGGCGACATCGCGGGCGACGCGACCCTGGCCCTGCGCGACCACGACCGCACCGACGCCGTCGCGCCTGACTACTACATCGCCAATATCGGCGATCTGCGCCTGGTTATCGCGAACCTGACCGAGGGCGAAAGCACCCTGCGCCTCGCCACGGTCGGCGACCTGGAGCTGGACGCCGAGGCCCGGCTGCGCGGCGGCACGATCTGGCTCGCCGCGCTGGGCAACGACGACCGGGGCGGGATCTCGGGCATATCCATCGACGACGCGGTGACGGTCGAGGCGGACGCGCTGGGCCTGCTGACGACCGGCGCGGTGACGGTCGCCGGCTCCGACAGCCTGAGCCTCGCCGACAGCGACCTCTACCTTGTCGCCAACGACCTGCGCTTCGATGGCGCCTGCGCCGATTGCGGCGTCCTCAGCGTGACCGGCGACCACCGGATCGGCATCGTGAGCCAGGGCAGCGTCGATCTGGCCGAGGTCTCGGCCCCCGAAGGCACGGTCGACATCCTCACCAGCAACTACGGCGCGATCCGGCTGGACCGGCTGACCGCCGACGAGGTCACCCTGCTGACCCGGCTCGGCACGGTCGAGATTGGCACGCTCATCGCGGGCGACGCGCGGATCGTGGCCAACGGCTCCGTTCTGCCGGGCGACTATGACGTGGCGCGGTCGCTGAGCATCGACGCGCTCTCCATCGGGCTGAGCGCCGAGGACCCACTGGTGATCCTGGGGCAGGAGGATCCTGCGACCGTCGACCTCTTCGGCGACTACGGGATCTTCGCCACGTTCAGCGACGGCGATCTCTACACCGCCGACCGGCTCGCGGCGGGCGAGGAGGGGCTTGGCATCACGGTCGACGCGACGTCGGACGGAGTCGGCATCCTGACGGTCGGCGCCGTCACGACCGAGGGCAGCCCGGTCGTCATCACCTCCGACGTGCTGACGATCTCGGACGATATCCTTTCCGATGGCGGCGACGTGACCCTGCGCAGCCTGATCGGTGCGCTGCGCATGGCCGAGTTCACCGCGGTCGACGCCGGAAATGGCCATATCACCGTGACCTCGGCGGGCGACATGTTCCTGTCGTCGCTCAGGAGCGTCGGGCTGGACCCAGACGCGCCGATGATCCTGGTTTCGGCGACCGAGTCGCTGTCCAGCGTGGCCGCGAACGCCGCGACCATCTCCGCGGGCATACTCGGCGAGGCGCGGGTCGGGCTTTATGCGGGCGCGATCGCCGACACCGGCCCGGCCGGTTTCTGGGTCGATGCGGGGCAACTCGATGCGGCGGTGGGCTTTGGCGATCTGCATTTGATCTCGACCCTGGCGGCGACAACGATCCTGTCGCTCAAGAACCTGGGCGGCGGTGCCATCGAATTCGTCGGGCTGGGCGATATCCTGTTGTCCGACGCGGCGCTGGAATCGGTGGATCTCTTCGGCGGTGGGGCCACGGGCGACATCAGCCTCAATTCCAACTACGGCGACATCTTCGGCGACATCTCGTCGCTGGTCGGGGGCGCGGTCACCCTTCTTGCGCCCGAGGGTCAGATCGGCAGCGCGGCGGATCCGCTGACCCTGCCGACGGAGGATCAGACCCTGCGGATCGGCGCCAATGGCGAGGTCGCCCTTGCGGTCACCGGCGACATCGCGGCAGAGTTCATCGTCTCGGAGACCGCGCCGGTGACGGTGACCGCCTCGGGCGCGGCCACGATCACCGGCCTCGCGGGCGCCGCCCCGGCAAGCGTCACCGCCACCGGGATCGACGCGACCCAACTGGAGGAGGGCGCCCTGGTGCCGACTGCCCCGGCGATCGACGCTCTCATCAGCCCGGCCCGCTACCGGGACCTTGTCGTGGGGCCGCAAGGGGCCATTACGCTGGTCGAGACCGGCGATTCCGGCGGAGAAACCGGCGGAGAAACCGGCGGCGAGACTGGCGGAGAAACCGGCGGCGGCGATGCTGGCGGGGATGAGACTGGCGGCGCCGGGACCGGTGACGGTGATACCGAAAGTGGTGCGGCCGGTGATGGCGATGCCGGTGGAGCAGATAGCGGCGGCACGTTTGTCGGCAGCGGCGAGGATGGCGGAAGTGATACCGGCGGCGACGACACGGATGGAGGCCAGACCAGTGACGGCGATCCCGGCACCGGGACCGGCACCGGCTCCAGCGGAGCGGGGTCCGGCGGAAGCGAGGCTGCTGGCGGCGATACGGGCAGCGACGGCGCCGGGGCCGGTGAGACGGGCGGAGACGGGACGGAAGCGGCCGAAAGCGACGGGGCCGGGCAGAGCCCGCCCCCGAACAATCCCCTGACCCGGCTCTTCGGACCGGGTGGCGGCTCGGGTGTCGGGGCGAGCGGGGGGCAGTTCGGGGCAGGGGTCCTTGACGTCACCCGGACGGGCGGGGTGACCTTCGGTTGGCAAACGGCGGACGACGACGAAGAGGACGAAGAGGACGACGAAGAGGGCGCCGAGGAATGACCGGCCTGTCCTCCCGGCTCGCGGCTCTCGCCCTGGCCTGTGCGCTCGGATGCCCGGCGCCGGCGGCCTACGCGCAGGGGCTGACGCCCTCGGATGCCGCCCGGGCGCTGGCCGAGCTTGCCGCCGGAACGCCCTCGGCCGCCCCGGCCCGCACGGCCGCGGCCACGCCGGCCCCCCGTGCCGCGCCACGGGCGCCGCCGCCGTTCCGGCTGCGCACGATCCTTTTCGACGGCCCCTCGGGCTATTTCACCGACGCGCGGCTGCAAGCGGCCGTGGCGCCCTACCTGGGCCGCCGTCTGACGCTCTCGCGGCTTCCGGTCCTCGCCGAGGCGATCAACAGCCTCTACCGCGCCGAGGACATCGCCCTCGCGCAGGCCGTCGTGACCGGCGCGGACCCGGCCCGGGGCAGGGTCACCCTTGGGCTGTTCGAGGCGCGGCTGGGCGCTGTGCGCTATGTGACCGACCGGATCTCCGAGGCCTACATCGGCTTTCGCACCGGCCTTCGGCCCGGGGAGCTTGCCGACACGCGCCGGATCGGCGACCGGCTCGAGCGGTTGTTCCTGACCGACGGGCTTCTTGCGGATGCCGCCTTTTCGCCGGGCGCGGCGCCGGGAGACACCGACCTGACCGTCACCTTCGAGGAACCGCCCCCCAGCGCTCTCGTCCTGAGCCTCGACACCTACGGAGATGCGGCGTCGGGCACCTCGCGGCTTGTGCTCAGCTATCGGCTGAATAGCCTGACCGGCTGGAACGACCCGCTGGCGGTCGACCTGCTGGTGACCGAAGGGGCGCGGTCCGCCACCCTGAGCTATGCCCGCACCGTCACGCCGGACGGCGGGCGGCTGGGGCTGAGCCTGTCGCGCCAGCGGGTCGAGAACATCACCGGGCCGGACCGCGTCTCGCGAACCCGCAGCGCCACCGTCAGCTTCGAGCATCCGCTGGCGCTTTCGGTTGACGGGACGCTGTGGGCCAGCGCACTGCTGGACGTCTATTCCGAGACGGTCGAGACCACGGGCATCACCACCGCGGACCAGGCCGGCAGCTCCGTCACCCTGGGCCTGAACGGCACGTCGCGCCCTGCAGACGGGGCCCTTCGCGGCGCGGTCTGGAACCTCGCCGGCACCTTCGGCACCTATGAGGACGGCGTTCTCGGCGGGGGGGAGCGGGCGTTCTCGACCCTGTCCGGATCCGCCCGGCTTGAATGGCTTTGGGGGGAGCAGGTCTATGCCACGGCCTCGGCTGCGGCGCAGGTGCCGTTGACGGACGACACCCCCTCGCGGTCGCAATTCACCGTGACCTCGCCGTTCGCGGTGCCCGGCTACGACAACGGGCTGTCGGCGGGCGACGGCGGCTATTGGGCGCGGTTTCAGATCGAACCGGCCCGCCCGCTGCCGATCGACGGGGCCCGGTTGCGGCCCTATGCCTTCGCGGCGCTCGGCGAGGCCTTCGACCGGGAGGCCGGCGAGCTGACGGGCCAGGGCCTGGCCAGCGCCTTCGGCTTCGGCCTCGCCGGACAGATGGGCGAGCGCGTCCAGATCGACCTGCAGGCCGTCCGGCCCGTGACGGAGGTTTTCGGGCAGGGCGGCGACGGCGCGTGGTCCATGCAGGCCGCCCTGTCGGTCAGTTTCTGAGTCCCCACCGCAAGGACGAATCCCGGGATGATCCGCCACCGGACGACCAATCTGATGCCACCGGCCGCGCTGCGCAGGCTGTTGTGCGGGGCACTTGTGCTGCTGAAGCTGGGCATTCCCGGCCCGGCCGCGGCGCAGGACGGCGCGAGGTTCCGGGATTGGACGCTGCTCGACCTGCCGGCCGGAGGCTGCGTCCTGCATAACCGGGTTCTGTCGGTGGACGGGGGGCTGACCCTCGCGGATGTTTTTCTGGAGGACCTGGGCGGCGATCTGTTGATGTCGGTCCGGGTTCCGGTGGGCGTCTCGCTCGCCGATGGCATGGCCTATCGCCATGACGGGCGGCCGGTGGCGGTGCCGCTGATCTGGCAATCCTGCAACACGGAAACCTGCCTGGCCCAGGTCCGCGCGACCGCCCGCGAGGCCGAGCGCCTCAGATCCGCCCGCGCCGTCATTGTGGGCTTCGTGCCTGTCCCCGGTGCGCGGCCGCTGACTTTTCCGGTCTCGCTGATGGGGGTGACGGCGGGCCTTGCCGCGCAAAGGGCCTGTGCCGCCCCGTGACGCTCTGCCGCCGGTGCCGTCGCTTTGTCATGCGCGGCGCATGTCCAGGGGCCTTGCCGCCGCGCGGGGCAGATTGTATGCGACAGCATGCAAGCTTTCGGAGCCGCCTGAATGCCACCCTGGCTTCCCCTGCCGGACGGGATCGACGGGCTGGTGCTGCTGGCGCTCGCCGGGTGCTCGGCGCTGGGCTCCTTCATCACCGCGGCGTTCGGGATCGGCGGCGGGGCGCTGTTGCTGGCCGTCATGGCCATCGTCATGCCCTCCGCCGCGCTGATCCCGGTCCACGGGGCGGTGCAGTTGGGGTCCAACGCCAGCCGGGTGGCGTTGTTCTGGCGCCATATCCACGGCGCGGCCTTGCCCGGCTTCGCCCTCGGGGCGGTCGTGGGCAGCGTGGCGGGCGGTTTGATCGCGGTCGACCTGCCGGCCTCGGTGGTGCAGGCCGGGGTCGGGTGCTTCGTGATCTTCTCGGTGCTGGCCCGGCCGCCTGCCTGGCTGCGGAACATGCCCGTCGTGGCCGGCGTCGTGTCGAGCTTTCTGACCATGTTCTTCGGGGCGACCGGGCTGTTCGTGGCAAGCTATGCCCGGGCGCGGGGCCTCGACCGGGCCGGCTTCGTCGGCACCCAGGCCGCGCTGATGACGATGCAGCACGGGCTGAAACTGCTGGTCTTCGGGCTTCTGGGTTTTGCCTATGCGGACTGGGCCGGGGTGATCGCCCTGATGATCGCGGCGGGCGGGCTGGGCACCTTGACCGGCCGCATGGTGCTTGTGCGCACGGACGAGGCCCTGTTTGCCCGGATTCTCGACATCCTGATGCTGCTGATCTCGCTGAGGTTGATCTGGGGCGCCTTCCGGGGCTAGCGCCGAGACACCCGGTTGACGGCAGGTTTGACACATGTCCCACTCGCGGCATGAAAACAGTCATCAACAGCCATTGCGGCACCGGCCTGTCCATGCCCGACGTGCCTTACCCGTCCCAGGACATGGCCGCGCCGCTAGCTCTTCTGGCCCGCTGCCCCGAACACCGGGTGACGCCGCTGCTGAACCGGCCCGACCTGGCCGCGCTGGCCGATGTCGCGACGGTGCATGTCAAGGACGAGCGGGACCGCATGGGGCTTGGCAGCTTCAAGGCGCTGGGCGCGGCCTACGTGATCGCCTGCGACGCGGCCGAGGGCGCCGCGAAAGGCCGGACCTACGTGACCGCCAGTGCCGGCAACCATGGACTGTCCGTCGCCGCGGGGGCCGCCGCGTTCGGCGCCCGGGCGCAGGTGTATATCGCCGAGACCGTGCCGGAGGCCTTCGCCCAGCGACTTGCGAAGCTCGGCGCGAGGGTGACCCGCGCGGGCGCCACCTACGAAGACAGCATGGCCGCGGCCGAGGCCGATGCCGCGGCGAACGGCTGGACCCTGCTTTCCGACAGTTCCTGGCCCGGCTACATGACCCGGCCCCACCGGCTGATGGAGGGCTATCTCGCGCTGATGGCCGAGGTCTTCGACCAGTTGGAGGTGCCGCCGACCCATATCCTGCTGCAGGCCGGCGTGGGCGGGCTGGCGGGTGCCGCCGCCGCTGCGGCGCGGGCCCATTGGGGCGCCACGCCCACCATCGTCGTCGTCGAGCCCGAGGCCGCACCCGCGCTGCACGCCTCGCTGGCCGCGGGCGAGGCGGTGACGACCGCCGGGCCGGTCTCGGCGATGGGGCGGCTCGACTGCAAGACGCCCTCGCTGATCGCGCTTCAGGGCCTTGCGCGGGACGCGGACCTCTCTGCGCTGATCACCGAGGACGAGGCCGCGACGGCGACCGCCCGCCTCGCGGGGCTGGGCCTGGCTTCAACGCCCTCTGGCGCGGCAGGCCTTGCGGCGCTGCTGTCGGCCGACCGGGCGGGGCTCGGTCTGTCTTCGGGCGCGCGGGTGCTGGCAATCCTGTCCGAGGGCCCGGAATGACGCCCTTCCCGGCCTCTGAATTCGCCGCCCGCACGGCGCGCGCACAGGCCGGGATGGCGGCGGCCGGGCTTTCGGCGCTGTTGCTGACGACCGAGCCCGAAATCCGCTATTACACCGGCTTTCTCACCCGCTTCTGGGAAAGCCCCTCGCGCCCCTGGTTCGTGGTCGTCCCGGCCGAGGGGCCGCCGATCGCGGTCATCCCGGCCATCGGGGCGCATCTCATGGGCCAGAGCTGGATTCGGGACATCCGCACCTTCGCGGCCCCGGCCCCCGACGAAAGTGCGCTGGCCCTGCTGGCCCTGACCCTGCGCGAGGAGGTGCCGCCGGGCGGGCTGATCGGCCTGCCCGACGGGGCCGAGACACATGTCCGCCTGCCGTTTTCCGACTGGGCCGTCCTTCAGGACCTGACCCTGCGCCGCCGCTTCGTCGGGGACGGCGGGCTGGTCGCGCGTCTGCGCCAGGCGAAGTCCGCCGCCGAGATCGACCGGATCGCCACCGCCTGCGCCATCGCCGGCCGCGCCTTCGCCCGGGTGCCCGAGATCGCGGGTGCGGGCGTGCCGCTCGACCAGGTGTTTCGCGGGTTCCAGGGGCTGTGCCTGGGCGAGGGCGCCGATTGGGTCGCCTATCTCGCCGGCGGCGCGGGGCCGGGCGGCTATGGCGACGTGATCTCTCCGGCCACGGCCCGGCCGCTGGCGCCGGGGGACGTTCTGATGCTGGACACCGGCGTCGTCCACGGCGGCTACTACAGCGATTTCGACCGCAATTTCTCGGTCGGGCCGCCCGGCGCCGAGGTGGCCGAGGCGCATGAGACCCTGATCGCCGCGAGCCGCGCCGCCAAGGCCATCGCCCACCCCGGCACGACCCATGCAGAGCTGTTCCACGCGATGCACAGCCTGACCTCGGGGGGCACGCCGGGGGCGAACACCGGCCGGATCGGGCACGGGCTGGGGATGGAGCTGACCGAGGGGCCGTCGCTGCTGCCGTGGGAGACGGCGTCGCTGCGCCCCGGCATGGTCATCACGCTGGAGCCCGTGATCGAGCTCTCGCCCGGGCGGATCATGGTCCATGAAGAGGTCATCGCGATCGAAGAGGACGGCGCCCGCTGGCTGTCGAACCCGGCGCCGCCGCAGATCGCGGTGCTGTCATGACCAGCCTGTCCTACGAGATCGACGCCGCGAGACCCGCGCAGCTAGGCCTCGTGGTGCTCCAGGCAGACGAGACGATCGAACGCGACTTTCGCCGGCTGATGCCCGAGACGCCGGAGGTCTTCGTGACCCGCATCCCGTCGGGCGAGGACCTCAACCTAGCAACGCTGGCCGCGATGGAGGAGCATCTGACCGCCGCCGCGGCCCTGTTTCCCCGCGCGGCGGATTTCGCCGCCGTCGCCTATGGCTGCACCTCGGCTTCGGCGCTGATCGGGGCGGGGCCGGTGGCCGGCGCGATCCACGCAGGCACCCGAACCGCCCATGTGACAGAGCCGCTGACGGCGCTGATCGCGGCCTGCCGGGCGCTTGGCGTCACCCGTCTGGCGATGCTGTCGCCCTACCTGCCCCCGGTGTCGAGCCGCCTGCGCGAGGCGCTCGCGGCGCAGGGCATCTCGACCGTGTCCTTCGGGTCCTTCGACGAGGAGGTCGAGGCGCGAGTCGTGCGCATCGCCGCCGATTCCGTCCATGACGCGGCGCTGGAGCTTGGCCGCCACCCGGACGCGCAGGCGCTGTTCCTGTCCTGCACCAACCTGCGCACGCTCGGGGTGATCCCGCGTCTGGAGGCGGCGCTCGACATTCCGGTGCTGTCCTCCAACCAGGTGCTGGCCTGGGACCTCTTGCGCCTTGCGGGCCTGTCGGCGCCCGCCGGCGCCCCCGGACGACTGTTTGCCTGCGAGGGACCATGAACGACTATGACACCGGCCGCCTGGACCTGCCCTTCGTCGGCATCCCCACCTTCGGCAAGTCGCCGCTGGTCCTCGACTGGAACGCGATCGACGCCGATGTGGCGATCCTCGGGGCCCCGCTCGACATGGGGACGCAATGGCGCGCAGGGGCGCGGTTCGGGCCGCGCGGGATCCGCGAGGCCTCGACGCTGTTCTCCTTCGGACATGCGGGCGCCTATGATTTCGAGGACGACGTCACCTATCTCGAGGGTGTCCGCATGGTCGATATCGGCGACGCCGACATCGTGCACACCGACCAGGCCCGCAGCCTGTCGGGGATCGAGGCCGGGGTCCGCGCGATCCTGGCCGCGGGCGCCCTGCCGGTGGTGCTGGGCGGCGACCATTCGGTCAACATCCCCTGCATCGACGCATTTTCCGACCAGCCGCCAGTGCATCTGGTGCAGATCGACGCGCATCTCGACTTCGTGGACGAGCGTCACGGCGTGCGCACCGGTCACGGCAATCCGATGCGCCGCGCCGCCGAAAAACCCTGGGTCACGGGGCTGACGCAGGTGGGCATCCGCAACGTCTCGTCGACCGGTCGCGACGGCTATGTCGCGGCGCGCGAGATGGGCTCGGACATCCTGTCGGTGCGTCAGGCCCGTGCGCTGGGCGTCGAGGGCGTGCTGGCGCGGATCCCGGCGGGGGCGCGGTATTACCTGACCATCGACATCGACGGCTTCGACCCTTCCATCGCGCCGGGCACCGGCACGCCCAGCCACGGCGGGTTCCTCTATTACGAGGGGCTGGAGCTGATCGCCGGCCTTGCGCAACGCGGCACCATCGTTGGCCTGGACTTGGTGGAGGTCGCGCCGGACCACGATCCCGCCGGCACGACGCAGATCCTGGCCGCGCAGCTTCTTCTGAACACCATCGGCCGGATCATCGCCGCCCGGGGCTAGGCCGGGGCCAGACCGAAGTTCAGGTGCAGGCCGGCGGCGGCGTCCGGCTCAGAGCCTTTGACAGAAGGTCATGGAGCTGCCGCCGGTCGCCCGGATCGAGCGGCGCGAGGATCTCGTCGATCACCTCGGTCAACGTCCTGCGCAGGTGGGTGACGGTGTCCTGCCCCTTGTCGGTCAGGCGCAGCATGCAGACCCTCGCGTCGTTGTCGCACTGGCTGCGCGTCAGCAGGCCCTTCTCGGCCAGCGCCTTGATCGCGCGGGTCATCTGCGACTTGTCCCGCGCCACGCGCCGCACGACCTCCTGCACGGGGGCGGGCTCTATGTCGGCCAGTGCAAGCAGGATCATCCCGCCCGAAGGGCCGATCCTCGCTGTGTCCACGGTCCCGGCCCGCGCCTGCATTCCGGCGTGAATGCCGCGCATCAGCCGGTCCACAAGCTGGGCTGTCTCGGTATCTTCCATTGGTGTCCAGACAGGGGGCCGAAAGAGTTGACAAAGTCCACCAATCCGCGAATTGTAGACAATGTCTAGCTAACGTATTCCACGTCGAGGCACAAATGACGCGATATCACCCGGCCATCGTCGTCCTGCACTGGATCATGGCGGTGATGATCATCGTCTCCTTGCTCGGCGGCAAGTTCAGCCTGAAGCCGATGCCGCTCGATTCGCCCGACAAAGTGCCGACGATCGCCATCCACATGAGCATCGGTCTGGCCATCGGCGCCCTATTTCTGTTGCGTCTCGGGATCCGGCTCGCCTCGGATCGGCCACCCCATGCGACGACTGGCAACGATGTGCTGGATTGGATCGGAACGGCCGCGCACTGGGTGCTCTACGGGCTGGTCGCGGCCATGGTGTTGAGCGGGATCGCCATGGCGTTCTCGACTGGGCTGTTCTCCATCGCCTACGGCGGATCGGGTGAACCGCTGCCCGCGAACCTGTCCGAGATCGCGCCGCGGCTGGCCCATGGGCTGTTCTCGACGCTGCTGTTGATGCTGGTCGGGCTGCACATCGCGGCGGCGCTCTATCACCAGTTCTTTCTGCGCGACGGCCTGTTCCGGCGGATGTGGTTCGGCAAGCGGCGCTGAGGGCCACGGCCCGGCGGCCGTGAAACACCCACCAATTCGACCAGATCCCGCCCCAGTCCTGTCTTGCTTGGCGGGCAGGCTGGGCCCATGGAACAGCCATCCCTCCCGAAGTCCGGCTGCGGCCGCATCGTCCTGCGCCGGACAAATGCGCGGCGGCGCGTGACGGTTTTCTTCGCCGGCCGCCATGCCTGCGGCCCCCGGATCGACGACGGATATGGCAGCGCCTTCGCCCTGCGCCACGGGCTGAACGCGGTGCTGGTGCAGCCGAACAGGCCCAGATGGTACCAGGGGCCCCTCGGCCGGCAGCTTCCGCAGCTTCTGGCCGAGGTTCTTGCAGGGTTCGACCATGTCACCTTCGGCGGGGCCGGGATGGGGGCTTACGGGGCGCTTCTCGCGGCCCAGCACATCGCGGCCGACCACGTGCTTGCCGTGCACCCGGTCTCGACCCTCGATCCGCGCAAGGCGCCCCTGTCGCGGGCGCAACGCCGCGACGGCGCCCGGCTAGGCCGGGACATCGCGCCCGTACTCACCCATCGTGCGCGGCACTACACCCTGGTCGCCACCGGGCCCGAGGATGCCGTCCACGCCGCCCGGATGTTTCTTCCGGCCGGGCGGACGACCCGTCTTAACGCAGGCCAGCTGACGCCCGGCGGCACGCTGGGCCTGTCCGACAGGGCATTGCTCGGCCTGCTGGGCGCCGCCGCCCCGGCGCTGGCGCGGGCCGGCTGACAGCCTGCGTCACGGCGGTTTCTTGCCCCTGACGGCCCCACCGCTTATGTCAGGGCCACACGATCGGGGGGCACCATGGCCGATACACCCAGAACGGTCAGCGAAGACCGCGAAAAATCCAGGGAACTGGGCGCCCTTCAGGGGCTCTGGCCCTTCGTGGCCCCCTACCGGCGCACCCTTGCCGCCGCGCTGACGGCTCTGGTCGCCACCGCCGGAATCAGCCTTGTGATCCCGCTGGCCGCCCGTCGCGTCGTGGACAATTTCAACGTCGAGGGCGGGGCGCTCGCCAACTGGTATTTCGTCGCCGCCATCCTGATCGCGGCGCTGATGGCGCTGGGCTCCGCGCTGCGCTTTTACCTGGTGTCGCGGCTTGGCGAGCGGGTTGTGGCCGATATCCGCAAGGCGGTCTTCGACCGGATGATCGGCATGTCGCCGGAATTCTTTGAAAAGCTGATGACCGGCGAGATCATCTCGCGCATCACCACAGACACCACGCTGATCCAGTCGGTGATCGGCTCGTCGGTTTCGATTGCGCTGCGCAACGCGCTGGTGCTGGTTGGCGGCATCGCGCTGATGCTGGTGACCAGCGTCAAGATGTCGGCGATGGTACTTTGGCCGATCCCGGTCATCGTGCTCCCGATCATCCTGCTGGGCCGCCGCGTCCGCAAGCTGTCCAAGGAAAACCAGGACTGGATCGCGGCGTCTTCGGGGGATGCCTCGGAACAGCTTCTGTCCGCGCAGACGATCCAGGCCTTCACCCACGAGACGCTGAGTCGCGGCAAGTTCGCCAAGGTCACCGAAAAGAGCTTCGACGTGGCGCTGCGCCGGATCACCATGCGCGCGGTGATGACGGCCATCGTGATCTTCGTCGCATTCTCGGGCGTGGTGGGGTTCCTGTGGATGGGGGCGTCGGACGTGCGCAGCGGCGTGATCACGGCCGGCGAGCTGATCCAGTTCATGTTCTACACCGTCATGGTCGCCGGCGCCGTCGCCGCCCTGACCGAGATCTGGGGCGAGTTGCAGCGCGCCGCCGGTGCGACCGAACGGCTGATGGAGCTGCTGTCGAGCGACGACAGCGTGCGCGACCCGGTCGCCGGGCCCGTTCGCAGCACGCGCCGCCGGGGCCATATCCGGTTCGAGGACGTGGTCTTTTCCTATCCCTCGCGGCCCGGTATCTCGGCGCTCGGGGGGGTCTCCTTCGACGTCAAGCCGGGCGAGACGGTGGCCCTTGTCGGCCCGTCCGGGGCGGGGAAATCGACCATCATCCAGCTTCTGCTGCGGTTCTACGACCCCAAGTCGGGCCGCATCCTGTTCGACGACACCGACCTGCGCCAGATGACCCGTGCCGATTTCCGTGGAGATATCGCGCTGGTGCCCCAGGACCCGGTGATCTTCGCCGATACTGCCCGCGAGAACATCCGCTTCGGACGTCCCGATGCGAGCGATGCCGAGGTCGAGGCCGCCGCCCGGGCCGCCGCGGCGCATGATTTCCTTGTGGCGCTGCCCGAAGGCTATGACAGCTACGTGGGCGAGCGCGGCGTGATGCTGTCGGGCGGGCAGAAACAGCGCATCGCCATCGCCCGCGCGATCCTGCGCGACTCGCCCGTGCTGTTGCTGGACGAGGCGACCTCTGCGCTGGATGCCGAGAGCGAGCGGTTGGTGCAGCAGGCGGTCGAGGGGCTGGCCGAGGGGCGGACCACGCTGATCGTCGCCCACCGCCTCGCCACGGTGAAGAAGGCCGACCGCATTCTGGTTTTCGACGGCGGGCAGATCGTGGCGGAGGGCAGCCACGACCAGCTCGTGGCCCAAGGCGGACTCTATGCGCGCCTCGCCCGTCTTCAGTTCACCGAAGGCATGGCGGCGGAATAGCCCGCGTGGCCACCCGCCCCGACCTCGCGTCGTCGCGAGGCATCGCCACGGCCGGGCCGCAGCGTCATACTTGCGCCGGGTCGCCCCGCGGGCGACCCTCATGGCAACGGAGCGCCGCGGGGAACGGGCCCGGACCGTGAGGAGGAGAAGACCACATGACCTATGCGACGGTCGCCGACAGGAATGCCATCGAGGCCGAGTGCCCCTGGGACGAACGCGCCCTGCCCGCGACGCTGCACGGGCTGCTGGCGGCCACGGCCGACCGGCATGGCGCCAGCAAGGCGGTGACGTTCCAGATGTTCTCGGACCCGGGCGCCCCGGACGAGACGCTGACCTGGTCGCAGCTGCACGCGAAGGTCTGCCAGACGGCGAACCTGTTCCGGTCGCTGGGGGTGGGCGAGAGCGATGTGGTGGCCTTCCTGCTGCCCAACTGCACCGAGACCGTGCTGACCTATGCCGGCGGCGCGATCGCCGGCGTGGTGAACCCGATCAACCCGCTGCTCGATGCCGAAAATATCGCGGGCATCCTGCGCGAGACCAATGCCAGCGTGCTGGTGACCCTGCGCAGCTTTCCCAAGACCGACGTGGCCCAGAAGGCGGCGGAGGCCGTGGCGATGGCGCCGAACGTCAAGACCGTGCTCGAGGTCGATCTGCTGCGCTACATGACCGGGCTGAAACGGCTGATCATCCCGCTGATCCGGCCCAAGGTCGCGGTCCGGCACAAGGCGAAGGTCATGGATTTCAACGCCGCGATCGCCGGTCAGCCCAGGACCCTGGCGTTCGAGGACAGCGCCGGCGACCGTGTCGCGGCGCTCTTTCACACCGGCGGGACGACCGGAATGCCCAAGGTGGCGCAGCACCGCTATTCGGGGATCATCTACAATGCCTGGCTGGGCGAGCGGCTGCTGTTCAGGGAAACCGACGTGCAGATCTGCCCGCTGCCGCTGTTTCATGTCTTCGCCACCATCGTCTGCCTCGGGGCATCGCTGGCCTCGGGGGCGCAGATCGTCTTTCCGACACCGCAGGGCTATCGCGGCGACGGGGTGTTCGACAATTTCTGGAAACTGGTAGAGCGTCACCGCGTGACCTTCATGATCGCGGTGCCCACCGCGATGTCGGCGTTGATGCAGCGCAAGGTGGATGCGGACATCTCGTCGCTGAAGCTTGCGTTCTGCGGCTCATCCCCGCTTCCGGTCGAGCTCTATAACCGGTTCGAGAAAGCCGCCGGCGTCACGATCTGCGAGGGCTACGGCCTGACCGAGGCGACCTGCCTGGTGTCGATCAACCCGCCGGACGGAAAGAAGAAAGTCGGCTCGATCGGCATCCCTTTTCCCTATACCGACGTCAGGATCCTGAACCATACCGCCGAGGGGCCGTATGAATGCGGCACCGACGAGATCGGCGAGATCTGCGTCGACAATCCCGGTGTCTATACCGGCAATACCTATACCGATCTGGCCAAGAACAACGGGCTTTTTCACCATGACCTCTACCTGAGGACCGGCGACCTCGGCCGGATCGACGCCGACGGGTATCTCTGGATCACCGGGCGGGCCAAGGACCTGATCATCCGGGGCGGTCACAACATCGACCCCGCCGAGATCGAAGAGGCACTGGCGGGCCACGAACAGGTGGCCTTCGCCGCCGCGATCGGCCAGCCCGACGCCCATGCCGGAGAGCTGCCCTGCGCCTATGTGGAGCTGATCGACGGCGGCAGCGTCGACGAGGAGGAGCTGATGCGCTTCGCCAACGGGCGCATCCACGAGCGGGCCGCGAAGATCAAGCATATCGACGTGTTGCCGAGCCTGCCCAAGACCGCGGTGGGCAAGACGCTCAAGAACGAGCTGAGGAAGCTGGCCATCGCGCGGGTCTATGGCGCGGCCCTTGACGCCGGCGGGGTGGCTGCTCGGGTCGCCTCGGTGGAAGAGGACAAACGGCAGGGGCTGGTGGCGCGGATCGCAAAGACCGGAGCGGTGACCGACGAGGAGGTCTCGGCCGTTCTGGGGGCGTTTTCCCGGCCCTGGGCCTGGACGGGCTGAACGCGGTCGGGCGCCGGACGGCGCGTCGCACCGGGGCGCTATCGCGTTGTTCTGACCGGGCGAGGGGGCGCTGCCCCCTCCGTCGAAAGTGGTGCTTTCGCCGTTCACCCCCGGGATATTCTCGACCAGAAGAAGGGCTGGCGTCAGGCGCCTGTCAGGGCCGTGCGGGTGGCGCGGGCGATGACGGCCTCTTCGTCGGTTTCGATCCGCAGGATGCGGGCCGGGCCGGCGCCGATCTCTTGCGCGTTGGCGGCGTTGGCGGCCGGATCGAGCGTGAGGCCGAGAAAGCCCAGCCGCTCCAGGGCGCGGGCGCGGATCAGCGCCGAGTTCTCGCCGATCCCGCCGGTGAAGACCAGCCCGTCGAGCCCGCCGAGAACCGCCGCCATGGCGCCGATCTCGCGGGCGAGACGGAAGACGTAGTAATCGATGGCCTCGGCCGCGCGCGGATCGTTCGACGCCTCCAGTGTGCGCATGTCCGACGAGATGCCGGAGAGGCCCTTGAGGCCGCTCTCGCGGTAGAGGAGGGCTGTGATCTCCTCTGCGGTCATTCCCTTCTGATCCATGAGAAAGAGCAGCACGCCCGGATCGACCTGGCCGCAGCGCGTCCCCATGGGAAGGCCGTCCAGCGCAGAGAAGCCCATGGTGGAGCCGATGCTCTGGCCGTCGCGCAAGGCGCAGATCGAGGCGCCGTTGCCCAGATGGCAGATCACGACCCGACCGGCGGCGAGATCCGGCTCTGACCGGGCCAGGACGCCGGTGATGTAGTCGTAGCTGAGCCCGTGGAAGCCGTAGCGGCGCACGCCCTCCTCGTAGAAGCGACGCGGCAGGGCGAAGGTGTCGTTCACCCAAGGATGGCCGCGGTGAAACGCCGTGTCGAAGGCGCCGACCTGAAGCGCATCGGGAAAGACCGTGCGGGCGGCGGCGACACAGGCCAGGTTGTGGGGTTGGTGCAGCGGTGCGAAGGGCGCGAGGGCGGCAAGATCCGCGATCGCCTCCGGGGTCAGCACCTCGGGCCGCGCCCGGTCGGGCCCGCCGTGGACGATCCTGTGGCCGACCCCCGCCAAGGGGCCATCCACACCCGGCCCGATCGCCGCGAGAACCGCCGTGAGCGCCGCGCGATGGTCCGCCGGGCCGAGGGCCACCGGCGCGGACCCGTCCAGCAGCAGTCGCGCATCGCCGCCGATCCGTTCGACCTGGCCGGCCTGGACCCGGGAGTCCTGCGCCCAGACCGAGAACTTGAGCGACGAGCTGCCCGCGTTGAGGGTCAGGATCCGGCTCAAGGCAGTTTCGCGCCGTAGAGTGCGGCCACCGCGCAGGAGGCCAGCCGCGCGGCCTCGTCATCGGCGCGGCTGGTCAGGATCACCGGGACGGAGGCGCCGACGACGATGCCGCCCGCCTCTGCATGGGCGAGAAAGGTCAGCTGTTTGGCGATCATGTTGCCGGATTCGAGGTTGGGCGCGACGAGGATATCCGCGTGCCCCGCGACCAGCGACTTGATACCCTTGGTGACCGCTGCCTCCAGATCGACGGCATTGTCCATCGCCAGCGGGCCATCCACCAGCCCGCCGGTGATCTGGCCCCGTTCCGCCATTTTCGACAAAGCAGCGGCATCCAGGGTCGAGGGGATGGCGGGGTTCACGGTTTCGACCGCCGAGAGGATGCCGGCCTTGGGCTGGTCGATCCCGAGGGCCAGGGCCAGGTCGATGGCGTTCTGCACTATGTCGATCTTGGTGGTCAGATCGGGCGCGATGTTGATCGCCGCGTCCGTCACCAGCACCAGGTGGTCGATGCCGGGGATGTCCATGACGAAGACATGGGACAGGCGCCGCCCGGTGCGCAGGCCGCCCTCACGCTTGACGATCGCGCGCAAGAGCACGTCCGTATGCAGGTGCCCCTTCATCACCGCGCGGGCGCGGCCCTCGTGCACCAGCGCCACGGCACGGCGGGCCGCGCGGTCATGGTCGGGCTCGTCGATCAGCTCCAGCCCCGCGATGCTGACGCCGGCCTCGTGGGCCGCGGTCTCTATCAGGGCGGCGTTGCCCACCAGGATCGGCGTTATCAGTGTGTGGTCGCGACCCAACAGGGCGCCGGCAATCGCCTCGGGGCTTTCGGGGGCGACGACGGCGGTGGGGATCGGCGGCAGATGTTCCGCCCGGGCGATGAGGCGGTCGAAATGGACGTGGCTGCGCACGGTGAGGCCGGGCACATCCTCTGCCGAAAAGCTCTGGGGTGCGACGGGGGCGGTCACTTTCGCCTCTCCCGACGCCAGGGTCGTGCCGTCCGCGGCCTCGATCCAGGTGTCGAAGGTCGCCTCTCGGTCGGGGCCGAGAGCGGTCAGGCGCACCCGCGCCGTCAGCTCTTCGCCCGCGCGGGCGCGGCCGTGGAAGGAGAGGCTCTGGGACTTGTAGAGGGTGCCGGGACCGGGCAGGCGATTGCCCAGCACCCCCGAGATCAGCGCACCGAGCCAGGCGGAGGGGGCGATGGCCTCGGGCACGCCATCACCGTCGCCATCGGCGTCGGGAATGTGCAGCGGGTTCATGTTGCCGCTGGAATTGGCGAAGATGATGAGGTCGTCGGCGACGCAAAGCCGCGTGACGCTGGCCTCCATCCCGATGGTCAGGTCATTCCAGGGTGTATTGGCGTAAATCGTCATCAATCTTCCCGTCGCTGCGGCAGCCTGGACACTGTGCCGGGGTCCTGCAGCGATGCGCAAGGGCGAAGGGGCGCTGCCGCAGGCTCTCCCACAAATGGTCCGGGCGGTGCCCACCGGGTGCCGCATTCCGAGGGCAGTCTGGCACCATCTCAGCCGGAGATCTGATATGCCTGTCGCAGCCACTTCCATCGTCTTCCGCCTCGCGCCGATCCTGCTCGGCCTCTGTGCCGCCGTCGTATTCGGCCTGGGCATATGGCTGCAGATGCAGGCGAACGACCGCATGGCGTCGCGCGCCGAAATCTACCAGGCCGGGCCGCCGCCGGCGGTCGCGCTCGACCTGTTCGACCCGCCGCGCCATACATCGACCGCGGGCGAAGCGCTGGTGACGGCGCAGATCGACGTCGCGGGCGCCGTGGACCTTGCGCCGTTGGTCGAGGGCGGGCCGTCCGCGCTTGCCGTTCCGCTGCTGAGCGTCACCGACGACACCGGCGCCGCTCCGCTGGGCATGGCAATCTTCTCGTCGCCGGATTTCGTGCCGGGTCGGATCACCGGGGCGGGCCTCGCGGCCATGGCCGGGGCGCCGGGCGATCCGCGCCCGCTGGTGACACTCAACGGATGGTTCGGCACGCCCGGCAAATGGGTCGCCGCGCTGGATGAACGTGGCATGAACGTGACCGGCCCGGTCATCTATCCGTTCGTCGATGGGCGCCGGGCGGCGATCCTGCCGGATGACTATGGGCAATCGGCGGTCTTCGAACGTTTCTCGAAGGTCGGCGGCGCACTCGGTTTTCTGGCGCTCTTGTTGTTTGCCGTCGCGCGGCCCCGATCCGACGAGGCCGACACCGAAACCGCGACGGAAACCGTCCCGGTAGCCTCGCCCCGGCCCCCCGGGGCGCAAGAGCCTGGTGACGCCGCGGTCGTTGGCCCGGCCATCGCCAGCGATCGTCGTTCGCCCGTTCGCCGAATCCTGGTCGGGCTGTTCCTCGTGTTCGTGTTGTTGGCCGTCGTGATGATCACCGCGCCGCGTCTGCTCGGATCCGGCGAGCCTGTGGCCCCGACCGCGGCTGAGGCGGAGGTTCAGGCCACATCCGATATCGTCTCGCCCGCGGTCGCCACGGCCGCGCCCGGCGGTGTCGTCACCGCCGAGGGCGCCGCCACGGCCACGGAGCTGAGTATCGCCGGGGTCAGGGCCTGGGCGCAGGACCGGCTCGCCGCCGCGGCAGCGGGCGACCTCAGGGCGATCCTCGTGCTGTTGCTGGGCGCGGTGTCGATGATCCTCGTGTTGGCGCGGGTGGTGACGGATGCCCTGCGCCGCAGGCCGGCCCGCGCGGACGCGACGCCGGAGCAGCGGACCGCCTGACGGTTCAGGTCAGAACGTCACCTCGACGCCGGGCAGAGTAAGGGCCCGCATGAGATCGCGGAGTTCCTGCCGCGCCGCGATGTTCGAGATGTTCAGGCCCTTGACCCCGATGTCCCGCAGATCGAGCAAGGTCAGGCCGCGGGGAAACAGCTCCCGGAAGATGACCCGCTCGTTGAAACCCGGCGCGGTGCGAAAGCCGATGCGGCGGCCGAGCTTGTCGAGCGCCTTTTCCATCTTGACCTTGTTGACCATCTGCTGCGCCCCCAGGCGGTTGCGCACCACGATCCAGTCAATCGGTTCCAGCCCGGCCTGGGCGCGCAATTGCCGCGCGTTCCAGACCATCTCGGAATAGACCGACGGGCCTGTGATCGTCTCGCCGTCCATGGCGATATGGGCGAGCAGGTCGAAATCGACGAAGCTGTCGTTCAGCGGCGTGATCAGCGTGTCGGCCAGGGAATGCGCGACCTGGCTGAGCCGCGTGTGCGAGCCGGGGCAATCGATCAGGATGAAGTCGCTGTCCGGCTCCAGCCCCGCCACCGCGGCAGAGAGCCGGTGGTCGTTGACGTTCTCGCCGGGGCCCAGGGCGGCCTGGTCGATCTCGGGAAGCTCATGATAAGATGGGGTCGGCAGGTCGAGGCCGGTCTTTTCCAGATAGGCCAGCCGGTTGTCCATGTAGCGGCCGAGCGTCTTCTGGCGCAGGTCGAGATCGAGGATCCCGACCTTGTGGCCGAGCCGCGCCAGTGCGGTTGCCACATGGATCGAGACGGTCGACTTGCCCGCGCCGCCCTTTTCGTTGCCCACGACGATGATATGCGCCACTGCCCGGCCCCCGCTTATTGTTGGTGTCTACTATATGTTGTCTATCGAGCCGACGAAAGCGCAGCCGGCCATCGTCGCGCAAAATAGGGCAAGGCTTGTCGGTCGTGCCACAGCAGGTGGATGGACTGGAGTTGTCCATCGAGCTCGGCCGGGCATGGTGGCCGGGGTCGGGGACCGATCAGAAATCCTGGAATGCGTCAGCATCCGTGCCGGTCGCCCGCATCTGGACGACCCCGGCGGGCGGCTGCCGGGCGGGTGGGGGCGCCTCCTGGATCTGCGGCATAGCAGAGACCTCGCGCCGGGCTGAGGGGGCCCTTGCCTCGGCCCGGCCGCGTATGCCGTGGAAGGCGCCCAGTGTCTCGCCAAGTTGTTCGGCCTCGTGGCGCAGGGTCTGGCCCGAGGCATTCGCTTCTTCGAGATCGCTGCGTTGTGCTGGGTCATGCTGTCCAGTTGCTTCACGCTCTGGCTCACCTCGTCAAGACCGCGTGCCTGGTGCGCCACGGCCTCGGCGATGCTGGCCATGAAGCCGCCGAGGGTTTCCACATGGGACAGGACCTGGCCCAGGGACGTGCCGGTCCGTTGCACCAGGGCGCTGCCCTCGCTGACCTGCTCGCCGCTTTTCATGATGAGGTTCTTGATCTCCTGCGCCGAGGTCGAGGCGTTCTGGGCAAGCCCCCGCACCTCGGACGCGACGACCGCGAATCCCTTGCCAGCCTCGCCCGCACGGGCGGATTCGACCCCGGCGTTGAGTGCCAGAAGGTTGGTCTGGAAGGCGATGTCGTCGATCACGGAAATGATCTGGTTGATCTGCTCGGAAGAGGCTTCGATCCGCTGGATGGCGGCGACCGCCTCCTTGAGGATCTTTTCGCTTTCGGCCGACATTTCCCTGCTTTGCTTGGCGATCTCGTCCGCATTTCGGGCGGTGCCTGCCACCTCCGCGCTGGATTGAGTCAGCTCGTCGAGCGCCGCGGCTGATTCCTCCAGCGTCGCGGCCTGGGTTTCCACCCTGCGCGAGAGGTCGTCGGACATCGCCCCGATCTCTTCGGCGGCGTTGCGGACGTTCTCGGCGACGCCACCGACATCGCCCAAGGACCAGGCGAGGCTGTCGACCACGGCGTTGAAATCGTCGCGCAGCGAGACGTATTTCTCGGGGAACGGCCCGTCGCCGGCCCCCTCGATCCTGTGCGACAGATCCTGCCGGGCGAGATGCGCAAGACCGTTGCGAAGCTCCGCCACTACGCGCTCCGTATCGGCCTGATCCTGCTCGCGCTTGCGTATCCGTGCGCGTTCCTGCAGGTGGCCGAGGCGGAAGGTCTCGATCCGTCGGGCGATGCCGCCGATCTCGTCCCCGCGGGACTGGTAGGGGACCGTCTCGTCCAGGTCGCCGTTCGACACCTTGCCGATGGTCGCGGCCAGCCCGCCGAGAGGCCGCAGCTGGTAGGTCAGCAGCGACAGCAGGGCGGCGACGCCGGCAGCGATGCTGATGGCCGAAATGATGGTGCCGAATCGCTGTTTCCCGGCGATGGCGGCGTCGACCACGCCGCGGTCTATCCCGACGTAGATGATCCCGGTGACCTCGCCGGTCGCATTCGTCACGGGTTGGTAGATCGTGAGGTAGGACTTGCCGAGAATCGTGGCCTCCCCGCGGTAGGTCTCTCCGGCGAGCATCGCCGTGCGCACCGGGTTGTCGCGGCCCAGGTAGGTGCCCACGGCGCGGTCCCCCTCCGCAGTCCGTATGTTGGTCGACAGGCGTATGAAATCGCCCCTCTCCGCATCCCAGCCGAAGATGGTGGCAGTCTCGCCCGTGAGGGTGCCGACCCGGTCGATCAGGTCATGTCCGTCGAAGGCGGGCGCGGACTCCCAGGTCACAGCGAGATCAGAGCCGTCGGAGGAGAACCTGGCCTCGACCTGGTCGTATGCCACGTCGAATGTGCTGGCGAGAAACCGCAAGGACATCGCCTGGTGGCGTTCGGCCGCGTCCAGCAGCGCATTCTCGGTGCTTCTTGTCAGGCTGCCGACCACGCCGGTGCAAAGCACGATGAGCAGAAGCGTCAGCCCGAGGGCAAGTCGGACCTTGAGGGATTGAAAACGCGACTTCACTGCGGGCAGACTCCTGTTGGCGAACAGGATCGGGACTAGCCGCAAGACCTTAACAGGGTCACAATTCCACGCCGCGGGATTGGCCGGACCTGCGCTGTTTCGCCCGATCCGCGCTGGAGTTCAGGGGCCGGGCAACCGCCCCCAAGACCCAGTTCTTCAACGAAAAACGCCGCCCGGGGGGCCGGGCGGCGCAATTGCGTGGCGATGGCCGATGATCTCAGAAACCGAGACCTTCGTACTTCTTCTTGAACTTCGAGACGCGGCCGCCAGTGTCCATGAGACGCGAGCTGCCGCCGGTCCAGGCCGGGTGCACCGAGGGGTCGATATCCAGCGACAGCGTGTCGCCTTCCTTGCCCCAGGTCGATTTCATCTCGAGCATGGTGCCATCCGTCATCTTGACGTTGATGAGGTGGTAATCGGGATGGATGTCTTTTTTCATCTCGGCTCTCCTCAGGCCTGTGCGCCGGCCTTGGGGGCGCGATAATTGGTCTGCTCGGCGATACGGGCCGATTTGCCCCGACGCGTCCGCAGGTAATAGAGCTTGGCACGGCGGACCTTGCCGCGGCGCACGACGGTGATCTCTTCGATGTTGGTCGAGTAGAGCGGGAACACACGCTCCACACCCTCGCCGAAGGAGATCTTGCGCACCGTGAACGACCCGGCGATGCCAGAGCCGTTCTTGCGGCTGATGCAGACGCCTTCGTAGTTCTGCACACGGGTGCGGGTGCCCTCGGTCACCTTGTAGCCGACGCGAATCGTATCGCCGGCCTTGAAGTCGGGAATGCTCTTCCCGAGCGAGGCGATCTGTTCCGCCTCGAGTTCAGCGATCAGGTTCATCTGATCCACTCCTAAATCTGCTCACGGTTGGTCCGTGAAGGTGTCTTTGCCGCCCGAGAGCTCTTGTCTTCGACCGGGTCCCGGCCCGTGGCCAGCCCGCAAGAGATCGCGCAACGCTTTCCTGGTCTCGCAGCGGCCCGTCGAGAGCTTCGGGATGCCGGGGCGAAGTTCCCCGTTCCGCCGAAAAATCCCGGACCACAGCCATACATCGCGATCGAAGTCCGATCCCGCCGCATGAGAGAGCCGCTTACTCCAACTTCCGGCGTCGATCAAGGGTCAAGTGACGGGCGGTCAGTCCATCCCGAGCCCGGCTTCGGCGAGGGCCGCGACCTTGGCGCGATGCAGCTCGGCGTCGTCCGCGATGGTCCGGTTCGCCTCCAGCAGCCAGGCCGAGAGCGTGTCCGACTGGCTGCGCCGCGCCGCGGGGGCCGGGGTAATCCGGTTGCGCAGGTCGCGGGGCAGGTCGAGCAGGTCGAAAACCGCGCTTGCCGGGCCCTCGGGGCTTGCCGCGATCTCGGACAGGGACCGCACCACGACACGGTGCGGGGCCAGGGCGGCGGTCAGCCGCGCGACCTCCTGGTCGAGGTCGAGATGCGGGCTGACGGTCGCGGCAAAGGCCTGGTAATCCTCGGTCATGCGGCGCAGGCGCAGCAGGTGTTTCCAGGCGCTGGCGATATAGCCCTCGGTGTCCCGCGTGGTGTAGAGAAACACGATCTCGCTGCCCGGAAACCGCGCGGCGATGCCCTCGGCCAGCGCCCTGGCGAGGATGACCGCCGTGTCGCCGTAGCTGGTGATCCGGACACCGTCGGCCCGCGTCTCTCCGACCATGGCGCCGCTGAAAGCCTCGCGGGTCAGGACGATCCGCTCCGCATCGGGCATCTTGTCGAGCAGGACCCGCAGATCCCGGCGAAAGCCGGCCAGCCGCTTCGGACCGGGCAGAAAGCCGAAATGCCGGCCCCGGTGCAGCACCGGTTGCAGCCGCGCCCCGTAATAAAGCGCCGCGTGGGGTGCCAGAAGCTTGTCGTTGGCGCGCAACCCCTGCTGCAGCGAAGTTGTGCCGGTCTTGTGAAACCCGGCGTGGACGATGACCTTCATGCCGCGCCCGTCATGGCTTTCGCGGCCGCGCGGCATGGGCGGCCCAGAGGTCGGGGCGCCGGTCGCGGGTCAGCGCCTCGGCCTGCGCCTGGCGCCATTCGGTGATCCGCTCGTGATGGCCCGAGGTCAGCACCTCGGGGATCGGCAGGCCCTTCCATTCGGCGGGGCGGGTGTATTGCGGATGCTCCAGCAAGCCGTTGGAAAAGCTCTCCTCAACCGCCGAGACCGCATTGCCCAGCACGCCGGGCCGCAGGCGGATACAGGCATCCAGCATCGCCTGGGCGGCGATCTCTCCGCCGGTCAGGACGAAATCGCCGAGCGAGACCTCTTCGATCCCGTAGTGATCGAGCACTCGTTGGTCGACCCCTTCGAACCGGCCGCAGAGCAGGGTGACCCCGTCGCAGGCGGCCAGCGCCTGGGCCATCGGCTGGTCGAACCGGCGGCCGCGGGGCGAGAGATAGAGGATCGGCATCCGGCCGCGGGCGGTGCCCTGGGCCTGTTCGATCGCCCGGCCCACCACGTCGGCGCGCAGCACCATGCCCGCGCCACCGCCGGCAGGGGTGTCGTCGACGTTGCGATGCTTGCCGTCGCCGAACAGCCGCAGGTCGATCGTGCGCAGCTGCCACAACCCGTCCTTCAGCGCCTTGCCGGTCAGGCTTTCGCCGAGGATGCCGGGAAAAGCCTGTGGAAACAGGGTGATGATCTGCGCCGTCCAGGCCCGCGACAGCTCTGGCCGGTCGACCATCAGCTCTCGGGGCTTGAGCGTGGCGCGGATCGACTTGCGACCGTGGGACTTGGATGCGTCTGACATGCTGCGTTCTCTAGCCCAAGCCCGCGGACTTGGAAACAAGGCCTGGCTAAACTAGGCCCGGACGCATCAGGCCATCCCCCGGGCCCAACCGCCCACGCCCGCCGCCTCGCACAGGGCCAGCTTGCGCTCGCGCAGCGCGGCATCGCCCAGGTCGGAGCGGTTGAGGGCAAGCAGCGCCTCGGCCAGCGCCGCGTCCGGCCCGCGGTTGCCGTGGCCGACGGGGACAAGCGCTTCCGTCAGCTCGGGCGGCAGGCCGAGCGGGGTCAGCAGGGCGCCGCCCGGGCCGCGGGGATCGGTTTGCGCCTCTTCGAGGGGCAGGGTTTGGACGGGCAGGGGGTCGAGGGCACCGGCGATCTCGGCGGCCACGGCCGTGAGGTCGGCCGCCCCGCGAAGGGTCTCGGCGAACTCGTCCCACCCGGCCGTCAGCCGCTGGCCGATCAGGTGGTGCCGCCACGCGCTCCAGAGCCAGCTTTCGGGGGCGCGTGTCGTGTAGATCAGCGTTGGGACATGGCCGGGGAACCGCTCTGCCAGATAGCCGGTCAGATAGCTGGCGGCGATCCGGGCGGCGCCGTAATCCGCGACGCCGGGCCAGCCGGGCAGGTGCCCCGACAGCCCCTCGCAGGTCAGCAGGATGTGCTTGTCTTCGGGTGTCTCGACGAGCGCGGCATTCAGCGCCTCGACCAGGTCGAGCAGCAGCAAGGGGTTGCCCGTGCGCGAAAACCCCATGCAAAGCTTGGCGGCATCGCGCAGATGGCGCAGCTGGTAGATCGTCACATGCGGCGCCAGAAGGGCGCGGTTGCGCCACAGCAGATGCTGGGCAGAGCTGGTTCCGGTCTTGTGGAAACCGGGGTGAAGCAGCAGCCGAGGCATCCTATCCGTGCGCCTTGCCCATCGCGGCCTTGGCCTGCGCAAGGGCGGGGCGGTCGCGGGTCTTCCTGTTCATGCTCAGATAGGCGGCCCGCAAGTCCGCCCCGTCGCCGCGATTGGTGACCGGCGCGCGGGGCAGCGCCGCCAGCCGCGCCTCGGGCAACCCCGCGATCATCAGCGCGGGGCCGGCCGGCCCCAGCCTGTGCCGGGCGGCCTCCTCCAGCATGATCTCGTGGACCGGGACCGGCAGGCCGGCCAGCAGGGCCGCAAGCGTCGGGCCGAGCGGGGCGAGGCGGTGGCGGAACCGCGCCTCATCCTCGGTCAGCCTGCGCGAGCGCAGGATATGACCATGCACGGACCGCGCCCAGGACGCCTGGTCCCGGGTGGTGTAGAGAAAGCTGACGCGGGTTTCGGGCCCGATCCCGCGCAGGGCCGCGTTCAGGATGGCCCGCGCCATGGGCAAGGCCATGCCATAGGTCCGGACGGTCCGGCCAAGGGCATCGCGGTGACCCGGCATCAGGCCGGCGAAACCCTCCCAACTCATGAACAGGGGACGGCCGTCGCGCGGCTGGCAGGCGAACCAGGCCGCCAGGGCCCGGCCAAAACGCCGACGGCGCCACGCCAGAGGGGCGCGGCCACAGGCCAGCCCGGCCGCGACCGGGCCCGCCATGTCCTCGGGCAGGGCGATGCGAAGATCGGCGGCAAGGCGGGCGCGGTGACGGCGCAGATAATCCTGAAGGCTCGACGTGCCGGTCTTGTGGAACCCGGCATGAACGAAGACCTCGCTCATGCGCCCCCGTCCGAAAAGAGCCCCTCCGGCGGGTCCGCGACGATCCGCCCGGCGGCAAGGTCGACGGTGGGCACGGCCGACCTGGTGAAGGGCACCAGCACCGTGGCGCTGCCCTGCGGCAGCTCGACCTCGAGCAGGTCGCCCGCGCCGTGGTCATGCACAGCCTTGACCCGGCCCAGCAGGGCGCCCCCGGTGTCATGCACCGGCAGGCCGATCAGGTCGGCATGGTAGAATTCATCGTCCGGAAGCGACGGCAGCCGGTCCCGGTCGGCATAAAGCACGGTGCCCTTCAGGGCGTCGGCCTGTTCTTTCGTGGTGATCGCGTCGACCCGGGCTGTGAACGCGCCCTTGGCCTCTCCGGTCAGGACGATCTGGGCGAAGATGCCGCCATCCTCGGTGAAGAGCGGGGCATAATCGGCGATCGCGGCGGGATCCGCGCAGAAACTCTTGAGCCGCACCTCTCCGTGGACGCCGAACGCCCCTCCGAGAGAGCCCACAACAACACGCGCCGCCATGGCAGAGCCTCCTGCATTACTTCGATGCGGCGCGGGGGCGGCCGCGGAGAGACCAGGGGGTCCCGGTCCGCGGCTACGCCCCGACCGGCAAGGGCCGGCCCGGGCGGGCCGGCCAGGGGGCGCAGCCTTACTCGGCGGTCTCTTCGGCCGGGGCGGCAGCGGCCTCTTCGGCGGCCTTGGCCTTTTCGGCGCGGGCGGTCGCGCGTTCCTGCGCGGCCTTGCCGGGGACGGCCTTCTTGGGGTTGGAGCGCTCTTTCTTCTCGACGACGCCGGCGGCCTCGAGGAAGCGGGCGACGCGGTCGGTCGGCAGGGCGCCCTGGCTCAGCCAGTATTGCACACGCTCGATGTCCATCTTGATCCGGTCTTCGCTGTCCTTGGCCAGCAGCGGGTTGTAGGTGCCCAGCTTCTCGATGAAGCGGCCGTCACGGGGCATCCGGCTGTCGGCGGCGACGATGGAATAAAACGGGCGCTTCTTGGAGCCGCCGCGTGCGAGACGAAGTTTCATGGCCATTTTGGTATCTCCTTTGAATGGCAGGGGTGACGGACCCAGGGGGCCGTCAGGATTTGATCTGTTCGTGGTGCTTGATGACTTCCTGGATAATGAAGCCCAGGAATTTCTTGGCAAACTCCGGGTCGAGATCGGCCCGGCGCGCAAGGTCGGTGAGCCGCGCGATCTGGCTTTCCTCGCGGATCGGATCGGCGGGGGGCAGGTCGTGTTCGGCCTTCAGTCGGCCCACGGCCTGGGTGTGCTTGAACCGCTCGCCCAGGGTGTAGACGAGGATCGCGTCGAGCCTGTCGATGCTTTCGCGGTGCTCGCGCAGCACGTCGGCGGCGCGGGTGGCGATGTCGGTCATTGCACGATCTCCTTGGGGGCCCCGGCCGGCGCCGGGTGGCGCCAGATGCCGAGGCGGCCATAGACGGGATGGTCGAATTCGCCCTCGAGGGTGCAGCCAAGCCGCTGCGCCAGCCGGACGGAGCGACTGTTGGACGGGGCCACGGCGCTCATCACCCGGGACCAGCCGAGCGTGCCGAATACATGGGCCCGCACCGCTATCGCGGCCTCCTGCGCGATGCCGCGCCCCTCGGCGCCATCGAACACGGTCCAGGCGATTTCGGGCTCGGGCCAGCCGTCGGGATAATGCAACCCGGCGAGGCCCAGGGCGGCGTCGCTCTCCCGGTCGGCGATGATCCAGCGCCCGAAGCCGCGCAACTGCCACTGGCCGGCAATGGCGCAGAGCCGAAAGTACGCCTCCTCGCGTGAGAACGGGCCACCGACCGTGGCGGACCGGTCCGAGGCGCAATAGGCCACGTAGGCGTCCAGGTCCCGCGCCTCGGGCGCACGCAGACGCAGGCGGGCGGTCTCGAGGACCGGCACCCGGAGCGGGCTCTCCGCCCGGCCCGTCGAGGTCTGGGGCGCGGTGCGAGCGGTCAGGTTCATCGCGCACCCTCCGGCCGGGGGTGGCGATAGACCAGGCAGGGCCGGTCCGGATGGGGCTGCGGCGCCTCCGGATCGAGTGTCGCGCCCAGCTTCTCGGCCAGCCGGACAGAGCGCGTGTTGCCCTTGGCGATGTAGCTGACGACCGTCTGCCAGCCGAGTGTCCGGAAGGCGTGGTCGACGGCGGCGCGGGCCGCTTCGGTGGCGATGCCGGAGCCTTCCAGATCCGGGTCCCAGATCATCCAGCCCACTTCGGTCTCGGGCCAGTCCGCCGGGTGCCATGGCCCGATCAGGCCGAGGGCGGTATCGTCGCCCGACCGCGTGACGGCCCACATCCCGTAGCCGCGAATCTGCCAATGCCCGAGCTCGGACGCGAAGATCCGCCAGGCCGTGCCTTCGGAATGGGGGCCGCCGACGCCGGCGGAGCGCTCTGACATGAAAAAGCCGCGCGCGGCCTCCCAATCGCCCGGGGCAGGGCGCCGCAGGACAAGGCGCTCGGTCGCAATCCAGTCCATCACGCGCCCTCCGGGTCGGGATGCCGCCAGACATCGAGAACGGTGCCCGCGGGCGTCGTCCAGGCCCCGTCGCGCAGCGCACCCAGCCGCCCGGCCAGGCGCGACGCCCGCCGGTTGGCCGCCGAGATGTAGCTGACGGCCGACCGCCAGCCGAGCACCCAATGGGCGAAGGCCCGCGCCGCGACGGTCGCTTCGAAGCCATAGCCGCGGCCCTCGTGCACCGGGTCCCAGATCATGAAGGCGATCTCGGGGTCGGGCTGGCTGTCGATATTCCAGGGCCCGAACACGCCGATCGCCTCGCCGCCGGCCTTCCTGACGGCCACGAACGGGCCATAGCCCAACAGCTCGTGGTGATTGAGCAGCGCGTCGAAATGGTCGGTCGCCTGCTCGGCCATGGCGACGTTGGATCGCGGCGACGCGCAGAACCCGTCGTGGGCGGCCTTGTGCGCGGCCCCGGGCAGCACGAGCCGCAGGCGCGGCGTCTCTGGCGGAAGTCGGGTCATGCGCGGGCCCCCCGCGATCCGGGTGCGCTGTGGCGATAGATCCGCGCGGGCACGGACTCGGGCTCGTGAAAGGGCGAGCCTGGCCGGTTGGCCACGCCTTCCGCCTCCGGATCGCGCACCGCGCCCAGCCGTTCGGCCACCCGCGCCGACCGCAGATTGTCGTCGTCGATCACCGAAATGGCCGAGCGCAGGCCGAGCGTCTCCCAGGACCACGGGATCAGGCGGTCCATCGCCTCGGCGACATAGCCCTGGCCCTCGTCGGCGCCGTCCCAGAGCGTCCAGGCGAATTCCGGCTCCGGCCAATCCATCGGATACCAGGCGCCGAAGAGCCCGATCGCCCGACCACTCTCCTTCAATGTTCCGACGAAAGAGGAATATCCGCGCAGAACCCAAAGCCCGGCGCAATGCCCGAAAGCCCGCGACACCGCCCGGCCGGTCATCGGACCGCCCAGGAAACGCGACCGCTCGCTCTCGAGAAACGCCCGGAACGGTCCCACGTCCTCGGCCCGCGGCGCCCGAAACACCAGCCGATCCGTCTCGAGATCCGGGATCGACAAGGTCAGCACGACACACCTCCGCAGGACCGGGCCAGGGGCTGCTCTTCATCTTGGCAGACAAACTCCGGGGGAGTCGCCCCGCAGGGCGACGGGGGCAGCGCCCCCGGCACGATATGACACCGGGCGAGGCTCATTTCTTCTTGCCGAACCCCGACAGCCCGGGCGGCAGACCGCCGCCCCCGCCCATACCGGGAAGATTGCCCATGCCCGGGGGCATGCCGCCCATCCGGCCCATCTCTGCCTGCGCCGCGGCCATGTCGGAATCCGACGGGCCGCCTTTGCCCATCATCCCCTTCATCATCTGGCGCAAGGCGCCGCCTTTGCCCATCTTGCCGATCTTCTTCATCATGTCCGACATCTGCCGATGCTGCTTCAGAAGCTTGTTCAGCTCGGACACTTCCAGCCCGGCCCCGGCCGCGATCCGCTTCTTGCGGCTCGCCTGCAGGATCTGCGGGTTGGCCCGCTCCACCTTGGTCATGGAATTGATCAGCGCGACCTGGCGGCGGATGATGCTGTCGTCTACCCCGGCCTCGGACATCTGCTTCTGCATCTTCTGGGCGCCCGGCATCATCGCCATCATGCCCTCCATGCCGCCCATCTTGACCATCTGTTCCAGCTGCATCTTCAGGTCGTTCATGTTGAACTGACCCTTCTGGAAGCGCTTCATCATCCGCTCGGCCTGCTCGGCCTCAAGAGTCTGCTGCGCCTTCTCCACAAGCGACACGATGTCGCCCATCCCGAGGATCCGGCCGGCGATCCGCTCAGCATGGAACTCCTCGATGGCGTCCATCTTCTCGCCGAGACCGACGAAGCGGATCGGCTTGCCCGTCACCGCCCGCATCGACAGCGCGGCGCCGCCGCGGCCGTCCCCGTCCATCCGCGTCAGCACGACGCCCGAGACCCCGATCTTGTCGTCGAACTCCTCGGCGACGTTCACCGCGTCCTGGCCGGTGAGGCCGTCCACCACCAGCAGCGTCTCGCGCGGGTTCGCCACATCGCGCACGGCGGCGGCCTGGGCAATCAGCTCGGCATCGATATGCAAACGGCCGGCGGTGTCCAGCATATAGACGTCATACCCGCCCAGCGAGGCCTGCGTCCGGGCGCGCCTGGCGATCGCCACCGGGTCCTCGCCCTTTACGATCGGCAGGGTATCGACCCCGATCTGCACCCCGAGGATCGCCAGCTGCTCCATCGCGGCGGGGCGGTTCACGTCGAGCGATGCCATCAGCACCCGCTTGCCCTCGCGGTCCTTCAGGCGCTTGGCGAGCTTGGCGGTCGTCGTCGTCTTGCCCGAGCCCTGCAGGCCGACCATCAGGATCGGCGCCGGCGGATTGTCGATCTTCAGCTTGCCGGGGTCCTCGCTGCCGGTCAGCACGTGCACCAGCTCGTCATGGACGATCTTGACCACCTGCTGGCCCGGCGTGACCGACTTGGTCACCGACTGGCCTGTCGCCTTCTTTTCCACCGCCTTGATGAAGTCCCGCGCCACCGGCAACGACACGTCCGCCTCCAGCAGCGCGACCCGGACCTCGCGCAGCGCGGTCGAGACGTCCTCGGCGGACAGGGCCCCCTGCTTGGTCAGCCGGTCAAAGACCCCAGAGAGGCGTTCTGAGAGATTTTCGAACATCGCGGCTCCTCGCGGCTGTGACTGGACAGGTCCGGTCTAGGGACCGGCGGACAAAACGACAAATGCCCCCGTGGGCGAACACTCGCTGACGGGGGGCGATCCCGGACAATCCGGGACCGGAAGCATGCGCACTTCCGGATTGCGCGTCCGATACAGCGCGACCGCCGCCCTGTCAATCCATCGCCCGGCGTGGCGCGACCGGCCGCGCACCCGACCGCGCCTGCGGCCAGACACCACGCCATGGGCCGTCCGCTGCAATCCTCGCGAAATGCCCCCGCGAGATATTGCAATATCGAACAGAAAGTGCATCTCTCCGCGTAGATGTGTCTCGGCGCACATAAGAAGGGAATGACCATGGTGAATTGGGATGAAATCCGCACAGCCTACCAGGTGGCCCGCCTCGGCACGGTCAGCGGCGCCGCCGAAGTGCTCGGCGTCCACCATGCCACGGTCATCCGCCATATCGACGCGCTCGAAGGGCGGCTGGGCGTCAAGCTCTTCCAGCGGCACGCGCGCGGCTACACGGCGACCGAGGCGGGGCAGGATCTGCTGATCGTGGCCCAGGCCACCGACGACCAGTTCACCCAGCTGGCCGGCCGGATCAAGGGGCTGGGCGAGGGCGTGACGGGCGACCTCACGGTCACCTCTCTCGCTTCGCTGGTGCCCCTGCTGACCCCGGTCCTCGCAGATTTCCGCAGCCAGAACGAGGGGCTCACCGTGCGCTATCTCACCGGCGACAGGCTCTATCGCCTGGAATACGGCGAGGCCCATGTGGCGATCCGCGCAGGCTCCGCCCCCGAGCAGCCCGACAACGTCGTCCAGCCCTTCCGCCCGCAGCGGATGCGCCTCGTCGCAACCGAGGCCTATATCCGGCGCAAGGGCAGGCCATCCGGCATCGAGGATTTCCCGAGCCACGATTTCGTCGGCCACGAGAACCGCGACAGCCGGGCGCCCTTCATGCAATGGCTCCGCTCCCATGTCCCCGAGGACCGCATCGTCTTTCGCACCATGGACAACCGGACCCAGGTCGACGCGATCCTGGCGGGGGCGGGCATCGGCTTCATGGCCGAATGGGAAGCGGCCAAGCATTCCGGCCTGGTCGAGGTGCTGCCCTCCGAAGACAGCTGGTCCGCGCCGCTCTGGATCGTCACCCATGTCGACCTGCACAGAACACCCAAGGTCCAGGCGTTCCTCAAGTTCCTCAAGGAGCGGTCGAAGTCCTGGACGTTTGAATGAGCCCAGCCGCCCGCGGCCACCTGGCGATGCTGGTCTTCTCCGGGTTGGTGGCGGGCAGTTTCTCGCTGGGTGCCCGGATCGCACATGACATCGACCCGGCCGCGCTCAACGCCCTGCGCTTCGCGATCGCCGCCGCTCTGCTGGGGCTCGCCACGGCGGCGACGACAGGCCTGTCCGCTGCGGCCCTGCGGGCGCCCTGGCGCTACGCCATAGTCGGCACGCTGATCTCTCTCTACTTCGTGCTGATGTTCGAGGGGCTGAAATCCGCCCCGGCGATCAGCTCCGCCGCGGTCTTCACCCTGTCGCCGCTGCTGGCCGCGGGGTTCGGCTGGCTCACCCTTCGCCAGCGCCTGACCCGGCAGATGGCCCTGGCGCTGGCGGTGGGCGGCGCCGGGGCGCTCTGGGTAATCTTCCGCGGCGACCTTCGCGCCCTGCTCGCCTTCCAGGTCGGCCCGGGCGAAAGGATCTTCTTCCTCGGCTGCGCGGCCTATGCGCTGCACTCCCCGCTCCTGCGCCGCCTGAACCGGGGAGAGCCCGCAGTGGTCTTCATCTTCCTGACCCTGGTGGCCGGGACGCTGGCGGTAACCCTCTACGGGTGGGGGGCGATCCGCGCGACGGACTGGGCGGCGCTTCCGGGGCGGGTCTGGGCGACGCTCCTCTATATCAGTGTCGCCTCCGGGGCGGCCACTTTCTTCCTGATGCAGTTCGCCTCGATGCGGCTGCCCTCGGCCAAGGTGATGGCCTATACATACCTGGTTCCGACCTGGGTCATCCTGTGGGAGCTGGCGCTGGGCGGCAGCCCGCCGCGCCCGGTCGTGGCGATCGGCGTCGCGATGTCGGTGATCGCCCTCCTTCTGCTGCTCCGCGATGACGCGGTCCGGGCCCCGGCCGGCAGCTGAGGCGTCAGGCGCCGGTCGGCGCGTCCGGCCCGTCCCCCAGCTGCCGGGCCAGGAACAGCTCGAACGCATCAAGCTCCACCGCCTCGAACTGGCCGAAGGACTGCATCCAGATGCTGGCTCCCCTCAGGCTGTCGGGCTGCAGCTTGCACCAGGTCACCCGCCCGCGGCGCTCCTGCTGGATCAGGCCCGCGGCTGTCAGCACCCGCAAGTGTTTCGAGATCGCGGCCAGCGACATCTCGAACGGCTCGGCCACGTCGGTCACGGCCATGTCGTCCTCCAGCAGCATCGACAGGATCGCCCGCCGCGTCGGGTCGCCCAGCGCCGAAAAGACCAGGTCCAGAGAATGTGCCATCCGCCGCATTGGCGGGCTCCGGATGCGAAAGTCAACCGGCAGGTTGAATATGCCGCTGCTCGCCGCGACATGCGCATCACCTTCATCTTGGCAGAAAAACTAAAATTTCCCAACGTCTTGAGGCCGCGACCGGCTTGCTTGACTCGCGGCGGTCCAGACCATACTCACAGTGGCGACATCCGAGGGGAGGTCTGGTTGAAAGAGCCCACCGACGCTGATCGCCTGAAAGCTCTTGAGGAGCGTATCCGGCAGGCCAAGGGCGCACCCGAAGCCAGACCGCATTCCGAGGAGCATTATTCCCAAGCCCAGCTTGCCTGGCGGATGGTGATCGAACTTGTGGCCGGTCTCGGGATCGGTTTCGGCATCGGATACGGTCTGGACAGCCTTCTGGGCACCAAGCCGATCCTCATGGTGCTGTTCATATTCCTCGGCTTCGCGGCCGGCGTGAAGACCATGATGCGGTCGGCACAGGAAGCGCAGGAAAAGCAACTGGCCGGCGAGGCCGGTAAAGATGGGGACGACAGACGTGGCGACTGAAACCGACGCGCATGGCGGAGAAGAGGGCGGGCTGGTTTTCCACCCGCTGGACCAGTTCATCGTGGAGCCGCTCTTCGGCGACGGCCCGATTCACTGGTACACGATCACCAATGTGACATTGTGGATGGCGCTGGCGGTGCTCTGCATCTTCGGGCTGCTCGTGCTGGGCACGTCGCGCCGTGCTACCATTCCCAGCCGGCTCCAGTCCGTGGCAGAGCTTGCCTACGGCTTCGTGCACAAGATGGTCGAGGACGTGACCGGCAAGGAGGGGCTGAAATACTTCCCCTATATCTTCACGCTGTTCCTGTTCATCGTCTTCGCCAATTTCCTCGGCCTGATCCCGACCAGTTTCGCGACCACGTCGCACATCGCCGTGACGGCCGTGCTTGCCCTGGCAGTCTTCCTGACGGTCTCGGTCCTTGGCTTCGTGCTGAACGGGGCGAAGTTCCTGTCGCTGTTCTGGGTCAGCTCGGCACCGCTTGCGCTGCGCCCGATCCTGGCGATCATCGAGCTCATCTCGTATTTCGTGCGCCCGGTCAGCCACTCCATTCGTCTTGGCGGCAACATCATGGCAGGCCACGCGGTGATGAAGGTCTTCGCGGGCTTTGCCGCGATCGCCGCCGTGGCGCCACTGTCGGTGGTCGCGATCACTGCGATCTACGGGCTGGAGGTGCTGGTGTCCTTCATCCAGGCCTACGTGTTCACCATTCTTACCTGCGTGTATCTTCGCGACGCACTGCACCCGCATCACTAACGACGGGGGTGCGCCAACGGTGCGCCCTCCGAAATCTCAGCCAATTCCATCGTAAGGAGACAATGTCATGGAAGGCGATATCGCAAGCATGGGTCAATTCATCGGTGCCGGTCTGGCCGGCATCGGGTCTGGCGCGGCCGCCATCGGTGTGGGTCACGTCGCCGGCAACTTCCTCGCCGGCGCCCTGCGCAACCCTTCGGCGGCTGCCTCGCAGACCGCGACCCTCTTCATCGGCATCGCGTTCGCAGAAGCGCTGGGGATCTTCTCGTTCCTCGTCGCGCTGCTGCTGATGTTCGCCGTCTGAGCCATCCTCGGCTGATCCTTACGGCCGGGTGGGCAGCGATGCCCGCCCGGTTCCCATAGAGGTTCCAGGGGGACGACATGGCGCAAACGACCGAAGCCGCAGAAGGCCTCGACCAGGCCGCGACCGGCGCCGAGGCGGCCGGTGGGCCCGGCATGCCGCAACTCGACTTTTCGACCTTCCCGAACCAGATCTTCTGGCTCGTGGTCACGTTGGTCGCGATTTATCTCGTGCTCAGCCGCGTGGCCCTGCCGCGTATCGGCGCCATCCTAGCCGAGCGTACGGGCACGATCTCGAACGACATCGCCGCGGCCGAAGATCTCAAGCTGCGCACGCAGGAGGCCGAAGCGGCCTACCAGCAGGCGCTGGCCGATGCCCGCTCCGAAGCGAACAAGATCGCCGAAGAGACACGCGCGACGATCCAGGCCGAGCTCGACAAGGAGCTTGCCACGGCCGATGAGCAGATCGGCGCCAAGACCGCCGAAAGCGAGAAGGCGATCGCCGAGATCCGCGCCGGCGCGATGGACGCGGTGCACGAAGTGGCGACCGACGTGGCCCGCGAGATCGTGACGGCGCTGGGCGGCGGCGCGGATGACGCGGCCATCGAGGCGGCCGTGACAGAGCGGATGAAGGGACAAGACAGATGAGAGCCATCCTGATCGCCATCGCCGCGACCCTCGCGGCGAGCCCGGCCTTCGCCGCGGGCGACGTGTTCTTTTCGCTGACGAACACCGACTTCGTGGTGCTTCTGGCCTTCATCCTGTTCATCGCGGTCCTGATCTACTTCAAGGTCCCAGGCATGCTCGCCAAGATGCTCGACGAGCGGGCGGACGGGATCTCGAAAGAGATCGACGAGGCCAAAGCGCTCCGCGAGGAGGCGCAGTCGCTTCTGGCTTCCTACGAGCGCAAGCAGAAAGAGGTGCAGGAGCAGGCCGATCGCATCGTCGAGAATGCGCGCGCCGAGGCCTCCCGCGCGGCGGACCAGGCCAAAGACGATATCAAGAGCTCCGTGGCGCGCCGTCTCGCGGCCGCCGAAGAGCAGATCGAAAGCGCCCAAGCCTCTGCTGTGCGCGACGTGCGCAACCAGGCTGTGAACGTCGCGGTCGCCGCCGCGCGTCAAGTAATCGCTGACCAGATGACAGCCAGCGAGAGCAACAAGCTGATCGACGCGGCCATCGACGAGGCCGACCGCAAGCTTCACTGATCCGGCGTTGCGACCATCCGACCGGTCCCAAGGGGCCGGCGATCAGGGGCTCCGCATCGCGGGGCCCCTTTTTCGATGTCGGCGCCGTTGCCCTGACGCTGGGCGCTAGCGCTGGGCCCTAGCGCTGGTTCTCGTGGTCCAGCCGCTTCGTCGCGATGGCCTCGTTCCGGTCGGTCCGGGCCTGTGACACCAACGCGCTTTCGACGAAGTCGAGATGCCGCTCGACCGCTGCCTTCGCCGCCGCGCTGTCTCGCAGCTGAAGCGCGTCGTTGATCGACCTATGCTGGTCGAGCAGCTGGTCCCGGGTCGCCCGCTGCCGAAACATCACCTGGCGATTGTAGAAGACGCCCTCGCGCAGCAGCTGATACATCGACCGCATCATGTGCAGCATCACCACGTTGTGGCTCGCCTCGATGATCGAGAGGTGGAAATCGGCATCCAGGCCGGCCTCTTCGGCTGGGTTCTTCTTGGCATGGGCGGCCTGCATCCGGGCGAAGACCTTGCCGATGACTTTCAAATCGGTGTCTGACCCGTGCTCTGCCGCGCGCCATGCCGCCAGCCCCTCCATGTCGCGCCGGAACGCCACGTAGTCGAAGACGGCTTGCTCATGCGACGAGAACAGCCGCACCAGCGCGGGAGAGAAGGCCGAGCCGAGCACATCGGCCACGAAGACCCCCGCGCCCGCCTTGGTGACCACGAGGCCGCCGGCCTGAAGCTCCGCGATGGCCTCCCGCAGGGACGGGCGCGAGACGCCAAGCCGTTCGGACAATTCCCGCTCCGGGGGCAGGCGATCGCCGGGGCGCAGGATGCCCCGCAGGATCAGAAGCTCGATCTGCCGCACGACACCGTGCGAAAGCCTGTCGGGCTGGATCTTCTCAAATGGCATGGCCGCCCCGCTTGATTGGTCAGATCATATGACCGGAGCGGGCGTTTCGCAATCCGCGCACCCGCCGAAGGCCATGGGATCGGGAGGGGGCGCACCCGGCCGGAAAGGGGCATCGGCGGGTGGTTGTCCGTGTCGCGGTCCGGGGGCCGCAGGTGATGCGGCGCCCCGGCGAACCTGAGGTCCGAGCCCTTGCGGCTCAGGCCGGCGGGTTGATGATGATCTCGACGCGCCGGTTCTGGCGGCGGCCCTCATCGGTCAGGTTGTCCGCGACCGGGGCTTCCTCGCCGCGGCCGATGGTGTTGATCCGGGCCGGCGCCACGCCGTTCGAGATCAGCACAGAGGTCACGGCCTGCGCCCGGCGGCGCGAGAGGTTCTGGTTGTAGGTCGCATCACCGGTGTTGTCGGTGTGCCCGATGACAGTGATTGTGGTGCCCGGATAGGTGTTCATGCTGTTGGCCAGCGCCGAGATATCGGACTGCAGCGCCCCGGTCAGCGTCGCGCTGTCGGTGGCAAAGAGGATATCCTGCGGCAGCGTCACGATAAGGTTGGAGCCGGTGTTGCGAATGTCGACCTGGCTGCCCATGGAACGGCGCAGCTCTGCCTCCTGCCGGTCGAGCGAGTAGCCCGTCGCGGCACCAAGCGCCCCGCCGATGGCCGCCCCGCCCAGGATCCGGCGGCGGCGCTCGTCGGCATCCTCGCCCGCCGAGGTCGCAGCACCCACCAGGCCGCCGAAGATCGCGCCGGCGGCGGCGCCGGTCTGGGTGTTGCGGTTCGGGTTGTCCGGGCTGCGCATGTCCGAGCAACCGGCGAGTGTCATCGCGCCCGCGGTCAGGGCGAGAGTGGTCTGTCTGAT
This sequence comes from Roseisalinus antarcticus, assembly GCF_900172355.1. Lineage (GTDB taxonomy): Bacteria > Pseudomonadota > Alphaproteobacteria > Rhodobacterales > Rhodobacteraceae > Oceanicola > Oceanicola antarcticus_A. The sequence continues at coordinate 95,463 of NZ_FWFZ01000005.1, read as the reverse complement.
ATTCATGTGTTGGCTTTCATGTTCCTGTCAGCGGGATTCGATCGCCCGTCTGACTTGGATATCGGCGATTTGGCCATGATATCCAATATCAGCGGCGATCGGGCTGGGAAATGAGCCATTCTGCGCCGGAATGCGCGGATCAAGGCCCGCCAGCGATCGCGTCCGCCCGGGCGGATTCCCAGGCGAGCATCGCCCGCTTGACCCCGACGCCCCAATGATACCCGCCCAGCGCCCCCGATTTGCGAAGGGCCCGGTGGCAGGGGATCAGGAACGAGATCGGATTGCGCCCCACCGCAGTGCCGACCGCGCGCACGGCCTTCGGGCTGTCGGTCGCGCGGGCGAGTTCCGTGTATGTTGTGACATGGCCCGAGGGGATGCGCAGCAGCGCCTCCCAGACCTTGATCTGCAGCGGCCGGCCGATGAGGAACAGCGGCACCTCACCGCGACCGCCAAACGCGACCTCGACCCAGCCGCGCAGCTTGTCGGGCGCCTCGACGAAGGATGCCTCGGGCCAGCGGGCACAGAGGTCGTCCATCGCGGCCTCGGGCCCGGTCTCGGCGGCGAAGGCCAGACCGCAGAGGCCTTTGTCCGTGCCCATGGCGAGCGCCGGGCCGAAGGGGCTGTCGAACCAGCCCCAGCGGATTTCCAGCCCGGCGCCCGCGCGGGCAAATTCCCCGGGGCTCATGGCTTCCCAGCGCAGGAACAGGTCGTGCAGCCGTCCCGAGCCGGACAGGCCCACGCCGTCTGCGGTGGCCAGCGTGCTGAACCGCTCGGCCAGAAGGCCCTTGGCGTGACCAAGGGTCAGGTATTGCTGATACCGCTTCGGGCTGACCCCGACCCATTGCGAGAAGACGCGTTGGAAATGCGCGGGGCTCATCGTCATCGCCCCGGCGAGTTGCTCGAGCGAGAGAGGCCCGTCGGCGGCGTCGATCATCCGGATCGCGCGGGCGACGACGGCATAGTGATACTGGTCTGACATATCCATGGTCGTGACTTTAGGGCCGCGCGGCCGGCTCCGCGACCCGGTTCCTGCGCATCCCGCCTTGCCGCCCCGATCGCCACGCGGCATATCGCGGGGGATGGTGAAACAGCTCCCCTATGCGACGGTCCGAGAGATCTTCACCCGGTTCCGCGCCGCCGAGGCCGAACCGAAGGGAGAGCTGCATCACGTCAACGCCTTCACGCTGGTGGTGGCCGTCGTCCTGTCGGCGCAGGCGACGGACGCTGGCGTCAACAAGGCCACGGCGAAACTCTTCGAGATCGCCGATACCCCCGAAAAGATGCTCGCCCTGGGCGAAGAGGGGCTGACCGCGCATATCAAGACCATCGGCCTCTTTCGCAACAAGGCCAGGAACGTCATCAAGCTGTCGCGCATCCTGGTGGAGGAATACGGCGGCGAGGTGCCCAATTCCCGCGCGGCGCTGATCTCTCTGCCGGGTGTCGGGCGCAAGACCGCGAACGTCGTGCTGAACATGTGGTGGCATTACCCGGCGCAGGCGGTGGACACGCATATCTTCCGCGTCGGCAACCGCTCGGGGGTCGCGCCGGGCAAGGACGTCGACGCCGTCGAGCGGGCGATCGAGGATAACGTCCCCGTAGACTTTCAACAGCACGCGCACCATTGGCTGATCCTGCACGGCCGCTACATCTGTGTCGCGCGCAAGCCCAAATGCGGGGCCTGCCTGATCCGCGACCTCTGTCAGTTCGAGGACAAGACCCTATGAAGAAGTATCAGGTTGCCGGGATCGGCAACGCCATCGTCGATGTCATCACCCGGACCGATGACAGCTTTCTCGACCACATGGGGATCGAGAAGGGCATCATGCAGCTCATCGAACGCGAGCGGGCGGAGGTCCTCTATGGCGCGATGGAACGTCGGACCCAGGCCCCCGGCGGCTCGGTCGCCAACACGTTGGCCGGGATCGGTAGCCTGGGCCTGCGCACCGCCTTCATCGGCCGGGTGCGGGATGATGCGCTGGGCCGCTTCTATGCCGAGGCCATGGCCGGCGACGGGACCGATTTCGTCAACCCGCCGGTGCCAGACGGTGAATTGCCGACCTCCCGGTCGATGATCTTCGTGTCGCCGGACGGCGAGCGGTCGATGAACACCTACCTCGGCATCTCGGCCGAGATCGGGCCCGACGACGTGTCCGAGGATGTGGCCGCCCATACCGAGGTGATGTTCCTCGAGGGCTACCTGTTCGACAAGGACAAGGGCAAGGAGGCCTTCATCAAGGCCGCCCGGACCTGTCGCGCCCATGGCGGCAAGGCCGGCATCGCCATCTCGGATCCGTTCTGCGTCGAGCGGCACCGCGAGGATTTCCAGCGCCTGATCGAGAACGAGCTCGACTTCGTCATCGGCAACGAGGACGAGATCCGCTCGCTCTACCAGAACGACGACCTGGAGGCCGACCTGCGGCGCGTGGCCGAGGCCTGTTCGCTGGTGGTCTGCACCCGGTCGGGCAATGGTGACACGATCATCCGCGAAGGCCACCGCACCGATGTGCCGGTGGACAAGATCGTGCCGATGGATACGACCGGCGCGGGCGACCAGTTCGCGGCCGGTTTCCTTTACGGGCTGGTCCTGGGGCACGACATGATGACCTGCGGCCGCATGGGCGGGATCGCCGCGCGCGAGGTGATCTCGCATTACGGTGCCCGGCCCGAGGCCGACCTCAAGGAATTGTTCCGCAATCACGGCCTGTGAGCAGGCGCAAAGGCCACCCTCGCAGCCTCTCCTCTCAGACCGCGGCTTCGGCCGGCGAGGCGAGCGTGCGAAGCCACAGCGCGTCGATCTCGTCGATGACGCGGGTGTCGAAACGCTCGGCTTCTTCCCAGTAGCGCCCCGAGGGCGCCATGTATCCGGCCGCCTGTTCCCGGTCGAGGGCACGGCGCACCGCGTGCGGGTCCCCCGCCAGGGGGCGCAGGCCGGTCAGCGCGTCAGGTGTCGCCCGGGGGAAGACAAGGCGGCTCTCGGCCCGCGACAGGTTCACCACCGCGCAGCCTTGCCGGGCGGCGACGGCCATCAGCCTCGCGGACTTGGCCTCCAGCGAGCGCAGCGTGATATCGGGACGCAGGGGATCCGCCGTGCCAGTGCCGTAGAAATGCGTCCGGGACCCGCCATAGACCATGTCGCAGCCCAGAAAGGCCATCACCCGGGGCCGCAGGGCGTCCAGCGCCCAGTAGCCCGCGGTGAAGGCCATCGTGCCGCCCGCGTAGACAAAGCCGCCCAGACGGTTCTGGGCGGGCACGAACCGGTCCGCCTCGATCAAGCGCTGGCCTTTTGACAGCGTGGCGGGGCGGTTCTCGTCGGGGAAATCCTCGGGGAAGATCAGGTCGTCCCAGTCGGGCCGCACGCGCCAGGCGTTGTTGATCGCGACCACGCGGTCGAATGGTGCGCGTGGCCAGCCTTGGCTCTCGATCACGTTGGGCCCGCTGCCCAGGATCAGGGCGATCACCCGACAGGCTCCCGCCCTGGGGTCAGCGCAATTCCTTGCGGATCACGAGTTTCAGTCCCGACCATATCTCATCCACCGCGCAGACCTTGGCATCCACGAGGCCCATGGGAAGCGCCACCTCGCGCACCACGTCCTCGGTGATTTCGGAAGGTAGCTTGGATGCCTTCTTTGGCCAGCTGATCCAGATCATTCCGTCCCGCGCCATGCGGGACAGCGCCATGGGCAATGTCTCGGCCAGCCTGTCACGCCGCGCGGTGAAGAGGTGCAGAAAGCCCATGCCGTCGCGCGGCGGGCCCCAGGTCGCGGCCGGGCCGCCCGCCAGAAGCTGCGCGTAATGGTCGGGCGGGTCGAGCACGGCCGCCGCCATCCCGTCTTTCAGGCCCAGCTTCTTCCACAACGGGGTGCCCGAATACCCCGCCATGTCATTCGCCGAGCTTCGCGTGGACCTCGTCGAGGTCGATCTCGCCGATCGGCATCTTGTTGGCGGGGTTCTCGAAATCGTATTTGAACAGATTGAAGTCGCGTTTGTAGATCTCGTAGACGAGGTGCATCGACAGATCGTCGAAGTAATCCTCGACCGGGTGGGCACGTTTCGGGCCGTGCCCCTCGCTCTCGTTGAAGCGGGGGATCTCGGACAGGACCACGTCATTGGCCCCGGGGATGTTGTCGAGCACGACCTGCATGCCTTCATTGAACATCTCGGTCCAGAAGATGTGGTCGTAGCGCCCGCCATTGACGATGAACGTCGAGATATGGCCCGACATGGCCGACCAGTGGATGTCAGGCTCCATCGGGCGGCGCCAGCGGATGGTGTCGCGGGCGAACAGCAGGAAGCGGCGGAACGATTTGACCTGGTCGAACTCGAACCCGTCCTCGGGGCTGCCGACCTCGATCCCGTATTTCTGCACCAGAAGCGGGACGAGGTTGCCCCGGTAGCGCTTGCCGTTGCGCTGGATGCCGCAGATCTTGTCGAAGAAGGATGACAGGATGCGGGTGTAGGGATTGCGCACGCAGGTGAAGGCATAGCTGCGATGCGCGGTCACGTTGTCGGTGATCACGGGCTGGCTGTCTTCCATCGCCCATTTGTGCAGGCCCTGCTCGGCGTCGTGGATATCGCCGTCGTAGAAACTGCCGTGATCGGAGTAATACATGATCTGGCCGATGGTGGAGCAGGCGCATTTCGGCACGACGCGGTAGACCACGCTCTCGCTCTGCGTCATCCAGGTGCCGGGAAAACCCATATTCGCTGCCTCATGTTTCACTGCCGACCTTGGTGCCGGCCGACCTCGATCGACCCGTCGTCACAAAATCGCAAACTACCCCTGTCTATTCAACGGCCCTTCACGTTATTAGGGCAGAACGGGGGCCTTATGATGGACGTATAGCAGGGCAAATGGCGAAAGTTGCCTTTATTCTTCTGTGTCACAAGAACCCGGACGGGATCATTCTGCAGGCGCGTCAGCTGACGGCGGTGGGCGACTACATCGCGATCCATTTCGATGCCAGCGCCTCGGCGCAGGCCCATCAGAAGATCCGCGATGCCCTGGCCGACAACCCGAACGTGACCTTCTCGCGGCGGCGCGTCAGATGCGGCTGGGGAGAGTGGAGCCTCGTGCAGGCCACGCTCAACGCGTTGGAGGCGGCGGTCGAGGCGTTTCCGCGGGCGACCCATTTCTACATGCTGTCGGGCGATTGCATGGCGATCAAGTCGGCGGCCTATGCCCACCGGTTTCTGGACGACCGCGACGTCGACTATATCGAAAGCTTCGATTTCTTCGAGAGCGACTGGATCAAGACCGGCATCAAGGAAGAGCGGCTGGCATACCGGCACTATTTCAACGAGCGCACGCACAAGAAGCTGTTCTACACCTCGTTCTGGATGCAGCGCAGGCTGGGGTTGAAGCGCGACGTGCCGGCGGACCTGCAGATCATGATCGGCAGCCAATGGTGGTGCCTGCGGCGCCGCACGATCGAGTGGATCCTGGATTTCACCCGCCAGCGGCGCGACGTGATGCGCTTTTTCAAGACCACCTGGATCCCGGACGAGACGTTCTTTCAGACTCTGGTGCGCCACCTGGTGCCCGAGCCCGAGATCATCACGCGGACGCTGACCTTCCTGATGTTCTCGGACTACGGGATGCCGGTGACCTTCTACAACGATCAATACGACCTGCTGCTGAGCCAGGACGCGCTTTTCGCGCGCAAGATCAGCCCCGAGGCCTCCGATCTGCGGCGCCGGCTGGGGATGCTCTATGCCTCCGACCAGCAGGATTTCACGGTTTCGAACGAGGGGCGGCGGCTGTTTCAGTTCCTCACCGGACGAGGGCGTATCGGGCGGCGGTTCGCGCCCCGGTTCTGGGAGACGGAGACGTCGCTGGGCCGAGACAAGGAATTGCTGATCGTGGCCTGCAAGAAATGGCACGTGGCAAAGCGGCTGGTGGGGTCGATCAAGCATCACACCAACATTCCGGCCATCGAATATCTGTTCAACGAGGAGACCGCCTGGCTGCCGGACCTCGGCGGGATCCAGACGACGCTGGGCAAGCGGACCCGGCACAGGCGAGCGTTGATGCGGATGCTGTTCGAGTATTTCGACACGGACAGGCTGATTATCTGCCTCGACACCTCCTCCATCGACCTGATGCGCGATTTCTACTCGGATCGGTCGACCACGCGGCTGCTGGAGGTGCGCTGCACCTTCACCGACGAGTACCTGATCGGCCATGCCAAGAGGGTCGGGCTGGCCGGCGCCGGCGCCAGCCGGGAGACGATCGACCGGCTGCTGCCCACGATCCGCCACGACGTCGTCTACGAGAGTGAGCGGATTCGCGACGGCGGCTTCGCAAATCACGGCCGGATCGGGGAGACCTGGTCGATCGAGCAAAACGCCGGGGCGCTCCAGAGCTTTCTGACCGTATCGGACGAGGTCGCACGGGGCATCGCTGAGACCAACCATCTTTTTGTCGATTGAGGACACCCATGGAATTCACCTACGACCCCGAGAACATCTTCGCCAAGCTGCTGCGCGGCGAGATCCCCTGCGACAAGGTCCACGAGACCGAGCACAGCCTGGCGTTTCGCGATATCCGTCCGCAGGCGCCGGTGCATGTGCTGGTCATCCCGAAGGGCGCCTACATGACGCTGGACCATTTCCTGGCCGCCGCCCCTGACGGCGAGATCCTGGATTTCTGGCGCGCCGTCGGCGATGTCTGCGAGATGTCCGGGGTCGAAGGGGGATTCCGCGCCATCATGAACGCGCGCGAGGACGGGATGCAGGAAGTGCCCCATTTCCACGTCCATATCCTGGCCGGCCGTCCCCTGGGCCCGTTGCTGGGTTAGGGCGCCGGACCGGCCGACGGACGGATTGCGGGGTCGGAGCCTCCGGCGGGAGTTTTCGGCCAAGATGAAGGAGGGGGCCCGCCCGGGCGGTCAGGCGGCGGGCTTGTGGTGCGAGCCGCGCAGGACGAGGGGGCACTCCATCCGTTCCTGCGGCCGCTCCGTGCTGGTTGAGAGCAGGTAGTCGACGCTCCATTGACCGAGCTCGCGGTGGGGCAGCAGGACGGTGGAGAGGGCGGGGGAGAGGTGCTGGGCGATTTCCTGGTCGTCGTAGCCCATGACGGCGATGGTCTGCCCGACGGTTTCGCCCATTTCCTTGAGCACCTCGTAGCAGCCGATGGCCGTGAGATCGTTGGCGCAGAAGATCGCGTCGGGGCGGGCGGGGGCGGACATCAGCCGGAGCGTCGCCTCACGCCCGCCCGAGGGCAGGAAGTTTCCCTCGACGATCAGCGAAGGGTCGACCGGGATGCGGGCCTGGCGCAGGGCGCGCTCATAGCCCTCCATGCGCTGATCGGAGGCGTCCATCCAGGGCTCGCCCGAGATGAAGGCGATCCGGCGGTGCCCCTCGGCGATGAGGGCGGCGGTGGCGACTTCTCCGCCCCGCCGTTCGGCCGGAACGACCGAGGCGTAGCGTTCCTCGGGGTCGTGGCAATTGAGCAGGACCGCGCGGTGGCGGGCCAGCATCTCTGGGGGGCTGGCCTCGCGCGTGAGGATCGAGCCGTAGATGACGCCGACCACGTCGTCCTGAGCCCATTTCCGCAGGATCTCGTTCTCGTATGTCGCATCGCCACCCGTCATCGCGACCTCGAGCATCACGTTGTTTTTCCAGGCCTCTTCCTGCGCTCCCTCGACGGAGATCGCGGCGAAGGGGCTGGTTGCGACCTCGTCGAAGATCATGCCGATCACGCCGCGACCGACGGTCCTGGGCGGCCGGCCGGCGCCGCGGGGGCGATAGCCCAGCTCCGCGACCGCGGCCATCACGCGCTTGCGGGTCTCGCGGCTGATGCGCATGTCCTCGAGCCCGTTGAGAACGAAGGACACAGTGGATTGCGACACGCCGGCCTGCAGGGCCACGTCCTTCATCGTGACCCGGGCCTTCTGCGGTTTTCCCTTGTATTTCATTATACTGTGTTGATTTCCACCAGGGCTTGCCTTTTGGTAATAAATATTGCTAATAATATTACCACAAGCAGAATCGTGTTTGGAATATCGGCATTGGATCGGGGAGGGGACGATACGTGAGGCGATCCGGAGGCAATTGAGCCAGAGGCAGGCTGCATGGCTCTTGCTGGCGCCGTTCCTGGCCACTTACGCCTTGTTCCTGGTCTATCCGTTCTTTCGCGGGGTCTGGATCAGCCTGCACGACTGGAACCTGCTCGCCGTCGCGTTCAACCCCGACGCCAAGGAATTCGTGGGGCTGCGCAACTACGAGCGGGTCATGTGGGGCCGCAACATCACCTGGGGGCTGCTGTCGGCGCCTTTCTGGCAGATCCTGGGCCTGATCGGCCTTGCACTTTCCGTCCTGCTTCGCCGAGCGGACCGACTTGGCCGCTTCAATGCCATCGCTCTGGGGGTGGCGTCGCTGCTTCTGGTGATCATCCCCGGTTTCCATCCCGGCGAAGAGGGACGCTGGTACGACCGGCGGTTCTGGCCGACCGTGGGCAACACGCTGGTCTTCGTGGGGCTGGCCGTGCCGGGGGTGACCGCATCTGCGCTGGTGCTGGCCGCCGCGATGAACCGCGAGACCCGGGCCATGGGCATCCTGCGAACGCTGTTTTTCCTCAGCCAGGTACTGTCGGTGACGGTCGTGACCCTGATCTGGCAGATCATGTTCTCGCCCCGTCAGGGCCTGATCGCCAACATCACCGAGACGCTCGGCGGCACACCGATCAACTGGTTGACCGATCAGCAATTCGCCATGGCGGCCATCGTGATCGCCACGATCTGGTGGTCGCTTGGGATCGCGATGATCCTGTTCCTCGCCGGGCTCCAGGATATCTCCAAGGACATCTACGAGGCGGCGGCGCTGGACAATGCGCGGGGGGTGCGAGCGTTCTGGTATGTCACGCTGCCCAACCTCAAGCGCACGATCACGTTGGTCGTGGTCCTGCAGATCATCCTGCATTTCCAGGTCTTCGGCCAGGCGCATCTGATGACGCAGGGCGGGCCGAACGACAGCACCCAGGTGCTTGTCCGCTACATCTACCAGACCGGGTTCCGCGACAGCGACCTTGGGCGGGCAAGCGCCATGGCTGTCTTCCTCTTTGTCATCATGGGCACCTTTTCGGTGATCCAGTTCATCGTCGGACGGGAGAAGAGCTGATGAATCGCGGATATTACTGGCTGGTCCTTGGCCTCTCCATTCCGGCCTTCCTGTGGCTGGTGCCGACGATCTGGATGGTCTCGCTGTCGTTCCAGCCCAACGAGGTGCTGGCGCGGACGACCTCGACCACCGCGTTCGGTCTGATCCCGCTTCCGTTCACCGCCGAGAACTATGCCGCGCTCTTTGCCTTCGGGCAGACGCCCTGGTGGTTCCTGAATTCGGTGATCGTGGCGCTGGGCATGACGCTTGGGGTGCTCGCCGTATCGACCACCGCGGGCTATGCCCTGGCGCGGCTGGACTTTCCGTTCAAGACGACGATCACGATCATCTGCCTGATTGGGCTGATGGTGCCCGAGCAGGCCGTGTTCATCCCGCTTTATACGATGTTTGCCGATTTCGGCTGGCACAATTCCTATCACGCGCTGATCCTGCCGCGGATGGCCGTGCCGATCGGCGTGTTTCTGATGATGCAGTTCTTTCGGGCGATCCCCAAGGACATCGAAGAGGCGGCCCGGCTGGACGGCGTCGGCTGGCTCAAGATTTTCTGGTACGTGATGCTGCCGCTCGCCCGGCCCGCGATGATGACGCTGGCGATCCTCACATTTCTCTATGCGTGGAATGACTACCTCTGGCCGCTCGTAAGCGCCCAGCAGCGGGAATATTTCACCATCACGCTGGGCCTCGCCAGCATCCAGTCGAACTTTGCACAATCGGAAGGGCTGGGCCGCGTTATGGCCTCGGGCGTCATCGCCTCGCTTCCGGTCGTGATCCTGTTCCTGATTTTCCAGCGATACGTGGTCCAGGCCATGACCGCCGGCGGATCCAAGGGCTGAAATCCAAGACACCAAGGGAGGAAGACCATGAAACATATCCTTTTGACCGCGGCCGCCGCCGCGTCCTTCGCCACCGGAGGCGTGGCGCAAGAGATCACGCTCGGCCGCTTCTTCGGAGCCTGCGAGGATGCCGGCACCGACACCACCACCAGCACGGGCGAGCCCTGCATCATCCAGTCGATCATCAACGCCGCCGATGCCGAGATCGAGGGCGTGACGATCAACACGCTGCCCACCGACTGGGGCAATTACTATGACCAGATCAAGGCGGCCTATGCCGGCGGCACCCCGCCGGACGTCCACGTCATGCACCGTCACCGGATCCCGGAATTCGCGGGCCTCGGTGCGCTGGCCGAGATCTCGGGCGACCTCGAGTCGGCGGGGATCGACCCCTCCGACTGGTCCCCGGCGGCGCTGGACGCGGTCAGCTACGACGGCGGGATCTACGGCGTTCCGATGGATTTCCACGCCAACCTCTGGCACGTGAACATGGACCTGATGGCCGAGGCGGGCCTGGTCGAGGATGGCCGCCCCGTGCTGCCCAGCTCCCCCGAAGAGATGCTGGAACACGCGCAGATGGTGAAAGAGGCGACAGGCCAGGATTACCTCGCCGCAGACTTCGCGCAATTCCCGATCGGGGTGCGGCTGGTGCTGGCGCTGATGTGGCAGCAGAACGCCAACATCTTCACCGAGGACGGCACCGCCACCATCGACAACGAGGCGGCGCGCAACGCGGTCACCGCGATCACGCAGCTGTTTGATGCGGATCTTGCCAATCCGCAGCTGAATTATGCCGACAGTCAGCAGGCGTTCCTGAACGGAGAGGCCGCGATCCTGGTCAATGGCACCTGGGTGGTGGACTTCTACGACGCGCAGGCCGCGGATCCCGAGGTGGCGCTGTCCGACTACTATGTCGCCGACTTCCCGACCCTGTTCGAGACCGGTGCCACATGGGCCGACAGCCACATGTGGGCGATCCCGTCGACGCTGGAGGGCGACAAGAGGACAGCCGCGCTGGAGGTGCTGGCCTTCATCAACGACCACAACATCGACTGGGCGCGCACCGGCCACATGTCCGTCCGCCAGTCGGTGGTGGACAGCGAGGCCTACCAGTCGCTGCCGCACCGCGATGAATACACCGGCACCGCCGCCATCGCCAAGGACACCCCGCCGTCGCCCCGCTACGGCGCGATCCAGGACGTGCTGAACCGCGAGCTTCAGGCGATCTGGCTGACCGGCAAGTCGGTGGACGACGCGCTGGCCGATGCCGAGATCGAGGTGCAGGACCTGCTGGACCGTTGACCGTTCCGGCCTCGCCGGGGGACCGGCGGGGCCGCTTTCTTGTGACGCACAACCCGGTGGGGGCCCATATGGACCGCTGGACCGAAGCAGAGGCAAGAAACTGGTGGCAGGCGCGGCCCTGGATCTGCGGCCTGAACTTCCTGCCCTCGACCGCCGTCAATTTCATCGAGATGTGGCATGGCGATACCTTCGACGCCGCCACCATTGACCGAGAGCTCGGTTGGGCCGCCGATGCCGGCTTCAACGCTGTCCGGGTCAACCTGCCGTTCCTCGGCTGGGTGCACGACCGCGACGGGCTGATCGGCCGGATCGACCGGATGATGGACCTTGCCGCAGGGCACGGGATCGACACGGTGCTGTGCCTCTTCGACGATTGCGGCTTTGGCGGAGAGGAACCCGTCTGGGGCCCGCAGCCCGACCCGGTGCCCGGCATCCACAACAGCCGCGCCGTGGCCTCGCCCGGGCGCGCGGCGGTGATGGACCACACCCTTCGCCCCCAACTTGAGGCCTATGTCTGCGACATCGTCGCCCGTTTCCGCGACGACCGGCGCATCCTGTTCTGGGATCTCTACAACGAGCCCGGCAACCGGATGGATTTCGACAAGACCGCCTATTCGCAATTCGATGCCGACCTGGAGGCCGCCGCCCTGTCCCTGATGGAAAGCTGCTTTGCCTGGGCGCGGGACGAGGCGCCGCTGCAGCCGCTTACCGTTGCTGCCTGGACGACTCCGCTGCCCGACGAGGACGCGCATCCCTACCAGACAGAGATCGACCGCAGCGCCCTGCGGCAGTCCGACATCGTGACCTTTCACGCCTATTGGAACCGCGACCGCGTCGCGCACTTCATCGACTATCTCTCCGCTCTGGACCGACCGGTGATCTGCACCGAATGGATGGCCCGCGCGGTGGACAGCCGGATCCCGGACCAGATGATCCTGTTCCACGAACGCGGGGTGGGCTGCTTTCAATGGGGCCTGGTCAAGGGCCGCACCCAGACCTGGCTTCCCTGGCCGGACGAGCTCGTCCGCGCCCACGGCGGGACCCCGGACCGAAGCAAGTGGTTCCACGACCTGCTGCACGAAGACGGCAGCCCCTACGACCCGGCCGAGATCGCCACGATCGCGACCCTGACGGGCAAGGACGCCCCCCAAGGACAGAAGGAGACCGGCTGATGTCCGGAGTGATGCTTTCCGATGTGATCAAGCGCTATGGCAGCACGCAGGTGATCCACGGGATCGACCTGCAGATCGAGGACGGCGAATTCTGCGTCTTCGTCGGCCCCTCGGGCTGCGGCAAGTCCACCCTGCTGCGCATGGTAGCGGGGCTCGAAGAGACAACCGATGGCAAGATCTCCATCGGCAAGCGCGATGTCACGCGGCTCGACCCGTCGGAACGGGGGGTGGCGATGGTGTTCCAGACCTACGCGCTCTATCCGCACATGACGGTCAAGGAAAACATGGGCTTCGGCCTTAAGATGAACAAGCATCCCAAGGCCGAGATCGACGCCAAGGTGGCCGAGGCGAGCCGCATCCTGAAGCTGGACGAATACCTCGCCCGCAAGCCCGCGGCCCTCTCCGGCGGTCAGCGGCAGCGGGTGTCCATCGGGCGGGCCATCGTGCGGGGGCCGGAGGTGTTCCTGTTCGACGAGCCGCTGTCGAACCTCGATGCCGAGCTGCGGGTGGAGATGCGGGTGGAGATCGCCCGCCTGCACAAGGAGATCGGCGCGACGATGATCTACGTCACCCATGACCAGGTCGAGGCGATGACCCTCGCCGACAAGATCGTGGTGCTGCGCAAGGGCGTGATCGAGCAGGTCGGGGCGCCGCTCGACCTCTACCGCGACCCGAACAACCGCTTTGTGGCGGGCTTCATCGGCTCCCCGGCCATGAACTTCCTCGAAGGCACGGTGAAGGGCGGCGCCGTCGAGGTGCCGGACTTCGCCCGCAGCCTCTCCCCCGATGTGACCCTGCCGGCGGAGGGGCGCCGCGTCAGCGTCGGGCTGCGGCCCGAGCATTTGACGCTCGACCCGGACGGCGCGACCCACACCGTCGACCTGACGGAGGCGCTTGGCGGGGTAAGCTACGCCTACCTCATCGGGCCGCAGGGTGAGCGGGTCGTCGTGGAGGAGCGCGGCGACATCCGCAGCAGGGAGGGCGAGACCGTCGGGCTGTCGTTCGATCCGGCGCGGATCTTCGTCTTCGATGCCGAGACGGGTGAGCGGATCCGCAAGGAAAGGGCGCCAGAGCCGGCCTGAGGCCCGCGCCGTCAGCTCGCGCGGGTAAGATCGAGGAACACGTCCTCCAGGTTCGCCTGCTCGGTCTTCACGTCGCGGATGCGGATACCGGCATTGTGGACCGCCGCCAGGACGGTTTCGGCCGAGATCCGCGAACTTTGGTAGGTAAAGGCCAGCGCGCCGCCGGGCCGCTCCGCACAGGTGACGCCCTCGGGCATGGCGGGGGGGCCGGTGGGCTTGTCGGGCTGCACGACCATGGTCTTGCCGTCCAGCCGCGACAGCAGGTTGGCCGTCGTGTCGCGGATCGTCACCTCGCCGTTGTTGATGATCGCGATCTCGTCGCACATCTCCTCGGCCTCTTCGAGGTAATGGGTGGTCAGGATGATCGTCATCCCGTCCTCGTTGAGGCGCCGCACGTTCTGCCAAAGCATGTTGCGCAGCTCGATGTCGACGCCGGCCGTGGGCTCGTCCAGCACGAGGATCTGCGGCGAATGCACCAGCGCCTTGCCCAGCAGCAACCGCCGCCGCATGCCCCCCGAGAGCGAGCGGGCATAGGCGTCGGCCTTGTCGCTGAGGCCGATGATCTCGAGAATCTCGTCGGTCCGGCGCTGCCCGCGCGGCACGCCGTAAAGCCCGGCCTGAACCTCCAGCGAGGCGCGCGGCGTAAAGAACGGATCGAGCGTCAATTCCTGTGGCATCACGCCGATGGCGGCGCGGGACTGGCGCGGATTGCGGTCCTGATCGAAGCCCCAGATCTTGACCGAGCCTGCCGTTTTCGTCACCAGCCCGGCCAGGATATTGATCAGCGTGGATTTGCCTGCGCCGTTCGGCCCGAGCAAGCCGAAGATCGAGCCCTGCGGAATCGCGAGGTCGATTCCCTTCAGCGCCTCCTTGGCCTCGGACCCGGACGTGGCGCCGTAGGTCTTGCGCAATCCTGTGATTTCGATGGCGTTGCCGGTCATGCTCGTTCCTCCTCGCGCCTTGACAGCGCCTGCCTGCGATGTAAGCCCGAGTGCACGAAGTCGCAACCAGACGAGGCACCTCCCATGAGCATCCCCGCCCCCGAGACCAAGATCGTGTCCGACTGGCGCGTTGCCTGCGACGGCGGCGACGGTGCGCTGGGGCACCCGCGCGTCTGGTACTCGATCCCGCACGACAAGGGCTACGTCGAGTGCGGCTATTGCGACGCGCGGTTCATCCACGAAAGTTTCAAGGACAAGGTCACCTCCGAGACCTGACCGCGCTGGCCCCCCGCCGCCTTTCATGCCAGAACCGGGAGGTCTGAAAAGAGGGGCCAACATGGCATTCGGCAAGGGCTGTCACCTGCATCTGATCGACGGATCGGCCTTCATCTTCCGCGCCTACCACGCGCTGCCACCGCTGACGCGAAAATCCGACGGGCTGCCGATCGGCGCTGTCTCGGGCTTCTGCAACATGCTGCAGCGCTACGTCGAGGGGAACGCCGGGTCCGATGTGACCCATGTGGCGGTGATCTTCGACAAGGGCAGCCACACGTTCCGCAACGACCTCTACGATCTCTACAAGGCCAACCGCGACGAGATGCCCGAGGACCTGCGTCCGCAGATCCCGCTGACCCGCCGCGCGACCGAGGCGTTCAACATCGCCTGCAAGGAGATCGAAAACTACGAGGCCGACGACATCATCGCGACGCTGGCCTGCCAGGCGCGCGAGGCCGGGGGGCGGGTGACCATCATCTCGTCGGACAAGGACCTGATGCAGCTTGTGGGCGATGGCGTCGTGATGCTCGACGCGATGAAGAACAAGGTGATCGACGTCGAGGGCGTCGAAGAGAAATTCGGCGTCGGCCCCGACCGCGTTGTCGACGTTCAGGCGTTGGCCGGCGATTCGGTCGACAACGTGCCGGGCGCCCCCGGGATCGGGATCAAGACCGCCGCGCTTCTGATCAACGAATACGGCTCGCTCGAAGAGCTTCTGGACCGCGCCGAAGACATCAAGCAGCCCAAGCGCCGCCAGACCCTGATCGACCACCGCGAGCAGATCGAGCTGTCCAAGAAGCTGGTGCAGCTCGATTGCGAGACGCCGCTGGACTTCACGCTCGACGACCTGGAAGTGCGCGAGCCGGAGCCCGACACCCTGCTGGGTTTTCTGGCCGAGATGGAGTTCCGCACGATCTCCAAACGCATCGCCGACAGGCTGGGGGTCGAGCCACCCGTCGTGCCCGAGCCTACGCCCGACGCAGACGCCCCCGATAGGCCCGAGGCGCCGGCGATCGACCCCGAAGCCTATGAATGCGTGGCCGACGCGGCGACGCTGCAGGTCTGGATCGACCGCATCCGCGCCCGCGGCCACGTTGCGATCGACACCGAGACCACGGGCCTGAACGAGATGCTCTGCGATCTGGTCGGCATCTCGCTGGCGGTGGAGCCGGGTCAGGCGTGCTACATCCCGCTCGCCCACCGGGCCGAGGCTGAGGATGACCTCTTCGGCTCCGACGCCATGGCCGAAGGGCAGATGGACATGGAAGAGGCGCTCGGGATGCTGCAGCCGGTGCTGGCCGACGACAGCATCCTGAAGATCGGCCAGAACCTGAAGTATGACATGAAGGTGCTCTCGCGCTACGGCTGCCAATTCGCCTCCATCGACGACACGATGCTGCTCAGCTACGCGCTGAACGCGGGGCTGCACAACCACGGCATGGATGCCCTGTCGGAACGCTATCTGTCGCACCGGCCCATCGAGATCAAGTCGCTGCTGGGCACGGGGAAATCGCAGAAGACCTTCGACCGGGTGCCCTTGGCCGACGCGGTGAAATACGCCGCCGAAGACGCCGATATCACCCTGCGCCTGTGGCAGACCTTCCGTCCGCAATTGCACCAGACCCGGGTCACCACGGTCTACGAGACCCTCGAACGCCCGCTGATCCCGGTTCTGGCGCAGATGGAGCGCACCGGCATCAAGGTCGACCGCGATACGCTGTCGCGCATGTCCAACGCCTTCAGCCAGAAGATGGCCGGGCTCGAGGAAGAGATCTATGGGCTGGCGGGGCGCAAGTTCAACGTGGGCTCTCCCAAGCAACTGGGCGAGATCCTGTTCGACGAGATGAGCCTGTCCATGCCCGACGGCAAGGCGCCGAAAAAGGGCAAGACGGGCGCCTACGGCACCGGGGCCGACGTGCTCGAGGACTTGGCGACGCTGCACGACCTGCCCCGGCGCATCCTCGACTGGCGGCAGCTCTCCAAGCTGAAATCAACCTATACCGACGCGCTGCAGGAACACATCAATCCCGATACGGGCCGGGTGCACACCAGCTATTCTCAGGCCGGCGCGAACACCGGCCGCCTCGCCTCCACCGACCCGAACCTGCAGAACATTCCCGTGCGCAGCGAAGAGGGGCGGCGGATTCGCGAGGCGTTCGTGGCCGAAGAGGGCAAGGTTCTCGTCTCGCTGGACTATTCGCAGATCGAGCTGCGGATCCTCGCCCATGTGGCCGGAATCGAGGCCCTGCGCGACGCCTTCCGGGACGGGCAGGACATCCACGCGGCCACGGCATCGGAGATGTTCGGCGTGCCGCTGGACGAGATGACCCCGGACGTGCGGCGCCAGGCGAAGGCGATCAATTTCGGCGTCATCTACGGGATTTCCGGCTTCGGCCTGGCGCGAAATCTGCGCATTCCGCGGGACGAGGCCCAGGGCTTCATCGACCGCTATTTCGAGCGGTTTCCCGGCATTCGTACCTACATGGACGAGACGGTGGCCTTCGCCAAGGAGCATGGCTTCGTCCAGACGCTGTTCGGCCGCAAGATCCACACGCCAGAGATCAACGCCAAGGGGCCTGGGGCCGGTTTCGCCCGACGTGCCGCGATCAACGCGCCGATCCAGGGCACCGCGGCCGATGTGATCCGTCGGGCGATGATCCGGATGCCGGATGCCATCGCCGAGCTGCCCGCGCGGATGCTGCTGCAGGTCCATGACGAATTGCTGTTCGAAGTCGATGAAGACGCGGCGGACCGCCTGACAGAGGTCGCGCGCGAGGTCATGGAACAGGCCTCTCTTCCCGCAGTCCGGTTTTCGATTCCGATGATCGTCGACGCGGGGACGGGGTCAAGCTGGGCGGCGGCACATTGAACCCGCCCGCCTCGCCGCGACGAAGCCGGGCGACGGGCGTGGCACCCGGAGACGGTGCCGTCATGGACCGCGGACCTCGGCAGACCGTCGAGGGGCTGGACGTGGCTTCATCCCACCGGGCCGTCCGAACGCGGGGCCCATGACTGCCAGGGGGCGCCTTGGCTTGAAACGGCGCGAATGCCGGATGCCGGTCTGAGCCGTGAAGGGCGGCGCCCGGCTTCATCTGAAGGATGCCTCCGGCGGGGATATTGCAAGGCAATGAAGGAATAACCGTTACGACTCGTCCCCTGCCGTCGTCACGTCGGACCGGCACCAAGAGGGGACGCGGTCCTTCATCGCCTGCGGTCATCGGTTCCCACCTGTACCGCAAGACTATTGTGGCAGACATTGGTTAACAGGAGGTGATCGTCTTCATTGCCTTCCCATATCCTCGGGGGTGAATTGGCCGAAGGCCAAGAGGGGGCAGAAAGCCCCCGACGTGCATGACCTGGCGATGGTGCCTGAACAATGCGAGGGACGTTATTGTCCCTGCCGCGCACGTGTTCCGTCGGCCCGTCAGGGGCGCGGGATCCTGCGGTCAAAAAGGGCCGGGAAGATCCCCGGCCCTTGACCATCTGGCGCGTTCCGCTTGATGCCTAGTTGACGGTGGTCTGGTCCACGACGTCGGTCGTCTCGGCTGCGGGCGCTTTCGAGATCTCTATGCGGCGGGGCTTGAGCGCCTCGGGCACTTCACGCTTGAGCTCGATGTGCAGCATCCCGTCGGCGTGGCTGGCGCCGGTCACGCGGACATGGTCGGCGAGGTGGAACCGACGCTCGAACGCGCGGGTCGCGATGCCGCGATACAGGTATTTGCGCTCGCCTTCCGCCTCTGCCTTCCGGCCGGTGACGAGCAGCGCGTTCTGCCTGACTTCGATGCCGAGATCGTCGCCCGAGAACCCGGCGACGGCGATCGAGATCCGCCAGCCGTCATCGGCCGTCTTCTCGATATTGTACGGGGGGTAGGTCTGGTTGCCGGGGTCGTTGGTCAGGACCCGGTCCATCAGGTCGGCGACCTGGTCGAAACCGACTGTTGCCCGGTAAAGGGGTGCAAGGTCGAATGTACGCATGGGGTTACCTCCATAGAGCGATACCATGATATGTTTCGGCCCTCCCGAACGGGACGGGCCATCGTCACAGGACCCGTTATCGGCGTCCTGTGGGAAATCTGGGAATGCGATTTTGCGGTTTCAAGTCCCCGCCCGCCGATCAGGGCCGGAGAAATTTCGCGCCCGTCTCGCGGGTGTCGCCCTCGCCGGGCCGCAGCACGCGGATAGAGGTTCGGGCGATCCCCGAGAACCGCCCGCCGCCGTCCTCCATGATGCCGCGGATCCGGGCGTTTGGCGCCGCGATCGGCATGCCGAGCGCCACCCGCCCCGTGTCGATCTCGGCCTTCGCGGCGACCAGGGACACGATCCGCGCCTGTCCACCCGCGAGCGAGAAGATCGGCGCACCGGACGAGCCATAGTTCACGTCGCAGGACATCACCAGAACCTCGGACTGAAAGCCGAGGATTGTGCAGACCTCCTGAAGGGAGGGCACCTCCGCCCGTTCCTGGGCATAGGACACGATCCCGACCGCTTCGCCGGCCTGGGGTTCCGCGCCCATCTCGAAGGGGATGATCTGGGTGCTGCGGATCGGCTGGTCAAGCTCAAGCAGGGCCACGTCGGAGGCGATATTGCCGATATCCGCGGTGTCTCCCAGGACATAGTCCGGGTGGGCCACCGCCTGCCGGATGCCGCGATAGGCCATCGCCTGCCCGTCGCGCAGCCCGGCCAGGAACTGCATCCGGGCGGGGTCGACGCGATCGCCGGTCTCGCTGTCAAAAAGGCAGTGGGCCGCCGTCATGACGGTCTGTTCGTCGATCAGCGAGGCGGTGCAGAACCCTTTGCCGTCGATATCCAGCCGTCCCACCGCTTCCCAGCCACGCACCGCATCGCGGGTGACGAGCGACTCGAGACCGGTGTCCTCGGCCGCGGCCCCTGTCGCGCCTGTGGCGATGCAGAGAAGAGACGCGATCATGAACCGACGCATATGGCTGTCCTTGGTCAACAAAGCCTGATCGGGCTACTGCCGAATTGCGGCGGAAATGGGGCAGTCACCGAAGAACCGGCACCGCCACATGGGCCTGGTCCAGCGATGGCGGCTTGGGCCCGCCCGTCGCCCAGTCCAGCAATTCGACCGTATGGACGACGGGCACGTTCGTCCCGCCGCCGATCTGCATCATGCAGCCGATGTTGCCGGCGGCGATCACGTCGGGCGACCGGGCCTCCAGCGTCCGGACCTTGCGTTCCTTGAGCTGGGCCGAGATCTCGGGCTGCATCAGGTTGTAGGTCCCCGCCGATCCGCAGCAGAGGTGGCTGTCGGCGGGTTCCACCACGGTGAAGCCGGCATCGCGCAGCAGGGTCTTGGGGTGGGACGTGATCTTCTGGCCGTGCTGAAGCGAGCAGGCCGCGTGGTAGGCCACGGTCAGCGGCTCGGGCGCCGTGCCGCCCGGCGCCAGATCCGCCAGCACCTCGGAGACGTCGCGCGCGATCGCCGCGACGCGGGCTGCGTCCGCCGACAACGGCGTGGTGCGGAACATGTGGCCGTAATCCTTGACGGTCGTGCCGCAGCCGCTGGTGTTGATCACGATCGCATCGAGGCCGGCGCCATCCATCTCGCGGATCCAGGCGCGGATGTTCCTGGCGGCGGTCGCGTGCGCTTCGTCCTCGCGGCCCATGTGGTGGGTCAGGGCGCCGCAGCAGCCCGCGCCCTCGGCCACGACGACTTCGCAGCCCAGCCGGGTCAGAAGGCGGATCGTCGCGTCGTTGATATCCGTGTTCAGCGCCTTCTGGGCACAGCCCGTCATCAGCGCGACCCGTTTGCGGGCCGCGCCCTGCGGGGCGAAGCTCTGGGGGTCGTCGTTGCGGCTGACCGGGGGGATCCGCTTCGGCGCAATCTCCAGCATGGCCCGCAGGCGGGCATCGGGGACCAGCCGCTTGAACGGCCGCCCGATCTTGGCCGCCAGCAACGCCAGCCGAAACCGCCCCGGATAGGGCAGGATCCGTGCCAGCAGCCAGCGCAGGGCACGGTCGCGCCAGGGCCTCTCGTAGTGCTTGTCGATATAGGCGCGGGCATGGTCGACGAGATGCATGTAGTGCACACCCGAGGGGCAGGTCGTCATGCAGGCGAGGCACGAGAGGCAGCGGTCGATATGGGTCACGGTCTTTTCGTCCGGCACCCGCTCGTTCTCGAGCATGTCCTTGATCAGGTAGATCCGCCCGCGCGGGCTGTCGAGCTCGTCGCCGAGCACCTGGTAGGTCGGGCAGGTGGCGGTGCAAAACCCGCAATGGACGCAAGAGCGCAGGATCTGATTGGCCCGCGCCGTGCCCGGGTCCGCCAGTTGCGCCTCGGTGAAGGTTGTCTGCATGGTCTCTCCGTCCGTGCGCCCGGTTCCGCGGGTCGCGTCGCCTTAATCCATCAGCCCCGGGTTCAGGATGCCCCGGGGGTCGAATTTCGCCCGGATCGCCCTGTCCAGCGCCGCCACGCCGTTCGATTGCGGCTGAAAGACCGGGAGGGCGGCGCGGGTCGCCGGCGCCGCCCGGACCAGCGTGGCATGACCGCCGAGGGCCGCCACCTGCGCCCGGATCGCGGCCGCACCGGCATCGCCGTCCTCGGCCACCAGCAGCCAGACCAGCCCGCCGCCCCAATCATAAAGCGCCGCCTCGCCGATCCCCTGCGCCGCCAGCGCCGCGGTCAGGACCGGCCCGTCCGAGGGCTTGACCGAGATCCGCCAGACCGCGCCTGACCGGGCCGCCAGGGGCGCCACGTCGCGCACCTCGGTCCAGAGCACAGCGCTCTCGTCGTCGCGGACCACGTCCCACCCCGCACAGGGCCCGGCCCGAAGCGCGTCGATGCGGTAGGCCACCGAGCCGGGCATGCCCTCAATCCGGACGCGCGTCTCGGACCTGCCCTCTTCGACGGCCAGATGCGCCGCGCCGGTCACGTCAAAGGGCGATGTCAGCGCCGCCGACAGCGCGGCGACGCCTGCGGCCGCATCCTTGCCCGTCGCGACCAAGGTGGCTTCTGTCGCCGGCCGGGCCAGGACCTTGAGCGAGACTTCCGTCAACACGCCCAGACAGCCCCAGGAACCGGCCATCAGCTTGACCAGATCGTAGCCGGTGACGTTCTTCATCACCCGCCCGCCGTTCTTGACGATGGTGCCGCTGCCGTCCACGAACCGGACGCCCAGCAGGAAGTCCCGGCAGGCCCCGACAGCGATCCGGCGCGGCCCCGACACGTTCGCCGCCACCACGCCGCCGATTGTCGGAGCGCCGCCGGTGCCCAGCAGGACCCGGTGATCCATCGGCTCGAAGGCGAGCCTCTGGCCATGGGCGTCGAGCGCGGCCTCCACCTCGGAAAGCGGGGTGCCCGCACGGACCACGAGGGTCAGCGCCCCGGGTTCGTGCAGCTCGATGCCGGTCAGCCCGCCGGTTTCCAGCAGGTCGCCGACCACGGGCCGGCCCACGTCCCGGGTGCCGCCGCCGCGCACCCGCAGCGGTGCAGTGGCCTCGGCCAGGGCGCCTGCCAGATCTTCTTCGCTCTGGGGTCTCATCATCTGGGGTCCCATGCCATGGCGCCGGCGGGCCGCGCGGCTCTCATTGCGCCGCCATCCTGCGGGTTTCGCTCGCCGCGAGCGGAAACACCTTGGCCGGGTTCAACAGCCAGGCCGGGTCGAACACGTCCTTCACCGCCATCTGCGCCTCGAGGTCGGCGGGCGCGAATTGCTTCGACATCAGGTCCCGCTTTTCGATCCCCACGCCATGCTCTCCGGTCAGGCAGCCTCCCACCTCCACGCAGAGCGTCAGGATCTCGGCCCCCATCTCCTCGGCCTTCTCGAGATCGCCGGCGAGATTGGCGTCGAACAGGATCAGCGGGTGCATGTTGCCGTCGCCCGCGTGGAACACATTGGCCACCTGCAGCCCGTATTTGGCCGACAGCTCGCCTATTCCGCGCAGCACCTGCGGCAGCTTCGACACCGGGATCGTCCCGTCGAGGCAGATGTAATCGTTGATCTGCCCCATCGCGCCGAAGGCCGACTTGCGGCCCAGCCAGATCCGCGCCGCCTCGTCGGCATCCGCGGCTTCGCGCAGCTCCACCGGGTCGTGCCGCCGGGCGATCTCGAGGATGACAGCCAGCTGTTCGGCGATCTCCTCGGCCGCGCCTTCGACCTCGACGATCAGCAATGCCTCGCAATCGGGATAGCCCGCGCCGGCGAAGGCCTCGCAGGCCCGGATGCAGGGCCGGTCCATGAATTCGATGGCCACGGGCAAGACGCCGGCCTTGATGATGTCCGACACGCAGGCCCCGGCGACCTCATTCGAGGCAAAACCCATCAGCACGGGCTTGGCACCCTCGGGCTTGCGCAGGATCCGCAGGGTCGCCTCGGTCACGACGCCCAGTTGCCCCTCGGAGCCGCAGACAACCCCCAGCAGGTCGAGCCCCCCGGCATCGAGATATGCGCCACCCAACTCCACCACCGTGCCGTCGATCAGCACCATGGTCACGCCCAGCAGGTTGTTCGTGGTCACCCCGTATTTCAGGCAATGCGCCCCGCCGGAATTCATCGCGATATTGCCGGCGATCGCACAGGCCAGCTGCGACGACGGGTCGGGCGCGTAAAAGAAACCGTCTTCCTCGACCGCGCCGGTCACGCTCAGGTTCGTGCGCCCGGTCTGCACCCGCACGAAGCGGTTGGCGTAATCCGTCTCGAGCACCGCGTTCATCCGCGCCACGCCCAGGATCACGCAGTCTTCGGTGGGCAGGGCCCCGCCCGCAAGCGACGTGCCCGACCCCCGCGGCACCACCGGCACCCCCTCAGCGTGGCAGACCCGCAGGATTGCTGCGACCTCTTCGGTCGAGGCGGGCAGCACGGCGCAAAGCGGCGGGCATTTGTAGGCGGTCAGCGCGTCGCATTCATAGGCCCGCGTCTCCGCCGGGTCCGAGATCACGGCGCCCTTGGGCAGGATTTCCTGCAGCCGCGCCACGACCTTGTCGCGCTTTGCCATGACCGTCTGGTTCGGCGTCGGCATTTCCATGGCGCGGGCCTCCATCCCTTGTGATTGGTAAGATCATATGAGCAATTCGACCCTGTTGCAATCTCCCATCGCGGGGCTGGCCGCCAAGGCCCTTGTGCCCGCCGCTGCATCGCGGCACAGCTTGGTCATGGATTGGGTCAAGGTCATACACCTGCTGTGCGTCATGGGCTGGATGACGGGGATCTTCGCCGTGCCCCGTGCGCTCATCTTCTGGAAACGCGAACACGCGGCGACCGGGGCCTTCGGTCCGACGGGCGACCTCACCATCCGTCTGTTCCGGTTTTCCGCCGGCCTCGGCGTGATCGCGATCGGCACCGGGCTGTGGCTGGCCTGGGCCTGGGGCTTTCCGGCCTGGGTCTGGACCAAGCTGGCGCTGGTGGCGCTGCTGATCGCGCATTACGTCTGGACGGGGATGCTGGTGATCCGCGCCCGGCGCGGCACGTTCGAGGAAACCGACCGCTACCTGCGTATCTACAACGAGGTCAGCGTCCTGGTGGTCATCGCGATCCTCTGGGTCGTGGTGTTCAAACCGTTCTGATGCCCATCGACGATCTTCTCGCGCTGCTGTGGCCCTGGGACCTCGCCGCCCTGGCGTTGACCTTCGCCTGCGCCGGCTTGACGGGCTTCGTGATCGAGCATCCGCCGGCCCGGCGACCCTCCGTCTCGACGCTGATGGCAGAGTATCGCCGCGACTGGATGCGCAGCTTCGCCGCCCGCGACGTGCGCATCTTCGACAGCCAGATCCTGTCGTCCCTGCGGCAGGGAACGAATTTCTTCGCCTCCACCTGCATCCTCGCGATCGGCGGCGTTCTGGCCCTGGTGGGCAACACCGATCCGCTCTCCGGTCTGGCCGAGGATCTGACGACCGAACACGCGCCGACCCTGCTGTGGCAGATCAAGCTGCTGGTGGTGGCGCTCTTTCTCTCGCAGGGGTTCCTGCGGTTCGTCTGGGCCAACCGGGTCTTCGGCTATTGCGCCGTGGTCATGGCGGCTGTCCCGAACGACCCCGAAGACGTGAATGTCCTGCCCCTGGCCGCCCGCGCGGCAGAGCTCAACATCCGCGCGGCGATCAACTTCAACCGGGGCCTGCGGGCGGTCTATTTCGCGCTGGCCGTGGTCGCCTGGTTTCTCGGGCCCGCCGCGCTGGCCGCGGCCGCCATCGCCGCCACCTGGGTCGTTCTGAGCCGCGAATTCGCCTCCCAGCCGCGCAGCATCATCCTGCGTTGAGGCAGCTGACGCAAAGGTGACCGGCCGCCGTGTGAACCGATGCTACCCTCCTGCCCATGCGCCTGGTCCTCCCGATAATCCTCGCGGCCCCCGCCGCCTTCGCCGATCCGCCAGAAATCACCGCCGTGACGGTCGAACAGACCGGCGCCGGCTGGCAGGTCTCGGTTACCCTGCTGCACCCGGACACCGGCTGGGAGCACTACGCCGACGCCTGGCGGCTCGAGGCGCCCGACGGCACCCCCCTCGGCACCCGAGAGCTCCTGCACCCCCATGAAACTGAACAGCCCTTCACCCGCAGCCTGACCGGCGTCACGATCCCCCCTGACCTGGCCGAGGTCCACATCCGCGCCCGCTGCAACACCGACGGCTGGAACACCGGGACGACGATGGTCCCGCTGGACCAGACGACGCGTTGACAGCCCCGGGCGAGACCGCCCCCTTCATCTTGGCCGGAAAACTCCCGCCGGGGGCTCCTGTCCGCAGACACATGCGCTACCGGCGGCCCTCGCGCAGCCAAGCCCCGATCACGAGCCCGGCCGCCAGCAGCAGGAACAGCCAGGCCGGCAGCAGCGGCGTGATCGTGATATCGGCCGTCAGGTAAGCCCCACTCGGGGTGATCCCAAGCCAGCCACGTCCCGCCGCCGGCCGGCCTTCGCGCACCTGCCGCACGTCCATGGCGCCGTCCTCCATCGAGACCACCCCGCCGCGGGTGCCCTCCACGAAGGGGGCAAGCTCTTCGCCGCTGGCGATCGTCTGCTCGAATTCCGCCGGCGCGGACGGGCCAAGGGCGATCACGCTGTCGAGTTCCCCGTCCGTCAGCCGGTAAAGCCCCATCTCCGGCGCTTCCCAGATTGTCTCGAACCGGCCAGGGCTGACCTCCTCCAGGCTCAGCACGGTCTCGCTGCCGTCGGGATGGGTCACCGTCACGTCGCCGACCGTTTCGGACAGCGACCGCCGGACCACCCGCATCGTCTGGCCGTTGGGCTCGACCCACAGCGCCTCTTCCTCCAGCTGCGGTTCCTTCATCATCCAGTGCGCCAGCCGGCGCAACAGCTCCAACTGCGGCCCGCCGCTCTCGAACCCACGGTTCCAGAGCCAGATCTGGTCGGACGCCATCAGCGCCACGCGCCCCTCGCCGTAGCGGTCGAGCATCAGCAGCGGGCGGTCGTCGATCCCGGTCATCAGCACCTGCGAGCGGGGCAGGGCCTCGACCTCGATCTGCCGGAACCACCGGCCCCAGCCGGGGGCGTTTTCGCCCTCGGCCGTCTCCAGCCCCTCGGTCACGGGGTGGCGCTGGCCGAGGGCGGACAGCAGCGGCATGAACCCCTCCTCATAGACCCGGGCGGTGGGCGCGCCGGGCAGCATCTCGCCCAGCGGCGAGCGATAGAGCGAATCCGCGCTGGCGAAATCGGGCCCCGCCGCGACCAGGACCGCCCCGCCGGTCTCGACGTAGGAGCGGATGTTGTCGAGATAGATCGCCGGCAGGATCCCGCGCCGCTTGTAGCGGTCGAAGATGATCAGGTCGAATTCGTCGATCTTCTCCAGGAACAGCTCGCGCGTCGGGAAGGCGATGAGCGAGAGCTCGTCCACCGGCACCCCGTCCTGCTTTTCGGGCGGGCGCAGGATGGTGAAATGCACCAGGTCGACCGAGGAATCCGACTTCAGCAGGTTGCGCCAGGTCCGCTCGCCGGGATGCGGCTCGCCCGAGACCAGCAGCACCCGCAGGCGGTCCCGGACCCCGTTGATCTGCAGGACGGCCGCGTTGTTGCGGCCGGTCAACTCGCTGTCGAGGACCGGGGTCGCGAATTGCAGCACGTTCATCCCGCCATGGGGCAGGGTCACGGGCAGCTCCATATCCTCGTTCAGAGGCACGTCGAAACTCATCGGCGTGTCGCCGTCGATCGCGATGGTCAGCGGAACGGTCTCGGCCTCCGGCGCCGCGCCCTGGTCCTCGATCCGCAGCGTCAGCGTGACCGGCTCGCCCAGGATCCCGAACGCCGGTGCGTTCTTCAGCACCAGCCGCCGGTCCCAATCGCCGTCGCGCCCCGACAGCACGGCATGCAGCGGCGCCGGAAAGCCGTCGGGGGCGCGGCCCGCGTCATGCAGCCGACCGTCGGTCAGCAGGAAGATCCCCGCGACCCGCGCCTGCGGCTCCTCTGCCAGCGCCTCGGAGAGTGCCGTCATCAGAAGCGTCCCACCATCGCCCTCGGCATCCCCGAGCGGGACGACGCGAAGCTCGGTGTTCTCCAGCCGGTCGACCTCCGCCTCAAGCGATGCCAGCGCCGCGGCGGTCTGCTCGGACCGGTCGCCGATCCGCTGGCTCGCGCTCTGGTCCACCACGGCCAGCACTATGTCGGAGAGGGCGTCGCGCTCCTCCCGTTGCAGCGAGGGGTTGGCGATCGCCGCGAGCAGGGCGATGGCCGCAAGCCCGCGCAGCCACCAGCCCGCCAGCCGCCGCCAGATCGCGAACGCCACGAGCAAAAGCGCCAGCGCACCGACGGCGGCCAGAAGCCAGGTTGGCACGAGAGGGTCGAGGATCACGGTTCCGGTCAAGATATCTCCAACGCTGTCAGGCAGCGGTCACTGCGTCGCGGTCTCACTGGCCCAGCCGGTCCAGCAGGGCGGGCACGTGCACCTGGTCCGATTTGTAGTTCCCGGTCAGCACATGCATCACTAGGTTGACGCCGAATCTGTAGGCCAGCTCCCGTTGCCGCTCTCCGGCCATGCCGCGCCCGACCGGCAGCAGGTAGGCGCCGGTCTCGTCGACGGCCCAGGCGGCGGCCCAGTCATTGCCGCCGATCACCACCGGCGTCACCCCGTCGTTGAGGTCGCGGAACGGCATTCCCTCCACCAGCTCGGCATCCGGTGGCGCCGCCTCGACCCAAAGCTCCCGGCCGGCATGACGCCCGGGGAAATCCTGCAGCAGGTAGAAGGTCCGGGTCAGCACGTGGTCCGGCGGCAGCGGCTCCAGCTGCGGGATGTCCAGCGGACGCGCGAGGGCCTGAAGGCGCCGACCTTCCGGCGTGGCAGAGCCGAACCCGGCAAGATCCGCGTCGCGGGTGTCGAAGACGATCATCCCGCCCGAGCGCAGGTAGCGGTTCAGCTTGTCATAGGCCTGCGAGGACGGGATCTGCTGATCGGTGGTCACCGGCCAGTAGAGCAGCGGGAAGAAGGCCAGCTCGTCGGTTTCGATATTCACGCCAAGCGGCGCGGCGGGCTCGATCGAGGTGCGCTGGAAGAGGACGTTCGACAGGCCGCGCAGCCCGGCCGCGGCCACGCTGTCGACGGTCTCGTCCCCGGTCAGGACATGGGCGAGCACCACCTCGGAGGTGGAGCGAACCGCCAGCCGGTCGGCCTCGGACTGGGCCCGGGCGCCGTCTGGGACGCCCGCCAGGACCAGGAGCGCGGCAAGCCCGGCCGCCGCCGCGCGGGGCCCGCGCAGCCGGCCCGACAGGGCCAGCGACGCCAGGATGTCCACCAGAAGCAACGCAAGAGCGCCCGCCAGGAGCCACCCCTTGAGCACGGTTTCGCGTGTCACGTTCAATCCCTCCACGACGATCCGGGCGGGCCAGGAGGCTGCGGTCAGCGTCCGCTCCGCGTCGATCACGTTGACCGCGATCGACCGGCCGTCGCTGGCATAGAGCCCGGGCGGCAGGTCCGGTCCGGGCCCGCCCTCGGCCAGACGCTCTCCGGCGACGCCGGGCAGATCGTCTGCGTTTTCGATCCGGCCGAAGGCGCTCAGGACCTCGCGGGGCTGCCAGGTGGTTCCGGTCAGTTCCTCGGCGTCGGGGCTTGTCGGGCGGGTCGAGACGGCCAGTCTCTCAAGCATCCGGACGAAGAGACCGGACAGCGGCAGCGTCGACCATTCCGCGTTGGCGGTGACATGGAACAGCACGACCTGCCCGTTGCCGACCGGCTTGCGGGTGACCAGCGGCGTGCCGTCGGCAAGCTGGGCGATCACCCGGTCCGCCAGCGACGGGTCGGGCTGCGCCATCACCTGCGCATTGACCGTCACGTCCTCGGGCACCGGAAGGCCGACAAAGGGCGACTCGTCGGCAAAGGCGTCAAGGGTCTTGGGCTCTCCCCAGCTCATCGCGCCGCCGACCGACCGGCCGCCGGCCCGCAGCCGCACCGGCATCAACGGGTCCTCTTCGGTGATGCTGATGTCGGAGGCAGCCAGCCGCGGCCCGGCAAAGCGCAGCAGCATCCCGCCGTTCTCGACCCAGGAGAGCACGTCTGCCGCCTCTCCGGGTGCGAGCACGGCCACGTCGGCGAAAACGATCACATCCGGGTTCGCCAAAAGCACATCCGTCAGGTCGCCCGCCACCAGGTCGGCTGTCGGCTCCAGCGCCTCGCGCAGGTAGTGCAGCGGGTCAAGAAGCTCCAGCGCCTCGCGGCCTTCGCGGCCGGCGATCAGGGCGACCTCGCGCCGGCGCAGGGCGTCATCGGCGAGCGTCACCGCCCCGGCAGAGCGCACGCCGGCGATCTCGAACCGGGTGATCCGGTTGCGCAATTCGGGCGGCAGGGACAATTGCACCTCGGCCTCTGCCGCGTCGGCCGGCCAGGTGATCGGCACCCCGGCAAGCCGCCGTTCGACGCCCGCAGGGTCAAGCCCCATGGCGGCGAGGTCCGCCTCGCGCACCGCGCCGGTGTCGGTGCGCAGGGCGGTGACGGCGACCGCGTCCTCCTCGAAACGGACGGGCCGCAGGGCCATCAGCGCCCGCGGGCTCTCGAACACGGTGACTGTGCCGTGGGTCTCCAGCGCACCCAGCAGGTCGTCGCGGCCGTCGCGGGCAAGCCCGTCGGACAGCCAGAACGTGCCGAACGACCCCTCAAGGCCCGCGGCCCAGTCGGCGACGGCCTCGGGGTCGGGCTCCCACGCGGCGGGCTCCAGCGAGGGCAGCCGGGCAGAGACCGCATCGGCCGCC
This sequence comes from Roseisalinus antarcticus, assembly GCF_900172355.1. Lineage (GTDB taxonomy): Bacteria > Pseudomonadota > Alphaproteobacteria > Rhodobacterales > Rhodobacteraceae > Oceanicola > Oceanicola antarcticus_A. Next base: position 65,600 of record NZ_FWFZ01000005.1, on the reverse strand, counting down.
TGGAACGACAGGCCCCCGGGGGGCAGGTCGGTCAGCGAGACCAGAGCCGCGCTGCGCCCCTCGCGCGAGGCATCGCCCAGCGCGGCGGCCACCCGGTCGGTCCGCCGCTCCCAGTCGCGGGCATCGGCCCAGGTGCCGTCCACCAGCACCAGAAGTGGCCCCGATCCCGGCCGGTCGACCTGCGGGTTCAGCACCGGGCCGGCGAAGCCCAGGATCACCGCGGCCACGGCCAGCATCCGCAGCAGCAGCAGCCACCAGGGCGTGCGGTCCGTCTGGGTTTCGCTGTCGGCGAGGCCCAGAAGCAGCGCGACCCCCGGAAAGCGCCGCCGTATCGGCGCCGGCGGCACCGCGCGCAGCAGCAGCCACAGCACCGGCAAGACCACCAGCCCCAGCAACAGCCAGGGCGCGGCGAAGCCCAGAGATCCCACGGTCCACATCAGCTCCGCCGCTCCATCGCGCCATGGATCCACAAGAGCGCCGCGGCGCCGCTGTCCCCGGTGTGATGGGTGCTGAACTGCCACCCAGTGCGCCGGGCCAGCGTGTCGAGCCTGTCCTTGCGTTCGGCCAGCCGCGCCAGATAACGGTCCTTGAGGTCACGGGCCTTCAGCGTCTCGTGCCGCAGGCTGCCCGACATGCTTTCGAAGATCGTGCGGCCCTCGAACGGAAAGGCCTCCTCCTGCGGGTCGAGGACCTGCAGCAGGGCGCCCCGGACCCCGCGATCGGCGGCCTTGGTCAGTGCCGCCTCGACCGGGGCGATGTCGCCGAGGAAATCCGAGACGAACAGCGCCCGCGAATGGGGCAGCATGCCGCCGGCCTCGGGGGCGCCGTAGTCGACGTCATGGTCCTCGGACAGCAGGGCCGCCATGCGCAGCAACTGCCCCTCGCCGCTGCGCGGAGGCAGGCGCAGACCGGTCAGGCCAACCCGTTCGCCCGCCCGCAGCATCAGCACCGCGGCCGCCAGCGCCAGCACCTTCGCGCGGTGGCCCTTGGTCGGCCCGTCGGTGCGCGAGCCGAAGGACATCGACGCGCTCTGATCGACCCAGAGGATCACCGATTGCGCGATCTGCCACTCGCGCTCGCGCACGAAGGCGGTATCGGCGCGGCCCGAGCGGCGCCAGTCGATCATCCGCGCCTCGTCGAACGGCAGCGCAGGGCGGTATTGCCAGAAATCGTCGCCGAGCCCGGCCCGCCGGCGGCCGTGCTCGCCCAGCAGAACCGTGGTCGCCAGATGCTCGGCCTCTACCAGAAGGGCCGGGAACGGCGCGGCGATCTCCTCCGCGCCCTGTCTGAGGAGGTGCGGATCGCTCACGCAGCGGCCTCGACGCGGGTGACACTGTCGGCGACCTGGCGGATCACCGCGTCCAGAGTCTCGCCCCGGGCGCGGGCGGCGAAGGACAACGCCATCCGGTGCGACAGCACTGGCCCGGCCATGGCGCGGACATCCTCGGCCGAGGGGGCCAGCCGGCCATGGGTCAGCGCCTCGGCCCGGGCGGTCAGCATCAGCGACTGGGCGGCGCGCGGGCCGGGGCCCCAGCTGACGGAGGCCTTGACCACGTCGGGGGCGGAGCTGTCCTGTGGCCGGCAGGCCCGGACCAGATCCAGGATCATCTCGACCACACCGTCGCCCACGGGCATCCGCCGCAGCAGCGTTTGCGCGTCCAGAAGCTCCTGCGCGGTGAACACCTGTTCGGAATGGGCGTCCGACGCGCCGGTGGTGGCGATCAGAATGTCGCGCTCGGTGTCGCGGGTCGGATAAGGCACGTCGATCTGCACCAGGAACCGGTCCAGCTGCGCTTCGGGCAGCGGATAGGTGCCCTCCTGCTCGATCGGGTTCTGGGTGGCGAGCACGTGGAACGGCTTGCCCAGCGGACGATGCTCGCCGCCGACGGTCACCTCCTTCTCCTGCATCGCCTGCAGCAGGGCCGACTGGGTCCGCGGGCTGGCGCGGTTGATCTCGTCGGCCATCAGCAGCTGGCAGAAGACGGGCCCCTCGATGAAGCGGAAGGCGCGGCTGCCATCGGCCGAGGTCTCGAGCACTTCTGAGCCGAGGATGTCCGCCGGCATCAGATCGGGGGTGAACTGGATCCGGCTGCTGTCGAGCCCCATGACCGTCGAGACCGTTCCGACCAGCCGCGTCTTGCCCAGCCCCGGCAGGCCGATCAACAGACCGTGCCCGCCCGAGACCAGCGTGGCCAGCGTCAGGTCCACGACCCGCTCCTGACCGATGAACCGCTTGGCGATGCTGCTGCGCGCGTGAATGAGCTTTTCACCCAGTGCTTCGATGTGACCAACTAGGTCTGCGTCGGCGGTCATGGCAATGTCTCCTCGAAAGCCCTAGGTCTTGGGGTATGGAACCAGATATTCTGACTGACCCCAATGGCAAAAGGGGATGCGACACATGGACGTGACTATTTCCGCCGAAAGCCTGGCGACGTCCGCCCGGGCTGCCGCCAAAAGTGGCCTTCCGCCGGTCGAGGACTGGGACCCGCCCGATTGCGGTGCGCTCGACATCCGCATCGCGCGGGACGGCACCTGGTTCTACCTCGGCACGCCAATCGGGCGGCCGGAACTGGTGCGGCTCTTCTCGACCATCCTGCGCAAGGACGGTGACGACTATGCTCTTGTCACGCCGGTGGAAAAGGTCCGCATCACGGTCGAGGACGCGCCCTTCGTGGCTGTCGATTTCGACGTCCGCCCCGAGGGTCTGCTGTTCACCACCAACGTCGGCGATACCGCGCTCGCAGGCGCCGATCACCCCATCCGGGTGGAGCGCGACCCCGAAACCGGAGAGCCCAGCCCCTACATCCTCGTCCGCCGCAATCTCGAGGCGCTGATCGACCGCAAGAGCTTTTACCGGCTTGTTGACATCGGCGTGACCGAGCCGCACGAGGGTCAGGATTGGTTTGGCCTGCGGTCTGCCGGCGTCTTCTTTCCGATCATTCCCGCTGCCGATCTGGGCTGACTGAGATCCGGCTCTGGCGGGCCGGGATTGCGACTCCGACCGGGGCGGGCCATACATCCTACCATGCTCCGTGTCTGCGCGAACCTGTCGATGCTGTTCACCGAACGCCCGATGATGGAGCGGTTCGCCGCGGCCGCGCAGGCCGGTTTCGAAGCGGTCGAGATCCATGATCCGGCCGAGGCGGACGAGGCCCCGATCGCCGCCGCCCTGTCCCGGCACGGCCTGGCCCTGGCGTCGATCACCTGCCCGCCCGCTGACGGGGCCGACCCCTCCAGCCTGCAGGCCTCCGCGGCGCTGCCGGGCGCCGAGGCGCGGTTCCGCACGGACTGGACCCGGGCCTGCCGGTCCGCCCGGGCGCTGGGCGCCGAACGCATGCATCTGGTCGCCGGTGTCGGGGAAGGGCCGGAGGCCGGCGAGACCTTCGCCCGAAACGTCGCCTGGGCCGCCTCCCAGGATCCCGCCGTCCAGCTGACCATCGAGCCGGTCTGCGGCGACGACCTGCCCGGCGCCTTTCTCGACGACTACTCCGTCGCGCTCGCTGTGCTCGAGGATGTCGCGGCCCCCAACCTGTCGCTTCGGTTCGACACCTATCATGCGCACCGGATGACCGGCGACGTGATCGGCACCTGGGCCGCCGTGCGGGCCCATGTGGGCCACGTCCAGATCGCGCACCACCACGGCCGGCAGGAACCCGGCAGGGGCGAGATCGACTTTCCGGCCTTCTTGGCCAGGCTGGACATGGATGGCTACGCGGGGTGGGTGTGCGCCGAATATGTCCCCTCCGGCGAACCCGCGGCAAGCCTTGGCTGGAGGGGCGAGTCCTGACAGGCTGCTGACATCAGGCTGTCAGCAGGGGTATGAGAAGGATGCCTGCATCGTCAACGCAAAAGGAGAAGCGACCGATGCCCGACAATTCTGCCCTCGTCGTCTGGACAGAAATCCCGGTGACCAACCTCGCCGCCGCGTCCGAGTTCTATTCGGACGTTTTCGGCTGGACCATGACCGTGGACGACACTGGTCCCAACCCAATGGCAAGCTTCAATTCCGATAGCACGGCGATCGGCGGCCACCTCTATCCCGGGACGCCCTCCCGCGGTGGGGTCGGCCCGACGATCCACCTCGCGGTGCCGGATACGGTCGAAGCCGCGGCCGGCCGCTGCACTGCGGCCGGAGGCCAGGTCATGGGGCCGATCATCCCGATTCCGCCTGGCCGATTCCAGTATGCGACCGACCCGGATGGCAATTCCATCGGCCTGTTCGAACCGTCGCGGACGTGATGCCATGCGCCGCGCCGATCGTCTCTTCCAGATCGTCCAATACCTCCGAGGCGGACGGCTGACGACGGCGCGGGCCTTGGCCGAGAAACTCGAGGTCACGCCCCGGACGATCTACCGGGACGTGGCCGACCTCATCGGCTCCGGCGTGCCCATCGAGGGGGAGGCTGGCGTCGGCTACATCATGCGGGCCGGCTACGATCTGCCGCCGCTGATGTTCACGAGCCAGGAAATCGTGGCACTGGTCGCCGGCGCCCGGATGCTGCGGGCCTGGGGCGGGGCCGAGATGGCCGCCGCCGCCGAAGAGGCACTGGTGAAGATCGAGGCAGTCCTGCCTGATGCGGCCCGCACCCGCGCGGCGGGCGTGCCGATCCACGCCTACGCGATGCCCGACCTCGCCCCCGAGGTGCGTCTCCTGATCGACCGGATCGAGGCGGCCACGGACAACCGCCTTCGTCTGTCCCTGAGCTATGCCGATGCCGCGGGCCAGGTGACGACGCGCACGATCCGCCCGCTGGGCCTGCGCCTTGCGCCGGAAGCATGGGCAAGGCGCAGGCGGCGCCCGCCCTATTGCGAGAGCGACTGGGCCAGCCGCATCAGCCGGACCGCTTCGCTGCGGTAGCCGAAGGTATCTGCGCCCTGGTTCGCACCCGCCAGCTCGATGGCTGCGGCGTAGCTCCAGTCCCCGAGGTAATCCGAGCCGCGGAGGAGTTCGCCGAAGCCGGCGATGGCGGCTGCGAAGGAGGCGTTCTCGTCCGCAGACAGCTCCGACGGGATCGGTGTCTCGATCAAGCGCGACTCGTCCTCGCCCGGCACCTTGTATCGGAGCCGGAGGAACCCGTATTCGTCGCTTGCATCGGTGCCCTTCGCCTCGGCGGGCGCATAGCGCAGGGGGTCGGTCAGCCGGGCGTCGGATCCGACGGGGGTGATCTCGTAAAGCGCCGTGACGGAATGCCCGGCGCCGAGTTCCCCGGCGTCCACCGCGTCGTTGTTGAAATCTTCGCGGCGCAAGGCGCGCGTCTCGTAGCCGATCAGCCGGTATTCGGCCACGGTGGCTGGATTGAACTCCACCTGGATCTTCACGTCGTCGGCAATCGGGAATAGGGCGCCCGAGAGCTGGTCGACAAGCACTTTCTGCGCTTCGTTGAGCGTGTCGATATAGGCAGCCGTGCCGTTGCCGTTCTGTGCGAGGGCCTGCATGGTCGCGTCATCCAGGTTCCCGCGCCCGAAGCCCAGCACCGAGAGATACGTGCCCGTCCGGCGTTTTTCCCCAACATAATCCGTAAGCGCGGAGGGGTCGGACAGGCCCACGTTGAAGTCGCCGTCGGTCGCAAGAAGGATCCGGCTGACCTCACCTTCGTCGGCCATGCCTTCGGCCACCGCGTAGGCCTGCTGGAGCCCGCCCTGGCCGTTGGTCGACCCGCCGGCCGACAGTCGGTCCAGCGCATCCAGAATGGCCTGGCGATCGCCCGCAGGCGTCGGATCGAGCACACGGCCCGCGGAGCCGGCGTAGGCGACGATGGCCACCTCGTCCTCGGGGCGCAGTTCCGACAGCATCAGGCGAAAGGACTGCCGAAGCAGCGGCAGCTTATCCGCGGCATCCATGGAGCCGGAGGTATCGATCAGGAACACGAGGTTCAGGGGAGGCCGGGCGTCGAGTTCGGGCAATTCCCCCTGCAGGCCGATGCGGACAAGCCGAGTTCCGGCGTTCCATGGGGTCTCGATCACGCCGAGTTCGGCGCGAAACGGTGCCCCATCCCCGGGGGCGGGATAGGCGTAGGGGAAGTAGTTGATCATCTCCTCTATGCGGACGGCCGCCGGCGGGGGCAGTTCACCACGCATCAAGGACGAACGGACAATCGACCAGGACGCGGTGTCGACATCGATGGAAAAGGTTGAGACCGGAGCCTCGGCCGTGATCTTCAGATCCGACGGCGCGGCGTTGGCGAAGGCTTCCGTATCGGGGGCGAGGGGCAGAGCCTCGCCCTCTGCCGTGGGCGCGTTGTCCCGGGCAAGTCCGCCGAAGTCGCTCTCGGCGGCGGCGGCCTCCGCGCTTCGCCCCGCGATTTCGGGCCGCACCGCCGGGGCGGGCGCCGCCAGCATGTTGTCCATCATGCCGCCATCAAGGTCGCTTTCCTCCTCGCTTTCGGCCATCCGCGTCGCGTTGAGCGGGTCAGGTGCGGTCACTGCGTCATCTGTCGGTTGCCCCGCCGTCGAGCCAGTCACCGGGCGATCCGTGGACGGTGCCGGGTCGCGGGTCTCTTCGGCATCCGGAGCGGGTTGCGGAGACGGCGGCTCGGCTTCGCCGCGCAGGAATGGGCCGGGGGTCAGGACCTCCCGCCCCTGGGGCGTGAGCACCAGAAGGCATCCGGCGAAGATTGCGGTTGTTGCGACAAGACCGCCGCGCGTCGTCATTCTAGAAAGCATGGTCATCACTCCTGTCAAAAGGCCCCTGTCGGGACCTGCAGACCTGTGACGGGTCGCGCCTTCAGTTCCTTGGCGGCTGTGGCTCTCTTTTGTGCGTGCCTGGGCGTGGGCGGCGAAATTTTCCCGCGCATGCCGCAGGTTCGCTGCCCTGCGCTCGGGGTCCGGACGCGGGGTGGCGGCGCTCAGGGCGGCCTTCAGATCGTCGATGTCGTCGGGGCGGGTCATTCCGCCTCCTCCTTTTCTTTCAGGGCGCGCAAGTGTTTTCGGACCTCGGACATCCGCCAGCTGATCGTGCCTTCGGAGACGCCCAGCACGTCGGCGGCCTCGGCATGTGTCAGGTCATCCAGCACCAACGCGAGCGTATCGCGCAAATCTTCGGACAGGGACGCCATGGCGCGGATCAGCCAATCCTGCCGTTGCGTCTCCGCCGCGCTGTCGGCGGCCCGTGCCTGCTCCCAGTCCCCCCAGCCTTCGGTCGCCTTCATGTAGCTCGCCCGCCGGCGCCTGCGATCGTGGGCCGCGTTGACGGCCACGCGATAGAGCCAGGTCGAGACCCGGGCCTGCCTGCGGTAGCTTGAGAGCTTCGCGGGCAGGGCCGCGCAGATATCCTGCGTGAGGTCTTCGGCCTCGGCGCGGCTTCCGGTCAGGCGAAAGCACAGACCGAAAAGCCGGTCATACTGCCGTTCCAGCAGCACGGCGAAGGCCTCGCCGTCGCCCGCGCCTGCCGCAAGGGCCAGATCCTCATCACTGACTTTCATCCGCATCACGGTCGTTGGACGCGGCCCCGCCGTCAATCCTTGGAAAAAACCGATCGGCGCGGGCGGCGCCCCCCCGGGGCTCTGCCCCGGACCCCGGAGTTTTCGGCCAAGATGAAGGATCGGGGCTTAATCTTGGCCAAAAAACTCCCGCCGGAGGCAAGGCATCCTGGCCAGGCGCCGGCTTCACAGACGAAGGGATGCAAGCGGATGACAAGGTCGGGCTGCCTTGGGCGTCCTCGCAGGGGGTCTCAGCCTAGGTAGATCTGGCCGCGCGGATAGCCGATCCTGGGGCTGCTGCGGGTCGCGAGGAAGAAGCCGAGGGTCAGGGGGCCGACGCGGCCGAGGAACATGATGCAAGCCACGATGACCTGGCCGATAATATCGAGGTCCGCCGTTGCGCCGCGGCTTAGCCCCACGGTGCCGAAAGCGGAGACGACCTCGAACAGCAGGTCGAACATCTCGCCCTCGTGGCCCGCGGCCAGCACGAACCAGGCCAGGAATACCATGCCCACACTGATCGTCGCGAGGGCCATGACCTTCATGACCTCATCGAGACCGATGGAGCGTCCGAAAGCCGACAGGGTATCGTGACGCAGGAAAAAGGCGCGGGTGGCGAGGATGAGCACCAGCGCCGTGGTGACCTTGATCCCGCCCGCGGTCGAGGTCGGGCCGCCGCCCACGAACATCAGGCCCATGACCAACACTGTGGAGGCGTCGGTCAGCGCGGCCGTGTCGAGGGCGTTGAACCCGGCGGTACGCGGCGTGGCCGACTGAAAGAACGCCGCCAGAAGCCTGTCGCCGCTGCCTTCCATGGCGCCAAGCGTGGCCGGGTTTCCCCATTCCAGCGCCCCGATCAGGGCCCAGCTGACAAGCAGCAGGGCCCCGGTCCCCGTCAACATCAGCTTGGAATGCAGCGACAGCTTGCTCCAGGCCCGCTTCTGCCAGATCTCGCCCAGCACGACGAAGCCGATACCGCCGATGATGAAGAGCGCCGCGATCGGCAGCAGGACCAGAGGTTCCGACCCATGGCGCACGAGGCTGTCGTCGAACAGGCTGAAGCCGGCGTTGTTGAAGGCCGAGACCGCGTGGAAAAGGGCCGACCAGGTGCCAGTGGCCCAGCCCATCTCGGGCACGAAGACAAGCATCAGCAGCGCCGTTCCCGCCACCTCTGCCACGACCGCCACCATCAGGATCAGCCGGGCGAGCCGCAGCAGATTGCGGAACCCGCCGGTCCCGAGCTCTTCGCCCATGATGATGCGCTGGGGCATGCCGATGCTGATCCCGAGGGTCACCAGCAACAGCGCCGCGAAGGTCATCAGGCCCAGCCCGCCCAGCTGGATCAGCACAGCAATCACCGCCTGGCCGAAGATTGTGAAGCTGGTGCCCGGGTCGACCACGATCAGGCCAGTGACAGTGACGGCCGAGGCGGAGGTGAAGAACGCCTCGTTCAACCTGACCGGCACGGCCTGCGCGGCCGGCAGCATCAGCAACCCTGTCCCCAGCAACACCAGCACCAGATAGAGCAGCGCCAGCAGCGACGGCGGCGGCAGCCGGCCGACCAGCCTCTGGAGGGGCCGCGCCAAGGCTCAGAGCCCTTCGGCGAAGCTGCGTAGCTTGGTGCGGGAGCCGAGCAGGATCAGCTTGTCATCCTCTGACAATGCGGTGTCGCAGGTCTCGCCGCCCAGCCAATCCGATCCGCGCATGACGCCGATGGCGCGGACCTCATGCCGGGACGGCAGGTCCAGGTCCTCGACACGCTTGCCGGCCAGGGACGGCGGCACGATGAAATTCACCACGTAATTGCCGTTCCCGAGCGATGCGAGATCGCGGATCAGCGGGTTGTGGATCATCTGGGCGATGGTGCGGCCCATCTCTTCCTCGGGGTGGATGACCCGATCGACCCCCAGCTTGGAGAGGATGCGATGGTGTGTGCGGCTCACGGCCTTGGCCCAGATCGTCCGAACGCCCAGCAGCTTGAGGTTCATGACCGAGAGGATGGAGACCTCGATATTCGTGGCCATCGCCACCACGGCCGCGTCGCAATCGGCGATGCCGGCCTCGCGCAGGGCGGCCTCGTCGCGGGCATCGAGGATCAGCGCCTGGCCGAGCTTGTCGGCCTGGTCCGAGACGATCCTGCGATCCACGTCGATGCCGATGACGTCATTGCCGAAGCGGGCGAGCTCGCTGGCGATGACCGCCCCGAAATTGCCGAGCCCCAGCACGGCGATCGTGCGGTTCCTCCTTGCCATGAGCCTCTCCCGCGATAACGAAGTCAGCAGATAAGACCCTGCCGCGGACGAGTGCAAGACCTGCCGGGCCGTTGGCGCGGCCCGCATGAGGGTGCGCCCCCGGGCCCGCAGGCCACGGGGGCGCGGGTCCGGGGCCTGCGGCCTAGATGCTGGTGCAGACGTATTTCATCTCGAGATAATCCTCGATCCCGTGGCGGCTGCCCTCGCGGCCGAGGCCGGATTGCTTGACGCCGCCGAAGGGCGCGACCTCGGTCGAGATGATGCCGGTGTTGATGCCGACGATCCCGTATTCCAGCGCTTCCTGCATCCGGGTCACCCGCCCGATGTCGCGGGCGTAGACGTAGGAGGCCAGACCGAAGATCGTGTCGTTGGCCAGCGCGATGACCTCGGCCTCGTCCTTGAAACGGAAGAGCGGCGCGAAGGGACCGAACGTCTCTTCGGTCGAGACCTTCATCTCCGGCGTCGCGTCGGTGACGATGGTCGGGTTCAGGAACTGGCCGCCCAGCGGATGCGGGTCCCCCCCGGTCAGAAGCTTGGCGCCCTTGGACAAGGCGTCCTGCAAGTGATCGAGGACCTTCTCGCTGGCCTTGGGCGCGATCAGCGGCCCAAGCTGGGTGCCATCGTCCAGCCCGTCGCCGACTTTCAGCGCCTCGACCGCTTTCTTCAGCTTGGCCGCGAATTCGTCGTAGACACCGTCCTGCACATAGATCCGGTTGGCGCAGACGCAGGTCTGTCCGTTGTTGCGGAACTTGCACATGATCGCGCCCTCGACCGCCTTGTCGATATCGGCGTCGTCGAAGACGATGAACGGCGCGTTGCCGCCAAGCTCCATCGAGCATTTCATCACCTGGTCGGCCGCCTGCCGCAGCAGGATGCGCCCGGTCTGGGTGGAGCCGGTGAAGGTCAGCTTGCGCACGATCGGGTTCTCGCAGAATTCCTTGCCCACGCCCGAGGCGTCCTGGGAGGTGACAACCGAGAACACGCCCTTCGGCACGCCGGCCTCTTCGGCGAGCTTGGCCATGGCAAGGGCCGACAGCGGCGTCTCGGAGGCCGGGCGGACGACGAAGGCGCAGCCCGCGGCAAGGGCCGGGGCGGCCTTGCGGGTGATCATCGCATTGGGGAAGTTCCATGGCGTGATCCCGGCCGCGACGCCGATGGGCTGGCGCAGGACGGTGATCCGCTTGTCGGGCTGGTGGCCGGGTATGGTCTCGCCGTAGATCCGCTTGGCCTCTTCCCCGAACCACTCGATGAAGGCGGCGCCATAGGCGATCTCGCCGCGCGACTCGGCCAGCGGCTTGCCCTGTTCCGCGGTCATGATCACCGCCAGGTCTTCCTGGTTGGCCATCATCAGGTCGAACCAGCGTCGCAGGATCTGGGCGCGTTCCTTGGCCGTCCTGGCGGCCCAGGCGTGACGCTCGCGGTCGGCGATGGCGATGGCCTCCGCCACCTCCTCTCGGGTCAGGTCGGCGACCCGGGCAATGACGTCGCCGCGTGCGGGGTTCGTCACCTCGAAGGTCTTGCCGCTTTTGGCCTGAACCCACGCGCCGCCGACATAGGCGTCCTCGCAGACAAGGCTCGGGTCGTTCAGCAGGGATTTGAAATCCGTCGTATGGTCCAGCATGAAAGCCTCCAGATCTGGTTTCTCTGCACATCTATTGCGGGCATTCTCTGATTGAAAGACCAATGCGAGGACAGGCAAATGGATCCCGACGACCCCTACGCCGTGGGTGTGCATATCGCCGGTGGCGACCGCTACCCCTACCTCTGGGCCCATGCGGCGGCCGAATTTCGCGCAGCGCAGCCTCCCCGGGTGCTGCGCTACGGGCCGGGAGGCCGCGAGGCGATCGACCTCTTCCTGCCCGACGCCCCGCCGCGCGGGCTGGTGATTTTCGTGCACGGCGGGTTCTGGATGCAATGCGAGCGGTCCGACTGGTCGCACCTTGCAACCGGGCCGCTGGCGGCCGGCTGGGGGGTGGCGGTGCCGGGATACGAGCTTTGTCCCGACGTGCGCATCTCGCAGATCACCGCGGCCATCGCCCGCGCCGTGGGTGCGGCGGCGGCCGAGGTGACGGGGCCGATCCGTCTGGTGGGGCATTCGGCGGGCGGCCACCTGGTGGCGCGCATGGGCTGCGCCGACGTGGCCCTGCCCGAGCGCGGGCGCATCGCCCGGATCCTGCCGATATCGCCTCTGGGCGACCTTGCGCCCCTGCGCGAGACGCCGCGCAACGCGACCCTGCGCCTCGACGCGGGCGAGGCCCGCACCGAGAGCCCGCAGCGCCACCCGCCCCCGACCGTGCCGGTCACGATCTGGGTCGGCGCGGAGGAGCGCCCCGCCTTCCTCTCCCAGGCCCGCGCACTGGCCCGGTCCTGGCAGGCACCCCTGACGGAAGAGGCCGGCCGGCACCATTTCGACGTCATCGACGGGCTGACCGACGCGCGATCGCCGGTCTGCCGCGCCCTGCTGGCCTGACCCGACAGCATGAGGCACGGCCACGGGAAGAGGGGGCTTGATCGGCGGCCGCTGTGGATCGATAAGGCCTTGCGCGGGGCGATGGCGTCGCCCCGGACTTCTCCGCATTCCCGTCCTGCACGCCGGGACCTCTTTTGACATCAAAAGGAGGTCGCTCGTGGACCGTCCCCGCAACTACCGCTTTCACAATGGCGAAAAGGCCCAACTGCCCTTCGCGCCCGCCGAATACGACGCCCGCCTGGCCGGGCTGCGCAGCGCGATGGAGGCCGCCGGTATCGAGGCCGCGCTGTTCACCTCGATGCACAACATCGCCTATTACTCGGGCTTTCTTTATTGCGCCTTCGGCCGGCCCTACGGCCTGGTGGTCACCGCGCAGGATTGCACCACCATCAGCGCCGGCATCGACGCGGGCCAGCCTTGGCGCCGGTGCCACGGCGACGCGATCACCTATACCGACTGGAGCCGCGACAACTTCTGGCAGACGGTCCAGGGCCTGACCGGCCCCGGCAAATGCCTGGGGCTCGAAGAGGATCACCTGACCCTGGACCGCTGCCGGGCCCTGAAGGCCGTCGTGGCGCCGTCCGAGACGGTGGCGATCGACCCGGTCGCGATGACCCAGCGGATGCGCAAATCGCCGGCCGAGATCGCCCTGATCCGCCACGGGACGCAGGTCGCCGACATCGGCGGCCACGCGGTGCGCGACGCGATCCGCCCCGGCGTGCGCGAGATCGACATCGCCATGGCTGGCCGCGACGCGATGGAGGCCGAGATCGCCAAGCGGTTCCCCGATGCGGAATACCGCGACACCTGGGTCTGGTTCCAGTCGGGCCTCAACACGGATGGCGCCCACAACCCGGTGACCGCCCGCGCCCTGCAGCCCGGTGACATCCTGTCGCTCAACACCTTCCCGATGATTTCGGGCTATTACACCGCGCTCGAGCGCACCTTGTTCGTGGGCTCGGTCGATGACGCCTCGCTGCGGGTCTGGGAGGCCAATGTCGCCGCCCACGACTTCGGGATGTCGCTGCTCCGGCCCGGGGCGCGCTGTTCCGATATCACCCGGCAGATCAACGCCTTCCTGGCCGAGCGGGACATGCTGCAATACCGGACTTTCGGCTATGGTCACTCGTTCGGGGTGCTGTCGCATTACTACGGCCGCGAGGCCGGGCTGGAGCTGCGCGAGGATATCGACACCGTGCTGGAGCCCGGGATGGTGATCTCGATGGAGCCGATGTTGACGATTCCCGCCGGCCAGGCCGGCGCGGGCGGCTACCGCGAGCATGACATCCTGGTGATCGGCAAGGACGGCGCCGAGGACATCACCGGCTTCCCCTACGGCCCCGCGCACAACGTGGTGGGCTGACCCGCGGGGGCGCCCGCGACCCGGGCGTCCCCACATCCCGTCAGGGGCTGACAAGTGCGCGTTGCGCGGCATGGGTGCCGTCCATCGCGACCTCGGAATGGATCCAGCCGGCGAATTCGCGGATCATCGGATCCTCGCTGCGGGCCTCGGCATAGGCCACGGAATAGATCACGAAGGGCATGATCACCGTGTCGAACAGCCGCACCAGCCGCCCCTCTTCGATCGTCCCGCGCACCACCGCGTCATAGGCGAGCGAGATGCCCTGGCCTCGCTCGGCCGCCGTGGTGGCCAGTTCGCAATTCGGGAAGGTCGGCCCGCGCGGCATCACCGGCGGCGCAACCCCGGCGGCGCGGAACCACTCGCCCCATGCATCCATCGTGACATCGTGCATGAGCGTGGCCCGGGCCAGATCCTCGGGCGACGACACGTCCTCGCGCTGTTTCAGCTCGGGGCTGATGACCGGATAGCGGCCGGATTCCATCAGCGGCTCCGTCACCACGCCGGTGACCGGCGCGTCGGTCCACTGGATCACCAGGTCCGCGTCGTTTGAGGCGAAATCCGTCGAGGGCGCCCCCTCGGACACCCGCAACTGCACCCGGTTTCCGAAACTCAGCCGGTCCAGCCTCGGCACCAGCCACCGGGCCGCGAACCCCGGCGTGCACAGCACCCTGAACGACCGGTGCCCGGCCTGCTGGATCGCGCGTGTCGCTTCGTCCAGCCCGTCGAGCAGGCCGGTCAGCTTGCCGGAATAGCCCCGCCCCGTCAGGGTCAGTGTCAGAAGGTTCCCGTGCCGCTCGAAGAGCGCCGTGTCGAGGTAATCCTCAAGCGCCCGGATCTGGTGGCTGACCGCCGAGGGCGACAGGCACAGCTCGTCCGCCGCGGTTTTCATGTTGCCATGCCGCGCGGCGGCCTCGAACGCCTTGACGGCGGCAAACGGTGGCAGTCTGCGTCCCACGGATCTGCAACCCTTCGATCTGTCCCCGGTCGAGAAAACCCGAGAGTTGGTCGAGTTTAGCACCTCGGGGCGCCCAAATCAAAAGAACCCAATCGACCCGGGTGAATCCCTTTCACCGCAGCATGAAAAATCCGCGTTCGGGCATCTGCCGCCACCCCGCTACGCTCTGGGTGTGATGAAAACCAGATTTCGGAAGGAGACATCGATATGCCCGGAACACACGCGAAATTCCAGCCCCTGAACTTTCTCTTCGGCGCCATCGCAGGCCTCGCCGTGGCCCTCGGCGGCGGCCAGGTGCTCGCCAATCTCACGGGGCCGACAGAGCATGTCGGCCTCGACGTGGCGATGCTGCAGGAGCTGTCGTCCGACACGCTCGAGGCGACGATCGGCCTGTCGGGCTACACCATGCGGATGCGCGCGATCGAGATCGCCCCCGGCGGCCAGATCGCCGAGCACAGCCACGAGGACCGCCCCGGCATCGTCACCGTCGTCGACGGCGCCTGGGTCGAGGGCCAGCCCGGCGGCGAGCGGACCTTCGACGCCGCCGAGCTTGGCACGTTCCCCGAAAACGAGGACACGGTCCACTGGGTCTACAACCGGACAGAGGCGCCGGCGACAGCCCTCGTCTGCGATATCGCAAAGACCGACTGACAGGCTGGGCCGAATGATGGATGCCGCGGTCCGGGTCCCACGGGTTCCGGGCCGCGGCAGATGCGATGTCGCGCCTTGTCGCGAATTCGGCCTACCAAGCCCTGAAAAACCTCGCTACCTTTCCCATATAGATTTTCGGGTTAGTAGATACTCAAGAGGACAGTCATGGCCGATTTCGATACCCAGATCCGCGAGAGCCAATCCCAGGTCGCCGAGGCGCAGAGCAAGATCGCGGAACTGACCAGCCGCATCGAGACCGCCCGCGCCAAGATGGAGCAGGGCGAGGACATCGCGGTCGACATCGAGAACGCAACCCTAGACGAGGTCCACGCCCATACCGACCTGATGAACGCCAACATCGCCGAACTGATCATGGGGCTGGATGATGTTACCGCCGGTTTCTCCAAGGATTTCGACGAGATGCGGTCCAAGACCGGCTGGGAAAGCTTCGTCGGCGTCTTCTCCAAGGGCAAGTCCGACAGCCTGCGTCAGGAACGCATGCGCACGGCCTCGATCGACGACAAGCTGCAGGACCTGATTGCCAAGTCGGACACGATCACCCGGCTGCTCGAAGGCCAGCTGGCGATCCTGAACGACCAGAAGGCCAAGGTCGAAGGCAACCTGCAATCGACCCTCGTGGAGCGCGAAACCACGGTGTCCGAGCTCGAGGCCGTCCGCGCCGAAATCCTCGCGATGGACCCCAGGATCATCGAGCTCGAGAACAGGATCTCCATGGAGCAGGACGCGGCCACCCGCACCGGGCTGGAAACCGACCTCGCCGAGGTCAACGCCCGCTACAACGCCATGGTGCGCGAAGAGCAGGTGAAGCTCGCCAAGAGCCAGACACTCGAACGCTACATCGAGAAGGGCAAGACCTGGATCGATTCGCTGCAGAACCAGGCGGCGACCCAGATGGTGCTGATCAACAAGCTGCAGACCGACACCAAGCAGCGTGTCGTGCTTTACGACGCGCTGACCAAGTCGCTGAAGACGGCCCAGCAGCAGGACGTGGCGCACCGGATAAACGAGATCGGTGTCAAGACCGACCAGGAAGCCCAGACCGCCATGGCCGCGATCGGCTCGGCCACCAACAGCCGCATGGCCGACATGCTGGAAGCCCACGAGGATCACATGGTCTTCGCCCGCGACGTGCTCGAACAGAAGGCCAAGGCCGACGAACGTTTCATGCGCCGGTTCCAGAATATCGTCGAAAAGCACGACAGCAACCAATATGGCTCCTGATGGCGCCCGGGGGCCCGTGACCGCAGCTTCATCTTGGCCGAAAAACTCCCGCCGGAGGCTCCCGCGGTCCCGGACCCGGAGGTGACGCTGCCATGTCCGAGACCACCCTCGATCACTTCCAGCTGGAAGACACCCGGGTCACCCGGCGCTACGTCGCCAAGTTTCAGGCGATCACCGGGCATCTCGGCCGCGTGGCCGCCGTCATGGAGGCCGAGAAGCGCCTCGCGCGCCACGAGGTCGATGTCATTGCCCGGTATCTGCTCGGCCTGACCCTTACCTTTCGGGCGCTCGCGCACAAATATCATTTCTCCGGCCGCTACGCCCATGCCGGCAAGCTGACCTTCGACCGCCAGGAGAGCGGATTTCCCGTCTTCCACGAACTTCTGACAATGGCCAACGATGCCCAGCAGGCAGAGCGTCACTTGGCTGGCCTGCCCGGTGAGCAAGCGTTGAAGGACCAGATGGTCCGGGCAATCGTCGGAGATCTGGAGATTCCGACCAAGCTGCAATTCGCCCTGTCCCAACGGCTCTACTACGAAGAACTCGCCCGCGGCGGGCTGTTCTGGGCCCGCAACGATCCCGAGGCCGTCTGGCTCGGCAACGACGGATCGCGGCGGCGGTTCCTGCTGCACTGGGCGGTCTACGACAGCCAGGTGAACCTGCCCCAGATCTACCTGATGGAGGTCGAGGATACCGGCCGTATCGGTCTGCCCAAGGACGAGCGCCGCTGGCCCGAGGCACAGAATCACTTGATGGCCCAGTCCGTCGGCGGTCTGAAACTGCTCACCATCGCCAAGGGCTTCGACGAGGATTTCGACGACCTGCACCCCAAGCGGCTGCGCCGGTTTCACGTGGGGCCGATGTATTCCCACAGCTTTACCCACCAGACCGGCCCGATCGGCCAGGTGCTCGAGACGGCCCGCGCGCCGGAGGGCGAGGATTGGGCGCTGGTCTGGACCGAGGAGGACCTGCGCTCCGAGCGGGTCGAGGATGTCCCGACCGGCTGGTTCGGCCGGGTCGAGCGGGAGATCTTCGCGCTCGACCCGTTCTCCGGCAGGGGCGCGCAGACCGGCGCGACCGCGATGGAACGGGCGATTATCCTGCCCGAACGACCCTACCAGGCGCTGGCGGAGCTGGACCCGCCTGGGTTCCGGGATGTCCGCAAGTTCGTGGTCAGCCCACGCGGCCGGGTCCTGAGCTACAGATGATCGGAGCGCCCCAGAATATTCGCGAATATTCTGGTCCGATTTTCCGGGAAAATCGGCGCCTTCGGTGGGCGTGTTTCAAGAACAGGGAAAGGGCAGCGCCATGAGCCTGACGAGTGACCAGATGGAATTGCGCGAAGAAGACATTCGCAAGCACTATGCCGCCGCGCTCTTCTTGTTGCAGGGTATCGACCACTCGCCCCGGATTGCGACGGGCAACGCGACCCCGCGACCGGAGCGCTCCCCCGGGATCGGCACGCGCAGGGCCTTCCGCTCCACCACGCCCGGCCTCGTGACCCGCCGCCCCGTGCGCACGGAGAGCGTGCACCTGATCGAACGCATCGAGGGCGCCGACGGCGACGCGCTCATCACGCCCCTGCAGGCCACGGTCCTCAACGTCCTGCGCCGGTCGCTGGCCATCGCCCTCTGCGTGGGGGAGCAATTCGCCGAACGGACCGGTCTGTCGGACCTCAAGCGCACCAATCTCGAAGGCAGCCTGCCGCCGGCCAAATCCTCCGAGTTCAGCGAGCTGCTGACCGCCGAGGCGCTCGTCTCTGCATATGTCTGGGCCTCGGCGACCGCTTTCCACCTTGCCGATCACACCACGGAGGAGTCGGTCGAGGTCGGCGAGGTCGAGGAGCTTCTGACCGAGAACGGCCAGCTTGCGCTCCACGGGCTCCTGTGGGAGCTCGACCAGGACATCGCGGCCCATGCCTCGACGGAACCGCGCCTGGTTGCCACGATCGCTGCCTTCGCCGAGCAGGTGATGGACCGCGTGGCGGCCCGGGCGACCACCGCCGGCAGGCTCGAGCCGTTCACCCGCGCCAGTTGGCGCGTGGCGGAGAAGGGGTTCACGATCCAGGGCTTCTCGCCCGCCCGGGCCGCCAAATCCTCCACCCTCACGATGACCTTCAAGAAGCCGCATGAGGTCGTGGGCAACCATATCGCCAAATACCAGGCCATGCGGCTGGCCAAGATGCTGATGGCCTATGATTTCGAGCGCAGGCTCAACCCCTTCGCCGATCTTGGCGGCTTCATCTTCACTTTCATGGGCGACGGCAAGCCCGGGACCGGCAAGACGACCCTGATCCAGATGATGGCCGGCCTGCTGCACGAATACTGCCAGGTCGCGGGCTATCCGTTCCGCTACCAGAACCTGTCGACCGACAACATCGACAGCTACCAGGGCAAGTCTGGCCAGAACGCCAAGGCCTTCATCAATTCCATCGTCGACCCGTCGGTCATCGGCTTTGGCACGATCGACGACATCGACCAGCTCGCCGGCAAGCGCGGCGACCGCCAGTCGAGCGCCGGCCAGCTCGAAATCACCGCCGTCCTGATGGAGAGCTTTGCCGGGGCCAACACGGTGGTGCGCGGCAACTGCACCTTCGGCATGTTCTCGAACTACCCCGAGAACGTGGACGACGCCCTGCGCCAGCGGGCGGGTGCGCGCTTTCTGGTCGACGGCCCGCAGACCCGCGAGGATTACATCGACATCCTGCACCTGCTGATGGGCCGCAACCACGACATTCCGCTGGGCGACCACGACCTCTATGCCAACCAGGAGATCAAGCGCGCCGTCGCCAGGTCGTTCGAGGCGCACACCCGTCCCCACGAGGACGGCCTGGTCAGGGTCTTCGACCAGGTGCGATCGGACATCGGCGAGCTCGACACCATCGCCAAGCTGGGCACCTACCTCAAGGCGATCCAGGCTGCGGACGACCGCTTTACCGGCCGCGCGATCAAGAACATCACCGACGCGGTGAAGGTCCGGGCGATGGATTTCGAGCTGCCCGACGCATGGATGGAGGACCCCGAACTGTTCCTCTTCAAGCCCTACGACACCAAGAAGGCGATGATCGAGGAGCTGCGCCGCCCGATCATCACCGAGATGGTCCTGCAAGAGATCAACCGCTACGCCGACAGCGAATTCCGCTACGCCGACAAGTCCGACGAGGTCGCCATCGAGACCGCCGTGCGCGAGATGGGCCGGATGGAGGAAGCCCGACGCCGCTATGCGCAAAGCCGCGACTGATGGAGGCGTTCGGCCAGGGCCTCATCCTGCCCGCGATCTGCCTCGCCGCCCTGGGCTGGACCGTGCCGCGCGTGTTGGCGCGGTACTTCCCCGAGGGCGTGCGGCCGCTCCTGGTGCTGGCCTTTGTCGCGGCACTGGTGATGACGCTGATCTCGATGGGCGTGTTCCTGGGCCTCTACCTCTGGCAGGGTCTGTCGCTGGGTCAGATGTTCAGTCTGGGCGTGCTCGACGGTCTGGCCCATTTCGCGCGCCTCGGCGCGGCCTCGGCCCTGATCTGGGCGCCATTGCTGGTGCTGTCGGTGGCGGGGCTGCCGAAGCATTGGGTGGAGGCGACGTGGTAGAAGTTTTTATTGTCCCGCATGATGGTGTCGAGCTTGGGTAATTTTCCGGATGGAATAACGGCCGCGATTGGTGCGCTGGGTCAAATTCTGATGGCTGGAGCCGCAGTTGCAGGCGCCGTGGCGGCGTATATGGGGCTCAATACGTGGAAACACCAAAGCCGATATGACAGGGACAGTGGGCTGGCTCGTCGGTTATTGCTATCTCTCTACCGATATCGCGAGGCAATTATAGCCCTGCGAAGCCCGTTTATTTTTTCGTCGGAGGCTCCGGAAAGGATGACAGAAGAGGACAAGTGGTCGCACGGTGATAAAAACCGCTTCTTGTCAAACGCGCGAGTGTATGAGCGTCGGTGGAAAAGTGTTGCTTCGACGCGAAGCGAACTTCACGCCGTCTTGCTGGAAGCAGATGCAACTTGGGGTTCGGAATTGCGGAACAGATTTAATCGTCTCTTTGATCTCCAGGCCGAACTTAATATTGAAGTTTCAAATTCTCTGGATGCCAGTGATCCGGCCCTTCCTGAGTTCCAAAGAAGATCGGCGCAGGAGGCGCTTCGAAAGAGTCGGACAGTCATGTACGAGTTGTCGTCTGAGAGAGATGAGTTCTCGAGGGAGTTTGGGTCCGTGGTGAAGGAAATAGAAGACTTTTTGAGACCGAAAGTAGACGCAAAATCATGAAACGCCTCATCGAACGCGGTCTCATGTTCGGGAATTTGATCCCGGTGACCTCGCCCGCGCTGGTCGAGCGCTATAACCGCGCACTCAGGCATCTGACCGGGAAGTCCACGACCCTCACGGATTTCCACCTCGACATTTCAGGCTATTCCCCCGAGATCGGGGCAGAGCTCGACGACCCGCTTTACCTCAACCACGCGGGCGTCAACCGGCAGTTCATACTGCTGACGACCGAGCAGAAGACCGCGCCGCTGCTCGACGCCAGGTTCTCGACCAACCGCAGCATCCTGCGCCAGTTCATCGACCGGAACGAGCCGCAGCTTTTCGCGCTGACAGCCCGCGATGCCGTCGCCGGAGAGCTTGTCAACTCGGTGTTCAACGTCTCCACCCCCGCGCAGCTGTTCAACATCCGCCGCATCACCGTGGAGGCCGACACCACCGCCGGCACCGTCGCCACCGCCGACAAGCTCGGCCGGCTGGTGGACCGCTTCAAGACCGAAGAGGGCGCCTGGTATGACGACGTGCTGATCGCCGAGATGATCGGCCTGGCCAAGCAGACCGGCGACGTGATGCGCAACCCGGTCAAGCTGGACCACATGTCCTTCGACCAGAGCAATTTCTGGACGGCGCATCACGGCGGCCTCTACATCTTCCGCAATGTGGCCGAGCCCGCGGCCATCGCCAGCGGCGACAAGGCCCAGCTCGGCCCCCTGCCGATCGAGAGCACCTTCGACATGAAGGATCGCACCGAAATCGCGATCTTCCTCGAGGTGAACAACCTGGCCGAGCCGATCATCAAGGCGCGCGGCATCGACGGCGCCGCGATCCTGCACCAGAAGATGGATTTCGTCGTGGCCGAACTTGCCGCGTCCATGGGAGAGGACCTGACCGGCGCCACACGGCGCGATCTGCGCAACCTAGGTCGGCGCTATGCCGATAGGCTGCCGCCGGAATACCAGGGGCTCGCCGCGTTGGCGCGCTGGGCCGAGGAGGGCGGGCCCTGGCCGCGCATCACCTCCGACCATCCGGCTTACTTCTACACCCTGCGCGCGGCCGACGTGCCCGACGCGGACCTCGTGAACATGCTGCTGGCGGAGCTGTCGCCGCTGGATATCCGCCAGCTTTTCATCTGTCACAAGGCCGCGTTCTACGCCGCCTATGCCACATGGCCGGATGAAAAGCGGGCCTATGTGGTGGATTTCCTTGATCGTGAATACCAAGTGGATAAGGCAGGAACGCGAGAGGCGCTGTTCGGTCACGAGCCGCCGATGGAAGAGCCGCAGAACGAACCCAAGCCCGACCTCGTCGATCTGGTCGGGCCCTGGGGCGCGGTGCGGCGCGGCAGATAGGGGGGAGCCCATGCAATTCGTGAGGCTTGTCGGCTTCGGCTTCGTCATCATGACGGTCGTCTATCTCTGCGTGTCGCTCTATTCGCGCTCCGTGCGCCGCGAAAAGCTGGAGGACCGCTGGGACGCGGACCCGCAGGGCGACGCCGGCGCCCGGCGCCAATTCATCGAGAACGGCATGGCCGAATACGAAAGCAGCCTGCGCAAGCGACTGATCCTGCTGGTCTATGTCGTGCCAGCGGCGGTCATTTCGACCATCATCTACATCATCAACTAGAGGTTCCCATGCGCAATATCCGGCGGGTCCTCCGCGTCATCGTCTTTCTCGTCGTGGGGCTTTTCCTGCATTATGTCATGCCGCAACAGGACGTTGCCCGCATCACCTCCACCGAGATCTTCCGCACCGATTTCTCGGGCGTGACCCGGCTGTTCTACGCGCAGGCCGATGCCGGCGCGGCCGAGCAGGTCACCCGCGACGTCCGGCTGATCAACACCGAGCGCCGGCGGACCTATCTTTTCGGTCTGGTGCGCGGCGGACCGCAGACGATGGTCTATCGCAACGAGGATACGGGCTGGATCTATCCGCCCTATTTCAAGTTCGACTCATCGGATCTCCAGGCCGAGGCCGCGGCGTCGATCTCGACCGCGGAGCCCTACAATTGGGTCGTCGTCACCCATTACGGCTGGCGCATCCGCTTTCTGTCGGTCTATCCCAACGCCGTCTCGATCCGCGAAATTCCGGGGCCGGACTACCGCCCGATCCCTTGGGTCAATATCATCGTATTCATCGCGCTGATCGCGGGGTATTTCTTCGTTCGCGCTATGTGGTTGCAGTTCCGCGAGCGGACGCTCGATCCGATCGGCGATCGCGCCGGGGACCAGATTGACCGGGTGCAGGCCGACATCGCCAAGGGCCGCGGCCGCTTTCGTCGCTGGCTGGACAGCTGGAAGTCGAAGGACCGGCGGTAATCTCGTCCTGCCAGCCCCCCGTTTCGGTGCCTTGAGCGCTTGGCGGCGGGTGAGCCCCGTGGACGATCTTTCTGGCTTTGCGGCGCAATAGGAGTATCCTACGCGGCGGGTGCTCCGGAGCAGCCGGCGACCACCCGTTTGCTCCGCTTCCGTCACCGTTTCCGCCGCCGCAAGGCGGGGATTGACCGGAGGGCAGGGCGCCCGTTGGCAGCATTGCCAAGGACCGCTTCAGGAGGAGCCCCAATATGACTATCCGCAGTCTCGCCACGGCCGTGTGCCTTGGTCTTTTCGCCGTTTCGCCCGTGTTTGCGCAGGATACGCCGTCGCCCGACGGCGCGGCCGTCTATTTCGCGACTCTCGAGGATGGCGCCACCGTGTCGGCGCCGGTCAAGATCATCTTCGGTCTCTCGGGCATGGGCGTCGCCCCCGCCGGCACCGAACGCGAGAACACCGGGCATCACCATCTGCTGATCGACCGTCCGCCGTTGGGAGAGGGCGAATTCGGTGCCGACGAGATGATGCTGGGCCTGCCGTCTGACGCCCACCACATGCATTTCGGCGGCGGTCAGACCGAGGTCTCGCTCGACCTCGCTCCGGGCAGCCATACGCTCCAGCTCGTGCTGGGGGATCTCGGGCATGTGCCCCACAGCCCGGCGGTGACCTCTGAGGTGATCACGATCACCGTCGAATAGAACGACCGCAGAGCGCCCTGATCGCAGCCGCCACTGCCCGCGGTCGGGGCGGATCTATTCGCCGTAGGGCACCCAGACCGTCTTGATCTCGGTCGCTGACTCCAGAAAGGCCCGCCCCTCGCCGGTCGGGCCGATCCAGTCGCGGGCCCGCCCGTGGTTGACCCAGGTCCGCTTGAGGTTCCCCGCGGCCCGGCGCTCGATCTCGCCGGAGAGATCGGCCCCGGAAAAGCTCCAGACAGCATCAAGGTCGAGGTGATCGGCAAGCGTCGGCGCCAGCTCCTCATGGGCGCCGGTCAGGATGTTGACGACCCCGCCGGGCACGTCCGACGTCTCCAGCACCTGGTAGAAATCTGTCGCGGCCAGGGGAAACGGTTCGGACGCGACGGCCGTGATCCGGTTGCCCATCGCCATCGCCGGGCCGATCACCGACACGAGGCCAAGCAACGGCGCCTCATCGGGGCAGAGCGCGGCGATCTTGCCCACCGGCTCGCGCAGGGCCAGGGCCATGCCCTTCAGCGGCACGCCCTTGGCCTCTCCGGCGAACTTGTCCGCCCAGGCGGCATAGGTGAACAGCCGCGAGACCGCGGCCGCAACCTCCCGCCCGCCGCTGCGCTTGCCGGTCATGGCGTCGATCCGGCGGGCGAAGTCGTCGTCGCGGGCGGCCAGGTTCTCGGCCAGGTAATAGAGGATCTGCGCCCGCAGGTGCCCCGTCGTCCGCGACCAGCCCGCCGCGGCGTTCATCGCCTCCACCGCGTTGCGCACGTCCTTGCGGTTCGCCTTCGACACGTGGCCCAGCAGCGCCCCCTTGGGCCCCCAGACCGGGGTGGAATAGCCGCCGTCCGGTCGCGCCTGCTTGCCGCCGACATAGAGCTTCGCCGTCCGGTCCAGCGGATCGGACGGGGCGCCGTCGCCGCTGAACGGCGCGACCCGCCTGATCGCGGTCGCCTTGCCCGAGAGCCGGGTATAGGCGGCAAGGCCCTCCCAGCCGCCCTCGCGCCCGAACCCGCTCTCGCGGACCCCGCCGAAGGGGGCGGCGGCGTCGAACATGTTGGTCCCGTTGATCCAGACCACCCCGGCGGCCAGCCTGGGCGCCACATCCAGCGCCAGGTTCACGTTCTCGGACCACAGGGTCGCGGCAAGCCCGTAGCGGGTGTTGTTCGCGATCTCGACCGCTTCGGACGGCGTCCGGAAGGTGGTGCTGACGAGGACGGGGCCAAAGATCTCCTCCTGCATCAAGGTGGCGGAGGTCGACAGCCCGGTGATCAGTGTGGGCGGGTAGAAGCACCCCTGCGACGGCAGCGACCCCGCCGCGCGATAGGTCTGGCCCTCGGTATTTGCGTCGACAAGCGCCGCGATCGCGTCAAGCTGCACCGGGTCGACGATCGCGCCGACGTCGATGCATTTGTCCAACGGGTCGCCGATGCGCAGCTTGTCCATCCGCGCCTTCAGCTTCTCGTGGAACCGCCCGGCGATGGATTCCTGCACCAACAGGCGCGATCCGGCGCAGCAGACCTGCCCGCCGTTGAACCAGATGGCGTCCACCAGGCCTTCGATGGCCGAATCCAGGTCGGCATCGTCGAACACGATATAGGGCGACTTGCCGCCCAGCTCGAGCGTCAGCGCCTTGCCCGTCCCGGCCGTGGCCTCCCGGATTCGGCGGCCCACGGCGGTGGACCCGGTAAAGGCGATCTTGTCGACCTCGGCGGCCACGAGCATCTCGCCGACCGCGCCGTCGCCGGTCACGATGTTGACCACGCCTTTCGGCACCCCGGCCTGCCGGCAGATGTCCGCGAACAGCAGCGCCGTCAGCGAGGTGTATTCCGCCGGCTTCAGAACCACGGTATTGCCCATGGCCAGCGCGGGCGCGATCTTCCAGGCCAGCATCAGCAGCGGAAAGTTCCACGGCACGATCTGACCGCAAACCCCCAGCGCCTCGCGCCCGGGCATCTCGCTCCCCATCAGCTGGGCATAGCCCGCGTGATGATAGAAATGCCGGATAGCCAGGGGCACGTCGATGTCGCGGGACTCGCGGATGGGCTTGCCGTTGTCGAGCGTCTCCAGCACGGAAAAAAGCCGCGCATTCTTCTGCAACAGCCGGGCGATCGCATAAAGCACTCGCGCCCGGCCATGGCCGTCCCCGGCCCATTTCGACTGCGCCTTGCGGGCGGCGGCGACCGCGGCGGCGACATCGTCCGCACTCGCCTGGGTCAGATGGGCCAGCACGTTTCCGGTCGCAGGGTTCTTCGACAGAAAGGTCTTGCCCGGCGACCCGAAGGTGCCGTCGATGAAACAGCCGAACCGGTCGCCCATATCCACGAGCCAGGCCAGCGCGTCCGCCGCGCTCTCGGGGGCGGGGCCATAGTCCATCGTCTCGAATATCTCCTTGACCGTCATCGGGCGCACCGCTTTCTCTTCATCTTGGCCAAAAAACTCATCTGCGCTGTCATGCCAGCGCGTGGCGCCAGGACGCGGAGTATGCCCCGGTCACGTGATGCTCCAGCTGCCGTTCGATATCGCCCAGCAGCGACGAGGCGCCGAAGCGGAAAAGATCTGGCTGCAGCCAGCGGTCGCCAAGCTCTTCCTTCATCAGCGCCAGATACAGCAGCGCATCCTTTGCCTTCGAGATCCCGCCGGCGGGCTTGTAGCCCACTTTCATGCCCGTCCGCGCCTCATAATCGCGGATCGCCCGGATCATGGTCAGGGTCACCGGGAGGGTGGCGTTGACGCTCTCCTTGCCGGTCGAGGTCTTGATGAAATCGGCCCCCGCCATCATGCAGACAAGCGACGCCCGCGCCACGTTGCGCAGGGTGCCAAGCTCGCCGGTCGCCAGGATCGCCTTGATATGGGCCGCGCCGCAGGCCGCCCGCATTTCGGCCATCTCGTCATAGAGCGCCTGCCAGTTCCCCCGGAGCACGTGGCGGCGGGTGATGACGATGTCGATCTCCTGCGCCCCGGCGCTCACGCTTTCGCCGATCTCTGCGATCCGCAGGTGAAACGGCGACAGCCCCGCCGGAAACCCGGTCGAGACGGCCGCCACGGGAATGCCCGATCCCGCCAGCGCCTCGACCGCGGTCGGTACCATGTCGTGATAAACGCAGACCGCTCCGGTCGTCAGCCCTTCAAGCCCCAGGGCCTGCAACAGGCGCGGCGCGATAGGCTGCCGGGCCTTGGCGCAGAGCCTGCGAACGCGCCCCTCGGTATCGTCGCCGGCAAGGGTCGTCAGGTCGATGCAGCTGATCGCCCGTGCCAGCCAGGCCGCCTGGTGGTCCTTCTTGACCGTCCGGCGCCCGCCCAGGGTCGCACAGCGCCGCTCGATGGCCGAGGTGTTCGCCTGGACCAACCTGACCCAGGCCATGTCCAGCGGCATGCCCGGGTTGCGCGGCAGGGGGAGGGTGGGCAAAAGGGAGGATCGACCCGTGCCCGCCTTGGCCGTGATGCTGTTCATGGTCTCGTCCGCCTCAAAAGCTCCCGAAAGAGCGTCGCATTCCGCCCGCTCTTTGGCAAGTTCTGACCGTTTGGTCAAATTCCGGATCGCGGGCGGCGGGGCGCCCTCAGCCAGGCTGGATCAGGTCCTTCTGGTGGGCCTTGCGGTAGCGTTGGGGCGTGATGCCGTGATGAGCCCGGAACAGCTTGTGAAAGTGGCTCAGGTTCGGGATGCCGCAATCGGCCGCGATCTCGGCCAGGGTGTCGGATGTGCCGGTCAGCCGCTTTGCAGCATAGGCCATGCGCTGGGCATTGATGATCTCGGACGGGCTCTTGCCCAGGAAACGACGCGTCGTGCGGCTGACATGGGGATGCGCACGGCCCGCGATCCGCGCGAAACCTGCGGCGCCCTCGCGGAAGATCCGCGGATCCTCGGCGGCGGCGCAGGCCCGCGCCAGCCAATCGGGCGCCTCGGGCGGCAGCATCCCGGATCCGTCGAGCAGCGACGCAAGCAACGGCAGCAGGAAAGCCTCGACCTCCAGCGCATCCCGGCGGCTGCGCTCGAGCCGCAGCGCACCCTGGTTGAGCGCCGAAAGCTGCCGGATATCGCGGTGCACCCGGACGGGAGTCGGATCGGAGGACCAGAAGAAGCGCTCCGAAAGGGCCGCGTGGCGGTCGCTCAGCCGGTCGATGAGCGTGGGGTCGAACACCAGCAGAACCGCCATGGATTCCTCGGCCCGCGCCTGAAGCGCATGGGAATCCCGCGCCCTGAGGAAGACCACGTCGCCTTCCTTGAGCTCGGTCCGCCCCTCGGCGGTGTGGAGCCTGACGGCACCGTTCTGGACCCAGAAGAGGATCGGGAAGTCCCGGCGGATCAGGCCCTTGGGACGACGCGAGTCGATCGTTGCCCTGACGAGTTGGAATGCCTCGCCCGCCGGAAGAAAGTCACTTGCGCTGAGATCGGTCTGCAACATTTAACAAGTCTACCATTTCTTGATCCAAGCCCTAAGCGATTGCTGCGTCGCGGTAAGTCGTTGTGCCGGATCTTGCCAGTGGAACAGGAGATTCCCAAGTTCGGGGTATGTCTCCTGCACATATTTTGCACATACATGCGCAGTTATATTGCACGACAATCCGCGACAAGTGAACCGCACAGTATCGCAAGACGAGGCGCGGTCATGATCGTACGGAAACAGGACAGGCGGGACGGCCGCGGGATCGAGCGGTCCCCGCACGGCCATCCCGTGGCGGAGATCCAAGGGGGCTACCGCACGGCATCGGTCCGGCGTAGCGTTCCGAAGGCCCCGCCGGTCAGCGGGTGGCAGGGCAAGGAGATGGCCCGATGACCTCGACCGTTCTGATCGTCGACGACGATCCCAACATCCGCGACGTGCTGCGGATCGCCCTCGGCCAGGCCGGTTTCGCGACCGAGGAGGCGGCCGACGGAAACCGCGCTCTCGAAAGCATGGAGACCCTGGCCCCGGATCTGGTGGTGCTCGACATCGGTCTGCCGGAGCGTGACGGGCTCGAGGTCTGCCGCGAGATGCGCCGTTCCAGCCAGGTGCCGGTGCTGTTCCTGACCGCGCGCGGCGACGAGATCGACCGGGTCGTCGGGCTGGAGATGGGCGGCGACGATTATGTCTGCAAGCCGTTCTCGCCGCGCGAACTGGTGGCGCGCGTGAAGGCGATCCTCAAGCGGTCGGGCCGGCCCGCCGGCGACGAGGACCTGGTGCGCCGTGGCCTGCTGGAGGTCGACGAGACCCGGCACCTGGCCCGGGTTTCGGGCCGGACGGTTCAGCTGACCGCCCGCGAGATGGACATCCTCACGCGGCTGATGGCCCGGCCGGACCACGTCGTCTCGCGGCCCCGGCTGGTGGACGCCGTCTATGGCATGGGTGTCCCGGTGAGCGACCGCACCATGGACAGCCACCTGCGCAACCTGCGCGCCAAGCTGGCCGAGGCGGGGATCGAGGACGCGATCGAGACGGTGCACGGGGTCGGCGTGCGGATGGGGCCATGCCGCGGCGCCTAGTCGGCAAGTGGCGGCCCCGGCTGGGGCTGGTTCTGGGCGGCACGCTGTCGGCGGTGCTGTGCCTGCCGCTGGCCGGTGTCGTCGCGGTGCGCGAGATGTCCCCGGTGCTCGGCTATGGTGAATCCGTGGTGCTGATGGGCGTCGTGGTCGTGGTCGCGACCGGGGTGCTTGGCTGGCTGCTGTGGAGGCTGCTTTATGGGCCGATCCGCACGCTCGCGGCGCGGGCGCGGCAGGCCAAGTCCGGCGATGACCGGGCTTTCGATCCGGTGGCGCATTACGGCACCTCGGAGATGCGCGACCTGGGCCGGGCGATGCTGGACATGGGCCGGGTGCTGCAGGGGCGGGAGGCCGTGCTGCGCAGCTATGCCGACCATGTCACGCACGAGCTGAAATCCCCGCTGACGGTTCTGCGGGGGGCGGCGGAATTGCTGCAGGACCCTGACCTTCCCGCCGCCGAGCGTGGCCGCCTGCTTGCGCGGATCGTCGAGGCCGGGGAGCGCATGACGGTGCTGCTGGATGCGCAGCGGGCGCTGGCCCGGGCGCAGGAGCCGCTGGCGGAGGGCGCGACACGGCTGGGGCCGGTTCTGGGCGGTCTGGCCGGGGCCTTCGACGGACTCGATCTGGTCGTGGAGCACGACGGTGTCGTCCCGCTGGGAGAGCAGGGGCTGCGGCTGGTGCTGGAACACCTGCTGGGCAACGCGCTGGCCCATGGCGCGACCTCCGTGCGGGTCGCGGTCTCGGAGGGGGCACTGACGATCACGGATGACGGTCCGGGCGTCTCGGCCGGCAATCGCGAACGCATTTTCGAGCCGTTTTTCACCACCCGGCGCGATGGGGGTGGCACCGGGATGGGGCTGCCCATCGTGCGCCGGATGCTCGAGGCCCATGAGGCGACGATCCGGATCGGACCGAACGCGCCGGGCGCGAGCTTTGTCATCGGGTTTCGGGGAGATGGGTGACGTGCGCCTTCGGCGACACCCCACCCGCCATCCCCGGAGCCTTGGCGCCCCGGGATCAGGTCATGTCCCGTCGCGTTCGCCCGTCGACATCGCGCGGATGCCGGCGACGCCGCTTTCGCCCAGCGGAACGCTGGCGAAGGGGCCGCCAAGGCAGGCCTGCGCGGGATCCATCGGGTCCGGCCGGGCCATCGCAAGCAGGCTCGGTGCCCAGTTTTCGGCATTGTCCTTCGGGCGATAGCCGAGGAACGGCACCCGAGCGTTCGACACCGGGGCCCGGTCGTTGCCGGACACGCCGAAGGCGACCGTGAAGCCGGTCTGCGGCGTCTCGATCGCGCGGGTGACCAGCTGGACCAGATCCCGATGGCTGAGCCATGTTCCCAGCGCGCGGGCGTTCTGCGGCTCTGGCGTGCAGGACAGGATCCGCAGGCAGACGGCCTCCAGCCCGCGCTTTTCCCAGTACATTCGGCCCAAGTCCTCGGCAAAGCACTTGGCCAGCCCGTAGAACGTGTCGGGCCGCTGCGGTGCTTCGGTGTCGATCCCGGCGTTGGTTTCCCAAAGACCCACCGCGTGGATCGAACTGGCGTAGACCACACGTCGCAGGCCGTGCTGGTGGGCCGCTTCCCAGATATTGTAGGCGCCGACGAAATTGGGGCCCAGCAGCTCTTCGAACGGCTTCTCGTCGACGATGGCCCCGAAATGGACGACCATCTCCGCCCCTTCGAGCAGCGGCGCGATCTGGGCGTAGTCGGACAGGTCGGCATGCACCCAGGTCTCGTTGTCCATCAGCGTCTTGGGCGGGCCGGCGATATCGGTGGACAGAAGCGTGTCGGCCATGCGCGAGAGCGGGCCGCGCAGGACGGTGCCGAGGGCGCCGTGGGCGCCTGTGAGGACGATCTTCTTCATGGGGTCTCCTGTCAGATTGGCGCACTTGCAGGGTGCACCGGTGCACGGGCCGAAAGTCAACGGGGCGACGGGGAAGGTCAAGTGGTCGCCGTGGCGCAATCGCCTCCGTCGCCAACCGTCAAAGTGCCGGTATCAGTGCCGGGCGCGCTGTCTTGCCGCCGCCGCGGAGGCGGGCGGCGGCCTGTGGCCTACGACACGGCCAAGGTGCCCTTGTGGGCGAGGTAGCAATGACCGTTGGCCGGCAGGTGCAGGGTCGTACCGTCGAGCGTGGCATTGTGCGGGCCGGTGATCGTTGCCTGCCCGCCCAGCGTGAGCGTCGCGGGCGTGGCCGAGAGGTTGAAGAGGCAGGTGAGCGCCTCTCCCTCGTGGCTGCGACGAAAGCCCAGGATCGGCTCGGGGAACTCCAGGAACGTCGTCTTGCCCAGCGTCAGGCAGGGGGTGGCCTTGCGAAAGGCGATCGTCTCTCGATAGGCGTGCAGGACGCTGTCGTTCTGCGCCTCCTGAAGGTCGAGCGCATGGGCGGCCTGCGGCGCCTTGACCGGAAGCCACGGAGTCCCTTCGGAAAATCCGCAATTGGGCTGGGTCGAATCCCAGACCATCGGCGTCCGGCAGCCGTCGCGCCCCTTCACGTCGGGCCAGAACCGGATCGCATGCGGATCGGTCAGCTCTTCGAATTCCATCTCGGTCTCGGTCTGGCCGAGCTCTTCGCCCTGGTAGATGCCGATGGTGCCCTCGAAGGCCATGAGCATCGCGACGGCCTGTTTCGCCAGCGTGTCGCTGTCGATCGCGTGTGGCAGCCAGCGGGAGGCGTGGCGCGGCACGTCGTGGTTGGAGAAGGACCATTTCGGATGGCCGTCCGGCGCCCCCTTCTGGAACCCGGCGATGCAGCGGCGAAAGTGGTCGGCGCTGAAATCCGGCCCGAGCATGGCGAAGGAATAGCACATGTGCAGGCGCTTGGTGCCGGCGGTGTACTCGGCCATGATCTCGATCGAGCGGTCACCCATCTCGCCGACCTCGCCGACCATCATGATCTCTCCGTATTCGTCGGTCAGGCTGCGCAGCTTCTCCAGAAAGCCCAGGTTCTCGGGGCGGGTCTTGTTGTAGAGGTTCTTCTGCATCCCGTAGAGGTCGGTCGCCATGACCTGCGGCCGGGTCTGGGCCGGCGGGTTGGAGCGCAACTGCTGGTCGTGGAAAAAGTAATTGACCGTGTCGAGACGAAAGCCGTCGAGACCCCGGTCCAGCCAGAACCTGACGGTTTCCAGAAGCGCCTCCTGCACCGGCAGGTGGTGGAAGTTCAGGTCCGGCTGCTGGCTGAGGAAATGGTGCAGGAAATACTGGCCGCGGCCCACGTCGAACTCCCACGCGGGGCCGCCGAAATGGCTGTGCCAGTTCGTCGGCGGAGAGCCGTCGGGCAGCGGGTCGGCCCAGACATACCAATCGGCCTTGTCGTTGGTGCGATCCTTGCGGCTTTCCTCGAACCAGGGGTGCTTGTCGGAGGTGTGCGACAGCACCTGGTCCACGATGACCTTGAGCCCGAGGTCGTGGGCGCGGGCGATCAGGGCGTCGAAATCGGCCAGGTCGCCGAACAGCGGGTCTATGTCGATGTAGTTCGAGACGTCATAGCCCATGTCGAGCTGCGGCGAGGTGAAGATCGGCGAGAGCCAGATCGCGTCCGCGCCAAGCTCTGCCACGTGGTCTAGCCGGCGAGTGATCCCCCTGAGGTCACCGACGCCGTCGCCGTCATCGTCCTGAAAGCTGCGGGGATAGATCTGGTAGATTACGGCGTCTCGCCACCACTCGCGCATGGTCTCTCCTTGCTGGTCGGGCCCGGGTCGATTCGCGAAATACCTAGCAGAGGCGCCGCCACGTTTCAAAACGATTTGAGGCCGGGTGGGGCGCTTGGGGTTTAGCCTTCATTGGGCTGATGTCTTGTCTTGGCTTCCGAAATTTGAAACGTTTTGACAAGGGCGACTCGGCAGGGATACGGGCAGGAGCATGGCCACGCTGAAGGACATCGGAGCGGAACTGGGCCTGTCGCCGGCGACGGTGAGCCGGGCGCTGAACGGCTTTCCCGAGGTCAATTCCGAAACCCGCGAGCGGGTGCGCGAGGCGGCCGACCGGTTGGGCTATCGCCCGAACCGTGTGGCGCAGCGGCTGGTCACCGGGCGTTCCGGCATGGTCGGCATGATCCTGCGGATGCGGCCAGACATGCGCGAGGACCCGACGCTCTTCGACATGCTTACGGGCCTGTCCGCGGCCCTCAGTCTGCGCGATGTGGACCTGGTTTTGGCCGTCGACCAGGAGACGGACCCGGTCGCCGCCTATGAACGGATGTTGTCGCGCAGCCTG
The DNA here is from genome assembly GCF_900172355.1 of Roseisalinus antarcticus. Classification (GTDB taxonomy): domain Bacteria; phylum Pseudomonadota; class Alphaproteobacteria; order Rhodobacterales; family Rhodobacteraceae; genus Oceanicola; species Oceanicola antarcticus_A. Next base: position 32,323 of record NZ_FWFZ01000005.1, on the reverse strand, counting down.
GTCGACGGGTTCATTCTGGCCGCGCCGGAGCCCGATGACCCGCGGATCGCCTATTTGCAGGCGCACGACCTGCCTTTCGTCGTGCACGGGCGGCATGCGTTCCAGGCGGATTATCCGTTCTACGACATCGACAATCGCAAGCTGGCGCGGGATTCCGTCGCACTGCTGACGTCGCTGGGGCACCGGCGGATCGGCTTCGTGAACGGCGAGGCGGAGCTGACCTATGCGCAGGATCGCCTGCGCGAGTTCCGTGTCGCCATGGCGGCTGCCGGGGCCCCTGTCGAGGACAGCCTGATCAGTCACGGGCGCCTGACGGAAAGCCACGGCTATGCCTCGGCTCTGGCGATGCTGTCGCGGCCGGAAGGCCTTCGGCCGACGGCGATCCTGTGCTCGGGCACGATGCTGGCCAAGGGCGTCTACCGCGCCGCGCATGACCTCGCGATCGCGATCCCCCAGGCGCTGTCGGTCGTGGCCCATGACGACATCTGGCCAGGGCTGGAGGCCGACCGCTTCGACCCGCCGCTGACGACGACGGCCAAGTCCATGCGCGCCGCTTGCGACCCGCTGGCCGATCTGCTGATCCAGCGCATCGCAGGGGCCGCGCCCGCGGGCTTGCGCCATATCGAGGAGGCCGATTTCTTCCTGCGCGAGTCCACCGGCCCCGCCCCGCCACGCGAAGGCGACGCGCGGCGCTAGTCCCCCCAGCCGGGCCGGTCGGCCAGCCAGACCTCCAGGTCGTCAAGCGGCATCGGCCGGGCAAAGACGAAGCCCTGCACGCTCTTGCAGCCGGCCCCTTGCAGGAACCGGCGCTCTGCCTCGTTCTGCACGCCTTCGCACAGCACGTCGATCCCGAGGCCCTTGCACAGGGCCATGATCGAGGTCGTGATGATCCGCAATTCCCCGTCCCGCTCGATGCCCTGGACGAGGCTCTTGTCGATCTTGACGCGGTCCACGGGAAACCGGCGCAGGTTGGCGATGGCGGCGTGGCCGGTGCCGAAATCGTCAAGCTCGATCGTGAAGCCGGCGCGGGACAGGCGGTGGACGTTTTCCACCACGTTGACGGCCCGGTCGTCCAGCAGGGTGCTTTCGAGGATCTCGAGCACGATGTTCTCGGGCCCGAGGCGGTTGGCCTGCAGCGACCAGTTGATCGTGTCGATCAGCCGCGGGTCGGACAGGCGCGAGGTCGACAGGTTGATGCTGACCCGGGGCGCATCCGCGCCGATGTCGATCAGCCGGCGCGCGGCGGTGCAGCCGAGACGCAGCACCTCGCGGTCGAGCGCGTCGATCAGGCTTGCCTGCTCGGCGGCCTGCAGGAACTCCGACGGGCCGATCATGCCGCGCTCGGGGTGGTGCCAGCGCATCAGCGCCTCGAACCCCGAGACGTTGCGCCCGGTGATGTCGAACTGCGGTTGCAGCCAGATCCGGAATTCCGACCGTTCCAGCCCGTCCACGATCTCATGCGAGATCTGGGCCGCCTGTCGAGCCACGTCGCGCATCTCGGAGCGGAAGAAGGCGTGGCGCCCGCGGCCTCCGTCCTTGGCGCATTTCAGCGCGATATCCGCATCGAGCAAGGGCCCGTGCCCCGTCTGGTCGCCGGTCGGGTGCCAGACGGCGATACCGATGCTGGCGCCCACGTGACAGGTCTTGCCGTTGAAGAGGATCGGCTCGGACAGGCATTTGACCAGCCGTTCGGCCATCTCCGACAAGTCGCGCTCCACTCCGGCATCGTGGTAGAGGACGACGAATTCATCGCCGCCGACGCGGGCCACGATGTCGGTCTCGCGCGTTTCCTGGCGGAGGATCTCGGCGCAGTGGGTCAGGACGAAATCGCCGGCGTCGTGCCCCAGCATGTCATTGACGCTCTTGAACTTGTCGAGGTCGATATGCATCACCGAGAGCCGGTCGGCGGAGGTGGCCGTGGACTGGATCGCGGCCATCGCCTCTCCCAGGCCGCGACGGTTGAGCAGCCCGGTCAGCGGGTCGGTCTGGGCGGCGATGAACAGCGCCCTCTCGCGCTCTTTCTGGGCGGTGACGTCGATGCGCAGGCCCACGCGGCCGCCATCGCGCGTCTGCTCCTCGATGATGCGAATCCAGCGGCCGTCCGCCAGCTTCTGCTCGAACTGGCTGTGGGCGCTGCGGTGCGCGGCCAGGCGTTTGGCCAGCCACGCTTCCTGTCGGCCGGGGGTGGTGTCGCACTGGCCCCGTTCCAGGCCGTGGCGGAGGGTCTCCTCGAAGCGTGCGCCGACCAGCAGGGCTTCGGCGCTTTCGGGATAGATCTCGCGGTAGCGGGTGTTGCACAACACCAGGCGGTCGTCGGCGTCGAAAAGCACAAAGCCGTCGGGCAGGGCCTCCACCGCGCAACGCAACTGGTCGCGGGCGATCTGCGCGTCGGCCATGGCACTCAGCAACGGCGTCGCGTCGTTGGCCACGATCAGCAGGCGCGGCGGATCGTCCCCGGTCGCCTCGGCGCGCAGGGTGATCGGCGGGATCGCCTCATCGTCGGAGCCCAGCCGGGACTGCACATGCAGCGTCTTGCCCGGGGTGCGGGTCAGCGCCCCGAGGCTGCCGAGCACATGGGGCGCCGCGAGGTCTGGGGCGACATCGAGCAGGCGCAGCGACGCATCCGGTCCAAGGTCGGGCCGCGCCGTTCGCAGGCGGGTGCGCAACCCGGCGCTGATGACCTGGATGGTCCAGTTTTCGGGATCCACGAGCATCATCTCGACCGAGCTTTCGATGAGTGCGCGACCCGCCAGGAGGCTCAGGTCGTGCGCGACCCTCGACACAGTTTCTTGCGGACCGCTTGCTGAATGGTCCTCGGCCAATGTGTATCCCTTCCCGACCCCGCTGTCCGGCGACACTCTAGGAAAGACAGGTTAAGACTGGTTGAATTTCCGTTCAGGTCAACGCTGGGCGTGCTGCCAGTCGGGGTGGATCCAGGGCTCTGCGTTCGAGGGGGGCAGCGGCGTCCGCCCGAGGATGTGATCCGCCGCCTTCTCGCCGGTCATGATCGAGGGCGCATTCAGGTTGCCGTTGGTGATCCGCGGAAAGATCGAGCTGTCGGCGACCCGCAACCCCTTGACGCCGATGACCCGGCACTCGGGGTCCACGACCGACCGCGGATCGTCCGCCCGGCCCATCCGGCAGGTGCCGCAGGGGTGATAGGCACTTTCCGAATGCGAACGGATAAAGGCGTCGAGCGCGTCGTCCGACCGGGCCTCCGCGCCGGGCTGGATCTCGTCGCCGCGGTAGGGGGCAAAGGCCTCCTGTGCGAAGATCTCACGGGTCAGGCGGATCGCGGTGCGGAACTCCTCCCAGTCGTCGGGATGCGACATGTAGTTGAAGAAGATCGACGGCGCCGCCGCGGGGTCCGCGCTGCGCAGGCGGACATGGCCGCGCGATTTGGAGCGCATCGGCCCGACATGGGCCTGCCAGCCATGACCCTCGGCGGCGGCCTTGCCGTCATAGCGGACGGCGATGGGCAGGAAGTGGAACTGGATGTCGGGATAGTCGATGCCGGCCCGGCTGCGGATGAAGCCGCAGCTTTCGAACTGGTTCGAGGCCCCGGGCCCGGTGCGGTTGAGCAGCCAGCGCACCCCCACATAGCCCTTGCCCAGAAGGTTCCAGTAGCGGAACAGGCTGACCGGCCGGGTGGCGGCCTGCTGGATATAAAGCTCAAGGTGGTCCTGCAGGTTGGCACCCACACCGGGACGGTCGGCGATCACGTCGATGCCATGCTCGGCCATGTGCGCGGCGGGCCCGATCCCCGACAGCATCAGCAGCTTCGGCGAGTTCAGCGAGGAGGCGGCGAGGATCACCTCGGCCCGTGCGTGCAGGACCTCTTTGCGACCCTTGCGGGTCACCTCGAGGCCGGTGGCGCGGCCGTTCTCGATCACCACGCGGTTCGCCATGGCGCGGATCAGGGTGCAGTTCGGCCGCTTCAGCGCGGGCTTGAGGTAGGCATTGGCCGCCGACCAGCGGCCGCCCTTCCAGATGGTCGCGTCGAACGGGCCGAAGCCCTCCTGCCGGTAGCCGTTGTAATCGCCGGTCACGCCGTAGCCGGCCTGCCGCCCAGCCTCGACGAAGGCGCGGGTCAGCGGGTTGACCCGGCTGCCGCGCGACACATGCAGCGGGCCGTCGGTGCCACGCCAGGACGGATCGCCGCCATGCCCGCCGTCATGCCAGTTCTCCAGCCGTTTGAAATAGGGCAGCACGTCGGCATAGCTCCAGCCGGTCGCACCTTCCTCGGCCCAATGGTCGAAGTCGCGGGCGTGGCCGCGCACATAGATCATCCCGTTGATCGAGGAGGACCCGCCGATCACCTTGCCCCGAGGAACCGGCAGGCGTCGCCCGTCCAAGTGCGGTTCCGGCTCGGTCTGATAGCCCCAGTCGTAGCGGCGCATGTTCATCGGATAGCTGAGCGCACCGGGCATCTGGATGAACGGCCCCGCGTCCGACCCGCCGTGTTCGACGACGATCACGGATTTGCCCGCCTCCGACAGGCGCCAGGCCATGGCGCAGCCCGCCGAGCCGGCGCCCACGATGATGTAATCGGCCTCCATCAGAACGGGGCCTCGGTCGGGTTCATCGCGACATAGACGGATTTCAGCTGGCTGTAATGCTCGATCGCCGCGCGGGAGTTTTCGCGCCCGATGCCGGACATCTTGGCGCCGCCGAAGGGCATCTCCACCGGAGTGAGGTTGTAGGTGTTGATCCAGCAGGTGCCGGCCTCGAACCCGGCGACCATGCGGTGCGCCCGGGCGAGATCACGGGTGAACACCCCGGCGGCGAGGCCGAACTCGGTGTCATTGGCACGGCGCAGGGCCTCGTCCTCGGTCTCGAACCGCAGGACGGACATGACGGGGCCAAAGATCTCGTCGCGGGCGATGGTCATGTCGTCGGTGACGCCGGTGAAGAGCGCGGGCGTGATGAAAAAGCCGGGCAGGTCGGGGATCGTGCCGCCGGCCACAAGGGTCGCTCCCTCGTCCTTGCCCTTGGCGATGAAGCCCTCGACGATCTCGCGCTGGCGGGCCGAGACCATGGGGCCGATGGTCGTCTCGGGGTCCATCGGGTCGCCAAGCCGCGCATTCTGCATGCGGTCGGACAGGCGCTTGACGAAGGCGTCGTGGATGCCGGCCTGGACGAAAACCCGCGTGCCGTTCGAGCAGACCTGCCCGGTGGAGTAGAAATTGGCGTTGATCGCGGCCGAGACCGCGCTTTCGAGGTCGGCATCGTCGAAGATGACCAGCGGGGATTTTCCGCCAAGCTCCATCGTGGCGTGCTTCATCTGGGCCGCGGCGGCGGCATAGACCTTCTTGCCCGTGGGCACGGACCCGGTCAGCGAGACCTTGGCCACGCGCGGGTCGGTCACCAGCGCCGCGCCGACGTCGCCGTAGCCCTGGACCACGTTGAAGACGCCGGGCGGCAGGCCCGCCTCGAAGAAGATCTCGGCCAGTTTCAGCGCGGAGAGCGGCGTGGTCTCGGACGGTTTGAACACCATCGTGTTGCCGCAGGCCAGCGCGGGCGCGGATTTCCACGCGGCGATCTGGATCGGGTAGTTCCACGCGCCGATGCCGACGCAGACACCCAGCGCCTCGCGCCGGGTATAGGCGAAATCGCCGCCCGGCAGCTGGATGTGTTCGCCGGTCAGGCTGCCCGCGAGCCCGCCGAAATATTCCAGCGCGTCGGCGGCCGAGGTTGCATCGGCCACCAGCGTTTCCTGGATTGGCTTGCCGGTGTCGAGCGTCTCGATCTCGGACAGGGCCTGGTTGCGCCGGCGCAGCAGGTCGGCGGCGCGGCGCAGGATGCGGCCCCGTTCGGTGCCCGACATCGCGGCCCACTCGGCCTGCGCGGCCTCGGCCGCGAAAAGCGCGGCCTCGATCACCGCGGGGGTGGCCGCGTGCAGCTCGGCGATGGTGTCGCCGGTCGCGGGGTAGATCACCGGAAGGGCGGCGCCGTTGGCGTCCTCCAGCGGGACACCGTTGACGAAATGGCTTGCATGCGGTTGGGCGTTGATCATCGGTCTGGTCCTTTCGGGGCGCGGCGGGTCAGAGCCCGCGGCGGCGCCACCATGTGTCGGTCTGGAAGTCTTCGGGCACGGGGTCTGTCGCCCAGTCGATGCCCAGCTCTTCAAGCGCGTCGAGACGCGCGTCGCTCAGGTCGCGCTTGGGGTCGCCGCACCACCGGCAGAAGCGGATGCGCGAGGTCATGCGCTCGCCCTCGATCCGGTTCATGATCCCGTAGGCGTCCTCGCGCGGCCAATAGACCATCAGCGCCTTGTTGCAGTCCCAGGGGTCGGGATGCTGGTCGCAGACGGGGGCGATCCGGGCGCGCATGGTGTCGCAGCAATGTTCTTTGCGCATGGTCACTCTCCACGCGGGAAACGCTTGGACTCTTCAAGTATGTTGAGGTCCATGTGGTTGCGCATGTAGCGTTCGGAGGCATCGCGCAACGGCTGGAAATCCCAGGGGAAATAGGCGCCGTTGCGCAGCGCCTCGTAGACCACCCAGCGGCGGGCCTGGCTTTCGCGCACCTGCCCGTCGAAACGGTCGAGATCCCAGAGCGCGTCGGCCTCCGCGCGGAAGGCGGCCAGCCGCTCCGCCTGGGCGGAGTCCTCGGCAAGGTTCGCGCACTCCTGCGGGTCGCGGCCCAGATCGAAGAGCTGCTCGGGGTCGAGCGCACAGCGGGTGTATTTCCACTGGCCCCGCACCAGCGCCACCATCGGCGCCTCGGAGCCTTCGGCGGCATATTCCATCCGGACGGGCGCCTCGCGCGGCTGCGCCCCGGCGAGGCCGGTGACGGAGATGCCGTCGGTCCAGGGCGCCACCTCCTCCATCGAGATCCCGGCGAGGTCGCAGAGCGTCGGCGTCACGTCGAGGCTGGAGACCGGCCCCTCGACCAGCCCCGGCGCCATCTGCGGCGCCGAGATCATCAGCGGCACCCGGGCAGAGCCTTCGCGGAACGACATCTTGAACCACAGCCCCCGCTCGCCCAGCATGTCGCCGTGGTCCGAGACGAAGACGACGATCGCCTCCTGCCGGGTCGCTTCCAGCACGTCGAGGATCTCTCCGATCTTGTCGTCGAGATAGGAGATGTTGGCGAAATAGGCGCGGCGGGAGCGGCGGATGTCCTCCTCGGAGATCGAGAAGTTGCGCCAGTCGTTGGCATCGAACAGGCGTTTCGAATGGGGGTCGTGGTCGGCATAGGGGATCGCCGCGACCTCGGGCAGCAGGTGGTCGCACTCCTCGTAGAGGTCCCAGTACCTGCGCCGCGCCACGTAGGGGTCGTGCGGGTGGGTGAAGCTGGTAGTCAGGCACCAGGGCCGCGGATCGGCCCCGCGCGACAGGTCATAGAGCTTCTGGCAGGCGTGATGCGCGACGTCGTCGTCGTATTCCATCTGGTTGGTGATCTCGGCCACCCCGGCACCGGTCACCGAGCCCAGGTTGTGATACCACCAGTCGATCCGCTCGCCCGGCTTTCGGTAATCCGGCGTCCAGCCGAAATCGGCCGGGTAGATGTCCGTGGTCAGGCGCTGTTCGAAGCCGTGCAGCTGATCGGGGCCGACAAAGTGCATCTTGCCCGAAAGCGCCGTGTGATAGCCTGCCCGGCGCAGGTGGTGGGCATAGGTCGGAATCGAGGACGCGAACTCTGCCGCGTTGTCGTAGACGCCGGTCCGGCTGGGCAGTTGGCCGGACATGAACGATGCCCGCGCCGGCGCACAGAGCGGCGAGCCGGTATAGGCGTTGGCAAACCGGGTCGAGCGCGCGGCGAGTCGTCGAAGGTTCGGCGCGTGCAGCCAGTCCGCCGGGCCGTCCGGAAACAGCGTCCCGTTCAGCTGGTCGACCATCAGGATCAGGATGTTGGGTCCGGTCATCGTAGTGTCCTCAATTCCGCGTCGAGCGCATGAAAGACCAGCGCCGCGGCGGTCTGGCCGTCGCCCTCGGGGTCGAGCGCGTGGCGCAGGTAAAGCCCGTCGATCAGCCCGGCGATGCGCTGGGCGACGCCGGGCGCGACATCGCCGGCAAGCGGGCGCAGGCCATGGACAAGGTTCGAATGCAGCCGCCTGCGATATATGCGCAACAGTCGCCGCGCCCCTTCGGAGGTCTGGGCCAGCACGTAGAAATTCAGCCAGGCGGCGATCGCCTCTCGCCGGAAATTGGCCGACGAGAACGAGGCGCGGATCAGCGCCTCGACCCTCTGGCGGGGCCCGTCGGCCGTGACGAGCGCCCCGCGCACCTCTGCGCCGTAGACCGTCAGGATATAGCGCATGGCGGCGAGGAATATCTGCTCCTTGTCGCCGAAGTAGTGAAACGCCAACGCCGAGGACATGCCCGCACGCTTTGCAATCCGGCTGACCGTCACGTTCAGAGAGCCCACATCGCCGATCTCGGCTATGGTGGCCTCGACAAGTTGTGCGCGGCGTTTAGGCTCTGCTGACATCACACGGGTCCGATTCACGGCTTTCGGGTTGCAATCCAGAGCTAGACCGTCGTTTATTGACTCGTCAATCAATAATCTGCCCCGTTCACGGGGCGTCATACCGGGAGACCACCATGAAACTCATTTCGACAGCCTCCGCCCTCGCGCTCTGCGCCGGGACCGCCTTCGCCGATTGCGGAACCGTCCGGTTCTCCGATGTCGGCTGGACCGACATCACCGCCACGACGGCGGCGACCTCGACCGTGCTCGAGGCGTTGGGCTACGAGACCACGACCGACATCCTGTCGGTGCCGGTGACCTATGCCTCGCTGGCCGAAGGCGATATCGACGTGTTCCTCGGCAACTGGATGCCGACGATGGAGGGCGACATCGCGACCTACCGCGAGGCCGGCACGGTCGACACCGTGCGCACCAACCTCGAAGGCGCGAAATACACGCTGGCGACCAACGCGGTCGGCGTCGCCGCGGGGATCACCGATTTCGCCAGCATCGCCCAGGCCGCCGAGGCGCTCGACGCCAAGATCTACGGCATCGAGGCCGGCAACGACGGCAACCGCCTGATCCTCGACATGATCGACGCCGACGCCTTCGGCCTGTCCGAGTTCGACGTGGTCGAATCCTCCGAACAGGGCATGTTGGCCCAGGTCGAGCGCGCCACTGACCGGGACGAGCCCGTGGTCTTTCTCGGCTGGGAGCCCCATCCGATGAATGCCAATTACGACATGACCTACCTGCCGGGGGGTGACGATTACTTCGGGCCGGACCTCGGCGGCGCCATCGTCGCGACCAACACCCGCGCGGGCTATGTCGCCGAATGCCCCAATGTCGGCACGCTGCTGGAGAACCTGTCGTTCACGCTCGCCATGGAAAACGAGATCATGAGCGCGATCCTCAATGACGGGGTCGACCCCGAGGATGCCGCGAAGAACTGGCTTGCGGCCAATCCCGATACCTGGATGGCCTGGCTCGACGGTGTGACGACGATGGACGGCGGCGATGCCGTGGCCGCCGTCGACGCCGCACTCTCCGAGTAATGCAAGAAAGGGGGCCGTCTCGGCCCCCTTTCCACAAGAGGGGCAGGCATGGATTGGCTGACTGACTACAAGATTCCCATGGGCGACGGATCCGAGGCGGCCGTCGACTGGCTCAAGACCAACGCGCGCCCCTTCTTCGACACGCTCAGCGATGCGCTGGAGTGGCTGATCGATGGGATCGTCTGGTGCCTTCAGACGCCGCCGCCGCTGCTGATCGTCGTCCTGTTCGTCGTTGTCACATGGGGGTTGCAGCGGTCGTGGAAGGTCTGCCTTCTGGTCGCGGTCTGCCTGCTGTTCATCCTAAACCAGGATTACTGGGAAGAGACGACCGACAGCCTCGCGCTCGTGCTGTCCTCCTGCCTTGTCTGCATGGGCGTCGGCGTGCCCATCGGCATCTTTCTCGCGCACCGGCCACGGGCCTACCAGGCGATCAGCCCGGTGCTCGACCTGATGCAGACCCTGCCGACCTTCGTCTACCTGATCCCGGCGATCGTCTTCTTCGGCCTCGGCATGGTGCCCGGGCTCTTCGCCACCGTGATCTTCGTGGTGCCCGCGCCGATCCGGCTGACCTATCTCGGCGTGTCCAAGACGCCGACGCCGCTGCTCGAGGCGGCCGAGGCTTTCGGGGCCACCAAGTCGCAGATCCTCTGGAAGGTCGAGATCCCCTATGCCGTGCCGCAGATCATGGCCGGGCTGAACCAGGTCATCATGCTGTCGCTGTCGATGGTGGTGATCGCGGCCTATGTCGGGGCCGACGGCCTGGGCAAGCCCGTGGTGCAGGCGCTGGGTCGCAACGACCCCGGCCTCGGATTCGAGAGCGGCTTCGTGATCGTCGCCGTGGCGATCATGCTGGACCGGATGCTGCGGGTGAGGTCGAAATGAGCGCCGTCGACATCGACAATGTCTCCATCGTCTTCGGTGAGAAGCCGGAGAAGGCGCTGCCGCTGATGGACGCGGGCAAGACCCGCTCGGAAATCCAGGCCGAAACGCGGCAGGTCCTCGGCGTGCACGATTGCACCCTCTCGGTGGCCGAGGGCGAGATCCTGGTGCTGATGGGCCTGTCCGGCTCCGGCAAGTCGACCCTGCTGCGGGCGGTCAACGGGCTGAACCCGATCGCACGGGGCAGTGTCACCGTCCACGACGGGGAGTGGTCGGCGACGATGCCGCAATGCTCCGCGGCCGAGTTGCAGCGGCTGCGGCGGGAATGCGTCTCGATGGTCTTTCAGCAGTTCGGCCTGCTCCCATGGCGCAGCGTGCGCGAGAACGTGGCGCTGGGGCTGGAACTGGCCGGCATGCGCAAGGCCGAGCGGAACGCCCAGGTCGACAAGCAGCTGGAGCTGGTGGGCCTGTCGGAATGGGCCGACCGCAAGGTCGGTGACCTATCGGGCGGCATGCAGCAGCGCGTCGGGCTGGCCCGCGCCTTTGCCACCGAAGCGCCGATCCTGCTGATGGACGAGCCGTTCTCCGCGCTCGACCCGTTGATCCGGACCAAGCTGCAGGACGAGTTGCTGGAGCTTCAGCAGCGCCTCCGTCGGACCATCATCTTCGTCAGCCACGACCTCGACGAGGCCTTCAAGATCGGCAACCGGATCGCGATCATGGAGGGCGGCCGCATCGTGCAATGCGGCACCCCGCAAGAGATCTTCTCGAACCCCGCCAACGCCTATGTCGCGGAATTCGTGGCCCATATGAACCCCCTGGGCGTTCTGACCGCCGGGGACGTGATGGAGCCGGCCGGCCCGCAGGCCGAGGGGCGGATGCCGGTCGACGCGACCATGGGCGAGGTCATGGCCGTGCTCGCCGACACCTCCGTACCCGTTTCGGTGATCGACGACGGCAAGGTCGTGGGCCAGGTCACCCGGGGCGCCCTGCTGCGCAGCCTGCTGAACCCGCAGGGGCACGGCGACGACTGACCCCGCCGCCCGCGTGTCGTCAGAGCTCGGACGCACCGTGAGCCGACGACGAAGCCGGACTGCCAAAGCGGTGCGGCGGGAGCGCCTTCCGAACGGCGCAATCGGAGGCACCGGGCTTTTTTGGTGGACATTTCGCTGGGCATCGACCGCAGCTGCATGGTTCTTGCGCGTTCTGCGACGGGAAACCCGTCCAAGACCCGTTAGACTGTCAAATATGGATCGGATGCCATGAAACGCCTTCTGGATGCATTCCGCGACCGGCCGCTGCCCACGGGCGCGTTCCTGATGTCGCTCGCGGTGGCCCTGTTCTTTGCCCTGCGGCTGCTGGCGAGCGTGCTTTTCTGGTCGCCGCCCGAACTGCAGCCGATCAAGCCCTGGATGACGGTCGGCATCGTGGCGCGGATGCACGATTACGCGCCCCGCGCCCTGAACGCCGAGGCCGGCTTTCCCCGTCCAGATCCGCGCGCCTCGACCATGGCCGAGATCGCCCGCGCCCGCGGCGTCCCGGTCGAGGCCGTGATCGCAGAGCTCGAAGCCGCACTGTCCCGCCTGGATGCGAAGGAGGGGCGGCCGTGACCGATTGGCTGCTTGCCCTCGTGCCGCACTACGGGGCGCTGCTGCTGACGGTGGCGATCTTCCTGTCCTGTTTCGCGCTTCCGGTGCCCGCGTCGATCTTGATGCTGGCGGCGGGCGGGTTCACCGCGGTCGGCGACCTCGGGATCGGCGCCGTGGCCGGGGGGGCGCTGCTCGGGGTCGCGGCGGGGGATCATAGCGTCTATGCGCTGGGCCGGCTCGGCGGCGCGCGGCTCGCGGCGCGGCTGGAGAGTCACGGCCTGCTGCGCAGGGCCGAGACGATGCTGGCCGAACGGGGCGGGGTCATCGTCTTCCTGTCGCGCTGGTTGTTCTCGCCAGTGGGGCCATACGTCAATTTCGCCGCGGGGGCCGCGCGGCAGCCCTGGGGCAGCTTCGCGCTGTGGGGACTGGCGGGCGAGCTGGTCTGGATCGGGATCTACCTCGGGATCGGCTACGGCTTTGCCGGTCAGCTGGAAGAGGCCTCGGCAACGGCCTTCAACGCCATCGCCGCGATTGGCGCGGGGGCGATCGCGCTGGGCCTCGGCTATTGGCTGTTCAGCAGCAAGCGGCGCAACGCGGTGCAGGGCTGACGGGCGCCCGCCCGGCGGCTAGAGGGTCTCCTCGAAGAGGGCGCGAACCGCGTCCGGCGTCAGCTCGCGCGGGTTGCCGCCACAGGACGGATCGTCCAGCGCCGCGCGGGTCAGCGCGTCGATGTCCGGGTCCGTCACGCCGAGCGCGGTGAGCGAGGCGGGGATGCCCAGCCGCGCGTTCAGGTCGATCACAAGGTCCAGGAAGGCATCGAACCCCGGCGCGAGCCCGAGATAGGCGGCCGCGCGGGCGATCCGATCCTCGATGGCGGGGCGGTTGAACCGCAGCACAGCGGGCATGACCACGGCATTGGTGGTGCCATGGTGCGTGTGGTGAACCGCCCCGATCGGGTGGGACAGGGCGTGTATCGCGCCCAGCCCCTTCTGGAACGCCACCGCGCCCATCGAGGCGGCGGCCAGCATCTGGCCGCGGGCCTCGATGTCCGCGCCGTCGGCATGGGCGCGGGGCAGGTAATCCTTCACCAGCCGCAGCCCCTCCAGCGCGATCCCCTGGCTCATCGGGTGGAAATGCGGAGAGCAATAGGCCTCCAGACAATGGGCGAAGGCATCCATGCCGGTGCCGGCGGTGATCGCCCGGGGCATCCCCACCGTCAGCTCCGGGTCGGCGATGACGGTCGCGGCGAGCATGCCGGGGTGAAAGATGATCTTCTTCCGGGCCGTCTGCGAATTGGTCAGCACGCCCGCGCGGCCGACCTCGGACCCGGTGCCAGCGGTGGTCGGCACGGCGACGACGGGGGCGATTGCGCGGCTGTCGGCGCGGATCCACCAGTCGCCGATATCCTCGAAATCCCAGACCTGGCGGGTCTGCCCGGCCATGAAGGCGACGATCTTGCCGAGGTCGAGCGCCGATCCGCCGCCGAAGGCCACAACGCCGTCGTGCCCGCCCGCGCGAAAGGCTTTGAGCCCCGCGGCGAGGTTGATCTCGTTCGGGTTCGGGTCGACCTGCGAGAACACGGCGCGGCCCAGCCCGCCGGCCTCGAGCATGTCGAGCGCATGGGCCGTGACGGGCAGGCCCGCCAGCCCCTTGTCGGTCACCAGCAGGGGGCGCAGGATGCCCGCCGCGCGGCAGGCGTCGGGCAATTCGGCAATGCGGCCCGCGCCGAAGCGGATCGCGGTGGGATAGGACCAGTTTGCGTTCAGCAGCATCTTGGTGGCGCCTTCCTGAATTGTTGAAACCTGTGCGGGGATGCCTGCGCCCGCGCGTTCGCGACCGTGCGGGGCGGCAAAGCCACCCGGCACGGTCGGGCCCTTGTCGCGGATCGCCTCATGCTCTCTCGAACCCCCGGGCGATTTCCCAGTCGGTGACGGCCCGGTCGAAGGCTTCCTGCTCAACCTCGGCCATGCGGACGTAATGGTCGACCGTCCAGTCCCCCATGGCGGCCCGCAACATGTCCGAGCGGCGCAAGGCCCCGGTGGCACCACGCAGGCTGACCGGCACATCCGCGACCTCGGTCATGCCATAGAGGTCGCCGGTCACGGGCGGGGGCAGGGCAAGCTCCTGCTCGATCCCGGCCAGCCCGGCGGCGAGCTGTGCTGCGCAGGCGAGGTAGGGGTTGATGTCGGACCCGGGGATCCGGTTCTCGATCCGGACGGCGGGTGTGCCGGCCCCCACAAGGCGGAACCCCGCGGTGCGGTTGTCGATGGACCAGGCGGCCTTGGTCGGCGCGAAGGTCCCGGGCGCGAAACGTTTGTAGCTGTTCACATACGGCGCCAGGAACACCATCGTCTCTGCGGCGTACCGGATTAGGCCGGCGACGTAGTGCCCCATCAGCGTCGACATCCCCAGTTCTGCGTCCGGATCGTGGAACGCATTGCCGCCGTCGCGGACGAGCGACTGGTGCACGTGGGCGGCGCTGCCGACCTTGTCGTGGTGCCACTTGGGCAGAAAGCTCGCCGCGTGACCCTTCGCGTCGGCGATCTCCTTGATGGCCTGCTTGGCGATGGTGTGGTGATCGGCGGTCAAGAGCGCCCCGGCATAGCGGATGTTGAGCTCTTCCTGCCCGGTCTCGGCCTCGCCCTTGGAATTCTCCACCGGCACGCCCGCCGCGACCAGCAGGTTGCGGATCGGGCGCATCACGTGCTCCTCGCGGGTGGTCTGCAGGATACTGTAATCCTCGTTGTGGCCCGAGATCGGCGTGAGATCGCGAAAGCCGCCCTTGCGGATCTGGTCGTGGCTGCCCTCGAACAGGAAGAACTCCAGCTCGGTCGCCATGACCGGCGACAGCCCCAGAGCCTCGGCCCGGGCGACCTGGGCCTTGAGGATCTGGCGCGGGGAATGGGGCACCGGCGCATGGGTGTCGTGGTCGAGCACGTCGCACAGCACCATCGCCGTCCCCTCGAGCCAGGGCACCAGCCGCAGGGTGGAGAGGTCGGGCCGCATGACGTAATCGCCATAGCCCTTCTCCCAGCTGGTCGCGGCATAGCCCGAGGGGGTCGCCATCTCCAGGTCGGTGGCCAGCAGGTAGTTGCAGCAATGGGTCTCGGCGTGGGCGCTCTCGCAGAAGTGGGCGGCGTGAAAGCGCTTGCCCATCAGGCGGCCCTGCATGTCGACCATGCAGACCAGAACCGTGTCGATCTGCCCCGCGGCGCAGCGCCCCTTGAGCTCTTCGAATGTCAGAATGCCCATCTTGCCCTCCGTCCCTCCCTGCCGTCACGGCGCCTCCCGGGGACGCGCGGCGGCGGCCGGGGGGCGGCCCGCGACGCATCGCCGGGGCTCGCGCGGGCATGATTGCAAAGACCGGCGGGATGATCGACCCCGGGCCGGCGCTCGGTACCCGTCCGGGCATGACCTGCCGCCACTCTGCCGCCGATGTGCGCGAAGTCCCGCCATGCCCCGCGCCATCGCCGTGTCAAGACATGCTGGGGCGTAAATCGGTGTCGTGTCAGATATTTCGGGGGTTTGGTGGTGCTGTGAGAGAGGATTGAACTCTCGACCTCTCCCTTACCAAGGGAGTGCTCTACCACTGAGCTACCACAGCGCGTGGCGGGGGATTAGCCGCAAAGCCCAAGTCGTGCAAGCCCTGTCTGGACGGTTTTTTGGCTTTGCGTTAGGAGCGGTCCCATGGAACGAAAACCGTCACCGACCAAGGGCCGTGACAGCCGGGAAGACCGGTTGAAGGCGGCGCTGAAGGCCAACCTGGCGCGGCGCAAGGCGCAGGCGCGCGGGCGGGTCGCGGAAGACGGGCAGGCAGGCGCGGAGGGCGGGGCCGAGGGCGGCCCGCGCGACGCGGACAGGAAAGAAGAGTAGGGCAGCCATGGATTCGATCGTTGTGCACGGCGGCACGCCGCTTGAAGGGAAGATCCGGATCGCGGGGGCCAAGAACGCGGCGCTGGCGCTGATGCCCGCGACGCTGTTGTCGGAAGAGCCGCTGACGCTTACCAACGCGCCGCGCCTGTCCGACATCCGGACGATGACCGCGCTGCTGCAATCGCTGGGCGCGGAAGTGACGAGCCTGCAGGGCGGCAAGGTCATCGCGCTGTCGTCGCACAACCTCGCCTCGACCCGCGCCGATTACGAGATCGTGCGCAAGATGCGGGCGTCGAACCTGGTCCTTGGCCCGCTTTTGGCGCGGGCGCACGAGGCCGTCGTGTCGTTGCCGGGGGGCTGCGCGATCGGGGCGCGGCCGATGGACATCCACATCACCGCGCTCGAGGCGCTGGGCGCCGAAATCGAGCTGCGCGACGGCTATCTGCATGCGGTGGCCAAGGGCGGGCTGAAGGGCGCGAAGGTGCCGCTGCGCTTTGCCTCTGTCGGGGCGACCGAGAACGTGCTGATGGCCGCGACCCTCGCCAAGGGCGCCACGGTGATCGAGAATGCCGCGCGCGAGCCCGAGATCGTGGATTTGGCCAACTGCCTGCGGGCGATGGGGGCCCAGATCGACGGGGACGGAACCTCGACAATCACGATCCAGGGGGTCGACCGGCTCGGGGCGGCGACGCATCAGGTCGTCACCGACCGGATCGAACTCGGGACCTACATGCTGGCGCCGGTGATCGCGGGCGGCTCGGTGGAATGCCTGGGCGGGCGCATCGCGCTGGTCAGCGCCTTTTGCGACCGGCTGGATGCGGCCGGCGTCACGGTCGAGGAGACGGCCGAGGGCCTGCGCGTCGCCTGCAAGGGGGCCCGTCCGCGCGCCGTGGACGTGGTGACCGAACCTTTCCCGGGTTTTCCCACCGACCTGCAGGCCCAGATGATGGCGATGCTTTGCACCGCCGAGGGCACCAGCGTGCTGGAGGAGAAGATCTTCGAGAACCGTTTCATGCACGCGCCCGAACTGGTGCGGATGGGGGCGCGGATCGACGTGCAGGGCGGCACGGCCACCGTCACCGGAGTGGACCGGCTGAAGGGCGCACCGGTCATGGCCACGGATCTTCGCGCCAGCGTGTCGCTGATCCTTGCGGGCCTCGCGGCGGAGGGCGAGACACGGGTGAACCGGGTCTATCATCTCGATCGCGGGTATGAGCATGTGGAAGAGAAACTCGGCGCGGTCGGCGCCAGGATAGAACGGGTGGCAGGCGAGTGACCGAAGACGCAAGGTTCGAGGACGGGGGCGAGGCCCCGCTCCGGCTCAGGGCGCTGGATGCGGATGATCTTGCCGTGATCTCGAGCCTTTGCCAGGACGCTGTCTTTCCGGGATCCGAGATCGCATGGGATCGCAAGCATCGTCGCTTCGCCCTTCTGCTCAACCGGTTCCGCTGGGAGGATGCGCCCAAGGCGCAGGCCCTGCGCCGGGACGTCGAGCGGGTTCAGGCGGTGCTGTCGGTCGAGGACGTGGGCCGCGTGCAGTCGCAAGGGGTCCGGCGCGGCGAGTCCGACACTGTGCTGTCGCTGCTCGCCGTCACCTTCGAGCCGGGCGAGGACGGTGGCGGCGCCATCCTGCTGACGCTGGCCGGCGACGGGGCGATCCGGCTGGAGGTCGAGGCGCTCGAGGTGCTGTTGCGCGACGTGACCCGTCCCTACCGCGCGCCCTCGGGCAAGGTGCCCGGGCACGACGACTGAAAAGCCCCCGGGCGCCGCGCCCAGACGCCGCACGGGCGCCGCCCGCATTTTCAAGGGCCGAGAATTGTGGCCGCCGCCCGCTCTGGCTAAGAAGGCGGGACAGGAGGCACTGATGGTTGAGTTTCTGTCGACATCCCGGGACGATTTCGAGGCCAGGTTCACCGCTTTGCTGTCGGCCAAGCGCGAGGAGTCGCCCGACGTCGATACGGCCGTGGCCGGGATCATCGCCGATGTGCGGGCGCGGGGTGACGCAGCGCTCGTCGATCTGACCAACCGCTTCGACCGGGTGTCGATCTGCGCGTCGGACCTGCGGGTGACCGAGGCGGAGATCGACGCGGAAATCGCCAAGGTCACGGCGCAGGATCGCGCGGCGCTGGAGCTCGCAGCCGACCGCATCGGGGCCTATCACGCGCGGCAATTGCCCGAGGATGCAAACTGGCAGGAGGCGACCGGCGCCAGGCTCGGCTGGCGCTGGACGCCGGTCGGCGCAGCGGGGCTCTATGTGCCGGGCGGGCTTGCCTCCTATCCCTCTTCGGTCCTGATGAACGCTGTGCCGGCCAAGGTCGCGGGCGTCGAGCGGCTTGCGGTCACGGTGCCGATGCCCGACGGGATCGCCAACCCGCTGGTGCTGCTCGCCTGCCGGATCGCGGGGGTGGACGAGGTCTACCGGATCGGTGGGGCCCAGGCGATCGCCGCGCTGGCCTATGGCACCCAGACCATCGCCCCGGTGGACAAGGTGACCGGCCCCGGCAACGCCTTTGTCGCGGCGGCCAAGCGACGGGTCTTCGGCCGCGTCGGCATCGACATGATCGCGGGCCCTTCCGAGATCCTGGTGATCTCCGACGGCACGGCCGATCCCGAATGGATCGCCATCGACCTGCTCAGCCAGGCCGAGCATGACGAGAGTGCCCAATCGCTGCTGGTCACGACCGACCCGGCCCACGGTCAGGCCGTGGCCGAGGCCGTCGAGCGGCGCCTGCAAACCCTCTCGCGCAGGGCCATCGCGACGGCCTCCTGGCGCGATTTCGGCGCGGTGATCACGGTGCGCGATCTGGACGAGGCGGTGGCGCTGTCGGATCGGATCGCGCCGGAACACCTGGAGCTTTGCGTGGACGGGGCCGAGGCGCTGGCCGA
Source organism: Roseisalinus antarcticus (assembly GCF_900172355.1). GTDB lineage: Bacteria > Pseudomonadota > Alphaproteobacteria > Rhodobacterales > Rhodobacteraceae > Oceanicola > Oceanicola antarcticus_A. Next base: position 13,626 of record NZ_FWFZ01000005.1, on the reverse strand, counting down.
ACGGATCCGCCATGCCGGGGCGATCTTCATCGGCGCCTGGACGCCCGAGGCGATCGGCGACTACATCGGCGGGCCGAACCACGTTCTGCCCACCGCCCGATCGGCGCGGTTCTCGTCCGGCCTGTCGGTGCTCGATTTCGTCAAGCGCACCACGCTGGCCCAGATGACGCCCGAGGCCCTGCGCGCGATCGGCCCCGCGGCCGAGACGCTGGCGATCGCCGAAAGTCTCGAGGCCCACGGGCTGAGCGTGCGCGCCCGCCTGGACCGCTTGAACGAGGGGGAATGATGAGCCGGATCTGTCATATCGACCTCGACGATGCCAACCTGCCGCCGCCGACAGCCGAGATCGAGCAGGAGCGCAAGGTCGCGATCTTCGACCTGCTGGAGAACAACGTCTTCGCCCTGCCGACCCGTGACGGGCGCGAGGTGCCGGGCGGCCCCTACAGGCTGGCACTGTCGATCCGCGAAAAGCGGCTGGTCTTCGACGTCAGCACTGAAGACGGCGATCCGGCCGCGCAATTTCACCTCAGCCTCGGGCCGTTCCGGCAGGTGGTGAAGGATTATTTTCAGATCTGCGAAAGCTATTTCGTCGCGGTCAAGACCGCCTCTCCCAGCCAGATCGAGACCATCGACATGGCGCGGCGCGGCATCCACAATGAGGGGGCGCGGGTCTTGCAGGAACGTCTGGATGGCAAGGCCGGTGTCGATGGCGATACGGCGCGGCGTCTGTTCACGCTTATCTGCGTCTTGCACTGGGGGTGACGGCGATGGGCGAGGGGACCGGCAAGGAGCTTCCCGGGTCCGTCCTGTTCTGTTGTGATCACAACGCTGTCCGCTCCCCTATGGCCGAGGGGATCATGAAGCAGCTCTATGGGACCAAGTCCTATATCCAGTCGGTCGGGGTGAAGAACGACCTGGAGGTCGACGGCTTCGCGGTGGCGGTCTGCCTCGAGATCGGGGTGGAGCTGGAGCGGCACCGCTCCCGCTCCTTCGACGAGATGGAGCAATGGGGGGACGATCTGTCGTCCTTCGACCTTGTTCTGGCGCTCTCGCCCGCCTCGCAGCGCCGGGCGCTGGACCTGACCCGGTTCTATCACCTCGACGTGGAATACTGGCCGATCCTGGATCCGACCGGTCTGGGCGAGGGGCGCGACGACAGGCTCGCCTCCTACCGCCAGACTCGCGATCAGATCCGCGAGCGGTTGATCGACCGATTCGGCCCGCCCAGGGCCGCGTGAAGCAAGATTTGCAGGAAGACTTGAAGGAAGAGGCGAAAGTGGCGCTCGAATTCCAGACCCTGCGTGGTGCGGCGCTAGAGGCCGCGCTCGACGACCTGGCCGACCTGCGGATAAGGGTCTTTCGCGAATGGCCCTATATCTACGACGGTGACTTGGCCTACGAGCGGCGCTACATGGCCGGCTACCGGGACAACGACAGGGCGGTCCTCGTCGCGGCAACAAGCGCCGGCCGCCTCGTCGGGGCGGCCACCGGGACGCCGATGGAGGATCACTCGGCCGATTTTGCCGCGGCCTTTGCCGGTCTGGACATGGGGCTGGAGCAGATATTCTACTGCGCGGAATCGGTGCTTCTGCCCGACTATCGCGGACAGGGGGCCGGGCACCGGTTCTTCGATCTGCGCGAAGCGCATGCGCGGGCGCTTGGCCGCGAACATTGCGCCTTCTGCGCTGTCCTGCGCCCGGACGATCACCCGTTGCGCCCCGCGGATGCCAGATCGCTGGAGCCGTTCTGGGAGGGCCGGGGCTATCGCAAATTGCCGGGTGCGCTGGCGGAATTCTACTGGAAGGACGTGGACCAGTCTGTCGAGACCCGCAAACCGCTGCAATTCTGGATCAAGTCGCTGTAGCCGGCCGCGGACCGCCTGCCCGGGGGCCGGCCTCCTGTGGTCTCCTTGCGTTATTCTCCTTGAAAATCGGCGAATGTGGGCGCATTTACTGCGACGTCCGCCGGTTATGGCGGATGTGAACGCAAGGAGACCACATGGCCAAGGAAGAACTGCTCGAATTCCCCGGCGTCGTGAAGGAACTCTTGCCGAATGCGACGTTTCGGGTCGAGCTGGAAAACGGCCATGAGATCATTGCGCATACGGCAGGAAAGATGCGCAAGAACCGGATTAGGGTTCTTGCCGGCGACAAGGTGCAAGTCGAGATGACGCCCTATGATCTGACAAAGGGCCGGATCAACTACCGATTCAAGTGACGGCACTCCCCCCCCGGCCGGGCCTCCGGCTCGTGCTCGCCTCCGGCTCTCCGCGCAGGCGCGAGTTGCTGGCGCAGATGGGGATCGCGCCTGACGCGGTCCGCCCGCCCGAAATCGACGAGACGCCGAAGGCCGGCGAGCTGCCCCGCGATTACGCCAAGCGCATTGCCCGCGAGAAGGCCGAGGCCAGCACACCCGCAGAGGACGAACTTGTCCTGTGTGCGGACACCACCGTGGCGCTGGGCCGCCGGATCATGGGCAAGCCCGAGGATGCCGACGAGGCGCGGGCGTTTCTCGGCAAGTTGTCCGGTCGCCGTCACCAGGTGATCACCGCGCTGGCCGGCCGGCGCGGGGACAGGATCATTGTGCGGGACGTGCTGACGGCCGTCCGCATGAAGCGCCTGACGACGGCCGAGATCGAGGCCTATCTCGAGACCGGCGACTGGCAGGGCAAGGCCGGCGGCTACGGCATCCAGGGCCCCGCCGGGGCGTTCATTCCATGGATCGGCGGCTCTTTCACCGGGGTCGTCGGGCTGCCGCTGGCCGAGACGGCGGCACTGCTGCAAACGATGGGATATGTGCGATGAAGGGCCGGACGATCGTGCTGGATCATCTTGGCGGGCGCGAGGCCGCCGCCCTGATCCTGGACGGCCAGCTGGATGATCTGCTGATCGACGATCCCGACCGGCCGCGGCCAGGGGCGATCTTTCGCGCGATCTGCGACCGCCCGATGAAGGGGCAGGGAGGCATGATGGTCCGCTTGCCGGCCGGCCGTGGATTTCTGCGCGGCGTGACCGGCTATCGTCCCGGCGCCGCGGTGCTCGTGCAGGTCACGGGCTTTGCCGAAGAGGGCAAGGCCATTCCGGTCACCCCGAAGCTGTTGTTCAAGAGCCGCCACGCCATCGTCACGCCCGACGCGCCGGGGCTGAACATCTCGCGCCAGATCAAGGACGAGGAAGAGCGGCTCAGGCTGCGCGGCCTCGCCGATGGCGAGGTTCCCGACGGCATGGGCCTGATCCTGCGGTCCTGCTGCGAAGGTGCCGAGGGGGCCGAGATCACCGAGGACATCGCCGCCATGGTCGACCTGGCCTCGGCGGTGCTGGGCGACAGCGACGGCCCGGACCCCGAGGCGCTGACCGAGGGCGACGGCCCCCATGCGATCGCCTGGCGCGAATGGACCGCACCCGCATCGGTCGTGACCGAGCCCGGGGGCTTTGCCCTCGAGGGGGTCCTCGACGGGCTCGAGGCCCTGCGAGGGGCGGCGGTGCGCCTCGACGGCGCCACGATGTATGTAGAGCCGACACGGGCCCTGGTGGCCGTGGACGTGAACACCGGGGGCGACACATCGCCGGCGGCGGCGCTCAAGGCAAACCTTGCGTCCGCCAGGGCGCTGCCCCGCGCCTTGCGTCTGCGGGGCCTGGGTGGCCAGGTCGCCGTCGATTTCGCGCCCATGTCCAAGGCCCACCGCAAGCAGGTCGAGCAGGCCCTCCGGGCCGCGTTCCGCGCCGATCCGGTAGAGACGGCGCTGGTAGGCTGGACGCAGCTCGGTCACTTCGAGTTGCAGCGCAAGCGCGAGCGGGCCCTGCTTGCCGTCCCGTCCGAGAGCCTGTCATGAGCTGTCCGATCTGTTCCCGCGAGACCGACCGCCGCTACCGGCCCTTCTGTTCCCGGCGCTGCGCCGACGTTGACCTGGCGAAGTGGTTGGGCGGCGACTACCGGATTCCGTCCGAGGCTCCGGAGGACGGCGAAGGGGCGGCATCGGAGCTTGAGGACCGGCCGGAAAAGCCGCATTGAAAAGTCCCAGTTTGGCTCTGGACACGCCGCTGACCCTCGCCTAGAACGCCGACACCCGAAGGAAGACCTTCACCCGTGCCCGGGTAGCTCAGGGGTAGAGCAGTGGATTGAAAATCCTCGTGTCGGTGGTTCGATTCCGCCCCCGGGCACCATTAAAATCAATAGCTTACAGGTTTGGTGTGTTCTGGTCGGGGCCTCGATGGTCCATTGGTCAGGTCAGTTGTCGACATTAATCTTCAGGACCGACGACATGAGAGCCATGAATGGTAATGGCTGAGTGGTTGGTAGGCTTGTCAGAGATGCATGGTGGTCGGGTGCATGGTGATCGTGACCGGGTCACAATGCCTGTCTCTTGAAAGCCGCTCGGTTTGCCGAGAGAGAGCCCTTCGACATCGGGTTCAGTCTGACCAGACGATTGTCTCATCCCTCGACCCGTTGCCAGAACCCGTATTTGCGGCCATGGCTCTGTTTGAGGGTATCGACGAACTGGCTGTGGGTCTGGATTGTCCCGAAGTCCTCGACTGCTGCTTCGCTTTCCTTGCATTCGGCGAGGTGCCGGGCGGCGTGGCGGTATCGTGTGGATTTCGCGCCATTTAGCGTGTCTTCGACCATGGCGCGGCGCATCAGGGTCGCGGCAAGCGGATGCTCCGCCACCAGTATGTCGGCTGCGCTCGTCAGCAGGTGGTAGGAATCCCCGTCCAGTTCTTCCGTGCGCGACAGCACCAGACGCGCGGCGCGATCCTGCGCGGGCCAGTCAACAAGAAAGCTCAGCGCGGCACCGATGTGGGGATGGGTTTCCGCATGATCCAGGGCCCTGTCCTCAGCCTCGATATCGTCGAAGTCAGGCAGGAGTTTCAGGAATTTCCGCAGGCTCTGCGCAGAGAGAACCTGCTGGAAGCTGGCCCACAGATGAGCCTTGAGCTCATCCGTCTTGCCCTGCCGCTCAAGGCAGTCTTCGTAGACCTCGTCCAGGTCATGCCGGAACATCCTGAAGGACTGGCCCTCTTCCGCGGCACGTGCGCGGCTGATGATGTCATGGGCCTCATCCACCCGGTCGGCATCCATCAAGCGCCGTGCGACCTCCGGCGCAATGGTCCCGAAGGTGAGTTGCTCCGGCGAATACCGGGCCATGTAGGCATCAACGTCGCCCTGCGCGTCGGCGATGTCGGCCAGGATGATCGACGCCGTGAGGGTCTTGTTGCGCTGCACGCTTGCCTCCGGCGAGGAGGACAGGCCGTAGGACCGATACGTCTCCAACTCCTGTTCGTTCGGCGGGGCTTTTGACCAGGCGCTGGTGGTCTTCTTCAGGTGCTCGAGGCCGCCGTCACCGAGGGCCTCTGCCGTTGCCGGGATGATCCCGTCGAACTCGCCATAGCCTGCGTCGGCCACGGCATCGAGAATGCGCTCCGCTAGCGTGATGCGGTCGACGGAGATCCGCGGAGACAATGTTGCGATCAGGTCCATGGCGTCGTCCATGACGCCGCCGACCGACCCGTTGCTGTCATCGGTGCGCTCATGGATCGACGGCGCGAGTTGCAGGAATTCCCACAGAAGTTCGAAGCCTTCATTTGCGTCATGCGGCGCGACCGAGGTTTCGATCATGGTCAGCAGCCCGGTCAGATCCTTGACGAAGGCCTTCTGCTTGCGCCAGCCCACGAAGCTGGTTGATCGCCGCAGCGAGGCAAAGCGTTTGCGAAGATCTGCGGCGACGTCCTTCGGGCCAAGTGCGGCGCTGAGCTCCATTCGGGCGCGGCGCTGAAGGGTGGCGTTTCCCTGCACAAGATCCATGACCAACGCCGCGAGTTGCCCTGCGCCGAGTTTTTCGAGGTTGTTCTTGTTGAGGGTCTTCTTGCTCATCGCCGACGGTGCCGTGTTCCTTGCCGAGGGTATCGGCTCTTGTGTGCCTCACCCTGCTTGGTGCGGCAATCAAGAATGGGTGCAGGCAAGCGCTACCAAGGGCCAGCGATCGCGGTTGACCAAGTCCAGACAGCGCCTTGGTTGTTCGGCGGCATTCCAGATCACCCATCTCACGGTCTGATCCCACCCCACTAGAACAGCTTCAGAAACAAACTGAAGCGAGGCCAAGATGACCGACACCACCAGCCCCACCGCCCGTATGATTGCCGATGCGATCGAAGGCTCCGGCAAGACCCAGCGCGAGATCGCCACCGAGATGGGCTTTGAGCGTGCAAACGTGCTCTCCATGCTCAAGACCGGAGAGATGCGCATGCCGCTGGAGCGCATCCCTGCTTTCGCCGCTGCGACCGGCATCAACGCCGATCTGCTGCTGCAGACCGTGATGCAGGAATACATGCCCGAGACCTGGGCCGTCGTGGCATCGTCGAAGAGATCTCCAGGCCCGACCCATGCCTTTCCCGAAGCACAGATCAACATCCGGGGGCCGGCGCCCGTCATCGAGCGATTCAAGCAGCTGTGTGCCGAGGACAGGCGAACCTATCCCGAGATGCTGGAGCTGTTGTTGATCGCGGCAGGGCAGATGCCGGGGGGGCAGGTGAGGGCTGTGATGCAGTGGGGGAGGCGAGCGGGTCCAAGGCTCGGGCTTGTTCGCAACGATTCCTGTCCTGGACGCTCCAGACGGGACTTCGGCAGCGTCTAGGACTTCGCGCTTTCCCCCGCGACGAGCACTGCAAGACGCGCCCGCACTGCAGCAAGCGCGGCCAGCATGACTGGGATTGCGCTCGCGTCGCCGCACGAGCACGTCTTGCTGCGGATGCGAAATGGAGTTTTGCAACAGAATGGGCGGGGAGTGGTCGTTCGCTGCGCCCTGGACGAACGGCAGCGAAGCGCAGAAACCGGTCTTTGCAAAGCTTAGAACCGTGGTCGGCTCCGGGAGCGCGACCGGCCCTTTGCGGACTTTGGCGACAGGTATCAACTCTGCGGCGCGGCTTCGCCACACCGGCCATCTATGTATCGCGTAGTATCTACGGGAAGCGAATGACGGCAGCGTGGGCAAAAACCACATCGGTCAGCGCGTGAAGTCACGCTGAAGCGCCTCAAGCGGTCCTCGGCCTTCGCGTCGCAATCGGGCGGGATCAACGCCTGGCGGTGCCTAGTGGTGGCCGCCCGGCCATAACTTTGCTATAGGTAAGAAATGTCAGAAAACCTTCACGACCTACTCGAAGGCGATGACCCTGTCGCGCTACGCCGTATCGAGAAAGCTCTGCAATCCGGCGACGTCCGCAACGAGCCCGTCGATGCGATCCTCAGCGCATTGATCTGGCGACGTTGCACCACCGGCCAAAACGGGGTTTTGGGGGCAGTCCTCAATCATGATTGCGCTGCACGCGTAAGCGTGCTGGCGGAACACCTTGATCGCGTCGGCGCTTCAGACGCAGCGCAGGCCATGCGGGATCTGCGAGAAGAGATCCCACTTGAGGATGAGCGAATCCGGAATGGCCTTATCGACTGGGTCGATGCCAATCCGGGTATTGCCCGGTATGCCAAAACATTAAATGACGGGGTCGACGACATCGCGCTCAAAATCTGGAACTTCATGCAGAAGTGCAAGGACGAGCTGCCTGACCCCGAAATACCCGCCAAGAGAAAAGGCCCATTCGCATGGCTGTTCAGTGGATGAGCCAAGAGCGCGGAGCGATTGGCCTGATCATCGCGAGGATCCAGAGTGCGAACGAAAATTCCGGCCGGCCCCACTGCCGGCGGAAGCCTGAGCCTGTTCCAACCCCGCCAAGTTGTCAAGTTCCGCCCGGCACGCGTTTGAACGGACGCCAATATGCTCGCTGAACAATGCATCCGCAAACGCGACTTGGAGCAAAGTCCTTTTGCTTATTCGATCCAAAGTGTGACAAAGTCTTCCAATAGATTAAGACATGGCTGCCCAACGGGCCCTGACGGTCATCTGCCTTGGGCACCCCTGCGCAGCCAGTCATGGACGAAAGCAAGCTTTTTCTGAGCGGCGTGAGACACCACGAATGGATAGGCATCATCCAAGCCCATGGAGCGATTGGCGTGATTGATGATCTTGACGACCTCGATCGCGGCCCGAAGCAACGACATGGTGTCCGGTTCCGCGTAGGCATCCCAGCCAACATGCGGCAACCCCGGCAGAACGAGCCCCGCCGAAACCGCACTGTCCGTGATATCGGTCAGATGCAGCAGATGCGCAGCCGTTTCCGCCCAATCCTCATGGGGATGGGCCGATGCATAGGTTGTCAGGTAGCTCTGGCTCCAGTCGTCCGGCGGGCCATCGTTGTAGTGCCGTTGGAGCGCGGCGGCATAGTCGTCCCTTTCGTCGCCGAAGACGCTGCGAAACGCCTCGAGGAAGTCGGTGCGCAGGCTGAGGCGCCACCAGAGCATATGCGCGATCTCATGGCGGAAATGGCCGACCATGGTGCGATACGGTTCGTCGAGCGCTTCGCGTCGCGTCGTGCGTAGGACCGGATCGGCTTCGGCCACGCTGATCGTGACCACGCCGTTTACGTGCCCCATTGCAGCAGGGGTCGGACCGTCATCGAGCATGTGAAAATACGGCGGCGTTCCGCGATCTTCTGGGCGGAACCAGTGCCAGCGTCCGATATTGTCCAGCACCCAGCGCTTTGCGGCCTCGGTTTGCGCCCAGTTGGACCGCGTATCAGGATTGGACGTATCGGGATGGACCTCGGTCATGGCACAGGAACGGCACGGCGCCCCGTCTTTGGAGGCGATCCAGTTGCATCCGATGATCTCGCGGTTGACGCAAAAGGGCGGCGTCGGAATGAACGCACGGGCGTGCGGATCATAGGCGACCGGGGTTCCGTCTGCCGTGGCAAGGTTGTGAAACCAAAGCGAGCCCGGCCCGATAGGATTGGCGAAAACGTGCATGAAGGACGGTCTCCTGATGTTTCTTGCTGCCGCTCACTACACCAAGCCGAAGGTTGGCCGCCACACGGTCACCCAATTATTCTCGGATGGCCAGAATGGGTTGCACCCAGTTTCCGGCGACGTAACACCGGCCCGAACACCCGAAGGCGGATCGACACCGACCTTCGGGCTTGGGCTGCTGCCAGCAAACGGCGTTATGCCTTATGCCTCGCCATCATCCGGAAGGTAGGCGCCATCTGCGTCGTGCACTTCCTGGCCGGTGACCGGAGGATTGAAGGTGCAGATCAAGCGCATGTCTTCGGTGCCACCTCGCAACGTATGCTGATCGTGACTGTCCAGCGCATATAGCGTCCCGTCGGTGATCTCGTGCGTCTCTCCTGTGGCTTTGTCCAGAATGCTGCCGTTGCCGGCGACGCAGTACACCGCTTCGAGGTGGTGCTTGTACCAGAGATCCATCTCGGCGCCCGCCGGGATGATGGTTTCATGCATGGAGAACCCCATGCCGTCTTTTTTGAGCAACATCCGGCGGCTTGTCCAACCCGGGCCGTTCACTTCGCGTTCCGTGCCGATGATGTCCTGAACTCGAACAACTTTCATTTTAAACTCCTAAGCATTGATTGCGACGTGGCGATTGAAACATCGCTGCGTGACGAGGGCAAACACCATGTCGCAACGACCTGTAAAAAACAGTCAGAAAACCATCAAGTCATTATCTAAAAGACATAAAATACTGCTGTAGCAGTCTTCGTGGTAGGCAGCGAGACAATACTTTTTGACAATCCCGCAGGGGCTGCATTATGCTTAGGTTATCAAATCATATGACGGCTTTGACGACGGTGTCCGACCAAACGTGTGGCCAGCGTCGTGAAGTCATCTCACAGGAGGAACGCAACTTTGAAATCTTCAGAAGCCCCCATGTCAAAAGACGTCTCGGGCTGGGCCGACCCAACCCTCGACTCCGTCCGCGGAACGGAAACGCCCAAGGACCCGAGCAAGGGCTACGTCGCCCTGCTGGGCTGGAGCGTGAACGCCATCAAGGCAGCCCAAAAGTTCGATCGTCGGTACATCGTGGTCGCGCCCGATTGGGCGGCCGATTTCTGCGAGGCCAACCACATCCCGTTCATCCCGTGGGATTTCGCGCGGCTGAACGACAGGTCCATGGAGATCGCCCAGCGACTCAAGGACGAGGGCGTGGATGTGGCTATTCCCCTATTCGAGGAAACCGTCGAATGGTCCGGCGCGATCAACTCGATCCTGATGGATCAGCCGCGCATGTACGGGCAATCCATCCTGTTCCGTGACAAGGCCCTGATGAAGCGGCGCGCCCAGCTGGGTGGCATCCGCGTGGGCATTTTCGAGGAAGCCCACGAAAAGGACGACGTCATCCGTTTCATGAAGCGGGTGAACCAGACGCTGCTGAAGCTCGACGGCGACCCGGACGACCCGATCCATGTGAAGGCTTTCGACAAGGCTGGCTGCCTTGGGCACCGCATGATCCGCACCGTCGAAGATATCGACAATATTCCGGGTGAAGAATACCCGCTTCTGATGGAAAGCCATCTGGACGGCTGGGAGTTCGCGGTCGAGGCGTGGATTCACGACGGTGAAATCAAGTTTCTGAACATCTCGGAATATGTGACGCTGGGCTATTCGGTCTTCGTGCCCGCGACGCACGAGCTGGAAAGCTGGCGCAATGCGATCACCAAGCAGATCGAAAAGCTCATCAAGACCTTCGACATCAAATTCGGTCAGATCCACCCGGAATACTTCGTGACGGCCGACGGGGAAATGTACTTCGGCGAGGTCGCCTACCGTCCACCCGGTTTCAAGGCATTCGAACTGATTGAAAAAGCCTACGGCTTTAGCGCATATCAGGCGTCCATCCTCGTCTTCGATCCCAAAAGCACCAAGGAAGAGGTCGACGCCTTTTTCCCGCGTGCGGTGGAAGACGCGAAAGGCTACGCGGGTTGCTTTGGCGTGTATCCCCGTCGTCGCGTGGTCAGTGCGCTTGAGATGCCCAAGGAAACTACGGAACACCCGTATTTCGACTCACACGAATTGGTTGCGCCCGCACAGGAAACTGTGCCGGACCGGTCCGCCTTCGGGACACACTGGGGATTGGTTTTCTTCTTCGGGGACGATCCGATCAAATTGCGCGACCTGCTCAAGGCACAAGAAGAGTTGGATTTTTATGTCTAAGCCGAATGCTGGTGTCATCAAAACCTCTGCCTGACACCACAAGTCTTTGGCTTTACCTGGGTATTGCCCTGACAGCATAGGGCCACTGACATGGCTCACTTTCGTATCTGCCCTCTGCGCTCGCAGGGGGCAGATACGGAATGGACATGAGCACTGAAAGAAGCAGGAGTTTGTGGCGGTCAAATGAACCAGCGGACTTTTTAACTGCATAGACGCAAGGGGGGCAATCCGGGCTTGTCATTGCAGCGATCCGCGTCGAACGCCACAGATTTTGAAAGTCCTGCTTTCTGCGCATCACTGGCACTGTCGCACGGCGCAGCGGTCAAGAAGGATCAACTCGTCGCGACACGGGCTTTGAATGTCGGCTCTTCCCGGTTCGGGATGCCGGGAGAGCACCCGCAGCGAAGACCGATGGCCACTCACCGAAGTCGAGGTTGGTCGTCACGATGATGGACGTGCGCTCGTAGAGGCGACTGACGAGGTGGAACAGCAGCTGGCCGCCGGTCTGTGCGAAGGGGAGATAGCCGAGCTCGTCGAGGATCAGGAAGTCGAGGCGGCACAAGAGATCCGCAGTGCGCCCCTGGCGATCAGCGCGGGCTTCGGCGTCGAGTTTGTTCACGAGGTCGACGACGTTGAAGAAGCGGCCGCGCTTGCCGCGGCGGATGCAGGCCCTGGCGATGCTCACGGCAAGATGGGATTTGCCGGTCCCGGTGCCGCCGATCAGCACGACGTTGCGTTGATGCTCAAGGAACTCTCCGGAGGCCAGATCGCGCACCAGCGTCTCGTTGACCGGCGTGTTCTCGAAGCTGAACTCATCGACCTCCTTGGCCAGTGGCAGCTTGGCAATCGTCATCTGGTATTTGATCGAGCGCGCCTGCTTCTCGCTGATCTCGGCGCTCAGCAGGTCGCCGACCATCACTGACGCCTGCAACAGCTGGCTCAGAACCTGCGAGCGGAACGGCCTCGAGAGCAGCACGATGAAGGCCTACCGCAGCCACGCGCGCATCCACATTGACCCGAAGATCGGGTGTATCCCTGTCGCCGATCTAACCCGGTCTGACGTCAAGGACTTTATCGACGACCTGCTAGATGCGGGCGTCTCGCAGACCCAGGTTCGGAAGATCATGGTCAGCTTGCGGGCCGTTCTCGCAGAAGCCGTGGATCGAGAATGGATGGATCGCAGCGTCGCCTCTGACGTCAAGATGCGCCGCCGCAGCAAGCGGCATGACAAGGACAAGATCATCCCGACCAAGAACGAGATCCGCGCGATCCTCAAGAAAGCCCCGGCGTCGCACCATGCGATGTTCCTGACAGCGATCTTCACCGGCATGCGGATCTCGGAACTGCGCGGGCTGGCGTGGTCTGTCGTCGACTTCGAGGCGAAGACCATCCGCGTCGTTCAGCGTGCCGATGAGCAGGGCAAGATCGGCCCGCCGAAGAGCAAGGCAGGTATTCGCACGATCCCGATGACGCCGCTGGTTCTGGATACACTGAGCGACTGGAAAAGTCGTGCCTTGCCGAGCGATCAGGACCTCGTCTTCCCCAACAGCGTCGGCCGGGTCCAGAACTACGCGAACATCTACAACCGGGTCTTCAAGCCGATGCTGGTCGATCTCGGGATCGTGGATGACGAAGGCGAAGCCCGGTTTGGGATTCACTCGCTGCGCCATGCAGCCGCGTCGCTCTTCATCGAGCAGGGCTGGAACCCGAAGAAGATCCAGACGCTGCTGGGCCATGCGTCAATCACGCTGACGCTGGACACCTACGGGCACCTGTTTGAGAACCCCGAGGAAGACGTCGCGATGTTCGAGAAACTGCAGAGCGATCTGCTGGTGGCATGAGCGGGCAGATCAGCCAGTCAATTCAGGACAGGATTGAAAATCCTCGTGTTGGCGGTTCGATTCCGCCCCTGGGCACCATTAAAATCAATAGCTTACAGGTTTGGGCGTTGAGGACGGAGACTCGATGGTCCACTTGTCAGGCGTGCTGACGACGTTGATCGTCATGGTCGACGACATGAGAGCCATGAATGGCGATGGCTGAGTGGTTGGTAGGCTCGTCAGAGATGCATGGTGGTCGGGTGCATGGTGATCATGACCGGGTCACAATGCCTGTCTCATGAAAGCCGCTCGGTTTGCCGCTTTGCGGATACTTGGGCCTATTGCACTTAGTCTCGGCGAAGCAACTATGTGGCATGGCGACGGCCGCAGCGCTACAGCATTCCCTCACACGAACCGAAAATCATCCTCCACATCCGCCGGGACGATGCCCTGCAGGAAGATGATATGCCCGTCGATCACCGCCTCCGTTCCGCTGCCCTTCGCCGTCAGCGAGATGTCGCGCGGGGACATGTCCAGCAGCACCTCGTCGACGTTGACCTGGAACCCGGTGATCACGTCCCGCTCGCCGCGGCTCAGCGCCGTGAACAGGAAATCATCCGCCCCGGTCCCGCCGCTTATCCGGTCGTTCCCGGCCCCGCCGTCCAGCACATCGCGCCCGGCCTCGCCGCGCAGGCTGTCATTCCCGTCGCCGCCGCGCAGGATGTCGCCGCCGGTCCAGCCGCGCAGGTTGTCGTTG
>NZ_FWFZ01000046.1 GCF_900172355.1 Roseisalinus antarcticus | reverse complement strand
GATCAAGGACGCCACGGTCAAACGCTACCACTACGACAGCCACGGCCAGTTGCGGACGCACCTCGCCGACTTCCTCGCAGCGTACAACTTCGCGCGAAGGCTGAAGACCCTGAACGGCCTCACGCCTTACGAATACATCTGCAAAATCTGGACGTCAGAGCCAGATCGATTCATCCTCGACCCGATCCACCAGATGCCGGGACTGAATACCTAGACGGGGGGAACTCAAACTCCAGTAGATGCTCGGTGGACGGAGCTCGTCTTTTCGGCTGCAGGACGGGTGCGGGGCGACTCATCTGCGCACCTATCTGCGCCGGGTCCGAGACCGTTGGGATGCAAGGCGCGGGAGCGGCGACCATCGAAGAGATCACGGGCTCCAATGCCCTGACAAAATCCCCAACGGGCCACGGGTTGGCGCAGATCTCTGGATCGGATGGCCAGGGGCGCGTCGCGATAGAGCTCTGGTCATGATCAACAATGCGCCAAGGGAAAAGTTTGCGAGCCTTCTCAGGAACAAGTGAGCCGCACGGGCATTCACGCAGCAGAGGTGGCGAAAAGGCCATCTTGGTGCAGTGTGGTCTTCTGTCCCGATATTCCCCTGATCACACTGCATCCGCCGCCCCGGCGCGATGACGATCGTCGGAGGTCGAGATACATCGCATAGGGTGTCGATCGCGGTGGGGGGAATCGGGCTGAGAAAGCGCTGAGCCGCGGGGCATCTTGGAACAAAGCCGGGCCCCGGGGCTTCTGTTCTTGATGGAATTTGAAACAAAGCGAGATCTCATGCCGGTCATGCGAGACGGGGACAGGGCGAATGACCGGACACGCAGTGTCACGGGAACGGTGCGGGGCGCCGTGGAATGGCTGTTGCGTCAGCGCCGTACCGATCAGGCACCGCGCCTGTCCGAACAGCCGTCGGAGGCGCTTTCCGACCTCAAGATCCTGGTCACGGCCGACGAGGCCTATCGCGAATTCGAGCGGTTGGTGCTGTCGGCAAAAGAAAGCCTCACAGCCGGCTTCCGGATCTTCGATCCCGACACCCGGCTGCTGTCGGACGCGGCGCGGCAGGTGGGCGATACCTGGGAGGATCTGATCGCCGATGCGCTCGCGCGCGGGGTGCGCATACAGATCATCCTCAGCGATTTCGATCCGGTTTTCGCACCCTCCCTTCATCGCAGAAGCTGGATGTCCCAACGCCGGTTGACCGAACGGGCCGCGGCGGAAGGCTGCGCGGAGCGGTTGGAGGTGGATGTGCACATGCACCCGTCCCGGTCGGGTTATCCGATCAGGCTGGCCGCCGCCCGCACGGCGCGGCGCCGGCTTCGGGACATGGCGCGCTGGATCAACGACCAGGGCGAGCTGCGGCGCGAGGAATACCTCCGCGACGTACCCGGTCTCGACGGGATGCTGGTCCGGGACGAGACCGGCAAGGTGAGCCTGGCCAAGGGGGTCATCCCTCCGATGCGCCCCATCAGCCACCATCAGAAACTTGCCGTGATCGACCGCAAGGCGCTCTACGTCGGCGGGCTCGACCTCGACAACCGGCGCCAGGATGACAAGTCGCATGATCAGGCCGGTCCGCGGACCTGGGCCGACGTGCAGCTTTCCTTCACCGGACCGGCCGCGGCCTCTGCCGAAGACCACCTTTTGGCCTTCCGCGACGAGGTGGCGGGCAAACGGGTGCCGGCTGCATCCCGCGACGGGCTGCTGCGCACGCTGTCGGTGCGCCGGACCGGGCTCGGGGCGCTTGGCCTGGGTCCGGCCCCGGCGGTGCACGAGCTTGTCGACCGGACGGCCGAGGGCGTGGCCGGAGCGACCCAGCTGATCTACTTGGAGACGCAGTTCCTGCGCGATCTGCACCTTTGCCGGGATCTGGCCCGGCGGGGGCAGTCGATCCGCGATCTGGGGCTGATCGTCTGCCTGCCCGCCGCCCCCGAAGAGCTGGCGTTCGAGGGTGCCCAAGGCATGGACATGCGCTTTGGCGAGCATCTGCAATCGCGCTGCGTCGAGATCCTCTCGCGGGCTTTCGGCGACCGGGTGTCCTTCGTCAGCCCGGCCCAGCCGCGCGGCATGGCGCCCGATGGCACGCGGGGGGTGCTGTGCGGCGCACCCATCGTCTATGTCCACTCCAAGGTCTCGATCTTCGATGACCGTCTGGCGCTGGTGTCCTCGGCCAACCTCAATGGGCGCAGCGCCCGCTGGGACACCGAGCTTGGAGTCGCGCTGACGGATGCGGCGCAGGTCAAGCGCCTGCGCAGCCGTGTGATGAACCACTGGCTCCCCGAGGACCCGGCGCCGGAGTTGCTGAACCCTGCCACTGCCGCGCAGGCATGGGGCCGGCTCGCCGAAGCCAACCGGAAGCGCCAGCCGGCCGAACGCGAGGGCTTTCTTTTGCCCTATCCCGCCAGTGCGCCGCGCAAGTTCGGGCGCCCGCTGCCCGGTGTTACCCAGGACATCATGTAGGGAACATCCCGGCGCCTGGTCCGTTGACTCCATGTAACGGGATGCAAACGCCCGTAGACGAGACATGACAACGGAAGGATACGCCATGAATTGGGACCAGATCCAAGGCAACTGGAAAGAGATGAAGGGCGAGGCCCGCGCACGTTGGGGCGAGCTGACCGACGACGACCTGACCGAGGCCCAAGGCGACCGTGAAGCGCTTGAGGGCAAGATCCAAGAACGTTACGGCAAGTCCAAGGAAGAAGCTAAGCGGGAAGTCGACAGCTGGCTTTCCAGCTCCTGAACAAGCGCTTCGTGACCTGAAAAGAAGGGGCCGGCAGAGAAATCTGGCGGCCCCTTTTTCATGCCTCTCCCATGCCGGTGCCGGCGGCCATGACGCTCAGCTCGCGATCTTCTTGTCGAGGGCGGACAGGTTGGACTGGTCGCTGAGCAGCAGCGCCAGCGGTCGCGCCGCCGGGATATGGGCGCAGATCACCATGATCGCCACGGTGACAGGCGTGGCCAGGAACGCGCCGGCAATGCCCCAGATCCAGCCCCAGAGCAGCAGGGAGACAAAGATGACCACCGGCGAGACGGCGATCTGACGGCCCTGGATGCGGGGGTCGATCCAGTTGCCAATGATCTGCTCGATCGCGAACAGACCCGCTGCGATCCAGAGCGCCGTGACGAAATCCTTGGTGAAGAAGGCATAGATCGTGGGCAGGACGCCGGAAATGACCGACCCGATATTGGGGATGAACACCAGCAGGAAGGTCAACACCGCCCAGACCGCCAGCAGTCCGACATCGAACAGGATCAGCCAACCGAGGTAGGCGGCCGCCGACAGAACGCCGATGCCGGTGCGCACCACCAGCCAGCTGCGCAGCTTCGATGCCGTGGCCTGAAGCGCCTCCTGCATCTGCGGGGCGACATCGCTCCAGAGACTGTCGGTCTTGGAGGTCCAGAGGGAGGCTTCGTCGATGATCAGCAGCACGAGGAAAACCACGAGGATCGTGGCCGCCAGCAGCGTGCCGGTCGCCCCGGCGATCTGTTGAAGCAGGGTGCCGCCGGCGCCGACAAGCCAGCCGCTGAGCGCATCGGTGCTGCGTTGGAGGACATCGACGACGATGGCGCGGGTGCCATGGCTCATGCTGTCCGAGTCCGTCAGCCCCTCGAGCCGGGTTTCCAGAATGCTGCGCATTCGGTCCACCGAGGGCAGCTGCGCCAGAAGCTGGTCGGCGCAATAGACCAGGCCCATCACGAACGACGCCAGAACCAGCACGAGCAGCATCATGATGGCAAGCCGACTGAGCCAGGATACCTTGGAGGGCAGGCGGGCGGAGATGGCGCTGTCGAGCGGGGCGAGGATCAGCGCCAGCATGATCGCGAAGACCAGAGGCACGATGACGGCGGCTAGGGCGTGGAACGCCCAGCCCACGAGGATCAGGGCCACGATGCCGAGAAGCCACCGGACCGGTTGCCCCTGGCCCAGATCGCGGACCCGGGTGCGGATCGATCTACCGGTCTCTGACACGGGTGGCATCCTTTCGTGCTGGACGGGCGGGGGCGTGTTGCAGCCCAAGGCCCGCCTGTCCGCGGCGCATCCGGACATAGCTGTTCAATCCATCATCGGGCGTGCACATGGGCCGCTTCGTCCTTTCGTCTTGATCTTGTCGGGGCGTGATATGGGCGGTCAACCGCGGCTCGCCTGCATTGTTCCGAGGGCTCCGGGACGCGCTATTGCCGATCCCGGCCCGACAGCGCGTCTTGCGAGAACGGCAGGGCCCGGAACCGGAGCGAGAAGACGTTGATCTCGCCGTCCCGATACGTCTCGAGCTTGCCGCGCAATTGCCGGGCGAACCCCTTGACCAGCCGCGAGCCCAGGGCTGCGGTGCCAGGGCCCTCGACCGCTGCCTGGTCGGCGTTGCATTCCACCGTCACCCGAAGCAGCGGACCGAGGTCGGGGGGCTCCGCGGGGGCGTCCTCCTTCAGGCGGATGCGCACCCATCTGTCGCCCC
The DNA here is from genome assembly GCF_900172355.1 of Roseisalinus antarcticus. GTDB lineage: Bacteria > Pseudomonadota > Alphaproteobacteria > Rhodobacterales > Rhodobacteraceae > Oceanicola > Oceanicola antarcticus_A. The sequence continues at coordinate 16,411 of NZ_FWFZ01000046.1, read as the reverse complement.
CGGCCGAGGCAAGCGTCCAGGACAATGCGGTCGTGAACGCCTCCGCCACCATCATCGCCGCGGGCACCGCCTGGTCGGGGGTAAGGGTCACCAGGGCCAGGTCGAGCTCCAGCCGGGGCCGGTGCGCGGCGGGGAAATTGCCCAGGACCGTGTCCGAAAGGGGCAGCACCACCTCGCGCAGGACCTCGTTCGCCCGGATCTCGCTCGGCCGCTGGGCGGCATAGACCTGGCGGTGCACCGCGGCAAGGCTCGCGATCCGACCGCTGACCTTTTCGAGCGCCGCTTCGGTGCCCGCGTCATCCACCTCCCGCAGTTGGAGATTGATCATCGACAGGATCATTTGCAGGTTGTTCTTGACCCGGTGGTGAACCTCTTTCAGCAGCACGTCCTTGTCGCGCAGGGCGGCTTTCAGCGCCGCCTCATCGCGCAGCAGTTCCTGCGCGGTCTGGGCGAAAGTGGCATCCATGCTGCGCAACTCGGTGGGCAGCGGCCGGTCCGGTGCGGGCGTCTCCAGCGAGCGGTCCTGGCCGAACCGCCGCATCCGGGCGGCGAGGCTGCGGACGGGGCCCACCAGCGAATGCTCGAGGCCGGCGAAGACCAGGATCAGGGTCGCGACCCACATCAGAAGCGGAAAGGCCTGAGGGCTCAGGATCCAAGCCTCCGCCGATCGGGTCGGGTGGAGACGGGAGCCGAGGACATAGCCCGATTCCTCGAAGGCGTTGGCCAGCACGTATTCCCGTCGGACCCCGTCGCGCCCTTCGGCCACGAAGCTGCGGTCGTCGTCGGCCAGCACCTCGGCCAGGTCGAACCCCTCGGGCACGAAGCTTTCGTAGGGGACGGAGCCGTCGGGGCTCGCGCTCAGGTTCCGGCCCGCGGCGTCCATCACCATGTAGTCGAATCCGGTCGTCTCCGGCACCGGTTCGGAATGGTCCAGCGGCCCGCGCTTGATGACCGATATTGCGCTCATCCCCCGAAAGACGCCGGTGGGGGCAAAGACCGGGCTGAACGCGGTGACCACCGGCTCGCCGGACAGGAACCCGTCGGCATTGGCGACGACAAAGGACCGCCGCTGCGCCATCCGCAGATCGAAGGTACGCGCCAGCGAGAAATCCACGCCCTGGCCTAGGGTCGCGCATTCGGTCATTCCGTCGAGCGGTATGAAGGCCACGAAGGTCACGCGCCCTTCGTAGCGGGCGGCGAACCGTTCCAGTGCCGCGTTGCAGACGGCCGCGCTTCGCGGCGTCGACAGATACGTGGCGGCCAGCGCGTTGGCCGCGCCGAGGGCGGTGTCGATGGCCTCGCCCTCGCGCCGGGCCACGTCGGCCGTTGTGACCGCAAGGTTGAGGCTGCGCACCCGGTCGAGCTCTCTGTCAAGCTGGCCCGTCTGGCTGATCGCGATCAGCCCGAGGGGCAGCATCGCCACGCTGATCAGCACGGCGAGGCGCAGAGACAGGCTTTGCGTCCAGCGTCCGGTGCGCCCGGTCGGCGCGGGGGCGCTTTCGTCGCCCGCCTTCGGGGCGCCTTCGGGCTCCCCTGCGCCAGAACGCGACATCAGACGGCCTTGAAACCCTGGTCGGAGACGACCGCGGCTGTCGCGCGATCGGTCAGCTCCATCGCATCGTCGGGGTCGATGTCCATCAACTCGGCAAGCCTTTCGCGGCCCCGGTTCAGGCGGCTCTTGATCGTGCCGATCTTGACGCCGCACATCTCCGCTGCCTCGTCATAGGCGTGGCCGAGCGCCCCCACTAGGATCAGCACCTCGCGTTGTTCATCGGGAAGCTGGACGAAGGCCGCGCGGAAATCCATCAGGTTGAGCCGCCCGTCGTGGGACGGCTTCGTTGTCAGCTTGGCGGCCATTTCGCCATCGCTGTCAGCCACCTCCCGCGAGGCTCGGCGGCGATCGGTGTAGAAGGTGTTGCGCAGGATGGTGAAAAGCCAGGCCCGCATGTTGGTGCCGGGCTCGAAACGGTGCAGGTTCTTCCAGGCCTTCAGCACGGATTCCTGAACCAGGTCGTCGGCCGCCGAGGGGTTGCGCGTCAGGCTCAGGGCGAAGGCGCGCAACACCTTTAGATGTTGCATCATTTCGGCCTTCACCCGGGCCGCGACTTCTGGATCGGACGTGTTCACCTGGCCCGGGGGCGGCGTTGCGGCGACGGGGGCCGGCGCCTCCGGGCGGGCCTGATCCGCGCCGGTCCGCGAGGCGGTTTCCGGGCGGGTGGAACTGTCGGGATGTATCGTGATGTCGTTCATCGGCTGGCCTCCTCTTCGGACCCCTCGTTCGCGGTCTCGGCGGTGCCGTCGGCATCGTCATCAGGGGTGTCCGCCTCGGCCTCGCCCAGACGCGCGACAAGGTCCTTGAGATGTTCGGAAAGCTCCTCCTGGACGTCTTCCTCGAATATCTTGCGCAGGTTGTCGTCGATCTGGGCCTCGACGACCGCCGGTCGTATCGGCTGCTTGCTTTTCGGTGACATGGTTGTCCGCCAATCAGGGTCGTTACGAGTGCTGTTGGGAACAAATCGTGCGGGAGCTCGTTTTGTTCCGAGAAAAATATGGAGTTCACAATGCCCGACCTTCAGAACGGCGTGGAGAAACAGCGTTCTTTGTCCGAGCGCATCGGCAGCGGCCTTCCGTTCCTGCGCCGCCACGCCCGCGCCCTGACCGGCAGCCGGTCGGTCGGCGATCACTACGCGGCCGAGACCCTGGAGGCCGTGCTGCATGATCCCGAGAGCTTTCTCGCGGGGCCGGTCGACGGCCGCGGCGCCTTGTTCCGGGTGTTCTACGACATCTGGCGCGGGGCGGATTCCCCGTTCCCGCAAAAGGACGACCTGGGGCAGGGGGCCCGCGGTCAGGCCATGCGCCGCCTCGCGCGTCTGACGCCGAAATCCCGCGAGGCGCTGCTTCTGCACACGGTCGAGGATTTCACCCAGACCGAGGTCGCCACGATCCTGCGGATCACCCCGGAAGAGGCCGATCGCCTGGTCAAGGTGGCACGCCAGGAGATGTACGAACTGGTGAAGGGCCGAATCCTCGTGATCGAGGACGAGACGGTCATCGCCATGGATATCGAGGGCATCGTCGAGAGCATGGGGCACGAGGTGACCGGTGTGGCGACGACCGCCGACGAGGCCGTCGACCTTGGCGATGCGGCCGAGCCCGACATGATCCTCGCCGATATCCGGCTGGCCGACGGGTCCAGTGGCATCGATGCGGTTTCCGACCTGTTGCAGAAATTCGGGGACATACCGGTGGTCTTCATCACCGCCTTTCCCGAACTTCTGCTGACCGGCAACAAGCGTGAGCCCGCCTTCATGATCGCCAAGCCCTATTCGCCCGGTCAGGTCATGACCGCGATCAGCCAGGCGATGTTCTTCGCCTCGACCGAGACGCTGAAGATGTAAGCTTCAGCGCACGGACTGGCCCAGGGTGTCGGCCATGTAGGCGCCGCGCTCACCCATGGGCCGGTCCGGTCCCCGCGTGGTGTCGTGGCAGGTCTGATGCTCGAGCTCGGCGTTCAGATGCGCCCCGAGCAGGACGACGAAGCACGACAGCCACAACCACAGCAACAGGATCACCGCGCCCCCGAGGGCGCCGTATGTCTCGTTGTAGCTGCCGAAATTAGCCACGTAGAGCGAGAAGATCGCCGACGAGACCAGCCACAGCACGGTCGCGATGACAGATCCCGCGCTGACCCAGCTCCATTTCGCCGGGCGGCGCGCGGGGGCGAAACGATAGATCAGCGCCAGCGACGCCATCGACAACAGCGCGAGGACGGTGAAGCTGATGCCGTTGACCACGAATTCGACCATGGCATCGGCGCGCAGGATCGAGGCGATGGTTGGCACGACCACGATTGTGCCGAGCGCGGTAAGTGACATCAGCAACAGCAGCAGGGTCAGGCCCACGGCCACGGCATTGCGCACGAGGAGGTTGCGCGTCTCTATCTCGTTGTTCGCGAGGTTGATGCCCTCGATCAGGTTGTTGACCCCGCGCGAGGCGAGGACCAGCGCCACGATCAGCGAGCCGAGCGCCGCAACCCCCAGCCCGCCGTCACCCTGCGCGTCCAGCCCCTGGGCTTGGCTTTGCAGGATCTCGACCGAGGAGGCCGGAAGCACCCCTTCCAGCCGCTGCAGCTCGTCCGTGGCCGAGCCCGGCTCGAAGATCAGCGCCGAGATCGAGATGAACGCGCCGAGCCCGGGGATGATCGCCAGAAGCGAGAAGAACGCGATGCCCCCGGCCATGACGCTCACATGGTCGTCGTTCACCCGGGTCCAGACCCGCCACAGCACGTCCTTCCAGCCGGCCCGCGGCATGTCCCCCGGCTGGGTGACCTGGCGGCCTTCGGCGCTGTCGCCGCACGCGGTCTTGTTGGTGCTGTCATCGCTCATGCGACGGCCCTCGATGCGCCGCCATGCTGCCGCAAGAGGTCCTCGCGCAGCAGAGCCGCGTTGCGCAGGTTCCCCTTGAAGCCGATGTCGAAGATGTCGCCGACAAGGGGGATGGCGCCGATGATCCAGTCGATGCCGGCATTGCCGCCCATCCGGACCAGTGTCCGCTTTCGGGCGCCCAGCTGTGCGCCCCGGGTTATCATGTAGGCCGAAGGCAGCGCGGCAAGCGTGTCGCCGACGCCGGGGATCAGGCCCAGCAGCCCGTCCGCGCCGATGTGAAACGAGGTGAACGGGATGCGGAACCGCGCGTCGAGCGTGTGAGCCAACCGTTCCAGCCGCGCGATTTCGGTCGCGATCTCGGCGGGGGCGTCGTGTAGCTGCGCCGCGGTGCGGCGCTCGTCGTGATCGAGTACGGTCATGGGGTTACCTCCGCGCAATGATCCATACGGCGTGAATGATGCCGGGGATGTAGCCCAGGATCGTAAGAAGGATGTTGAGCCAGAACTGGCCCCTCAGACCGACCTGCAGAAAGACGCCCAGAGGCGGCAGCAGAACGGAGAAAATGATACGGATCAGGTCCATAGTTCATTCCTTTCAAGACAAATGCGGCGTCGGGGCCGCGTGAGTATTTCGTCCCGGACATTTGGCCGGCAGAATGCCGGACAAGGCCTCCAGGGCCGATAGACAGCTGCGACCGTCACGGCCTGGTCGCCTGAGCCGTCCCCTCAGGGCCCGCGCCGCTCACGTCTGGGCCGAGACCGTGCGGGATGGCCGATCGACCCTTTCCTGTCAGGCCGAACGTTCCGTTGCGAAGCCTCTGCGCCCACTTCGGGCTCGCCCTCGGACAGCCCGATCAGGGCGAGGACACAGTGAGGCAAACCCTCGTCATCCTGTGCCATGTCGCCGCGCATTTCGCCGACCTGGGGCACGCCTCCCGGTTCTTTGCCGCTGCGGCCCGGGGGAAGGTCGCGCCCGGCTTCATCGTGGCGAGGCGGTATCCCTCAGGTCTGTGTGCGCGATGACCGGCTGGGCACCCGTGTCCAAACCTGTGGTCATGTCTTGGGTCTCCTTGTCGTTGTTGCGGCGCGCCCGCCGAAAGGGACTGCTTTCATTTGGAGATCAACCGCGGCCGGGTGCGCGATGTTCCATGAGACTTGGGCGTTTCGGGCGCCGCCGCCCGTCCGGCTGCCTGTCCCGCGCGGCTCCACACCCTTGTCTTGCGGCCCTGTGCCTTTTCCGTCCGACCCGCCGGAACAAAAGCATCGCCCGGTGTTTGACTCCGCAGATGCCCATGACGGGCAAGTGAACCAAAGGAGATATCCATGTTGGAAATCGGCGGAATCGGAGGACTTATCGTCCTCATTCTCGATATCTGGGCCATCGTGTCGATCGTCGGATCGGCCGCGTCGACGGGATCCAAGGTGCTGTGGTGCCTGCTGGTCTTGATCCTGCCGATCATCGGCTTCATCATCTGGCTGGTCGCTGGCCCCCGGTCGGTGCCGCAGACGCGGTGATCGATCGTGGCCCCGCGCCACCAGACGAAAAAAGGGCGGACCCGGTCGGGTTCGCCCTTTTTCATGATCTGCCTGCCGGCTCTTGATGACCCGATCAGATTGTCTCGGCGCTCCCCCACGGGGTTTTCAAGTGATCCGCTCATCGGTCGGCGTCTGGGGAGGTCGGGGTCCGCTTATGTCGTCTCAGAGCACGAGCTGCAGGACGGCCAGTACGACGACGACGACACCGATCAGATAAAAGACGCTGTGCATTCGGGGTTCCTCATTTCACTTCCATGGGGGCGCGAAGGTGTTTCGCACCCTGGTTTCAGGGGCCAGCTTCACGCGGTGGCGGGCGGCACGGGGCCGACCACCTCGCCGAAGGCTCCGGCGGTGTCGCGATAGGCAATCAACGCCGGCGATGTCCTCTCTCCGGCGGTGCGTGATCTACAACACCAAGCACCGCCGCTGCCGTTTGTTCCCTGTAGGTCGGCAGATCTTTCCCCCAGTGGCCGCAAGGACGGGTGTGGTCCGAGCTTCCCCAGCGGTGGCAAACGCGCCTTGGACAGGCGCCGCGCCCTGTGCACCGGCCACTTCGGGCGGCGTCTTGAATCCTCGCTGCCCCGGGGCTAGACCTTACCGCAACTGGAAGGTCCGGGAAGGGCTGATGAACATCTCCGCCGCATCCAAGGCCGCAGGTCTGCCCGTCAAGACCGTGCGGTACTACGCCGATATCGGCCTGGTCGAGGCGACCTCGCGGACCGAGGCCGGATACCGGACCTATGACGAGGCCTCGGTGCGCAAGCTGGCCTTCATTCGGCGCTCGCGGCAGTTCGGATTCAGCATCGAGGAATGCAGGGAACTGCTGGGCCTTTACGAGGACCGGGACCGCTCGAGCTCCGAGGTCAAGCGCATCGCCGCCAAGCGGCTGACCGAAATCGAGGCCAAGCAGCGGGAACTGCAGTCCCTGCACGACGAACTGGCCCACCTCGTGAAAGCCTGCCGCGGCGACACCCGCCCCGATTGCCCGATCATCGACTATCTCGGCTGATCACCCCCGCGGGTCCGGCAGGCGCACCGATGCCGTCCCGGACGCCGGGCCCGCGAGTGGTTTGCGGGCGTTCCCCTGGATGATCGGCGCAGACGACCTCGGGTGGGCATCTGCGCCGCGCCACCCTGCCGCAGGCCCACCGGCAGGTCACCCATGCGCGGGCGAGCCCCGCGGATGACCTTCGCCGGGGCGCTGTTGCCAGGCCGCGGCCGCAGGCTTAGGCTTTGACCCGAAGCCTGTACCTGTGCGACATCCCCCCGGCCGTCTCCGCATCAAGCCCGCGAGGCCTGCCCGAGCGTTGCGTTTGGCCCCCTGTAGTGAGCCGTTGTCATGGCAGACCCGAAGACCCTCCCCCTGTCTGACACGACCGTGATCGTCACGGGAATGCACCGGTCGGGGACATCGCTTCTGGCGGGCCTTCTGGGCAAGCTCGGGCTACGGCAGGCCAATCTTCTGATGCCGCCGAACCAGGCCAACCCGGCCGGGTATTTCGAGCCGCCGGACATCGCGGCGCTCAATGACGAGATCCTGGGTCGGGTCGACAGATCCTGGGCCGACCCCAAGCCGATGCCTGACGGGTGGATGGCCTCGGGGGCGCTTACGGGCATCGCCGAGAGGGCCAGGGACCTGTTCGGCCGCCGCTTCGACAGCCCGCGCGGCGCGGTGGTCAAGGATCCCCGGTTCTCGCGCACCCTGCCGGTTTGGCTGAAGCTCATGGCCGAGATCGGGACCACGCCGGTGATCTTCATCGCAAGCCGCCATCCCGCCGAGGTCGGTGCCTCGCTCTGCCGGCGCGACGGCATGTCTTCCGATCATGCCGAGCGGCTCTGGGCCAGCTATTTCCTCGAGGCCGAGCATGGTTCGCGCGGCTGCCGTCGCTGTGTCGTGCGCTATGAGGAGATGCTCTCGGACGCGCCGCAGGCCCTCGTGTCCGCCTTCGCGGACATGGGCGTCGATCTTGGCCCCGTCGATGCCGCCACCACCGCCGAGCTGCGAGACTTCGTCGACGGCGCGTTGCACCGGAACCGGCTTGCACAAGCCGAGGACCAAGGACCGGCGGGACCTGACGATCTGGCGACCCGGCTCTTTGCACATGCCGGCGGCGATCGCCGTCTGGTGGATCACGAAAAACTTGCGAGGTTCCACCGGGACTGGCAGGCCGACTGGACGCGGATCAGCCCCGGGGCGCAACGGTCGGATTTCATGACAAGGTTCCCGGGCTGGTATGTCTCCAGGAGCCAGGACCTGCTGCAATCGGGCGGCGATGTCGACGAAGCGATGGCCCTTCTGCACCGCGCGGCAGAGCTGGCACCCGCGCATTTCCGGCCGCATCACCTGATGGGCAACGTGCACGCGCATCTTGGCGAGTTGCCGGCCGCCGTCGCGGCCCAGCGGCGGGCCATCGCGTTCAACGCGGGCTTCATGCCGGCGCATATGGCGCTGATCCGCGGGTTGCGACAGATGGGGACCGTCGAAGAGGCGATCCGTGCCGCCCGCCACGCTCTGAAGCTGGAGCCCGGGCACACGAACGCCCGCCACCTGCTGGGCGTCCTGTTGGCCGAGGCGGGCGACATGGACGCGGCGATTGACGCCCAACGAGAGGTCATTGCGCGGAATGACAGCATCGTTGCCGCCCATCTCGCCCTGTGCCGGGCATTGCTGCAGACGAATGATGTCGACGGGGCGCTTAGGTCCGCCACCCGCGCGGTCGAGATCGCCCCGGACACGCTCGGCGCCCAGCATCTTCTGGGTTCCGTCCTCGCGCGGCGCGGCGAATGGGAGGGCGCGATCGCGGCGCAGCAACGGGCCCTGGCGCTGGACGGCGCGTTCGTGCCCGCGCTCGTGGCCCTGAGCCGAGCGCTAAGCAGTGCGGGCCGCACGGACGAGGCCATTCAGGCGGCGCAAAGGGCCAATGAGGTGGCCCCGAACCATGCCGTGGCGAAAACCCTGCTGAAGCGGCTTCTGGCCGAAGGCGAAGGTTGATCCAGGCCCCTCAGACCACCGGATAGACATACCGGGTGAGACGTTGCGCGGGGGCAGGTGCCCCTTCCCAGTCGAGGGATCCGTCCCGCAGGCGTTCCGCCAGCTTGTCCATAAGGTCGGCCATGTGCCGGTCGCCCTCGGCGGCGGCTTGCGCCGCGAGCCGTGCCCAGAAACGGCCCTGCCCGCCATAGACCTCGGGCAGCGGGCGGGGCGGGGCGTCCAGCTGCGCCATTGGCGGGCACAGCACGCTGTCGTCCGTCGTGGCGGGGGCGGCCAAAGGGGCACCCGGAGCGTCGGCGGCGAAAAGCGCCATCATCCGCTCCATGAACTCCGCCTGATCAATCCGCTTCAAAAAGCATCCTCCCGATCTTCCCCAGGGCCTCGTCCTTTTGTGACCTCTTGCGCACAAGAAAGCCGCCGATCGCCAGCAGGTCGAGATGGGTGTTGAGAAAACACTCCACCGCGTCCCGCGGGGTGCAGACAATGGGCTCTCCGCGCACGTTGAACGAGGTGTTGAGCAGCATGGGACACCCCGTCAACGCGTCGAACGCCGACAGGATCGCGCCTGCACGGGCGCCCCCGGCCGGGTCGATGGTCTGCAGACGGGCGCTGAAATCCACATGGGTCACCGCGGCGAACCGGCTGGTGACCGCACCCTGCAGGTCCATCGGGGTGTTGAGCCCCCGGGCCCGGGCCTGGGCCAGGTCCATCTCGCCCCGGAACGCCGGTTTCAGCTTCGTGACCAACAGCATGTAGGGGCTCTCGGCGGGCGCCTCGAAGATCTCGGCGGCCCGGTCTGCCAGCACGATCGGCGCGAAGGGGCGCCAGTCCTCGCGGAACTTGATCGACCGGTTGACCCGGCTCAGTGTCTCGACCCCGCGCGGATCGGCCAGGATGGACCGGTTCCCCAGCGCCCTTGGTCCGAATTCCATCCGGCCGTCGAAATGCCCGACGATCTGCCCCTCGGCCAAGGCTTCGGCCGTCTCTCGGGCAAGCGCCTCGGGCGTGGCGGGCGCTTCGAAGACGAGGCCGGCGGCGTCCAGCGCGGCCCGGATCTCGTCGTCGGAATAGGAGGGGCCGAGCAGGCTGGCCGACATGCCGTCGCGGCCGGGCTTGCGTGCGGGGCGATCCGTCCCGTGCCGGCTGCGGGCCACGTCAAGCGCCGCCCCGAGTGCGCCGCCCGCATCGCCCGCCGCCGGCTGTATCCACAGCCCGTCGAGCCCGGGCAATTCGAGCCGCAGCCGGGTGTTGACGAGGCAATTCAGCGCGACCCCGCCCGCCAGGCACAGGTTGCGCTGACCCGTCAGGGCCAGCGCGGTTGTCGCCAGCCGCAACACCGCCTCTTCGAGGACCGCCTGGGCCGAGGCCGCGAGGTTCATGTGAAAGGGCGTCACCGGGGCATCCGGGCGCCGCGGCGGCTCTCCGAACAGCATCTCGAAGAGGGGGGAAATCGTGCTCGAACCCTTGTCGAAGTCGAAATACGCCATGTTCAGTTTGAACGAGCCGTCGGGCCGCAGGTCGATCAGGCTGTCGAGGATCTTCTGTCGGAACAGCGGCTCGCCGAACGAGGCGAGCCCCATCAGCTTGTATTCGCCGGAATTGACCTTGAACCCGCAGTATTGGGTGAACGCGCTGTAGAACATGCCCAGCGAATGGGGAAAACGGATCTCTCCCTCGGCCCGGAGCCCGGCGGCATCGCCGCGCCAGAGCGTCGTCGTCGAATATTCTCCAACCCCGTCCAGCACCAGCACCGCGGCGCCGTCGAACGGAGAGGGGTAGAAGGCCGACGCCGCGTGGCTTCTGTGGTGCGGCACGAAAACCACCCGGCCCGGATCGTCCACCAGATTGCGCAAGCGGCGGGGCAGGCCGGACGAGAGGGTCCGCAGCGTGGCGATCATCTGCGGCCAAAGCGGGGCCCCGCGCGGGGCCAGGTCGCGGGCCGTCCCGAGGATGCGCCGGGTCTTGAGGCTCGGGTCCTCGTAATAGGCGACGGCCTCGGGCGCTGTGCCCTCGGGCAGGTGCGACAGGCAGTAGCGGATCGCGTGTTCGGGAAAGCGCCAATCGGCCTTGCGGCGGGTGAAGCGTTCCTCCTGTGCGGCGGCCACGATCCGGTCGCCCCGCACGAGGGCCGCGGCGGAATCGTGGAAATGCGACGAGATGCCGAGGACATGGCCGGGTGACGTCATGGCGCATCTCCGCCGGGCAGGCTCGCGCAGAGGCCGGTCACCACCGGGTCCAGTCGTTCGGCAAAGAGCGCGTTGGCCCGCGCGTTGGGGTGGATGTCCCGGGGCAGGAAGGTGTGGTCCCTGTCATAGGGGGTGGAGATGTCGTGGGTCTCGGGGAAGCGGTCGCGGACGGCGGCGGAGAAATCCGGATCGAGCGCATCGAGCAGCACGAAGCCCAGCGGGACCGCCGCCTCGGCGGTCGTCTCGCGGACAAGGTCCAGCACCGCCAGGGTGGCGCTGTTGATCATGAAATCGTCGGGTAGGAAGATATGGAAATCGGCATCGCGGATCACGGGCTGCCAGATCGGGTGATAGACGATGCGGGCCCGGCCGTCCGCGTCGAGCCGCGCCACCGGTACCTGCTCCACCCCGAGGTGGTACCAGTCCGGCGAGAGATACTGCCGCATCCGCTGGGGATGGGCGATGTTGCGGAACCGGTGATCGCTTATGATCGCGAAGACCGCGGCATCGACCGCGCCTTGCGCAATGTCACGACGCAGCTGCAGCAGGTTTTGCGTCGTGCCGTGTCCGCCGATCCCGCGGTTCAGGATGCGCACCTGAGGCCGCGCGTCCTGAAGCCGCGCGGCAAAGGTCTCCTCGTCGGTGAGGCCGGTCCCGTAGGTGAAGGAGCAGCCATAGATCCCCACCCGCGGCCCCTTGGCCGGGGTGGCGTTGGGCACGCGACGCCAGCCGTCCCTGTCGATATGCTGGATCACGTTTTCGCGGAACCCGACCTGGACGCTGTGGTCCGGTGTCAGGCGCCAGCCCAGCACGGCATCGGGGCGAAACAGAAGGCGGGGTTTGAGGACGGGCTGCATCTCGTCTCCAGCGGGTGCGTCATCGACACTGCGGGTGCCGGGGCCGGCCTTTCGCGCCAACCTGCTCCCGTGCGCCGGAACATGCAACTCCCCGGGACGGGGTCGGCTGAGGGGGGCCTGGCCTCTACGCCCCGGCACTCAGGGCCTCCGCTTCGGACTGCAGCGCGGCGGCGGCCTTTCCGAGATCCGGTGGAAAGAGCGACAGGTCGTGGCTCTTGCTGCGACCGATCGAGGTGGGGTTTAAGAGACCCGGAGCGAGGACGGCATCGCCGGGCAGGCCCAGAAAGCGGCGGAAGCGGCGCCAGCACCGCTCGGGCTCGGCACAGACATCCTCGTAGCGCATGACAAGGAACCGGCCCGGCATATGGGTGGTCCCATAGTCCAGCGCGGCGCGGTTCGCTGCCGTCCAGAAGCGCAGCTGGCGCACCGGCATCGGCTCCTCCGGCGTGTTGGACAGCCCGAAGAGATGACCCCAATGGAGCGCCTGCCAGACGTTCTTGCTGAACGCCATGTCGAGCCCGTCTCGGATCACGTGGACATAGCGCAGCCCCGCAATCCGGCGGTCGAGATCGGGCAGGAAGATGTGGGTGTTCGGCTCCTTCCAACCCCAGGCCCGCGGGCCCGGACCGGGCCGGGAGGCGGCAAGCGCCTCGGCGTGTGGGCCCTGTGCGCCGACGCGCCACTGGCCCTCGGGGGGCAAGTTGCGACGCAATCCGTCGACAAGCGCCCGGTCGCCGGCCGCGAGCCGCCCGTCCAGCCCGAGGGTCATGGCTGTCACGAAAAGCCGTACGGCGACCGCGACCTCCGCCGGATCGGGGCGCCGCCTGGTCCAGTCCTGCCGCTTGAAGAGGACCGTGAACCACAGGTTGTCTAGCGGAACGTTCAGCGTCTCCCCGATATGCAGCCCGGCGTGCCGCAGCATCGCCGCAAAGACCCGCGTCCCGGACCCGCCGAGCCCGCCGATCGCAACAGGTGGCGGCCACTGGCCGGACGCGGCGGGCCATGTGTCGCGCGTCTCGGTCAAGCGGGCCGGCCGCCGCCCAGGTGCGCCATCCGGCCCAGCGCCGAGCCCCAAGGCATCGTGCCGAGACGGGGAACAGACCTGATCTGTGTACGTGATAGCCCTGCCATTGGCCCATTGAACGCCACTTGCGTCCGGCCGGCAAGCTGGCAGTCGCGGCGCCATGTCTTCGCAGGCGCGAAAGATCTGGATCCGGGCCGCTGTGATCCGGCGCCAACACATCGCAATTATCCCGAGGCGCCGGGCCGCGGTTAACCGTCCGGAAATCCCCCGCATGTTGAAAGGTCCACGTCTTTCGGCCAATGCTTGGACATGGCGAAAGCCTTTGACGACCGGGAGGGGGCGCAAGCGATCGGCCTCGGCCCGTCCAAGACCTCGGCCGCCCGACGGCCACGGCCAATCGGGAGCCTCCGGACATGTCCAACACGCTGCTTGACCGCATCAAGAAAGTCGTCGTCTCTCAGGGAGGGACCGCCGAGGTCGGGATCGCGATCCCGTTCGATGGCAGCGGCGCGACCATCACCGTCACCGGCCTGCCGAGCATCGGGGACCTGCAAACCGGGCCGGACGCAGAGGTTGTCCTTGACCAGACGCTGACTGTGGCGGAGCTGCGGTCCCTGACCTACGTGGCCGGCACGGGTGGGGACATCGGCGGCGGAGTGTTTACCTACACCGTCGCGCGGCCCGGCGCACCCACCGAAACCGGATCGGTCCTGTTCGAGACCCGCGGCCCCGCGAATGTCGCCTATCTCCTGGCCTCCTCCTCAAATTTCAGCGGAAGCGAGCTCTACCGCCTCTCCGCCGGCGGGGCACTGGATTTCATCGCCGATATCAGCGAGTCCTCCAACCGGATCGTGGAATTCACCGAATTTCAGGGGGCGCATTATTTTCAGCAACAGGGGCCGGAGGGGCGCGAGCTCTACCGCCTGAATGCCGATTTCAGCGCCGAGCTTGTGGCAGACCTCAACACCGACACCAACCAGGCCAACACCCCCAACAATTCCGATCCGGCGGCCTTCACCGAATTCAACGGGGCGCTCTATTTCAACGCGACCGACCAGGTCGGCACCTGGCTCTACCGGATCACCGCCGACGAGCAGGTCGAACGGGTCGGCGACATCCACCCCGACTATGGCGGCACCGGCGACACCCAATTTGCCGAGTTCAACGGCGCCCTCCATTTCATGGCCGAGACACTGGGCGGCGTCGGGATGGAGCTCTACCGCGTCACCGCCAACGGGACGGTCGAGGTGGTTGCCGACATCGGTCCCGGGGTCATGGGCTCGCAGCCCAGCGGTTTCACCGAATACGACGGTGCCCTCTATTTCAGCGCCCTCGGCCCCGACGGTCGAGAGCTCTACCGCCTCGACACCTCCGGCGCGGTCGAACAGGTCGCGGACATAAAGAGCGGACGGGCAGGCTCCGACCCGAGCGGGGGCCAGGTATTCGACGGCGCCCTCTATTTCTCGGCCGACGGCCCAAGCGGGCAAGAGCTCTACCGGCTCACATCCGGCAGTCCGCCAGAGCTGGTCGCCGACATCAACCCTGGCCCCGGCGGTTCGGAACCGGTCATCATCGCGGAATTCGGCGGTGCCCTTTACCTTTCGGCCTTCGATCCCGTCAATAATCGAGAGATGTACCGCCTGACACCCGACGGCGCTGTGACATTGGTGGAGGACATCAACCCGGGCTTCGGCTCGTCGCGCCCGGGCCCGGGGACGGTCTACAACGGCGATCTGTATTTTTCCGCGCAGGATTCCGGCTTCGTCAAGCTTCATCGTCTGACCCCCGCGGGCACGGTCGAGGTGGTCGAGACGATCAATCCGACGTTTCACTCCTGGCCGGTCGTCCTTGGAGAGTTCGACGGCCTTCTCTACTTCACCGCCAACGGCCCGGACGGAATCGAGCTCTACCGGGTCAACAAGGATGGCAGCGTCGATCTCGCCCAGGACATCAACCCCGGCGCGGACAGCTCCAGCCCCTCGTTTCTGACCGATGTGCCACGCCCGATCCTGGGCACCCACGGCAACGACACCTTGCAGGGCGACCTGCGGGACGATCTGATCGTGGGTCATGCGGGGCGTGACACGCTCTCGGGCGGCGACGGCAATGACATCCTGCACGGCGACCGCGAAACGGGGCACGGAACGGCCACATATCCCGGCATCGGCTTCGGGAGTGGCGAGATTTTCAAATCCGCATTGGGCGATGCAGGCTCCCCCGACCAGGCGGTCGAGATCGCGGCGGACTTCAGCCTCTCCGCGAGCGGGATCATCGGCGCGTCGCGGGGTGTCCCCCATGTGACGATAATGGGCGAGGGCGCGTCGCCTCCCACCCAGGATTTCTATGCCCTGCCGGTCGTCAGCCGCGGCACCGAGGTGAGCCTCGACATCGACGGCGCCAGTTTCGACACCGAGGTCTCGATCGTCGATGCGGGCGGCAAGGTCTTTGCCAGCAAGGATGACGGGGCGGGCCTGGACCCGGGCAGCACCGAGGCGACCGACTCCTTCCTGAGCCATATCTTCGCTGAGGGCGGCAGCTACTACATCCGCGTGGGTCGGGGCGATGGTGGCGCCCAGACCGTGCCGGTTCCCGGCGGCGGGACCTACAGGCTGCATGTTTCGGTCGACGAGGCTGTGCTTTCGGGCCCGGATGACGACAGTCTGCGCGGGGAGGCGGGCGAGGATACGCTCTATGGCGGGGTCGGTCGGGATTTGGTCGATGGCGGCCAGAACAACGATCTCCTCTTCGGCGGCGCCGAGGACGACCAGCTGTCGGGCGGCGCGGGCGATGACCGGCTCCATGGCGATGACGGCCATGACAGGCTGGACGGAGCCTCCGGCCATGACCTGGTCTTCGGTGACGACGGCCAGGACGTGATTACGGGCGGCAGTGGCTACGACACCCTGTTCGGGGGAATGGGCCGGGATAGCCTCGAGGGAGGTGCACAGGATGACCTGCTCGACGGTGGCGACGACGATGACGCGCTCTACGGCGGCGCGGGCAACGACCGGCTGGAGGGGCGCAGCGGGAATGACCATGGCTCCGGCGGGTCCGGCGACGACATCATCGTCACCGGCACGGGCAACGACACCTTCCGCGGCTGGAAGGGCGATGACGAGATCTACGCCATCAGCGGCAACAACACCCTGCGCGGCGACGATGGCAACGACGTCATCGACGGCGGCTCGGGCAGCGATTTCATCATCGGGGGCAACGATGACGACACCATATACGGCGGCACTGGTGACGATGACGTTAACGGCGGCAATGGAAATGATGTCGGCTCCGGCGGTTCGGGCAATGACCGGGTAACGGGTTATTCAGGAAATGATGATCTAAGGGGCTGGAAGGGCGACGACGACCTTCTGGTGAAGAACGGGACCAACACGCTGCGGGGCGACGACGGGGATGATGACATCCGCGGCGGCTCGG
>NZ_FWFZ01000009.1 GCF_900172355.1 Roseisalinus antarcticus | reverse complement strand
ACGATCATCGCCTCCTCGGCCTCGCTCAGAACCGTCGAGCGCGGTTCTGTCGGCCCGGTCTTCATATCCTCGACCGTCGACCGTTGACCGCTTCCGCCATTTCGCCACCGTCTTGGGATTGATGCCCTGCTCCCGGCCCAGTTGCGCGAGCGAAGCCTGCCCCTCTCATCGTTTGCAAGCAAACGACTGCCGGGCGACGGATCGCTGTATTGCAGCTCTGACGGCGTGCGTGGTCGTGGCGCAGCCGTGACGAACTTGTCCCATAGTGCTTCCGTCCATTCCTGAGAAAGGATCGCACCATCAAACCGTGGGATCAAACACCTAGGCCTTTTCGCCCCGGGGCTGCGGTCTGCTCAGGTTGCCCACCTGACTTGCTCGGATCACGAGACGACCCCCTCACCCGATTTGTGGGACAAATCCTCCGTTGGACCCCGACCATCCCAGGCTCACAGGTTGCGCCCGGCTTTCGCCGGTGCATCCGCTGGTACGGGCGAGACTGAAAACTGGTGGGAATGACCCCTGAAAGGGTCCATTGGTGGAGCCGATCGGGATCGAACCGACGACCTCGTCATTGCGAACGACGCGCTCTCCCAACTGAGCTACGGCCCCATCACGAGCGTATTTGGCCGCTGCCGCAGCGACTGTCAAGCTTGCGGCAGCGTCAGAATTCCCACCAGGTGGCGATCCGGAAACCGGTCCCGAGGTCCCCGGTCAGGGCTTGCACCACCCCGACTTCGACCCTTGTGCGGTCATTCACGCGGAACAGTGCGGACGGGGCCGCCTTGGCATAGAAGTCGCCCGCGGTGCCGATCCCGGTCTGCATCTGCATCACCGCCGTCCAGCGGTCGTTGAAGTCGTGGCCCCAGGTGAGGTCGAGCTTGCCTTCAGTCTGGTCGCTGTCGATGACAAAGATCGCCGTCGCATCGGCGGCGAGCCAGCCATCGGCCAGCCCGCGACCGACGGAGAGGCCGAGCCGCGCGACCTGTTCGAAAAGCTCCGGATCGCGCTCGTGACGCAGACCGTATGTGAGGGTGACGGCCACGGGGGTCCTGGCGTCCGTGGGGCCGACGGGAAAGCGCAGGAAGACGGAGCCGGTTTCCTCGTCGTCGCCATTGGCGATGTAGAGGTCGAGCCCCACGGTCGCCCGCTCCGCCAGCCCGTATTCGAGATAGACCGTCGGGTCCCAGTGAACGGGCCGGGTGGCGGCGTCCGACAGGGCGATATTGGCGCCAAACGACAGAAACATTTCGCCCTTGCCCCGCATCCAGGCACCGGCCGCCGCGGGGGACGCCAGGATTGTCAAGGCAAGCAGGAGGGCAAGATGGCGCAAGACGATTCCCTTCCAAGGATCGACATTCAGAATTGCCTTGCGTGGTTAAGGAGGCGTTAATGCAACGCGGCGTCCATGTACGTGCCAAGGATTGGGCGGGCCGACCACCGGGGCCGTGGAGGCGAAGGCGGCGCCGCGTCCAATGCGCCCCTGACTTGAGGAGAGACCAGATGTTCCATCCTGTCCGTCGACTTGCACTTGCGATCGCGGCCTGTTGCCTTGCCGGGCCTCTCGCCGCGCAACCGCTCATCGGGTCCTACGTGGCCTACATCGGCGCGGCCGATCTCTACAATTCCAATGGCGTGCGGCTGACCGAGCCCTGGCAGGTGCTGCGCCAGGACCGGGCGAATTTCCATCGCTTCGGTGTCGCCCAGGCGGGGGATGAGTGGGATCCGTTCTTCGGCTCCATCGACAACCGCGCGGCGATGGAACGGATGATCATGAACGGCAGCACCAACCCTCAGGCGCGGGCGAACCTGCTCAATGGCGGGGCGACCGTCTTTGTCCGGATCTACGGGCAGGGCAGCGTCGGAACCCGGATCGACGTCACCGTGGCCCGTTAGGCCGGGGCCCCAGCGCGTATTTCACGAGCGCCGGCAGCTCTCGTAGGATCATCGAGAGCCGGTGGCGTCGCGCCGTGCCATCCCAGCCCGGACCGTTGCCACGGGCGTGGACGCCCAGGCGCCATGCGGCGAGCCGGGCGCGCGGCAGATGATATCTGTCCGACACCAGAAGGATGTCCGTCGCACCGATGTCGCGACAGATCGGCAGGGCGTGGGCGATGTTCTCCCAGGTGGTTCGGGAGGTATCCTCCAGCCTGATCGCCTTTTCTGGCACGCCGAGTTCGCGCAGCAGGCGGGCGGCGGTCGCGGCCTCGGTGTCGCCTGTGGCTCCGGCGCCGCCGCAGGCGACGATGACCTCGGCCCGGCCCGCGTGATAGAGACGGGCGGCATGTTCCGTCCGACGGCGCAAGGTCGGCGAGGGGCCGTCGGCCCAGACGGCCGCACCGAGGAGGAGGATGATCCGCATCCCCACTCCTTCGGCCAGTCGCGGGCCGGGCGCAAGCCTCGCTTGAGCGTGGCGGCCGGCTGGGGCAAAGGGGGCGGATGATACCGCTCGAAGTGCCTGTGGAGACGATGGATGGTGTGCACGCGGCGCGGCGGGGCGGCGCCGCCCGGATAGAGCTCTGCGCGGCGCTGGGCGAGGGGGGGCTTACGCCCTCGGCCGGATTGATGCATGCGGCGGCCCGCGCCGGCGTGCCGGTCTTTGCGATGATCCGGCCCCGGGCCGGGCTGTTCCAATGGTCCGCGGACGAGGCCGCGACCATGGCCCGCGACATCCGCACCGCCCGCGAGGCCGGGCTTGCCGGGGTCGTCCTCGGGGCGCAGCGGGGCGATCTTTCGCTGGACACAGCGCTTCTGGCCGGTCTGGTGCGCGAGGCCGGACCCATGGAGGTCACGCTGCACAGGGTGATCGACACCGTGCCGGGCCCGCTCTCGGCGCTGGAGGTCGCGGTCGGGCTGGGCATCGGCCGGGTGCTGTCATCCGGCGCCGCGCCCACGGCGGTGGAGGGGGGCGGGATGCTGGCCGCCATGGTCGCGCAGGCCGCCGGGCGGCTGACGGTCATGGCCGGTAGCGGGGTGAACGCGCGGAACGTGGCTGCGCTCGTGGCGGAGACAGGCGTGGCCGAGGTTCATGCCTCCTGCTCCGCCCCGTCGCCCGGGGCCGCACCCTTCGGCTTTGACCCGCCGAAGGGGCGGCGCATCACCGAGGAAGCCCGGGTGCGGGAAATGGTCGCCACCCTGGCCGCAATCTCGGATCGCTGACGTGTCGATGCGGCCCGGCGGCCGGGCCAGACGGGGTCTTGCGGTCGCCGTCGGCGGGGCTGGCGCGGGCGCGTCGCCACAATGTGGCATTTGTCGGGTGGTTTAACGGTATCTCAAAGATCCAGCGGCTAGTATCGGCAGGACAAGACGGAGAATGACATGGACCCCATCAAGCAGATCACCGCCCTGATGACAAAAGCCGAGCTCTTGCAGGCCAGGGCCGAGGCGCTTCTTGCCCGGTGCCCGCCACATCTCCGGCGCAACCTGTCTTATTGCGTTCCGGACGAGGGGTTTGGTTTCGGCCCGTCCACACGTCGGTTGACCGCAGAATTGGCGACCGCCTCGCAGCCAGTGGGCGACCGTCGCTCCTGACCGTAGATCGGGCGAAACGCTTGGTCGGGTCCGGCGGCTGCGTCAACCGCCCTTGCCCTTGCGCCGCTTGTTCCCGCCCCGCTGACCGGCCCGTCCTGCGGTCGAGCGGCCGGATGACTTGGACGCTTCGCCGACGGCCCTGTCCACCGCCTGTTGCCGGGCCAGGGGATCGTCAGAGATCACCAAATCTACGGTTTCCAATCGCTTGACCTCGTCGCGCAGGCGCGCCGCCTCTTCGAATTCGAGGTTCTCGGCAGCCTTGCGCATGTCCGTCCTGAGGCCGTCGAGCACCGCCTGAAGGTTGCCGCCCGTGGGTCCGTCGACCTTGGCGGTCACGCGGTTCATGTCCACGTCCCCCTTGTAGAGACCGGCAAGAACGTCATCGACGTTCTTGCGGATCGTCGCCGGCGTGATGCCGTTGGCCTCGTTATAGGCGATCTGTTTGCTGCGGCGGCGGTCGGTCTCGCGCAGGGCCCGCTCCATCGACCCCGTGATGCGGTCGGCGTACATGATGACGCGGCCCTCCGCGTTCCGGGCGGCGCGACCGATGGTCTGGATCAGCGAGGTCTCGGACCGCAGGAAGCCCTCCTTGTCCGCATCCAGGATGGCCACGAGTCCGCATTCGGGGATGTCGAGCCCCTCGCGCAGCAGGTTGATGCCGACCAGCACGTCGAAGGCGCCAAGGCGCAGGTCGCGGAGGATCTCGATCCGCTCGATCGTGTCGATGTCGGAGTGCATGTAGCGCACGCGGATGCCCTGTTCGTGCAGGTATTCGGTCAGATCCTCGGCCATGCGCTTGGTCAGCACGGTGGCGAGCGTGCGGTAGCCGGCCTGGGCCACGCGGCGGATCTCGTCGAGCAGATCGTCGACCTGCATCTCGACCGGGCGGATCTCGACCTGGGGGTCGATCAGTCCGGTGGGGCGGATGACCTGTTCGGTGAAGACGCCGCCGGTCTGTTCCAGCTCCCATGCGGCGGGGGTGGCGGAGACGAAGACGGATTGCGGACGCATCGCATCCCATTCCTCGAACTTGAGGGGTCGGTTGTCCATGCAGGACGGCAGGCGGAAGCCATGTTCGGCGAGCGTGAACTTGCGCCGGTAGTCGCCTTTGTACATGCCGCCGATCTGGGGGACCGAGACGTGGGATTCATCCGCGAAGACGATGGCGTTGTCGGGGATGAACTCAAAGAGGGTCGGCGGCGGCTCGCCCGGCGCGCGGCCGGTGAGATAGCGGGAATAGTTCTCGATCCCGTTGCAGACGCCAGTGGCCTCCAGCATCTCCAGATCGAAGTTGGTGCGTTGTTCCAGCCGCTGCGCCTCCAGCAGTTTGCCCTCGGCTACGAGCTGGTCGAGCCGCATGCGCAGCTCTTTCTTGATGCCGTTGATGGCCTGCTGCATCGTGGGCTTCGGTGTCACGTAGTGTGAATTGGCGTAGACGCGGATGCGCTCGAACGTATCGGTCTTTTCGCCGGTCAACGGGTCGAACTCGGTGATCGCCTCCAGCTCTTCGCCGAAGAAAGACAAGCGCCAGGCGCGGTCTTCCAGGTGCGCTGGAAAGACTTCGAGGGAATCGCCCCGCACCCGGAAGGTGCCGCGCTGGAACGCCTGGTCGTTGCGCCGGTATTGCTGCGCGATCAGGTCGGCGATGATGTCCCGCTGGTTGTATTCGCGCCCGACGTGAAGATCCTGGGTCATGGCGCCATAGGTCTCGACCGAGCCGATGCCGTAGATGCAGGAGACCGAGGCGACGATGATCACGTCGTCCCGTTCCAGCAACGCCCGCGTGGCCGAGTGCCGCATCCGGTCGATCTGCTCGTTGATCTGGCTTTCCTTCTCGATATAGGTGTCCGAGCGCGCGACATAGGCCTCGGGCTGGTAGTAATCGTAGTAGCTGACGAAGTACTCGACCGCGTTCTCGGGGAAGAAGCCCTTGAACTCGCCGTACAATTGCGCGGCAAGCGTCTTGTTCGGGGCGAGGATGATCGCAGGTCGCTGGGTTTCCTCGATCACGCGGGCCATCGTGAAGGTCTTGCCCGTTCCCGTGGCGCCCAGAAGGACCTGATCGCGGTCGCCGGTGTCGATGCCGCCGCTCAGCTCGGTGATCGCCGCGGGTTGGTCGCCTGCGGCGGCGAACTCGGTGTGCATGATGAAGCGCTTGCCGCCTTCCAGCTTTTCCCGGGTGGCCACGTCCGGGGCGGGGGCGTTCAGGATCGCTTCGGTTTTGTCCGAATGGGCGTAAGGCATCAGTTTTCCTCTGGTCCGATATGTCTTAATTGAGCGCGACGGCGCGGGGATCAAGGGTCGATACTGACAGGGCTGTGTCAGCAGCGTTTCGGGTTTGCCGGAAAGGGGCCTTTGGGCAGGGCGTGGGCCTGATCGCGCGGCATCGTGCCGCTTGCAGAGCCGCGGCGGCGCCCGTAATAGTGTGTTGAACGGAGGGATCGCCCATGCGCGCACGTATTTTCAGACCGGCCCGGACTGCGATGTCGTCGGGCTCCGCGAAGACCCGCAAGTGGATTCTGGAGTTCACGAACCAGACCGGGCAGGACGTCGATCCATTGATGGGCTGGACCTCGTCGGCAGACACTCAGGCGCAGGTGAGGCTGACTTTCGATACGCGGGAGGCTGCTCTGGACTATGCCCGCGAGAACGACATCGATGCGGTCGTGAAGGATCCCAACACACGCCAGGCCAATCTGCGGCCGGGCGGCTACGGCGAGAACTTCGCGACGGGTCGGCGCGGGGTTTGGACCCACTGATTTCGTTTGGTGGCTAATCCCACTTGACCATTTAATAACCGCCAGCTCGGCCACGAGCTTTCAATTTTTCGGAAAGTCATAAAGTCCGAAAGGCACAATCGGCTGTTTTGAGCGCCGAGAACTGACACGGGCGCAGATTATTCGCGAATAATCTGTCCGAATTTTCGCGAAAATTCGGGCGCCTCAGTAATCACGTTCGAAGAAGATACCGAGGGAGGATTCGCCGTCGCTTCCGACGGTGCCCTTGGCGGTCAGGTCGGCCGTGATGTCGAGGTTCAGATCGATCTGAGTCTGGCCAGTGCTGTCGACGATCACGTCGGTGTAGATATTGTCGCTGATATATGTGCCGAACTGGACAGCAGCGTTTCCTGCCTCGTCCGTCGTCACGTCGAGGTTGTCAATGCCGAGCCGGTTGCGCAGATCGCCCATGAACCCGCCGCCCCGGCCAGCAAGCGTTCCGACCGCAGAGGCGAGCTGGACCGCCTGGAGCGGTGTGATGTCCGCAATGTTCCGCCCGAAGAGCAGGCGCGAAAGAACCTCGTCTTGCGGAAGCTGCGGCGAGCTGGAAAAGTTCACGTCTGGGTCTGCCGCTGGTCCGGTCACGCTGATCGAAATCTGCGTGCCGTCGTTGGTCTCGGTTTCGGCCACGAGGCGCAGCACCGGACTGAAGTCGCCTTCGAGCCTTGCTGTGCCCTCCGTCAGGGTGAAGCGCTGTTGCAGAAGGTCCAGCCGCCCGCGGACCAGTGAGAACTCGCCAACCGGTTCGACATTCCGCGTCGTACCACGGATGATCAATTGCCCGCCCAGTTCGGCATCCAGCCCACGGCCGCGAATGAATATCTGCGACGGCGCATTGATCGTGATGTCGAGCGGAAAGCCCCCGGACCCGCTTCCGCCCGAGCCGGAGCCACTGTCGCTGCCGATGTCGTTGCCATCAAGGGCGAGACCCGCGCGATTGAGGGTCAGCCGCACGTCCCCCGGAGTCGTCAGATGCCGCACCGTCGGGATTTCCCCCAGGGAGCTGACCGTGGATGACGGTACCTGAACCTCGGTTCTCCCGAGGTTTACGGTTCCGCCGATACGAGCGCCCGCGGTCAAAGGGCCGACCAGCGAGATCTGGCCGTCGACCACGGTTTCGTAGAGTGTCGGATCGACGACGACCACGCTTCGAAGGCCTATGTCGATATCGGCAGAGAATGGCGACGACAATGTCAGGGGGCCGTCTACCGTGACCGTGCCGCCAAAGGTCGGGCTGCCCGATATCGCGATGTCGGCCCGGCCTCCCGAAAGCGACACCGTGCCGCTGATGGCCTCGATGGACTGGGCCAGGCTCGGTTCGGCGAAGCGGCCGCCCGATATCGTCGCATTGCCCGAGATCGCATCGAGGGACAGGCCCCGGACTGCCAGGTCGAACCGCGCGTCGCCGGACAGGCGGCGCGGCACGATGAACGGGTTGGCCAGGCCCAGGGGCGCGGACCCCGTGACCGACAGATCCATGGCACCGCCGGGTGCGACGGTGCCGCCGATGTTCGCGTCCACGCCGCCGGCGCCCGCGATGTCGGCTGCGACGCGCCAGGCACCCGACGAGGTGAGCTCGGCCGTGCCACCTGCGGTCACCGGCCCGTTGAGGTCGGGAACGACAAGGCCGATATCCGCCAGCCGCGCGCTGAAATTCGCCGTTCCGGTCGCGCCCTGCCCAGTGACCGAGCCGTTCACCGAGAGGCTGGGCAGCGAAAGGTCCAGGGCGTTGACCCGCAAGGCGCCGTCGTCGGATCGGGACACCTGCGCCGACAGCGTGCCGGGGCCGCGCAGCAGCCGGTCGGCCACCGGGATGCCGACCCCGAGGTCGGCGGTCCGGGCGTCGATCTCGACGTCGAAGGCCTGCGTCACGGGCGCGACCGACCCGGTCGCGTTCAGCGTCACCGACCCTCGGATCGGCTGACCGACAATCGGAGCGAAGGCCGAGAGCGACCCGACCGTCGCCTCCAGCGTGCCGGTGGTCACGTAATCGGCCTCGGGTGCGGCGACGTCGCCGACAAAGGACAGCCGGGTCGAGGGCGCCGTGGCTGCGACATCGACGTCCAGCGACCCGTCGGCCGCCTGGTCCACGGTCGCGTTCAGTGTCGCGGGACCGGAGATACCGTCGAGCACGAGCCCGACCTCTTCGATGCGGGCGTCGATGCGCCCGCTGCGGGTATCTACGCCCAGGACCGCTGCGCCGGAGGCGGAGACTTCGGGCGTGGTCAGGCTGAAGGCGGGCACCCGGATGCCGTCTGCGTCCCGCGCAGCCGTGACGGACAGGGTCCCCGCACCGCCAATCAGCGGATCCGCCTGGGGGATCGAGAGGGCCAGGTCCTGGGTCGTGCCGTCGATCGTCAGGTCGAAGAACTGCTCCATCGGCAGGACCTGCCCGGCGATCACCAGGTCGGCTGCCCCGGCAAGGTCCCGGCCCGCGAGACCGGAAAACGGGCGCAGCGTGGCGACATTCGCCCTCAGGGTCAGGTCGGTCGCATAGCCGTCGTCCGGCGATTGCGCGGTGCCGACGAAGGCAAGATCGGCCGAGGCGGCCGCCAGCGTCATGTCGAAGTCGATCACCTCTTCCGCATCGCGGTCCACAGTGCCGGACAGCGTTCCTGGGCCGGAGAGGTCCGGCGAGATCAGGCCGAGGTCGACGATACGGGCCGAGAGCTCGGCCGAGGCGACGCCGCTGGTGATCGTGGCACTGGCGTTGGCCTCGACTTGCGGGGTCGTGACCTCCAGGTTTTCCAGTCGGGTGCCGGTCTCATCCCTTGCGGCGCGCAGCGCGACGGTGCCCCGACCCGCAAGCAGGGGGTCGGCGATTTCGTTTCCGATGCCAAGGCCGTTGGTCTGCGCCGTCAGGTCCACGGCAAAGATCCCGTCGAGTGGGCGGATGTTGCCGGTGGCCTGGACGACGCCGCTGCCGGTCAGATCCATGGAGGAAATCGTCGAAAAGCGTTCGAAATCATCGGCCTGCACATTGGCGTCGAAGGCGATGTCTAGGCCGCCCTCGGTTTGCAGCTCGACGTTCGCGCCAAGTTCGAGCCCGGCGCTGCGGACCGAGAAGCTCTCGATCGTGAAGGGGGCGCCATCGTTCAATGTCGCGTTCATCGCCCCGGAGACGTCCTCGCCGAGGGCTTCGGCAAGCCCGACATCGTCCAGAACGATATCGCTCGCGTCGAACGTCAGCCCGAGGCTGGCGAAACCGTCGGCGTCGGTGGCGGTGCCGGGCCTGATGACGCCATCGCCAAACAGGGTGATCGAGTGCAGGGCCATTCCCGGCCGCTCGAACCCCTCGAGGAAGGCATAGCCGCTCCATTCGTCACCCTCGGCGCGGTCGAAGGCCACGAAGATCTCGCCTGAGTCGACATAGGTGCGCGGCCCGCCGATCGGCAACAGCAGCCTGTCGGTTCCGTTGCCAAGCCTGCCCTCGAGCGCAATGCTCTCCGGCCACCGGTCCGGCCCCAGCGCCAGGGTGCCGTTTATGTCGATCGCCTGCGCCGCGAGGGTCAGGTCCGGAACCTCGATGGATCCGTCCGGCGACTGGATCGCGCGGACGGCAAGCTGCACGTCCTCGCCGAAGAACTCGCGGTAATCGGGGGCGAGCAGCTTGGTCACATCGCCCGAGATGTCGAGCGTGATGTCGCGCGTGGCCGCGCCGATCGTGCCCTCGGCGTCCGGCGCATCGCGGGTGGTGACAAGCTCGAAACTGCCAGTGACGCGTTCTTGCCCGTCGGTCGCCAGCGTCAGGTCGGCGGCATAATTGTCGATCGGGGCGGCCCCGTCGATCGACAGTCGCACGGACGGCGCCCCGGGCAGCGACAGGCGCGAGGCGACGAGGCCGGCCGGCCCCTCCTGAATTCTCAGGTTCAGCGCCAACTCACGGCTGACATTCGAGAAACTGCCGGTCAGCGCGAATTCTCCGTCACCGCCATCAATCCGGCGCGCGATCACGTTCGCAAAGCCTTCGCCGTCCTCCAGAGAGGCCGCGCCGGTCAGCGAGATCGCTACCGGCTCGCCGATGAAATGCTCGCCGATCTCGATGCGGTCGACGCTCAGTTCCCCAAGCCGGATCGAGACCGGAAGTTCGGGCAGGCTGAAGGTGCTGGCTTCGGCGGGCGGCAGGTCGACCGGCGCAGGCTCCGGGATCGGGGCGCGCAGGATCGAGATCCGCTCGGCGCTGATCTCATCCACATCGACACGGCCGCGCAGCAGCGCACTCCGGGTCCAGACCAGCGCGAGGCCCTCCGCCTCGAGCCAGACGCCTTCGGCATCGGCCACGGTCAGCAGGTCGATCCGCGCCTCCGAGCTCAGCGCACCGCTGAAGCCGCGGATGCGCACGTCGCGGCTTGCACCCGACAGGTTGTCCTGCAGCAGCCGGGCGATATAGCCGACGTCGTCTTCGTCCTCGCCCTGGGCCAGACCGTCCTGGGCGACCGCGCAAAGTGGAAGGAGGGCCGCCGCTGCGACGACGAGCCAGAGGCGCAGGAACGCGGGTAGATGTCTCAAAAAGCCTGTCCAATTCCGATGTAGACCTGCACTGCCTGGCCCGCATCGTCGCCGCTTGCGGGCGTTGCGATGTCAAGCCGGATCGGGCCGATCCCCGTGTCATAGCGAATGCCGACGCCGGCGCCGGCGTGGGATTCGTCATCCTCGCTCGGGAACTGGTCCGCGCCGACCTGGCCGTAATCGTAGAAGGCCACGCCCGAGATCGCGTCGGTGATGCCGACGCGGGCCTCGATCTGCGCCCCGAGGAAGGAATTGCCGCCGACCTCGAACCCGTCGCGCATGATGCCTAGCGACTGGTATTCCTGGCCGCGCACTGTGCCACCCCCGCCCGACAGGAAAAGGTAGTCGGCGGGCGCGTCAAAGCCCGATGTCCCCAGCAGCGATCCGAATTGCAGCCGGCCGGCGACAGTCACCCGGTCCTCGGCGCCGAAGCTGCGGTAATAGCGGGTGTCGGTGGTCAGCCGCGCACCGTTCTCGGCATTGTCGAGCCCCAGGAACGGGATTGCTTCGGCATTGATGTAGAAGCCCGACCGCGGGTTCAATTCGTTGTCGCGCCTGTCCCACTCGGCCGAGAGCGGGAAGGTGATAAGCTGATAGGTCGTGTCGCCGAACTCTGTCTTGACCTCCGCGTAGCGATAGCCGAGGCCGCCGGAAATCGTCAGCGTCTCGGTCACGATCCTGCTCAGGCCCAATTCGGTCTGGAGCGCGAAGATCTCGATCAGGTCGTCCTGGCTGTCGAGCAGTTCGAGGTTGACGTAAAGGTCCTGGTCCGGGCCGAAGGTCGCCGGCCGGCCGAACGAGGCGTTGATGCCGTAGTCGATGCCGTCGACATTGTCCGAGATCTGCTGGATCTCGCCCTCGATCCGGAACCGCTCCGCCCCGCCAAACAGGTTGCGGTGCAGCCAGAAGGCCGAGACCGTCAGCCCGTCGATCGAGCTGAGCTCGATCCCGAAGCCGAAGCGGCGGGGTTTCTGCTCGGCGATGTCGGCAAGGATCGGCAGGGTGTTTCCCGGTCCGTCTTCCTCGGCTTCGCGCAACACGACCGACGAGAACGCGCCGGTCCGGCGCAGCCGCATGGTCGAGGTCTCGACCGCGTCAGGGGAAAAGCGCTCGCCGACCGGAAGGCCCGCGATTTCGGCGATCCGCTCCGCCCGCACAGCCTGGTTGCCCGAGACGACCAGGGGGCCGAACGACAAGAGCGGGCCGGGCGTGATGCCGATGCTGACGTCAAGCTCCTCGTCCGCGTGGCGCGCGGTGATGTCCTCGCCGGCGGGCGCGGCGCGGGCGTAGCCCTGCTCGCGCCAAGAGACGACGCCGGCGCGGACGGCGGCCCGGATGGTGTCGGAGCGGGCGCGCTCGCCGCTGCGGAACCCCTCGGGCAGCACCGTGCCCTCGGGCAGCGGCGCGAGCGATGCGCGGCCGAAGGAAAACAGCGGCCCCCGCTCCACGAGGATCTCGATCTGGGTGATCTGCCCAGGGGCGCCGACCGGGGGGATGCCGGCCGCCTCGCGCCCGTCGATCCTGATCGAGACCGTGCCACCGTAATATCCGGCGGAATAGAGCGCCGTGAGCAGGCGCCGGTAATCGGCCTGCGCGGCCGCGATGTAATCCTGCGGCGTCGGTGTGTCCTGATCGTCGAGCGTAATCAGTAGGGAGGCCTGGCGCAGTTCGCTGTCGAGCGTGTCGCTGGCGTCCGCCGCGTCGAGCGACACGCGGACTTCCTGAGCCTGAGTTGTCGTGGCTGCGATGGCTCCGGTGAGTGCGAAGACCACGGCCGCTGCGCTGTAGGTTTGGCGCAAAAGGGCCCCCAAAAGTATGTGTGTCGTCAATCTTTCGCATGTCACAATAGCCCAGGAAACGGGGCAGGCAAATCACATAAATGGCGCTTTGTGTTATTCTTGCGACTAGGTATGGGGTGTCGCCCCGCTCATTCCGCCGCGGCGAACGGGTCGTCGGGATAGTCGACCCGCGCAAGATAGAGCCCGTGGGGCGGGCAGACCGGACCGCAGGCCGCGCGGTCGCGCGCCTCCAGCGCGAGGCGGACCCGGTCTGGCGCCCAGGCCCCCGCGCCGACCCGTTCAAGCGTGCCGACGAAGCTGCGCACCTGGTTGTGCAGAAACGACCTGGCGCGGACATGGAACCGGTATTCGGCAAAACCGTCGGCCCGGGCGACGTGCTCAATCTCGAGCGCGTCGAGTGACTTGACCGGGCTGTCCGCCTGGCAGATCGACGAACGGAAGGTGGTGAAATCGTGCCGCCCGACCAGCTGCGCGGCCCCCTCGCGCATGGCGGCGAGGTCGAGCGGATGACCCACCTGCCAGACCTGCCCGGCTTCGAAGGTGACGGGCGGGCGGCGCACCACAAGACGAAAGAGGTAATGCCGCCGGGTCGCCGAGAACCGCGCGTGCCAGTCGTCGGGGACCGTTGCGCAAGCGGTGATGGCGATGGGCGCGGGCTTCAGGTGCCAGTTCAGCGCCTCCATCAGGCGGAACGGGGACCAGTCCCTGTCCATGTCCGCATGGGCGGTCTGGCCGACCGCGTGGACGCCGGCATCGGTGCGGCCGGCGGCGGCGATCGTGTGCTCGCGCGGCTCCAGCCGGGCCAGCGCGGCCTCGATGTCGCCCTGGACCGTGGGCAGGGCGGTCTGCCGCTGCCAGCCCGAAAACGGGCCGCCGTCATATTCCACCTTGAGCGCATAGCGGGGCATGGCTGGCGGGTAGCCCAACCGTGACGGCGGGGCAAGCGGCCCTACACAAAGCGGTCCGGCCTGACTATCTTGCGCGAAAGGCAAAGAGGGCAGGGCGCTTGGTCATCACGGCAATTGCGGACGGCATCACCCGGGGGGTCGAGACCGTCACCGACATCGCGACGGCGCCCTTCACCGATCCGGTCATCCGGCTGGGCGTGACCGGGCTGAGCCGAGCCGGCAAGACGGTGTTCATCACCTCGCTGGTGGCCAACCTGATGGACCGGGGGCGGATGCCGCAGCTTGCCGCGGCGCGCAACGGGGCGATCCGCACCGCCTATCTTCAGCCGCAGCCGGACGACACGATCCCGCGCTTCGCCTACGAGGACCATATCGCCGAGCTGACCGCCTCGGAGCCGCGCTGGCCCGAGGGCACGCGCCGGATCTCGGAGCTGCGGTTGTCGCTGCGGGTGCAGCCCACGGGGCTCTTGTCCGGCTGGCAGGGGCCGCGGACGGTGCATCTGGATATCGTGGATTATCCCGGCGAATGGCTGCTGGACCTGGCCTTGATGGACAAGGATTTCACGACCTGGTCGGCTGATACGCTGGCGCGGATCGCCGCGCGCGGCGAGGCCGGCAGCTATCTGGGCCAGGTCTCGGGCTGCGATCCGGGCGCGGATCTCGACGAGGGGGTGGCCACGGCGCTCGCCCGAGGCTTCACCGACTACCTGACGGTGGCGCGGGCGCGGGGCTGGTCCGATTGCACGCCGGGGCGGTTTCTGCTGCCCGGGGACCTCGAAGGCTCGCCCGTGCTGACCTTCGCGCCGCTGCCGAGGCCCGAGACGCCCGGGCGCCGGTCGCTCTGGCGGGAGTTCGAACGGCGCTACGAGAGCTACAAGCGCAACGTGGTGCGGCCATTCTTCCGGGATCATTTCAGCCGGATCGACCGGCAAGTGGTGCTGGTCGATGTGCTGGGCGCGATCCACGCGGGGCCAAGGGCGGTGGAGGACATGCGCAAGGCGCTGGCCGATATCCTCGGCGCGTTCAATCCGGGGCGGAACTCTTTCCTGTCGCGGCTCTTCCAGGGGCGGCGGGTGGAGCGGATCCTGTTCGCGGCGACGAAGGCCGACCATCTGCACCACGCCCAGCACGCCGAATTGACCGCGATCACCGAGGCGCTGCTGCGCGATGCCCGCGAACGGGCGGATTTCGCGGGGGCCAAGACCCAGGCGATGTCGATCGCCGCGCTGCGGACCACGACAGAGGCCGAGGTCGACCACGAGGGAGGGATGTTGCAGGTCGTGCGCGGTCGGCTGAAGGGGACGGGCCGGCAGGCGGCGTTCTATCCCGGCGATCTGCCGTCGGACCCGGCGCATCTGCTGGCGCCGGCCCGCGCGGGCGAGGCCACCTGGCTGAACGCCGATTACGAGGTCATGGATTTCGCGCCGGCGCGGCTGACGCTGGAGCCGGGCGAGGGCCCGCCGCATATCCGGCTCGACCGGGCGGCGCAGTTCCTGATCGGGGACCGGCTGTGATGCGGGCGACCACGCGCCGGGGCCTCGGTGCCGGGGCGCCGCGGCCAGGCGGCTGGGGTCTGCACCTGCGGCCCGCCGCGCACGCCGATGTCCCGGCAATGGCACGGATCCTGAAGCACTGGGTGACGGCCACCCGCTGGATGCCCGACCTGCACACGCCGGACCAGGATCGCGCCTTTCTCGCCGAACAGGTCGACAGTGCCGAGCTCGTCGTCGCCGATCACGGTAGGATCGCCGGTTTCGTCGTCCGGCATGGAACGGACATCACGATGCTCTACGTCGCCGAAACGGCGCGGAGGCTGGGCGTCGGATCCGCCTTGCTGAACCGCATGAGGCGCGATCATCCGCGCCTGTCGCTCTGGACCTTCCAGCCCAATGCAGAGGCACGCGCCTTCTACGCCGCGCGGGGGGGCGCGGGAGGTCGAGCGCACGGGGAGCCGCGGCAACGAAGAACGCGTGCCGGATGTCCGGCTGGACTGGAGTTGACATGACCGACCCGCGCAAAGGCCCCGTTCTGATCTCGCTCGACGATGACGAGGTCATCCCCTCGCCGGCCGAGGCGCCGCCCGTCGCCGATCTCGAACCGCTGCCGCGGGGGGCCGCGATGGAGCAGGTGGCGGCCCTTGCCGCCGCCCGGCCGTCACGATTGGGTCGGCTGTTCTGGTCGCTCCTGGTGGCGTTGGTGACCTTCGGCCTGTCGGTCGCCGCGTGGAATTTCGTGACCGGTCTTCTGGCCAGCGCACCGTTGCTGGGTTGGATCGCGGGGGCGCTGTTCGCGGCCTTCGTGGCCGTTCTGCTGGTCATCGCGGTGCGGGAACTGGCGGCGTTCAACCGGTTGAAGCGCATGGACGAGGTATTGCATGCGGCCGAGCAGGCGCTGGCCGATCACGACCTCGCCGAGGCGCGGGAGGTGGCCGTCATGCTCGACCGGCTCTACGCCGGGCGGGCCGATACCGAATGGGGGCGGGTGCGGCTGAAGGACGCCCGCGAGGAGATCCTGGATCCGGACGGCCTTCTGGGCCTGGCCGAGACCGACCTTCTGGGGCCGCTCGACACGAGGGCGCTGCGCGAGGTCGAGGCGGCGGCGCGGCAGGTGGCCACGGTGACCGCGATCGTGCCGCTTGCGCTGGCCGATGTGGTGACCGCGCTGACGGCGAACCTGCGGATGATCCGGCGCATCGCCGAGGTCTATGGCGGGCGGTCCGGCGGGCTGTCGTCATGGCGCCTGACCCGGACCGTCTTCACCCACCTGGTGGCGACGGGCGCTGTGGCGGTGGGCGACGATCTGATCAGTTCCGTCGCGGGCGGCGGGCTGTTGTCGAAGGTGTCACGGCGGTTCGGCGAAGGGGTCATCAACGGCGCCCTGACCGCGCGGGTCGGCGTCGCGGCGATCGAGGTCTGCCGTCCGCTGCCGTTTACCGCCGTGTCCCGGCCTTCTGTCACGGCCCTCGTGCGGCGGGCCCTGACGGGGCTCTTCGGACAGCGGGAGTAGGACCGCTTTGGGGCTGGCTGTCGTGGGCCCTCCGCGCTGGCCTCGGTCCCGTGATGGTTGGTCTCAGCCCTGTGGCGGAGGGGTGCCCGCCGCGGGGGGCAGCGAGCCCGAGGGCGGCAGCAGGCTGCCGCTGACAAGGCGGCTGAGGATGCGCGGCAGGGGCGGGATCTGGCTCAGCGGGAACAGCAGGCGGTCGCGCAGGACGGGCAGCCAGCGGCTGTCGGATTGGTATTGCGGTGTGAAGAGCGCCGACATCCCCTGGTATGCCCGGACGTGCCAGCGGCGGCCCATGGCATAGGCCCGGGGCGCGTCGGGCGCCGGGAAATGCGCCAGGGCCGCGGCCAAGGCATCGGCATCGAGCAGGGCCATGTTGGCGCCCTGGCCCAGCTGGGGGCTCGCGCGGTGCGCGGCATCGCCGATGTGGACCATGCCCTCGGACCAGGGCTTGCGCAGGGTGCCGTGGCCGTAGCGGGCCATGGTCATCTGGTTTGCATCCGAGATCTGCGCGATGAACGGCGCGAAAGCCGGCCAGAGGCTGCGGGCCTCGTCCTTCCAGGCCTCTAGTCCGGCCTGGCGCCAGCTCCCGTGGCCATCGGCGGGCAAAGACCAGAAGATCGCGGCCTTGTCGCCCGTCGCGCCGGGCAGCCGGCCGATGGGCAGAACGCCCAGCATCCGGTCCGCCCAGCGGTAGCGTTGCGAGAGGCGGTCGCGGGGAAGCTCGGTGTCGGGCCAGGCGACGGTTCCCCAGACGGCGCCGTAGGGCAAGGGCCGCGCGATGAGCGGCGACAGCGGGGAGCCGGCCCCGCAGGCATCGACGATGAGCTCGAACGGCGCGGTGCGGGCGCCGCCGGCGAGGATCAGCCGCGGGCCCTCGCGCCCGGTGACGCGGCTGGCGGGGGTCAGCGCGATCCCGCGCGACCGCGCCGCACCGAGCAGGGCCTGGAACAGGGCGGCGCGGTGGATGGCGAGGCCGGGGACAACCCCGTAGCGGACGTCCAGCACGCGGCGCCCGCTCGCCGCCTCGCGTCCGAGCATTCGCGTGATCGGGGTGCCGAAGCCCCGCGCGGCGGTCCCGGCGCCGATCCGCTCGAGGACGTCGAGGCCTACTGGCTGGATCACCAGCCCAGAGCCGACCGGGGCGGGGGCATCGAACTGGTCGAACAGGGTCACGGTATGGCCGAGGTCGTGCAGCAGGCTGGCCGCGGCGAGCCCACCGATTCCGGCACCGGCGATTGCGATCTGCATGGGCGCTCCTTTCGCCGTGACGCGGGCAGAAGAGCGCCTGGAGCCGGCGAGGGCAAGGGGTGGCGGGCGGCGGATGCCTCCGGCGGGGATATTGGCGAGGCAATGAAGGTGCCGGGGCTTTACCCCGGTGATCCGGCGGGGTATTCGGCGGCCATGGCGATCGAACGGACCCTGTTTCGAATTACCGTCCCGGCGTCCTGAGCGCAGGACCGCCGGGTTACAGCCGTTGCGCATTGCCGCGGCGCGATCTATCCCCCCTTTCGAACACGAGATCCGAGGAGCCTCAGCCCCATGTGTGCCGAGACCGTGACCACGCCCGACTACAAAGACACCCTCAACCTGCCGCAGACATCCTTTCCGATGCGGGCCGGCCTGCCGAAGCGCGAGCCCGACTGGCTGACGCGCTGGGCCGAGATCGGCATCTACGAGCGCCTGCGCGAGAAGGCGGAGGGGCGCGAGCCCTTCACCCTGCACGACGGGCCGCCCTATGCGAACGGGCACCTGCACATCGGGCACGCGCTCAACAAGATCCTCAAGGACATGGTGGTGCGGTCCCAGCAGATGATGGGTCGCGACGCGCGCTACATCCCCGGCTGGGATTGTCACGGTCTGCCGATCGAGTGGAAGATCGAAGAGAAATACCGATCCAAGGGTCTCGACAAGGATGCCGTGCCGGTCGTCGAGTTCCGGCAGGAGTGCCGCGACTTTGCCGCTGGCTGGATAGACATTCAGCGGGCCGAGTTTCAGCGGCTTGGCGTGACCGGCAAGTGGGAAGAGCCTTACCTGACCATGGATTTCCACGCCGAGCGGGTGATCGCCGAGGAATTCCAGAAATTCCTGATGAACGGCACGCTCTACCAAGGGTCGAAGCCGGTGATGTGGTCGCCCGTCGAAAAGACCGCGCTGGCGGAGGCGGAAGTCGAGTATCACGACCGCCAGACGGACGCGGTCTGGGTGCCGTTCCCGATCGTCAGCGCCAGATCGGCGCTCTACGACCGCGAGAATACGATACCGTTCGAGGAGGAGACGCAGCAAACCCGCCACGACGTGGCCGTCGCCGCGGAGGGCCGCGAGGCGCAGCTTCAACGGGCCAAGGTGGTGATCTGGACCACGACCCCCTGGACGCTGCCGCAGAACCGCGCCATTTGCTACGGTCCCGAGATCTCGTATGGTCTCTACGAGGTGCGCGAGACGCCGGAGGAATGCTGGGCCGCCGCCGGTGACATCTATCTGCTGGCGGATCCCCTGGCCGAAGAGACCATGTCCGCCGCACGGCTGGAGCCTTCGATGTATCGGCGCCTGCGCGACGTGCAGCGCGAGGAGCTTGAGGCGCTCGTCTGTGCCCACCCGCTGCGGGGGGCCGACGGCGCCTCGGGCGAGTGGGACTTCGACGTGCCGCTGCTGCCCGGCGAGCATGTCACCGACGATGCCGGGACCGGGTTCGTGCACACCGCGCCCAGCCACGGCGATGACGACTACATGATCGGCCGCAAGCACGGGCTGGAGATGACCTGGAACATCCTCGACGATTCCAGCTACCGGGCGGATCTGCCGTTCTTTGCGGGGCTGCGGGTCATCGAGGAGAACGGCAAGCCGGGCCGCGCCAACAAGGCGGTGATCGACAAGCTGGTCGAGGTCGGCGGGCTTCTGGGACGCCGCCGGATCACGATCTCGGACGCGCATTCCTGGCGCTCCAAGGCGCCGGTGATCCGTCTCAACCGTCCGCAATGGTTCGCCGCCATCGACCGCCAGGTTGGCGACGGCCAGGACAGCTATGGCAAGACGATCCGCGAACGGGCACTGACCTCGATCGACGAGCTTGTGACCTGGACGCCGCCGACCGGGCGCAACCGGCTCTATTCGATGATCGAGGCGCGGCCCGACTGGGTGCTGTCGCGTCAGCGCGCCTGGGGCGTGCCGTTGACCTGTTTTGTGAAAGTCGGCGCGTTCCCGGGCGACCCGGATTTCCTGTTGAGGTCGGAAAATGTCAATTCGCGAATCCTCGCCGCCTTCGAGGAGGAGGGCGCGGACGCCTGGTACAAGCCCGGCGCCAAGGAGCGGTTCCTGGGCAATGACGCAGATCCGGCCCAATACGAGCAGGTGTTCGACATCCTCGACGTCTGGTTCGACAGCGGCTCGACCCACGCCTTCGTGCTGCGCGACCGCGCGGACGGCAGCGCGGACGGGCTGGCAGACCTCTATCTGGAGGGGACGGACCAGCATCGCGGGTGGTTTCATTCCTCGATGCTGCAGGCTTGCGGCACGATGGGACGCGCACCCTATCGGGCGGTGTTGACCCATGGCTTCACGCTGGACGCCAAGGGCAACAAGATGTCCAAGTCGGTGGGCAACACGGTCGCGCCCGAGCAGGTGGTCAAGCAATACGGTGCCGATATCCTGCGGCTTTGGGTGGCGCAGTCGGATTACACCGCCGACCTGCGGATCGGCGACGAGATCCTGAAGGGGGTCGCCGACAGCTATCGCCGGTTGCGCAACACCATGCGCTACATGCTCGGGGCGCTGGCCCATTTCACCGAGGCCGACCGGGTCGATCCGGCCGAGATGCCGGAGCTGGAGCGTTACGTGCTGCACCGGGTGGCGGACCTGGATGCCGTGGTGCGCGAGGGCTATGCCCGCTACGATTTCCAGGAGGTGATCCAGAAGGTGTTCACCTTCGCCACGGTGGAGCTCTCGGCGTTCTATTTCGACATCCGCAAGGACGCGCTCTATTGCGATGGCGACAGCCTGCGGCGGCGGTCCGCGCGGACGGTGCTGGACCTGCTGTTCCACCGGCTGACGACCTGGCTTGCCCCGGTGATGGTGTTCACCATGGAGGAGGTCTGGCTGGAGCGGTTCCCGGGCGACACCTCGTCGGTGCACCTGACGGACATGCCCGAGACGCCGGCCGAGTGGCTCGACCCGGCGCTGGCCGGGAAATGGGCGAAGGTCCGGGCGGCGCGGCGCGCGGTGACCGCGGCGCTGGAGGTGCAGCGCGCCGAGAAGGTGATCGGCGCCTCGCTGGAGGCCGCCCCCGTGGTGCATGTGGCCGATGACGAGACGCTGGCCGCGCTCCGCAGCGTGGCGTTCGAGGATATCTGCATCACCTCCGCTATCGTTCTGAGCGCGGGGGAGGTCCCCGAGGCGGCCTACGTTCTGCCCGACGTGCCCGGCGTGGGCGTGGTCTTTGCCATGGCCGAGGGCGAGAAATGCCAGCGTTGCTGGAAGATCCTGCCGGATGTGGGCAGCCATGCCTATCCGGGCACCTGTGCCCGCTGCGATGCTGCGCTGACCGAGGCCGAAGGCTAGATCTGGGCCGGGCGGTCTGCTTCCGAGACCGGACGACGCCGTCGGCATTCGCGGGCCGGCGGCGTCCATTTTTCGGGGGTGGGCAACGGGGTCAGGGGGTTGATGTCGCGCGGCCGTTCTAGCGGCGTTCCGGGAGGATCTGTTGCACCGGCCCGGCCAGAAGAAGGTAGAGCGAGGTAAGGATCAGGGCCGCCTGGGTCATGTCGGACAGGCGGAAATCGTGCCAGGCGGCGAAGGCGGCCAGCGCGATCCAGATCAGTGCCACCGGTAGGGTCAGCCCGCGCCAGCGGCGGGTGCGGACCGGGTGGACGAACTTGACGTTCAGGAACATCAGCGCGGCCAGCACCACCACGATCGCAAGGATGACGGAAGGCGAGGGGGCGACCGCGAAGAAGACGATGATTGCCATGTTCCAGCAGCCGGGAAAGCCCGAGAAGGAATTGTCCGAGGTCTTCATCCGCGTGTCGGCGAAGTAGACGACGCTGGTGTAGGTGATGACCAGGATCGCGACCCAGCCGGTCCAGCCCGGCAGAAGATCGCTGGTGAAGAGCGCGAAGGCCGGGATGAACACGTAGGTCAGGTAGTCGATGATCAGGTCCATCAGGACCCCGTCGAATTCCGGCGCGTTGCGGGTGACGACGTATTTGCGCGCCAGCGGTCCGTCCACGCCATCGACCACGAAGGCGACCACCAGCCAGAGGAACATGGTGCGCCAGTCCTCCTGCACGGCGGCGAGCATGGCCAGCATGGCGAAGACCGCGCCTGTCGCGGTGAGGAGGTGGACGCCGAGCGCGGCTTGCCGGACACGTTTCATGGGCCTGTCATGGAGCAATCCGACACGAGAGAAAAGAGGGACATGCGAGGTTTGGGGGCATTGATGCGCCGGGTCGACGTTCGGCGCTCGCCTGCGGCATCGCCCCGCCCGCCGTCCCGCAGCACCCCCGGGGCGGAGCCGGTCACGCGGTGCGGGCACGGGGGTGGGCGGCGGCGTAGACCTCCATCAGCCGGGCGGTATCGACCGCGGTATAGGCCTGGGTTGTCGACAGCGAGGCATGGCCCAGCAATTCCTGGATCGACCGCAAATCGCCGCCCGCGTTCAGCAGGTGGGTGGCGAAGCTGTGGCGCATGGCATGGGGCGTCGCGGTGGCCGGCAGGCCCAGTTGCAGCCGGGCGGCCTCCATCACCTTCTGGATGGCGCGGGGGTTCAGCGCACCGCCCCGGACGCCGCGAAAGAGCGCTGCGCGGGGCTGTTGCGGATGGGGGCAGAGCTTCAGGTAGCCGTCCACCGCCGTGCGGGCCGGGGCGATCACCGGCACGATCCGTTCCTTGCCGCCTTTGCCGGTGATGCGAAGAACCTCGGGCAGGGGGGCATCTGCGCCGGTCAGCGACAGCGCCTCGGAGATCCGCAGGCCGCAGCCGTAGAGCAGGGTGACCACGGCGGTGTCGCGCGCCGCGACCCAAGGCTCCCGCGCCTGCAGGTCGACCCGGGCGATCATGTCGCGGGCGGCATCCTCGGCCAGCGGACGGGGCAGCCGTTTCTGGAACTTGGGCGAGCGGGTGGAGAGCACCGCCGTCGGCTCGAACCCCTCGCGCTCGGCCACCCAACGGTAGAAGCCCTTCACCGCCGACAGCGACCGGGCCAGCGAGCGGGCCGAGACTCCGCGGGCCCGTTCGCTGGCCATCCAGGCGCGCATGTCGCTGACATCCACCCGGGCGAGGGGGGCCAGGCCCTCCTGCCCGCCGTGGTGGGCCGACAGGAACGACAGGAACCCAATCACATCGGCGCGGTAGGCGGCGACGGTCCGCTCGGACGCGGCCTTGAGGGCGCGGGCGTGGCTGAGCCAGTCCTCGGCCGCCGAGCGGAGCGCCGGGGAGATCAGGAAAGCCACCGCCGCATCGTGCGCTCGAACACGCCGCCGAAGAAGGTCAGCAGGTCGGTGCCCTGCTGCGGCGTGAACTGATGAGGATCCTCGCATCCGAGCGCCAGCATGCCCGGCAGGCGGCCCGGGCCCAGGTCGAGGCGGATGCAGGCTTCGGAGCGCAGATAGGCGGCCGAGGTGCCATAGAGCGCGTCGCTGCTGGGCTGGATCTGGCGCAGCAGGACGGGGCGGTTGCCCACGTTGCGCCCGTTCGAGATGTAGTCGGCCACGAAGCCCTGGGGGGCCACGTGCAGAACGTCGCCGACCCTAGACAGGGCCGGATCGGCCTCGGCATCCGCCACGGTTTCCAGCACCAGGACCATGGCGTCAATCCGCAGGATGTCGGCGACGTCGGTGCCGAGGCACTTGAGGAAGTCCTCGAACTTCACCTCTTCGAGCAGGCGCAGCACCGCGCGGTGAATCTGGTTGGTGCCTGCGAGGTTCTCATAGGCGGCGGCGATCACGTTGCGGTGGGTGTCTTCGAGCCGGTCGAGCCGGGCCTCCAGCCGCTCCATCGCGATCCCGCGCAGGTCGACGATGTTCTGGCCCATCGTGGAGTCCTTGGCGGACACCAGGGCGCGCATGATGTCGTGGTCCTCGAGAAGGGTTTCGGGGTCGGAAAGGATCCGCTCGCGCACGGATGCGTCGATCAGGGGAGTGCTGCTCATGCCGGTCTCGTTCTTCTGTTTTGCGGGCAGGTTAGCACAGAAAGACGCCCTGAACAGTCCTCGATCGGCTGCATGGGCGCGGCGTTGTCGGAGCGCCACGGCGGGCTATGTTCCCCTACGTCAGCATGGAGGTTGCAATGACGACCGGATCAAGAAAGAAGGCCAGCGATTTTCACCCGCGCATCCTTGAATATTTCGACGGATATGTGCACGGGCAGATGACCAAGCGGGAGTTTATCGCACGGGCCGGGCGTTATGCCGCGGCGGGGGTGACGGGGGCGATGATCCTCGACCAGCTTCAGCCGAACTACGCCTGGGCGCAGCAGGTCGCCCCGGATGATCCGGAGATCGAGAGCGAGGTCGTCGAGTACCAGAGCCCCGAAGGTCACGGAACGGTGCGCGGGCTGATGGCGCGGCCTGCCGGCGCGACGGGGCCGCTGCCCGCGGTGCTGGTGGTGCACGAGAACCGGGGGCTGAACCCTTATATCGAGGATGTCGTGCGCCGGGCGGCCAAGGCGGGCTATCTTGCCTTCGGTCCCGACGGGCTGACACCGCTGGGGGGCTATCCGGGCAATGACGAGGAGGGGCGCGAGATGCAGCGCACGCTCGACGGGGCGAAACTGATGGCCGATTTCTTCGCGGCCTTCGAATTCCTGCGCGACCGCGACGACAGCACCGGCCGGGTCGGGGCCGTCGGGTTCTGCTACGGCGGTGGGGTCTGCAACGCGCTGGCGGTGGCCTATCCGGACCTCGCGGCCTCGGCGCCGTTCTATGGGCGCCAGCCGGCGGCAGAGGATGTGCCGGCGATCGAGGCGCCGCTTCTGATCCACTACGCCGGGCTCGACGAGCGGATCAATGCCGGCTGGCCGGAATACGAGGCGGCCCTGTCCGCGGCAGGCAAGACCTATACGGCGCATATCTATCCCGATGTGAACCACGGGTTTCACAACGACACCACGCCCCGCTACGACGAGGCCGCCGCGACCTTGGCCTGGGATCGGACCCTTGCGTTCTTTGCGAGAACGCTCGCCTGACCGGCGCCTTGCCAGAAGGAGCGCTTCCGCGCGCACTTTTTCGGCCAGCGGCAGACGTGCCGCTGCCAAGCGGCCGTCGCGCCCGGGGCCGACAGAAAAAAGGGTCGGGGAGATATCCCCGACCCCTCTGGCCATCGCTGGATCCGACAAAGGTGCGCGATCCCTGTCGCTGCGTCAGATGATCTTCTGACCGGTCTTGGCCCAATCCGACATGAACGCGTCGAGGCCCTTGTCGGTCAGGACGTGATTGGCCATGGCCTTGATGACCGCGGGCGGGGCCGTGGCCACGTCTGCGCCGATCTTGGCGGCCTCGGACATGTGGTTGGCCGAGCGGATCGAGGCGGCGAGGATCTGCGTCTCGAACCCGTAATTGTCGTAGATCTCGCGGATGTCGGCGATCAGCTCCATCCCGTCGAGGTTCAGATCGTCCAGCCGGCCGATGAACGGAGAGATGAACGTCGCCCCCGCCTTGGCCGCCAGAAGCGCCTGGTTGGCGGAAAAGCACAGGGTCACGTTGACCATGTGGCCGGCGTCGGTGAGGGTCTTGCAGGCCTTCAGCCCGTCCCAGGTCAGCGGCACCTTGATCGCGATGTTCTCGGCGATCTTCTTGAGCTCGAGCCCCTCGGCGATCATCCCGTCGGCATCCAGCGCCACGGTCTCGGACGAGACCGGCCCGTCGACGAGATCGCAGATCTCCTTGGTGACCTCCTTGATGTCGCGTCCGGATTTCATGATGATAGAGGGGTTGGTCGTCACCCCGTCCACCATGCCGAGGTCGTTGAGCTCTCGGATGGCGTCGATGTCGGCGGTGTCTACGAAGAATTTCATCGGGTGGCTCCTTGTCCCGGCGTTGTGTCCTGACGACGTTTAGCGCAAACGGCGGGCCACAGAAAGGTGCTGCGGCCGCACTTGTGTCGAGGCGCGGGCGCGACTAGGCCCGAGGCAGATGCGGCGCGGTGGCACAGAAACGGGACCCGAAGGCGCGTGACGGACTTCTTTCACGAGGGCGAGCTTGCCGGGGTGCTGACGACGCAACCCATCGGCCGGGTGCTGGATTACAAGGCGCCCGAGGGCGGCTGCATGACCGGGCAGTTCGTCGAGGTGCCGCTGGGACCGCGCAAGGTGCTGGGCGTGGTCTGGGAGAAAGGGCGCGGGGATTTCGACAGCGCCCGGATCCGGTCCGTCATCCGGGTTCTGGACGCGCCCGCCATGGGCGCCGAGATGCGGGCCTTTCTCGAACGCGCCGCCGCCTACACCCTGACGCCCATGCCCGCGATGCTGCGGCTGGCGACGCGCGCGCCGGGCCTGGGAGATCCGCCCGCCATGCGCAAGGTCTACCGTCTGGGCGAGACCGTGCCGTCCCGCCTGACCGCGTCGCGCGAAAAGGTGCTGGCGGTGCTGGAGGATTTCGTCGGGCTGTCCTTCACCCTGGGCGAGCTGGCCGACCAGGCCGGGGTCGGGGCCTCGGTCGTCAAGGGCCTGGTGGCGCAGGGGGCCGTCCGGGAAGAGGACACGCCCCGCGACATGCCCTATCCGCGGCTCGACCCCGACCTTGCGGGCAAGGACCTGACCGCCGACCAGGCGGCGGGGGCCGAGGCGCTGCGGGCCGGGGTCCGCTCTGGCCAATACGCTACCACGCTGCTGCGCGGGGTGACCGGCTCGGGCAAGACCGAGGTCTACCTGGAGGCGGTGGCGGAATGCCTGCGGCGGGGGCGCCAGGCCCTGGTCCTGCTGCCCGAGATCGCGCTGTCGTCGGAATTCCTGTCGAGGGTGCAGGCCCGGTTCGGGGCGCTGCCCGCCGAATGGCATTCCGGTGTCACCATGACCGAGCGGCGCAGGGCCTGGCGGATGGTCGGCGAGGGCCAGGCGCAGATGGTCGTCGGCGCCCGGTCGGCGCTGTTTCTGCCCTATCGCGATCTTGGCCTGATCGTTGTCGATGAGGAGCACGACAGCTCTTACAAGCAGGAGGAGGGCGTGCTCTACAACGCCCGCGACATGGCGGTGCTGCGGGCGTCCATGGCCGGCGCCCAGGTGGTTCTGGCCTCGGCCACGCCCAGCCTTGAAAGCTGGGCCAATGCCCAGGCCGGCAAATACGCCCGGATCGATCTGACCTCACGGTTCGGCCCGGCGGTCATGCCGCGGATGCGGGCGATCGACATGCGGACAGAGGATCTGCCTCGCGGCACCTGGATCTCTCCAACGCTGAAGGCCGCGGTGCAGGCGCGGCTGGAAAAGGGCGAGCAATCGCTTCTGTTCCTGAACCGGCGCGGCTATGCGCCTGTCACGATCTGCCGGGCCTGCGGAGCGCAGATCGGCTGTGACAACTGCGACGCCCGCATGGTCGAGCACCGGTTCCTCAAGCGGCTGATGTGCCACCAATGCGGCGAGACCAAGCCGATCCCCACCAAGTGCCCGGCCTGCGAGGCCGAGGACCGGCTCGCCCCCGTAGGCCCCGGGGTCGAGAGAATGGCCGAGGAGACCGCCGCCGCCTTCCCCGAGGCCCGCGTCGCGCTGCTGTCGTCCGACCTCTACGGCACCGCGCGGCAGCTCAAGGCGCAGATCGAGGAGATCGCCGCGGGCGGGGCGGACATCATCATCGGCACGCAGATCGTCGCCAAGGGGCACAACTTTCCGCTGCTGACGCTGGTGGGCGTGATCGACGCCGACCTCGGGCTGCAGGGGTCCGACCTGCGCGCCGCGGAGCGCACGTTCCAGCTGATGCGCCAGGTCGCGGGCCGCGCGGGCCGGGCCGAGCAGCCGGGCGAGGCGCTGTTGCAGACCTTCCAGCCGGAGCACCCGGTGATCCGCGCCATCCTCGGTGGCGACGAGGAGGC
The DNA here is from genome assembly GCF_900172355.1 of Roseisalinus antarcticus. GTDB lineage: Bacteria > Pseudomonadota > Alphaproteobacteria > Rhodobacterales > Rhodobacteraceae > Oceanicola > Oceanicola antarcticus_A. Next base: position 145,939 of record NZ_FWFZ01000009.1, on the reverse strand, counting down.
CTTCTGGGCCGCCGAGGCCGCCGAGCGCCAGGCCGCCGGGGTTCCGCCCTACGGCAGGCTGGCGGGGATCGTGCTGTCGGGGACGGACGTGCAGGACGTGTTCGACCTGGGCACGCATCTGGCGCGCAACGATGGCCCGCTGCGCCGGATCGGCGCCCAGGTCTACGGCCCCGCCGCCGCGCCCATCGCCCGCATCCGCGGCCGTCACCGGGTGCGCCTGCTGGTCAAGGCCGACAAGGGCGCCCCTCTGCAGGCCGCGCTGGCCGAATGGGCAGGCCAGGTGAAGCTGCGGGGCGAGACCCGCATGGCGATCGACATCGACCCCCAGACCTTCTTCTAGAAGCTTCCAGAAGGCCCGTGCCCGCGGCGCACGGCCGGGGCCCGCCACGGCCCGGCGGCCCGCATGGGGCGCGGCTTTTCCGGGCCGTTCGCCGGTTTCGCCCCAAGTCTGTGCAATCGGAGGGTATTTTCGCCCTGAAATGCGGCAGACGTCCCGGCGGACTGGCGCAATAGGCACCGGTCGGCGTCGTTTTGTGATGCAGGGCACAGCCGGCTGACGCAGCATCGGCGGACGATTCCGGAGCCTCTCGCCCCGGGAACGACAACAATGCACATGCCAGGACGTTTCCCCATTCCTCTGCTTCCTTCGCCGATCACCACCTATCTCGACGACCTGCGCCACCGGCTCGCCGCCGTGTCCGGGGGCGAGGTGGCCAGCTATATCCCCGAGCTGGGCCATGCCGACCCTGCCGGGCTTGGCATCTGCATCGCCACGGTCGACGGCGCGATCTACGCCAGCGGCGACACCGAGGCGCCCTTCACGATCCAGTCCATGTCCAAGCCCTTCACCTACGGGGCCGCGCTGGGCCGGGTCGGGCAGGCGGAGCTGTCGCGCCGGGTCGGGGTGGAGCCGACGGGCGAGGCCTTCAACTCGATCATCCTCGATGAGGCCAACAACCGCCCCTTCAACCCGATGGTGAACGCGGGCGCCATCGCGGTCGCGAGCCAGTTGACGGGGCCGGACGACGCCGACCAGATGCTGTCGCTGTTCTCGCGCCTCGCCGGGCGGCCGCTGTCGGTGGACGAGGCCGTCTTCGGCTCCGAGAAGGCCACCGGCCACCGCAACCGGGCCATCGCCTACATGATGCTGAACTCGGGCATGATCGAGGGCGATCCGGAGGCGGTGCTCGACCTCTATTTCCGCCAATGCTCGGTGACCGTGACGACCTCGGACATGGCCCGCATGGCCGCCTGCCTGGCGAACGAGGGCCGCAGCGTCACCAGCGGCGAAGAGGTCTATGCGCCCTGGGTCGTGCGCGACGTCCTCACGGTCATGTCCACCTGCGGCATGTACGACTACGCCGGCCAGTGGGCCTATGACGTGGGCATTCCGGCCAAGAGCGGGGTCTCGGGCGGGATCGTCGCGGTGATCCCGGGGCAGGCGGGCATCGCGATCTGGTCGCCGCCGCTCGACGCGGTGGGCAATTCGGTGCGCGGGGTCGAGGCCTGCAAGGCGATCAGCCGCGATTTCGGCCTGCATGCCTTCGGCCAGCGGGCCCATCGCGGCACCGTCCTGCGCAGCAGCCGGACCGGCGCCGAGGCCCGCTCCAAGCGGATACGGTCGCGCAGCGAGGCCGGCTGGCTCGACACCCGCGGCGACCGGGTGCTGGCGCTGGAATTGCAGGGGGCGCTCTACTTCGGCTCTGCCGAGGCGGTGATCCGCCACCTGTCCGAGCGCGGGCGCACGGCCGCGGAGCTGGTGCTGGACCTGTCGCGCCTGACCCAGGCGGATGCCGCGGGCCTGCGTCTGATGTCCGATGCGATCGCGGCCTTTGGCGGCGCGGGCCAGACCATCACCCTGGCCGGGATCAGGGCCGACGGGCCCCTGTCGGGACTGCTGAGCGACGCGGTGCGCACGGCCCCCGACCTTGACCGCGCCCTTGAGGCGGTCGAGGACAGGTTGCTGCGCAGCCATCAGAACGGTCAGGACGACGCCCGCTACGCGCTGGCCGATTTCGACCTTTTCGCCGGTCTCGCGCCGGAGGAGATCCGGGTGCTCGAAGACATCGTGCGGATGACCTCGTTCCGGCCGGGCGACCGGATCGTGGCCGAGGGCGAGGCCGCCGATACCGTGTTCATGGTGGCCAGCGGGGCGGCCGAAGTCTCCATCGCGCTTGCGGCGGAGCGGCGCCGGCGGCTGGCCTCGATCGGCCCCGGTGTGTCCTTCGGGGAAATGGCGCTGGTGGAAGGCGGCGTGCGCACGGCGGATGTCACGGCGCTCGCGCCGTCGCTGTGCTACGTGTTCCGGGTCGATGAGCTCAAGGCGCTGTCCGACAGCCATCCCCGGATCCTGTCGGAGATCCTGTCCAACCTGGTGCGCACGCTGGCCGGCCGCCTCGGTCACGCCAACGCCGAGATCCGCAGGCTTGACTGAGACACCGGCCCCGTCCCGGCCGCCGTCAAGCCTGCCGCGCCGCACAGCCTCCACCGCCCGATCGCGCCTAGCCAGGGCGCAGCGCCCGGCTTAAAGCGTCGATCATGCGTATCGTTCCCCTGCACGAAGCCCGCCACCTGCCGCTCTGGCGACGGCCGGTGTCGCTGTTGTTCGTGATGTCCATGGCGATGCCGGTGGCCTTTGCCACCTGGTCGTCGCTGCTGAACAATTTCGTCATCGAGGTGGCCGGCTTCGACGGCGCGGACATCGGCTGGCTGCATACTGTGCGCGAGATTCCGGGGTTCCTTGCGGTGGCGGTGATCGCGCTCTTGGTGCTGATCCGAGAGCAGGTGCTGGGCGTGGTGATGCTGGCCATGCTGGGGCTCGCGACGGCGGTCACCGCGCAATTTCCGTCGATGGGCGGGATCCTGACGATCACCCTGCTGTCGTCCATCGGATTTCACTACTACGAGACGGTGAACCAGTCGCTGCAATTGCAATGGATCGACAAGGCCCATGCGCCGCAGATGCTGGGCTGGATCGCGGCGGCGGGGTCGGGCGCCACGCTGGTGGCCTATCTGCTGATCGTGCTGACATGGGAGCGGTTCGGCCTCTCCTACAGCTTCGTCTACTGGGTATCGGGCGGGTTCACCGCGGCCGTGGCGCTGGTCTGCTACCTGGCCTATCCGCAGTTCGAGGCCCCAAATCCTCATGTCACGACCCTCGTGCTGCGCCGCCGCTACTGGCTCTACTATGCGCTGCAGCTGATGTCAGGCGCCCGGCGCCAGATCTTCGTGGTATTCGCCGGTTTCATGATGGTCGAGCGCTTCGGCTTCGAGGTGCACGAGGTGACGGCCCTGTTCCTGATCAACCTGGTGGCGAACATCGTGCTGGCGCCGCTCTTCGGCCGGCTGGTGGGGCTGCGCGGCGAGCGGTTCGCGCTGATCCTCGAATATGTCGGCCTGATCCTCGTCTTCCTGGCCTACGGCGGAGTCTATCTTTTCGGCTGGGGGGTGGTGCTGGCCGCGGGGCTCTACGTCGTCGACCACATCTTCTTTGCCCTGGCGCTGGCGCTGAAGACATATTTCCAGAAGATCGCCGATCCCGGGGATTTCGCTCCGACGGCCGCGGTCGCCTTCACCATCAACCATATCGCGGCGGTCGTCCTGCCGGCCCTGCTGGGGTATCTCTGGCTCACGTCCCCCGCCGCGGTTTTCCTCATTGCGGCTGGCTTGGCCGGCATCTCGCTGGCGCTGGCGCTGATGATCCCGCGCCACCCGGCGCCGGGGCACGAGACGATCTTTTCCGCCGCCCTTCCGGCGCCGGCCGAGTAGGAGGCGCTGCCCGCACAGCGCCTGCGGCCCCGGGATAACTGCGGCCTTGGGCAGCAAGCGCACCAAGGGACCAATGGATCGCGACCCCCGGCGTGAATCGCTTCGGGGGCATGCAGGACAAGTCCAGAGACAAGGCCTTGCCAGGGCTTCGAAAGCGGATCATCCGCGGGGATGACCGTCTGTTTCGACCCGTCGACGCCGTGGCATGCGGCGCTGGCCGGCAAGCGTGGCGCACAGCTGGTCCAGAGCGACGCGGCCGTCCAGGCGTGCCTGACGACGATCAAGGTGCTGTTCGGCCTGCCGCCGAGGCAGACAACGGGCTTCGTGGCGACCCTCCTGCGGCCCGCGGGCCATGACTGCCGGTGCCGGACTTCTTGACGCTGTTCCGTCGTCAGGAGACCCTGGCCGTGCAGCTGCCCGACCGGGGCAGGGGCGGCTCGCTTCCTTTGCGGATCGACAGCACCGGCCTCAAGGTCCGGGGCGAAGGCGAGTCGCATACTCACAAGCATGGCGGGGCACTTCGCCGGGTCTGGCGCAAGGTTCACCTGGCCGTAGACGAGGCGACGCTCGAGGTTCGGGCCGTCGAGTTCACCGACAGCAGCGTGGGCGACGCGCCGATGCTGCCCCGCCGGCTGGCGCAGATCTGCAAAGGTGCGCCGATCGCGTCCGTGACCGCCGACGGCGCCTACGACGCCCGCGGCTGCTGTGGCGCCATCGCAAAACACGGCGCCGACGCGATCATCCCGCCCGGGCGCAATGCAAGGCCATTGAACAAGGACAGTCCCGCTTTCCGAGGGCGAAACGAGGCCATGCGCGCCATCGGACGCGCGGGCCGAACGATCTGGCAGAGGTGGCGCGGCGACCAACGCCGCAGTCGCGTCGAGCCCAAGACAAACGGCATGAAGCTCCTGGGTCAGAGGTGTGTCGCCCGCGACTCCGAAAGGCAGACCGCAGAGCTCCAGGTCCGCATTGCTGTCCTCAATCGCATCGCCGCGCCCGGCGTCCTCGTCACGCGGCCCGTCGGCTGACATCAGACCGGGAAAGGGTAGTCCCGCCTTCAGCCGCATCATGCAACAGCGCCTGTCAAACGCACCAGGCTATTCGGCGTCGCGTCGTTTGCTCTCATTGAGTTTGACGACCCTGTGGCTCTGTTGCCCCGACCCGTAAGGGATTCATCTCGTGAATCCAGCATGGTAGCTGGGCCGTATGAGCAGACCTGCACCCCCGACCTGCAGGACCAGGACCTGGCCGGCCTATTGTGAGCCATTGATGTGTCATCGGTTCGAGCACACTGGCGAAGGCGCTCAAGCGCGTCGCTTCGCGACCTCGCTGACGATCTGGTTCGGCCCCGAGATGAGCTGGCATGCCGTGCCGACAGGCAGGCGTGGCCGCCGGCAGACCTACGGCGATACCGCCATTCGGACGTGCCCTCTGATGACGTTGGTCGAGATCACCGGGAGGCACGTCGGCGATGTGCCGATCCTGCCCGACCCTCTGGACCGGACCCCGGAGGACAAGGCAATCGGCAGCGTCACGGCAGATGGCGCCTGCGACACGCGCAAGTGTCATGACGTGATCGCCGGGCGCGACGCTGCTGCGTTCGGATACTCTCTCGAACCGGTGGCGTTCGTATCCCACCTCCCGCCCCGCAAGAGCCAAGCCGTGGAAGACCATCACTGCCGGAGCCGTAGTGCGCAACGAGGCCCCGCGCACATCCAGATACCTCGGCCGCGCCCCCGCGGCGACGATGGAGCGGATACCACCGGCCGGAGTCGCGTCGAGGCGAAGATCCATCTTTGCCAACCTGCTGGGCCAGCGGCTCGCGGCAAGGGACTTCGACCGTCAGGTCGCCGAGCTCAAGGTCCCCATCGCCATCCTGCACGGCCACATTGCGCCCGGCATCCCGGTCACGGAGGCTGTGGGATGCGGTCTGTCCGGGGTAGCGGCAACCTCGACCATCACCTGATAGGTGCGACAGAGCCCGTTTGATACATGAACCCGGACATTTGGGACCAGAAGAAATGCGGACCCGCGTCTTCATTGCCTTTCTGTATCCCCGCCGGAGGCATCCGCCTGTTGCCCCTGGGTGCCGCGGCCCGCGATGACGTGATCCCCGGCATCTGGCGGCAATCGGCTTGCGGCCCTATATCGTTACGAGACCTTAGAGGAGACATGACATGTTCGGACTGATGTCCCGCAAGACGGAAATGGTGACGGCGGATAGCGCCCTGCCCGGGCGCGAGGCGCCGATCCCCACAGCGCCCACACATTTCGTCAGCGGCGTCCCGCTGAGCCGCTCCGTGCCCGAGGGGATGGAAGTCGCGATGTTCGGCATGGGCTGTTTCTGGGGCGTCGAGCGAATGTTCTGGACCCTCGACGGCGTCTACATGACAGCCGTGGGTTATGCTGGCGGCTACACGCCGAATGCCACCTACGAGGAGGTCTGCTCTGGTCGGACCGGCCACAACGAGGTTGTGCGTGTGGTCTATGACCCGGCCCGGATTTCCTATGAGGATCTTCTGCGGATTTTCTGGGAGGGGCATGATCCGACCCAGGGCATGCGCCAGGGCAATGACAGGGGCACCCAGTACCGCTCCGGGATCTACACCTACACCGCCGCCCAGGCGGAGGCGGCCGAGAGGGCCCGCGCCGCGTTCCAGCCGCGGCTGCTCGACGCCGGCCATGGCGCGATCACGACCGAGATCCTGGAGGCGCCGCCGTTCTATTTCGCCGAGGATTACCACCAGCAGTATCTTGCCAAGAACCCCCGCGGCTATTGCGGCATCGGCGGCACCGGAGTGACCTGCCCGATCGGGACCGGGGTCGCGGGCTGAGCCTGCCGACTGTCGACGGGCCCGGAGCCTGTTTCGGGCGCGGCTCCGGGCCCGCGCCCAGGGCGCAGACTGGCCGTGGATGCTTGGATTTGTTCCGGCACCGTTGTATGGGCGCCTCGCAGCCCGCCTCCATCAGGGCGGGCGAAATCTGATTTTCGGCACGGGATCGGCGCGGATGCGTCCGGCACGCGCCTGACGGGAGTGTCGATGCCGACCTACACCGCGATTACGCAGACCGAGTCCGAGGCGCCTGCGCAGGCGCTCGGAGAGGCGCTGGAGGCGCTGAGCCCCGAGCCGACCGGCGTGGCCGTTCTTGAGATGGAGGACGGCTCGGGGCTGTTCGAGGTCGGCGCCTATTTCGACGAGCGCCCCGACGATATCGCCCTGGCCCTGCTGGCCGCCGCCCATGGTGCGCGGCAGTTCGTGACCTCCGAACTGCCGGACACGGACTGGGTAGCCAAGGTCCGGCGCGATCTGGCCCCGGTCGAGGCGGGGCGCTTCTTTGTCCACGGTAGCCATGACGCCGATCGCGTGCCGCCCGACAGCATCCCGCTTCTGATCGAGGCGGCAATGGCTTTCGGCACCGGGCACCACGGCACCACACTGGGCTGTCTGCGGGCGCTCGACCGTCTGGTCGCCGACGGCCTGGTCAAGTCGTCGGTGATCGATGTGGGATGCGGCACGGCCGTCCTTGCGATGGCGGCAGCCTCGGTCTGGCCCGGCGAGGTCCTGGCCTCCGACATCGATTCCGTGGCCGTCGAGGTGGCGGAGGCCAATGTCGTCGCGAACGGCCTGGCCGGACGGGTCCGCTGTATCGAGGCCGCAGGCTTCGACGCGCCCGAGATCGCGGCCGCAGCGCCCTTCGACCTGATTTTTGCGAATATCCTGAAGGGGCCCTTGCTGGCGCTTGCGCCGTCCATCGCCGGGGCGGCCGCTGCGGGTGCACATGTGATCCTGTCAGGGCTGCTCAACGCCCAGGCGGAAGAGATCATCGCGGCCTATGGGGACAATGGCCTGACGCTTCTGGGCCATGACGAGATCGGCGACTGGTCCACGCTGGTGTTTCGCAGGGATACCTGAGCGCGAGGCCGAAAAATTGCCGTATTCCTCCGGTAGGCGATACTTGACCGACCTGTGAGACCGTACGGAGTAGTGGCGCCATGGCGAGCACGGAGCCCTTTGAGCAGCGCGTGAAGCGGATTGCGAAAAAGCACCAACGTATCGAGACCAGCGGTGCGACGCCGAAGCTGGGCAAGGACGGGTTGATCGTGATGCGCCCCCGGCGGGCCGGTTTGCGGTTTCCGGTCAAGCCCTTCGTGATGCTGCTCGTGCTGGCTTTCGCGTTCAAGGTCTTTCTTTTCAACTACCTCGGTGACCAGGATTACGCCGCGCGACTGTCGGCGCTGGATTCAGAGGTTATGGTCGAGCGGGCGGGCGCCTTCATCCTGCAGCCCGATCCCGCGACCCTGTGGATCACCGAGATGATCGGCCGGTTCCTCGGCTAGGCCCCGGGGGCCGAACCGTCCGCCCGGACCCGTAGGGCCGCCAAGGGCAAGGCAGACAGGAAAAGGGCCGCGCCTCGTATAGAAGCGCGGCCCTTCTTGATGTGGCGCGAGCAAGAGCGCCGAAAGCGGGTCAGCGGCGGCCGTCGGCCACCACGTTGACGTCGGCGTGGTCGAGGCCGATGTCGTTGAGCTCATGGGCGGTCAGCTTGGACAGCGACTTGCGCGTGCTGCGGTGGTCGTTCCAGGTCTGGACGCCAGCCATCAGCTGAACCATCGGCTGAACGAAGCGGAAGCCGCCGGTCGGGGCGGGGGAGGAGCGGAAAGAGTCAAACAGGGCCATGTCGTTAATCCTAGCCGGCCGGCGATGCGCCGGGCGTGGGGTGTGACAGCGCATTTATCCCCGAGTCTGCGGTTTGAGAAGTGCAAAGATCGCAATGCTTCCATGCTGGAAATGCATAGCGAGAAAGCGGCATAACGCATTGAAAAACGACATTAAATTTTGGTCAAGATGTCGCTTTTCCGAGGCCGGATGTCGCCTTTGGATCCTGGCGGGAAAGACCCCCTGAAAGCGCTGTCACGACAAGTCCCTTTAACGGTGTTCGCCTTTTGTGCTAGCGTCCCCAAAACCATAACAAGACAGGGGCAGTCATGCGGGTAATCGGGCTGGATCCGGGCTTGCGTCGGACGGGTTGGGGCGTGATCGAGATGACGGGCTCGCGCCTGTCGCATGTCGCGAACGGTGTGTGCAAATCCGAAGGGGACGATCTGGCGGAGCGGCTGCTGTCGCTGTGCCTTGGCCTGCGCGGCGTCTTCGCCGAATACCGGCCTGCCGCGGCCGCGGTGGAGCAGACCTTCGTCAATCGCGACGGTGCGGGGACGCTGAAACTCGGCCAGGCCCGCGGGATCGCCATGCTGGTCCCGGCCGAGGCTGGGCTGAGCGTGGGGGAATATGCCCCGAACGCGGTCAAGAAATGCATCGTCGGTGTGGGCCACGCGGACAAGAAGCAGGTCGCCCACATGGTGCGGATCCATTTGCCGGGCGCGGTTCTGGCCGGCCCCGACGCGGCCGATGCCCTGGCCGTCGCGATCTGTCACGCGCACCACCTGCAATCGGCCGGCCACCTTGCGGCGGCCCTGGCGAGGGCGGGGGCATGATCGGGCGGCTGGCCGGGCGGCTCGACTACAAGGCCGCGGATCACGTGCTGATCTCGGTCGGCGGGGTGGGCTATGTGGTCCATGTCTCGGACCGGGTCATGGCAAGCCTGCCGGGGCCCGGAGAGGCGGTATCGCTTTATACCGACCTGCTGGTGCGCGAGGATCTGTTGCAGCTCTTCGGGTTCACCACCCTGCTCGAGAAGGAATGGCATCGGCTGTTGATGTCGGTGCAGGGGATCGGGGCCAAGGCCTCGCTCGCGATCCTTGGCGCACTGGGGGCCGAGGGCGTGGGCCGTGCCGTGGCGCTGGGCGATGCGGCGGCGATCGCCGTGGCCAAAGGCGTCGGGCCCAAGACAGCGCAGCGCGTGGTGCTCGACCTGAAGGACAAGGCGCCGGCGGTGATGGCGCTGGGCGGGACCATGGCCGCCGCCGGCGCCCGGGCCGAGGCGTCCGCGCCGGTCGTCGAGGACACCGCGCCGGCAAGCCGCCCCCCGCCGCCCTCGGGCGCGGCACAGTCCGAGGCGCTGTCGGCGCTCACCAATCTGGGGTACGGGCCGTCCGAAGCGGTCAGCGCGGTGGCCGAGGCCGCCGCCGACGCGCCCGGGGCCGAGACGCCGGATCTGATCCGCGCGGCCTTGAGGCTGTTGGCGCCCAAGGGCTAGGGAGCATCCGTCAGCCCCCGCCGGCTGCCACGTAAGGACATCGCATGACCGAACCGGACCCGACATTGCGCCCCGAGCGCCAGCCCGAGGACGCCGACCGGGCCCTGCGGCCGCAGCTTCTGGACGAGTTCATCGGCCAGGCCGAGGCGCGGGCAAACCTGCGCGTCTTCATCGAGAGCGCCCGGCGGCGTGGCGAGGCGATGGACCACGTCCTGTTCCACGGCCCGCCCGGGCTGGGCAAGACGACGCTGGCGCAGATCATGTCGCGCGAGCTGGGGGTGGGCTTCCGGATGACGTCGGGCCCGGTGCTGGCCAAGGCCGGCGATCTCGCGGCGATCCTGACCAACCTCGAGGCCAAGGACGTCCTGTTCATCGACGAGATCCATCGCCTGAACCCGGCGGTGGAAGAGGTGCTCTATCCCGCGCTCGAGGATTTCGAGTTGGACCTGGTGATCGGCGAGGGGCCCGCGGCGCGGACCGTGCGGATCGAGTTGCAACCGTTCACCCTTGTCGGCGCCACCACGCGGCTGGGGTTGCTGACCACCCCCCTGCGCGACCGCTTCGGGATCCCGACCCGGCTGGAGTTCTATACGGTGGCCGAGCTGCACGAGATCGTAACCCGCGGGGCGCGGCTTATGGGGGCGCCGGCGACCGAGGACGGGGCCCAGGAAATCGCCCGCCGCGCACGGGGCACACCTCGGATCGCGGGGCGGCTGCTGCGCCGGGTGGTCGATTTCGCCGTGGTCGAGGGCGACGGCACCGTCACCGCCCAGATCGCCGACCGGGCGCTCACCCGCCTCGGGGTGGACGAGCTGGGGCTCGACGGGGCCGACCGGCGCTATCTGCGGCTGATCGCCGAGAGCTATGGCGGCGGCCCGGTCGGCATAGAGACGATGTCCGCCGCCCTCAGCGAAAGCCGCGACGCGCTGGAGGAGGTGATCGAGCCGTTCCTGCTGCAACAGGGGCTGATCCAGCGGACCCCGCGCGGACGGATGCTTGCGGCGGGGGCCTGGCGGCACCTTGGGCTGGACCAGCCCAAGGGGCAGGGCGGGCTCTTCGACTAGGCGCGGAGGGGCCCACAGCGGGCCCCGCCCCCGGGGTTGACGCGGGCCGGCCGGGGCGGTCATTTGCGGGCATGAAACGACTCTACGCCCTGTGCCTGTCTGTCCTTACGCCCTGTGCCTGTCTGTCCTTGTCACCTGCGCGGCCGCCGCCTTTGCCCAGGACGTGACCACACCCTCCGGCGACATCCGCTTTGACTGGAGCGAGACGACGGACGGACCCGTCACCCGTGTCTTCGTCGGCGAGACCGAGATCGCCTTCGACCCGCCGCCCGCCATCGCCTGGCTGGAGGCGCGGGCGGGCACGCTGGCCCTGATCGGGATCAGCCAGGGCGGCAACGGCTGCTCGGCGTCCTTCGTCTGGCTGCACACCGCGCCGGGCGATCTGCGCCGGACCGCGCCCTTCGGCACCTGCTCCGAACTGGTGACCCTGTCCCACGACGTCGAAACCGTGACCGTGACCATGCCGTCCCGGCGGGTCGCCGACGGCGAGGTCGCCTTCGTCTACGACGGCCGCAGCATCGAGACGCGGACCCTCGGCCTGCCCCCGGCCGAGGTCGGCCCGGAGGCCGGCGCCGACGCGCTTGCCGGTGTCTACCTCTTCGATCTGACCGGCACCGAGGACTGGCGCCTGCCGCTCACCGCGCTGATGGGGGCCGCGAACTACGCCACGTTGCAGCGGCTCTCGGGCCAGGGCTCGCCGATGGAGGTCGAGGACGACTGGGTCGTGGGCGAGGGCTGTGCGCCGGGCAATTGCGGCGCGACCGCCAGCGTCATCGCCGTCCATCGCGGCGACGGCCGCCTGCTGGCGGGCTTCTGGGAAAGCGGCCAGCCGCCCCGCATCTGGGGAGAGCCCGGCCCGACACCGCCCCGCGCCATCGCGGCGCTGCGCGAGCGGGGGGCACAGTGATCGAGGACGTGACGCCCGAGACGGTCGAGGCGCTCTTCCGGCGCGGCGACGGCAGCTATCTCTGCGCCCGCTGGGGCCGGCCGATCGTGCCCGTGGTATTCGGCGTCGAGGACGAGACGCTGGGGATCCTGAAGGGCGCGATCGAGGCGGTCGTGGGTCTGGCCGGCCACAAGATGGCCGAGACCGATGCCGAGCTCGGCGCGAACCTCATGGTGTTTTTCTGCCGCGACTGGGCGGAGCTGCTGGAGGTGCCCAACCTTGATCGGCTGGTCGAGGGGCTGGGGCCGTTGGTGGCCCGCCTGGCCGAGGCGGAGGCCAATCAATACCGCGTCTTCCGCTTCGACGAGGCCGGGGCGATCCGCGCCTGTTTCGTGTTCCTGCGGATGGATGCGGACATGCTGGAGGTGCCGGCCGCGACGCTGGCCCTGTCCCAGGCGGTGCAATCCATCGTGCTCTGGTCCGACCGCGCCTTCGCGCAATCCTCGCCGCTGGGTCTTGCCAACGGGGTCGCTGTGCTGCGGCCCGAGATCGGCGCGGTGATCCGCGCGGTCTATGACCCGACCCTGCCGGACGTGGCGCAGGACGACAGCCACGCCCTGCGGGTCTTCGCGCGGATCGGCGGGCCGCAATGAGCCACGTCTTCAGCCTGCGGGTCTATTACGAGGACACCGATCTGGCCGGGATCGTCTACTACGCCAATTACCTGAAGTTCATAGAGCGCGCCCGCACCGAATGGGTCCGCGAGCTGGGCATCGATCAGGCGCGGCTGAAGGCGCAGGAGGGGATCGTCTTCGCCGTGCGCCGGGTCGAGGCCGACTACCTCGCGCCCGCGCGGTTCGACGACCGGCTCGAGGTGCGCACCGAGACCGAGAGCGTCGGCGGCGCCCGCCTGGTGCTGCGCCAGGAGGTGCTGCGCGACGGCGAACGGCTGTTCGCGGCGGTGGTGACGCTGGTGGCGCTGTCGGCGGCCGGGCAGGTGGCGCGCCTGCCGGCGGGACTTCGCCGACAGCTTCGCTAACGGCGCGGCCTTGCGCAAGCGTGAGGCGGTGGCGGATGGATTTCGCCTGGCGAATGGGGTAAGAGGACGCCAACGAGGTCGAAAACGGCCCCCCCTTGGCGAGCAGGTCCATGGAAGCAGCGACAGATTTTTCGATGTGGGCGCTTTTCGCCCGCGCCACGATCGCCGTGAAACTGGTGATGATCATCCTGATCTTCGCCTCGATCTGGTGCTGGGCGGTGATCGTCGACAAGTGGGTCCAATACAAGCGCGCCCGGTTCGAGGCCTCGCGCTTCGATCGCGCCTTCTGGTCGGGCGAGCCGCTGGACGGCCTCTTCGACGAAATCGGCCCGACGCCCAAGGGCCAGAGCCAGAAGATCTTTGCCGCGGGAATGATCGAATGGCGCCGCTCGCACCGGCAGGACGGCGGGCTGATCGCCGGGGCGCAAGCGAGGATCGACCGGTCGATGGACGTGGCGATCGCCAAGGAGGCGGGCCGGCTGCAGCGCGGTCTGCCGGTGCTGGCCACGGTTGGGTCCACGGCGCCGTTCATCGGCCTTTTCGGCACCGTCTGGGGCATCATGAACGCCTTCATCGAGATCGCCGAGCAGCAGAACACCAACCTCGCCGTCGTCGCGCCGGGCATCGCCGAGGCGCTTCTGGCCACGGGTCTGGGCCTGATGGCGGCGATCCCGGCGGTGATCTTCTATAACAAGCTCTCGGCGGATTCGGACCGTATCGTGAACGGCTACGAAGCCTTCGCGGACGAGTTCTCGACCATCCTGTCGCGGCAACTGGACAGCTGACATGGCAGCCAGCGTGGTGAAATCCGACAGCGGCAAGCGGCGCAGGGGCGCCCGGCGCAGCGCGCCAATGGCCGACATCAACGTGACCCCCTTCGTCGACGTGATGCTGGTGCTGCTGATCATCTTCATGGTCGCGGCCCCGCTGCTGACGGTCGGCGTGCCGGTGCAACTGCCCGAGACGGCGGCCAACGCCCTGCCGACCGAGCAGGAAGAGCCGCTGACCATCACGATGACGTCCCAGGGCGGGCTGCAGATCCAGACCACGGACGTGCCGCGCGACGAATTCATCACCCGCCTGCGCGCCATCGCCGAAGAACGCACGAGCGACCGGGTGTTCCTGCGCGCCGACGGCGCCAACGCCTGGAATGCCGTGGCCGAGATCATGGGGGCGCTCAACGCGGCTGGCTTCAACAACATCGGTCTGGTGACGGATATCGGCGGTCCGACGCTCGACGGGTCGGACGGGTAGGGTGCCATGACGCCCGGCGGGTATATCTCGGGCGTGGGGCACGCGGGGCTGCTGCTGTGGCTCGTCATGGGCTGGGGCCTGTCCAGCGACCCGCTGGAGTTCGACGTGATGGATGTGTCCGTCGTCTCGGCGCAGGAATTCGAGGCGATCCGCGCGGCCACGGCGCCCGAGGCGCCCGTGACCGACACCCCCAGCGTCGCCCTGCCGGAGCCGGAGGTGGAGGTTGCGCCGGAACCGGCCCCCGCAGAACCCGACGCGCCCCAGACCGCCGAGACGCCGCCGCCCGTGGCCCCGCCCGAACGGGATTCCGTGCCCGAAGTGCCCGAAACGGCCAGCCTGCCGCCGCCGCCCGACCCGGTGCCGTCGCCTCAGGCCCCCGAGGCCCCGTCGGTGCCCACCATCGTCGAGGACCCCACGCTGGAGGCAAGCCCCCGCCCGATCCCGCGCCCGGCCGAGCGGGTCTCGCCGACCCCGATCGCGCCGCCACCGCCGGACGTCGCCGTCGCCGAAGAGGCGCAGCCCCCGGCCGAGGCCGACAGCGCCGCCGAAGAGGTGATCGCCGAGACGCCGCAGGAGGCCACCGCCCCCGAAGAGGCCGCAAGCCAGATCGTGACCGAGGCCGACATCCCGGCCGCCTCGGCGCCGCTGGCCTCGATCCGTCCGCAGGTCCGCCCGAACCGGCCCGCGCCCCCGGCCGCGCCCGCCCCGCGGACCGAGGGCACGACGACCGCGGCCCGGTCCGACGATGTCGCGCCCGATCCCGAAGAGGCTGCGCCCGAGGTCGACGAGGCCGCGGTGGACGACGCCGTGGCCGCGGCCCTCGCCGCCGCCACCTCGGCGGCCGCGCCCGGCCCGCCGCTGACCGGCAGCGAGCAGGAGGGATTCCGCGTCGCCGTGCATGAATGCTGGGACGTGGACGCCGGCAGCCAGGCGGCCCGCGTGGTGGTGACCGTCGCCTTCTCGCTCAGCCAACAGGGCCGGGTCGAGGGCGACGTGCGGCGGCTGGCGGCCTCGGGCGGCCCCGAGGCCGCCCAGGAGAGCGCGTTCCAGGCGGTGCGGCGGGCCGTGCTGCGCTGTCAGAACTACAACGGACGGACCGGCTATGAGCTGCCGCCCGAGAAATACGATCAATGGCGCGATGTGGAGCTGACATTCGACCCGTCAGACAGGGCTTTCCAGTGACGGTCCCGGCCAAAACCTGCCACAATCGCGTGACTCCGATTGCAACCGGCCCCCGGCCGGAGAGAATGAGAGACATGATGACCCGAAGCTTCCAATCCCTGTTCGACCCCGCCGCGCTGGGCCTGGCCCTGGTGTCCTGCGCCCTCGCGCTGATCCTGTCTTTGGCCCCCGCGACCCCGGCCTTTGCCCAGGGCGGCCCGCTGCGGTTGACGATCACCAACCCCAACGTGCAGCCGCTGCCCTTCGCCGTCCCGACCTTCGAGGCCGAGACGCCGGGCGCCGAGCAGCTGGCCGCAGACATCAGCCGCGTCATCGCCGCCGACCTCACCGGCACCGGCGTCTTTCGCGAGATCCCGGCGACCGCGTTCGTCTCCACTGTGGACAGCTTTGCCCAGCCCGTCGCCTATACCGACTGGCGGACGATCAACGCCCAGGCGCTGATCACCGGCGCGGTGGCGGTCAACGGCGGGCAGGTGACGGTGAAGTTCCGGCTCTATGACGTCTTCTCGGGCACCGAACTCGGCGCGGGTCAGCAGCTGGTCGGCACGACCGATGGCTGGCGGCGGATGGCGCACAAGGTCGCCGATCAGGTCTATTCGCGGATCACCGGCGAAGGCGGCTATTTCGACAGCCGAGTCGTCTTCGTGGCCGAGACCGGGCCCAAGAACGACCGGCGCAAGCGGCTGGCGATCATGGATTACGACGGCGCCAACGTCCAATACCTGACCGACAGTTCCTCGATCGTGCTGGCGCCGCGGTTTTCGCCGCTGGGCGACCGGGTGATCTATACAAGCTGGGACAGCGGCTTTCCCCGGATCAACGCGCTCGACGTGGGGACGGTCACGCGCCAGCAACTGGCCACGCAACAGGGCGAGATGTCGTTCTCGCCGCGGTTCTCGCGCGACGGGCGCTCGGTGATCTACTCGCTGTCCAACGGTGGCAATACCGACATCTGGCGGACCGACATCGGCACCGGGCAGCACCAGCGCCTGACCAACGCGCCCTCGATCGAGACCGCGCCCAGCCTCTCGCCCGACGGGGCGCGCATCGTGTTCGAAAGCGACCGCTCGGGCACCCAGCAGCTTTATGTCATGTCGGCCACCGGCGGAGAGCCCCAGCGGATCAGCTTCGGCGAGGGCCGCTACGGCTCGCCCGTCTGGTCGCCGCGCGGGGACCTGATCGCGTTCACCAAACAGAACGCCGGGCGTTTTCACATCGGCGTGATGCGCACGGACGGCTCGGAAGAGCGGCTGCTCACCGCGTCGTTCCTGGACGAAAGCCCGACCTGGTCGCCGAACGGCCGGGTCTTGATGTTCACCCGCGAAACCCAAGGAGAATCGGGCGCTCCGGCGATCTATTCGGTGGACGTCTCGGGCCGGAACCTGCAACGGGTCGACACGCCGGCGGCCGCTTCGGACGCCTCATGGGGGCCTTTGCAGCCCTGAGGCGCGGCGAGTCGCAACGGATGCACGGCGAAAAGAACCGTGTTAGGCTTATGACAACGAGAATGAGCGATACAGGACCTCACGCGATGAAATATCTCACACCGGCGCTTCTTCTGGTGGCGGCGCTCGCCGCGTCCGGATGCGCCAACCGCAACAACCGCGGTGCCGACAGTGGCATGGGCGCAGGTGCCGGCGCCGGCGTGGCCGGCCCCGTCGATCCCGCGTCGAATCCCGCCAGCCCGCAATACTTCAGCCAGCGCATCGGCGACCGTGTCCTCTTCGAGGTGGATCAGTTTACCCTGACCGAGACCGGCCGGGCAACGCTGAACGGACAGGCCGAGTGGCTTCTGACGAACGCCGATTACCGCGCGGTGATCGAGGGCCACGCCGACGAGCAGGGCACCCGGGAATACAACCTCGCGCTCGGCTCGCGCAGGGCCAACGCGGTGCGCGAATACCTCGTCAGCCGCGGTGTTCCGACCGGCCGATTGCAGACGGTCACCTACGGCAAGGAACGTCCCCTGGCGATCTGCTCGGAAGAGGCGTGCTATGCCCAGAACCGCCGCGCGGTCACCGTGATCGCCGCCGGCTCGATCAGCTGACGCAGGAAGGGGGCGCGTGATGCTGCGCAGATTGATCCTGATCTCATCGCTGGCGCTGTCGGCTCCCCTGTCCGCGTCCGCCCAGGACCAGACCCTGGCGGACATCCGCCAGGACCTGTCCGTGCTGTATGTCGAGGTCCAGCGCCTGACCCGGGAGCTGTCGACCACAGGCGCGCCCAGTGTCGACGTGGGCGGCGGCTCCGTGCTCGACCGCGTTTCGGCGATGGAGAGCGAGCTGCAGCGCCTGACGTCGAAGACCGAAGAGCTGGAGTTCCGGATCAACCGCATCACCCGCGACGGCACCAACCGGATCGGCGACCTGGAATTCCGCCTCTGCGAGCTCGAGGTCGGCTGCGACATCGGCCTGTTGGGCGACACCCCCACGCTGGGCGGCGTGGACGCGGCCGAGAACCTGCCCGAGCCGGAGGCCGCGACCGAACAGGGCCCCGCGCTGGCGGTCGGCGAGCAGGCGGAGTTCGACGCCGCCCGGACCGCCTTCGAAGAGGGCGATTTCGAGCGCGCCACAGAGCTTTTCCTCGCCCATACAGAGACATACCCCGGCGGGCCGCTCGCGCCAGATGCCCATTACCTGCGCGGCGAGGCCTACGATTCCCTCGGCGAGATCAGCAACGCGGCGCGGGCCTATCTCGCCTCGTTCTCGGGGGCGCCCACCGGGGCCCGGGCGCCGGACGCCCTGTTCAAGCTCGGCGCCTCGCTCGGGGCGCTCGGTCAGATGCAGGAGGCCTGCACGACCCTGCAAGAGGTCGGGAACCGCTTTCCCGCCTCCGAGGCCGCGGGCGACGCGGCGCAGGCGCGGGTGCAATACGGCTGTCCGTGAGCCTTCCGGCCCGCTTTGCCGAGGCCATGGGCGGGCTTGTGGGCCCGGACTTTCCCGGTGAAATCGGCCTTGCAGTGTCGGGTGGCGGCGACAGCATGGCGATGCTGCACTTGGCGGCCGGATGGGCGCGGGCCTGGGGTGTCGGGCTTCGGGTGGTAACCGTCGATCACGGCCTGCGCCCCGAAAGCGCCTCCGAGGCGGCCATGGTCGCGTCCGAGGCGCAGGCGCTCGGCCTGTCCCATGAGACGCTGACGTGGGATCAGCATCCGGGGACGGGCAACCTTATGGATGCGGCGCGGCAGGCCCGGCTTCGGCTGATCGGCGCTTGGTGTGGCCCGGTCAGGCATGTCGCCTTCGCCCATACACGTGACGATGTGGCCGAGACCTTCCTCATGCGCCTGCGCCGGGGATCGGGGGTCGAGGGGCTTTCGGAGATTGCCGGACGGCGCACCGTGGACGGGTTCGAGGTCATTCGCCCGCTGCGCGAGATCTCTCGAGTCGAACTGCGCCAACACAACGATGTGCTTGGCATTCCCTACGTCGACGACCCGACCAACAGCGATCCGGCCTTCGAGCGCAGCCGCATGCGACAGCTTCTGCAGGGGCTTGAGGCGCAGGGCCTCGGGGTGGAATGTCTTGCCGCGACGGCCCGCCGCCTGCGCCGCTCGCGCGAGGCGCTGGAGCGGCGGGCGCTGGACGCCGCAACGGCCGCGATGCGCCCCGCGCCGGAGGGGGATGTGGCCCTGGACCGGGACGCTTTCGCGCGGATCGAGGCTGATACCCAGTTGCGCATCCTCGCAGGGGCGCTGCAATTCGTCGCGTCGGCCCCTTATCGTCCCCGTGTCGTGGCGCTCGAAGAGACGCTGGACCGGGTGCTTGCCGGCGGCGACAGCACGCTGCACGGCTGCCGGATCCTCGCCCGCAAATCGCAGATCTACCTGTTCCGCGAACATGCCGCGGTTGCCGGGCTGGCCATGACCGACGGACGCTGGGATCGCAGGTGGCTTGTTTCGGACAGGCTTTCCAAGGGGTTGGCCGTCGCGGCCCTGGGCGACGCCGGGATGGACCAGGCCGGGCGGCCCGAAACCCCGGGCGCCCCTCGCGCCGCGCTGCGCTCCGCCCCTGCGCTCTGGGACGGCCCGCGGCTGGTAGCGTGCCCCCGGATCGGGCTGGGCGACAGCGCACCGATCCGCCTCGATCCGCCCGGCGGAAGCTTTCCTGAATGTCTGTTATCCGATTGAAGAAATCGCCCCAATGCCTATCTTGACACCTAGCGCCCAGGAGAGGAGTCCCGGGCAGACGCAATTCTACGGGAGAATTCCTTGGGCAACGCGCGAAATCTGGCATTCTGGGTCGTCCTATTCCTGCTCATCCTTGCACTGTTCAACCTGTTCTCGGGTGGCCAGAGCACGATGCAGTCAACCTCTCGCAGCTATTCGGACTTCGTCCAGTCCGTCGAGAACGGCGGCGTGGGCTCGGTCACGATCGACGGTGAGCAGATCCGCTATCGCGGGGCGGATGGCCGTGACTACGTGGCGATCAAGCCCGAGGACGCCGCCGTCACCGATCTTCTGATCGACCGCGACATCCCCGTGACGGCGAAAAGCCAAGAGCAGAACGGCTTTACTTCGTTCCTGATCGGGCTGCTGCCGTTCCTTCTGCTGATCGGTGTCTGGATCTACTTCATGAATCGGATGCAGGGCGGCGGGCGCGGCGGCGCCATGGGCTTTGGCAAGTCTCGTGCCAAGCTGCTGACCGAAAAGCACGGGCGCGTCACCTTCGACGACGTGGCCGGCATTGACGAGGCCAAGGAAGAGCTGGAAGAGATCGTCGAGTTCCTGCGCAACCCGCAGAAATTCTCCCGCCTTGGCGGCAAGATCCCGAAAGGCGCGCTGCTTGTCGGCCCGCCGGGCACCGGCAAGACCCTTCTGGCCCGCGCGATTGCGGGCGAGGCGGGCGTGCCGTTCTTCACCATCTCGGGGTCCGATTTCGTCGAGATGTTCGTGGGCGTCGGCGCCAGCCGCGTGCGCGACATGTTCGAGCAGGCCAAGAAGAACGCACCCTGCATCGTCTTCATCGACGAGATCGACGCCGTGGGCCGGTCGCGTGGCGTGGGCTACGGCGGTGGCAACGACGAGCGCGAACAGACGCTGAACCAGCTGCTGGTCGAGATGGACGGCTTCGAGGCCAATGAGGGCATCATCATCGTGGCGGCCACCAACCGGCCCGACGTGCTCGACCCCGCGCTGCTGCGCCCGGGCCGGTTCGACCGACAGGTGCAGGTGCCGAACCCTGACATCAAGGGCCGCGAGAAGATCCTTGGCGTGCACGCCCGCAAGGTGCCCCTGGGACCGGATGTGGACCTGCGCATCATCGCCCGCGGCACGCCCGGCTTCTCGGGCGCCGACCTCGCGAACCTGGTGAACGAGGCCGCGCTGATGGCCGCCCGCGTGGGCCGGCGGTTTGTGACAATGATCGATTTCGAAAGCGCCAAGGACAAGGTCATGATGGGCGCCGAACGGCGGTCGATGGTCATGTCCGAGGACGAGAAGAAGCTGACGGCCTACCATGAGGCCGGCCATGCGATTGTCGGCATTAACGTCCCGCAGCATGATCCGATCCACAAGGCGACGATCATCCCGCGCGGCCGTGCACTGGGCCTCGTGCTGTCGCTTCCGGAGCGGGACCAGCTGTCGGTGAGCTTTACGAAATACACTTCGAAGATCGCGATGGCGATGGGTGGGCGCGTGGCCGAGGAGCTTGTGTTCGGCCTTGATAATGTGACCTCCGGGGCAGCATCGGACATCCAGCAGGTGTCGAAGATTGCGCGGGCCATGGTCACGCAATTCGGTTTTGCCGAAGAGCTGGGCTACGTCGATTATGCGAATGAGCAACAGAGCTATCTGGGCGCCTATGGCGGCGGAACCAACCATTCCGCTGCGACGCAGAAGATCATCGACGACAAGGTGAAACAGATCATCGATACGGGCTATGAGACCGCCAAGCGGGTCCTCACCGAAAAGCGCGAGGATCTGGAGCGGTTGGCGCAGGGCCTTCTGGAATACGAAACCCTGACCGGGAACGAGATCACCAAGGTCATCGCGGGCGAGCCTCTGAATCGCAACGACGATGCGGACGATACGCCGCCCTCGGGGGGCAGCTCGATCACGGCGATCCCGAAGACGACCAAGTCCCGCAAACCCCGGGATGGCGGGCTCGAACCCGAACCGTCGGCCTGATACCGGGCTACAGATTATTCGCGAATAATCTGTACAGAATTTTCGGCGAAAATTCTGGGCCGCCGCACATCCGAAAGGATCGGGTTGCGGCGGCCCTACTTGCGGGTCAAAGTCGGTGCAAAGGAGTGCCTGACGATGCCCGCTTTGATCCCCACAGACCATTTCGCGACGATCACATGGCTCGGCCGGGTCACCGACCGGGACACCAAGGAGATCAGTGCCGAGGCGATTGACGAGATGCCGCTGACACTGGCCGGTTTCGAGGGCGAGTTTCACGCCGGTCTGACCCGACCGTCCTGCAGTCGGGTTCTTGGGCAATATCCTCGCGGCACCGAGATCCGCAACACCCGCCAAATGTCGATCCTCTCCGCCGAGGAGATTGCTGAGATCGCCACGGATCTCGGGCTGGATGCGCTGGACCCTGCCTGGCTCGGGGCCTCCATCGTCGTCTCCGGGATTGCCGATTTCAGCCATCTGCCGCCCGCCGCGCGGCTCCAGTCCGAAAGTGGCACTACCGTGACCATCGATCTGCAGAACGGGCCCTGCCAGTTTCCCGCGATGACAATCGAAGCCGCGCGTCCCGGCCACGGCAAGCGATTCAAGCCGGTGGCCGAGGGAAAACGCGGCGTGACCGCCTGGGTCGAGCGGGCGGGCGTGTTGCGCGTGGGGGACCGGATGCGGCTTCATGTTCCCGAACAACGGGCCTGGCAGCCCGAGCAGGCTCGACAGGCTTTGGCGACGGCCTAGGGCGAAGATTTGCGATTCTCGGCCAGATCCGGGGCGCGGCAGGGGGAGGGGGACAATCCACGTGGCACATCAGACCGACATCGAGATCGCCCGGGCGGCGCACAAGCTGCCCATACAGGAGATCGGCGCGAAACTCGGCATCGGGGCCGAGGATCTCGTGCCCTACGGCCATGACAAGGCCAAGGTATCCCAGCGCCTGATCGAAAGTGTGCGGAACCACGCCACCGGCAAGCTGATCCTCGTGACGGCCATCAACCCGACCCCGGCGGGCGAGGGCAAGACCACCACGACAGTCGGTCTCGGCGACGGTCTCAACCGGATCGGCCAGCGGGCGGCGGTGTGCATCCGCGAAGCCTCGCTCGGCCCGAATTTCGGGATGAAGGGCGGGGCGGCCGGGGGCGGTCACGCGCAGATCGTGCCAATGGAGGACATGAACCTCCATTTCACCGGCGATTTCCACGCGATCACCAGCGCCCACAACCTGCTTTCGGCGATGATCGACAACCACATCTACTGGGGCAACGGGCTCGAGATCGACCAGAGGCGCGTGGTCTGGCGCCGGGTGCTCGACATGAACGACCGCGCCCTGCGCGACACGGTCACCTCGCTGGGCGGGGTGTCGAACGGCTTTCCGCGGCAGACCGGCTTCGACATCACCGTCGCCTCCGAGGTCATGGCGATCCTTTGCCTTGCGACGTCGCTTGGCGACCTGGAGCGGCGGCTGGGCGACATGATCGTGGCCTATCGCCGGGACAAGTCTCCCGTGACCGCGCGAGACATCAAGGCCGATGGCGCGATGACGGTCCTGCTCAAGGATGCGCTCCAGCCGAACCTGGTTCAGACGCTGGAAAACAATCCAGCCTTCGTCCACGGCGGACCCTTCGCCAATATCGCCCATGGCTGCAACTCGGTCATGGCAACGACGACGGCGCTGAAACTTGCGGATTACGTGGTGACCGAGGCGGGCTTCGGCGCCGATCTCGGGGCCGAGAAGTTCATGGACATCAAGTGCCGCAAGGCCGGCCTCTCGCCGGACGCGGTGGTCCTGGTGGCGACCTGCCGCGCGATCAAGATGAATGGCGGCGTCGCAAAGGACGACCTCGGGCAAGAGAATGTCGCGGCCATCGAGGCGGGATGTCCCAACGTCGGCCGCCATATCGCCAACCTCGCGCAGTTCGGCGTGCCGGTGGTCGTCGCGATCAATCATTTCCTCGGAGATACCGAGGCAGAGCTCGCCGCCGTCAAGGCCTATGTCGCCGAACAGGGGGTCGAGGCGATTCTGTGCACCCACTGGGCGCAGGGCGGGGCGGGAACCGAGGCGCTGGCCCGCAAGGTCGTCGAGATGGCCGAGGGCGGCACGGCGCAGTTTGCCCCGCTCTACCCCGACGAGATGCCCCTGTGGGAGAAGATCGAGACCATTGCCACCCGGATCTATCACGCGGGCGAGGTGACGGCGGACAAGTCCGTCCGCGCACAGCTGGCCGCGTGGGAGGCGGAGGGTCACGGCCACTTGCCGATCTGCATGGCCAAGACCCAGTACAGCTTTTCGACCGACCCCGCGCGGCGCGGCGCCCCGTCCGGCCACAGCGTGCCTGTCCGGGAGGTGCGCCTGGCCGCGGGCGCGGGCTTCATCGTGGTCATCTGCGGAGAGATCATGACGATGCCGGGCCTGCCCCGCGTCCCCTCTGCCGAGAGTATTCGGCTGAACGCGGAGGGACTGATCGAGGGCCTCTTCTGACCGAAAATCAACGTGGCGAGCCAGCCGGAGAGCGACACCTGGCGCAAGGGCCGGTTTCCGGTGCATCTTCGGCGATTGGCGCGAATGCGGGCCCAATGGCCGCAAATCGGGTGGTGCCGGCAGGATTTGGATATTAAGGCAGCGAAGAAGTTGGGCTCTGCTTCGGTTGCGGTGTCGCGGGACGGATAATCGCGGCGTTGCTGTGGTGGCTCTATCGGCGGCGCTATGCAAGGGTCCGATCCTTGTGCCGCCCCAAGGCAGGAGACGGGAATGACGGCGCAAATCATAGACGGCAAGGCCTTCGCAGCTTCCATTCGGGAAAAGGTCGCGGGCCATGTGGCCCGCCTGCGCGAGGATCATGGGCTTAAGCCCGGTCTTGCGGTGGTTCTGGTGGGTGAGGATCCGGCCAGCCAGGTCTACGTCCGATCGAAGGGCAAGATGACGCTGGAGGTCGCAATGGCCTCATTCGAACATCGGCTGCCCGCCGAGACGTCAGAGGCCGATCTGCTGGCGCTCGTCGAGACGCTGAACGGCGATCCCGAAGTTCATGGCATTCTTGTGCAGTTACCGCTTCCGCCTCATCTGAATTCCGACCTGGTGATCAATGCGATCGACCCGGCGAAGGATGTGGACGGCTTTCACATTTCGAACGTGGGTCTGCTGGGTACAGGGCAGAAGGCGATGGTGCCCTGCACCCCGCTGGGCTGTCTGATGATGCTCCGCGCCCAGCTCGGGTCGCTGTCGGGGTTGGAGGCGGTCGTTGTCGGGCGCTCCAATATCGTCGGCAAGCCAATGGCCATGTTGCTGCTGGGCGACTCCTGCACGGTGACCATGGCCCATTCGCGGACCCGGGACCTCGCCGATGTCGTGCGGCGGGCCGATATCGTCGTCGTGGCGGTTGGTCGGACCGAAATGGTTCGGGGTGACTGGATCAAGGCCGGGGCGACGGTGATCGATGTGGGCATGAACCGTGTGCCGGGCGAGGGCGGCAAGACCCGCCTTGTGGGCGACGTGGATTTCGAGAGCGCCTCGGCGCGGGCCGGTGCGATCACGCCGGTGCCGGGCGGGGTGGGCCCGATGACCATCGCCTGCCTGCTGGCCAATACCGTGACCGCCTGCTGCCGTGCGAACGGAATTGCAGAGCCGGAGGGGCTGACTGTCTGACAAGAATACGTCCAGGCAAACAAGGAGTTTTCCAATGGTCAGGCGTTACACCGGAGCGGATATCGAGATCGCCTTCGACATGGGGCGCTGTATCCATGCGCGGAATTGCTTTCTGAAACTGCCGCAGGTCTTCGACCCCGAGCGGCGGCCCTGGGTCTCGCCCGATGCCGCACCGGCCGAAGAGATCGCGGCAATGATTCGCACCTGCCCGTCCGGGGCGCTGAGCTATGCCCGCAAGGATGGGGTGGAGGAGGAGACCCCGCCCGCACGGGCCATCGTCAGGGTCCGAGAGAACGGGCCGCTGGCATTCAATGGCGGGCTGCAGGTGGACGGCGAGAAGATGCCGCGCGCCACGCTCTGCCGTTGCGGCAAGTCCAAGCGCAAGCCCTATTGCGATAATTCCCATGTGGAAGAAGGCTTTGCCGCGACCGGCGAGCCCGCACCCGAGGTCACGGACCCGCCGACGCAGGCGGCCGGCGACAGCGTGTCGATCCGTCCCCTGGAGAACGGACCGCTTGGCGTGGTTGGCCCCTGCGAGGTGGTCACGGGGACCGGTGGCCGGATTGCCCGGGGCGAGCGATTGTTCTTCTGCCGCTGTGGCCAGTCCGCGAACAAGCCGTTTTGCGACGGCAGCCACAGCCGGGCCGGGTTCGCGGCCCCGGGGCCGGCCGAGAGCTAGGGGCGCGGCAGGGGCACCGGCACCGCCCGCGGCCCGGTCAGGATTGCCAGCGCCGGATCGGCGAGCAGGCGTTGAAGCGCGGGGTCGGTGCAGGCCAGACCGCCGGTATAGGTGCCGTACGCGGGCAGGATCAGCCGATGTGCATCCATCAGGAAAGCCGGACGCCCGCCACCGGTGCCGCGCAGGCGGCATTTCGGGTGGTAATGCCCCGACACTTCGCCCGTTGCCCCCTCTTGCGCTATGTGCCGGAACACGAGCGTTTCGATGCGCAGCTCTGCTCGGTGGGCCCCGCCGAGGGTCAGCGGGCCGGGATCATGGTTGCCCTCGATCCAGGTCCAGTCCCGCCCCGCCTGCAGCCGGGTGATCCAGAGCCGCTCACCCTCGTCCAGCGACGCCTCGCCCGCGAGGTCGTCGAAACTGTCGCCGAGGCAGACGACATGAGCCGGGTCGAGGGCCGCGATATCGGCGTCGAGACGGGCAAGCGTGGCCTGCGTCTCGTAGGGCGGCAACATGCGGCCGTCGCGCCGGGCGATCCGGTCCGATTTGCCGAGGTGCAGGTCGGAGACGCAGAGCAGCCTTTGTGCGGGCCAGTGCAGGGCGCCCGAGGGCAGGGCCCGGAGCGCTTGATCGAGCAAGGTGACGAAATATGCGTTCATGGTCTGTTCTGTCTGTCAGAGGGGGCCGCCTGTGGCAAGCCGGGGATGCCTCCGGCGGGGATATTGCAAGGCAATGAAGCCTAGTCGAGTCCCGCGGCGGCCATCAGGCGGGCGGCCTCTTCCTCCATCAGTCGCTGGGCACCGGAGGCCTGGACCGGAACCCGGCCTGGCTCGAGGAAGAGCGGGGCGGCGAGGGGGGTGACCCGGTCGAGGGGGGCGTGGTCGATGGCGCCGGCCGTTCGCGCAAGCATCTCCTCGATCCGGCCGAAATCGACGAGGCCGCGCAGGGCTTCTTCGCGGGTGATGCGTAGCAGGAGGTGGTCGGGATCGTATCTGGTGAGCGTGTCGTAGAGGATGTCGGACGAGAAGGTGGCCTGGCGGCCGGTCTTGCGGGCGGCCGGGGTGTTGCGCTCGATCAGGCCGGCGATCGTGGCCGAGGCGCGGAAGGTGCGCTTCATCACCGCGTTGCCCCCGAGCCAGCGTTCGAAATCCTCGCGCAGGGCGTCGGGGGCGAACAGGGGGGCAGGATCGGTCACCAGGTCCAGACCCCAGACCAGGGTGGCATAATCGGTCGCGACGAAGCCCATCGGGTGCAGGCCCTGTTCCTCCATCCGCTGGGTCAGCAGCAGGCCAAGCGTCGCCTGGGCGTTGCGGCCGGCAAAGCCGTAGGCGCAGAGGTGGTTGCGCCCGTCGTGTGGGAAGGTCTCCACCAGGATGCGGTCCGCCTCGGGCAGTTTCGAGACCCTGCGCTGAAGCGCGAGCCAGCCGGCGGTATGGCCTGGCAGCTCCGGCCAGCTACTCTGACGGAACATCCGCAGGATCCGCTGGGACAGCTGGGTGGAGGTCGCGAATTTCGTGCCCATGAAGGTCGCGATCTTGGGCTGCTTGTCGGCGCGGCGGGAGACTTCGACGGTCAGCTCGCGCAGGCCCTCGTAGCGGACGACCTCGCCGCCGATCAGGAAGGTGTCGCCCTGGGTGAGCGTAGCGGCGAAGCTCTCCTCGACCTCGCCGAGGGGCTTGCCGCGGCCGCGCAGGCGCACCTTGAGCGTATCTGTGTCCTGGATCGTGCCGAGGTTCATGCGGATCCGTTGCGAGGCGCGGGGGTCGCGCAGATGCCACAAGCCGTTGGTCTGCTTCAGTCTTTGCCACTTGTCATAGGCCCGAAGAGCATAGCCCCCCGTGGCGCAGAAATCGAGGCAATCGTCGTAGCCCGCGCGGGAGATACCGGCATAGGCGCCGACGGTCTTGACCTCGCGATAGAGCTCGGTCGCGTCGAACGGGCCGGCGCAGGCGCGGATCAGGATGTGCTGGCAGAGCACGTCGCGGGGGCCCGGGCCCTTTGGGTCTCCGTCCAGATCGTGGTCGCGGGCGGCTTCGAGGGCGGCGACACATTCGACGATCTCGAAGCGGTTCGCCGGCACCAGCAGCGCCTTGGACGGGGCGTTGTAGCGGTGATTGGCCCGGCCGATACGCTGGATCAGGCGTTTGACGTTCTTCGGCGCCCCGATCTGGATCACCAGGTCGACGTCGCCCCAGTCGATGCCCAGATCGAGGGACCCGGTGCAGACGATGGCGCGCAGCTGGCCCGCGACCATGGCGCCCTCGACCCGCTCGCGCTGTTCGCGCGAGAGCGAGCCATGGTGGATGCCGATGGGCAGATCCTCGTCATTGGCGAGCCAGAGGTTGTGAAAGAAGATCTCGGCCTGGGCGCGGGTGTTGTGAAAGATCAGCGTGGTCTTGTGCCGCTTGACCTCTCGCAGGACCGCCGGGATCGCGTATTTCGCGCCGCCGCCGGCCCAGGGCGGGCGTTCTTCGGTGACCAGCATGGCGATGTCGGGATCGGGGCCGGGATCGGCGTGCAGGATCTCGCAAGGCTCTGGATGGCGGGCCAGTTCCGAGGCAAGCGCGGCCGGGTTCTCGACCGTCGCCGACAGGCCCACCCGGCGCAGGCCGGGGGCCATGGCGTCGAGCCGCGAGAGGGCCAGCATCAGCTGATCGCCGCGCTTGCTTTCGGACAGGGCGTGGATCTCGTCGATGATGACGCGCTTTAGGCCCGCGAACATGCGCGGGGCATCCTCGTAGGAGGTCAGCAGCGCGAGGCTTTCCGGCGTGGTCAGCAGGATATGGGGCGGATCGGCCCGCTGGCGCTTCTTGCGCGTGGCGGAGGTGTCGCCGGTGCGGTCCTCGATCCGGATCGGCAGCGCCATCTCCTCCACGGGCGTGGTGAGGTTACGGCGAATGTCGGCGGCCAGCGCCTTGAGCGGGCTGACATATAGCGTGTGCAACCCTGCGTGCCCGCCCTCGGCCAGATCGGTCAGCGTGGGCAGGAACCCGGCCAACGTCTTGCCGCCGCCCGTGGGCGCGATGAGCAGAAGCGCGGGCGCATCCGCTTTCGCCAGCATGTCGAGCTGGTGGGGATGGGGCTGCCATCCTCTGGCGGCGAACCACGCGGCGAAACGGGGGGACAGGGTCATGACGCGAAGATGCGCCGAAGCGCCGGGCGGTCAAGCCCGACCCTGCGTCCGCCAAGCCTAGTGGACGATGCTTTCGTCGCGCACGAACATGTTGGCCCAGGCCCGGTCGATCAGCTCGGGGGTCATCTGGTAGGGAATGCCCTCGAAGTCGCAGATCGAAATCATCTGGTCGATCAGGAAGACCGGCTGGTAGTTCGCGTAATTGTTGTTGATCTGCGGATACTTGTTGTTGAGCAGGTGCAGCAGGGCCTTTTCGTCCAGCGGCATCTTCTTCTTGCGGGCGATCATGGCGAAGATCTTGAGGAAATCCTCCTGATTGGGTCCGTCGATCTTGATCTTGAAGAAGATCCGCCGCAGGGCCGCCTTGTCGAAGATCTCGTTGGGGTGGAAGTTGGTGGAGAAGATCACCAGCGTGTCGAACGGCACCTCGAATTTCTCGCCCGATTGCAGCGCCAGGATGTCCTTGTTCTCCTCCAGCGGGACGATCCAGCGGTTGACCAGCGCCTGCGGAGGCTCTGCCTGGCGGCCGAGGTCGTCGACGATGAACACGCCGCCCGAGGATTTCAGCTGGAGCGGCGCCTGGTAGGTCCGCGCAGTCGGGTTGTAGACCAGGTCGAGCATGGACAGCGAGAGCTCCCCCCCGGTGATCACTGTCGGGCGTTCGCAGCGGACATAGCGGGTGTCGTAGCGGCCCGAGGTGCGGCGCAGGGAATTGGGGTCGTCCACGTCCTCCTCGACCGAGGCATGGACGATCGGGTCGTAGACCGTGATCACCTGGCCGGAATATTCGATCGCGCGGGGCACGTAGATCTTGTCGCCCAGGGCATCGCGGATCCCGTTGGAGATCGAGGATTTCCCGTTGCCGGGCGGGCCGTACATGAGGATCGAGTGGCCCGAGCCCACCGCCGGCCCCAGCTGGTCGATCAGCTGCGGCGGCAGGATCAGGTGCCCCATGGCCGACAGCAACTGGTCGCGGCCCATCTGAATGTTCCGGATCGACTGGCGCTGAACCTGTTCGCGGTACACCTCGAGCGGGACGGGCATCGCCCCGAAGTATTCCGACTGGGCTAGCGCATCGAGCGAGCGGGCCTTGCCGCTTTCGGTCAGCTGGTATTCCATCTCGTTGTTGACGGCGGTGGCCTTCAGGGTGCCCATCGCCTCGATCAACCCCTGGGCGCGGCCCATGTCGATCAACTCCTGGGTGACGTTGGGCGGCAGGCAGACCGATTTCGCGATCTCGGTCACCATCGCCACGTTCCTTCGAAACATGGTCTTGAGCACGATGTCTCGCATCATGACCACGGGAATCTGCATGGCCGCGAGGGTTTTGGGCGGATTGGGCGCCAGGACATTGCCTGTTTGCATGTTCATGGGGCGACTCATTCTTGCGTTCGTGTTCATGTGGCCAACGGGCAGCGCGAGCGGTGGGAGACCCGGGCAGCCGTCTTGGCGCTTTGTTCCCCCTCAATCGCTGAGTATTGTGGCCAAAAAATGGATAAACCTGCGAAAGAGGCGAGCATGTTTCGAATTGGAGCTATTCAGCTGGCGGCATGGCTTGCGCTGCTGCTGCTTGTCCTGGGCGGCGCGGCCGTTCTGAAGGGCGGCCTCTACCTGGGCAAGCACGAGGGCGACCTCTTGCACCTCATGCAGATCACGCTGCGGATGGCGAGCGGAGACCTGCCGCACTTGGATTTCATGACCCCGATCGGCATGCTCGCCTTCGCCCCGATGGCGCTTCTGGTCGCGGTCGGCATGGGCATTGGCCACGCGGTGCTCTGGGCGCAGGTGCTCTCGGCCGCGCTGGTCGCGCCGGCAGTCTGGTGGGTCGGCGCGACGCGCCTGGCCCGGGGGCCGGCGATGCTGCTGACCCTGTTCGTCATGGTTCTGATGCTGGCGCTGGTTCATGGCGAGGCGACGCCGGCGCTCTCGATCTCGATGCATTACAACCGCTGGGCCTGGGCGCTGGTCTTCATCGCCATCGTCGCGGCGCTGATCCCGCCGTTCGGCAAGGGCACCGGCACGGCCGACGGGCTGGTCATCGGGCTCTGCATGGCGGTCGTCGCGCTGATCAAGGTGACCTATTTCGTGGCCTTCGCCCCGCCGGTGCTGATCGCGCTGGTCCTGACCGGCCAGCGCCGGGCCCTGGCCGTGGCGCTGATCGCCGGTCTCGTCGTGGTCGGCGCGATGACCGTTCTGCTGGGGCCGTCCTTCTGGCTCGCCTATTTCTCGGACCTGCGCGAGGTCGCGGGCTCCTCCACCCGGCCGCGGCCTGGGCTGCCGCTGTCGGACGTGGTCGCGGGCACCGCCTATCTGGGCGGCACGCTGGCCGCGCTCGCCTCGGTGGTCTTCCTGCGCCAGGCGGGGGCGGAGACGGGCGGGCTGATCGTGCTGCTGCTGATCCCGGGGTTCATCTATGTGACCTTCCAGAACTTCGGCAACGACCCGCAATGGCTGCTGCTGCTCGCGGTGCTGCTGCTGTCGCTCAAGCCCGCGAGCGAGGGGCGCAACGGCTTTGGGCTGACGCACAAGGCCGCCCTTGGGGGGACGGCGGCGGTGGTGCTGGCGCTGACCGCGCCGTCGTTCCTGAACCTCGCCTATTCGCCCTTCCGGCACTACTTCCTCGATACGACGAAATATGTGCCGGTCCTGCCGCGCGGGGGTGTGAACGCCGATATCCACGCCGCGGCGATCCGGGCCCGGCGCACCGACATCAAGGTCCCGGTCGAGGCGCCCGACCTCGGCCTGCCCGCCTTCCGCCCGGAAGAAGACCGCACCGATCCCGTCATCTTCATGGGCGAGACCCGGGCCTATTGCTCGCTCGAACTGGGGCTGATTGCGGTCTTCGACGCTGTCGCCCGCGACCTCGAGGATGCGGGCTACGGCGGGCGGCCGATCTTTGTGGCCGACCTGCTGTCGTCGTTCTGGCTCTTTGGTGACCTGAGCCCGCTGCCGGGCGGGGCGCCGTGGTATTACAGCGGTTTGCCGGGGCTGGAAGCCGCCGATTTCATCATCGTGCCGACCTGCCCGATCTCGCCCACGACCCAGTCCAGGATCCTGTCGTCTCTCAATTCCCGCGGCACGGATGACCTGACCGAGGTGCGGCGCACGGCGCTCTATACCCTCTACCGGATCGGCGCCGTCGCCGGCGCGGCCGAGGTCCCGGTCCCCGACCCCGCGCCCGAAGCTCCCGCCGCCTTGCCGCGCGCCGCATCCGAGGCCGCCGATCCTTCGGGGGAGGTAGACGTCACCGCGCCGCCGGGCGCCCCGGACGCCGTCGAGCCCGAGATCGAGGCGCCGGGCCTGACCGACCCGGACGATGAGGTGGACGTGCCGATCATGCCCGAACCCCTGGGCGGCCCGGCAGCCGAAGAGCCTTGAGCCGGGGCAGGGCGCCTCAGACCGGTCGGAAGGCGGTGATCAGAAGGTAGGCGGCCAGCGTCGCGCCGAGCGGAAAGCCCATGGGAAAGCGCTTGCCCGCGGTCCAGCTCTCCCATCCGGGCGCCAGCTCGCGCAGCCGTGTGCCCCGCGCGATCCGGTGCGCGATGAAGCCGGATACCGCCGTCCCGGCCAGCAGCCAAGAGGCAAGGCCGATATCTGCGAGGGCCACGAAGGGGGCGGCCGCGGCCATGAACTTGGCGTCGCCCGCACCAAGCGCCCCGCCCATGTTCAGCACGATGCCCACGACCAATACCACGACCAGGTGCAGCCACCGCCAGAGGTAGTCGGGAAACGGATAGAGGATCAGCCCGCCGATTGCGAACACGACGACCAGCGCCGTGACGGCCTGGTTGGTGATCCGCATCTGCTTGAGGTCGGTGAAGGCCACGTAGAGGCAGATCGGCAGGACAAAGGGCGCAAGGCACGCAGCCGCGAAAGCCTCGGTCGTCACCGGCTCAGTTCTGCACGTTGGCTTCGAGGGCGCGGAGCGAACGCACGGCCTCTTCGAAATGCTGCGGATGGGTGTCGATCGCCTCGCGCAGCAGGCCGCGCCCGATGGAGACGTCGTTCTGCTTGATCGCCGCCAGAGCGAGCGTGTGCAGCAATTGCGCCCGCTCCACCTGTGTCATCGGGATCACCGGCAGGTCGTAGTTCCGCTGCGCGCCGCGGGCGAGCATCAGGTTGTTCTTGGCGGTGAAAAGCTGTGGATCGTTGCGGATGGCATCCACGAAAAGCCGCTCCGCACCGGGGAACTCGCCGCGGGTCAGCTTGGAATACCCCCAGTTGTTGAGAACCGAGGCCGGGGTGGTCGTCAGACCGACCGCGATCTCGTAGAAGGCGTCTGCGTCCTGCCATTGCTCGTTGCTGTCCGCGATCATCGCCTCGAGGCGATAGCGGCGGTAGGTCTCGTGTGTGGGCGGGATCGTGTCGAGGATCGCCTCGGCCTCGTCCCAGCGGTTGGCGCGGATGAGGGCATCGGCATGGTCGACACTGTCCTCATAGGTGGCGGCGGAGCTGCTCGTCACCGTCTGCCAGGCAGTGATCGCGTCCTGCGGCCGGTCGGCGCGGACAAGCGCCTTGGCCAGGCCGCGCTGCAGGTCGATCCGCCCGGGTTCGTTGGCGACGGCGCGGGTGAAATAGGACACCGCCTCGGCTGGCTCCGCGACCGTCAGCATGACATCGTTCAGATTGCTTTCGTCCGCGACGTTCAGGTCCTGAAGGGCCCGGTTGACCTCGGCTTCGCCCGAACGTTCGCAGGCCGAAAGGCCGATCGTCCCCAGAACAAGGAGACTCAAGACATGGGGGTGACGCATCCTGCCTGCATCCTCTTACTGCTCTCTCGCCTCAGGTCCGGAACGGTCTTTCGCCGCCTATCCGTCTTGCCGCGTCAGCAGGAAATCCCCGCTTCCACGTTGCACCAGCCTGAAGTCGCTGTTGTCATTTCTGTCACCGTATCCCGAATTCTCGAGTTTTGATAGCGCCAAGCGCAGGTTGTCGCGAATCGCCACCGATTGGCCGTTGTCCGTTGCAAAGGCGCGACGGAATACCTGTGCGGCTTCGGGCACTTCGCCCTTCTCCATCAGGATCACGCCGAGGTTGTTCCAGGCTTCGGCGAAATCCGGTTCTTGCTCGACGGCGCGCCTGAGCAGCTGTTCCGCCTGGCCGAGCCGACCCAGCCGGAGGTTGGCGGAGCCGAGCGCCGAGAGCGTGTCGGCGTTGATCCCCTGTCGGCCGGCCGCGCGGGTGAAGGCGTCAAGGGCGAGTTCGTACTGCCCCGCGGCCATCAGGCGGTGGCCGACGATCAGCTGATCCTCGGCCTCGCCCCGCCGCGAGAGGCCCGGCGCGTCGAGCCGGTCTTCGCGCGGCTGAAGGCCGCAGGCCGACAAGGTCGCCAGAAGGAAAATGAAGGCTGCGCGCATGGCCTGTACTTTGTACCGATTTTCCCGAGTCTGACGGGCTCGGCGGGGCTGTGCAAGGCAAAGCGGGGGCGCACACGGTGCGCCGTGCCTGTCGCTCACCTCGGCGGAACGGTCAGGGGGCCGCGGCGCCCAGGACGAGGTTTTCGTAGATGTCGAAGACCGACGGCCCGATGAGGATGATCAGAAGCGGCGGCACCGTCAGCATCATCGTCGCGAGCGTCATCTTGGTGGGCAGGGTGTTGGCCTTCTCCTCGGCCCGCATCACGCGCTTGTCACGCATCTCCGCCGCGTAGATACGCAGGGCGTCGGCGATCGAAGTGCCGAATTGCTGCGACTGGACCAGCACGGTCACGAAGGACGAGACGTCAGGAACCCCGCACCGCTCCGCCATGTCCTTGAGAACGCTGGTCTTGTCCTTGCCGGCCTTCATCTCGTAGGCGACCAGCTCGTATTCCCAACTGAGCGCGGGAAAGCCGGTCTTGAGCTCCTTTGCGACGCGAATGATGGCCTGGTCCAGGGACTGGCCCGCTTCGACGCAGACGAGCATCATGTCGAGACTGTCCGGGAACCCGTTCTCGATCTCTTTTGTGCGTTCCTGCTGGCGCTTGTTCACCCAGTATTTCGGCAGCATGTAGCCGGCGGCCCCGGGCAGGATGATCGAGAGCATCGTGGCCTGGGTCGTGGGCTCGCCCGTCTGGGTCTGGAGGATCGCATAGGCGACCCCGCCCAGCAGGAACAGGATGCCCAGGGCGAACTGGGCGAAATGATAGAGCCGCACCGCGTTCTTGGTGCGGTAGCCGGCCTGCAGGAGCTTGAGTTGGACCGCGGAATACTCGGCCTTGTCCTGCGGCTCGAGGAAGTTCGAGAACTTGTCGAGCTTGTCCGTGCCCTTCTTCTGGCGCAGCCGCGTCGCCTCGATCAGGTCGCGGCTTTCCGTGTCCTGACTGCGCCGCAACCGGTCGAGCGGGTCGTCCTGCTTCTTGAGCATGATCGGCAGGGTCAGCAGGATCAGCACGACACCGAGGCCGCCGACCGCGATGAGCGGGCCGAGCGGACCGAGCGTCTCGGTCAGATAGGCCTGAGCTGCGTCGATGTATTCCATGTGTGGACCTCAGACCTTGATGTTGACCAGGTTCCGCATGACGAGGACATTCGTCACGAGGAAAGCTGCGACCACCAGACAGGCCGGGATGAAGGCCGACGTCTCCATCACGTCGTCGTAGTAATCCGGCTGCATCACGTTGATGCCGACCAGACAGAGCAGCGGAAAGATCGACAGGAAGACGCCGGACCACTTGGCCTCTGCCGTGATGGCCTTCACCCTGCGGAACAGGCGAAAGCGCGCCCGGATCACCTTGGCCAGGCCGTCGAGGATCTCGGCCAGGTTGCCGCCCGATTGCTGCTGGATCGTCACGGCGACCGCGAGAAAGCGCAGATCCTGCATGTCCATCCGCTCGGCCATCGACTTGAGGCTTTCGCCGATGTCGCGGCCATAGGCGGATTCATCGGCGATCACGCCCATCTCGGTGCCCAGCGGGTCGGCGACTTCCTTGGCGACGATGCTGACGGCGGAGGAGAACGGATGCCCCACCCGCAGGCTGCGCACCATGAGTTCAACCGCGTCGGGCAATTGCTCTTCCAGCAGGCTGAGCCGTTTCTTGGCCTTGTTGTTCACCCACATGAAGACGCCGCCCACGCCCATGGCGATCGACACGCCGATCCGCACCGCCAGCCCGGCCTCGGTCTTCAGCGTCAGGCCGACGAAGGCGACGCCGGCCAGAAGCGCCATGACCATGATCAGCTGGGTGGGCGAAAAGGCGATGTTGGCCTTCTGCGCCTTGGCCGCGAGCAGCGAGTAGATCGGGATCGACTGGCTTTTCATGTGCTGCGACATCTCCTTGCGGAGTTGTTCGAGCACCTTGTCGCGGCCCTGCCCCTTTTCGAGCAGGTCCAGACGACGGTTGACCTTGCTGTTCAGCGAGATCGACTTGCCGAAGACGGTCAGATAGATCCCCTCGACCATCACCAGGACGGCGATGAAGATGAGCCCGTAGATCAGCGGTTCGGCGGAGATCGACATGTCTATGCCTCAATCAATGGAGGGTTCGTAGATTGCGGCGGGCAGATCGAAGCCCCAGAGCTTGAATCGCTCGGAGAAATGACTGCGGACACCGGTGGCCGTGTAGTGGCCGATAATCTTGTTCTCGGGCGTGAGGCCGACGCGCTGAAAGCGGAACACTTCCTGCATCGAGATCACGTCGCCCTCCATCCCCGTCACCTCGGTGATCGACACCATCCGGCGCGAGCCGTCCTGCAGGCGGCTGGCCTGCACGATCAGGTTGACGGCGCTGGCGATCTGAGACCGCACCGCCTTGAGCGGCATCTCGATCCCGGCCATCGCGACCATGTTTTCAAGACGGCTGATGCCATCGCGGGCGGAGTTCGCGTGGATCGTGGTCATCGACCCGTCGTGGCCGGTGTTCATGGCCTGCAACATGTCGATGACTTCCTCGCCGCGGGTCTCGCCGACGATGATGCGGTCGGGACGCATCCGCAGGGCGTTCCTGAGGCAATCGCGCTGGCTGACCGCGCCGCGGCCCTCGACGTTGGCGGGGCGGCTTTCCATCCGGCCGACGTGGATCTGTTGCAGCTGGAGTTCGGCCGTATCCTCGATCGTAAGGATCCGCTCGGAATTGTCGATGAAGGAGGACAGCGCGTTGAGCGTCGTGGTCTTGCCCGAACCGGTGCCGCCCGAGACGATGACGTTCAGCCGGGTCGCGACCGCGGCCTGGAGGTAGGCCGCCATCTCCTCGGAGAAGGCGCCGTATTTCACCAGCTCTTCGATGCCCAGCTTGTCCTTCTTGAACTTCCGGATGGAAACGAGGCTGCCGTCCACCGCGATCGGCGAGACCATGGCGTTGAAACGTGAGCCGTCCGCGAGGCGGGCGTCGACGTAGGGGTTGCTTTCGTCCACGCGCCGGCCGACCGCCGAGACGATCTTGTCGATGATCCGCAGCAGGTGGCGTTCGTCCTTGAAGGTGACCTCGCTCAGCTCGAGCTTGCCGTCGCGCTCGATGAAGATCTGCTGAGGGCCGTTGATCAGGATGTCGTTGATCGTGTCGTCCTTGAGCAGCGGCTCCAGCGGGCCGAGGCCGGTCACCTCGAAGTAGAGATCCTGGTGCAGGGTCTGCCGTTCCTCGCGGTTCAGCACGACGCCGAGCTCTTCGAGCGTTTCGGTCGCGATGGCGCTGATCTCGGCCCGGAGGTCCTGTTCCGAGGCGCCTTCGAGCGCGGAGAGGTTGAGGTTGTCGAGCAGCGCCTTGTGCACCTCGAGCTTGATCTCGCCCAGCCGCTCCTTGCGCTTCTTTTCCTTGTCGGCGGGGGCGGGCTTGGCGTCGCGCCGCGGAACCTGTTTCAGCATCGAGGCCCGTTCCGCCGAAGCGGGGGCAGCTTGTGGCGCGGCCGCCTCGCCGCCGGTCCGGGGGGTGGTCACGGTGTTTGCCGCCTGCGGAGAGGCGGGCACATCGGCCGGCTTGGCAGGGCCGGCCTTCTTGTACTTGGAAAACATGCGACAGACCTACTCTAGCTGGTCCTCAGCCCTTCTTGACGGCTTCGGAGTGGTTGACCTCGTGCACTTGAGCGGCGAGCTTCGCGATCTCTTTGCGCAGGGGGTTTTTCGGCTTGGCGACAGCCAGGGGCACGCCCTGGTCGTTGATCTGGGTGACCTCGCGCGACCCGTCGGGCAATTGCACCTCGATCGAGATGCCCAGGCTGTCGGCCAGGCGTTTGACGCGCGCCTTGCCGCTCAGATCGGTGAACTTGGGGCCCCGGTTCAGGACGAAGCGGAACTTGGAAAACGGCAGATCCTCGGCCTGGAGCGCCCGCTTGATCCGCAGCGTGTTCTGGGCCGAGCGCATGTCCATCTCGATCATCGCGAAATAGACATGCGCGGCGTCGAGCGCGGCCTGCGACCATTCCACCATGGTGGTTGGCATGTCGATGATGACGTAGTCGAAATTCGCCCGCGCCATGTCGATCACCCGGCGCACGTCGTCGGAGGTGACCAGATCGAGCGGAATGAGCTCGGACGGCGCGGTGAGCACGTGCAACTTGTCGTCATAGGTCATCAGCGCCTGGATGAAACTCTCGCCGTCCATCGCCTCGGTGTCGGACAGAAGCTCGAACACGGCCTCGCGCCGGGGCAGGTCGAGATAGGTGGAGGCGGAGCCGAACTGCAGGTCGAGGTCCAGCAGGCAGACCCGGGGGGCGTTCTTGGCGTCGATCGTCGCCAGCTCCCACGCGAGGTTCACGGCGAGCGTGGTTGAGCCGGTGCCGCCGGCCATGCCGTGGATCGGGATCACGACGCCGTTGCGGTCGCCCTCGGCCTTGATGTTGGGGGCCTGCCGTTCGGGGATCGTGGCCTCGGCAGGCGGGGCCAGCACCCGGTCGATCGCCTGCGACAGCTCGTTCTCGGGCAGGGGGTAGGGCACGAATTCGTTGCCGCCCTCGCGCAGCAGCTGATGAAGCGAGGCGGGGCTGACATCCTCGGCCACGATGATGACCTTGACGTTCCGGGCCTTGGCCGCCGCGATGATGTCGATGATCAGGCTGAGATCGGCCTCGTCCTGTTCGTCGAGGGCAATGCAGACGAATTGAAGCTCATTCGCCTCGGGTTGTTCGAGGAAGGCGAGCGCATCGGTGAATCCCAGATCGCCCCAGCTTTCGCCGAGCGCGGTTTCCATATCCTCGATCAGAAGATCGAAGATCTGAACGTCGCGGCTGATCGTGCAGGCGACAATCGGTTGCGCCTCCGGCTGGAGAACTGCGTTGCTGGTCATTGCCTCTCGTCCTTCCGGAAAGTCTGGGCTTTCCAATGGGGTGGCGTGACTCTGACAGCGGGCGGACCGAATCCCGCCCGGAAATCAGGCCCACAGATGCGAGCGTGCCTTTCCCATGCGATCGACTTTCGCCGAGGATTCTGTCGAGAATGGGGCGCAATAGTCGCGATTGTGCGGTTTCGATTGACGATTCCAAGCTTCACGCCGTCACAGTTGAACAGAGCAGCTTGATGCCACCCATTCATTAACCACAGGTGAAGAAAAGTCTCTCAGCCGCCGGCGAAATCGCCGCCCGCCCCGCCCTGATTGCTCGAGGGCTGCGCCGAGGTCACGTATTCGCGGAAGATGACCTCTGCATAGCGTCCGTTCAGCACCGTCGGGTGGCGCTGCACGAAGCCCGAAACCTCGGTGACCGTGCGGCGGTTTGCCCGCTCGCGGTTCTGGGTCAGGATCACGGGCTGGGTCTCGCCGAACGAGACCAGCGCGACGAGGCTGGAGCGCGGCACGCCCCGGCTGACCAGGTAATTGACCACGGCCTGTGCCCGGCGCTGGCCGAGCCGCTGGTTGTAGCTGTCCGAGCCCACGAGGTCGGTGTGGCCGTAGACCGAGAAGCGAACCTCGGGGAATTGCCGCATCCATCCGGCCTGGATATCGAGTGTACGGGCCGCCTCGGTGCCGATCTGCGCGGAATTGAACGGGAAATTGACGGTGGCCGGCACCTCGGCGTCGAACCTCTCGGCCAGGGCATAGGCGAAATCGCGCTCGCCGTTCATGACCAGGGTGTTGTTCATGGTCGCGTTGCCGAAGAACCCGGAATCCACGATGGCGCCGGCCTCGGCGCGGAAGGTGCGGGGGCGTTCGGCCTGGAAAATGCCCTGGCTACAAGCGGATAGGGCCATCAGGGCCGCCGTGGATACGAGGAGGGGTTTCATCCGTCGTCCGCCTTTCCTAGTCCATCACATAGCCGTAGGACCCGGAAAAGTCCTGACGGGCGACTTCGGCCGCGGCGCCCTGCTGGGGAGCGGCACCGGGGCCATTCTCGGCCGCGACACGGCCATAAAGGAAGAGATCCCGTTCGGTCGGCGGGCGCACCCGGTCCGTCGGCAGGGCCAGCGCCTCGCCCCGGGTCGGGGTCACCAGGTGCGGGGTCACGATGATCACCAGTTCGGTCTGCTGACGCGAGTATTCGGCAGAGCGGAAGAGCGCCCCGAGCACCGGGATGTCGCCCACGAAGGGCACCTGGCCGTTGAGGTCCATGAAATCGTCCGACAGCAGGCCGGCGATGGCAAAGCTCTCGCCGTCGCGCATCTCGACCGTGGTCGAGGTCTCGCGGCGGCGGAAGGCGTCGACCGTGAACCCCCCCTGGGTGAAGCCGTTGGTCGTGTCGATGGACGACACCGCTGCCTCGAGCTGGAGATTGATGATATCGCCGTCCACCACGCGCGGGGTAAAGTTCAGCTCCACGCCGAAGGGCTTGTATTCGATGGCGATCGCACCGCCGTCCTGGCTGACGGGGACGGGATACTCGCCGCCGGCGAGGAACCGCGCCTCCTGGCCCGAAAGCGCCGTCAGGTTGGGCTCGGCCAGGGTGCGCACAACGCCCCGGCTTTCCAGCGCTTCCAGCAGGATGCCGACCTCGAGCCCGCCGGCGTTGAAGCCGAAGAGCATCGCGCCGTTGTTTTCATTGCCCCCGGGCACGGCACCGGAGAGGGCGCTCGTGATCGAGTCGTTGCCCACCAGGCTGCCGTTGCCGCCCACAAGCCCGAGGTTGTCGCCCAGGGCGGTCCCGCGTGCGGTCAGCGAAGAGCTGAGGCTTTTCGAGACCGACCGTTGCATTTCCGCGAAACGCACCTTGAGCATGACCTGCTGCACGCCGCCGACGGACATCAGGTTCGACACCCGGTCGGGCGCATACCGTTCGGCCAGCTCCAGCGCCCGGTCCAGCCGCGTGATGGAGGAGACCGTGCCGGACAGGACGATCCCGTTGGCGGCGGTCCGCACCTCGATCGCCTCGCCGGGCAGGATCTGCGTCAACCGTTCCTTGAATTCGTCGATGTCGGGGGTGACCTGCACCTCGACATTGGTGATCAGCCGCCCGTCGGCGCCGAGCAGGGTCAGGGTCGTGCGCCCCGGCTCCTTGCCCAGAACGTACAGCGTCCGATCGGAGAGAGTGGAGATGTCGGCGATGCCCGGGTTGGCGATCGAGACCTCGGTAAAGGGCGTGTCGCTTTCGACCACCACCGCCCTGTTCATCGCCACCTGAAGCGCCCCCGATGGCGCACCGCGCATGACCGTAAGCACCTCTGCCGAGGCGTCCGTCATCGGCGCTGCCAAGGCAAGCGAAAGGCCAGCCACCGCCGCCTTGATAAATCTGTCATATCTCATTGTGACCTGCCTCTATGTCACGCTCGATGCAAGCTTTGCGCCTGTCATTTGGATAAGCATTGCCCGGCGGCTCCTTTATTGCAAGAATCAATGTGTTGCCGTGGGAGTCTTATGTGGATTAACCGCAACAGATCGCGAAGAGCCTGCGCGAACGAAATCGGGCGCATCCGGTGGATGCGCCCGATTTGTTCGAAAAGTGCAGATCGCCTAGTTCGTGCAGGGGATCGGAATCTCGATCACTTCGGCGCCGCGACGGGTGCGGATGGTGCAGACCTCCTCCGGGGCGGCCTCGACCGCGACTTCCTCATCCGGGATCCCCAGCAGGCGGTTCTGATCCACCTCGATGGCCTCGGCCACCGTATCATCATCCGTCCCGACCAGCGACAGCGACAGACTTCCGGTCGATTGCGCCTGGGCGAGGGCGGCCACCTGTTGCGGCGTGGCCTCCACCGTCACCGTCCGCGCGATCGTCGTGTTGAAGGACGATCCGTCGGATTGCTGGTCGATGGCCACGAGGCGCACGTTGCTCTCGATCAGCTTCGTCACCTCTTCGACGCCGCCGCCGGAGGACATGGCGCGTCCGGTCCAGTAGACATCCACCCGGTCGCCCGGACGCAGGAAGCCCGACACACCGGAGGCCACGTCGACCCGGATCGCGAAGGCGCGCATGCCGCGGCCGAGCCGCGAGGTGATGCCCGGATCCTCGCCGGGTTCGGTGACCTTGACCGCGAGCACGGGCTCGTTCGGCTCCATCGGGCGCAGCACCACGCGCAGCTCGTCGTCGCCGTCGGGGAACAGCTCTTCCTCGGTCCGGAACGCGCCTTCGGGCAGGAACGGCTCGGCGTAGCGGATGACCTCGACGTCCTCGCGCTTAAGCTGCTCGCCGTAGGCGATGGACCGGTTGACTGCGAACACCTCGACGGTCGGCACGGCCTGCGCGGCCGCGGCGCGTTGCGCGGCCAGCTGCGCCTGGGTTTCCTCGAAATAGCCCTGGGCCATGTAGACCGCGAACCCCGCGAGTCCGACTCCAAGGATCAGGACCAGTCCGAATACCGCTCTCATGGCATTACCTCTCGTATTTTTGTCAGGACAGCAGCGATGCCTGTCCCCTCGGTGAAACCGTCATATCGCCCACCGCGAGCCGCCGTGGGGGCCTGTCGGTGGCAGGCCGGGGCCAGCCCTAGTAGGTCGCGACTTCCTGGCTCGAAATGAAGTCGCCGATGGCTCTTCCATGATCGGCCGCTCCTTGCGAAACGGTGACCCCGACGGCCATCCCCAGGCCGACGATGCCCGTCATCAGGACGACCCAATCGACCGTGACGGCACCTTCCTCCCGGCGCAGAAACCGCAGCAATTTCCCAATCATCCAAGTTCACTCCTGTCTGCTGCCGCATGGTGGCCGGCGCTCGGTTCAAAATGCCTTGGGAATGTGGCGAAACCGCGGAGCGGATCGGGAAATTTGCTGACTTTCGCCATAGTGTTTCCACAACCTTCGGTTTTGTATCGAATTGTTTCGATCTCTGGAAACGAGAAAGGACCGCGTCGCAAGACGCGGTCCCTCATGGAAGGCCAGGCCTTCACCTTCGCCTTAGTAGGTGGCGATGGTCTGCTCGTCGAGCTGGCTGGAGATCTTGTCGCCCAGCGAGGCGGTGCTGGTGCCGATCGAGCTCATGACGGCGATGCCCAGGCCCACGATCGCGGCGGTCAGAACGACCCAGTCGACGGTCACGGCGCCGTCTTCGTCGCGGCGGAATTTTGCAAGAATTTTCATCATTTTTTCAGGTCCTTGTCAGGTATTCAGATCAGTAGGTTGCGATGGTCTGTTCGTCGAGCTGGCTGGAGATCTTGTCGCCCAGCGAGGCAGTGCTGTCGCCGACGGTGGTCATGACGGCGATGCCGAGACCCACGATGGCTGCGGTGAGAACGACCCAGTCGACCGTGACAGCGCCGTCTTCGTCGTTGCGAAACTTGTTGATGAACTTCAGCATGGCTTTCCCTCCTCAGGGCAATTGATCCAGTTTCTGCTACCCTACCGGGTCTTGTCGGACCGGCCTCTCAATCGGCCCGTCCCCGGCTTGGATGAGATGATATAGCCCTTCGAATGGGGCGGGATTTTGACCGCATTCGAGCATTTTGGCCGAGATACTGGGGCCATTTAGAGGAATTTAAGCAGGATGCAGTAGCGTGCCTTGGCGATTCCGCGCGACGCGGGGCCGGCAAAACCGCCGATCGGCCAGTTGCAAAAAGGAATCGCTTCGCGTTCCGCTGCCCCGGGCAGGCGCTGGCTGCTTGGTTCCGGGCGGTTGTCTCTGGCATAAGATATCCAAAGACAAGAAACGAAATATTGAGAGCAGGACAGGGCGGGATGCGACAGAGCCTCATCGCCAGTTGTATCGTGATGGTCGGGTTGGGGGCGCCCCAGGCCGCC
Organism: Roseisalinus antarcticus; assembly: GCF_900172355.1. Classification (GTDB taxonomy): domain Bacteria; phylum Pseudomonadota; class Alphaproteobacteria; order Rhodobacterales; family Rhodobacteraceae; genus Oceanicola; species Oceanicola antarcticus_A. The sequence goes on along the minus strand of NZ_FWFZ01000009.1, from coordinate 102,000 downwards.
CTTGCCGAGTCCCATCGGCTGCAGCCGGATTTCACCTTTCGCCGCGTTGGCGTGCCCCAATCCGGCGGCGGCGCCCGGATCAATGTCCAGATCGACCCCGCGGTCCAGGCCGCCCGCCTCGCCCCCGCGGCCCCGCCCGCCGCCGAGACGGGCGAGATCCTGGCCGCGATGCCCGCCGCCCCCGCCGAGGTCACCTGGTTCTGGCAGACGATCTCGCCCCTGTTGTCGGAGTCCGGGCCGGGGCGCCTGAACCAGAGCCTCCGCGCTCTCGATGCAGCCCCCGCCGGCGCCGAGTTCCGGGGGCCGGCGTTGCAGGGCCTCGCTGATATCGCCCGCACCCATGGCCGCGACATCCTGCGCGAGACCGTCGGCACCAGGGTTTCTCCCGCGCTGGTCCTGGCCGTCATCGCGGTCGAAAGCGGGGGCCGCGTCGACGCGGTCAGCGGGGCAGGGGCGGAAGGGCTGATGCAGCTCATGCCGCCGACCGCGGCCCGGTTCAACGTCACCGACAGCATGGACCCGGTGCAGAACATCCGGGGCGGCGTGGCCTATCTCGACTGGCTGATGGGCACGTTCGACGCCGATCCGGTCATCGTCCTGGCTGGCTACAACGCGGGCGAGGGCTCTGTGCGGACCCATGCCGGCGTGCCGCCCTTCGCCGAGACCCGCGCCTATGTTCCCAAGGTCCTCGCGGCGTGGAACATCGCGCGTGGGCTCTGCGTGACGCCGCCCGAACTCGTGACCGACGGCTGCGTCTTCGCCGTGGATGGAGTCGCCAGATGAACATGACCGCCGCCGTCGAGAAGACCGTCGCCAGCGACCGACCGCTCGTGCTGGACGCCGATGGCACCCTCCTGCGCACCGACATGCTGCTGGAGTGTTTCTGGGCCGGGCTGGGCACGCGGCCGCTGGATACGCTGGGGGCCGTGGCCCGCCACTGGCGCGATCGCGCCCGGCTCAAGGCGGAGCTGGCGAAGATCGCCCCCCTGCGCGTCGACCTGCTGCCGGTGGAGCCCGAGGTTCTGGCCCTGTCAGACGCGGCCCGTGCCGCGGGGCGTCCGGTGGCCCTGGCCTCGGCTTCCGACATGTCGCTGGTCGGCTTGCTGGCCGCGCATCACGGGATGGACCGGGCCTTCGCCTCGGACGGTCGCATAAACCTCAAGTCCGGGGCCAAGGCCGCCGCGCTGGTCGAAACCTACGGTGAGGGCGGGTTCGACTATGCCGGCAACGCGCCCGCGGACATGGCCGTCTGGTCCCGCGGGGCCGGGGCCATCGTGGTTGGCGACCGCCGCTCCGCCGGCCGGCTGCGCAGCGCGGGCCGCCCGGTGACCGAGATCGCCGGCGGCTGGACGCCGCGGGACCTGCTGAGGGCCATGCGGCCGCATCAATGGGTGAAGAACATGCTGCTGATCCTGCCGGTGATCGCGGCGCACGAGTTCGGCCTTGCGACCTTGTTGCTGGTGCTGATGGGGATGGCGGCGTTCTCGGCGGCTGCCTCCTGCATCTACCTGGTCAACGACCTGCTCGACCTCGAGGCCGACAGGCTGCACGCGAAGAAATGCAAACGGCCCTTCGCAAGCGGGGCGGTGCCGATCGGCGTGGGCATGGCGGCCACCTTGCTTCTGGGGGCCCTGGCGCTTGGCGCGGGGGCGGCCCTTGGCCCCGCGTTCCTTGGGGTCGTCGCCCTTTATATGACCCTGTCGTTGGCCTATTCGCTCAAGCTCAAGCGGATGCGTTGGATCGACATCGCCACGCTCGCCGCGCTCTATACCCTGCGCGTGGTGGCGGGGGCGGCCGCGAGCGGGGTCGACGTGTCGGTCTTCATGTTGATCTTCATTTTCCCGGTCTTCATCACGCTGGGGTGCGTCAAACGGCTGACCGAGCTGACACTGGCCACCTCGGATGCGCCCTTGCCGGGCCGCGGCTATGGCCGCCCGGACAGGCCGGATCTGCTCAACGTGTCGATCCTGGGCATGGTCGGCGCGCTGCTGATCTTCTTTCTCTATTCCTTCACGGACCAGGGACGCGCCCTCTACCCGGATCAATGGATCCTCTGGGTGGCGCTTGTCCCGATCGCCTGGTGGCTGTTCCGCATGGTGCGCCTGGGCTGGTACGGAAAGCAGGACTACGACCCCATCGTCTTTGCCCTCAAGGACAAGCGTGGCGTTGGCCTGCTGCTGATCACCCTGTCGCTGATGTTCTACGCCGCCGGCCTCTGGGGAGAGTGGTTCGGCGCCTGGTTCTGACGCCGCGCCCGTCAGACGGAAAACAGCTCCGCCCATTCCGGGTGCTTGGCCCGTTGCGCGTTGACGTAAGGACAAAGCGGCACGATCCGGAACCCCTCGGCCCGTGCGTCCGCCAGCAACCGCTCTAGCAGAGCCCGGGCATAGCCCTTGCCCTCAAGCGCCTTTGGCACGGCGGTGTGATCCGCGATGACCAGGCTCTCGGACAGGATCGAGAGGGTCAGTTCCGCCTCGCCCTCCGGCGTGAGGATGACATAGCGGGCCTTCGATCCGGTGTCCTCGCGGACGACCTCGGGCTCAGACAAGCGTGGCTTCCGTCGCGGCGCGGATGTCGTCCTCGGTCACGCCGTCGGCGGTCTCCACGATCCGCAATCCGCCCTCGACCACGTCCAGAACACCGAGATTGGTGATGATCCGGTCGACGACGCCGGTGCCGGTCAGCGGCAGGGTGCAGGCCTTGAGAAGCTTGCTCTCTCCATGCTTGTTGGTGTGATCCATCACGACCACCACCCGGCGCACACCGGCCACAAGGTCCATCGCGCCGCCCATGCCCTTGACCAGCTTGCCCGGGATCATCCAGTTCGCCAGGTCCCCGTTCTCGGCCACTTCCATCGCGCCCAGGATCGCCATGGCGATCTTGCCGCCCCGGATCATGCCGAAGCTCATGGCGCTGTCGAAAAAAGCGGTCTCGGGCAGTTCGGTGATCGTCTGCTTGCCGGCGTTGATCAGGTCGGGATCTTCCGTGCCCTCGACCGGGAAGGGGCCCATGCCCAGCATCCCGTTCTCCGATTGCAGCGTCACCTCGACGCCTTCGGGGATGAAGTTCGGCACCAAGGTCGGGATGCCGATCCCAAGGTTCACGTAGGTGCCGTCCTGAAGCTCCTGCGCCGCGCGTGCGGCCATCTGATTGCGGTCCCAGGGCATCACGGCGCCTCCGAAGATTGGGTGGTGTTGAGCTGTGCCATCAAGGCGGCGACTTGCACGACGAGCAGGGGAATGTCCCGAACGGCGTCCACGCCGAATTTGGCCTCGGCGACGGGCCGGGCCTGTTCCAGGTAGGCCGAGGCGATGTCGGCCGGGTTCCGGAGCGCCTGGGTCGGCTGGAGAGGTGTCCCGGTCATGTCATGCCGCCTCGCTGGGGCGGGTGGTCCGCTTTTCGATCCGCTTCTCGTGTTCGCCCTGCACCAGCCTGTGGACATAGATCCCCGGCAGGTGGATCGAATCGGGGTCGAGCGAGCCCACGGGCACGATCTCCTCGACCTCCATCACGCAGACCTTGCCGCACATGGCGGCGGGCGGGTTGAAGTTGCGGGCGGTCTTGCGGAACACGCAATTGCCGGTGGCGTCGGCCTTCCAGGCCTTGACGATGGACAGGTCGGCGAAGATCCCGCGCTCGAGGATGTAATCCTCGCCGTCGAAGGACTTCACCTCCTTGCCTTCGGCGATCGAGGTGCCCACGCCGGTCTTGGTGTAAAACCCGGGGATGCCGCTGCCGGCGGCCCGCATGCGCTCGGCCAGGGTGCCCTGCGGGTTGAACTCCAGCTCCAGCTCGCCGGCCAGGTACTGGCGCATGAACTCGGCGTTCTCGCCCACGTAGGACGACATCATCTTCTTCACCTGCCGGCTCTGCAACAAGAGCCCCAGGCCGAAATCGTCCACGCCGGCATTGTTCGAGGCGATGGTCAGATCCTTCACACCGCTGTGCCGAATCGCCTGGATCAGCAATTCCGGGATCCCGCAGAGGCCGAAGCCGCCCGCCGCGACGAGCATTCCATCGTGCAGCAGCCCGTCCAGAGCCTCCGCAGCCGAGTTGTAGATTTTCCGCATGAAAATTCCCCTGGGGCCGTTTCGCGCAGACGTTACGGAGACGGGGGCGGAAGTCAAACCGAATGCCGCCCCGGCCGCGATGACAGCGCTAACGCCCCGCCTCGCGCCCGGTCAAGGACGCCCCACGCCCTGACCCGCCGGCCCCCGGGCCCGCAGGCCAGCTTCGGTGCGCCGAAAATTCGGAGGATTTTCGGGCCCGCCCGGGGTCAGCCGTCCGCCTTCTTCGTGGCAGGCTTCTTGGTCGCAGTCTTCTTGGCAGGTGCCTTCTTCGCCGCGGCCTTCTTGGCGGGCGCCTTCTTGGTGGTCTTTTTGCCGGCCTTCTCGGCGATCAGCTCCACCGCGCGCTCCATCGTCAGGTCGCCCGGTTCGGTCCCCTTGGGCAGGGTCGCGTTGACCTTGCCCCACTTGATGTAGGGCCCATAGCGGCCCTCCATCACGTTCACTGGCCCGCCTTCGGACGGATGCTCCCCCAGCTCTTTCAGGGCCTTGGCCGCGCTGCGTCCGCGCCCGGGATTGGCCCGCTTCTCGGCCAGCAGCTCCACCGCGCGGTTCATCCCGATCTCGAAGACGTCCGCGGGATCCTTGAGGTTGGCATAGATGCCCTTCGCGTCGTCGGGACGCTTGTGAAAGAGGTAAGGCCCGAACCGGCCGAAATTCGAGGTGATCATCGCCCCGTCCTCCGGGTGCGGTCCGATCTCGCGCGGCAGCGACAACAGCGTCAGCGCCTTCTCGAGATCCATCTCATCGGCCTGCCAGCCCTTGGGCAGACTGGCGCGTTTGGGCTTCTTGTTCTCCTCGGTCACCTCGCCGCGCTGGACATAGGGGCCGAACCGCCCCGACCGGAGCGAGATCTCGTCGCCCTGGTCCTCGCCCAGCACACGGTCCTCGGCCTGCTCCTCGCCCCCGCCGATCGGCCGGGTGTAGCGGCATTCGGGATAGCGCGAGCAGCCCACGAACCCGCCGGTCCGCGACGTCTTGAGGTGCAGGTTGCCCTCGCCGCACAGCGGGCAGACGCGCGGATCCGTCCCGTCCTCGCGCGGCGGATAGAGCTGCGGGGCAAGCGCCTCGTCCAGCACGTCGAGCACTTCCGAAATCCGGAGCTCCGAGGTCTCTTCGATCGCCTTGTGGAAATCGCGCCAGAAATTCGCGAGCACGTCCTTGTAGTCGCGGCTGCCCGCCGAGACGTCGTCGAGGCTTTCCTCAAGGTTCGCGGTAAACTCGTATCCCACGTAGGTCCGAAAGAAATTCAGCAGGAAGATCGTGACAATCCGGCCCTTGTCTTCCGGAAACAGGCGGTTGCCTTCCTTGCGGACGTATTCGCGGTCCTGGATCGTGGTCAGCACCGAGGCATAGGTCGAGGGCCGCCCGATCCCCAGCTCTTCCATCCGTTTCACCAGGGTCGCCTCGGTAAACCGCGGCGGGGGCTGGGTGAAATGCTGGTCCGGCGTGATCTCGTGCTTCTTGGTGGGCTCGCCCTCGTGCAGGGCGGGCAGGCGCTTGTCGTCATCGTCGACGACGCTGTCGTCGCGCCCCTCCTCGTAGACGGCGATGAACCCGTCGAACAGCACCACCTGGCCGGTGGCGCGCAGGCCGACCTGGCCGTCCGCGCTGCCGATCTCGACGGTGGTCCGCTCCATCCGGGCGGCCTCCATCTGCGAGGCGATGGTGCGCTTCCAGATCAGGTCGTAGAGCTTCTTCTGGTCAGGCTCCGACACGCGCAGATCGTCGGGATGCAGCGACATTTCCGTCGGGCGGATGCACTCGTGCGCCTCTTGCGCGTTCTTGGCCTTGTTCTTGTAGATGCGCGGGCTGGCCGGCACGTAATCCTTGCCGAACCGGGCGGCGATCGCGTCGCGGGCCTGGGCGACGGCCTCGGGCGCCATGTCGATGCCGTCGGTCCGCATGTAGGTGATCAGCCCGGCCTCGTAGAGCCGCTGCGCCGCGTTCATGCAATGCCGCGCCCCCATCGAGAACTTGCGGCTCGCCTCCTGCTGAAGGGTCGAGGTCATGAACGGCGGGGCCGGGTTCCGGGTCGCGGGCTTGGCCTCGACGCTGGTGACCTTGAGGTCGCGCGAGGTGACCGCCTGCACGGCCATCTCGGCCTGGGTCGCGTTGGCCAGGTCGAACTTGTCGAGCTTCTTGCCCGCGAGCGTGGTCAGCCGCGCGGTGAAGGTCTGGCCGCGCGGGTTCTCCAGCACCGCCGTGACGGTCCAGTATTCCTGCGGGTTGAACGCCTCGATCTCCATCTCGCGCTCGACCACGAGGCGCAGGCAGACCGATTGCACCCGGCCCGCGGACCGTGCACCCGGCAGCTTGCGCCACAGCACCGGAGACAGGTTGAACCCCACGAGGTAGTCGAGCGCCCGGCGGGCGAGATAGGCCTCCACCAGCGGCGCGTCGATCTCGCGCGGGTTCTGCATCGCCTCTGTGACCGCCTGCTTGGTGATCGCGTTGAAGGTCACGCGGCGGACGTCGGTATCCTTCTTGATCGACCGGCGCTTGGTCAGGGCCTGCTGCAGGTGCCAGGAAATCGCCTCGCCCTCGCGGTCGGGGTCGGTGGCGAGGATCAGCGCGTTGTCGGTCTTGAGGGCCTCGGCGATGGCGCGAACGTGTTTCTGGCTGTCGCTGCCGACCTCCCATTTCATGTCAAAATCGTGCTCGGTGTCGACCGAGCCATCCTTGGCCGGCAGGTCCCGGACATGCCCGTAGGAGGCGAGAACGACATAGTCCGACCCGAGATATTTGTTGATTGTCTTGGCCTTGGCGGGCGACTCGACGACGACGACTGGCATGGGGACTCCTTGACCGGGGCCCTTTGGGGCTCGGGGCCGTTACATGTGGCGGCCTGCCGGCAAATGTCAATGCGCCAGTCATGGCGCGTCCGGGCGGGGCCTGCGGCAGCCCTCAGCTTGGGCGGGACAGCAGCCCCCCGGGCTGACGGGCGATCTTGCCGTCAAGCTCCAGGTCGGTCAGCGCCGGCGCGACTTGCTCCGGCCCGATCTCCAGATCGCGAATCAATTGATCCTCGGCCATGGGCGAGGGGCCGAGCCGCGCCAGGATCTGGCGATGGAGCTCGGCGATGGCCCGCAGCCTGCGCGGGCGACGGGGGGTGGCGTCGGATGCCGGCACCTCGGTCGGGGTCGGGGTATGGGCACGTCCGGCGGCCGGGGCCGGCGTCGGGGTGGCCACCGCAGAGGCAGGGGCCGGCCCCAGCGCCTCGGTCACATCGGCGGCTGAGCGGACCAGCAGCGCGCCGTCCCGGATCAGCATGTTGCAGCCCGCCGCGCGGGCATCCATCGGGTGACCGGGCACGGCCATCACCTCGCGCCCCTGTTCGAGCGCGAGCCTTGCGGTGATGAGAGAGCCGGAGCGGGCCGCCGCCTCGACCACCACGACCGCGCGGGAGAGCCCCGAGACGATCCGGTTGCGGGCGGGGAAATGCCGGGCCTGCGGCTGCATCCCGATGGGCTGTTCGGAAAGCAACAGACCGGTTCGGGCGATGGCGCGGGCGAGGTCGGCGTTCTCGGCGGGGTAGAAGACGTCGACGCCCCCGGCCAGCACGGCAATGGTCCCGGTGTCCAGCGCGGCCGCGTGGGAGGCGGCATCGACACCGCGGGCGAGGCCCGACACGATGACCTCTCCGGCCGTGCCGAGGTCCTTGGCCAGCTTGCGGGCCATCCGCGTGCCCAGCGACGAGGCGCTGCGGGCACCGATCAGGGCGGTCATCGGACGCGAGAGCAGCGACACGTCCCCGATCGCCCAGAGGATCGGCGGCGCGTCGGCGAGGTCCACGAGCGCTTGCGGATACCCGGCGCAGCCGTAAAACAGCGGCCTGGCCCCGGCGGTGCGGGCGGATTTGAGCTCGGCCCGCGCGACACCCTCGGGGCAGATGGCGTAATTGTCGATCCCGGCGGCGCGGGCGATCTCGGGCAGCGCCCGCAGCGCGTCAGCGGCGGATCCGTGCTCGACCATCATTCTGTGAAAGGTCACCGGCCCCACCCGGCGCGAGCGCAACAGACGCAGCCAGTCCAGCCAAGCGTCTTCCGTGGTGGGTGGGAGTGGGGGGTGAGTGGAAGAATTTGATCCCTCGACCATCCTGGTCTCCGCCTGTTGCAGGACCCTGATTAGAACGTGTTGGTTAATGAGAGATGAACGAATCGCGCCTCCGGCGAGATTTTCTTCGCGCGTCGACACCGACCCGGCGCCCGCGTGCCCCGAACGCGACCGGGGCACGGGCGCAGGATCAGCCGCCCGCGCCGCCCACCGTCAGCCCGCCGATCAGCAGTGACGGCTGGCCCACGCCCACCGGCACCCACTGGCCGTTCTTGCCGCAATTGCCGATGCCGGGATCGAGCGCCATGTCGTTGCCGATCCCGCGGATCTTCTGCAGCGCGGTGGCGCCGTCGCCGATCAGCGTCGCCCCCTTGACCGGGGCGCCGACCTTGCCGTCCCGGACCCGGTAGGCTTCGGTGCAGGAAAAGACGAACTTGCCGTTGGTGATGTCCACCTGGCCCCCGCCAAAACCGACGGCATAGATGCCGTCTTGAACGTCGGTCAGCAGATCGGCGGGCGTGCTGTCGCCGGACAGCATGTAGGTGTTGGTCATCCGGGGCATGGGAATATGGGCATAGCTCTCGCGCCGCCCGTTGCCCGTGGTGCCGGTCCCCGACAGCCGGCCGTTCTGGCGGTCCTGCATGTAGCCCACCAGGATGCCGTCCTCGATCAGGGTGGTCCGGTGCGAGGGCGTCCCCTCGTCATCCACGGTGATCGAGCCGCGGCGGTCGGGCAGGGTGCCGTCATCGAGGACGGTGACCCCGGGGGCGGCGATCCGCTGGCCCATGAGGCCGGCGAAGGCGGACGTGCCCTTGCGGTTGAAATCGCCCTCCAGCCCGTGGCCGATGGCCTCGTGCAGCAGGATGCCGGGCCAGCCCGGGCCGAGCACGACGTCCATCACCCCGGCCGGGGCCGGCTCGGCCGTGAGGTTGACCAGCGCGATGCGCAGCGCCTCGCGGGCGGCGGCCTGCCAATGGGCGGGGTCGATCAGCCCGATCAGCCCGGTGCGGCCGCCGGCCCCGGCGGTGCCGGTCTCGCGCAGGCCGTTCTCTTCGACGATAACCGAGACGTTCAGGCGCGACATCGGCCGCGTATCCGTCACCAGCCCGCCTTCGGGGCGCAGGATCGCCACCTCCTGGATCGAGGCGGCCAGGGTGGCCGATACCTGGACCACCCGCGAATCCAGCCCGCGCGCGAAGGCGTCGATCTCGCGCAGCAGGTCGACCTTGCCGGGAAAGGTCGCGTCCTCCATCGGGTCGGCGTCGGTATAGAGCGTGCGGTTGGTGCGCGGCGGCGCCTCGGCCAGGGTGCCGCCGCCATCGCCCACGGCCAGCCGGGTGGTGGCCACCGCCCGCCGCAGCGCATGTTCGTCCATCGTGGTGGAATGGGCGTAGCCCGCCGCGTCGCCGCGCACGGCGCGCAGGCCGAATCCCTCGGCGGCGTCGTAGCTGGCGGTGCGCAGGCGGCCGTCGTCGAAGGCCACGACCTCGGAGCGCCGCCGCTCGAGGAACAATTCCCCGTCGTCGGCGCCCGCGACAGCCTCGCGCACCAGGCTCAGGGCCCGGTCCTGGTCGAGCGCGGTTTCAAAGGGGCGAAAGGGGGCATCTGCCATGTGGGCTCCTGCGGGGTTTGCCTTGATCGAGATCATAAAGGGTCAGTTTGCCGCAACAGCCCTTCTTGAGTGTATGCCCACGATATGGGAAGACCACGACCAGAGACAACGGGTGCACTGCGCCCGCAGCGGCCCGAGCGGCCCGCGAAGGAGACAGGTGAGAACATGATGACACTGGCGAAACGAGCAATGGCAGCGTCAGCTGCCGCGCTGATCGGGTCGGCGGCGTTCGCGCAGGAGACTGTGGGGGCGGGCCTCGAGATCATCGGTCAGCCGCGTGACGGCGCGATCGGCTGGCAACCGGCCGCGACCGAGCTTGCCCGCGACATTCACTGGCTCGACGGGATGCTGCTGGTCATCATCACCTTGATCTCGCTGTTCGTGACCGGACTGCTGGCCTGGGTCGTCGTGCGCTACAACAGCAAGGCCAACAAGACGCCGGCGTCGTTTACGCACAATTCCCCGCTCGAGGTGGCCTGGACCATCGTGCCGATCGTGATCCTGGTCTTCATTGGGGCGTTCTCGCTGCCGGTGCTGTTCAAGCAGCAGGAGATCCCGGAGGCCGACATCACCATCAAGGTGACCGGTTACCAGTGGTACTGGGGGTATGAATATGTCGACGAGGGCATCTATTTCGACAGCTTCATGATCGGCTACGGCGAGGGCAATCTGAACGCCGACATCGAGGAACGCCTTGTCGAGGCGGGCTATGGACCCGAGCAGTTCAAGCTGGCCACCGACACCTCCGTCGTCGTGCCGGTGGGGGCGACGGTCGTGATGCAGGTGACGGGCGCCGACGTGATCCACTCCTGGACCGTGCCGGCGTTCGGCGTGAAGCAGGACGCGGTGCCCGGGCGCCTCGCCCAGCTGTGGTTCGCGGCCGAGCAGGAAGGCATCTACTTCGGCCAGTGCTCGGAGCTTTGCGGCAAGGACCACGCCTTCATGCCGATCACCGTCAAGGTGGTCAGCCAGGAAGAGTATGACGCCTGGCTCGAGACCGCCCGCGAAGATTTTCCGGTCTGATCCCGTGACGGGCCCCTTCCGGGGCTCGATCCGATCAGACGGACGACCACAGGATGCGCGGCCCGGCTGCGCATCCGCGACCCAGGAAAGACACCGATGACCGACCTTTCAGCCAGCGAGGCCAAGACCGTGGAGCCGGGAATGGGCGACTACTTCGCCCTCCTCAAACCGCGCGTCATGCAACTGGTCGTCTTCACGGCGCTGGTGGCGCTGCTGGTCGCACCGGTGCCGGTTCACCCGGTCATCGCCGCCATCTCTATCCTCTGCATCGCCGTGGGGGCCGGGGCGTCCGGTGCGCTGAACATGTGGTGGGACGCGGATATCGACGCCAAGATGCGCCGCACCGCCAAGCGCCCCATTCCCGCCGGCAAGGTCGCCCCCGGCGAGGCGCTGGGCATCGGCCTTGCGCTCTCGGGCTTCTCGATCGTCATGCTGGGGCTGGCGGCGAACTGGGTCTCGGCCGGGATCCTCGCCTTCACCATCTTCTTCTACGCGGTGGTCTATTCCATGTGGCTCAAGCGGTCGACGCCGCAGAACATCGTCATCGGCGGTGCCGCGGGCGCGTTCCCGCCGCTGCTGGGCTGGGCCGTGGCGACGGGCGGCTTCAGCATCGAAAGCTGGCTGATGTTCGCGCTGATCTTCATGTGGACGCCGCCGCATTTCTGGGCGCTGGCGCTGTTCGTGCGGACCGACTACGGCGATGCCGGCGTGCCGATGCTGACCGAGACCCATGGCCGCCGCGTCACCCGCAACCACGTGCTGGGCTACACCATCGCCCTGGTGCCGGTGGCGCTGGCGCTGGGCTTCACCTCCATCGGCGGGCCGTTCTACCTGGCGCTGTCGGTGCTGCTGAACATCCGGTTCCTGCGCGGCGCCATCGCGATCTGGCGGCGGGACGAGACCGTGGCCGAAGCCGACAATTACGCCACCGAGAAATCCGTGTTTCGGCAGTCGCTCTATTACCTGTTCCTGCATTTCGGCGCCTTGCTGGTCGAGGCCAGCCTCGCGCCCTTCGGCCTGGGAGGCTGGTAGACCATGACCATTCGCGTCGAACATGAACTGCACGAGCGTCGCCGCAGCCGCAACACCGGCGTGGGGCTCATCCTCGTGGGCTTCGTCGGCATCGTCTTCGCGCTGACGGTCGTCAAGGTGCTCAACCTCGGCGATATCCGGCAGATGGAGCGCTTCGACCACGTGGCGCGCCCGCAGCTGGAGCCCGCCGCGATCGAAGCCGCGACCGGCGCCGCCCCGGCAGGCGAGGAGGGGACGCCATGAAGCTCTTCGGCAAACTCCAGGGGCCGCAGCGGACCGCGGCGCAGGCCGTGGGGATCGTGGTTCTGATGGGCTCTCTCGCCTGGGCCTCGGTGCCGTTCTACAGCTGGTTCTGCCGGGTCACCGGGTTCGGCGGCGCGACCGACGTGGCCGAGGCGGGCTCCGACGTCATCCTCGACCAGACGATCACCGTGCGGTTCGACGGCGGGCTGGAGCGCGGAATGCCCTGGACCTTCAAGCCGGTCGAGCGCGAGATGGAGATGCGGATCGGCGAAACCGGCCTCGCGTTCTTCGAGGCCTCCAATCCGACCGACCGGCCGATCGCCGGACAGGCGTCCTACAACGTGACGCCCTACCAGGCGGGCGGGTTCTTCGACAAGATCGAGTGCTTCTGCTTTACCGAACAGGTGCTGCAGCCGGGCGAGACGGTGCAGATGCCGGTCAGCTTCTTCGTGGATCCGGCGATCGTCGACGACCGCGAAGGCAAGTATATCCACACCATCACATTGAGCTATACGTTCTACGAGATCGACCTGCCCGAAGACTACGAGCAGGCCGCCCTCGAGATCGGGAACTAGGGACGGCCCAAGGGGACGAGACGCAAAATGGCGCACGAAAAAAACCACGACTATCATATTCTGAACCCGTCCATCTGGCCGTTGCTCGGCGCGGGAGGGGCGTTCGTCATGCTCTTCGGTGCCGTGCTGTGGATGCATGGCAACGGGCCCTGGGGCTTCATCGCGGGCGTCCTGATCGTAGCCTACACGATGTTTGGCTGGTGGTCCGAGACCGTGGCCGAGAACAAGGCCGGCGATCACACGCCGGTGGTCAAGATCGGCCTGCGCTACGGCTTCATCATGTTCATCATGTCCGAGGTCATGTTCTTCGCGGCCTGGTTCTGGTCGTTCTTCAAGCACGCGCTCTACCCGATGGGCCCCGACAGCCCCCAGGTCGACGGGCAATGGCCGCCGGCGGGCATCGAGACCTTCGACCCCTGGCACCTGCCGCTGATCAACACCTTGATCCTGCTGTGTTCCGGCGCCGCGGCGACCTGGGCGCACCACGCGCTGGTGCACGAGGACAACCGCGACGACATCAAGTGGGGCCTGATCCTGGCGATCGGCCTCGGGGCGTTGTTCACCGTGTTCCAGGTCTATGAGTACAGCCACGCGGCCTTCGGCTTCTCCGGCAACATCTACGGCGCCAACTTCTTCATGGCGACGGGCTTTCACGGTGCGCATGTGGTGATCGGGACGATCTTCCTCTTCGTGTGCCTGATGCGGGTGCTGGCGGGGCATTTCACCGCCGACAACCATGTCGGGTTCGAGGCGGCCTCCTGGTACTGGCACTTCGTCGACGTGGTCTGGCTGTTCCTCTTCGCCGCGGTCTACATCTGGGGCGGCTGATCCCGGCTGCGGCGGGCGGGCTGCGCCCCGCCTGACCACCGGATCTCATTGGCGCGCGGGGCTGTCCCGCGCGTCTTTCCGTCTCGACCGGCCCGTTTTCCGAACCGGCCGACGACACCGGCAGGACGCCATGAAACGTCTCATCTTTCCCATCCTTCTGGGCATAGCCGGCTGTGCGATGCTGATCTCGCTGGGGGTCTGGCAGGTCCAGCGGCTGACCTGGAAGACGGCGATCCTCGACGATATCGAGGCGCGGATCCTCGCCGCTCCCGTGGCTTTGCCCGAAACGCCCGACCCGGTGACTGACCGCTATCTGCCGGTCGCCGTCCGCGGGACGATCGCCGACACCGGCCTGCGTGTGCTGGTCACGCCCGAGGGGCTGGGCCCCGGCTACCGCCGTATCCTGCCGTTCGACACGGGCGAACGACGCATCCTGCTCGACGGCGGCTGGGTGCCGCTGGAAGGCGCACCGCTGCCCGAGGGCAGCGTGACCGTGACCGGCAACATCCACTGGCCCGACGAGGTCGACACCTGGACCCCCGATCCCGAGGGCGACCTCTGGTTCGCCCGCGACGTTACCGCCATGGCCGAGACCCTCGGGACAGAGCCGATCATGGTCATCGCCCGCAGCCTGTCCGACCCCGGCGGGCTGACCCCGCTGCCGATCGGCACGGAGGGGGTCCCGAACGATCATCTCGAATACGCGATAACATGGTTCAGCCTTGCACTCGTCTGGGCAACCATGTCCGTGTATCTGATTCTCCGGACAGCGCGGAGCAAGGAAACCTCATGAACTACATCTCCACTCGCGGCAAAGCGCCTGAACTCGGCTTTGAAGAGGCCATGATGACCGGCCTTGCCCGGGACGGCGGGCTTTACGTGCCGGGCGACATCCCGGTCATGGCGAAAGACGAGATCGCGGCGCTCACCGGTCTTTCCTACGAGGAGGTGGCGTATCGCGTCATGCGTCCCTTCGTGGGCCGCACCTTCACCGACGACGCCTTTCGCAAGCTGATCGCCATGGCCTATGCCGGCTTCGACCATCCGGCACGTGCGCCGATCAAGCAGCTTGAGCCGAACCAATTCCTGCTGGAGCTGTTCCACGGCCCGACGCTGGCGTTCAAGGATTTCGCCATGCAGCTGATCGGCCAGCTGTTCCAGGCGTCGCTCTCGCGCTCGGGCGAGCGGGTCACGATCGTCGGCGCGACCTCCGGCGACACCGGCTCCGCCGCGATCGAGGCGTTCCGCGGATTGAGCAACGTGGATGTCTTCATCCTCTATCCGCACGGCCGGGTGTCCGAGGTGCAGCGCCGTCAGATGACCACCCCGACCGAGGCGAATGTCCACGCCATCGCGCTCGAGGGCGATTTCGACGATTGTCAGGCGCGGCTGAAGGACATGTTCAACGACCACGGGTTCCGCGACGAGGTGCGGCTTGCCGGGGTGAACTCGATCAACTGGGCGCGGGTGCTGGCGCAAGTCGTGTATTACTTCACCGCCGCGGTCAGCCTCGGGGCGCCCCATCGCGAGGTCGATTTCACCGTGCCGACGGGCAATTTCGGCGACATCTACGCGGGCTTCGTCGCCCGCAGGATGGGCCTTCCGATCGGCCGGCTCTTTGCGGCCACCAACCACAACGACGTGGTCAACCGGGCGCTGAAGTCGGGCTATTACGACAAGAACGCGGTAATCCCGTCGTTCAGCCCCTCGATGGATATCCAGGTCAGCTCCAATTTCGAGCGCGCCCTTTTCGAGGCCTACAACCGCGATGGCAACGCGGTTTCGCTGCTGATGGAGGATCTGTCGCTGCATGACGGGTTCAAGATCAGCCAGGGGGCGTTGCAGATGCTGACCGATGTCTTCGGTTCGGGCATGACGCTGGAAAGCGCGACGCTGGAACGGATCAAGCGGACCGCGCTCGAGACCGGAGAGGTCGTCTGCCCGCACACCGCAGTCGGCCTCGACGTGGCTGTCCGCAAGGCCCGGCGCGGGATTCCGATGATCACGCTGGCCACGGCCCATCCGGCCAAGTTCCCCGACGCCGTCGAAGAGGCCACCGGGAAACGTCCCCCCCTTCCATCCCGCATGGCGGACCTGTATGACCGCCCGGAGCGCGTCACCAAGGCTCCGAACGACCTTGCGGCGCTGCAGTCATTGATCAGAGGCCGCATCGACACGTGACCGTCCAGATACATACACTTTCCAACGGCTTCCGCATCGCGACCGAGAACATGCCGAGCATGAAATCCGCCTCGATCGGGATCTGGATCACCGCCGGCGGCCGCCATGAGTGGGCCGAGCAGAACGGCATCGCGCATTTCCTCGAACACATGGCGTTCAAGGGCACGGCCCGGCGGTCCGCGCTGCAGATCGCCGAAGAGATCGAGGATGTCGGCGGCTATATCAACGCCTATACCAGCCGCGAGATGACAGCCTATTACGCCCGGGTGCTCGAGGACGACATCGACCTGGGGCTGGACTTGATCGCCGACATCCTGCTCAACCCGGTATTCGACCCGCGCGAGATCGAGGTGGAGCGCGGCGTGATCCTGCAAGAGATCGGCCAGGCGCTCGACACGCCCGACGACATCGTCTTCGACTGGCTGCAGGAGGTCTCTTACCCAGACCAGCCCATCGGGCGGCCGATCCTGGGCCCTGCCGAGCGGGTGCGCAGCTTTACCAAGGAAGACCTTTCAGGCTTCGTGGCCGAGCATTACGGGCCGGGCCAGATGATCCTCGCCGCCGCGGGCCAGGTCGACCACGACCACCTGGTGCGCGAGGCAGAGCGTCTGTTTGGCCACCTGCAACCGGTGAACGAGACCTTCGTGACCCAATCGGCGGTCTTCGGCGGTGGCGAGCGGCGGGTCGAAAAGGCGTTGGAGCAGGTGCATTTCGCGCTGGCCCTCGACGGTCCCGATTACTGCGACCCCGAGATCTATGACGCCCAGGTCTATGCGACCGCCCTTGGCGGGGGCATGTCCTCTCGCCTGTTCCAGGAACTGCGCGAGAACAGGGGTCTGTGCTACACGATCTTCGCCCAGGCCGGGGCCTATGCCGATGCCGGGACGCTGACGATCTATGCCGGGACCGCCGCCGACCAGATCGCCGATCTGGCCCATGTCACCATGGACGAGATGAAGCGCGCCGCGTCTGATTTCTCCGAGGCGGAGGTCGCGCGTGCGCGGGCGCAGATGAAGGCCGGGATGCTGATGGGGCTGGAAAGCCCCTCGCACCGGGCTGAACGCCTGGCCCGGATGGTCTCTATCTGGGGCCGGGTGCCGACCATCGAGGAGACGGTGGAAAAGATCGAGGCGGTCACGAAAGAGCGTGTCCGGGCCTTTGGCGAGCGCATGGCGGGTCAGGCGGGCAGTGCAATGGCGCTCTATGGCCCCGTCGGTGACGCGCCCACGCTTGATGCTCTGCGCGCGAGACTCGCCGCCTGATGCTGCGCGTCCGCCGAAAGCTGCGGTTGGAGACAGAGCAGCTGACGTTGCGGCCGCCCCAGCATTCGGATTTCACGCCCTGGACCTCGCTCCGCCGGGAAAGCGCGGACTTCCTCAAACCATGGGAGCCGTCCTGGGCTGACGATCACCTGACCCGCAAGGCGTTCACCAATCGCGTCTACTGGGCCCAACGGGCGATCGCGGGCGGCACCGAGATCCCGCTGTTCCTGATCCGACGCAAGGACGAAGCCCTGGTGGGCGCGATCACCCTGTCGAACATCCGGCGCGGTCCGGCCCAGGCGGGGACCACGGGCTACTGGATCGGCCAGCCCTATGCCCGCAGTGGCTACATGCGCGAGGCCCTGCAGGCGGTGGTCCATCACGCGTTCCACGAACTGAACCTGAGCCGGATCGAGGCCGGCTGCCTGCCCGAGAACACGCCCTCGCGCAAGTTGCTCGAAAGCTGCGGCTACAAGTACGAGGGCGTCGCGCAAAGCTACCTCCAGATCAACGGGCGCTGGCGCAACCATGTGCTCTACGCCAACCTCCGCAGTGACCGGCGCGGCCGGACCGGCATCGGTTAGCCTGATTTCCGGGCGACGGTGCCGACTCACGAGCGCCGGGCTACGGCAAAGACCGCTGTTCACGCAACTGCGAGGTGACGCAGGGGCGACATGGTCTAAGATTGGACCATGCGCATCCTGTTCGTGGTTTTTCTGATCCTCGCCGGCGCGGTCCAGGCTCAGGATCGACGTCCGTCCCATTGCATCGCCCTGGTCGAGAATACGCCGGGCCTTCAGGTGATTCCCGCCAGTTTCACAGAGCCCTTAAACGAATACTCGGTCCGGATCTCCTATGTCGATCACTCGATGTTCCTGCTTCAGACCGAGGGCGGGCTAACGGCGCTGACCGATTTCACCGGGTATTTCGGACCCGCCGCCCTGGTGCCCGACGTGATCACCATGAACAACGCCCATTCCTCGCATTGGACGCCGTTCCCCGATCCCGCGATCCCGCATCAGCTGGAGGGCTGGGGGACAGAGGATTATCCCCAGGATCATCACGTCGACCTGGGTGAGATGCTGGTGCGCAACATCCATACCGACACCCGCAGTGGGTCGTCCCGCCGGGTCAACGGCAATTCCATTTTCGTGTTCGAGGTGGCGGGTCTGTGCATCGGGCACCTTGGCCATCTGCACCACGAGCCGACCAATGAACAATTCGCCGCCATCGGTCGTCTGGACGTGGTGATGGCCGCCGTTGACGGCGGGCTGACGCTGGACCAGCCGACAATGATCCGGACCCTGCAGCGGTTCCGGTCGTCCATCGTCATCCCCATGCACTGGTTCGGCCGATCGACACTGGAGCGGTTCCTTGCAGGCATGGAAGAGGATTTCGCGATCGTGCGTTCGGGCGACACCTCACTCGAGGTCTCTCTTCGGTCGCTGCCGGACCGGCCCACCGTGCTGGTTCTGGAGCCGAGGTTCCTGTCCGAATGACTTGTGGAAACGGTCGGGTCGTGGTTCCTGATTGGTCATGTTGACCGATGCCGATGCTGCCTTTCTCGACCGACTGCGGGCCAAGCTGCCCGCCGCGTCCTTTCGCGAGACCACCGATCACTACGTGACCGAGAACCGGGGCCGCTGGCACGGCCAGGGGGCCGTCGTCGCGCCGGGGTCGACCGAGGAGGTCGCCACCGTGATCCGCGCCTGCGCCGAGGCGGGCGTCCCCGTGGTGCCCTTCGGCGGCGGGACGGGCCTTGTCGGCGGCCAGATCTATGGCGACGGGCCGGTGCCCGTCATCCTCTCGCTGGAGCGGATGACCAGGGTGCGCGAGGTCTTTGCCACCGAGAACGTGCTGATCGCCGAAGCCGGCGCGATCCTGGCCGATATCCAGCAGGCGGCAGAGGCGGTCGACCGGCTGTTTCCCCTGTCGCTCGCCTCCGAAGGGTCGGCGCGGATCGGCGGATTGCTGGCGACGAATGCCGGCGGCGTCAACGTCCTGCGCTACGGCAATGCGCGGGCGCTGTGCCTCGGGCTCGAGGTGGTGACGGCGGACGGCCGGATCTGGCATGGCCTCAGCCGTCTGCGCAAGGACAACACCGGCTACGATCTGCGCGACCTCATGATCGGCTCGGAAGGGACCTTGGGCATCATCACCGCGGCGAGCCTGCGGCTGGTCCCGCAGCCTGTGGGGCAGGGGACGGCCTTCATGGCGGTGCCCTCCCCCGAGGCGGCTCTGTCGCTTCTGGCCATGGCCGGAGAGCAGATGGCCGAAGGGATCTCGGCTTTCGAGCTGATCCACCGGCAGGGCCTGGATTTCCTGGCGGAGGTCGGGCCCGACGTGGTGCCGCCCTTCGCCGAGACGCCCGAGTGGATGGTGCTGATCGACGTGGGCCTTCCGCGCGGGCTGGCCACCGATGACGCGCTCGAGACCCTGTTCGAGGGCGCGGCCGAGGCCGGCCTCGTGACTGACGGTGTCATCGCGCGGTCCGAGGCGCAGCGCCAGGCGTTCTGGGCCGTGCGCGAGCGCATACCCGAGGCGAACAAGCGCATCGGGTCGGTGTCGTCCCATGACATCTCGGTGCCGCTGTCGGCCGTGCCGGAATTCATCACCCGGGGGGACAAGGCCTTGGCCAGGCTGGGAGATTTCCGGATCAACTGCTTCGGTCACCTGGGCGACGGGAACCTGCATTACAACGTCTTTCCCCAGAAGGGCCGCAGCCGCAACGACTACGCCAACATCCGCGACGCGGTAAAGGCGCAGGTCCATGACCTGGCCGATGCGCTCGGCGGCTCGGTCAGCGCGGAACACGGTGTCGGACGGTTGAAGGTCGGCGACCTGGAGCGCTATGGCGACCCGACCAAACTGGCGCTGATGCGGTCGATCAAGGCCGCGCTCGACCCCCAGGGCCTGCTGAACCCCGGCGCCGTGCTGCGCGGCTGAAAGCGGGCCGGCCTTAACCGGTTGTTAAGCAAGAATGGGCTACAAGAAGGGGCAGAGTGTGTTTTCCCATGATTCCCTCAGGGTGCACTGACCCCGCCTTGCATGCCGTTCCTGAGCGGAACTGTCTAAAACGGACAAGTGCAAGGCGGGGTTCCTGTTCCGCACTCCGGGTCCGAGACGGCAGAACGCCCATGTTCGGACCGGAAACCGGTGCGTCCGGACAGACCTCGGGATCGGCGATAGCTGCGCATTGCTGTCGCCGGTTCCTTTTTTTGACGCCGGTCGGGGTGGGGTGCAGGCGGCTTTGGGCCCAGGCGAGCCGGGGCAGGTCCGGGCTCCTGCCAGTCGGTTTGGGTCAAGCCCCCGCGTTGCCGGACCGCAGGAAGGACGCGGCCCGGCCGGTGAACTCTCACCGGGTCACTCGCCCTCGAAGGCGCACAGGGCATCGACCGACATCCCCAGCTTTTCCAGGCGTTTGCGCCCGCCGAGATCCGGCAGGTCGATGATGAAGGTGCAGCCGGCAATCTCTCCGCCCAGCCGCTCGATCAGCCGGATGCCGGCCTCTGCGGTGCCGCCCGTGGCCAGAAGGTCGTCGACCAGCAGGATCCGCTCCCCCGGCTGAATCGCGTCGTCATGGATCTGCATCTCGGCCTCGCCGTATTCGAGCGTATAGCGCTCCGACAGTACGGCGCCCGGCAGCTTGCCGGCCTTGCGGATCGGCACGAAGCCGACGGCGAGCTGGTGGGCAATGGCCCCGCCCATGATGAAGCCCCGCGCCTCGAGCCCCGCGACCTTGTCGATCCGCGTGCCGGCATAGGGATGCACCATCTGGTCAACCGCCATCCGGAAGCCGCGCGGATCCGCGAAAAGCGTCGTCACGTCGCGGAACTGGATCCCGGCATGGGGAAAGTCCGGGATCGTCCGGATATAGTCGCGGACGCTGCCGGCCGGGCTGGTCCGGGATGTGGTGTCGTGTGGCATGGCCATTCTCCGCCGGGGATTGACCCGCCAGTCATTGCCCGTCACGGGCGGCCATGCAAGACCTTAGCGGCGGCCCATCGCCTCGCGCGCGAGGCGGTAGAGCTTTCGCGGCATCCAGTTCAGATGAGGACGGTTCCAGTCCATGCGTTCTCTGGTAAACAAGGTCCGAGCGTTATGAAGTGTCATGCAATGATCCTTTTGTTCTTGTCTTGAGGCGAATGCGCCCGTGTCCTGTATATTCAGTGTATATACAATGAGTATACAAAAAGTAAAGATCCCTGGTGAGGCGAGGGCAGCGTGCCGAAGAAAGACGACAAGAAGAGCGGCAAGAAGGACAGCCAGCTGATCCTGCGGCTCGACAAGGACGAGCGCGACGCTTTCATAAGGCTCTGCAAGGAGTTGGACAGCAGTGCGGCGCGCGAGATCCGGCTTTTCATCCGCCGGTTCCTGAAGGATCGGGACGGGGGCTAGGCGCTAGAGGACCCGCCCCGCCACGGCATCGAGCCGTGCGACCAGCACGGGGTCGCGGGCGTCCGGCGCCGTCAGGATGGCGTGATCCAGCGCATGGTCGCAGCCGTGGGGACAGGGTCCATGGGCAGGCATGGCCGCGGCCAGCGCCTCGACCAGCCGGCGGGCGTTGTCGGCATTGGCGGTCAGGGTGCGCACGATGTCGGAAATCTGGACGGTGCCGTGGTCCGGATGCCAGCTGTCGTAATCGGTGATCATGGCGATGGAGGCATAGCAAAGCTCTGCCTCGCGGGCGAGCTTGGCCTCGGGCATGTTGGTCATGCCGATCACGTCCGCGCGCCAGACATCCCGATACATCCGCGATTCCGCCACGGACGAAAACTGCGGCCCCTCCATGGCCAGGTAGGTGCCGCTGTGGTGGTGGGTGACGCCGATTTCGCGGGCGGCCCCGGCGGCCAGATCGCCAAGGCGCGCGCAGACCGGGTGGGCCACGCTGACATGCGCAACGCAGCCCGTGCCGAAGAAGGATTTCTCACGCGCGAAGGTCCGATCGATGAAATCCGACACGATCACGAAATCGCCCGGCGCCATCTCTTCCCGGAACGACCCGCAGGCCGAGACCGACAGCACATCCGTGCAGCCCAGCCGCTTCAGCGCGTCGATATTGGCGCGGTAGGGGACGGTGCTGGGCGAATGGACGTGGCCGCGGCCGTGGCGGGGCAGGAACGCCATCCGCACACCATCGAGGCGCCCGGTCAGCACCGCGTCGGACGGAGCGCCCCAGGGCGTCGTGACCTGCTGCCAGGCCGCATCCTCCAGCCCGTCGATGGCGTAGACGCCCGAGCCGCCGATCACACCGATTGTCCGCTCCATCCGTTCCCTCCGTCGTAGCGCGGGCCGGGCCCAGGCCCCGGGGGAAATCGTGACAGATCGGGCGCCGCGTTCAAGACCTTGCGGCGTCGAAGGGCCGGCACGGGCCGGGCGCACCGCTGCGGCGGTGAAATCGGGGGCAGTCAGCGCGACGCAGCTAGGCCGGACGCTTGAGCGAGAAGATCTCGGTGATGCGCGAATAATCGAGATAACCCAACCGGGTCAGCGGCTCGAAGGCGGTATAGTCGAGAAACCCGTCCTTGAGCAGCTCGTCGCGGATGCGCACGCCCGTCACCTCGCCGAAGGTGGCGAAATTGGCCTCTCCGGGCAGTTGGACGATCTGGGTCAGCTTGCATTCCAGAACGGCGGGCGCGGCGGCCACGCAGGGGCAGTCGATCGTCTCGCACTGCATCTTCTCGAGGCCGGCCACGGCGAATTCATCCTCCTCTCGGGGGAGCGACGCGGCCGAGGCGTTCATCGCGTCGCGCAGGGCGTAGCTGACCACGTTGACGGCAAAGACGCCGGTGTCGCGGATATTCGCCGTGCTGTCCTTGGTATTGCCGCGGTCGGCCTTGGCCGAGGTCGCGGCGAACATCACCTGGGGCGGCTCGTAGGCCACGGCGTTGAAGAAGGAATAGGGGGCGAGGTTGTCGCGACCATCCGCGCCGCGGGTGGAGATCCAGCCGATCGGACGGGGCGAGACAATCGCGTTGAATGGATTGCGGGGCAGGCCGTGGCCCTCTTCTGGTCGGTAGAACATCGGAAACCTCTGGTCATTTGCCCCTCACCTAGCGCCGTGTTACCCGCGCCGCCAGTGCAGGGGCGCGGAGGGCCATGGACGGAATCGCACAGGAACAGGCGTCGGATTGGTGGGAGGTCGAGGCGCTCTACGACCTCTGCTTCGCGCCGGGCCGTTCCGCGCTGTCCTCCTATCGCCTGCGCGACGGTGTCGAGCCGGTGGCCGCCCTGTGCCTGGTCTGGCGCGACCCCGATGCGATCCTGGGCGGCGCGATCCGGGTCTGGCCGGTTCGGGTCGGTGCGGCGCGGGTGCTGCTTGTGGGGCCGGTGGCGGTGCACCCGACCCGCCAGGGCGAGGGGCTGGGCGCATTCCTGATCCGCTCGGTTGTCGAAAAGGCGGCGGCGTCGGGGGAAGAGCGGCTGATGCTGGTGGGGGACGCGCCCTATTATTCGCGCTTCGGGTTCGACCGCCTGGAGGGGGTCGAGATGCCGCCGCCCACGAACCCGGAGCGGGTGCTGGGGATCGCGGTGGTGCCCGGCGCGTGGGACGGCGTCCAAGGGCCGGTCCTGCGCGATCTGGATTGAAACGCGCCGCGCGAGGCCCCATGTTCGAGCTCATGGAAGATCCCGAGCGCACCATGAAAACCGTCAACCCCGAGCCGCCGCCGGTCCCGCTGGACGAGGCGGCGAAGGCCGAGATCGCGGTGTTCGTGGAGCGTCAGCGCAAGGCGCGGAGCCTGCTCATGCAGGTCGTGACCTTTGCCGGTGGACAGGTCGAGGATGCGCTGAAATATTTGCCCAAGAGGGTGCGCGGACGGCTGGACGAGGCCGCGCGGTCGGCGCTGGAGCGATCCTACGAGGTGGCGTCCGGCACCGCGGGACGCTTTGAAGGCGACCGGATCAACAAGGCCTTTGCCACCCTCTCGGGGGCGCTTGGCGGGCTTGGCGGCCTGCCCACGGCGCTGGCGGAACTGCCGGTCGCCACCACGGTGATCTTCCGCGCGGTGCAGGGTGTGGCGGCGCGCAATGGCGAGGATCCGCTCTCGGCCGAGACCCGGATGGAATGCTTGCGGGTCTTCGGCTCGGGCGGGCCGGGGCGCGAGGACGACGGGATCGACACGACCTTCGTGGGTGCCCGGCTGTCGCTGTCGGGGCCGGCGGTCCACAAGCTGATCGCGACGGTCGCACCGCGGTTCGCGGCCGTGCTCTCGCAGAAGCTTGCCTCGCAGGCGGTGCCGGTGCTCGGCGCCGCGGCGGGGGCGGGCACGAACTATGCGTTCACGGATTACTTCGTCGAGATGGCCCATGTTCATTTCGGCCTGCGCCGGCTCGCGCGGGGCTTCGGCGAAGCGCAGGTTCTGGACGAGTTCCACAGGGTCCTGGCGGAGAGGTCGGTGCCCGTGAACCGCGCTGGCTGAGCGCTAGCGCCGGCGCATCCGCGCTTCGGCGGCCATGTTGCAGCGCAGTTCAAGGTCGGCGACGCGGCTCCTGGCGGTGCGCCGCTCTGCCTCTCCGATCGCGGATTTCAGGGCGTCGCGGGCCTCGGCGAGCGATTTGCGCATGACGACTTCCGGCGGGATCGCGCCATTTTCGGCCATGACCCGGTGGCCGACTTCGGTCATCACGTCCACATGGGGGTTGCCGCTGGGCAGGTCGAGCGGTCTGTGTTCGCCCTTCAGGTTCGAGAGCCGGCCCTCGTCCCGGGCACATTCGATCAGACGTTCGGCGATACGGGCGAGAAAGAAGCTCATGCCCCGAGATTAGGCCAGGTTCCCCCGGACCGGAAGTCAGTTTCGATCCGGACCGGTGGAATTGAGTTTACTTGCCAAGATGAAACTCAGGCGATCTCGGCCAGGCGTGACAGGGCGGCCTTGATCTTGGCCTCTTCTTCTTCGCGCAGGCTCAGGTTGTCGCGGGCTTCCTGCACCACCTCGTCGGGCGCACTTTCGATGAACTTCGGATTGCCGAGGCGCCCGCGGAGGCCGCCAAGCTCCTTGCCGAGCTTGGCGAGGGCCTTTTCCAGCCGCGCCTTTTCCGCGCCCGCGTCGATGATGTCGGCAAGCGGCAGGGCGAAGCTCGCGCCCGGGGCGGAGATCGAGATCGCTCCCTTCGGCGCGGCATCGGTCTCTGTCAGGCTGTCGATCCGGGCGAGGCGCTTGATCAGTGCCTCGTTGCTGGACCAGGCGCGGCGGGCGGCGTCATCGGCCTGCAATTGCAGGACCGGGACGTAGAGGCCCACGGGCACGTTCATCTGGGCGCGGGCGGAGCGGACATCCTCGATCAGGCCGACGACCCAGTTCATCTCGGCATCCGCCGCCGGGTCGATCTGATCTGCGGAATACTCCGGCCAGGGTGTCAGGGCGAGCATCCTGTCGCGGTCACCCAGGGTCTGCCAGAGTTCTTCGGTGATGAACGGCATTATCGGGTGCAGCAGGATCAGGCACTGGTCGAGCACCCAGGCCATGGTCGCCCGGGTCTCGGCCTGTTCGGCCTCGTTGCCGTCCAGCAGGAGCGGCTTGGAAAACTCCAGATACCAGTCGCAGACCTTGCCCCAGACGAAGCTGTAGAGCGCGGCCGCCGCGTCGTTGAACTTGTAGGCCTCGAGTGCGGCGTCGACCTCCTCGCGGACGCGGGCGGTTTCCCCGACTATCCATTTATTGACCGTCTCGGACGGATTTCGTGGAATCGGCGCCCCGGATTTGTGGTTTTCGAACACGCCGTTCATTTCGGCGAAGCGGCAGGCGTTCCACAGCTTGGTGCCGAAATTGCGGTAGCCCTTGATCCGGTCGACGCTGAGCTTGAGCACGCCGCCGAGCGCCGCCATGGAGGCGTTGGTGAACCGCAAGGCGTCCGCGCCGAATTCGTCGACGATCTCCAGCGGGTCGATGACGTTGCCCTTGGTCTTGGACATTTTCTGACCCTTCTCGTCGCGGACGAGCTGGTGCAGGTAGACGGTATGGAACGGGATCTCGTCGACCACGGCGAGCTGCATCATCATCATCCGGGCGACCCAGAAGAACAGGATGTCCTGGCCGGTGATCAGCACGTCGGTCGGGAAATAACGTTTGAGCTCGTCGGTCTGCTCGGGCCAGCCCAGGGTGCCGATGGGCCAGAGACCGGAGGAGAACCAGGTGTCGAGCACATCGGGATCCTGGGTCAGGGTCTTGCCCGGGGCCTGGGCGCGGGCATCAGCCTCGGTCGGGGCGCAATAATGGTTGCCGTCCTCGTCGTACCAGACCGGAATCCGGTGACCCCACCAGAGCTGGCGCGAAATGCACCAGGGCTCGATGTTCTCGAGCCAGTGGAAATAGACCTTCTCTCCGCTTTCGGGCATGATCGTCGTGCGCCCGTCGCGGACGGCCTGCAGCGCGGGCTTGACGATCTTGTCGGTGGCGACGAACCACTGGTCGGTCAGCATCGGCTCGATGATGACCTGGGACCGGTCGCCGTAGGGCGCCATGATCTTTTTCGCCTCGACCAGCGGAACCTGTTCGGGGGCCTCTTCGCTTGGTTTTTTCGGCTTGCCCAGCCGGCTGTCCGTATCCGGAACCATGACCGCCAGACCCTCGGCGGTGACCTGGGCGATGACCCTGTCCCGCGCCTCGAACCGGTCGCGCCCGCGCAGGTCGTCGGGGACCAGGTTGAGGGCGTCGACCTCGGCCTCGGTGAAGGCGGCGCCGTTGGCGATGTCCTGTGCGCGGGCCGCATCGATCGCGTGGGGGGCGCCGTCCGCGCGCATGTGCCCGCGGGTATCCATCAGCCGGTAGAGCGGGATGCCGGAACGCTGGGCAACCTGGTAGTCGTTGAAATCATGCGCCCCGGTGATCTTGACCGCGCCCGAGCCGAAGGTGGGGTCGGGATAGGGGTCGGTGATGATCGGGATCAGCCGGCGCTGCGCCTTGGGCCCCACGGGAATTTCACAAAGTTTCCCGACGATTGGCGCGTAACGTTCATCCGACGGATGCACCGCCACGGCGCCGTCGCCAAGCATGGTTTCCGGCCGGGTCGTGGCGATGGAGATGTAGTCGCGCACCTCTTTGAAGAGGACGTTCCCGTCCGCGTCCTTCTCCACGTAGGTGTAGGTCTCGCCGCCTGCGAGCGGGTATTTGAAATGCCACATGTGGCCGTCGATCTCGCGGCTCTCGACCTCGAGGTCGGAAATC
This sequence comes from Roseisalinus antarcticus, assembly GCF_900172355.1. Classification (GTDB taxonomy): domain Bacteria; phylum Pseudomonadota; class Alphaproteobacteria; order Rhodobacterales; family Rhodobacteraceae; genus Oceanicola; species Oceanicola antarcticus_A. The sequence goes on along the minus strand of NZ_FWFZ01000009.1, from coordinate 74,955 downwards.
GCGGTTTCGAAATGCGGGTCCCAGTTCACCAGGCGTTTTCCGCGATAGATCAGGCCCTTGTCGTACATGTCGACGAAGACCTTGATGACGGCGTCGTGGAAATCGGGAGAGTTCTCGTGTCCCGTGCGCGGATCGCCCGGGGCGCCGGCCATGGTGAAGGCGTTGCGGGACCAGTCGCAGGACGACCCCAGCCGCTTGAGCTGGTTGATGATCGTGCCGCCGGATTCGGCCTTCCATTCCCAGACCTTGGCCACGAAATCCTCGCGGCTGAGGTCGGTGCGGCGCAGGTTGCTCTCGGCCATCAGCTTCTTTTCGACCTGAAGCTGGGTGGCGATCCCGGCGTGGTCCTGTCCGGGCTGCCAGAGCGTGTCGAACCCGCGCATCCGGTGCCAGCGGATCATGATGTCCTGCAACGTGTTGTTGAAGGCATGTCCCACGTGAAGCGCCCCCGTCACGTTGGGCGGCGGAATCATGATGGTGAAGCTCTCGTCGCGACGCGCACCGGCGCCTGCGCGGAAACAGCCCTGCTGCTCCCAGGCGGCATAGAGGCGGGGTTCGGCCTCGGTCGCGTCGAAGGTCTTTTCCATCGGCATGGGATGCCCTCCTGATCGGTCGGAGCGTCAGATAGCGGGGATGCGCGGGAAGGGAAAGGGGCGCCATTGTCATCCGGCGGGCCGGGTCGTAGGGGACCGCATGGGTTTCCTGCGCCATCTGCCTGATTTGCCACATGACTGGCCGCGCTACGTGCTTGCGATCGTCATCGGGGCGGTGGGTGGGGCCGCGTTCTGGGCGCTCGCGATGCCGCTGCCGTGGATGCTGGGGGCGATGCTGTGCACGCTGGTCGCTGTCCTCTTCGGGGCGCCGCTGAAGGGCCCGGCCGCCGTGCGCCCCGTCGTCATCGTGGTGATCGGGGTGATGCTGGGCTCCAGCTTCACTCCGGAGGTTTTCGCCGACGTCGGGTCCTGGCTGTGGTCGCTGGCCTTCCTGCTGGTCTACATCGCCATCGCCGGCGCGATCGTGGTTCCCTTCTACCTCAGGGTCGGCCGGATGGACGCGACCACCGCGTTCTTCGCCGCGATGCCGGGGGGCATCAACGACATGATGGTCATCGGCGAGGCGATGGGCGGCGACGGCAAGCGGATCGTGCTGGCCCATGCGGCGCGGGTCGTCATCACGATCGGCGTCATCGCGGTCTTTTTCCGGGTCGGGCTGGGGCTCGATGTCTCGGGGGTCGTGCTGGGCGGCGGCACAACGCTGCGCCTGACGGATATCGGATTGCTGTTCGGATGCGGCGTTTTCGGCAGCGTCGTCGGGCGCCTGTTGCGGTTCCCGGCGCCCACGTTGCTTGGGCCGATGCTGCTGAGTGCCAGCGTTCACCTGTTGGGATGGACCGCCGGTGCGCCACCGGCCTGGCTGGTTGTCGTCGCGCAGCTGCTGCTTGGCACCATCATGGGCTGCCGCTTTCTCGGCACGCCGCCGGCGGTCGTCGCGCGGGCGCTCGTGCTCAGCGCGGGGGCGACGCTGATGGCCCTGACGCTGACCCTGGGCTTCGCGCTGGCGCTGCACGGGCTGTTTCGCCAGACCGTGGCGCAGGTCCTGCTGGCCTATGCGCCCGGCGGCCTGACCGAGATGAGCCTGGTCGGGTTGGCGATGGGCGGCGACGTCGCCTACATCACCGTGCACCATATCCTGCGGATCACCGTCGTGATCGCCGCGGCCCCGGCCATTCTTGCCGTGATCGCCCGGCGCCTAGGTTAGGGCAGACTGCCAGGCCATGGCGGCAAACACCGGGACATAGGCCTTCGCGAGGCCGCGCAGCTCTGCGCCGGTCATCGCGTCCGCCCGGTCCCAGGCCTTGGTGGCAAGGCCCAGGATGCGCGGGGCAATCATTGCCTCCATCTGGTCGTCCCGGGTCGTGAACTCGGACCAGAAACAGCCCTGCACACCCACGACCCTCTCCGCGATATCGTCCGCGCCGTCCGGGACAGGGTCCCAGGCGAGCGTGTCCTCCAGGCTGACGAAAGCGGCCCATGCGGCGCCCCAGTCCTGCGGGTCGTCGCTATGGGCCATGTCGAAATAGACGTTCTGGGCCGGGCACATGACCACATCATAGCCGGCGCGGGCGGCGGCGATACCGGGCGCCTGTCCGGACCACGAGAACAGCAGCGCACCGTGGCCGATCCCGCCGTTGCCGCCGCGGGCCGCCTCTTCCCAGGCGGCCGGACGGATGCCCCGCGCGTCAAGCCGTGCGGCCAGCCGCGCCATGGTCCATCCCTGCACGTCGTCGCGGGACGCGAGCCCCTCGCGCCGTTTCAGCGCCGCCACCGCCGGAGAGCCGTCCCAGGCGCCCTCGGGCAGCTCGTCACAGCCCAGGTGCAGCATCGGCATCGGGAAATGACGGCAGACGCCGTCGGCCATCGTCTCGATCACTTCCCAGGTGCGGGGCAGGGCCGGGTTCACGACGTTCTCGGCATAGCCCTGAACGCTGACCTCGGTGCCTGTATCCGCCGGATCGCCCAGGTCGGGAAAGACCCGGCGCAGGGCGAGCGCGTGGGCCGGGACCTCGATCTCGGGCAGGACACTGATACCGAGCGCCTGTCCATGGGCGACGATTCCGGCCACGTCCTCCGCGCTGTAGCTGCCTCCGGCGCGGATGCCGCCGCCGAAGACGCCGGGGATCAGCGCCCCTTCGCCGCGATCGGTGCTCTGCTGCCACAACTCGGCTAGGCCGTCGATTTCCAGGCGAAACGCCTCGTCGTCGGCGAAGTGCCAGTGGAACCGGTTCAGCTTCAGCAGGGCCATCAGGTCCATCAGCCGGCGGATGGTCGCGGGGTCATAGAAATGGCGGGCGCAATCCAGGTGCTGGCCGCGCCAGGCGAACCGCGGGGAATCCGCGATCACGCCACAGGGCAGCGCGCATTCATGGGTCGCCTTCAGGGTCAGCAGCGTGATCGCGCCGTGGATCTCGCCCGCCCTGTCGCCGGCCGTCAGGGTCACGCCGTCTGGCCGGATCTCGAGGCGATAGCCTTCGTCCGGTAGGCCAACGTCGCGGACGCAGGAGAGGGGGAGGCCGTCGTCCGACAGGAAGGGTCCGAGCCCGGTGCGCGCGGCGAGCGCCTCCACGGCCGAAAAATCGCCCCTCTCGGGCAGAAAACCGGAAACGGACACCTGTCCGCCGGACGGCTGCCAGTCTGCGACGGGCGGCACCAGGCGCAGGTCTGGCGCCGGTCCCGCGGCCAGCGGGCGCGGACGGCAGCCGGCAGGCAATGGGGGCAGTGGGATGGTCTCGCCCCCCGCCCGAAGATAGGCGCCCAGCGGCAGCCAGGCGCGGTTCGCCGGCTGGATCCCGGCCTCGTGCGCCAGCCGCAGGGTCACCGGGACGCCGGGGGCAAGGTCTGCCAGCCGCACCTCGGTGTAGCCGCCGCATTGGGCGATGCGCCTGCCGCCCGAGACCACGCGCACCGGCGCCATCATCGAGAAACAGAAAACCGGCGCCGCGAGCGGCCGGTCCGACGTCACCTCAACCACGACCTCTGCGCCGTCTATCCTTGCTGCAAGCTTCATGGGCCCTCCAGGCGCACTTCGGTAACGAAATCATAGATGTCGGAGCGGTAGACGCCCCGCGTGAACTCGATCGGCCGCCCCGACGCGAGGTAGGCGGTGCGGTCGATCTGCAGCACCGCGGTGGCTTCGGGCAGGGCCAGCATCTTGGCCTCGCGCGGGGTGAGGTTGACGGCCGTGACCCGCTGGATCGCCCGGTTGGGGGCAGAGCCGCTGGACCGCAGGATCGCGTAGAGCGAGGTCTCGACCAGGTCCGGGTCCGGCAGGATGTCCACGGGCAGGCTGGAGCGTTCGAGCGCGATCGGCGTTCCGTCGGTCGTGCGCAACCGCTCCACCCGCGCGACCTGGTCGCCGGAGGAGAGGCCCAGCACCGTCGTCTCGTCGGGCGTCGGCATGAACAGCCCGCGCCCGAGCACCTGGGACGAGGGCGTCATCCCGCGCGCCTGCATCAGTTCGGTGAAAGAGATCAGCGTCGACAGCGATTGCTCCAGCCGCGGCCCGCCGCGCCGGACGAAACTGCCCGATCCGCGGCGCTGGTCGATCATCCCGTCGCTGGCCAGCTGCGCAACCGCTCGGCGCACCGTGACGCGGCTGACATCGGCCAGATCGGCCAGCTCGCGCTCTGGCGGAAGCTGTGTGCCCTCCTCCAGCCGGCCGTCGCGAATCGCCTTGGCGAGGTAGCGGTGCAGCTGGCGATACCGCGGGCCCTGTCCTTTGCGGAACCAGTGTTCAGGGGCGAAAAAGCCGGTCTTTTCGGATCCGTCCATGAATGCCCCTCCCGAGGTGGTTTGGTTTGAACAATACCAAAATCGAAAATCTCGGCAAGATAAAAGTCCAAGATGCAAAACTAAATATATGAAATAATGAGAAAAGCCAATTTTGAATCTCTTGTGGTATTATATTGGTAGCTTTTTGCTTCCGCCTTGGTATCGTAACCGGAAGACATGGATTCGCAACAATCCGACAGGGGGCCCGCATGACCGGCCTTGCCGAGGATACGACCGCACAAGCCCGCCGGCGCGTGCCGGTCCGGTTGCCGGAAGGCTGGTTCGCCTGGGCGTTGATCGGGCCCGCGATGATCTTCATCGGCGTCATCGTCGCCTGGCCGCTGGTCGAGACGTTCCGGCTGTCCTTCACCGATGCCAACCTCGGCGGCGAAAGCTGGGTCGGCTGGGAAAACTACGCCGACCTCTGGGGCAGCACGAAGTTCAGCCAAACCATCGCGCGGACCTTCTTCTGGATGGCCCTTTCAGTGTCGCTGAAGCTGGTGATGGGGCTGATCGGGGCCACATTGCTGAACGCGACGGTGCCGGGGCGGGCGCTGTTCCGGGTGCTGGTGATGCCGCCCTGGGTCATTCCGGTGGCCATTGGGATGATCGGCTGGCTCTGGCTGTACAACGGCCATTTCGGGATGCTGTCCGGCATGGTGCAGAAGATCGGGCTGCTGGACGGGCCGTTCGAATTCCTGGCCTACAAGAATTCCGCCTTCTACTCGGCCATCGTCGCCGATGTCTGGGTCGGCACGCCGATGGTCACGCTGTTTTTCCTCGCCGCGATGCAGGGCGTGCCCAAGGACCTCTACGAGGCTGCCTATGTGGACGGCGCCTCGCGCTGGTACCGGTTCCGCCGGATCACGATCCCGCAGATCATGCCGGTGATCGTCTCGATGGCGCTGCTGTCGGCGATCTGGACCTTCAACAGCTTCGAGATCATCTGGATCCTCACCGAGGGCGGGCCCCGCGGCGCCACCACGACCCTGATCGTGGACACCTACAAGGTCGCCATCGGCAACTACAAGTTCGGCGAGGGCGCCGCCTGCGCGGTCGTCATCGTGATCTTGCTCGCCCTCTTCAGCCTCGTTTACCTGTTCTTCCTGAACAAGGTGAACCGCCGCTACGGGAACAAGTGACATGATGGACCGCTACAGCCGCCTGCAGACGCTCGTGATCTACGCCGCCCTCGCGGTCTTCCTGACCTTCATCCTGCTGCCCTTCGTCGAGATGTTCATGGTCTCGCTGCGCCCGTTGGAGCATCTGTTCTCCACGCCCTACCGCTTCTGGGGTGACGATTTCAGCTTCGCCGTCTACCGCCAGATATGGGAGACCGTGCCGCTTCTGGGGCGCTACATCTTCAACTCGATCTACATCTCGGGGATGGTGACGGCGATCACGATGATCTTTGTGGTGCCTGCCGCCTATGCCTATGCCCGGCTGGATTTTCCGTTCAAGAACGCCAGCCTTGCGATTTTCCTCGGGGTCAACATGTTCACCGGCGCGGTGCTGCTGATCCCGCTCTACCGGGTGCTGCGCACCTTGGGCCTGCTCAACACCTACTGGGCCATGATCGTCCCCGGCGTGGCCTTCCTGATCCCCACCGGCATCTGGCTGCTGCGGTCCTACCTGGAAAAGATCCCGCGCGAGCTGGAAGAGGCCGCCTTCGTCGACGGTGCCAGCCGGCTCTATACCCTGCGGCGCGTGGTGCTGCCGCTGGCGGTGCCGGGGCTTATCGTGGTCAGCGTGGCCTTCTTCATCGGCGCCTATGCCCAGCAGTTCCTGTTCGCGATCACTTTCAACCAGGTGCGCGAATACCAGCCGCTGCCCGCCGGCCTGTTCGAGTTCATCGGCTACCAGGACGTCACCTGGAACGAGATGATGGCCGCCTCGCTCACGGGTGTTCTGCCGGTCATGGTCGTCTTCCTTTTCCTGCAGAAATACTTCGTCGCCGGACTGACGGCGGGGGCTGTCAAAGAATAGCCGAAGTCCAAACCAACAGGGAGTTATCCAAATGAACGGACTGAAAACACTGGGGATGTCGGCGATCCTTCTGGGCGGCACGGCACTGTCGGCCCTCGCGCAGGACACCGAGCTGCAATTCATCATGTGCGGCGGCGAGGTGCGCGAGGCGGACCAGGTCGTGATCGACCAGTTCACCGCCGACCATCCGGGCGTGACCGTGAACATGGAGGCGGTTCCGTGGGGCACCTGCCAGGACCGCTCGCTGACGCTGGCCGCCGCCGGTGATCCGCCCTCGATCGCCTACATGGGCAGCCGCACCCTGCGCCAGCTGGCAAACAACGACCTGATCGTGCCGGCCGAGATCCCGGCCGAGATGGAAGACCTCTACCAGCCCGGCGTCCTGAACACGGTGACGATCGAGGGCACGCGCTGGGGCTATCCGCACGCGTTCTCGACCAAGGCGCTCTACATCAACTGCGACCTGGTCGAGGCGGCCGGTGGCGAATGCACCGCCCCCCAGACCTGGGACGAGATGTATGCCATGGCCGAGATGATCGACGAGAACACCGATGCCGCCGGCATTGGCCTCGCCGGCAAGGACTTCGACAACACCATGCACCAGTTCCTGAACTACCTCTATTCCAACGGGGGCGTGGTGATCGACACAGGCACCGGCGAGAACATGCTCGACAGCGACGCCACCCGCCAGACGCTGGAATTCTACGGTAGGCTCGCCAGCGTGGCCCAGGAAGGCCCCACCGCGTGGGAGCGTGACCAGCTGCGCGACCACTTCAACGACGGCCAGATCGGCATGTATGTCCAGGGTCCCTGGGGCCGCGGCCAGCACAACGAGGACATTGCCCAGCTTGTCGCGCCGGTGCCGGCCGGCCCGTCGGGCGAAAGTGGCACGATCCTGATCACCGACAGTCTGGTGGTGTTCAAGGGCACGGGCCACGAGGAGATGGCCCAGCTTCTGGCGCAGGCGCTGACCTCGGGGGCCGCGCAATACGACCTCGACCAGTCCTGGGGCCTGACGCCGATCTTCGACTACGCGGCCATGGGCATCGAGTCGCCGTTCTGCGAGGGCGACGACTTCTGGGGCGTCTTCATGGCGGGCATTCCCGCCGGCGGACCCGAGCCGCTGGTCGAAGACTTCAAATCGTTGCAGTCGGTCTTCACCAACATGGTGCAGGGCATCCTGCTCGAGGATGACAGCGTCGACAACCTGGTGACCATCGCGGGCGAAGAGCTCGACGACGCGCTCTGATCGCAACCGGCGGGCCCCGTCGCCGGGGCCCGCCGCCACCCGCTGGGGAAGGGAAGACAATGGCCACGCTGGACCTGCAGAATATCCAGAAGAGCTTTGGCGACGCCAAGGTTCTGCACGACATCGACCTTGCCATCCGCGACCGGGAGTTCGTGGTCTTCGTCGGCCCCTCGGGCTGCGGCAAGTCCACCCTGCTGCGGATCATCGCGGGGCTGGAGGAGGCCACGTCGGGCAAGATCGTCATCGACGGGCAGGACGTCAGCCGCGACCATCCGCTGGATCGCGGAATCTCGATGGTGTTCCAGTCCTACGCGCTCTATCCGCACCTGTCGGTGTTCGAGAACATCGCCTTTCCGTTGCGCGTCGCCAAGATGCCCGAGCCGGATCTGAAGGCGAAAGTCGCACGCGCGGCCGAAATCCTGCAGTTGACCGACAAGCTGAAGCTGAAACCCGGACAGCTGTCCGGCGGCCAGCGCCAGCGGGTCGCCATCGGCCGGTCGATCGTGCGAGAGCCGCGAGTGTTCCTGTTCGACGAGCCGCTGTCCAACCTCGACGCCGCCCTGCGCGGGGACATGCGGGTGGAACTGAGCCAGCTGCACTGGCAGCTTGACGCCACCATGGTCTATGTCACCCACGACCAGGTCGAGGCGATGACCATGGCCGACCGAATCGTCGTCCTGAACGGCGGCAAAGTCGAGCAATTCGGCACGCCGATGGAGCTGTATCACCACCCCGCCACCAAGTTCGTGGCCGGATTCATCGGCCAGCCCAACATGAATTTCCTGCCTGCCCGCGTGTGCGGCACCGATACCGCCGGCGTCGCCGTCGAGGTGGCCAACGGCCCGACCCTGACCCTGCCGGTGGACCCCGAGGGCCTCACTCCCGGCGATGCGGTCGAGGTCGGCATCCACCCCGAGGACCTGACCCTCGGCGACGGCGGGATGACCATGAAAATCCACGTGCTCGAACGGCTCGGCGGCCAGTCCATCACCCACGGGCACCTGGGCGGGACCCGGATCTGCGCGGCGCTGCCCGGCACGGCCCCGATCCGCGAGGCCGAGGCCGTGGAGCTGGCCGTCGCCCCCAGCGCCTGCCATCTGTTCGACGCCCGGGGGCGGGTGGCGCGCCGCCGCGACGCCCTGGCGCTTGTCGCCTGACCGCGACGCCTGAAAGGAAGACCTAGAATGAAGATCGCCACCGCCGGCATCGGGCTGCGCCCCGGCCATGTCCTCTCGACCCTGCTCCGGACCATGCCCGAGGCGCGGATGGTCGGCTATTACGACCCGCAGCCGACCTTCCTTGACATGATCGGCGAGGACACGCCGCGCTTTGCCTCGGTCGAGGAGATGCTGGCCGAAACCCGGCCGGATCTGTTCTTCGTCGGCTCGCCCAACGTCTTTCACCTTGACCAGATCGAGGCAGGGCTGGAGGCGGGCGTGCCGCGCATCTTCACCGAAAAGCCCGTCGTGGTGACGATGGAAGAAACCATGCGGCTCGCGAAACTGCTGGCCAGCCACGGGCCGGAGCGGGTGATGGTCGGGCTGGTGCTGCGCTATTCCCAGCACATGGTCGACCTGCGCACGGCACTTGCCGAGGGCGTTCTGGGCCGCATCGCGTCACTGGAGGCCAACGAGCATATCGGGCCCTATCACGGCGCCTTCTTCATGCGCGACTGGCGCCGCAAGACCGACCTCTCGGGCGGGTTCATGCTGGAAAAGTGCTGCCATGACCTCGATCTCTACAACATGATCACGGGTTCGCGGCCCCGGCGCGTGGCCAGTTTCGGCGGCCGGCGGTCCTTCGTGCCGGATTTCGCGCCGACCTCGAACGCCGAGGCCGAGATCTTTCACGTCAAGAAATCGGTCTGGGAGAGCACCGACGATCCGTTCCGCTCGGACGGGGATATCATCGACTGCCAGACCGCGATACTGTCCTATGAAAGCGGGTCGAGCATGACGTTTCACACCAATCTGATGGTTCCCGACGAACAGCGCCGGTTCTGCGTGATCGGTGCGCAGGGCATGGCCGAGGGCGATTTCGTGCGCGGCTACCTCAAGATCACCCGGCGCGACGGCGAACGCTATGCCGACCACGATTACACCACCGGCGCACGGGCCGCGCAGGGAAATCACTACGGTGCCGACCAGATGATGTGCGACGACCTCGCCGCCTTCCTGCGCGGGCAGACCGAGGCGCTGCCGGTCTCAATCGTCGACGCGCTGGAGGCCGGGGTCGCGGCGCTGGCGCTCGACCAGGCGCGGCAGACGGGGGTCGTGGACCTGACCGACACCTGGGCGGAATTCGACAGCTACGGCCTGCGGGCGGGGGGCACCGCATGAGCGAGGCCGCCGTGAAACAGCCGGGCGCCCTGATGGCCGCCGAATCCGCGCAGGCGCTGGAGGTCTTCGGCCGGGCCGCCGCAACGGATCTGGCCGCGCGGCTGGCGTCCCTCGCGCCGGGCCGCTTGCGGGCGTTCTATACCGTTGCGCGCGGGTCGTCGGACGCGGCGGCCAATGTGCTGTCCTACGAGATCATGCGCGAGACCGGGTTGCCGGTGACCTCGCTGCCGCCCTCGGTGTTCTCCATCGGCGAGGGGGTCGACCTCGCGGGCTGCGGCGTCATCGTGATCTCGCAATCGGGGGGCTCGAACGACCTGGTGCGGGCGGCCCGCGGCGCGAAGGCCCGCGGCGCCACCGTGATCGCCATCACCAACGCCCCCGACAGCCCGGTAGAGGCCGAGGCGGACGTCACCCTGCCGATCGACGCCGGCGAAGAACGCGCCGTGCCCGCCACCAAGACGGTGGTCGGCGCGATCGGCACCGGCATGGCGCTGCTGTCGGCTCTGGTGCCGGGCTATGCCGCGCGGGCCCGGGCCTCGGCCCGGGCGGTCTCGAACGGCTCGACGGGGCTCGCTGCGGCGGGCGACATCCGGTCGGTGCTGCTGCGCGCCCAGCATGTCTATGTCATCGGGCGCGACACCGGCTATGGCGCCGCACAGGAGGTGGCGCTGAAGCTCAAGGAATGCTGTGCGCTCCATGCCGAGGCCTATTCCGCCTCTGAGGTGTTGCACGGGCCGCTGCAACTGGTGACCAAGCCCCTGACGGTGCTGATCCTCGACACCGGCGCCCCCGAGATCCAGGAGAGCCTCGACACCGCCGAGGCGCGGCTGCGGGAGGGGCGGGCCACGGTGATCCGGATCCGGCCGTCGGATGCGGGCTTTGCCGGGCTGACGCCCGCGGCGGCGGCGGCTGTCCTGCTGGCCATCCTCTACCCGGTCGTGCTGGACACTGCGCTGGCACTGGGTCATGACCCCGACGCACCGGATACGCTTTCCAAGGTGACACGGACGACATGACCGAAGACCGAGACGACCTGTCCCGCTGGGCCACCTGGCGGGAGCTGCACGCCCAGCCCGAGATCTGGCGCGGCTGGGCCGAGGAGTTCGCCGCGCACGAGGTGCGCGACTGGATCGCCTCGCTCGACGCGCCCGAGGTCTGGTTCTGCGGCGCGGGCACCTCGGCCTATATCGGCGACATCGTCGCCGCGGGGCTGGAGGGGCAGGGGACGCGGATGCGGTCGGTGCCCACCACCGACCTCGTCAGCCGGCCCCATGCCTACCTGCCCGGGCCGCGCCCGCTGGTGGTGAACTTCGGCCGCTCCGGCGGCTCGCCCGAGACGCTGGGCGCCCTCGACGCGCTGGACGTGCTGGCGCCCGAGGCGCCGCGCCTCAACGTGACCTGCAACGACAAGGGGGCGCTGGCCCGGCGCAAGGCCACCGGCGAATGCGGTGTCGTGGTCCTGCCCGAGGCGACCCACGACCAGGGTTTCGCGATGACGTCGAGCTTTTCGACCATGTTGCTGACGGCCCTGACCCTGTTCGACGCCGACCCGCCCGAGGACGCCCTGCCGGACCTGGCCGAGGCGCTCGAGGCGCTGCTGCCGCGCTATGCCGCCGTCGCCGCCGAGGCCGAGCCGCCCGGACGCATCGTGTTCCTGGGCACCGGCCCGATGGCTTTCGCGGCGCGCGAGGCCGCGCTGAAGGTGATGGAGCTGACGGCGGGCCGCGTGGCCGCGCTCTGGGACAGCACCCTCGGGTTTCGCCACGGCCCCAAGAGCTTCGTCGACGACAGCACCCGCATCGTGCTCTTTGCCAGCCGCGACCCGCAGGCCTCCAACTACGAGGCCGACCTGATCGACGAATTGTCGGGGCAATATCCCCACGCGGGGCTGGCCTCCTTCGGTCCGGGCGGCGATCTGGACCCCAAGCTCGACCTGCCGGACGTCTGGCAGACGCCGCTGGCGGTGGCGCTGGCGCAGGTGCTGGGGGTGGTCTGGTCCGACGCGATCGGGCTGGATGTGGACGATCCGTTCAAGGGCCGGGGCACGCTGTCGCGCGTGGTCGCGGGGGTCACGCTTTATCCGGTCAAGCGGCCATGACCGCCGGGTCCGGTCAAGCGGCCATGACCCCCGGGTCCGGTCAAACAGACAAGACCGCCGCGGGCATCGACCTCGGCGGCACCAAGATCGAGACCCAGGTCTTCGACGCCGACTGGTCCATGGCGGACCGGCTTCGCCAGGACACGCCGCGCGAGTATCCCGCGCTGGTCGAGGCGGTGGCCGAGCATGTGCGCTGGGCCGCCGAGCGGGTGGGCGACGGGCCGATCGGCGTGGGCTCTCCGGGCCTGGTGAACCCGACCACGGGGCTGGCGCTCGCCGCGAACCTGCCGGTCTCCGGCAAGCCCTTCACCGCCGATATCGCCACGGTGGCCGGGCGCCCGGTGACCCATGTGAACGATTGCCGGGCCTTCGCCCTCTCAGAGGCCGTGTTCGGCGCGGCACGGGGCAAATCCCCCGCCGTGGGGCTGATCCTCGGCACCGGGGTGGGCGGCGGCGTGGTGGTCGAGGGGCGGCTGATCTCGGGCCATTCCGCCGTGGGTGGCGAGTTCGGCCATGTCTACGCCCCCGCCCACCTGGTCGCCCGCCACGGCCTGCCGGTCGTGGGCTGCGGCTGCGGCCGCGAGGGGTGCCTTGAAACCTACGTGGCCGGCCCGGGCCTGACCCGGCTGGCGCAGGCGGTGACCGGCCGCGCCCTGACCCCGCCCGAGATCGCGGACGCCAAGGGGACCGACGCCGACGCCTCCGTCGTCTGGGATATCTGGTGTGAATTTGCTGCGGAGCTGATGATGACCCTGATCTGTACTGTCGATCCCGATGTGATCGTGCTCGGCGGCGGGCTGAGCAAGATCCCCGGCGTTGCTGACGACCTGAGCCTGGCCCTCGGGCGGTCGCAGCTTTCGGGGTTCCGCATCCCGCAGATCGTGCTCGCCGAGGGCGGGGATGCCAGCGGGGCACGCGGCGCGGCCTATGCCGCCTGGCAGTCGGCCCATGGCTGAGCTCGCCCGCGATATCGCCGCCCGCAACCGGGCCGGAGAGCCGGTGGCGCTGACCTCGGTCTGTTCGGCCCATGCCGAGGTGCTGACCATCTGCCTGGCCCATGCCGCCCGCGCCGGCGTGCCGCTGGCGATCGAGGCGACGTCGAACCAGGTCAACCACCAGGGCGGCTACACCGGGCAGTCGCCGGCCGATTTCGCGACCGCGGCGCGCGCCATGGCCGAGGCGGCCGGTGCGCGGATCGTCCTCGGGGGCGATCACCTCGGCCCGCAGGCCTGGCGTGCGCAGCCGGCCGCGGAGGCCATGGCCGAGGCCCGCGCCATGGTCGCGGCCTATGCCGCGGCGGGCTTCACCAAGATCCATCTCGACTGCTCCGAAGGCTGCGCGGGAGAGCCTGCGCAACTGCCCGACGCGGTCACCGCCGAGCGTTCCGCCGATCTCGCGCGGGTCGCGCGGGACCACGCGCCGGACCCCGAGGCGCTGCTGTTCGTGATCGGCACCGAGGTGCCGCCCCCCGGCGGCGCCCGGCTGGACGAGGACGGCGACATCCCCGCCACCACCCCCGAAAGCGCCGCCGCGACCCTCGCGGCCCATCGCGCGGCCTTCGAGCAGGCCGGGCTTGCCGATCTGCTGCCCCGGATCGCCGGGCTGGTCGTGCAGCCGGGCGTGGAGTTCTCGCCCATGGCCGTCCACCACCTGCCGCGCGACCGCGACCCGGGGCTGCGGGCGGCGCTGGCCGGCTGGCCCGGCGTCACGCTCGAGGCGCATTCGACCGATTACCAGCGCCCCGAGGCCTATGCCCGCCTGGCCGAGCTGGGCTTCGGTTTTCACAAGGTCGGCCCCGCGCTGACCTTCGCCTGGCGGCAGGCGGTCTATGGCCTCGACCTGCTGCGCACGATGCTGGGGCAGACGCCCGAAGAGACGTTGCCCGGCCTGATGGAACGGCTGATGCTCGACGATCCGCGCCATTGGTCGGGCCATTACCACGGCCAGCCGCGGGACCGCCGCATCGCGCGCCATTTCGGGCTTGCCGACCGGATCCGCTATTACTGGCCCGCCCAGCCGGCGCAACGGGCGGTGGCGCGGCTGCGGGCGGATCTTGCCGACATGCCGCTGCCCGCGCCGATGCTGGCGCAGGTCTTCTGCGACGAGACCATCGCCCGCGCCGAGGCGCTGGGCGGGCTCTCGCCCGACACGCTGATCGCCGCCGAGGTGGACCGTGCGCTTGCCCCCTATCTGCAGGTGGCGCCGCGATGACCTGGATTGCGCCCGATCTGCTGTTCGACGGGGGCCGGCTGCGCGAGGCCATGGCCCTGCGGGTGCAGGACGGCCGCATCGCCGAGATCGCCCCCCGCCGCGCCGCGCCCGGCGCTGCGCCGCTGGCCGGCCTCGTCTCCCCCGGATTCGTCGATCTGCAGGTCAATGGCGGTGGCGATTGCCTGCTGAACACCGACCCGACCCGTTCGGGGATGGAGACCATCGCCGCCGCCCATCGCCGTTTCGGCACCGTGGCGATCCTGCCCACTGTCATCACCGACGCGCCCGAGGTGCTGGACCGCGCCGCCTTGGCCGCGCTCGCGGCGCGGGGGCGGGGGCGGGGCGACCTGATCGGGCTGCATATCGAGGGGCCGCATATCTCGCAGGCCCGCCGCGGCACCCATGCCGCCGCCCACGTCCGGCCGATGGACGCGCGGACCCTGGACGTCGTCCGGAGGCTGCGCGAGGCGCAGGTGCCGGTGATGATCACTCTCGCACCCGAGGCGGCAAGCCCCGCGCAGATCGCCGAGCTCGCGGCGACGGGGGCCGTCGTGTCGCTGGGCCATTCCGACGCCGCCGCCGAAGAGGTCCGGACGGCGCTGGCGGCGGGCGCGGGGGCCTTCACCCATCTCTTCAACGCCATGAGCCAGATGCAGAACCGCGCCCCCGGGGTCGTCGGCGCCGCGATCAATTCGGGCGTGCCTGCAGGCATCATCTGCGACGGCCACCATGTCGCCGACGAGATGGTGGCGCTGGCGATCCGGGCCCGGCCGGCGCCGGATCTGATGTTTCTGGTGTCGGACGCGATGTCGACGGTCGGCGGCTCGGACCACATGACGCTCTACGGACAGGACGTCCGGCTGGTGAATGGCCGGCTGGTCAATGCCGAAGGCTCGCTGGCCGGCGCCCATGTGACGCAGGCGGAGGCCGTCGCGCGGCTGGTGACGGTGCTGGGCATCGCCCCAGAGGTCGCGCTGCGCATGGCGATCACTGTGCCCGCGCGGCTGATGGGGCGGGACGATCTGGCGACGCTGCAGGGCCGCGCGGTCCGCGACGTGCTGTCCATCCGTCCCGATTGGCGGGTCGCGGGCTCGCTGGAGGATGTGGCGACCCCGGTCGGCTGAGCCCGGCGCCCCAAAACGGAGCTTGGAGGGGGCGGCCCCTGCGCCTAGGCTCGCCCGAAAGGGCAGCGCCCGCAGGATCGGCAACAGGTGCAGCCAATGCTCAACGATCGCCCGAAAGTGGCCCTCGCCGGGATCGCGCTGCTGGGCCTTCTTGTCGGTCTGGCCCTGTGGACCTCGGGCAGGCCGGATGCGGCCAGTCTCGGCTGGATCGCGGGGGTCCTTCCGGTGCTGGCCGGCCTTGTGTTGGAGATCCTGCGCGGGCTGAGGTCGGGCGAGGTCGGGCTCGACATCGTCGCGGCCCTGTCGATGACCGCGGCGATGGTCTTCGGCGAAGAACTTGCGGCCTCGGTCGTGGCGCTGATGTATTCCGGCGGCACCCTGCTCGAAAGCTACGCCGAGGGCCGCGCCCGGCGCGAGATGCGGGACCTGCTGTCGCGGGTGCCGCGCTCTGCCATGCGGCTGCGGGACGGCGCCCTCGAAGAGGTGCCGCTGGACGAGATCGCCCCCGGTGACCGCCTGATGATCCGGCAGGGAGAGGTCGCGCCGGTCGACGGCACCCTCGCCTGGGCGGGCGCGGCACTTGATCAATCCGCGCTGACGGGCGAGTCGCTGCCGGTGCGCCTGGCGCGGGGCGACGACATCATGAGCGGCGCCACCAATGCCGGCGAGGCGTTCGAGATGACGGTGACGCGCCGCGCCGCCGACAGCACCTATGCCGGCATCGTCCGGCTGGTCGAGGCGGCGCAGAAATCGCGGGCGCCCATGGCGCGGATGGCCGACCGCTATTCGCTGGTGTTTCTGGCGGTCACCGTGACCCTGGCCTTCGCGGCCTGGTGGTCCACCGGCGACCCGATCCGCGCGGTGGCGGTGCTGGTGATCGCGACGCCGTGCCCGCTGATCCTCGCCGTGCCGGTGGCGCTTGTGGCGGGGCTGTCGCGGGCGGCGCATTTCGGCGTGCTGATCAAGGGCGCCCCGGCGCTGGAGACCATGGCCCGGATCCGCACGCTGATCCTCGACAAGACCGGAACGCTGACCGACGGCCGCCCCGGCATCGTCGCGATAGAGCGGCAGGGGGCCTTGTCTGACGACGAGATCCTGCGCCACGCGGCGGCGCTGGACCAGGCCTCGGGGCATCCCATGGCCCAGGCGCTGGTCGCGGCCGCCCGGGCGCGGGGCCTGTCGCTGCCGGTCCCGACCGAGGTGGTGGAGACCCCGGGCGAGGGCATGGCCGGCCGCGTGGCGGGCCGCGCGACGCTGGTGGGCGGCGTCGCATTCGTGGCCGGCCGGTCCGGGCCGGCGGAGGCTGGGGCCGAGGATCGGGGTCCCGGCGCCGTGGTCGTCGCCGTTGCTGTGGACGGGGCGCCCGCGGGCCGCATTGTCATGGCCGACGCGCTTCGGCCCGGAACGGCCGCGCTGTTGCGGGGCCTGCGGCAGGGCGGGATCGGTCGGCTTGTGCTTGCCACCGGCGACCGGCGGGCCGTGGCCGAGGCGGTGACAGAGGGTCTGGGCCTCGACGCGGTCCGGTCGGACCTCACCCCCGAGCAGAAGCTGCGGCTGGTGCAGGACGAACGCGAGGGCGGCCCGGTGATGATGGTCGGCGACGGGGTCAACGATGCCCCCGCGCTGGCGGCGGCGGATATCGGCGTGGCGATGGGGGCGCACGGGGCTGCCGCCTCGGCCGAGGCGGCCGATGTCGTGTTGCTGGTCGATCACCTGGACCGGTTGCTGAGCGGGCTGCAGGTCGCCCGCCGCGCCCGCGCCATCGCCGTGCAGAGCATGGTCGCGGGCATCGGCCTGTCGATCGCGGGGATGATCGCGGCCGCGCTGGGCTATCTCTCGCCGGTGCAGGGCGCGCTGATCCAGGAGGTGATCGACGTGGCCGTGATCCTCAACGCGCTGCGGGCCCTGCGGATCGCGCCGGAGGCACGGGACTCGACGGGTGGGCCCGCGCAGGTCTGACGGCGCTCAGATGTCCAGCGTGTTGTCACGCTCCCATTGCGAGAAATGCGAGACGTAGTCGGTCCATTCCTGCAGCTTCATCTTGACGTAGGAGGCCGAGAACTCTGCGCCCATGGCCGCGGTCAGGCCTGTGTCGGCCTCGAAGGCGCGGACCGCGTCGAGCAGGTTCAGCGGCAGCCGCGGCGCGTCCTTGACCGTGTGCCCTTCGGCATACATGTCGATGTCGTAGCGCGGGCCGGGGTCCGCCTTGGCCGCGATGCCCGAGAGGCCCGCGGCGATGATGACGGCCTGCAGCAGATAGGGGTTGGCCGCCCCGTCGGGCAAGCGCAGCTCGAACCGGCCGGGGCCGGGGACGCGCACCATGTGGGTCCGGTTGTTGCCGGTCCAGGTGACGGTGTTGGGCGCCCAGGTCGCCCCCGACACGGTGCGCGGCGCGTTGATCCGCTTGTAGCTGTTGACCGTCGGGTTGGTGATCGCCGCCAGCGCGGTGGCGTGCCGCATGATCCCGCCCAGGAAACTGCGGCCTTGCTCCGAAAGGCCCAGCTCCTTGCCGTCGTCGGCGAAGACGTTGCTCGCCCCGTCTGGCGACCAGACCGAGATATGGGCGTGGCAACCGTTGCCCGTAAGCCCCTCGATCGGCTTGGGCATGAAGGTCGCGCGGAACCCGTGCTTTTCGGCGACCGACTTGACCATGAACTTGAAGAACGAATGCCGGTCGGCCGTCACCAGCGCATCGGCGAAGTCCCAGTTCATCTCGAACTGGCCGTTCGCGTCCTCGTGGTCGTTCTGGTAGGGGCCCCAGCCGAGATCGAGCATGTAGTCGCAGATTTCGGAAATCACGTCATAGCGCCGCATCACCGCCTGCTGGTCGTAGCAGGGTTTGGTGGCGGTATCGAACGGGTCCGAAATCTGCGTGCCCTCGGGCGTCAGCAGGAAGAACTCCGCCTCGACCCCGGTCTTGACGCGCAGGTTCTTGGCGAGCGCCGTGTCGACCAGCCGGCGCAGCACGTTGCGGGGGGCCTGGGCCACGTCCTCGCCCTCCATCACGCAATTCGCGGCGACCCAGGCGACCTCGGGCTTCCAGGGCAGCTGGATCACGGTTGTGGGGTCGGGCACGGCCAGCATGTCGGGATGCGCCGGGGTCATGTCGAGCCAGGTGGCAAAGCCCGCGAAGCCCGCGCCCTCGACCGCCATCTCTCCGATCGCCTGGGCGGGCACAAGTTTGGCCCGCTGACCGCCGAAGAGGTCGGTGTAGGAGATCATTAAGTATTTCACACCCTTCTCACGGGCAAAGGCGGCGAGGTCCTGTGTCATCTGGTGCTGTCCCTTGTCTGATGTCTGTCCCTGAAAGTCGGCCTAGTATCCGCCCCGCCCCGGGATCCAGTCCGTCCCCGCAAGCGGGACGCCGGCCATGGCGGCGGCCTCTATGGTCAATGCGCAAAGGTCCTCGGGTTCGAGGTTGTGGACATGGCTCTTGCCGCAGGCCCGCGCGATGGTCTGGCATTCCAGTGTCATCACCGCGAGGTAATTGCGCAAGCGCCGCGCCGCCTCGACCGGGTCGAGCCGGCTGGCAAGCGCGGGGTCCTGGGTGGTGATGCCGGCCGGGTCGCGCCCCTCGTGCCAGTCGTCATAGGCCCCGGCGGTGGAGCCCAGCGCGTTGTATTCGGCCTCCCAGCGCGGATCGTTGTCGCCCAGCGCCACCAGCGCCGCCGTCCCGATGGACACCGCGTCGGCCCCCAGCGCCAGCGCCTTGGCCACGTCCGCGCCCGACCGGATACCGCCCGAGACCACAAGCTGCACCTTGCGGTGCATCCCGAGGTCCTGCAGCGCCTGAACGGCGGGGCGGATGCAGGCCAGCGTCGGCAGGCCGACGTTCTCGATGAAGACATCCTGGGTCGCCGCCGTCCCGCCCTGCATGCCGTCGAGCACGATCACGTCGGCCCCCGCCTTCACCGACAGCGCGGTGTCGTAATAGGGCCGCGCCCCGCCGACCTTGACGTAGATCGGCTTTTCCCAGCCGGTGATCTCGCGCAACTCCAGGATCTTGATCTCGAGGTCGTCCGGCCCGGTCCAGTCCGGGTGACGACAGGCAGAGCGCTGGTCGATGCCCACGGGCAGATCGCGCATCCCGGCCACGCGCTCGGTGATCTTCTGGCCCAGCAGCATGCCGCCGCCGCCGGGCTTGGCGCCCTGGCCCACCACGATCTCGATCGCATCGGCGCGGCGCAGGTCGTCGGGGTTCATGCCGTAGCGGGACGGCAGGTATTGATAGACCAGCAGTTTCGAATGGCCGCGCTCTTCCTCTGTCATGCCGCCGTCGCCGGTGGTGGTCGAGGTGCCGGCCATGGTCGCGCCGCGCCCCAGCGCCTCCTTGGCTTGCCCGGAGAGGGCGCCGAAGCTCATGCCGGCGATGGTGATGGGAATGTCGAGCCGGATCGGCTTTTTCGCAAAGCGTGTGCCCAGGGTGACGGCTGTGTCGCAGCGCTCGCGGTAGCCTTCCAGCGGGTAGCGGCTGATCGAGGCGCCGAGGAACAGCAGGTCGTCGAAATGCGGCACGCGGCGCTTGGCGCCGCCGCCGCGGATGTCGTAGATGCCGGTCGCGGCGGCGCGCCGGATCTCGGAATTGACGTCGTTGGTGAAGGTCGCCGACAGGCGCGGCTGGGTGCGGGGGGGCTGGTCTGTCATCGCCTGTCCTCAATACGCCGACGCATTGTCGACCTTGAAATGATAAAGCTGCCGGGCCGAGCCATAGCGCCGGAATTCCTCGGGGCGGGCATCGGCCCCGGCGCGGTCCAGAAGCTCGGCCAGCAGGGTCAGATGCTCGGGCCGCATCTCCTTTTCGACGCAATCGGCGCCCAGCGACTTGACCGACCCGCGCACGAAAAGCCGCGCCTCGTAGAGGCTGTCGCCCAGCGCGTCGCCTGCGTCGCCCAGCACCACAAGGTTGCCCTTCTGCGCCATGAAGGCGGACATGTGGCCGACATTGCCATGGACCACGATGTCGATCCCCTTCATCGAGATGCCGCAGCGCGAACTGGCGTTGCCCTTGACCACCAGCAGCCCGCCATGGCCGGTGGCGCCGGCATACTGGCTGGCGTCGCCGTCGATCACCACGGTGCCCGACATCATGTTCTCGGCCACGCCCGGCCCGGCCGAGCCGGTGACCGTGACGCTGGCCTGCTTGTTCATGCCCGCGCAGTAATAGCCCGTGGAGCCGCGCACGGTGACCGCGATCGGCGCGTCTAGCCCGACGGCCAGCGCATGGGCGCCGCGCGGGTTCAGCACCTCCCAGGCGGTTTCGTTGGTGTCCTGCGGCTGGCCTTGCAGCATGGCGTTCAGGCTGCGCAGGTCGGTGGTTGCCATGTCGATGGTCTGCATGTTCAGCGCTCCCAGAAATAGACGGTGGCGGGTTCGGGCTCCCAGACCCGGGCCGTGTCGATCCCGGGCAAATCGACGAGGGCGCGGTATTCGCTGCCGAAGGCCACGTAGTCCTCGGTCTCGGCCAGGACGGCGGGCTTGCAGGCGACCGGATCGCGCAGCACGCCAAAGCCGGTCTCGGTTCCCACGACGAAGGTGTAGAACCCGTCGAGATCCGACAGCCCCGCCTCCAGCGCCTGCCCGAGGTTGGCGCCCTCGCGCATCTTCCAGGTGAGGTAGGCGGCCGCGACCTCGCTGTCGTTCTGGCTGGAGACGGTGATGCCCTCGCGGGCCAGCGTCCGGCGCAAGCCGTTGTGGTTGGACAGCGACCCGTTGTGCACAAGGCATTGGTCCGGCCCGGTTGAGAACGGGTGGGCGCCGTCGGTCGTGACGGCGCTTTCGGTGGCCATGCGGGTGTGGCCGATGCCGTGGCTGCCGGCCATCTCGCGCAGGCCGAAGCGGTCGGCCACGTCGCGCGGCAGGCCGACCTCCTTGAAGATCTCCATCGCCTTGCCGCTGCCCATGACCCGCAGGCCGGGGAAATCCCCGGCCAAGGCGGCGCGGATCGCCCCGGCCCGCTCTGCCGGAAGCGAGACCACCGCGTGGGTGTCGAGCCGGCGCAGCGTGATGGTGGCGTCCTGCTCCTGCAGCCAGTGCTCCAGCGCCGGGAATACGGTGTCCGGCGTGTCGGATTGCACGGTCAGCTTGTGATCCTGCGGAGCGCCGTAGACCGCGATGCCGGCGCTGTCGGGGCCCCGGTCGGTCATCGTGATCAGCATGTCGGTCAGCAGCCCGCCCAGCCGGGGGCGCAGCGTCTCGGTCTTGAGGAACAGGCCGACAATTCCACACATCTTGCTCTCCGTAGCTGATCGGTGCCGGGCGCGGCGCGAGTCGAGAAATTCACTAGATGAATATCAGTTGCCTTGCAGGAATATAAAGTCCCTTGTCGCCCGATGTCGCCGTCTTTCGCGAATTCTGCCCAAATACCGGGCAGAATGGCCGGGCTCAGCCGTTCTGGGGATAGCAGATTGCCGACAGGTAGCGGATCGGCAGGTCGATCAGCGCCTCGGGGCCGTGGGGCGCGTCGGCGTCGAAGAACAGGCTGTCGCCGGGCAGCAGCCGGTAGAGCTCTTCGCCGTGGCGATAATCGACTGTGCCCTCGAGCATGTAGATCAGCTCTATCCCGTCATGCTGGAAGGCCGGGAAGACGTCGGAATGCTCCGACAGGGTGATCAGGTAAGGCTCCACGATCACCCCGCTGCCGTTGGAGCCGATATGGCCCAGCAGGTTGTACTGGTGGCCCGCGCGGGTGCCCGAACGCTCCACCTCCGCGGCCTCGCCCGCGCGGACATGCATCGCGCCGCGCGGCTCGGCATAGCCCTCGAAGAGCGAGACCAGCGGTACGCTGAGCGCATGGGACAGGGTCTGCAACGTGGTGAGCGAGGGCGAGGTGGCGCCGTTCTCGATCTTCGACAGCATCCCCGCCGAGAGGCCGGTCTTAACCGCCAGGTCATGGACCGTCATCCGCTGCTGCTTGCGGTGGCGGCGGACCGAGCGGCCGATGGCGGCCTCCAGGTTCTTGTCGGCACGGTCGCGCAGGCGGTGCGGGTTCTGGCGCAGGCCGGGCGGGGACTTGTCTGACATGCAACTATCCTTCCTCGGAAGAACATTGCCGGGCGATGACGGCTTTGCAAGGGGCGGGCAGCGTCGCGCCGGGCCAGGGTGCGCCGGGCCAGGGTGCGCCGGGCCGCGTCGCGCCGGGGTGCGCGGGGCCGCGCGGAGGCGCGTCAGAAGACGGCGTGGTCGCCGCGCTCGGCCCGGACCTCGCCGCTGACCAGCCGCGCGTAATAGTCCAACAGCGTATCCCGCCCGAAGGAGGGCGTGGCCCCGGCGTCATAGCGCCCGGTGGCCGGGTCCAGAACCAGCATGGATTCGGTCGCGTAATAGCGCCCGATCCGCGCCAGCTCGCTCTTTTCGGCAAGCCGCGGGCTGACCCGCCCGGCGAGCGCCAGCCCCCCGCGGATCGTGTCGAGCAGGGCGACGGGCACCTGCCGGAACTTCGGCGGCCGGCCGAGCAGACGGAAAAGCGCCTCGCCCTGCTCGCGCGGGGTGATCGCGGGGCCGGGGCCGCCGATGGGCAAGATCCTGTTCCAGCGGTCCTCGTCCGCGATGCAGCCGGCGAGATAGCCGCCGAGATCGGCGTCGCTGATCGGCTTGCAGGCGGTCAGGGTGCCGTCGCCGAAGACGAGGAACGGCTTGCCCGCCCGGACCCTGTCCAGCTGGCCGGAGAGGGATTTGAAGAACGCCGTCGCGCGGACGATGGAATAGGTGATGCCGGAGCTTGCGAGCTCCCGCTCGAAGGCGAGCTTGGCCTGCTGGAAGGCCAGGAGTGGCTTTTGCACGCAGATCGCCGAGAGCTGCACCATGTGGCCCACGCCCGCCGCCCGCGCGGCCGTCAGCGCGTGGACATGGGCCCGGTGGTCGATGGCCCAGGCGTCCTTCGGGGCGCCGGTGCGCGACGCGAGGCAGGAGACCAGCACGTCGAAACACTCGCCCCGAAAGCCGTCGCGGGCCAGCGAGTCCGGGTCGGTGACGTCGCCGAAGCGCACCTCGGTCCCCGCCAGCAGGTCCTGGCTCGCCGTCTCCGTCAGGCGCCCGCCTACGCCGGCGCGGGGCCGCACGAAGCAGACGACATCGTATCCGCGCGCGACGAGAGCCGCCGCCGTGGCCCGCCCGATTGTGCCGGTCGCCCCGATCAGAAAGACGCGCCGGGCGGGAGCGGGAGGGCGTTCGGCGGGGGCGGTTGAGGGGCTCGACGTCATGGGGGCAGACTACCTGTCGGCGCCGTCGCGGCAAGGGCCATCCCGCCGGGCTGTGGCCATGCGCCCGGCGCGATGTATGTTGCACCCAAACGGTGTGCAGCGCACCGCGTGCAGCGCACCGCCCGCACCGTATGCAGCGCACCGCCCGCACCGCGCGCAGCGCACCGCCCGCAACGACAGGACAGATCCATGCATTCCGCGCTATTGCCAGAGCGATCCCGCAAGATCCCCAGGGCCCGGCCCCCGTGCGGGAGCGTCCGATGACACGCCGCCGCATCCTTGTGGCGCTGGTCGCAGCGATCCTTGTGGCGGCCTCGGTCACGATGCTGGAACGGGCCCGCGCCGGGCTCGAGATCACGGCGCTGCAGGCCGGAGAGACGCCGGCCACGCTCTACCGCCTGCCGGGGGTGGAGGGGCCGCTGGTGGTGGTCGCCCACGGCTTTGCCGGCTCGCGGCAATTGATGCAGGCCTATTCGCTGACCCTCGCGAAGGCGGGCTATGCCGTGCTGGCCTTCGACTTCGAGGGCCACGGCCGCAACCCCGAGCCGATGTCGGGCGACGTGACCTCGGTCGACGGCACGACCGCGCGGCTGGTAGCAGAGACCCGCGAGGTGCTGACGCTGGGCCGGGCGCGGGTCGGCGAGACGGGCGGCGTGGCCCTGTTGGGCCATTCCATGGCGACCGATGTGATCGTCCGCGCGGCCCTTGCCGAAGCCGAGGCCGGGCATCCGGTCGATGCGGTGGTGACGATCTCGATGTTCTCGCAGGCGGTGACGGCCAGTGCCCCGCAAAGGCTTCTGGCGATCAGCGGCGAATGGGAAGGGCGGTTGCGCGACGCGGCGCTCGCGGCGGCGCGGCTGGTCCAGCTTGACGCGGCAGAGGGCGAGACGGTGCAGGCGGGCGACGTGCTGCGCCGGGCGGTCGTGGCGCCGGGGGTGGAGCATGTGGGCGTGCTCTACAGCGCCACGGCGGTGCGCGAGGCGCAGCTCTGGCTCGATGCGGCCTTCGGGCGGGAAGGGGCCGTGGCGCCGGTGCGGGTCGGCCCGTGGATCCTGGCGCTGCTGGGCGGGATCGTGGCGCTGACCTATCCGCTGGTCGGCCTGCTTCCGAAGGCCCGGGTGCGCCCGGCCGAGATCCCGGCGCGGCGGTTCTGGGCCGCCGTACTCTTGCCCGCGGCGCTGGTGCCGCTTGTCGCGACGACGATCTACATTCCCTTCCTGCCGGTCCTGGTGGCCGATTACCTGATGCTGCACCTTGTGCTTCTTGGCGGCCTGCAGCTTGTGTTGCTGCGGGTCTGGCGGCTGGGCGGGCCGCCGCTGTCGGCGGGGGCGGCGCTGGCGCTCGCGCTCTGGGGGATCGGGGTGTTCGGCCTTGCGATGGATCGCTACGCGGCCAGCTTCGTGCCCAACGCCGAACGGCTCGTGGTGATCGCGGCGCTGGCCTTCGGGACGGTCCCGTTCATGATCGCCGACAGCTACGCCACCGGGGCGGGCCGGGGCCGCTGGTGGCGCCGGATCGCGGCGCGGCTGGCGCTGTTCCTGTCGCTGGCCGCGGCGGCGGCGATCGACCCCGAGCGGCTGCTGTTCCTGGTCATTATCCTGCCGGTCCTGCTGCTGTTCTTCGTCGTCCACGGGCTGATGGGCCGCTGGGTGGGTGCACGCTGCGGGCCGCTGGCCGCAGGGCTGGGCCTCGGGCTCTGCCTCGCATGGGCGCTGGGAGTGAGCTTTCCGCTGTTCAGCGCGGGCTGAGCGTGCCGGCCAAGCTTGCCGGGGCCGCCGCCCAGCCCTCACAAGGCGCAGCAAAAGCGCCGGCCGCGGGCCTCCTGCGGCTCGAACCCTGCGCGAAGGTAGGTCTTCTGCGCGGCGATATTGGCCTCGGTCGTGCCCACGGTGATGTAGGCGCAGCCCAGCGCCCGCGCCTCGCGCCGGGCGGCGTCGATCAGCATCCGGCCCGCGCCGCCGCCGCGCCAGACCGGGTCGATCCAGAGGTTGGTCAGCTCCATCCCCCGGCGGCCCCATTGCAGGTGGATCCGGCGCGACAGCGCGGCATAGCCCACCGGGCCGCCGGCATCGGCGATCAGCAAGGTCGCCCAAGGGGTCGCGCCGGTGACGTTGTGCAGCAGCTCGTCGGGCGTGACGTCCGCCGTGTCGCCGTGGTGGGCGGCGAGGGCGCAGACCATGCGGTGCAGCTCCGGCAGGTCGGCATGGGCGAAGGGTCTGATCGCAATCCGTGTCATGGTCACTCGCTGTGTCGTGCCGCGAGCGGGACCGTCGGAAACAGAAAAGCCGCCTCGCGGCGGCTTCGTTGGGTCACGTCTGCCGGCCGGGTCCTATCTGGGCCCGGTAAAGTAGGCTGTGCTGGCGGCGTGACGGATCATGCGCAAGGCAATAGCCCCGGCCGCCCGCGCCGTCAATCGCGCGGCGCCCCGCCAGCAAAGACGTTTTCCTCGCTGTAGCTGATCGGCGCCTCCTGCATCTCCAGGTGCAGGCCCTCGCCGGTCCAGGGATGGGCCCGGGCCAGCGCCTCGTCGAAGTCGATCCCGAGGCCGGGGGCCGCGCCGATCTCCACATGACCGCCGGTGACACGGATCGTGCCGCCGATCAGATCGCGGTGAAAATCGGTGTCGATGGTCTCGGCCATCAGCAGGTTCGGGATCGCGGCGGCCAGTTGCAGGTTCGCGGCCCATTCCACCGGCCCGGCATAGAGGTGCGGTGCCACCTGCGCCCCGAATGCCTGGGCGAGCACGGCGATCTTGCGCCCCTCCCAGATCCCGCCGGCGCGGCCCAGGGCCGGCTGAAGGATGCTGGCCGCGCCGGCGCGGAGGACCGCGGCGAACTCGGCGGCCGTGCTCAGGCGCTCTCCGGTCGCCACGGGGATGCGGGTGGCCCGCGCGACCTGCGCCATGGCGGCGGGGTCGTCGGGGGGCACCGGCTCTTCGTACCAGAGCGGGTCGTAGGCCTCGATCGCGGCGCCCATGCGCACGGCCCCGGCGACCGAGAACTGGCCATGGGTGCCGAAGAGGATGTCGGCGGTCCCCCACCGCGTCGCGCACCGCCTCGCAGAACGCCATCGCGCGCGAGATGTCCGACAGCGCCGGCATGTGCCCCGAGCGGATCGTGTAGGGCCCGGCCGGGTCGAACTTGACGGCGGTATAGCCCTGCTCGACCAGGGCAAGCGCCGCCTCGCCGGCCATCTCTGCCGAGGTCCAGAATGCGGGCAGGGGTTGGCCCGCCGCGGGATAGAGGTAGCTGTAGCACCGGATCCGGTCATTGACCCGGCCGCCGATCAGCGCGTGAACGGGGCGGTCCAGGGCCTTGCCGAGGATGTCCCAGCACGCGATCTCGAGCCCCGAGAAGGCGCCCATGACCGTCAGGTCCGGCCGCTGGGTGAAGCCCGAGGAATAGGCCCGGCGCATCATCAGCTCGATGTTGTCCGGGCGCTCGCCGGCCATGTGCCGGGCAAAGACATCCTCGATCACCGCACACATGGCCGCAGGGCCGACGCTGGCGGCATAGCACTCGCCATAGCCCGCGATGCCGGTGTCGGTGGTGACCTTCGGGATGATCCAGTAGCGGCCGCCCCAGCCCGGATCCGGGGGGGAGACGACGAAGATCTCGAGGTCCTTGAGTTTCATGTCCGCCCCGCCTGCGCTGCCTGCCTTGCCCTGTGGCAGGAGCCAATCACGATCCGGCCGCCCGGTCCAGCGGCGCGGGGCCGGTCGCCGCCCGGGGGCCGCCTAGAACAGGATGACGTTGCGCTTGGCGCTGCCCGACCGGGTGTCGTCCATCGCCTCGTTGATCTGCTCCAGGCTCCAGCGGCCCGAGATCAGCTCGTCGAGCTTCAGCCGCCCCTGTTGGTAAAGGTCCACCATCCAGGGAATGTCGCGGCGGATCACCACGTCGCCCATCTTGGAGCCGACCATGCCCTGGCCCGCGGCCGCGAGGTTCACCGGCTCGAAATGCGACAACGCGCCGACGTGGGGCATCCCGACCGTCACCACCCTGCCGCCGGGCGCGAGATAGCGCGGGGCCGCGTCATAGGCCTGGGTCGCGCCCACGGTCACGAGAACCGCGTCGGCGCCGCGGCCGATGGCGGCGCGCATCTCGTCCCAGGGCGCGGGGCCGGAGGCCAGCACCACGTCCGTCGCGCCAAACTCCCGCGCGACCTCCAGCTTGGCCGCGGACAGATCGACCGCCACGATCCGGCGGGCTCCGGCGATCCGCGCACCCTGGATCGCGTTCAGCCCGACCCCGCCCGCGCCGATCACGACCGCGTCCTGCCCGGCCCTGAGCCCCGCGGAATTCACCACCGCGCCCACGCCGGTGATCACCCCGCAGGCCAGAAGCGCCGCCACCTCGGGCGAGACCGCGTCGCCCACCGCGACGACCTGGCTCTGGTCCACGACCACGCGCTCTGCGAAGGCGCCGCAGGACATCGCCTGCCAGACCGGTGCGCCATCCTCGCCGGAGAGCGGGCCCAGCGTCGCCGCGCTGGGCGTCTCGCACAGGGGCGGGTGACGACCGCTGGCGCATTGGGTGCAGCGCCCGCAGGACCGCAGAAGCGTGACGACGACACGGTCCCCCTCGTTCAGCCCCACGGCGCCCGGGCCCAGCGCCGAGATCCGCCCGGCGGCCTCATGGCCATAGACCGCCGGCAGCGGCCCGCCCCAGCCGCCATCGGCGAAGGAGATGTCGGAATGACAGATCGCCACGGCTTCGAGCGTGACCTGCACCTCGCCGGCAAGCGGGTCGCGCAAGGTGACCTCCTCGATCGACAGGGGCTCTCCGAAGGCGCGGCAGACGGCGGCTTTGATACGTATCATGTCGGCCAGATTGCCGGCTCCGCGGCGCCCGTCTGGCCGGTTTCCGACATCGCATGTCCGGAACGAGGCGCGGGCCCGCCCGCGGTGCGCAACACTGCAAAAGCCGCGCCCCCGGGGGGGGGAGGCCGCCGCAGGCCGGCCGGGGGCTTTGCCCCCCGAAGAAACCTGCGCGGCGCAAGCCGCTCCGCGAGGTTACGCCACGCGGGTCATCGCCTCGGCCCGCTCGCGTGCCGAGGCGGCAAAGGCGCGGGCGTCCGCCGGGGCGAGGCCAAGCTGGGCGGCGGGGGAAAACAGCCCGTCGAGATCTGCCTCTGGGAACGCCTCCCGGGCCAGGTCGGGCAGGCCGCGCCCCTCGGCCCGCATCCGCGCACAAAGCGCCTTGACCTGCGCCTGCGCCTCGGTGGGCGGCATCGTCTCGCCCAGGCGAACCTGCAGGGCCTCGGCAAAGATCCCCCCAGTGCCGTCGTCGATATTGGCGGCCATCCGCACCGGAAGCGGCGCGAGATCGCGGGCCAAGTCCGCCGCGACATCGAGCGATCGTACCAGCCCCATGCAGATCTGCGGCAGGCTCAGCCATTCCGATATCCAGGCCGCCCCGTCCCGCTGCTGGCGATGCACCAGCGCCGCCTGCATCACCCCGTTCAGACCGGCCGTCTGCGCGGCCAGCGCACCCAGCAGCGACGGCATGACCGGGTTCTGCTTCTGCGGCATCGCGGCCGAGCCGCCCGACGCCGGCAGCCGCACCTCGGCGATCCCGGTCTGGGTCATCAGCATCAGATCCGCGCCCATCTTTGCCAGGCTTCCGGTTACCTCGGTCGCCCAACTCGCCAGCGCGGCAAGGGGCTGGCGCACCGCATGCCCGCCCTGCCGCGCAGGCCCGAGGCCGAGCGCGTCGGCAAATCCCGCGCGAACCGCCTGCGCGGTCTCGGGCGCCATTGCCGACAGGGTCCCCGCCGACCCCGCCAGCTGCGTCGTCAGCAGAAGCGGCCGCAGGGCGTCCAGCCGGTCGGCCAGCGCCGGCAATGCGCCGCCCCATCCCGCCGCGACCGCGCCGAAACTGGTGGGCGTCGCAGCCTGGCCGAAGGTGCGCCCGGCCATCGGCAGCGTTGCATGGGCCTCGGCCTGCCGCGCCAGCGCCAGCATCAGCGCCGCCAGCCGGTCCTCCGCCCGCGCCAGCACCTGCCGCAGCCGCAGCGCCAGCGCGGTGTCCATGATATCCTGGCTCGTGGCGCCGAAATGGACCCATTGCGCGTGCTCGGGCGCCTGCATCAGGTCGCGGAACTGGCGCGCGAGCTCCGGCACGGCCACCGCGTCGCGCCCCGTGGCCCGCGCCAGCCCGCCTGGGTCGATCTGAAGCTCCATCGAGGCGCGGTGGATCGCGCCCGCGCTGATCTCGGGGATCACCCCGGCCGCGCCCTGCGCCCGCGCCAGAGCCCCCAGCACGATCAGCATGGCCCGGACCTCGGCGCTGTCGGAAAACAGCGCGGCGGTCTCGCGGTCGGTCACGAGGTCGCGGTAGATCGCGGAATCGAATAGCGAAGCGGCCATGTCAGCCCCCCATGTCAGCCCCGGGTGAAGTCCAGGATATGTCCGGCCAGCCCGTCCGGATCGGACAGGAACGGCGAATGCCCGCTCTGCATGCGGATCACATGCGCCGCGGGCCAATCTGCGACCATCTCCTGCTGTATGGCCGGCAGGATCGTGCGGTCCTCGGTGCACAGCACATAGCGGCGCGGCAGCGCCGCCGCCCGGTTCACCGAGGCCAGCGGCGTTTCCTGCGGCCGGGTCGCCTCAAGGCAGAGCCTGCCCGCGGCCTCCCGCGCCAGCTTCGGCGGCACGTCCCGGTAGAACAGATCCACCGCCCGGCCCGGCTTGATACCATAGCGAGAGCGGTCCGGCGCCACCTCGATGGCGCCCAGCAAGGGCGGGTCGGGCATCCGCTGGCGCATGTCCGCCAACGACTGGCCCGCGACCGGCACGAAGGCGCAGACATGGATCAGCATCGCGACCTTTTCGGGGGCTTTCTCTGCCGCCGCCGTGATCGCGAAGCCGCCCGCCGAATGGCCGACGAGCATGGCCCGCCCCTCGATCCGGTCCAGGATGGCCCGGGCAAAGCTGTCGAGGGTCGCGGTCTCGATCGGACCGGCCTCGCCGCGCCCGGGCATGTCGACAGCGGTGACGTCGTGGCCCGCCGCCGTCAGGATCGGCGCGACCAGGTCCCAGCACCACGCCCCGTGACAGGAGCCGTGCACAAGCACGATCTCGGCCATGTCAGTCGGGTTCGGTCAGATGCCCGGTCTCGCGCAGGAAGGACACGAGCAGCGCGGCGTAGGCTTCGGGTGCCTCGATGCCTGGCAGGTGGCCGACCCGGCGCATCAGCTCGAACCGCGAGCCGGGGATCAGCTCGGCGGTCTCGCGTACCAGGTCTGGCGGGGTAGAGGCATCCTCGGACCCGGCGATGGCCAGCGTCGGCAGGCGCAGCCCCGAGGTCGGGGTGAAGAAGTCGCTGCCGCTGATCGCGGCGCAGCAGCCGATATAGCCCTCTTCGGGCGTTGCCAGCAGCAGCTCGCGCCAGGGGGCGTCGGCGCCGCTTGCGCGAAAGTTGCGGGAAAACCACCGCTCCATCACGCTGTCGGCGATCGAGGCCAGCCCGCCGGCCCTGATGTCGGCGATCCGGCTGTCCCAAAGTTCCTTGGTGCCGATCCGCGCGGCGGTGTTCGACAGGACCATAGCCCGGATGATGTCCAGCCGCTTGACGGCAAGCCCCTGGGCGATCTGCCCGCCGATGGAAAGGCCCACGAAAACCGCGTCGCGCACGTCCAGCGCATCGCAGACGGCCTCGGCGTCGCCGATCAGCGCGCCCATCGAATAGGGCGCGGGCGGCACGGAGGATCGGCCGTGCCCGCGATTGTCGAACCGCACGATCCGCAGCCCGCCGGGCAGGTGCCGCAGGACCCCGTCCCAGATCGTCAGGTCGGTCCCGAGCGAATTGGCGAACACCAGGGTCGGCGCCTGCGCATGCTCGACCCCGTCGGTTCGGGCCCGAATCGTCACGTCTCCCCGGTCGATCATGTGATCGGTCATCTGAGATCGTCTCCCGCCGTCGTGAAGTGGCTGCGTCGGATAGAGCGGTTCGGGCCGTCGCCTTTGACGAGGCCCGAACCAGCCAGGCCAGATTTCCGAGACCCCGGACGGGCCGTCAGGAAAGCTCTGGCCCTCCTCCCTGACCGCAGACAAAATCCCAGCTTGCGACCGGAGTCAATCTGATCCGGCGACCGGCCCGCACCGTCGGTCGCGAAAAAGGCATGGGACGGGCCCGCGCCGGATGGGGGGCCGGCGGCCACCCGTCCGTCAGGCCGTCCCGCACGCCTCCCGGGGCCTGGGGGTGCGGAGGCTGGGGGTGCGGAGGGATCGGTCAGGCGCTGTCGCCTCCCAACATCGACAGCGCGCGGGCAAAGACAGGCGCATCGACATTGCCGCCCGAGGCGACGGCGATCACCGTGTCCCCCGCGATTTCGGACGGCCGGAACAGGGCGGCGGCGAGGGCCACCGCGCCGCCGGGCTCGAGCACGATCTTGAGCCGCTGGAACGCGTGCGCCATGGCCAGAAGCGCCTCGTCGTCGGTGACCGACAGGCCCGGGCCGCAGAGTCTGTCCATGATCGGGAAGGTCAGCTCTCCGGGCGCGGGCGTCAGCACCGCGTCGCAAAGAGAGCCCGCGGTCGTCGCGTTGCGCTCGATCCGATGCGAGATCAGCGAGCGGGCGGTGTCGTCGAACCCCACGGGCTCGACCGGGCGAGCGCACAGGCCCGTCGCCCCGGCCTGCAGCGCGAGGGCCACGCCCGAGGTCAGCCCGCCGCCGCCGCAGCAGACCAGCACGTCGGCGCGGTCGATCCCGAGGCGCCGGGCGTCCTCGGCGATCTCCAGCCCGACGGTGCCCTGGCCGGCGATGACCTGGGGCGAATCGTAGGGCGGTATCAGGGTCAGCCCGCGCTCGGCGGCGATCGCGCCGCCGATCTCTTCGCGGTTCTCGCGGCCGCGGTCGTATTCGATGACCTCGGCCCCTAGGGCGCGGGTATTGGCCAGCTTCAGGCGCGGCGCGTCCGAGGGCATGACGATGACGACCGGGATGCCATGCTGCTGTCCGGCCAGCGCGATGCCCTGGGCATGGTTGCCGCTGGAATAGGCCAGCACGCCGTTCGCCCGGACCTCGGCGGTCAGCGCGGAGATTGCCGAGAACGCGCCGCGATACTTGAACGACCCGGTGTGCTGCAGGCACTCGGCCTTGATCAGCACCCGCCGACCGGCGAGGCGGTCGAGGAAGGGCGAGCCAAGAAGCGGCGTGCGCCTGGCGTGTCCGTCAAGGCGGCCGGCGGCGGTGCGGATCATGTCGATGTTCATCTGCGGTCGGGTCCTGAGAGGGGGCAGGCCGCGGGCCTCACGACAGCACGTCGTGGATCAGGGCCAGCGCCTCGGGTTCGTCGAGAAACGGCACATGGCCTCGATCCGGCACCGTCACCGAGCGCATCCCCGGATGGCGCTTGTGCATCTCGGCCAGGGTCTCCGCGCTCAGCAGGTCCGAATTCGCGCCCCGGATCACCCCCAGCGGCAGGCCGGTCATCGGCGCGAAAAAGGCCCAGGGGTCCGGCGGCGCCGGCTGTCCCGCCACCGCCATCAGCGCGTCGCGCAGATGCGCGTCGTAGCGCAGCGTCAGCCCCTCCGGGCCCGCGGTCCAGCGGGCGGCAGCCTCTGTGCGCCAACGGTCCAGGGGCACGCCGGGGAAATCGGCGGCATGTGCGGCTGCCAGCTGGCGGGCGCCGGCCTCCAGATCGGGCAGGGGCGCGGATGTGCCCACATAGGCCATGATCCGCCCCAGCCCCGCCATGTCGATCACCGGGCCGATGTCGTTGAAGATCACCCGGTCCAGCCGCTCCGGCGCCATGCTCGCCAATGCCATGGCCACCAGCCCGCCGCGTGAGGTGCCGATGATCGAGACCCGCTCCAGCCCCAGATGATCCAGCAGCTCGATCACGTCCCGCGCCTCGGTCGGGATGGTGTATGTGCTCCAGTCGGTCGCGTAGTCCGACAGGCCGCGCCCGCGATAATCCAGCCGGATGACGCGGTGGCCCGCAAGATGCGGCAGCAGGTAGGCGAAATCGTCGCCGTTCCGCGTCAGACCGGCGAGGCAGAGCACCGGGGCCCCGTCGCCCTGGTCGTCGAAATGGAGGTTCAGCCCGTCGGACGTGGTGAAACTCGGCATCAGATCAGCTCTCCGATCGCGGTCAGGTCGGCAAGGACGTGGTGGGGCTGCGCATAGAGCCGGTCCATGGGCTCGCCCGCCCGGTTCACCCAGACCGTGCGAAAGCCGTAGCCCGCAGCCCCCGCCGCGTCCCAGCCGTTGGACGACACGAACAGAACCTCTTCGGCCCGCGTGCTGAATTCCTCGCCGACAAGGTCGTAGACCCGGGGCGAGGGCTTGAACACGCCCGCGCGCTCCACGGACAGCACCGCGCTCAGCCGGTCGCCGATCCCGGCCGAGGCGACGGCGGCCTCCAGCATCTCGGGGGCGCCGTTCGACAGGATCGCGCAGGCCACGCCCCGGTCCGTCAGGCCCCGGAGCATGGCCGGCACCTCGGGGTAGGCCGGTAGGGTCCGGTAAAGATCCAGCAGCCGCCGGCGCAGGTCGGCATCGTCGAGGCCCGCCGCCTCCATCGCCCAGTCCAGCCCGTCCTCGGTGACCTGCCAGAAATCGCAGTGCCGCCCCGCGACCGCCCGCAGCCAGGTGTATTGCAGCTGCTTCAGCCGCCAGTCCCGCGCAAGGCCGGGCCAGACCTCGGCCAGCGCCTCGCGCCCCGGCTCCCGGGCGGCGTCGCGGGCGGCCGCGTTCACGTCGAACAGCGTGCCATAGGCGTCGAAAATGCAGGTCTTGATGCTCATGGCGGCACAGTCGCATGGGGGGCGGGGGGTGGAAAAGGCCAAAACCGGGCGGGGGATTTGCAATTCCCGCCAAGGATGCCTAGCCTAAGGGGGAGAGCCGGAGCACCCGCCGAGACTGGTGGCCTCCTCATCCCTTTTCCTCCCTCAAACCGATACGGAGATTTCCCATGACGCAGGTCAAGACCGGCGACACCGTGCGCATTCACTACACTGGCACCCTCGACGATGGCGCCACCTTCGACAGCAGCCAGGGCCGCGACCCGCTGGAATTCGAAGTCGGCTCCGGCCAGATCATCCCTGGGCTCGACAAGGCGCTTCCGGGCATGGCGGTCGGTGAGACCAAGACCGTGGCCGTGCCCTGTGCCGATGCCTATGGCGAGGCCGACCCGGCGGCGCGGCAGGCGATTCCCCGCGACCAGATCCCCGACGACGTGCCGGTCGATCCGGGCACCCGGCTGCAGATGCAGACGCCGCAGGGGCAGGTCGTTCCCGTCACAGTGGTCGAGGCGACCGACGCCGAGGTCACGCTCGACGCGAACCACCCGCTGGCGGGCAAGGATCTGACCTTCGCCATCGAGCTGGTCGACATCAACGCGGCCTGATCGAACGGGCAGCACCGGACGGGCCTGATCAAAGAGGCCGCAATGGACGGGCCGCAACAGACTGGGACCGCGAAAGGAAGACTTTCGCGGTCTCTTTTCTTGTGCGGACCTTCTGCGGAATCCGCCGGGCCCGACGTTCGGCCGCGGCGCCTTGCCCTTCGCCGCGCCGCGCGCCAAGACCAAGGTCCAGCTTCCACAGGATTCCCGACAGATGACAATGACCCACGCGGTGCGCGTGATGGCGGCGTTCGCATTGCACGGCAGCTGCGTTGGCGTGCTCTATGCCCGCCTGCCAGAGATACAGGCCGCGCTCGGCCTGTCCAAGGGCGCCTTCGGGCTCGCGCTGACGGCGATGCCGGCCGGGGTCGTTCTGGGCAACCTCTTCGTGTCGGCGCTGGTCGAGAGCGTGGGTCCCCGCCGCAGCCTGCTGGCCGGCCTGCCGGTCTTTGCTGCCATGACCATCCCCGTGGCCCTCGCCCCCGGTCTGCCGGCGCTGGCGCTTCTGGGCTTCGGCGTGGGGCTGGCGCTGGGCAATCTCGCGATCAACGTCGAGGCCGACCGGATCGAGGCGCAGAGCGGGCGGCGGATCATGAACCGCTGTCACGGCTGGTGGGGGATCGGGTTTCTCGGGGTCTCGCTGGCCTCGGTCGGCCTGATCGGCCTGGGCACGGCGCCGGTGACGCATTTCACGGTCTTCGCCCTTGTGGCGACCGGGCTGACGCTGTGGCTCATCGGGCCCTTGCGGGACCATCCCGCCCGGCCGGGGGCGGGGGCGCCGCGCCGCTTCGCGATCCCGGGCCGGGCGGCCTTCGTGATCGCGGGGTTTGCCACGGCGGGGATCCTGCTGGAGGGCATCGGCCGCAGCTGGGGCGTGATCTACCTGCGCGACGCGCTGGGCCTGTCAGAGCAGTTCGCCGCGCTGGCTCTGCCGGCGCTGATCGGGGCGCTGACCCTGGGCCGGTTCCTGGGCGACGGCGGTGTGCAGCGCTGGGGGGCGCTGGCGGTCGAGCGGACCATGGCCGCCGCCACCGCCGCGGGCATCGTCATGGTGGTCGTGGCCCAAGGGCCGATGCTGGCGCTGACGGGCTTCGCGGTGATCGGGCTGGGGATCTGCATCTCGATCCCGCTGGGCTTTTCGGCCGCCGCCAAGACCCCGGGCCGGCCGGCGGCCGAGACCATGGCCGCGTTCTCCCTGATCTCGACAGTGATCGGCTTCGTCTCGCCGCCCGCCTTCGGCTTTGTCGCCGAGGTCGCGGGCCTGCGCATGGCGATGGCGGCGCTGCTGCCGTTCACGCTGCTGGCCTGGTATTTCGCGCCGGTGCTGGCGCCGCCGAGGACGGACGCCGAGGCTGCCTCCGCCTGACGCGAAACGCCGGGGGCGGGGCCGGGCCGTCTGCGCGGCCGTCAGGTGGCCGGGGGCATCATGTCGGGACGTGGCATCCCGATGATGTGATAGCCGCCGTCCACGTGGACGACCTCGCCGCTGGTAAAGGCGCCCGCGTCCGAGCAGAGCCAGACCGCCGTGCCGCCGACCGCGGCCAGCGTGGCGTTGGCGCGCAGGGGGGCGTTGGTCTCGGCGTGCTTGAAGGTGCGCCGGGCGCCGGTCACGGCCGCCCCGGCCAGCGTTTTCATCGGACCCGGAGAGATCGCGTTGACCCGGATGCCCTGCGGCCCGAGGTCGTTGGCCAGGTAGCGGGTGGCCGATTCCAGCGCGGCCTTGGCCACGCCCATCACGTTGTAGAACGGGATCACCTTCTGGCTGCCCTGGTAGGTCAGCGTGATTAGCGACCCGCCGTCCGGCATCAGCGCCGCCGCCCGGCGCGACACATCGATGAAACTGTAGCACGACACGTTCAGCGAGGTCTGGAAGTTCGCCCGCGAAGTGTCGCAGAACCGGCCCGCCAGTTCCGACTTGTCCGAGAACGCGATGGCATGGACCAGGAAGTCGATCGTGCCCCAGCGCTCGGCCAGGGTGGCGAAGGCCGCGTCGAGCGAGGCGTCGTCGGTCACGTCGGCCTCGACGAGGATGTCGCTGCCGATCCCGGCCATCAGCGGCTCCACCCGGCGTTTGAGCTGCTCTCCCTGGTAGCTGAAGGCGAGCTCCGCGCCCGCCTCGTGCAGCGCCTGGGCGATGCCCCACGCGATGGACCGCTCGTTGGCGACCCCCATGACAAGGCCGCGCTTGCCGGACATCGAAATGGTCATGGCCTCAGTCCCTCAGTTTCGACAGCAGCATGGACCCATTGGTTCCGCCGAAGCCGAAGCTGTTGGTCATCACGGTATCCAGCCCGGCATCCTCGACCAGGGAGGTCGCGATCTCGGACGGGGCAAGCTCCGGGTCGAGGGTCTCGACGTTGATCGACGGGGCGATGAAGTCCTTTTCGAGCATCAGCAGGCAATAGACGGCCTCCTGTGCGCCGGTCGCGCCCTGGCTGTGGCCGGTCATCGACTTGGTCGAGCTGATCGGCGGGGTCGTGCCCTGGCCGAAGACCCGGCGCACGGCCTGAACCTCGCCCACATCGCCGACCGGCGTCGAGGTGCCATGGGCGTTGATATAGCCGACCTGGCGATCCTCGGGCAGGGTCTGGAGCGCGATCCGCATGGCGCGCTCGCCGCCTTCGCCGGAGGGGGCGACCATGTCATGCCCGTCGGAGGTCGCGGCGAAGCCGGTGACCTCGGCATAGATCCTGGCACCGCGGGCCTTGGCGTGCTCGTAGTCTTCCAGCACGACCATGCCGCCGCCGCCGGCGATGACAAAGCCGTCGCGGTCCGCGTCGAAGGCGCGGCTGGCGCGGTCGGGGGTGTCGTTGAACCGCGAGCTCATCGCGCCCATGGCGTCGAACAGGCACGACAGGGTCCAGTCCAGTTCTTCGGCGCCGCCGGCGAACATGATGTCCTGCTTGCCCATCATGATCTGCTCGGACGCGGCCCCGATGCAATGCAGCGAGGTCGAGCAGGCCGAGGTGATCGAGTAGTTGATCCCCTTGATCCGGAACGCCGTCGAGAGGTTGGCCGAGATCGTCGAGGACATGCACTTTGGCACCGCGAAGGGTCCGATCCGCTTGGGCGAGCCCTTCTCGATCACCGTCCTGTGGGCGGCGAACATGGCCGAGGTCGAGGGCCCGCCGGAGCCCGCGATCAGCCCGGAGCGGGGGTTGACCACGTCACTTTCCTCGAGGCCCGCGTCGGCGATGGCCTGGGTCATGGCGATATGGGCGTAGGCCGCCCCGGGGCCCATGAAGCGCAGGGCGCGTTTGTCCACATGCTCGGTCACGTCGATCTTGGGGGTTCCCGCGATCTGCGAGCGAAAGCCGTGTTCGGCCATCTCCTCGACCGCGACGATGCCCGAGCGGCCCGCGCGCAGCGAGGCTTCGACCTCGGCAGCGTTGTTTCCGATGGGCGAGACGATGCCCAGTCCTGTAACGACGACGCGGCGCATGACGCCTCCCTGCTTTGGTGGGTCAGCTCTCGGAGAGCGCGACCTTCATGTCCTTGACCAGATAGATGGTCTCTCCGTCGGCCTCGACCCGACCGTCGGCCACGCCCATGGTCAGGCGCCGGCTCTGGACGGCCTTGGTGAAGTCGACGTGGTAGGTAAGCATATTGCGGTCCGGGCGCACCATGCCTGTCAGCTTGACCTCGCCCACGCCCAGTGCATAACCGCGGCCCTGCCAGCCGCGCCAGCCGAGGTTGAAGCCCGTCAGCTGCCACAGGCCGTCGAGGCCGAGGCAGCCGGGCATGATCGGGTTGCCGGGGAAGTGGCAGTCGAAGAACCACAGGTCTGGGTTGATGTCGAATTCCGCCACCACGTGGCCCTTGCCATGGGTGCCGCCATCGCCCGAGACGTCGGTGATCCGGTCCATCATCAGCATCGGCGGCTCGGGTAGCTGCGCGTTGCCGGGTCCGAAGAGCTCACCCCGGGCGCATTTGAGCAGGTCGTCCCGGTCGAAACTGGTTGGATATTCGGCCATGCTGGCGGGGGCTCCATTCTGATGCGGTCAAAGGTTCTTGTTCCAAGTCGTGCAGGCCCATATCACCCTCGGGCAAACAGTGGCAAGGGCGGCACGGGGCGGCGCCGGCGGCCGGGCGGGGCCGAGTGACGCATTGAAAAGCGGCCGGCTTCTGCCATATGTTATCGCAATGGTGCAAACGGGACGCGTTCAGTGGAACAGGTGACGGCGCGAGGGGAAATCTGGCTGGCGGGCGCGGGACTTCGTCCGACCCGGCAGCGGATCGCGCTGGCGGATCTGCTGGTGGGCGATGGAAACGACCGTCACGTCACCGCCGAGAGCCTGTTCGACGCCGCGCGGGATGCCGGCGAGAAGGTCTCGCTGGCCACGGTCTACAACACGCTCAAGGCGTTCTGCGAGGCCGGGATCCTGCGGGAGATCGTGGTCGACGGCTCCAAGAGCTATTTCGACACCAACATGACCGACCATCCGCATTTCTTCTGGGAAGACCGGGCGGAGCTGACCGACGCGCCGGCCGACGAACTCGAGATTTCTCGTCTGCCCAACGCGCCCGACGGGGCCGAGATCTGCAAGGTCGACGTCGTCATCCGCCTGCGCCGCCGCTGAGCCGCGCCGCCCCGACGGGCGGGCCGTCTCAAATTGTGCGCTGCCGCGCTCTCTTTTTTCATCACCTTGCATCGTGACGCCTGGAGGGCGGGCCGGGTACGGGCTGTGGTCGGGGCGCCTCCGGCGGGGATATTGCGAGGCAATGAAGACCGGTTGCCTGCACCCCATGGTTTGGCTAGGCGGTGCGCCATGGAAAACGATCATCCCAGCGGCGCACCCTGGCGCAATTTCTACGGCCGGACCAAGGGCAAGGGCCTGCGCAAGTCGCAGAAGGTCGCGCTGGAGCGGGATCTGGGTGCGCTGTCGCCCGGGCCGGTCTCGTGGGAGGAGAACCCGGAGCGCAGGCCGCTGGATATCGTCGCGCTGTTCGGGGGCCGGGATCTCTGGCTGGAGATCGGGTTCGGTGGGGGCGAGCACATGGTGCACCAGGCCGAGCATAATCCGCAGGCCGGGCTGATTGGCTGCGAGCCCTACATCAACGGCGTGGCGATGCTGTTGTCGAAGATCCGCAAGACCGGCGTCGACAACCTGCGGGTTCATCCCGGCGATGTGCGTGACCTGTTCGATGTGCTGCCCGAGGCGAGCGTGTCCCGGGCGTTCCTGCTTTATCCCGATCCCTGGCCGAAGGCCCGGCACCACCGGCGGCGATTCGTGACGCCCGAGCATCTGGAGCCGCTGGCGCGGGTCCTGGCGCCGGGGGCGGAGTTCCGGGTGGCGACCGACATTCCCGATTACGTGCGCCAGGCCCTGGAGCAGGTGCCGCGCTTCGGCTTCCGCTGGACGGCCACGCGGGCGGCGGATTGGCGCGAGCCCTGGGCCGACTGGATCTCCACCCGCTACGAGCAAAAGGCCCTGCGCGAGGGCCGTGTGCCGCATTATCTGACATTCCGTCGGGACTGAGCCCTTTTGGTCCGGCGGCTTTCGGAGTTAGCTGGCGCATGATCTGCGAAAAGGACCATCCGTCATGACACTCCCCAGCCTCGGGCTTTACGGGCTCGGCACAATGGGCAGCGCGCTTGCGCTCAATATTCTCGACAACGGCTACGGGTTGCATGTCGCGAACCGGACGACGTCGCGGGTGCCGGAATTCGTCGGCGAGGCCGGGGCGCTTGCCGAAAATCTGACCGGGCACGAGAGCCTTGTCGCGATGGCGCGGGCGATGCCGGCGCCGCGGGCGATCATCCTGATGGTGCCGGCCGGCGGGGCGGTGGATTCGGGAATCGCCGAGCTGCTGGAGGTGCTGGGCGACGGCGATGTGATCATCGACGCGGGCAACGCGGATTTCAACGACACCCGGCGGCGGACCGACGAGGTCGAATCGTCCGGCGTGGCGTTCCTCGGGATGGGCGTATCGGGCGGCGAGGAGGGGGCGCGGCACGGCCCCTCGATCATGGCGGGCGGCACCGAGAGTGTCTGGGCCGGGCTGCGGGAGGTGATCGAGGCGATCTCGGCCAAGTTCGAGGGGGCGCCGTGCGCCG
Organism: Roseisalinus antarcticus; assembly: GCF_900172355.1. GTDB lineage: Bacteria > Pseudomonadota > Alphaproteobacteria > Rhodobacterales > Rhodobacteraceae > Oceanicola > Oceanicola antarcticus_A. The sequence continues at coordinate 34,008 of NZ_FWFZ01000009.1, read as the reverse complement.
ATCGATTCGGGCCTGACGGGGCGGGGCATTTCGTCAAGACCGTGCACAACGGCATCGAATACGCCGACATGGAGCTGATCGCCGAGGTCTACGGGCTGATGCGCTATGGCCTGGGCAAGGCACCGGCCGAGATCGGCAAGGTCTTCGGCGCCTGGAACGACGGGCCGCTCAAGAGCTACCTGGTCGAGATTTCGGCCGAGGTGCTGGGCGCCGTCGACAGGATTTCGGGCGGGCCGGCGGTGGATGCGATCGTCGACCGGGCCGGGCAGAAGGGCACCGGCCGTTGGACCGTGATCGAGGCGCTGCGGATGGGCCAGTCGGCCTCGGCGATCGAGGCGGCGGTGGCGGCGCGGAGCTGGTCCGCCGAGAAGGAGGTCCGCGAGGCCGGGGCCGAGATCCTCGGGTTCGGACGGGAGCCGCTGGAGCTGGACGCGGCGGACCTGGAGGCGGCGCTGCTGGCCGGCCGGATCGTGGCTTATGCCCAGGGGTTCCGGATCCTCGACGCGGCGTCCGACGAATTCGGCTGGAGCCTGGATTTCGCGCGGATCGCCGAGGTCTGGCGGGCGGGCTGCATCATCCGCTCGGCGCTGCTGGACGGCATCGCCGGGGCGTTCCGGGGTGATTTGCCGATGGGCCAGCTGATCTTTGCGCCGGCCTTTGCCGGGATGCTGCGCGAGGCCGTGCCGGCGATGCGGCGGGTGGTGGCGGCCTCGGTCGCGGCGGGGCATCCGGTGCCCGCGCTGGCGGCGGCGCTGGCGTTCCTGGAGTCCATGGCGCTTGCACGGGGGACGACGGACCTGATCCAGGGCCAGCGCGATTTCTTCGGGCGGCATGGGTTCGACCGGGTCGATGGCGGCGCGGGCCGGCACGGGCCCTGGTGGGATTGACGCCGGTGCCGCGGCGGCGTTCCGGGGTCAGGCCCCGTGGGCGCCGTCGGCGAGGGATTTGACGAAGGCCAGCACCTCGTCGGGGGATTGGCCCGCGCCGATCTTTTCCACGATGGCCGAGCCCACGACCGCGCCGTCGGCGACGCCGGCGATGGCCATGGCGGCCTCGGGCGTCTTGATCCCGAAGCCAACGATCACCGGCAGGTCGGTCTGCGACTTGATCCGTGAGACTTCGGGGCCGACGTTGGTGGCCTGGGCGTTGGCGGCGCCGGTGATGCCCGTGATCGAGACGTAATAGACGAAGCCGGAGGTGTTCTGCAGCACCTTGGGCAGGCGCTTGTCGTCGGTCGTGGGCGTGGCGAGACGGATGAAGTTCAGCCCGGCGGCCTGGGCGGGCAGGCAGAGCTCGGCGTCCTCTTCGGGGGGCAGGTCGACCACGATCAGCCCGTCGACGCCGGCCTCGCTGGCCGCTTCGAGGAAGGCCGCGACTCCCATGCTGTAGATCGGGTTGTAATAGCCCATGAGCACGACCGGCGTGGTGTCATCCTCGGCCCGCAAGGTGCGCACCATGTCGAGGGTGCCGGCCAGGGTCTGGCCGCCTTCGAGCGCCCGTTGCCCGGCCAGCTGGATCGTGGGGCCGTCGGCCATGGGGTCGGTGAAGGGCACGCCCAGCTCGATGATGTCCACGCCGGCGGCGGGCAGGCCCTTGAGAACCTGCAACGAGGTGGCGTGATCGGGGTCGCCGGCCATGACATAGGCCACGAAGGCCTTGCGGCCCTCGGCGCGAAGCTGCGCGAATTTGGCGTCGATCCGTGTCATGCCTGTCCCCTTGTCCGGTCAATCCATCGCCTGCCGGCGCGGTGTGCGGCACGGGCGCGGGAAAATCAATGGAAGAAGCGCGGCGGGCGGGCCGGCCGGGCCTCGGCGAGGCGGGGGCGGAGGCAGGGGGGCGCAGCCGGTGTCGGGAACGGGCGGCTTGCGCAGCCGGGGGGGCGGCACTAGAAGCGGCGCGGATCAGGCAGAGGGGAAGACCATGGGCTTTCGTATGGGAATTGTCGGGCTGCCGAATGTCGGCAAGTCGACGCTGTTCAACGCGCTTACCCGCACGGCCGCGGCGCAGGCGGCGAATTTTCCGTTCTGCACCATCGAGCCGAACGTGGGCGAGGTCGCCGTGCCGGACTCGCGGCTGGAGCGGCTGGCCGAGATCGCGAAATCCAAGCAGATCATCCCGACGCGGATGACGTTCGTGGATATCGCGGGGCTGGTGAAGGGCGCCTCCAAGGGCGAGGGGCTGGGCAACCAGTTTCTTGCCAACATCCGCGAGGTCGATGCCATCGCCCATGTGCTGCGGTGTTTCGAGGACGGGGACGTCACCCACGTGGAAGGCCGCGTGGATCCGGTGGCCGATGCCGCGACGATCGAGACCGAGTTGATGCTGGCCGACCTGGAGAGCATCGAACGGCGGATGCAGAACATCGTCCGCAAGGTGCGCGGCGGTGACAAGGAGGCGGTCCAGCAGGAGCGGCTTCTGAAGGCCGCGCAAGCGGTGCTGGAAGAGGGCCGGCCCGCGCGGGTCGTCGAGGTCGATGACGAGGACATCAAGGCCTGGAAGCTGCTGCAACTTCTGACCACCAAGCCGGTGCTTTACGTCTGCAATGTCGAGGAGGCCGCGGCCGGGACGGGGAACGCGTTTTCCGCGCAGGTGGCCGAGATGGCCGCGGCGGAGGGCAATTCCCACGTGGTGATCTCGGCGCGGATCGAGGAGGAGATCAGCCAGCTCGAGGAGGAGGAGGCCGGGATGTTCCTGGGCGAGATGGGGCTGGAGGAAGCCGGGCTCGACCGGCTGATCCGGGCCGGCTATGAGCTGTTGCACCTGCAGACCTACTTTACCGTGGGGCCGAAGGAAGCCCGGGCCTGGACGATCCGCGAGGGCACCCATGCGCCGCAGGCCGCGGGCGTGATCCACGGCGATTTCGAGAAGGGTTTCATCCGGGCCGAGACCATCGCCTTCGAGGATTTCGTGGAGCTCGGCGGCGAGCAACCGGCGAAGGAAGCCGGAAAGATGCGGGCCGAGGGCAAGAGCTATCTGGTCAAGGACGGCGACGTCCTGCACTTTCTGTTCAATACCTGAGAGGGGCTGACGTGTGCCGCGCGCTGGCCCCCCTTCGGGGCGCAGCGACGCCCCACCCGCCATCCCATGGCCAAGGTCTAGCCGTCTCGGGCGGCGGTGCCGTCGATGAGCGACAGCAGGTCGGCTACGGGCTGAGGGCGTTTGCCCGCGCCGCCCCGCGCCGGACGGGGCGCGGATTTCCTGCTGACGTGCTGCTCTAGCGCCGCTTGGAGACTGTCGGTTGGGGCGCCAACCGGGGCGCTGGCTGCGCGGCCGGGGGCCGGGCTGCCTGGGTGGAGCGTGAGGACGCCTGCTTCGAAGCGCAGGGTCAGGTCCGGTGACAGGATCGTCCAGTCCATGCTGTCGAAACGGCGGGCCAGGATCGGCGCCAGGGGTTCCAGCGTCCGGTGCGCGGGCGCGACGCGTGCCGCGAGATGCGGGCCCCCGTCCCGGCGCACATCGGCCGGCAGGCTCACGAAGCGCAGCCCGGTGCGGAGCCTGCGCTGGCAGCGGCTGACCTGCCGCGCCCGTTCGCGCAGGGCCGAGAGCGCGGGGTCGGTGTCGTCCTCGATCAATGCCGGGTCCTGGCGGAGGCGCCAGAGCAGGGCGTAGAGATCGGCGAGGCAGGCGGTTTCGCGGTGCCAGACCACGGTATCGGCCAAGGCCAGGAACCTGGCCGCCACCCGCACCGGGCGCACCGCCTCGGGCAGCGGCCGGCTTTCGACCGGTTCAGCCTCGGCCCCGGCGAGGGACCAGCGCACCTCGGCCGGCGGGATCCGTGCGGCGAGGGCCGCGCTTGCGGCGCGGCGCCAGGCCCGGGCGGATCCGATCGGCGGGATCGTGACGCTATACATCGGCGCCCCGCGCGGTCGCGCCCGGTGCGGCGGGCGCCGGGGTCGCAGAGAGGGGGAATCGCAGAGGCCAGACCATGATGTTCATATAATGTTCTGCCGCGGCCCGAAGCAAGCAAGCCCAGGACAAGGCATCCCGCGGCCGGCGGCCCGCGCCGGCGCGGCGGGCGGTCAGGGCGTGGGGATCTTGCGGGCCTCGGTCAGCGTTTCGGCCGCGACCCTGTCCGGGGACAGCCGGCAGAAGCTGCCGTAGATATGGCTGACCTCGCCATTCTCGGCGATCCGGGCGCGGCCCTTGCCCTCGCACCAGATCCGGTCGCCGGCCTTGCTGACGATGCGGGCGAAAAACCCGAACGGCGCCCCGGTGTCGATCAAGCCCTGCACAAGGCCCGCGACCAAGTCCCGATCCTCACGACATATCCGCGCCAACGCCCTGTCGATGCTGGGCGTGTCGCGCTCGGGGTCCAGCCCGAGGATCAGATAGAGCCCCCGGCTCCAGTAGTTTTGGGAATTGGCGATATCCATGGAGTAGAAGCCGATGCCGAAATCGTCCTGCACCTCGGAGAAGTTGCGCACCAGCATGCGCTCGGCCAGCTCGCGGGTCCAGTCGCGGATCGCGCCGACGATGTAGGTGGGCTCTCCGTTGCGGTCCCGGGCGACGGCGCCTGCCGATTGCACGAAGGTGATCCCGCCGTCGGCGCGGACGATGCGGGCCTCGAACCCGAAGGGCACGTCGGCCCGCAGGCTCGCGTCGAATTTCTCGCGGATCATCTGCTGTTCATCGGGGTGAAAGTAGGTGAACGCCTCCTCCAGCGAGGGCGGCGGCTGATCCGGGGAGAGCCCGTGCATCCGGTAGATCTCCGGCGACCAGAACACCTCTCCGCTGTAGACGTTGTAGCTCCAGCGCGAGATGCCGGCCATGGAATCCATCATCTCGGTCATCATCCGGAAGGGATCGGAATCGAATTCATGGGCCGCGATCGTCAGCCCCACGACCGTGCTGTCCGGCCCGGAATAGGGGGCGATGCTGACCGAGAAGAACCGACCGTCCGATTCCACCGAAAACGTCGTGTTGCGCCCCTGCCTGAAGACGTCGTTGGCCGCGCGGGTCAGCTCCGGAAAGCCCGTCGGCAGCTTGCAGCGCGACAGGTGCACCCCCGAATGCGGCAGGTCTCCGAGCTTGAAGAAGTCGAGCGCCAGATCCGACGCCTTGCGGATCGTGAGCGTCTCGTCCACGACCAGCAGCAGAAAGGGCGAGGCCGCGAGGATGGCCATCGCTTCGGTCGAGACCACCTGGAGCTGGGCCGCATTGATCTGCATCTCCTCGTTGACGGTGACCAGCTCCTCGTTTGTCGACTGGAGCTCTTCGTTGGAGGTTTCGAGCTCTTCGTTGGTGGATTGCAGCTCTTCGTTGGTCGATTGCATCTCTTCGTTGACCGATTGCAGTTCCTCGTTGGCAGTCCGCAGCTCTTCGACGGTCTGTTGCAGCGCCTCGCGGGTGATCTCGTTCTCGGATTCGAGCCGGGCGATGTAGTCCTGCCGCCCTGCGTCAGTCAGGGTGTAGATCTCGGCGGTGGTCGCGGCCTCGTGCCGGGTCTGGAACGAGACCAGGACGTGGTCCTCGCCCTGCGTGGCGCCTGCCAGCGGGATGCATTCGATCTGCACCCGGTTGTCGCTGCCGACGGCGAAGTCGTGCACCCGGCCCCGCCGCCGCTTGCGGTTGAGCAGGACCACGGCGATCATGCCGGTGACGTCGTCGCGAAACGGTGCCTTCAGCAGCCGGATGCTGAGCGACAGCAGGCTGTTCTCCGACACTTCGATGTAGGGCGAGATGTCGCCGAAGACCCGGACGATGTCGCCGGACCGCGTCGCCAGGAACCCGTTCTCGGCCACGGCCTTGGCGAGGGCGTCGAACTGCTTGCCGTGCAGGTCCTCGGCCCGTGCGGCGCTGTCGTCGGGCTTCTGGCGTTGGCTTGCAAGCCGGCTCGACTGCGGGGAGGACATGGCGAGGGCGCCCTCGCGGAAGCCGGCCCGCTTGGTGAAGATCTTGTCGGTCGGCGACGGGCTTTCAAGGCGGACATCCATGTGGCCGATGCTTTCGGCGGTGCCCAGAAACAGCAGCCCCCCGGGCGAGAGGGCAGTGAGCACCCGGTTCAGCACCCGCTCCTGCAGCGCCGCGTTGAAATAGATCAGCACGTTGCGCAGGGAGACAAGGCTTACGCAGATGAACGGCGGGTCGTGGAAGATGTTGTGCCTGGAGAACAGCGTGACCGCCCGCAGCTCGGCCGCGACCATGAGCTTGCCGCCGGACTCGACGAAATATCTCGACAGGTAGTCGGGCGGGATGTCGTCGGCGGCGCTCGCCGGATAGCTGGCGCGCCGCGCGATCCCGAGGGCGCGTTCGTCGATGTCTGTGGCGAAGATCTGCAGCCGGTCCTTGGTCAGTTCGCGGCGTCCACCCATGGCCTCGGCGAACAGGATCGCGACGGAATAGGCCTCTTCCCCGGTGGCGCAGCCGGCGACCCAGACCCGGATCTGGCGGTGCCGCGATTGCGCGACCAGCTTTTCGATTTCGCGCCGGAGCTGATCAAACTGGTCCCGGTCGCGGAAGAACCGGGTGACCGAGATCAGCAGGTCGCGGTGCAACGCGTCGAGCTCCTGTTCCGAGGTCCGGCAATGGTCGACATAGGCGTCGACATCCTCGATCCCCAGCGCCGTCATGCGCCGGGTGATCCGGCGGTTGACGGTGTTTTCCTTGTAGTCCCGGAAATCGACCCGCGTCCGCGCCAGCAGCATCTTGAGAAGCGTCGAGACACGCCCGGGTTCTTCGTCGAGATGGCGCAGCGGCTCGAAATCGCGCGAGGGGGACAGGATCTTCTTGAGGTGCTCGCCGATCTGCTCGGGCGTCAGCGTGAGGTCGACGCAGCCGGTGTCTATGGCCGAGGCCGGCATCCCGTCGTATTTCGCCGAGGCAACGTCCTGGGCGATGGTGATGCCGCCCGCCTCGCGGACATCCTGGGTGCCGTAGCTGCCGTCGCTGCCGGTGCCGGACAGGACGATGGCCACGGAGCGTTCGCCGCAGCTCGCCGCGAGGGACTTGAACAGGCGGTCGGCCGAGGGCTTCGGGCTCGCCGGGCGGCTGGACGGCGTGCGCCGGCAGATCCGGCCGTCCTGGTAGATCACGTCCCAGTTCGGCGGCGAGACATAGATCGTGTCAGGCTCGGGGGCGACGTCCTCGCCGAGCTCGATCACCGGCAGCGCGGTTTCCCGGGCGATCAGCGAGCTCAGCAGGCTCTTGTTCGTGGGCGACATGTGTTGCGCGACGATATAGCTCGCGTTCGCCTTTGCGGGCAGGTTCTGCGCGAGCAGCGACACCGCCTCGAGTCCGCCGGCCGATGCGGCGATGCCGACGATCCGAAGATCCGCGGGGTCGCCCTCCTGCGTCGCAGCCGATCCGGGTCCGGTCTTGTCTGGCATGCTGACATCACCATCCTGATGGCGCGGGGCGGGCGAAGAGGCCGGTCCTCACGCCATGTAGCGCAATCCAAGGTTATTTGAGCGTTGCACAATGCCCGGCAAGGTTGCAATATCGCACGATGGTTTGAGCGCCAAGTTAACTGTTCGGTGCGATATTTTAACCAATTGGTAACCATCGGGGTGTCAGAATGCGGCTCGGTGGCGCGGGAGCATCTTATGGATCTTGTCGAGAGAACCGGGGAAAAACCCGTCTTTTCAAATCTTTCCATGTCGATAGAGGAGCGTGGCGGAGAGTTTCGGCTTCGCAGCGTGGTCGTTAACGAGGGCGACGCGCGAATCCAGATCGCCTTCAACGAGCCGCGGCCGTTGAAGACCACGCTCAGGGGGCGGGTGCTGCAGGATGTCACCCGCTACCTGGAGAGCGTCGACAGGCCCACCGGAATCTGGAGTTTCACCGGCGACCGGGTGGTGATGCAGGACCTGATTCTGTCTGATCCCCGGCTGGTGGTGTCGCAATCCTTAACCGACGACGCCGTGCGGGTGTTCGTGCTGCGTTTCCAGCGGTTCTTCGGCCAGGTGACGGGGATGTTCGACGAGACGGTGAGCATCGCCAACCCGCTGCGCTCGCAGCTCGACGACCTGGCCTTCCGCACGATCGAAAGCGCGATCATGCCCCTGTTCAACATCTCGAAATTCCTGGAAAGCCGGTCGGCCGACGTGCGCGACATGCCCGTCGGGAAGTTGACCGAGATGCTGGGCGACCTGCAGAAGAAGATCACGAACCTGCACCTGCACTACCTGGTGCTGTCGCAGCACCTGTCCGGCCGTCCGGAGAGCCGACGCCGCGGCTGAGCAAGGATCTCATGAGCCTCATCGAAGAGGTGGAATTCAGGGCCGACTAGGCCAGGCCTGTCCGGACCGGTTGGTCGCGGTCCGGACCACGACCGCCGAGGTTTTCGTTCCGGCGCATCGCGAAGCATGCGTGGGGTCCGCGGCGATTGGGCCGCGCCAGGCGAGCCGACCAAGTCCCCCGGCCCTTTCGAGAAGGGCCAGGGGACGCGCGATCAGTAGGGATTGCGCGGTCCGCGGTCCGAAGACAGCGAGGCGTGGCGCCGTTCGATCAGAAGTTCGATCGCATCGGCCAGGTGTTCGCGGTCGATATGGTGATCGCCCCGCGCGACGCGGATCTTGTGCGCCTCGATCATCACGTCGGCATGGCGCGTGCCCTCGGGGGGCTCGAACCGGTAGCTCGCGATCTCGATCAGCAGACCCAGCGGATCCTCGAAATAGATCGAATCCATGAAGCCGCGGTCCTTTGCGCCGGAATGCTTGATCCCGCGCGCATCGAGCCGCTTTGCCACCTGCCAGAACGACGCCTGGCTCACGCTGAATGCGATATGGTGCACCGCGCCGGTCTCGGTCGAGGTGCGGCGGGCGTCGGGTTTGCGGTCCTCGTTGGTGAAGATCGTGATCAGCCGCCCGTCGCCCGGATCGAAGTAGAGATGCCCCTCGTTCGGGTTGTCGAGGTTGGGCTGGTCGAAGATGAACGGCATGCCCAGAAGACCTTCCCAGAAGTCGATGGAGGTCTGGCGGTCGGCCCCCATCAGCGTGATGTGGTGCACGCCCTGGGATTGGATCTTCCGGATCTGGTTTGGCGGGTTCATGGGAGGTTCCTTTCGGGATGGGACGGTGCGGTCAGACGGCGTCGGACCAGTCGATGAGTCTGGATTTGTAGTCGGAGCGGGGCAGCGTCCCGTGCCCGACCAGCGTGACGGCGGTGGTCGCGACCAGCTTGTCGCGGATGCGCCGGGCAATCCGCTCGGCGAGGTCGGCGGGCGGGGTCGTGCCCTCGGCCAGCTCCACGGTCACGGGCAGGGGCGGCGCCTGTTTGACGCCCCTGGTCTGTGGCCGGATCGAGATCACCCCGCTGACATGGTCACCGAACTCGCCCACGACCTCGCGCACCGCGGTCGGGAAAAGGTTCACCCCGCGCACGATCAGCATGTCGTCGGTCCGCCCGATGCAGCGCACATGGGGCGAGGTGCGGCCACAGGCGCAGGCCGTCGTGCCGATCCGCACCCGGTCGCGCGAGCGGAACCGCAGCAGCGGCGCGGCCCGCTGCCGAAGGTGGGTATAGACCAGCTCTCCCTCGACCCCGTCCTCGAACGGCAGGGCGGCGCCGGTCTCGGGGTCGATCACCTCGGCATGGACGATGCCGCGGCCGGAAAAGTGCATCCCGGTCTGGTGGTCGCACTCGCCCCAGAGCGAGACCGAGATGTCGCCGATCCCCATCGCTTCGGTCACCTTGGCGCCCCAGGCCTCCTCGAGCCGGGCGCGCAGGGCGGGCTCTCCACCGCCGGGCTCTCCGGCCACCAGGATGCGCCGGACGCTGGAGGCGGCGGTGTCGATCCCCCGCTGCGCCGCCCATTCCGCCAGATGCAGCGCGTAGGACGGGGTGCAGCCCAGCACGCTCGGTTGCAGCAGCGAGACGGCGGCCATCAGCCGTTCGGTGTTGCCCGCGCCGACGGGGATGTGACAGACCCCGAGGGCCGCGAAGGCATCGAGCGTGACGCCCGCCACGAAGGGTCCGGCATTGTAGGTGGTGACCATCCGCTCTCCGGGCGCGATCCCGCTGGCGGCGTAGGAGCGTTGCGAGATCTCGACCCAGTTGGCCAGGTCCTCGGCGGTCAGCGGGATGTAGCTGGGCGTGCCGGTGGTGCCGCTGGTGGAATAGATCCGCACGATGTCCTTCATCGGCGCGGCCAGGTGCGTGCCGATGGGGTGGTCCGCGTCGCGGGTGGCGCGCAGCTCGTCCTTCTCGGTGAAGGGCAGCCGGGCGATGTCGGCCAGCCCGCCCACCGCCTCGGCGGAGGCAAAGCCCGCCTCGGCCAGCTTGTCGCGGTAGAAGGCGGAATGCTCCAGAAGATAGCGGACCTGCGCACGGTAGGCCGCGTCGTCATCGCCAATCTGCCGGTCCCAGGGGGCGGTCTCGATCGCGGGGGCATGCATCATTGGCCGCCCTCCGGATCGAAGGTGATGCCCTGTTCCGCATGATGGGCGAGGGTGAAGCCGATGGGGTTGCCCGATTCCTCGGCCAGGTGCGCCAGCAGGCTCGCCGTGCGCGCCAGGATCGGCACCGCCTTCAACACCGCGGGCGGAAACTCGAGGTCGAGCAGCACCGCAGGGATCGCGAAGGACACGTTCATGGGCAGCGGCCGCGACCACAGCCGCCCGACCGCCTCTTCGGTCGCCCGGGCAAGCGGGACGTAAGGCCCCGAAAGGCCGCGCTCCTCGGCCAGCGACAGGATGCGCTGGGCGCGGGGGTCGACCGGCTTGTGCAGCGGGTGGCCGAAGCCGGGAATGCGCCCGCCGCTGTCGCGCAGCGCGGCGATGATGTCGTCCATGGTCTCGCCCGCGTCGATCCGCGCCTTGGCGTCCTGCAGGAAGGCGCCGGCGGTCTCGGTCGTCCCCAGGATCACCTTGCCGCAGCCCAGCAGCCCGGCCGCGACCGCGCCCTGCAGGAAATCGGGATCGGCCGCATAGGTCATCCGCGCCGCCTGATTGGTCGGGACCAGCCCGTGTTCGGCGATCGAGACCAGCAGCACGTCGAGGAAGAAGCGTTGATCCTCGGTCGGCTTGCGGCCCGTGGTGAGCAGAAAGAAGTATTCGCCGAAACTCAGGTGCCCCATGAGGTCGGACACGAGGTCATGACCCCGGACGGTGATGCTGTCCGGCGTCGCGGTCGAGATGGACGTGGTGGCCTTGCCGGCCTTTCCGATTTGCATGCTGGCTCCCCCGTTTGCGTTGGAGAGGAGTTTAGCATGCCCGCGGACAGGTCAACGCACGACATCTGTGCGCGGACCGCGACTTCGTCGCCCGCTGGCCCGGGACGGCGCAGTCCGGGCGGCTGCCCCCCGCGCTTTGATCTGGAAAGGGCGGTGCGGGGGGCTAAGGTGATCCGCAGAGGGGGGCCGTCAGGCCCTGCGCGGGGCAACAGGCGAGGATGGCATGACGCAGGCAATGACCGAGGCGCGACGGATCGTCGAGACCTACCTGGAGCTCTGCATGGTGCCTGACCCCGAGGGGGCCTCTGCCTATGTCTCGGAGGATTTCAGCATCGTCTTCACCGGCGGGCGGGCGTTCTCGACCCCGGCCCAGACCGCCGCGTTCAACGCCCGGCGCTACAAATGGGTCAAAAAGCGGTTCGGGCGCACCGATGCCGCCGAGGACCCCGAGACCGGCGATGTCCATGTCTACAATACCGGGTTTCTCTACGGCGAATGGCCCGACGGGACGCCGTTCGAGACCAACCGCTACATCGACATCTTCGTCGTGCGCGGCGGGGTCATCGTCAGCACCCAGGTCTGGAACGACAGCGCGGAGATCCTGCTGGACCGGGCGGGGCTATCCGAGGCGCCGCTATGAGCCTGCCCGGTCACGGCCGCTTTGACTACGCGCCGATCAACGCCCGCCCGGATTTCCTGTGGCCCGGCGGCAAGCGGCTGGCGGTCTATCTCGGCATCAACCTGGAACATTTCGCCTTCGGCGCGGGGCTGGGCGCGGAGCTGGCCCCCGGCGGGCCGCAACCCGACGTGCTGAACTACGCCTGGCGCGACTACGGCAACCGGGTCGGCGCCTGGCGGCTGATCGAGCTGCTGGACCGGCTGAAGCTGCCGGCGACGGTGCTGGCCAATTCCGCCATGTACGACCACGCGCCCGAGCTGATGGCCGCGCATGCCCGGCGCGGGGACGAGATCGCCGGCCACGGCCGCACCAATTCAGAGCGGCAATCCACCCTGTCCGAGGCTGACGAGGCCGCCCTGATCGCCGAGGCCACCGACGTGCTGACCCGCGAGACGGGGCGGCGGCCGGCCGGCTGGCTCAGCCCCTGGATCGCCGAGAGCGCGGTCACCCCGGACCTGCTGAGGGAGGCGGGCTACGGCTATACCCTGAACTGGTGCATGGACGATCAGCCGGTCTGGCTGCGCACCCGCTCGGGCCCGCTTCTGGCGGTGCCCTATCCGCAGGAGGTCAACGACATCCCCGCGATCGTCGCCCGCAAGGACGGCCCCGCGGCCTTTGCCGACATGATCGGCGACACGTTCGACGAGATGCTGGAGCAGTCCGAAAGCCAGAGCCTCGTGATGGGCATCGCGCTGCATCCCTATATCGTCGGCCAGCCGTTCCGCCTGCGCCACCTGCGCCATGCGCTGGCCCAAATCGAGGCCCGGCGCGACCGGGTCTGGATCACGACCGCCGGCGCGATCGCCGAGGCTTTCGCCGCCACCAGCGGGGCGCCGGGGAACGGACGACGCGAGGCCGGCTAGAGGGCCGTGAACTCCGGCCCCCCCGGAAAGGCCTCGGGGATCACCGGCAGGACGATCCGGCTGGGATGCGCGGCGCCGACAAGGACCGTCTGAGCGGCGGGCCGGAAATCCGCCTCGGTGGCCGTCGCCGGCGCGGCGCCCGATTGCGGGTTGCGGTCGAAGCGCGGGAAGTTGGACGAGGCGACCTGCACCCGGACCCGGCTGCCCTGCGCGAAGAGGTGCCCGATATGGCCCAGCGTCACCCGCACCACGGCCGGGGCGGCCCCGTCGGGCGCATCCCAGCGCAGGATGCCGTCCACCAGGCCCCGGCTTGCCCCCGTGGCGTCGACCTCGCACAGCCGGACCGTCCAGTCACAGCAGGGCGCCGTGGTGGCGACCCAGAGCACGGCCTCGACCCTGCCGGTCACCTCCATCGCGGCCTCTAGCGGGGCCGAGGTCAGGACGAGGACATCGCCGCGACGCTCCACCTCTGCCTGGTCCCGCGGGCCGGAGTTCTTGCCCATCACGAGGCCGGGCAGGAAGGTCGCGCCGCCGGTGGTCGGCACCGGGTCGGACGGATCGGCGGTGTAGCGCAGCGCGGCGTCGGGGCCGGGCGCGGCGGAGAGGCCGCCGGCCCCGTCGAGAAACATCTCTCTCGGCGCTGTGCCCGGCAGCGGCCAGTCAGGTGCCGCGTGCCAGGTGTTCGACCCGCTGCGGAAATAGCGCACCATGGGCGTGTCGGGGCAGGCGCCCGCGAAGGCCGCCTCGAAGAACGCCAGATGCTCGGCCAGAAGCGGCGCGGTCGTGCTGCCGTAGCCGTGCCAGAGATCACCCTGGAAGTCGCTCGGGTTGCCATGCGACCATGGCCCCAGGATCAGCCGGTCGGGCACTTCGGCCCGGGTCGGCCAGCGCCCGCGCAGCGTCTCGAACAACTCGATGGAGCCCTCGACGAAGATGTCGTTCCAGCCGCCGATGACCAGCGCGGGGACAGGTGTCTCGGCGAGCTCGGTCAGGCGCGTGGTCTCGGCGGTGGCTGTCTCGAACCAGTCGGCGACGTAGGGCGCGAGCCCGACGAGCCCTTCGTCGATCAACGGCAGGCGCCGGAACGCGGCGTCGGGGTCGGCGCTGAGGTCCGCCAGCAGCGCCCGCGCCCGGGCCAGCGCCCCGGGGGTCATGTCGCCCGCGCGTTTCTGCAGGTCGATGCCGGCCAGCGCCTCGATGATCCAGAGGTAGAGAAAGCCCAGCTCGACCGCCCCGCCGCGCGAGGTCCAGGTCTCGTCATGGCGCGCCGTGGTCAGGTTCGGCGCGATCGCGGCCAGCCCCTCGGGGGCGCCGAGGCTGGCCAGCACCTGCGTCGCCCCGACGTAGGAGGCGCCGAACATGGCGATGCGCCCGTCGCAGAACGGCTGGGCGCACAGCCAGGCGATGGTGTCGTGCCCATCGGCGGTCTCGTTGCAGAACGGGTCGAACTGCCCGTCGGACGACCAGCGCCCCCGGCAATCCTGCACCACGATGGCATAGCCGCGCCGCAGGGTGCCGCGGAAATCCATCGCCGAGATATGCTGCGTGCCGAAGGGCTCTTCCTTGATGTAGGGCGTGCGCTGAAGCAGCACGGGAAAGGGCCCCGCGCCCTCGGGCAGCCAGACATCGGCATGAAGATCGATGCCGTCCCGCATGGGCACGGGCACATGGTCGCGGATGGTGAAAGTCCCGGTCATCGCGTGCGCCCCCCTGTTCGCGCCGGATCCCCGGCGCGGTCCCCCGCAGGTCCCCCGCAAGTCCCCGGGGCGATCCTGTCACGATTCTGGCACGATCCTGGCACGATCCGGCCGGCCGCGCCAACGCGAAGCCGAAGTGCGCCGGGCCGGGCGTCAGTAGGTCTTCGCCCCGTTCACCATCAGCCGGATCCGGTAGAGCGAGGTCGTGGCGGTCACGTAGAGGATATTGCGCTTGGGCCCGCCAAAGCACAGGTTCGACACCGTCTCGGGCAGCTTGATCCGGCCCAGCAGCGTCGCGTCGGGGGCGTAGCATTCCACGTTCGCCCCGGCGGCGGCCCAGATCCGCCCCTCGGTGTCGAGCCGAAAGCCGTCGAAACCGCCATGATGGATATTGGTGAACGGGCGCAGGTTGCCTAGGCTGCCGTCCGGCGCGACATCGGCGACCATCATGTCGGCCTGTTTCTCGAAGGGCGCATGGTGCGGCTTGCCCGAATCGCTGACATAGAGCCGCGTTTCATCGAACGAGAAGGCCAGCCCGTTGGGCCGCACCATCCCGGTGATGACGGCGCTGATCTCTCCGGTCTCGGGCACCACGCGAAAGACATACCAGCCGCCGATCTCGCCCGCGGCCTTGTTGCCCTCGTAATCGCTCTCGATCCCGTAGGCCGGGTCGGTGAACCAGATCGTGCCGTCGGATTTCACCACCACGTCATTGGGCGAGTTCAGCCGCTTGCCCTGGTAGGCGTCGGCGATGACGGTGATCGAGCCGTCATGCTCTGTCCGGCTGACGCGGCGGCGGCCATGCTCGCAGCTGATCAGGCGGCCCTGCCGGTCGACCGTGTTGCCGTTGGAATTGCCCGAGGGCTGGCGGAAGAGGCTGACGCTGTCGTCGGCCTCGTCGAGGCGCAGCATCCGGTCGTTGGGAATGTCCGACCAGATCAGGTAGCGCCCGCCGGCGAAATACGCGGGCCCCTCGACCCATTCGCTGCCCGTGTGCAGGGTCCGGAGCCGGGCGTTGGCGTTGACGAGCGCGTGGAACCGGGGGTCATGTGCGTCGAAAAGGTCGTCTGCGGACATGGTCCTCGTCTCCTGATGTGGCCTCTTGCGGGGCGTGCGGCGCGTCGTTCGTCCTGTGCCGCCTGGCCCGCGTGGCGGCGCTCAGGGCGTGGTATGCGCGGCGGCCCGGTACCAGCGGACGAGGGCGCGGCGGTGGTCGTCCTCGATATTGGTGATGTTCGCAGGTGGCATCGCGTGGCTCAACCCTGCCTGGACATAGATCGCGCGGGCATTGCGAGCGATGTCACCGGGCGTCTCCAGCAGGACGCCTTTGGGCGGCCAGCGCAGGTTGCCCCAGACCGGCTCTCGGGCATGGCACATGGAACAGCGGCCGACGACGATGTCATGGGCCTCGTCGAAGCCCTCGGCCTCGGCAAAGCGCTGCTCATACGGGGTCAGCTCGCGGGCCTGGGCCTCCTCATAGCTGTCCCACCGCATCGGCGCGGTCGAGAGCCAGACGATGGCCAGGAACAGCAGCGCGGTCACCAGCCAGGTCCAGTGCGGCATGCCCTGTCTGGCGTGCATCGTGTTGAAGAAATGCCGGATCGTGACCCCCATCAGGAACACCAGCGCGGCGATCGCCCAGGAATACTCGGTCGCGAAGGCCAGCGGATAATGGTTCGACAGCATCAGGAACACGACCGGCAGGGTCAGGTAATTGTTGTGGGTGGAGCGGAGCTTGGCGATCTTGCCGTATTTCGGATCCGGCGTGCGGCCGGCCTTGAGGTCGGCGACCACGATCCGCTGGTTCGGCATGATGATGGCAAACACGTTGGCGGTCATGATCGTGGCGGTGAAGGCCCCGAGGTGCAGCATGGCCGCGCGGCCGGTGAAGACCTGGTGATAGCCCCAGGACATCGCCACCAGCATCCCGAAGAGCAGCAGCATGAGCGTCGTCGGCCGCTCGCCCAGCGGCGATTTGCAAAGGTAGTCGTAGATCACCCAGCCGACCGCGAGCGAGGCGGCCGAAAGGACGATCCCCTGCCAGAGCGCGAGGTCGGCCTTCTGCGGGTCGATCAGGTAGAGCTCTCCGCCCACCCAGTAGACCACCATCAGCAGCGCCGCGCCCGAAAGCCAGGTGGAATAGGCCTCCCATTTGAACCAGGTCAGGTGCTCGGGCATGGCGGCGGGGGCGACCAGGTATTTCTGGATATGGTAGAAGCCGCCGCCGTGGACCTGCCATTCCTCGCCGTCCGCCGGCCCCTTGATCTTGCGGTTCAGGCCGAGGTCGAGGGCGACGAAGTAGAAGGACGAGCCGATCCAGGCGATGGCCGTGATCACGTGGACCCATCGGACCGCGAAGCCGACCCAGTCCCACAGCGCGGCAAAATCGTACATGTCTGTCCCCTTGTTCCGATCGGGCGGTCCGGGGGCCGTCCGTATCGCTTTGCTTTTGCCGTGAAGTGTGAGGCAATCTCAACCCGATGGCATCAGGGATTCAATGCGCGGCCCGGACGGGCGTCGCGGATGTCCATGAATTGGGCAGGGCTCGGCAGGCGGGGGACGGCAGATGGGCGACCATATCGGGATCGAGGCGCTGGGGGCCGCGGCCTTCGCCCCCTTCGGCGACGTGCTGGACACGGACGGGGCGCCGGACAAGCTGATCAACCAGGGGCTCTGCGGGCGGTATCACGACCGGGCCACGCTCGATTTCGGCGGGCAGGGGCGGGCCGGGATCAGCCTGTTCCGGGCCGAGCCCCGGCGGCTGCCCCTGCGCCTGGAGATGGTCGAGCGGCATCCCGAGGGCAGCCAGGCCTTTCTGCCCATGAGCCTCGATCCGTTCCTGGTCGTCGTGGCGCCCGACATGGGCGGGGTGCCTGGGCGCCCGCTGGCCTTCCGTACGGCGCCGGGGCAGGGGATCAACCTGCACCGGGGCACCTGGCACGGGGTGCTGACGCCGCTGGCCGCGCCGGGGCTCTTCGCGGTGGTCGACCGGATCGGGCCCGGTGACAACCTGCAGGAACACTGGTTCGCCAGGCCCTGGACGGTCGGCTAGGCCGGCCTACCGCGCGTTGATCCGCAGCGGCATGTGCCTGTTCACATCCTTGTAGAGGAGGTAGCGGAACGGCTCCGCACCGCCAGCGTAGCAGGCCTGGGGGCAGAAGGCGCGCAGCCACATGAAATCGCCGGCCTCGACCTCGACCCAATCCTTGTTCAGGCAATAGACGCCCTTGCCCTGAAGCACGAAAAGCCCGTGTTCCATCACGTGGGTCTCGCAGAACGGGATCATGCCGCCCGGGTAGAAGGTGACGATGTTGACATGCATGTCGTGGCGCATGTCCGTGGGATCGACGAAGCGGCTGGTCTCCCAGACGCCCTCGCATCCGGGCATGGCGCTGGGGCTCACCGCGGCGTCGCTGGTGACGAGGACCTCGGGGCGGTCGATGCCGTCCACCGCCTGGTAGGCCTTGCGAAACCAGTGGAACTTGAGGGGAGCGTCCCGGTCGTTGCGCAGGCTCCAGCGGGTCTCCGGCGGCAGGTAGACGTAGGAGCCGGGGGAGAGCCGATGCAGGGCGCCGTCGATGGTGAGCACGCCTCCGCCTTCGACCACGAAGAGGATCGCTTCCGCCTCCGAGTCGTCGTCCGGGCGGTCGGAACCGCCGCCGGGCCCGACCTCCATGATGTATTGCGAAAAGGTCTCGGCGAATCCCGACAGCGGCCGCGCGAGGACGAAGGCGCGGGTCTGCTCCCAGAAGGGCAGGGCGCTGGCGACGATGTCGCGCATCGCGCCTCGGGGAATGAAGGCGTAGCTTTCGGTGAAGGTGGCGCGGTCGGTCAGCAGCCTGTCCTGACCGGGATGCCCGCCGAGGCCGGAGTAATAGGGATGTGTCATGGGATCCTTCATGGCCGGTACGACGCAGCCCTTATGCCGCCATGCGCCCCGGTATGCCAGAGGGCGGGCGGGACGCCGCACGGCGCTCGCGTGCGCCCCCTGCGGGGCCGCCCCCGTCGCCCCGCCCGCCGTCCCGCAGCGACCGTGCGCCAGGTTTCAGGTGAGGCGGGACGGTTGCGCCGGGCGCCAACCGGAAGGCCGCGCAGTTGCGCGGCCTGACATGACCGGCGCGGCCCCGCTTGGGGCCGCACCGCTAGATTGAAACGGCGTTGAGGAGGCGGTCGCGGTCGAGCGTCGCTTTTTCCGCCCTGTGGCTCACCTCGCCCCGTGTCAGGACGAAGAACGTGTCCGCCAGCCCCACGGCAAAGTCGAAATACTGCTCCACCAGCACGATGCAGATCTCGCCCTCTTCGCGCAGCAGTTTGATGACCTCGCCGATCTGAGTGATGATATTGGGCTGGATCCCCTCGGTCGGTTCGTCCAGAAGCAGCACCCGCGGCCTGGTGATCAGCGCCCGGGCGATCGCCAGCTGTTGTTGCTGGCCGCCCGAGAGATCACCGCCGCGGCGGTCCTTCATCTCCTTGAGCACCGGGAACAGGTCGAAGATCCGGTCCGGCACCCCGTGCTCCGAGGCCGGCAGGCAGGCATAGCCGCTCTCCAGGTTTTCCATCACCGTCATCAGCGGAAAGACCTCGCGCCCCTGGGGCACGTAGGCGATGCCGGCGCGGGCCGCGCCGTAGGCGGTGAGGTGCGGCAGCGCCTTGCCGTTCAGGCTGATCGATCCGTTGCGATAGGGGTGACGGCCGGCGATGGCCTTCAGCAGCGAGGTCTTGCCCACGCCATTGGTACCCATCACCGCCGTGACTTGGCCCGGTTTCGCCTGCAGCCGGATGCTGTGGAGGATCTGGCTTTGACCGTAGCGCAGGGTGAGGTCTTTCACTTCCAGCATGATTATCGCCCCAGATAGACGTCGATGACGCGTTGGTCCCCGGTCACGTGATCGAGCGAGCCCTCGGCCAGGACCGACCCTTCGTGCAGCACCGTCACCTTGCAGTTCAGCCGCCGCACGAATTCCATGTCGTGCTCGACCACCACGACCGCGCGGGTCTCTGCCGCGCGCTTGAGCAGGTCGGTCGTATGCTGGCGCTCTGTCGGGGTCATGCCGGCCGCCGGTTCGTCGACCAGCAGCAGGCGCGGATCCTGGGCCAGCAGCATCCCGATCTCGAGCCACTGCTTCTGCCCGTGCGAGAGCTCTCCGGCCGGGCGCGACAGGTGATCCCGCAGTCCGATCTCGTCGGCGAGCCCATGGATGCGGCTGTCGGCGTCGTCCAATCCGCGCGAGAAGAGCACGTCGAAGGGCCCGCGCGGGTTCTTGAGGGCCATGGCCAGGTTCTCACGCACGGTCTGGGCCTCGAACACGGTGGGTTTCTGGAACTTGCGCCCGATGCCGGCGCGGGCGATCTCGCTTTCCGACATCCGGAGAAGGGAGACCGATTTCTCGCCCCAGAGGACGCGGCCCTGGTCGGGGCGGGTCTTGCCGGTGACGATGTCCATGAAGGTGGTCTTGCCCGCGCCGTTCGGCCCGATCACGGCCCGCAGCTCCGGCTCTCCGATCTGGATCGAGAGATTGTTGATGGCGCGGAAGCCGTCGAAGGTGACGGAGACGCCGGACACCTCGAGAAGGGTGCTCATCTGGGGGGCTCCTCCTCGGTGCCTTCCTCGGTGCGCCAGGAACCCGTGTCGGGGCCGTAGTCGCCTTCGCGGTCGGGCATGACGCGGTGGTTGATCAGGTCGAACAGGCCGCCGATGCCCTTGGGGGCAAAGAGCGTCACCGCGACAAAGCTGAGGCCGAGGAGGACGAGCCACCAGTCGGTCCACTGCACGGTGTAGAAGCCGAGTTCTATGTCCGGGGCGCCGCCGCCGGTGAACCAGGACGACAGGAGCGACACAAACGCCGCGCCGATGACCGCGCCGTAGAGTCGGCCGCGGCCGCCGATGGCCACCCAGACTGCAAGGTAGATCGAGGCGATGGGCGCGATCTCGGCGGGGTTGATGATGCCCGCCTGGGGATAGTAGAGGGCGCCCGCGATGGCGGCGACGATGGCGCTGAGGGTGAAGACGAAGAGCTTGTAGCTTTCCACGTGGTAGCCGAGGAAGCGGACACGGGCCTCGTTGTCGCGGATGCCGCGGATGACCGAGCCCATCTTTCCCGACACGGCCCAGGCGAGGGCCACGTAGCCGATCGCGAGGGCGGCGGCCGAGGCCCAGAAGAAGCTGATCGAGAGGGTCGCCTGGGGGGTGTTCTCGTAGCCGGGGATGTTCTGCAGGCCAGACAGGCCGTTGTTGCCGCGCAGCCCGCTGTCGTTCTGGAAGAGGTAGAGCGAAAGGGCGAGGGTCATCGCCTGGGTCAGGATCGACAGGTAGACGCCGGTCACCCGGCTGCGGAAGGCGAGCCAGCCGAAGATCAGTGCCAGCAGGCCGGGCACCAGGACCACCATCGCCAGTTGCAGCGGCAGGGAATGGGCGAAGGCCCAGATCGCCGGCAGCTCGGAGGCGCCGACGACGCCGAAGATCTGGGTGCCGATGGCGTCCGAGATCTCCTGCGGGGTGGCCGGGATCGGCTGGCCGTCGAGGTTGCCCATCACGATCTGTTCGGTCCGCGCATACATCAGCCATTGGCCAATGGCGTAGCCGCCGAGGCCGAAGAAGGCCATGTGCCCGAGCGAGAGGATGCCGCAATAGCCCCAGACCACGTCCATCGCCACGGCCACCAGGCACAGGCAGAGGGTCTTGCCCAGGGTCTTGATGAAGGAGGTGGACAGCAGGCCCGTTCCCGTCGCCTCGGCCAGCACCGTCACGCCGAGGGTGAACAGGGAGAGCGCCAGCAGGAACCACAGGATCGAGGGGTTGCGGGCGACGAAGCTGCGCCGCCGCAGGGGTTCGCCGCGCGGGGCGCGGCGAACCGCCGGGGGGCGCTGCCCCCCGGACCCCCCGGGATATTTCGGACCAGAAGAAGGTGCGGTGTCGGTGGAAGAGGTCATGTGTCAGTCTCCAGCGGCGCGGCCCTTGAGGGCGACGATGCCTTTGGGGCGGAACTGGATGAAAAGGATGATGAAGAGGATCATGTAGGTCTGGGCCGCGAGGGTGTTTGAGGGGTTGAACCACTCGATCCCCTTTTGCAGCCCGCCGATGAGCGATGCGCCCGCCAGCGTGCCCCAGACGTTGCCGACGCCGCCCACGACCACGGTCATGAAGCTTTGCACGATATAGGCGGAGCCCATTTCCGAGGTCACCTGCGCGTAGAGGCCGATGGCCACGCCGGCGATCCCGGCGATGCCTGAGCCCAGCCCGAAGGTCAGCATGTTGATCCGGTCGGGGTTGATGCCCATGGAGGCCGCCATGCCGGGGTTCTGGGTCACGGCGCGCACCTCGAGGCCGAGGCGGGTGCGTTTCAGGATGAACAGGATCAGCGCCAGGAAGATCAGTGCCAGCACGAAGATCGCGATCCGGATGTAGCTGATCTGTATCACGTCGTTGACCACCCAGGCCCCGTCGAGCCAGCCCGGCGAGGTCAGCGGCCGGGCCTGGGTGCCGAAGATGTTCTTGGCCAGCTGCTGAAGCGCGATCGAGATGCCGAAGGTCGCCAGCAGGGTTTCCAGAGGTCGGTGATAGAGCCAGCGGATCACCAGCCGTTCCATCGCCACGCCCGCGCCGAAGGCCACGGCGAAGGCCAGCGGCAGGGCGATAAACAGGCTGAGCGTGTAGTTCGGCACGAAAAGCTGCACCACGTAACCGGTATAGGCGCCGAGCATGATGAATTCGCCATGGGCCATGTTGATGACGCCCATGACGCCGAAGGTGATCGCGAGGCCGATGGCGGCCAGGAAGTAGATCGAGGCCAGCGACAACCCGTCCAGCGACAGGTCAACCATCTGGCCCATGCCGACGCGGGTCTCGACCTCGGAGAGGGCTGTGCGCGCGGCGTCGGTGATGGCCGGGTCATCCTCGTCGTAGATCTCGTAGAAGACATGGGCGGAGAGCGCCGCGCTCTGCTCGGCCGCGCCGATGCGCGGGGGCACGATCCCGTCTGCGGCCAGCGCGCCATAGGCCTGGTCGCGGGTCTCGTCGTTGTCCAGTCGGGCCACGGGGACGCCGCCGACCCTGCCGCCGTCGATGTTCGCCGCCAGGGCGTTGCGGATATCGGCGCGGGTGGGCGCGGGCAGGGCGAGCCCTTCCTCCACCAGCTGGTCATAGGCCTCGGCCTCGGTCAGGTCGCTGCCGGGGGTGAACGTCCGGGCAATGTTGCCATCGGGCAGGGCGGTGGCCACGCCGGTGGAACTCGACAGGATCTGGTTGAGGGCGGCGCGGACCTCGACACTGACCTCGCCCGAAAGGCTCTCGATCGCGGCGACGCGGTCCGCGGTGCTGTCGGCGAAGCTGGCCGCGAGGATGCCCGCGAGCTGGCGCTTGCGGGCGAGCAGGGCGGGGTCGGTCTCGGTCTCGATCGAGGTGCGCAGGGGGGCGAGCTGGTCGGCGGAGGGCGACCGGGCGATGGCCTCGACCGCGGTCTGGCGGCGCTCGATATCCGGGTCGGAGAGCTGGAAGGCCACGAGGGTGCCGGCGATCTCGCGGCGGACGCCGCCGTTGGGGCGGATCTCTGTGATCTCGGAGGAGGGCGCGGTGCCGACCTCCTCACCGGTGGAAATATCGCTGAGGGTATAGGTGTCGCCGGACTTGGTGGCATAGAAGAACAGCCCGTCACCGGCGCGCTGGACCACGTCGCGGTCCTGGTAGCGTTCGAGGAATGTGGCGACCCCGGGCAGGCCGGAGGCCGCGAGATCGTCGAGCATGGTGCCGACCGTGCGGCGCGAGGGCGAGGCCGCCTCTTCCGCGTGGGTCTGGAGGATGGACTGAAGGTCCTGGGCGGCGGCGACGACGGGCAGCCAGAGGCAGACCACGAGAAACGTGAGCAGGCGCATGGGCATGGGTGCTTTCAGGTGAAAACCGGGGCGCGGCGGGAGAAACCGCGCCCCGGGTCTTGATGATCCGGGGATCAGTAGTTCGAGGTCAGCTGAACGCAGGTCTCGGTCTCGGTGTTGTACATTCCGCAGCCGAGGTCTTTCCAATCCGAGGTCAGGACCGCGGATTCGGGCAGGTAGTCGGTCCAGGCATCACCGGCGACCTCGGGGGTCTGGCTGATGATGTCGAACTGTCCGTCGGCGCGGATCTCGCCGATCAGGACCGGCTTGGCGAGGTGATGGTTGGTGCCCATCACGGCCATGCCGCCGGTGAGGTTCGGGAATTCCTGGCCCCACATCGCCTCGCGCACCGCGTCCACGTCGGTGGTGCCGGCTTCGGTCACCGCGTTCACCCACATGTTGAAGCCGATGTAATGCGCCTCCATCGGGTCGTTGGTCACGCGGGCGTCGTCGCCGATGAACTCATGCCAGGCGGCGATGAACTCGGCGTTGGCGGGGGTGTCGGCGGACATGAAGTAGTTCCAGGCCGCCAGGTGGCCGACGAGGTTCGAGGTGTCGAGGCCCGAGAGTTCCTCTTCACCGACCGAGAAGGCCACGACGGGGATGTCGTCGGCCGAGACGTCGGCGGCGGCAAGCTCCTTGTAGAAGCCGATGTTGGCATCGCCGTTGATCGTCGAGATCACGCCGACCGGCACACCGTCCGCGCCGAGGGCGACGACGTCGGACACGATCGTGGCCCAGTCGGAATGACCGAAGGGCGTGTAGTTCACGAAGATGTCCTCTTCGGGAATGCCGGCGTCGATCAGGTATTGCTGCAGGATGTTGTTGGTGGTGCGGGGATAGACGTAGTCGGTCCCCAGCAGCGCGAATTTCTCGACGCCCAGCTCCTCGAGGAAGTAGTCCACGGCCGGGATCGCCTGCTGGTTCGGCGCGGCGCCGGTGTAGAACACGTTGCGCGAGGATTCCTCGCCTTCATACTGGACCGGATAGAACAGCAGGCCGTTGAGCTCTTCGATGACGGGCAGCACGGATTTGCGCGACACCGAGGTCCAGTTGCCGAAGATCACGTCGACCTCGTGGACGGTCAGCAGCTCTCGGGCCTTTTCCGCGAAGAGCGGCCAGTCGGAGGCGGGGTCGACGACGACCGCTTCCAGGTCGCAGCCCAGCAGGCCGCCGGCCGCGTTCTGCTCTTCGATGAGCATGAGCATGACGTCTTTCAACGTGGTCTCGGAAATCGCCATGCTGCCCGACAGCGAGTGAAGGACGCCCACCTGGATCGGGCAGGCCACATCCTGTGCCTGGACAGCGGCCGAGGAGGCCAGCAATGCCGCAGCGGAAATCGCAATTTTGGTATTCATGTTGTCTAAGTCCCCCAAAGACTATCACCCGACCACGAGACCTTTGAGCGGTCCTTGACGACGGTGGGTCAGTTCATTCGTGATGCCCGTTCAGGCCGGGCATTGGCGCGGTTTGTCCGCCCAAATCCGTGGGTAGGGCAGGGCCCGGGCGGCACGGAGTCTTTTCCGTCCGCTGTCCGGGCGGCTCCGTCGATTGACCGGAAAACAAGCAAATGCCCGGTCTCTTGCCGCTTTGCGCGACGTAAGCTTGGTCCGCTCGGCATTGCCGCGCCGGCCAGGGTGGCCGGGACCGGGGCGTTTCGGCGCCCAAGTCCCGGCTTTGTAAACCAATTCACAGCATTGCTGCGATGCGGGAAAAGGGATTTACAGGATTTCCTCAGAAAAACCGGAGCTTGTATACTTTTTTGCCGGTTCACGCTCTAGTGTGCGAGACTGTGGTGGCGCCCATATCTGCCTTGGAGGAGGCAGGGGCCCCGCCGGTTTGATCCAAGACCCAGGGGGGAACGATGACCATCGACACCAAAGCGCAAGCCGTCGTCTATCCGCCCTCGCCCGATTTCGTGGCGAAGGCGCATATCAACGCGGAGCGGTACGAAGAGCTGTACAAGGCTTCGATCGCCGATCCCGAGGCGTTCTGGGGCGCCGAGGGCAAGCGGATCGACTGGATCAAGCCCTATACCAAGGTCAAGGACGTCGATTTCACGCTCGGCCAGGTCTCGATCAAGTGGTTCGAGGACGGCACGCTGAACGTCGCGGCCAATTGCATCGACCGGCACCTTGAGACGCGCGGCGACCAGACCGCGATCATCTGGGAGCCGGACGACCCCGCCGACGAGGCGCTGCACATCAGCTACCGCGAGCTGCACCGCTCGGTCTGCAAGATGGCCAACATCCTGCAGGACATGGGCGTGCGCAAGAGCGACCGGGTCGTGATCTACCTGCCGATGGTGCCCGAGGCGGCCTATGCCATGCTTGCCTGCGCCCGGATCGGCGCGGTGCATTCGGTGGTCTTCGCGGGCTTCAGCCCCGATGCGCTGGGCGCACGGGTCAACGGCTGCGACGCGAAGGTCGTGATCACCTCGGACTTCGCCCCGCGCGGCGGCCGCAAGACGGCGCTGAAGTCCAACACCGACAAGGCGCTGCTGCATTGCAAGGACAGCGTGAAGGTCCTGATGGTGCGCCGCACCGGCGACCAGACCACCTGGATCGAGGGGCGCGACCACGATTACAACGCCCTCTTCCTCGAGGCCGACGACACCCAGGCCCCGGTCGAGGTCGGGGCAGAGGATCCGCTCTTCATCCTCTACACCTCCGGCTCCACCGGGCAGCCCAAGGGCGTGGTCCATACCTCGGGCGGCTACATCGTCTTTGCCGGGATGACCCACAAGTACACGTTCGACTATCACGACGGCGACGTCTTCTGGTGCACCGCGGACGTGGGCTGGGTCACCGGGCACAGCTATATCATCTACGGGCCCCTGGCCAACGGCGCGACCACGCTGATGTTCGAGGGCGTGCCGACCTTCCCCGACGCGGGCCGGTTCTGGGCGGTCTGCGAGAAGCACAAGGTGAACCAGTTCTACACCGCGCCCACGGCGATCCGGGCGCTGATGGGCCAGGGCAAGGAATGGGTCGAGAAATACGACCTGTCGGACCTCAAGCTGCTGGGCACAGTGGGCGAGCCGATCAACCCCGAGGCCTGGAACTGGTACAACGAGGTCGTCGGCAAGGGTACGCGCCCGATCGTCGACACCTGGTGGCAGACCGAGACCGGCGGTCACCTTCTGACCCCGCTTCCGGGCGCCACGGCGGCCAAGCCCGGCTCTGCCACCAAGCCGTTCTTCGGTGTCGAGCCGGTCGTCCTCGATCCCCAATCGGGCGAGGAGATCCACGAGACGGCCGCCGAAGGAGTGCTTTGCATCAAGAGCAGCTGGCCCGCCCAGATGCGGACCGTCTGGGGCGACCACGAGCGGTTCGAGCAGACCTATTTCTCGGACTACAAGGGCTACTACTTCTCGGGCGACGGTTGCCGCCGGGACGCGGATGGCGATTACTGGATCACCGGCCGGGTGGACGACGTGATCAACGTCTCCGGCCACCGGATGGGCACCGCCGAGGTGGAATCGGCCCTCGTGGCGCATGAGACCGTGGCCGAAGCCGCCGTCGTCGGCTATCCGCACGACATCAAGGGGCAGGGCATCTATTGCTACGTCACCCTGATGAACGGGGTCGAACCCTCCGACGACCTGCGCAAGACGCTGCGCAACTTCGTCCGCCAGGAGATCGGCCCGATCGCCTCGCCGGACCTGATCCAGTGGGCGCCCGGGCTGCCCAAGACACGGTCGGGCAAGATCATGCGCCGGATCCTGCGCAAGATCGCCGAGGACGATTACGGCGCACTGGGCGACATCTCGACACTCGCGGACCCGTCGGTGGTCGACGACCTGATCGAGAACCGCATGAACAAGAGCGCCTGATGGACGGCGCGGATACCGGGGCCGATGCGCCCGTTCTCATTCTGCTGGGCCCCCCGGGCGCCGGCAAGGGCACCCAGGCCCGCCGCCTGCAAGAGGCGTTCGGCCTGGTCCAGCTGTCCACCGGCGACCTGTTGCGGCAGGCCGTCGCCGCGGGGACAGAGGCGGGACAGGCCGCGAAGGCGGTGATGGACCAGGGGGCGCTGGTCTCCGACGAGATCGTCATCGACATCCTGCGTGACCGAATCGCCGACCCCGACACCGCGGCCGGCGTGATTCTCGACGGCTTCCCGCGCACGATCGGGCAGGCCCGGGCGCTTGACGGGCTGTTGGCCGAGACCGGGCGCAGTGTCTCCGGGGTGATCTCGCTCGAGGTCGATGACGCGGCGATGGTCGCGCGGATCTCGGGCCGCTACACCTGCGCGGGCTGCGGCGAGGGCTGGCACGACACCTTCAAGACGCCCGCCGTGGACGGCGTCTGCGACACCTGCGGCGGCACCGGGTTCAAGCGCCGAAGCGACGACAAGGCAGAGGTCGTGGGGGCCAGGCTGTCGGCCTACCACGCGGAAACCGCTCCGCTGATAGATTATTACGCCGGCCGCGGGGCCCTGCGCCGGGTGCCCGCGATGGGCGATATCGACGCCGTTTCGGCCCGGATCGGAGCCGAGGTCGAGGCCGCGGCGGGCTGACACCGGCGACACCGGCGACATCGACGGCCCTTGGCGGCCCGCGTTCCGGCGCGGGCCGTTTTTCGATGCGGCGGCAGCTTTCCATTGTTGACGCTCCGGGGCAAACCGTTTGTTAAGCCCCGGCCCTTAGGGAATGGGACGAGACTTCGGCCGGTGCCGCCTGGGGCGCCGTCCGCACATCTCCTGCCGGACCTGAGGAGCATTGCATGGATGATCAGTGCGAGAAATTTGAACTGCCACCGACCGCGAACCACGAGGCCTGCGCCGCCCTGCACGGGTTCCTCGCAGAGGCAAGGGGCAAGCCGGTCGTGCTGGACGGCGCGAAGGTGCGGCGCACCAGCGCCCGGATGGGGCTGATGCTGCTCTCCGCCCGGCGGGCCTGGTCCGCCGAGGGCCAGGATTTCGACATCCAGGCGCCGTCCGACGGCCTGGCGTCGGGCCTGATGACGCTCGGGCTGTCACGGGAACTTATCGAACAGGAGGCGGCCGCATGAAACCCAAGGTCCTTGCAATAGACGATTCGCGCACGATTCGGGAATTGCTGCGGGTATCGCTCGAGGGGGCAGGGTTCGAGGTTACCTCGGCCGAAGATGGTGTGGATGGTGTTTCCCGGTTTCCCGATGTCGCGCCCGACGTTGTGATCACCGACATCAACATGCCGAACATGGACGGCTTTGGCGTCATCGACGCGATACGCAAGGGCGCGGTCAACAGCACGGTGCCGATCCTCGTGCTCACCACCGAAAGTGCGCCGGAGCTCAAGGCCCGCGCGCGCGAGGCGGGGGCGACGGGATGGATCGTGAAGCCCTTCGACGACACCTCGCTCATTTCCGTGCTCAAACGCGTCTCTGGCGCATGAGGAGGATCTGATGTCGATCAACTCCATCCGCGACACGTTCTTCGAGGAATGCGAAGACCTGCTCGACGCCCTGATCGAGGGTCTGGCCGAGATGTCGGGCGGAAGCTACGAGGGCGAGACGGTGCACGCCGTCTTCCGCGCCGTACATTCGATCAAGGGCGGCGCGGGCGCCTTCGGTCTGAATCAGCTCGTGGGCTTCGCGCATACCTTCGAGACGGTCCTCGACAGGGTCCGCTCGGACCAGCTCGAGGTCGATCCCGAGCTGATGCGCGTGCTGCAACGCGCCGGCGATCACCTGTCCGACCTGGTGGAGGCGAACCGGATCGCCTCCGAGGTGGATGAGGGGACGCATGCCAGCCTGCTGCAGGCGCTCAACGGCTTTCTCGGTATCGACCCGGCGGATGGTGAGGACGGCGGTCAGGAAGAAGAGTTCGTCTTCGAGGCGCTCGCGCTCGACCTCGACCTGCAGGACGACATCGGTGGACAGACCGATGGCTACGAGATCCGTTTCTCGCCGAATCCTGCGCTTTACGCCAATGGCCACGAGCCCTTGCTGATCTTCGAGGCGCTGGCCGGTCTGGGCAGCCTCGAGGTAGCCGCGAACACCACTGATCTGGCGCCCTTCGCCGATCTGGACTGGAAGGCGCCGAAGACCGACTGGATTATCCGGCTAAGGTCGAGCGAGCCTGAGCATTTGATCGACGAGGTCTTCGAATTCGTCGAAGGTCTTTGCGAGCTGTCGATCGAGGCGATCCAGACCGACCCGCCAGAGGAGGCGGCCGCGGACGTCCCGGATCTCGACGATGCGGCCCCCGACGGGGGGGCGGACCCTACGCCCCCGGCCGCCGCGTCGGCCCCCGCCGAGGAGGCCGTGAAGGTCGTCGACCTGGCAGCCCTGCGGACGTCGCCCGCTGATGCCGAGAAGAAGCAGGAGCCGAAGGCCGCCAACGGCCCCCGCCCTACGCTGCGCGTCGACCTCGAGAGGGTCGACCGCCTCATCAACACCGTCGGCGAGTTGATCATCAATCAGGCCGTAATCTCCCAGCGCATAGAAGAGATCGGCTTGCCCTCGGGCTCCGGCCTCTCGACCGAGCTGGAGGACTACAAGCTTCTCGCCCGCGAGATTCAGGAAGGCGTCATGGCGATCCGGGCCCAGCCCGTCAAACCGTTGTTCCAGCGCATGTCCCGGATCGTCCGAGAGGCGTCCGACGCCACCGGCAAGGCCGCGCGCCTGGTGACCGAGGGCGAGGGCACGGAAGTCGACAAGACCGTCGTCGAGCGCCTCGCCGATCCCCTGACCCACATGATCCGCAACGCCATCGACCACGGTCTCGAAGGCCCCGAGCAGCGGGCCAGGGCCGGCAAGGACGCGGTCGGCACGATTCGTCTCGCCGCCTTCCACCGCTCCGGCTCGGTCCTGATCGAGATCACCGACGACGGCGCCGGGTTGGACCGGGACCGTATTCTCGAAACCGCAGTCAGCAAGGGCCTGGTCCCCGCGGAGGCGGAGCTTGCCCCCGGTGAGATCGACAACCTTTTGTTCATGCCGGGCTTTTCCACGGCCAAGGAGGTTTCCAACCTCTCCGGTCGCGGGGTCGGGATGGACGTCGTGAAGACCGCGATCAGCTCTTTGGGGGGGCGCGTGACGATCACGAGCCGAGCCGGCGAGGGGACCACCTTCTCCATCGTCCTGCCGCTAACCCTGGCCGTGATGGACGGCATGGTCGTCAAGGTCGCGGGCCAGACCATGGTGGTGCCGATCTCCTCGATCATCGAGACGATCCGCCCCGGCCCGGACGAATTGCACCGTTTCGGTGTGGACGGCTGGCTCCTGTCGATCCGCGGCAGCTACGTGCCGATCATCGACGTGGCCACCTCTCTGGGCCGCGGCGTGCCGGACGCGGATGTCCGCGACCAGGTCCTGCTCCTGA
The DNA here is from genome assembly GCF_900172355.1 of Roseisalinus antarcticus. GTDB lineage: Bacteria > Pseudomonadota > Alphaproteobacteria > Rhodobacterales > Rhodobacteraceae > Oceanicola > Oceanicola antarcticus_A. Next base: position 3,480 of record NZ_FWFZ01000009.1, on the reverse strand, counting down.
TCCAGACCGAGGGCCAGAGCCATTGCGCCCTGGCTGTCAACGGAATCTCGGATCAGCGCCAGGTCGTCATCAAGAGCCTCGAAGGCAACTACGGTCATATCCCCGGCGTGTCCGCGGCAACAATCCTCGGCGATGGAAAGATCGCCCTGATCATCGACCCGGACGCAGTGGTGGCCAACAGCAGTGCTGCCCTGCGACGTGTGTCCGACCCCCGCCCCGAAAAGGAGATCGCCAATGGCGCAGCCGGTTGAAATCGCCGAGAGCGAGTTCATTGAGTTCGTTACCTTCGTCGCTGGCGAACAGAGTTTCTGTATCGAGATCACCCAGATCCGAGAGATCCGGCGCTGGTCGCCGGTCACGATCCTTCCGCACGCCCCCGACCATGTCCTGGGTGTGATGAACCTGCGCGGCGCGGTCATTCCCATCTTCGACCTGGCCGCCAAGCTGGGCCTCGGGCGCATCACGCCGACCGAGCGCCACGTGATCATCATAGCGGCGGTCAATGGCCAGACCATCGGGCTTCTCGTCGACTCGGTCTCCGAAATCCTGAGTGTCCGGCACGATCGGGTTCAGGAGACGCCGAACGTTCGCGCCGATGATACGACCACCTGCATTCTTGGGGTAATCCCGATTGAAGAGGGCATGACGCGGGTCATCGACCTCGGCCGCATCGTTCCGGCCAAGGCAGAGGGCGCGGCATGAACACGCAGGCCGTGCCCGACGTTTCGGGCGAATTCGACTTCTCTGACGCGCAATTCAAAGTCATTGCGCAGCTTGCCTACGAGAATTTCGGGTTGGATTTGCAGCCGGCGAAACGGTCTCTGGTCTATTCCCGGCTCACGCGGCGGCTCCGGGCGCTGCGTCTGCCGAACTTCAAGAGCTATCTGGACCTGCTGACCGGTCCGGACGGCGCCGCCGAACAATCCGAGATGCTGTCCGCGCTGACCACCAACGTGACCCATTTCTTCCGGGAGAAGCATCACTTCGATCAGTTTCGGGACCTGATTCTGCCCGAGGCGATCAAGAGCGCCCGAAACGGTGGTCGTGTCCGCTTCTGGTCCGCGGGCTGTTCGGCGGGGCAGGAGCCCTATTCCATTGCGATGTGCGTTCTCGAGGCCTGTCCGGACGCGGCCCGCTACGATATCCGTATCCTCGCCACCGACGTCGATCCGGTGATCCTGGCACGGGCCAAGGCCGGTCTTTACCTGTCGGAGGAAAGAGACTCCCTTCCGGCGGATCACAAGGACCGGATGACCATCGCCGCGGACCGACCGGGTGAATTCACGCTGGTGCCGGAGGTCAAGAACCTCGTGCAATTCGGCCTGCTCAATCTTGTGAAGGAATGGCCAGTGCGCGGACCGTTTCAGGCAATTTTTTGCAGAAATGTCGCGATTTATTTCGACAAGTTGACCCAGGCGCGGCTCTGGTCCCGCTTTGCGCCGTTGCTGGAGACCGAAGGAATGCTTTTCATTGGTCATTCCGAGCGGATATCAGGCCCGGCCATCAGTCTGTTCAACAGCACGGGGATCACCTCCTACCGCCGCAACGCCCAGAAAGCTGAAATGACCTCGAAGACGGAGATATCCCGATGAGCCTGAAGGAGACATTGCGTGTCATGGTAGTCGATGACATGGCTACGAGCCGGGGCCTCATCACCCAGGCGCTCGAGGAAATCGGCGTGTGGCAGGTTCAGGCGGAAGGTGATGCCCGGGCCGCCCTGAACAAGCTGGCGTCCAATCCCGTCCACCTGGTCCTGTCCGACCTCAACATGCCGAACCTGGATGGCCTCGGGTTTCTGGAGGCGCTGCGCAAGAACAAGTCGACGCAGAAGGTGGGGTTCATCCTCGTAACGGGCAGTCCCAACAAGGAGCTCATCCAGAAGGCTCAGGCCCTTGGTCTGAACAACATGATCAAGAAGCCGTTCACGACCGACTCGATGCGGACTTGCATCGAGCGGGTCGTCGGAAAGCTGTAGGCGGGTATGGCCTATTTGAGTGCGGGACAAGCCGTCGCCTTGGTCGCTGTGGAACTTGCAGAGGCCGGCAAGACCCTTCAATCGCTTGAGCACGCCTTGATGCAGGACCCGCGCGGAGCGGACCAGAAATCATTTCCGACGGACTTTCAGAGCCTCGATCTCCTGGCCCAATCGATAGAAGAGCTCAGGCTGTACCTGTCGCGGCTGTCGCAGGAAATCGGAGACGATGCCTCGTCCTTCGACTTGAGCGGACCTTTGTCCGAGGTCCGGCTTGGCGAGATGCGGCGACGTCTTTCGGGGCGTTCGAGACAGGCTGAGCCACGGCAGGAACACGGCGACATCGATCTCTTCTAGGTGTTTGATCTCACGGGCTGATGGTGTGAATCTTTCGCGGGAATGGAGGGAAGCACGATGGGACAAGATCTGAGCTACGCCCAATAGTTGGACAGGATCTGAACCGCGCCGAATTTGCCGGCGGCTCCAACTCTTGAGTAGATGGAGTCATCATGGGCAAGACGACGAACAAGGTTTCCGCTGAGGTCCGCGAGCGCGCAGTGCGCATGGTCCTCGGCAATCCGGGTCAGCACGGATCGCGCTGGCAGGCGATCGCTTCGGTGGCCGCGAAGATCGGATGCCCGGCGAACACGTTGAACAGCTGGGTCAAGAAGGCCGAGGTGGACAGCGGGCAGCGCGCTGTCATCCCAAGCGACATGGCCGAGAAGATGAAGTCGCTCGAGCGGCAGAACCGGGAACTGCGCCAGGCGAACGAGATCCTCGGGAAGGCGTCGGCGTATCTTGCGTTGGCGGAGCTCGACCGCCGGTCGAAATGATGGTGGATTTCATTGACGCGCACAGGAGCGCGCACGGGGTCGAGCCGATCCGCAAGGTGCTGCCGATCGCCCCGTCCACATACTACGACCACCTGGCGAAGCGGGCCAACCCAGCCCGCCTGTCGGACCCTGCCCGCCGCGATGAGGCCCTGCGCCCCGAGATCCGCCGTGTCTTCGAGGAGAACTGGCGGGTCTACGGCGTTCGCAAGGTCTGGCGACAACTCGTCCGACAAGGGGTTGATGTCGCCCGTTGCACCGTGGCCCGGCTCATGAAGGACATGGGTTATTCAAGGCATCTTCCGCGGCAAGCCTCGCCGGACGACGATCCCTGACAAGAAAGTCCCATGTCCCTTGGACAAAGCGAACCGCGAGTTCCGCGTGCCTGCGCCGAACATGCTCTGGGTCAGCGATTTCACCTACGTCGCCACATGGAAGGGGTTCGTGTATGTCGCTTTCATCATCGCCGCTTGCGCACGTCGGATCGTCGGCTGGCGAGCGAGCCAGACAGCGCATGCAGGCTGTCGTGCTCGACGCCCTGGACCAGGCTGGGTAGTGTCCCGGGAAGTGGTGTAGGAGGCCGCGCGCGGAGCCTCCGGCGTAGCGCAGTGCGCGGCCGGTGGTGACGCTGGCGGTCACCGTCGATCTTCGGAGAAGGTTCGGGTTGCGAGACCTGTA
>NZ_FWFZ01000024.1 GCF_900172355.1 Roseisalinus antarcticus | reverse complement strand
AACCCTGCATGTGGGCCTGTTTAGTGTAACGACGAGATTAGACAGGGACGTCTACGAGATTTTGCGGCGGCATTGTGAAAATCGAGGCCGTAAAATGGGTTGGCAGGGGTTAGGTCACCGATTCAGGAGTCTCTCTCGTGCCAGCATCCGCATTTCCTCCTCCGCAGTGTCTTGCTCCAAATCCCCGGTCACAGGCGACCAGCCGAGTGCGTCGTCCAGTTGGGGCCAGAGTGCTGCCAGATGCGCAGCCACCTTTTTGGGCTCCACCTCGACGAGACGAAGTAGAGCCGTAGGCGCAACGCGTGATGGCATCTTACGCTGTTCGGCAAGATCAAAAATGCAATCTCGGGTTTCAACCGATGGCGTAGCCGCTGCCATACATGCATCAAACGCAGCCCTGTATAGCACCTCTCTTTGGCGTTCGCTTTCGATTTCAAGAGCAATTAAGCGAACGATCTTCGGCAAGACCTCAGCAAGACGCGACGCTCGCACGCGCCCTGCCAAATTGATCAAGTTCACCGCAATGGCGTCCCTGGTTGAGGAATCAATATGCACAGTGTCCTCTAGAGCCCGGATACATCCTTCTCGGAACGCCAACTGCTCTGCAGCCTCCAGACAGTCGTGCACATCTTCGAGGTCGAGCGCCATCGAACCGTTCCTCCCAATAAAAGGCGCCGCGACTCCAAAGGCATGGCGCCCTTTGCCCTCTTCGACAAAACCGCGGAACCCAGAAATCAGAAATCGCTTGAAGTCTTCCGGATCGGAAGTTTGCAGCTCGACTAAGTCATCTCTCTTGGGACTACGCATTATTCCATTCTCGGTAGATTATCAGTCCATTCATCAAACACAGGTCGAAATCCTGGAAATGACCCATCAATAACGTGCTTAAGCCTGTTCAAAAATGCCAAATGATCGTCATTGGTCGAATTTCCAATCGGAGAGTTGATCTCTCCAATAAAATCAAACTCAATATGGGCATCAGTGAAATCAACTTCATTTAGTCGCGGAGAAATTCGCTCTTTCATCCCTGGCAAAAGTTCGCCTCGATCTCGGAGGCAGCCCAAGTCGACTGTACTTCCCCAAGCGTCGGCCCGTGAAGATACACTGTGACCGCTGTGTGCGGCGAAACGACAATAACCTCCCGCATCTGCGAAGTTTGGTCTATAGTGGCCTGTTTCAATTAATATATGGTTCTTTACGTGCAGAACGAACCGAAGATTTCGAGCGCGGGCTCTCTCAGTGCCGGAACCATCATGCTCTGGGTAGAACAGCCCAAGCTTGTCCCGTAAGACATTTGCAGCGCCCTCTGGAGCAGCGCTTGCCAGCAACTCTTCGACGAGAGTACGTTGTGTCCACCAGTGCACTGGCTTTACTGGCCAATATGCAAAAGGCTCTGGAACAAATCTGCGCATTCGGCGAATGGTGGGATCAAGTGAAGAGAGTTGTTCCCACACAGCGTCACCGGTCGGCGGCGGATCGTTGGACCAGAAAGAAAAGCGGTTGCGAACTGCATCTGGCATTACTCCGATCAATGTACGCCAATCAACGACCTGACTGAGGTATTCATCGTCGGTATCATTCAGGCAATCTGCCCCAACCGAAGTATGGAAAAGAAAATCCGAGCCGTTGCGTACATAAATATCCGGAGGATATCCAGCGAGCGCTCCAATCTCTCCATGACACGCATCGGCCAGTGCAGCAAGATAGGCCGCTGCGGTCGGCGTGTCCGAAGAACTTGGCGGAAATACAACGCCGGCAAAGGTATTTTCGACATGCTCCTGATCATGTAGACCAGTCGCCGATCCAATCGCGGCGTTCAGAAGCGAAATTAAAATAGTCAGATAATCGTCATTAATTGGGTCCAACTCTTCAATGATCCTTTAGCTAAGAATGAACATCATTCCACTAAGCGATACTTGAAATGATGCGTCAACCAGAGGAACGCTGCTCGATTTGCACATGTGCTCTCTGGGCATCTTGTCCCTCGCCTCCATCTGGCCTTCTTGATTGACGCCTGAACTCTTTGAATTCTGCGCGCGCCGCAACGACATGGATCATAGAGAGTTTTTTCATCAATGGAAGTCTTGATATCCTTGGTCGCTTCGCAATCTCAAACTCTATCTGAAGCGCAGTATCGCGCAGGACCACGACAACCCATTGTTTTAACTTGAAATTACTTCCGCATCGCGGCCACCACAGGACAAAACAGCTCCTGAGGTTCGCCCACCATGCCCGACACCAGCGTCATTTTCGCTCCTCCGCCCGAAACGCTCACCACCGATGAGCGCTTGGCGGAACTCGCCCGGATCCTCGCTGCAGCTGTGGATCGCGCCAACCCACCAGAATTGAACGAAAATTCTGCGAACGACGGAGACAGTTCGCTGGACATCCTCGCCCTTGTTCGCCGTCGTCGTCACCAGTTGCGAACCCGAGTTGGAGAGGACGAATGATGCAAACGACAACAAAATCAGTAGGAAAGAGAACAGGCGTCGGCGCTGCGCAGGGCCACGCTGTTCTGGCGGACCTGGTCGCGCTGAAGGCGATGACCGTGCCTCAGCTGCGCGAGAAATGGACGGCGATCTTTGACGCGCCCGCGCCGAACACCAGCCGCCAGAACCTCGAACTGCGGCTGGGGTACCGGATCCAGGAACTGGCCCTCGGCGGCATTGGCCGCGACACCCGGCGGACGCTGGATGCGCTGGCGGCGGAGGTGGCTTCTGGCGAGCCCGGTCAGATCATGTCCGACCCACGACGCCCGATTCCGGGCACCAAGCTGGTCCGTGAATGGAACGGTGTCGAGCACACGGTCACGGTGCTGACGAAGGGCTTTGAATGGCAGGGCCGCCGGTACAAATCCCTCTCCGGCGCGGCGCGGGCCATCACCGGTGCGAACTGGAACGGTTGGAAGTTCTTCGGCTTCACCCCACGCCCGAGGATCAGCAATTGACGCGCCAAACACAGCCGCAACCACCCCGCCGCCTGCGCTGCGCCATCTACACCCGCAAATCGAGCGAGGAAGGGCTCGACATGGAGTTCAACAGTCTCGATGCCCAACGAGAGGCCTGCGAGGCCTATATCGCCAGCCAGAAGGCCGAGGGCTGGGTTTGCCTGCGCGACAAATACGATGACGGCGGCTTCTCCGGCGGCACGCTGGAACGCCCCGCGCTGAAGGACCTGATCGCCGACATCGAGGACGGGCTGATCGACATCGTCGTCGTCTACAAGATCGATCGCCTCAGCCGCGCGCTGATGGATTTCTCCAAGCTGGTCGAGATCTTCGACAAGCACGGCGTCACCTTCGTCTCCGTCACGCAGTCCTTCAACACCACTACGTCCATGGGGCGGCTGACGCTGAACATCCTGCTCAGCTTTGCCCAGTTCGAGCGAGAAGTCATCGGCGAGCGGATCCGCGACAAGGTCGCTGCATCGCGCAAGAAGGGCATCTGGATGGGCGGGCCGGTGCCGCTGGGCTACACTGTGAAGGACCGCAAGCTGATCGTTGACCCGGCCGAGGCCGAGACAGTGCGGACGATCTTCACGCTCTACGCCCGGTCCAGTTCCACGGCGGAGGTGATCCGTGAGTTGGACGCGCGATCGATCCTGACCAAGACCGGCAGGCCTTACGATAAGACCTCGCTACTCAAGACCCTGCACAACAAGGTCTATCGCGGCCTCGCCGTTCACAAGGGCACGGCCTATCCCGGCGAGCACGACGCGATCATCGACGAGGCGCTTTGGGACGACGTTCATCATGTAATAGCGAACAACCGCGTCAAACGGGTTGCCATTGCCAAGGAACCCTCACCGGCGCTGCTGCGCGGGCTGATCTTCACTGAGACCGGCGTGGCGATGACGCCCCATCACACCAAGAAGGGCACGCGGCGCTATCGCTACTATGTCTCGATGGACGCGATTAAGAAACGGCCCAAAGCCGAGATCCGCGGGCCGCAACGGCTGCCCGGCGGGGTCGTGGAAGATGCCGTGGTCGGGGAAATCCGCCGCCTGCTGCGCACCCCCGAGGTTGCCGCGCGGGTGTTGCGGAAGCTGTGCAGCACCAAGCCATCTTTTTTCATGCCAAGCCGCTTTAAAAACGTGCTGAACGAGCGGCCTAGATTGCGGCCATAGCCCTCTTTGGCGTTGTAGGAAAAGGACACGAAAAGCCTCTCTTGTCGAGATAGGGAATGCACCCATTCAAGGAAGCCAAGCCGGATCAACTCGGAATGGATGGGCACTTGGCGCTTAGCGGCAGGTGACTTGAGGCTCTTACCTTTGCCATCATCGTTGATGTCGATAAACCAGATGTCGCCTTCTTGTCGGATGTCCGTCAGGAATAGCTGAGCAATCTCGCGTCGTCTTGCCCCGGTATAAAGGGTCAGTAGCTACGAATACCGCAGCATCGCCATCGCAGCCAATCAACCCTTTAGCGGCTGGGATCAGATCTTCCCCGACAAAGCCATGACCGTCGCGGCTATCGACCGGCTCGTTCATCACGCGACCATCCTCGAGATGAACGCCGAAAGCTTCCGTCAGCGTACCGCCGCCTCCAACAAAAGGGCGCAGGCCGATGCCCCAGCGACAACCATTATAGACAAACAAAACGAAGGAGAAACCTAACCAGAAACATTGAACGACACGCCAACCTCAGCGGCCTGAAAACCGGCCAAGGTGGTTGTCGCGCGCGGACAAGGTGGTTGACGTTCTACACCGAATCATGGAACACCATTCCCAAGAGGCTTGATTCATGCGCAACGCAACGGCAACATGCACGAGAAGGCATCCCAATCAGAGGGTTGTCGAATTGTGCTTCTTATACAAGGAATACCCAATTGATCAGATACGCTTTTCTTGCTGCAGCGACAGTGTTTTTGGGCGCACCCGCGTTCGCTGACTGTCCGAGCGCGCCGCCCTTTTCTCCGTCATTGGCATCGGGCGATGCTACGGTCGACGCGGCCTGGTTGAGCCAGACGCTGGTCGGAATGCGATTGGTTTTCGATGATGGAACTGAAGTCTATAGAGAGGATGGCAGTTACAGCTACGTAGCAGGGAATCAGCAATGGGACGCTTCCAGCTACAGGTTTTACGAAAATGGCTTTCGTTGCATAGGATACGGCCAACCGCGTTTCGATTACTACGTGGTCAATGATGGAAATCTTATTTTAGTAAACTCCCAAGGAAGCAGGTTCGCAGGGCAACTTACAAATTGATCTCTTTTCATGAATGGTGATGTAATTTTCGGCGGGCCAATTGCATCATCACAAGGGGTGCGTTTATGCAACACGCGTACTCAAGCTGCAAGCACGTGTTCCTGTGCGACTGGACCTCGCAAATCGTGCAACTCGTACCATTTTTTATACCGAGCATGAAACACGCATACACGCCCCGAACCAAATTCAATTAATGAAACGAAACGCGATCCGGGTTCCGGAATTGGGCTGCTGGCCCTTGATTGACGTCAAGTATCGCCGCCGAAAATATGATGAGAACTGGTGTAGAGAAAATCGACCTTCGCCGAGTAGCTGAGTATTGCAACGTATCGCCACTCTGAACCTAGCGCCCATTCGTGGGCATTGCTCTCTAAAAGCGGCCATCGGTGCGCGTGCAGCGAAAGCTCACTTTGTCCGCAGTTTGCCAGTTCATGCACGGCGCAGCGAACGACCGCTGTCCGCCAAAAACGGCCGCCCTAAGACCCGTCCCGCGGTTTGCATCGTATTCCGATACCGCTTGAGACTTCGAAAATGGCGCTTGCCCGAAAACGCCAAGGCCCTGAAAATACTATACTTTTTGAATGCGCCCTACTGAAGACCTAGGGCGCTCGGTTAGAGACAAAGCGGGTTCAGAGACCAATTTTGGTCAATTTGGCAGTCTCCGAAGGGCGGTCGCAACTGCTAAACCCCTTTGAAACAAAAAGAAAAAAGGGCCCCATAAGGACCCATCATCGGTTTCGGCAAGTGTAAGTGGCGGAGAGGAAGGGATTCGAACCCTCGAGACGGTTCCCCGCCTACACACTTTCCAGGCGTGCGCCTTCGACCACTCGGCCACCTCTCCGAGGAGCGGTCTAGCGGGAATCGCCGGGGATGTGCAAGGGCTTCGGCGCAATATCAGGCGCCCTCCGCCGGAGCGGCCGCCAGCGCAGGAGAAACCGCTCGTCGGGGCTCATGCCGGCGGGGGCCTGAGGCCTCTGGCGGGGCGAAAGGGGCCCGGTCCGCAGGCGCGGCGCGGCGGACGAGCGGTCTGGCGGCAGTGGCGCGCACCAGGTGCCGGGCCCGGCTGAAAGAGGCGCGGGCCGGCGGTCACTCAAAGGCGGGCAGGTAGGCCATGTCCTCGGCAAAATACTGATAACTGTCGGCATTCCGGGTCAGCACACGGCGGGATTGCAGCGCCATCTGCGAGCAGGTCGTGCGGGTGTAGCAGATGTCATCGGTGGAGGCGACGATGTCGAAATGGCTCATCTCGTGGATGATCGTGCCGGCGCGGGTGCCGTTCTCCATCTCGCGCGAGGTGGCCGAATAGGCGTGGATCGGCGGCATCCGGAAGAACGACGGGCACAGGTTGATCGCGTAATGTTCATGCCGCCAGACATTGGCATACATCGACTCGTCGCAATCCTCCTCGCCGATATTGGCGCAGACCACCTTGACCTCGACGTCGCGCAGCGCGGTGTGGATGGATTTGAAGGCGGCGCGCACGTCGGCCGCGTTTTGCTTGCTGTAGGGCCCGAACCAGCGCCGGTATTCCGGGGTGTCCCCGATCGAGACCGCAGCGCGCAGGGCGAGCTTTTCAGCCGCGGTCAGCGCCTCGAGCACGGACTCGATCTCTGCCTTCTCGCAGCGCTCGAACTCGTGGGCCGCGGCGGCGTGGGCCATCAACGACACCGCCAGAACGGCGAAGATACGAACGAACATGGCGGGCCTCCTGCGTAGCGTGTGCCGCATCAAGTATAGGAAGACACGGATCAATCGAGCAAGAGCGACACGCGCCTGTTGATCTTTCCCTTTTTCTCGATCTTGCCGAGCCGCACCTGGCCGATCTCGATCGTGGTGGTCACGTGGGTGCCGCCGCAGGGCTGCAGGTCGGCGGTGTTCTCGCCCTCGCCGATGCGCACCAGGCGAATGCGCCCTGCCCCGCGCGGCGGCTGCACCGAGAGGGTCTTGACCAAGCCCGGGTTGGCGTCGAGCTCGGCCTCGGCAATCCATTCTTCGGTCACGGCGAAATCGCAGGCGATCAGGCGGTTGAGCGTCGCCTCGATCTCGTCGCGGTCCTCCGGGGCATCGGGCATGTCGAAATCGAGCCGGCCCTTCTCGGCGCCGATGGCCCCGCCGGTCACCGGGCGCGGGATCACCACCGACAGCAGGTGCAGCGCGGTGTGCATCCGCATATGGCGGTGGCGCCGCTCCCAGTCGAGATGCTGGGTCACGCGGGCGCCGGTGGCGGGCAGCGACGCGGGCTCGGCAGGGACCAGGACAATATCGTCGCCCGCGCCCTTGACCGCGGTCGCGATCTCGATCTCGCCGTCCTCCCAGACCAGCGCGCCGCTGTCGCCGGGCTGGCCGCCGCCCGTGGGATAGAAGATCGACCGGTCGAGGATCAGCCCCCCCTCGGCGGTGACGCCGGTGACCCGGCCGGTAGTCTCGCGCAGGTAGGGGTCGGAACGGAACAGCGGCTCTGTCATGTGAGGTCTCCCTTGTCGGGGTCGGTGGGTGTGTCGGCCGGCGCGGGTGACGGCGAGGCGGCCGGCGCCGAGGCGGCGGCGCCGCCGGTGTCGCGCAGGACTTCGGGGTTGCGCAGCCAGATGTCCCGCTGGGCGAAGGGGATCTCTATCCCCTCTTCGGCGAAGCGCTTGGCGATGGCGTGGTTGAGGTCCGTATGCACATTCATCACCCAGTTGACGTCGCGCAGGATGGCGCGGATCTCGAACTCCAGCGAGTCGGCGCCGAAGGTCCGGAACAGCACGGCGGGTTCGGGATTGTGCAGCACCATCGGGTGTTCGCGGGCGATGGCCATGAGGATGTCCGACACCTTCTGGGTATCGGTGCCGTAGGCCACCCCCACCGGCACGATCACCCGGCCCACGGAATTGCCGCGGGTCCAGTTCGTCACCGTGCCCGAGATCAGGTCGGCGTTCGGCACGATCACATCGGTGCGGTCGAAGGTCTCGATCCGGGTGGAGCGGACAGAGATGTCGCGGACATAGCCCATCTGCCCGCCCACCTCGATCCAGTCGCCCTGGCTGATGGGGCGTTCGATCAGCAGGATGATCCCCGAGACGAAGTTCGACACGATATTCTGCAGGCCGAAACCGATCCCGACCGACAGCGCCCCGGCGACGTAGCCGAGCGCGGACAGGTTGATGCCCGCGGCGGTGATCGCCACGAAGGCCGACAGGATGACACCGACATAGCCCACGCCCGACGCGATGGCGTTCTGCCCGCCGATATCGAGCCGGGTGCGCGGCAGGACCGTGTTGCGCAGACCGCCCTGGATCAGCCGGGTCAGGACATAGCCGATGGCGAAGACGATCGCGAAGGACAGAAACACGGTCGGCGAGATCCGCGTATCGCCAAGGGCGACCCCCTCGCGGAACCGGTTCCAGAGCTCGGTGAGGTCAGAGACCCGCGCGCCCCAGATCAGCGCCAGGAACGGCAGCGCGAGCAGCGTCAGGGCGAAGGCGACCAGCACCGGAGCAAGCGCGTCAGTGCCCCCGTCCAGCCGGCGCGACATCAGCGCGTAGAGGTCGAAGACCAGCCGTTGCAGCAGCAGTACCATGCCCAGCAGCGCCAGCGTCAAGGCGATCGGGCGGAGCATGACCGTGGCCGCCTCTTCATAGCCCAGGATCGCGCACAGCGGCCCGAGAAGCCCGCCAAGCATGGCCAGCTGGCCGACGGTGCGGGTGATGCGGACGCGCAGCGGCATGCCCTCGGCGACGTCGTCCTCGGGCAGGGTTTCGAGGCCGCGTGCCGGGCCGGTTTCCGGCTCTGCGCCAGCCGGGCGGATCGCGATGCGGCGGCCGAGACCGAACAGCAGCGCCCCTCCGATCAGATGCACCGGGAACATCAGCACGGCGGTCGCGGCGGCGCCGGCCTCGGCCACCTCGCCGAAGGTCCGGACCAGGACGCTGACGGTCAGGGTCCAGCCCAGCCCGGCGGCAAGCACCCGGTCGCGGCGCCAGGTCGGGCCGCCGCTGTGTTCCGCCGGCGCGGGCCCCTCCTCTCCGTCCGGCAGGAAATAATGGTCGACGAGCCAGCCCGCGATCAGCACGTAAAGCGCGGCGAACGGCAGCTCGACCAGCATCGTCTCGACCCGCAGGCCGACAAGGCCGGTCATGGTCAGCCCTGCATAGATCGCCAGAAGCCCCAGGAACGGCAGCGCGATCTTGCCCAGGGAGGCGGCGAAGGCCAGCGCCCCCTTGCCGGTGCGTTCGCTGGCCATGGCCCGGCGTTCGAGCCGCCCCGACCAGGCGCGACCGCGCAGCAGGATCAGCAGGCCGAAGAGCGTTGTGGTGCTCGCCGCCGGGGCGACGGACAGCGCATCGGTGAGTTTCGCCTCGCCTCGCAGGGCGCTCTCGACATCCAGCCGGAAGGCCTCCACGCCGCGCTTGACCGCGGCGGCGGCGGTGGGCCAATTCGCCGGATTGACCGGCAGCGGCCCGCGTTCGGAAAGCTGGCGGGCCTCGCGTTCCCGCACCAGGCTGTCGATCTCGGCGATCAGGCCGGTGGCGCGGGCGCGGGCCTCCGAGGCCAGTAGCGCCGGGGCGCCGATCTCGCGGAGTTCGGCCTGGAGTTCGGCGCGGCGCTCGGAGATGGGGTCGGCCTGCTCCTGCGCCTCGCCGTCGGCGGTTTGCGGCGGTGCCAGCGCCTCGAGCTGCCCCTGCAAGGTGCGCAGGCGCTGCGCCCCGATGGCGTTTTCCGCGCTCAGCCGGTCGCGCCAGTCGACCAGTTCCTGGCGCAGCGACGTGAAGGCGAGGGTCGAGGCGAGGCCGGCGTCAATCGCCTCCTCGGCGCGCCGCGCCACGGCGTCGAATTCGGCATAGGTCGAGGTCTCGGGCGCGACCGCGCTGCCGGGCTCGTCCACCTGCGCCACCGCCGTCCCGGCCGGAAGCAGCAGACCCGCCGCAACCAGAAACAGGACGGACAGTGCGCGTATCATGCGTCTTCGAAAACGCCGGGAATGGATTGCGGGGCGCCGTCCATCCAGGCAGGCACTGGCAGACCCTTGGATTGCAGGAAGTCCGGGTTGAAAAGCTTGGACTGGTAGCGGTTGCCGTAGTCGCACAGGATCGTCACGATCGTGTGCCCCGGCCCCATCTCGCGGGCCATCCGCATCGCGCCGGCGATGTTGATGCCGGACGAGCCGCCCAGGCACAGACCTTCTTCCTGGAGCATGTCGAATACGATCGGCAGCGCTTCGCTGTCGGGGATCTTGAAGCACATGTCCGGGGTGAAGCCTTCGAGGTTGGCGGTGATCCGGCCCTGCCCGATGCCTTCGGTGATCGAATCCCCGCCCGCCTCGATCCCGGTGTAGATCGTGTAGAGCGAGGCACCCTCGGGGTCGGCCAGGCCGATCTTGACGCCCTTGGGCTGCAGCGCCATGCCGACGCCCGCGAGCGTGCCCCCGGTGCCGACCGCGCAGACGAAACCGTCCACCTTGCCGTCGGTCTGCGCCCAGACCTCGGGGCCGGTGCCGTCGATATGGGCCTGCCGGTTGGCGATATTGTCGAACTGGTTCGCCCAGAGCACGCCCTCGTTCGAGGTCCGGCGCAGCTTTTCGGCCAAGCGGCCGGAATAGCGCACGTAGTTGTTGGGGTTCTTGTAGGGGACCGCGGGCACCTGAACCAGCTCGGCGCCGGCCAGGCGGATCATGTCCTTCTTTTCCTGGCTCTGGGTCTCGGGGATGACGATGATCGTCTTGAACCCCATCGACGCGCCCACGAGGGCGAGCCCGATGCCGGTGTTGCCGGCGGTGCCCTCGACGATGGTGCCGCCGGGATGCAGCTCGCCGCGCGCCACGGCGTCCTGGATGATCGACAGCGCGGCGCGATCCTTCACCGACTGGCCCGGATTCATGAACTCGCATTTGCCCAGGATGGTGCAGCCCGTCTCTTCGGAGGCGCGGCGCAGCTTCATCAACGGCGTGTTGCCGACCAGGTGGGCGAGGTCTGACTTGAATTGCATGGGTCCGCTCCTGTCATAAGCTCCGGCAATTCGTTTAGGGGCCACGCACCCGGAACTCAAGCAGAGGAGCGAAACCGGTCACGATGGCGTGCGGCCCAAAGCAGCATCATCGCCAGCGGGGCCACGTTTACCTCTCCGCTCGCCACCAGGTCGAGCGCGGCGTCCAGCGGCAGGACATGGGCGCGGATGTCCTCGTGCTCGCCCTCGGCGCCGCCGATGCGCTTGTCCGCCCCCGTCAGGTCGGCGATCCCGAGGTAGCAATGGTGGAACTCTGTCGAGTAGCCCGGCGACGGATAGACCCGCCCGATCAGGTGCAGCGCCCCGATGTCGAGCCCGGCCTCCTCGACGGCTTCCCGACGGGCGCAGGTTTCGGGCGTCTCGCCCGCCTCGATCATGCCGGCGATGGGCTCCAAAGTCATCGGGTGCGGATCGCCGCGCAGCGCGACGGCCAGGCGCAGCTGCTCGATCAGCAGCACGGTGTCCTGCGCGGGATCGTAGGGCAGCACCAGCGCCGCGTCGAAGCCGGCAAAGACCTCGCGGGTGAAGGGCTCGGTCCAGCTGCCGTCGAAGCGGCGGTGACGCAGGTCGAAATGCCGAAGCCGGAAAAAGCCGTCGAAGCCCTCGCGCTGCCGGGTGATCTCGATGGGGTTGCCGGGGGTGCGCAGCTCGGTCGGGGCACCCGCGCGGGCCAGCTCCCGCGCCCAGCCCCGCGCCTGCATCGCCGAGAAGAACCCCTCCAGCCGGTCGAGGGGCTCTCCGGCGGCGAACCGGCCGATGAACTCGGCCGCCGCGCTGACCGCCATCGGCCCCCAGTCCGCGACCCAATCCTGCAGCTCGAACGGCGGGCCGGGGGTGAAGGCGCCCTCGTCGGGAAAGTAGATCTCGGCCTCGACCCGGCCGGTGGCGGCGCTCACCGAATGGCGCCGCGTGCCATAGGCAAAGCCCAGCTCGTAGGCGTCGAGCCGTTCGGCGTCGCCGGGCTGCGGCTCGAACAGCAGGCCCTGGGCCTCGCCCGGGCCGGGCTGGATCATCGGCACGTTCTGGCCGGCGATCCAGCGCACCTCGTGGCCGTCCAGCCGCGCCGGCTCCAGCGGCCCGGGATCGCGGCCCAGAACGGCCCGCAGCAGCGGCGCGTGGCGCAGCGTTCCGTAGAAGAAGAACATCAGCGAAAGGCCCGGCCGGCCATGCCCGATATGATGCCGGCCACGATGCCGCCTGCGATCAGGGTGGCCCAGACCTCCACCGTGGACATCGTGCGCAGATGCTCGGCCAGCAATTCGAACACCGCGATGACCGCCTCTGCCGGGCCGTCGTATTCCCGCTCCAGCGACCGCCCGAGCATGTCGTTGAAGCTCTGGATGAAGAGCGCCCAGAACACGGTCATCAGGATCGTGGTGAAGCCCACGCTGATAGAGCCCACGAAGCCCAGCCGCGCCCGGCTGCCCATGATCATCCAGCCGCAGACCACGCCCACGGCGGCGTTGACCTCGGCGAACCAGCCGGGGTTGAAGGCCTCCGGAAAGAGCGGCTCGATCAGCGCGTCAGAGACATACCAGGCCAGGCCGCCGTAGAGCAGGGCTGCGACCACATGGGCGAATGTCGGCATCGGCTTCCTTCCCGGCTGCGCGGCACGCGGCTCCGGTCAGTGCGGCCGCTCCACGGTGATCTGGACTACATCGCAGTTGTGCCCATGGAACGTCGCGGCGCAAGAGGTCAGGTAGACATTCCACATCCGCCGGAACCGCTCGTCGAAGCCGAGCTTGGCGATCTCGTCCCAGCGATCGTTGAAGGTGTCGTGCCAGCGCCGCAGGGTGATCGAATAGCTTTCGGCGAACTCGATGCTCTTCTTCATCGCAAGGCCCGCGCCCTCGATCTCTTCCTTGAGGCGGCTCGGCGGCGGCAGCATCCCACCAGGAAAGATGTACTTCTGAATGAAATCAACGCCTTTTCGGTAGATCTCCCAGCGGTCGTCCTGGATCGTGATGATCTGGAACGTCGCCTGCTTGCCCGGGCGCAGACGGTCTCGGACGGTCTTGAAGTAGATCGGCCAGTATTGCTCGCCCACCGCCTCGAACATCTCGATCGAGGCGATGCCGTCGTAGACTCCGCGCTCGTCGCGGTAATCCTGCAGCTTGAAGGTCACCTGGTCCTCCAGCCCCGCCTTGCGGATCCGCTCCACGGCATAGTCGAACTGTTCCTTGCTGATCGTGAGCCCGGTGACCTTCAGCCCCCGCTCGCGCGCGGCGTATTCCGCGAACCCGCCCCAGCCGCAGCCGATCTCGAGCACGTGGTCGCCGGGCTTGGCGCCCATCTGGTCCACCATCGAGGCGTATTTCTGCTCCTGCGCCTTCTCCAGGCTCTCCTGGCCGGTCCCGAACAGCGCCGAGGAATAGGTCATGCTCTCGTCCAGCCAGAGGCTGTAGAACTCGTTGCCCAGATCGTAATGCGCCGAGATGTTCTTGCGGGCCTGGCTCTTTGTGTTGCGCAGCATCCAGAAGCGAAGCTTTTCGTAGGCGCGCACAAGCTCGAAGCCCGGAAAGCCGTCGAAGATCGCGTAGTTGTCGGCATGCAGGAAATCGAAGAAGGCCATCAGGTCCGGCGTCGACCACCAGCCGTCGACATAGGCTTCGCAAAAGCCAAGGTCACCGTCCCGGATCAGCCGCGAAAAGACGTCCGGGTTGTGAATGCTGACCTCGCAGACCGGTCCCGGCCCGGCTCCGTCGGCCCGAAACGTCCGGCCGTCCGGCAGTTGCAGGTCGATCCTGCCGTGTTCCACCTTTTTCGCAATGTCGAACACCCGCGCAAAATACCTCGGCAGGTTGCCCTGCCCCTCTGTCGTCGTCAGGATCATGCCACGTCCTTTCCCCCATCGAAGAAAGATTTTAGCTCAAGTATCGGCAATGTCACCCGTTTCTCCCTCCGCGGTTAAAAGTCCCGGTCGGAATAGGCGTCCAGGGCACGGCGTCGCCCGTCTTTTGCCGAGACGACAGGGTCGGGGTAGCCGTCGCCGGGCCCAAGACCCCAGCAGCGCGGGATCGCCTCGAAATAGTCCAGCGCCGTCCGCGGCGGGCTGCCCTGGCCCTCGGCGATCCAGCGGCGGCGGTATTCGCCGTCCCGGTCGAACTTGTCGACCTGGGTCTCGGGGTTGAAGACGCGGAAATAGGGCGTCGCGTCCGGCCCCGACCCCGCCGACCATTGCCAGCCCATGGCGTTGGAGGCCGGGTCCCAGTCGATCAGGTGCTCCTCGAACCAGCGCAGGCCGATCCGCCAGTGGGTCATCAGGTGCTTGGTCAGATAGGAGGCCACGATCATCCGGCCGCGATTGTGCATCCGCCCGGTGACGTGCATCTCGCGCATGGCGGCATCGACGAATTCCATCCCCGTGCGCCCCTGTTTCCAGGCCAGCACTTCGGGGCGGGTCTCGTCCTCGTTCCAGGGAAAGGCATCCCATTCCTCGCGCCAGTTGCCGGTGGTCAGGCGCGGGGTGTGGTGGACCAGGTGATAGGCGAACTCGCGCCAGACCAGCTCCTTGAGGAAGGTCTCGGCGCCCGCCGCCCCGGCGTCCAACGCCCGCCATCCCGCCTCCCAGCAGGTCCGCGGCCCGATCTCTCCCAGGGCGAGGTTCTCGCTGAGCCCGGAGGTGCCGTCGATGGCCGGAATGTCCCGGGCCTCGTCGTAATCGGCGATCTTGTCGTCGATGAACGTGTCAAGCCGGTCCCGCGCCGCCGCCTCGCCCACCACAAGGTGGGGCGCGACGACGGCGGCGCCCCGGTTCATCGGGGCCGCCATCCGCCAGTCGTCAAGCGCGTCGCTCTCGGGAAAGCTCTCCGGCCGGCTCAGACGCGAGGGCGCGGCGGCGGCCGTGCCCGGGTCGCGGCCCCGCACCGCCTTCCACATCGGCGTATAGACCTTGTAGAAACCTCCGGTCCGGGTCTCGACCGTCCAGGGCTCGAACAGCAGATGGCCCGCGAAGGACCGCGCGTCGAGGCCGTCGTCCTTCAGCCCGGCCTTCACCGCCTCGTCGCGTTTGCGGGCGTCCGAGTCGTAGAGCCGCGTCCACCAGACCGCGCCGGCCCCGGTCTCGCGCACCAGCCCTCGCAGGGTCTGGAGCGCCTCGCCGCGGCGCAACACCAGCGTCGAGCCCTTGTCTTCAAGCGCCGCGGCAAAGGCCGCCACACCGCGGCCAAGGCGCCAGCGCGCGGCCGCGCCGTGGCCCTCGACCGCCTGGTCATGGATGAAGACCGGGACGATCGGCCGCCCGGTCTCGGCGGCGGCGGCAAGCGCGGGGTGATCCGCCAGCCTCAGATCGCGCCGGAACCACAGCAGAATCGGTGAGGCGTCAGCCATGTCTCGTCCCTTTCGTCGCCGCGGCCCCGGCCGGCCACCCCGCAGGCCCGGCCGCCGGGGGCCCGGCGGCTCAGGCGTTCACGTCCACGACGACCCGGCCCTTGACCGACCCATTCAGGATCCCGGCGCCCAGCTCCGGCAGATCGGCGAGCGTCGCCGGCTCCACCATCGCCTCCAGCTTGTCGAGCGGAAGGTCGGTCGTGATCCTCTGCCAGGCAGCCACCCGGTCGTCATACGGACGCATAACGCTGTCGATGCCCAAAAGGTTCACCCCGCGCAGCAGAAACGGCACCACCGTCGCGGGAAGCTGCGCCCCGCCGGCCAGCCCCACCGCCGCGACCGAGGCGCCGTATTTCATCTGGCCCAGCACCCGCGCCAGCATCGCGCCGCCCACCGCATCGACGCAGCCGGCCCAGGTCTCGGCCTCCAGCGGGCGCTTGACGGTCTCGGCCAGATCGGCCCGCGGCACCATCCGCGTGGCGCCCAGCCCGGTGAGGTAGGCCTCGTTCTCGGGCCGCCCGGTCACGGCGGCCACCTCGTATCCGAGCCTGGACAGGATCGCCGTCGCGACCGACCCGACCCCGCCCGAGGCGCCGGTGACCAGCACAGGGCCCTGCCCCGGCTTCAGCCCCTGCGCCTCCAGCGCCATGACCGCGAGCATCGCGGTGAAGCCCGCGGTGCCGACGGCCATCGCCTGTCGCGTGCCCAGCCCCTCTGGCAGCGGCACCAGCCAGTCGGCCTTGACCCGCGCCTTTTGCGCGTAGCCGCCCCACCACGCCTCGCCGACCCGCCAGCCGGTCAGGACGACCTTGTCGCCCGGCGCGAACCGCGGGTCGTCCGAGGCCGAGACGGTGCCCGCGAAATCGATGCCGGGCACATGCGGATAGGTCCGCACCAGCCCGCCGCCCGGCCCGATGCACAGCCCGTCCTTGTAGTTCAGCGTGGAGTATTCGACATCGACCGTGACGTCGCCCTCGGGCAGCCGGTCCTCGCCCAGCTCCTGGACGCTTGCGTGGGTCTTGCCGTCTTCGTCCTTCTCGACAACCAATGCCTTGAACATGGCTCTCTCTCCTTCTGATGAGCGACGCCGTCTCGGCGCGTTGCTGTCACCCGGCCTCCGGCATGAAGGGCAGGTCCGTCGTGGGCGGTGTGATCCCCGCCGCCGTCAGCATCGCGTGGACTTGCCCGCGGTGATGTGTCTGGTGATTGAACATGTGCATGATGCCCATGGCCAGCGGCAAGGTCCGGGCGCCGCCGCCCGACGGGGTCCAGACGATCTCGCCCACCAACGCGAGCGAGGTCACCTCGTCGGCCCAGAGGCTGATCCGCCCGTCGGCGCGAAACCGCGCCTCGGCCCAGGCGGCCGGCCCCTCGGTCAGCGTCGCGCTGTCGGCCAGCCCGCAGGGCGGCGGTGCGTGGCCCGCGATCCGGCTCATCCAGATCAGGTCGCCCCAGAGCAGATGGTTGAGCGTCCCGCCGATCGAGCCGAAGAACGCCCCGCGGTCCCGGTCGAAGGCCTCGGGCTTGATGTCGCTCACGATCCGGCGCAGGCCGGTGTTCTGCCAGGCGTTGTAGCGCGCCATGGTCTGGCAATAGCCCGGTGTAATCATCTCCCCGATCCCCGCTTGCGTCTCAAAACCGGCAGAAATTGCCCATTCCGCTTCAGAATTGGCCTTGTGGGCATCAGTGACAAGCCATGACCGGCTGTGCAAGCCGATCCGGCCTTGCGGCCCCGCATGGCCATGTTAGCGTCTTCGCCGCAACGATCATCAGGGAGAGATGACATGACACGACTAACCCTTCTCGGAAGTGCCGCCCTCCTGACGCTCGGCTCGGTTGCCGCGGCGCAGGATACCGACCTTCTGGTCTTCGACTACCCCGGCTTCGAGGACCCCAGCTACCATCAGCCCTATGTCACCACCCACGGCGCGAGCCCGGCCTTCTCGTTTTTCGGCGACGAGGAAGAGGCGTTTCAGAAGCTGGTCTCGGGCTTTCAGGCCGACGTGACGCATATCTGCGCGGGCTCCGTCGCCAAGTGGGTCGCCAGCGGCATCATCGAGCCATGGGACACCTCGCGCATCGAGGCGTTCGACGACCTCAGCTCTGACCTGACCGGCGCAGACGTGGCCTCGGGCGAGGCTGCGGCCTATTTCATCCCGACCGATTTCGGCTCTACCGCGATCGCCTACAACCCCGAGGAAGTGCCCGAGGAGGCGGTCTCGACGCTGCAGGTGTTCAAGGATCCGGCCTATGCCGGCCGCCTGACGATCCCCGACAACGTGGATGACGCCTATGCGCTGGCCTATCTGGCCACCGGCGTCACCGACTGGACCGGGGCCACCGACGCCGAGTTCGAGGCGGCCTCGGCCTGGCTGCGCGAGATCCATCCTAACCTGCGCACCTACTGGACCGACCCGGCCGAGCTGTCGCAGCTTCTGTCCACCGGCGAGGTTCTGGTGTCCTGGGCCTGGAACGAGACCTATCCCACGATGGTCGAGGAAGGCCGCCCCATCGCCTTCGAGCGCGAAGCCGAAGAGGGCTCTTCGCTGTGGCTATGCGGCTACGTGAACATGGCCGACGCCCCGGGCTCCGAGGACAAGGCCTATGACTACATCAACGCCATGCTCTCGCCATCGAGCGCGATCCCGCTGCTCGAGGCCGGCTACGGCACCTCGAACACCGCCGCGCTGACCGGTCTGATCAGCGAAGAGGACCTGGTCGCCGCCGGGCTCGAGGATATCGACGTGCCCGTCCTGGCCCAGCTGCCGATGAGCCAGGAGCTGCGCGAAAAGCAGTCCGAGGCCTTCGAACTGATCAAGGCCGGCTTCTGAAGTATCTGATCCGGCAGGCGGTTCGCCGCCTGCCGGAATTTCTGACAGGTCCAGGTGTAAATATTGCCTGACAGCGCATCCGGAGTGATCCGGCGCCGCCGATCGCCCGTATCCAGATCGACATCGACAGGACGGGCGGACGCATGGACATCATCAATACCCTGATCGCGCTGATCTCCATCGGCCTCGGCCTTCTTGGCTGGCTCGCGCCGCGCTACACCATGGAGGTGGTCGATTTGCGACCCGGCCTCAGCCCGATGGGCTTCGGCGAGGTCCGCGCCGCCTCGGGCGCGTTGTTCGTGGGGCTTGGGGCCGGGGCCCTGCTGCTCGACACGCCGCTGGGCTTCGCGATGATCGGTTTTGCCTGGGGCGGGGCCGCGATCGGGCGGCTGACCTCCCTCGTCCTTGACGGGCAGACCCCGAAGAAATGGCTGTTCTTCGGTTGCGAGGCGGTCGTGGCGGCGGTGGCCCTTGGCCTGAACCTGCCGGCCTGATCCGACCGGTCCAGGCCGGTCGTGCCGGGCGCAGCCAGGGGCCGCGCCCAAAAGCTCAGTATTCGCGATTGGCGTCGAAGACATAGCTGAGCGCGTAGCTGCCCCAATCCATGGTCTCGACCCCGTTTCTGCTGCTGGAGAGGTAAGATGTCAGCCCCGGGAAGGCCATCGCCGTGACCGGCCCGCCGGCCGCGGGAATGACGCCGGCATGAACCGCCGCCGCGCAGATGTTGCTGTCGCCGGTATAGGGCCCGCTGCCCCAGACCGAGCCCGTGCCGCTTCCGGCCGGGCATCCGCAGGAATACTCCGCCTGGCTGGTCGGATAGGCGCCGCACATCTCCAGGCCCGCCGGGATCGGATCGGCGATCTCGAAAACGTAGCTGTCGCCGTAGCTGCCCCAGTCGCGGGTGGTGACCCCGTTGGCCGCGGACCCAGAATAGGCGTCCGCTCCCGGGGCCAGCAGGGCGGTGACGGGCCCGCCGCCGGCCGCGCCGATGGCGCCGGCGTGGACAGCCGCGGTGCAGATGTCGCTGTCGCCGGTATAGGGCCCGCTGCCCCAGACCGAACCCGCCTGCGCATCGGGCGAACAGGTGCACGAGAGGCTGGTCTGGGGCACCGGATAACGGCCGGGACATTCCGATTGCGCGGCGACCTGGCCGGCCGCGGCGGTGAACAGAAGGCATGTGGCGGAAAGAAATTTCATGGCAATGGCTCGCTTTCGGTTGGATGTAGCGCCTCCTGATTCTTGACGCCACGTCATGCCGGAGTATTGTGCCCGCCCCCCCGCCGGACAAGCCCTCTCGGGTCACCGCGTCTTGTGACGGCGCCACAAGCCCCTTGAGTTCCCGGATCGCCGCCCCTATCTCTGAGATGTCGCGCAAGCGACTATGGACATAAACGCGCTCGTAATAAGCGGATCGGACCCGGGGGCGGTACCCGGCGGCTCCACCAAAAATCCTTCGTTTGGGGATCATGGGGCCGAAATAGGATCGACGAACGTCTAAAGGGGTTTGCTTTGTCCCGGTGAGTTACCACCGTTATCGGTACAAAAAAGCTAGTTGCAAACGACAACAAAGCTCCGATGGCCCTCGCTGCGTAAGCAGTGCGGAACATCGAAATCTAAGCCCTTGGGCCTAGCAGCTTAAGGCGGGGTTCGCAGGCACCTGGCAACAGAAGCCTGCACTTTCCCCCCGAGAGGACAATTCATCCGGCCTGCGCGTAGTGGCCGCACCCCTGGCGTGGCAATTCGGGGTCGCGTGGGGCCGCTTTCTCTTGCGTCACCGTGTCCGGGGCCTGACACTCCGGGCATGCGCTGGTTTTCCCTTTGCTTGTGTCTGACGGCCTCGCCGGTCGCTGCCTGCGAAACGGCACTGCTCCTGATGATCGACGTGTCGAACTCCATCGATCAGGCCGAATACAGGCTGCAGACCGATGGGCTTGCCGATGCGTTGATCGACCCCGAGGTGAGCGAGGCGCTGGTGCGCGGGCAGGTCGCGCTCAGCGTGGTGCAATGGTCGGGGGTCGAGGACCAGGAGGTCTCTCTGCCCTGGACGCAGATGCGCGGGCCGGCGGAGGTGCAGGCCTTCTCAGCCCGGGCCCGCGGCATGATCCGGGCCTTCGTGCTGTCGGACACCGCCCCGGCCGAGGCGCTGGATTTCGCGCTCGACCACCTGGACGCAGCGCCCGCCTGTGCCCGCCGGATCATCGACATCTCGGGTGACGGCACGGCCAACGCGGGCTCCGATGTGCGCCGGATCCCGCGCGAGGCCGAACGCCGCGGCGTCACCATCAACGGCATCGCGATCGAGGGCATGGGCCGCGCGATCACGAATTTCTACCGCCGCGCGATCATCACCCGCGACGGGTTTGTCATCACCGCCATGGGCCACCGGGAATATCCCGACGCCATCCGCCGCAAGATCCTGCGCGAGGTCGCCCGGATCTTCGGCTGAGACCGGTTTTCCATGAAGTTTTGACGACAGCGGCAGGATTGACTTGCCCGCGCCCGCCGCGCGGCCGATCCAGAGCCATGAGCTTCACCGATCTCGTCTTCGTCTTCGGCCGCATCGGCCTTTTGTCCTTCGGCGGGCCCGCCGCGCAGATCGCGCTGATGCACCGAGTGCTGGTGGAGGAGACCGGCTGGCTCGACGATGCGCGGTTCCTGCGCGCCCTGAGCTTCTGCATGCTGCTGCCGGGACCGGAGGCAATGCAGCTTGCGACCTACGCCGGCTGGCGCCTGCGCGGCATTCCCGGCGGGCTGATTGCCGGCGGGCTCTTCGTGTTGCCGGGGGCGGTGGTGATCGCCGTGCTGACCGCGTTCTATGCCCGGTTCGGCGCGGCGGAGGCGGTGCAGGCCGCGTTCCTTGGGGTCAAGGCCGCGGTCATCGTCATCGTCCTGCAGGCGATCCTGCGGCTGTCGGCCAGGGCGCTTCAGGACGCCGAGGCCGTGGCGCTCGCTTGCCTCGCATTCGCGGGGCTGTTCCTGTTCGCCCTGCCCTTTCCGCTGGTCGTTGCCCTGGCCGCCGCCTGGGGCGCGGCGCGGGCGCCGGCCGCAAGACGGGCCCCGCGCCCGGATATCCGGCTCACGCCCGCGGCCGGGGTGCTGGCCCTGGGCGGGGCCGCCTGGGCCGCGCCGCTGCTGATGGCCTGGGCCACGGGCCAGACCCTGTTGCTGTCGCTGGGCCTGTTCTTTTCGAAACTGGCGGTGGTGACCTTCGGCGGCGCCTATGCCGTCCTAGCCTTCATGACGCAGCAGGTCGTGGTCGATCGCGGCTGGCTGAGCACCGGCCAGATGATCGACGGGCTCGGGCTGGCCGAGACGACGCCCGGGCCGCTGATCCTTGTCACCCAGTTCGTTGGCCAGTTGACCGGGCTGCAGGCGGGCGGGCCGCTGCTGGGCGCGCTGGCGGCGGCGATGACGCTGTGGGTCACCTTCGTGCCCTGCTTCATCTGGATCTTCGCCGGGGCCCCGCTGATCGACTGGCTGGAGCATATGCCCCGCCTCAGCGCCGCCCTGCGCGCGATCACGGCCGCCGTCGTCGGCGTGATCGCCCATCTGTCGGTCTGGTTCGCGGCCCACGTGCTCTTTGCCGATGTCGCGCTGACGCGGGCCGGGCCGCTGACCCTGCTGATCCCCGATCCGGCGAGCTTTCGGCCCGACGCCTTCGCGCTCTCGGCGCTGGCCGCCGCCCTGCTGCTCTGGCGGGGCTGGTCGCTTCCGGCGACCCTTGCGGCCATGGCCGCGGCCGGATTGGTGGCGGGCCTCACGATTGGTGGCTGACCCCTTCCCTCTGCGCCCGAATCCCGTATGCTAACTATATCTTGCGCCAAGAGGAGCCGCGTCCCGTGAGCCAATCCATCGACTATGGCAACCTCATGCACCGGGCCATGCGCGGCCTGATTCAGCAGGTGCTGGAGAAGGTCGCAAAGGGCGGTCTGCCCGGAGCGCACCACTTCCTGATCACCTTCGACACCATGCATCCCGACGCCGAGATCGCCGACTGGCTGTCGGACCGGTATCCCGACGAGATGACCATCGTGATCCAGCATTGGTTCGACAATCTGGAGGTCACCGACGAGGGGTTCTCGATCACCCTGAACTTCGGCGACAACCCCGAACCGCTCTATATCCCTTACGGCGCGATAAAGGCCTTCGTCGATCCGTCGGTGGAATTCGGCCTGCGCTTCGAGACCCGCGAGGACGAGGGCGACGACGATGAGGACGATCTCGACGACGACGAGGCGCCCATGGTCGAGATGGCCGAGGACGCCGAGGACGAGGCCGACGGCAAGGCCCGCAAGCCGGCCGAGGTCGTGAGCCTCGACCGCTTCCGCAAGTAGGTAGCGCCGCCGCCGATTGCTTGCCACGACCGACGGGCCTTGCAACGGCCTGCGGTCCTTGCCGCGGGTCTCTTCAATTGCCCCGTCAGATGCGATCCCCTATAGCTCGTGCCAACCACGACCGGAGTTGCAGATGACCACCACACGCACCGAAACCGACAGCTTTGGCCCGCTTGAGGTTCCCGCCGACAAATACTGGGGCGCGCAGACCCAGCGCTCTATCCTGAACTTCCCCATCGGCTGGGAAAAGCAGCCCGTGGCGATCGTCCGCGCCCTGGGCGTGATCAAGCAGGCCTGCGCCGAGGCCAACAAGGCCAGCGGCAAGCTCGACGCGTCCCGGGCGGACGCGATCATCGCCGCCGCCTCCGAGGTCGTCGCGGGCAAGCTCGACGATCATTTTCCGCTGGTGGTCTGGCAGACCGGCTCCGGCACCCAGTCGAACATGAACGCCAACGAGGTCATCGCCAACCGCGCGATCGAGATGCTGGGCGGCACCATCGGATCGAAGGACCCGGTGCACCCGAACGACCATTGCAACATGGGGCAATCCTCGAACGACACCTTTCCGACCGCGATGCACATCGCCGTGGCCATGACCGCCCGCGACGTGACCCTGCCGGGGCTTGAAAAGCTGCACGCGGCGCTGATCCTGAAGGTCCAGGAATTCGACGGCATCATCAAGATCGGCCGCACCCACACGATGGACGCCACGCCGCTGACGCTGGCGCAGGAGTTTTCGGGCTATGCCCACCAGGTCGCCATGGCGATCAAGCGGGTGAAGGCCGCCTTGCCCCATATCCATGAACTTGCCCAGGGCGGCACCGCCGTCGGCACCGGGCTCAACACCGCGCCGGGCTGGGGCGAGACGGTCGCCGCGAACATCGCCGCGATCACCGACCTGCCCTTTGTCACCGCGCCCAACAAGTTCGAGGCGCTGGCCGCCCACGACGCGCTGGTCGAGATGTCCGGCGCACTGAAGACCGTCGCGGCGTCGCTCTTCAAGATCGCCAACGACATCCGCCTTCTGGGCTCCGGCCCCCGCTGCGGGCTGGGAGAGCTGATGCTGCCCGAGAACGAGCCCGGCTCCTCGATCATGCCGGGCAAGGTCAACCCGACCCAGTGCGAGGCGATGACCCAGGTCTGCGCCCATGTGATGGGCAACGACGCCGCCGTGGGCTTTGCCGGCAGCCAGGGGCATTTCGAGCTGAACGTCTACAAGCCGATGATGGCCTATAACGTCCTGCAGAGCATGCAGCTTCTGGGCGACGCCTCGGTCGCGTTCACCGATAATTGCGTGGTTGGCATCCGGGCCGACGAGGACCGCATCGCGAAGATCATGCAAGAGTCCCTGATGCTGGTGACGGCGCTCGCGCCCGAGATCGGCTATGACAACGCCACCACCGTCGCCAAGACCGCGCACAAGAACGGCACAACCCTCAAGCAAGAGGCGATCGGCCTGGGCTTCGTCGATGCCGAGACCTTCGACCGCGTGGTGCGGCCCGAAAAGATGATCGGGCCGACGTAACGCGCCGAGGCAACGGGCGGGGCTTCGGCCCCGCCGCCGTGCTGCAACCTGCCCTAGAGCGCGTCGCAGCCCGCGCCGGACAGGGCCGAGATCGCGGCGCCGGAGCCGCGCAGGGAAATCGTCTCTACCGTCTCGCCATCGAGGGCGACCGCGACCTGAGCGCCGGCCTTCAGGGCCTGTGCAAGGTTATCGGCCTCGTCAGCGCCCAGCGTCAGGGCGCAGCCGGCCTCGCCATCGCACGCCGCCCCGATCGGGCCGAAGTCGCGACCATCCACCAACAGGGTCGCCGTCGCCTCCCCCTGCAATCCGAAAACGAAAAGGCCGGTCAGCGTGTAGGATGGCACCCCGCCGTTTTCGCAGCGCATCCGGATCGTCATGCCGAAGTCCCCGGCGCCCAGAACTTCGGCGCCGTCGTCGGAAACGCGCCACTCCGCGAGGGCCGCAACCGGCAGGACAAGGGCGAGCGACAGGGCGGCAATACGCAGTGGCAAGAGCGGACCTCAAAGGTTAGAGACAGGATGAAATCGCAGGATCACAGTGATGAAACCAGTCGTCAATCTCGGACGGGTCCGCAAGGCGCGGGAACGGGCGGAGCTCAAGAAGATAGCCGATCAGAACGCGGTGAAATGCGGGCGGACCAAGGCGCAGCGCCTGTTGGAGACCGCGCGGAACGAGTCCGTCCAGACCCGGCTCGATCAGCAGAAATTCGACGATTCCGATGTCTGACGGCCGGCCCGTCAAACACTCTCTGACACTCCATGGCCACCGCACCAGCGTGTCGCTGGAGGATGCCTTCTGGGAGGTGTTCCGCGAGATGGCCAAGGAAAAAGGCCAGACCCTGAACGGGCTGGCCTCGGAAATCGACGACACGCGGGGCGGAGACATCGGCCTGGCCTCGGCGATCCGCGTCGCCGTCCTGCGCCACCTTCAGCAGCGCAGGGGCGCTCAGACGCTGTAGAGCGCCTTGCGGATCGTGGCGAGGTCGCGGGCTTCCTGCTCCTCGGGGCTGAGGTTGCCGGGCCGCGCCGGCGTCTGGACGGACACCTGGGCATTCTCCTGCCGGAACAGCGCGGCGAGATCCTCCGCGTCCATTGACGGCTCTGCATTGCGAGCCTTGCCCGAGGCGCCCTCGCGGGATTCACGCACGATCGACATCACGCTTTCGATCGTCTTCAGAAGCCCAGGGGTCGGGCGCGGTTTGCCTTCCATTTCTTCCAAGAGAGTCATGGCCGAAATCCTGATCATTCACATCGGCCCCCACCGACGATCCTTTTAAACACCATTTGGCGCTTATTTGAAATGCCACAAAGCGGCCCCAGTCGGGCGACACTGCGTCGATGAATCGAGATCAAGCATATGATTTTATCGGGTTTACTGAAGGGCTCACGCCTTTTTTCCGCCCGGATTTCCTGCCTCATTCCTGCCTGATTGCTGCGATGCGGCAAGAAAGGGCGCGTTTTCAGGAACCAATTTCCGGGACAGCGCCGGACCGTTTCCGGCCCTTCTCCAGTCGCGGGGCGAATCAGGCGTTCCGCGGCGTCAGGCGCAGCCAGATTCCGTCTTTCGCCCGCACCGTCAGGTGCGCGACCGGCACAGGGTCGCGCCCGGCGACCCGTTCAATCCGGAACCGGCGGGCGATGAGCGCGATCAGCAGCACGCCCTCGACCATGGCAAAGCCCGCCCCGGTGCAGACCCGCGGCCCGGCGGAAAACGGCATGTAGGCCTCGCGCATGCAGGCCCGGCCATTCTCGGTGCCCCATCGCGCGGGGTCGAAATCGTCGGGCCGGTCCCAAAGCCGCGCGTGCCGGTGCAGGTGCCAGGGCGACAGCACGATCTGTGCGCCGCGCCGGACCGCCCGCTTGCGGAAGGTCTCCGCCCCAGCGGCCTCACGCACCATCATGGGCACCGGCGGATAAAGCCGCAGCGCCTCGCGGAACACGTCCCGCGTGACCCGCAGCTTCGAGACGCTGGAGAAATCCGGGGTCACCTCGCGCCCCTCCTCCGCCAGCACCTCCTGCCATTCGGGATAGAGCGCCAGCAGATAGAGCGTCCAGGCCAGCGCCGAGGCGCTGGTCTCGTGCCCGGCGAGAAAGAAGATCGCCACCTGGTCCACCATCTCGTCCAGATCGAACCGGTCGCCGGTCTCGGGGTCGGTGGTCGTCATGATCTTGGTGGCGAGGTCATCGGGCGCCGCCCCCGCCGCGATCGCGTCCAGCCGCCGCCGGGTCAGATCCCCGATCAGCGCCCGGATCCTGCGGGCCGACCGCCGGGTCTCGGACCGGAAGAAGCGCGGCATCCAGCGCGGACCGGGGATGAAGGCGGCAAGGTTCAGGATCGGCTGCGACCGTTGATAGGCCCGGAACTCGGCGAACACCTCGGCGGCCAGCTCATGCTCGATCGGGATCGAGAACAGGGTGCGAAAGATCACGTCGGCGGCGGCGTGGCTGGTCTCGGCCTCGATCTCCACCGGCGCCCCGGTGGCAAGCCGGTCGAGCCGTGCCACCGCCGCCTCTCCCGCGTCCCACATCGCCGGGTAGGTGTCGCGCAGGCGGCCGCCCTCGAAGGCCGGGTCGATGATCCGCCGCTGGCGTTTCCACACCGCGCCGTTGGTCAGAAAGACCGAATTGCCCAGCAGCGGCCGCAGCCCCGCGCCGATCCGGCCGGATTTGGGGAAATCGTCGGGCCGCTCGTTCAGCACGCGCCGGATCAGCGGCGGGTCGTTGACCAGGAAGGACCGGAAGAACGGCGTGCGGAACTCGGCCATCCAGGCGCGGTAGAGCTTGGCGGGCTGGGCCGACAGGATGTCGGACCGGAACAGCCGGGCATAGCGCCAGAGCGAGACCTTGTCGGGCCGCGAGGGCGGTTTGGGGGGCTGGTCCGGCGTCATGCCGCCTGGCTGGTGTATTTCGACGCGGGGATCACGATGCGGCTTTTCGACGGCGGCCGGCCGGCATAGCGCGCCCCCAGCGTCAGCGGCCCGGCGGTCACCCGGAAGTAGTCGTAGTCCTTGGGCCGGTCGAAAGCGCAGAGATACTGGAAATGCAGCCGGAAGAAGCGCCAGCGCAGCTCTTTCCAGCGGGCGGGCGACAGCGTCTGGGTGAACGAGGCCGAGAAGACCAGCGGCCATTTCGCCCCCTCCGGCGCCACGCCCGAGACCGCCACCGGATCGCAGAGCGCGAAGGCGCAGCCGTCGCCCGGCGCGGTGATGTCGACCCAGGTGATCTCGTCGCGCAGGGAAAGATAGGCGAGGTCGGCCCGCAATCTGTGGGCCTTGGGCAGGAACGACACCATCGGCACGACCTGGCCCAGGCTGAGGAAGGACAGCGCCGGGCCGTTGGCCGGCACCCGCCCCGCCCGGATCAGGTCGGCGAGGATCGACACCGCCAGATGCGCGCCCGAGGAATGGCCGACCACCAGCACCTCGTCGCTGCCCTCGGTCAGCGCCCCGGCGATGCGGTCGGCAAACTCGGCCATCCGCGCCTCGAGCTCGGGCGGGTTGGCCCCGCCCCAATTGGCCGAATAGGCGTAGTCGTGCATCAGGTAATAGGCGAAGATCTTGCCGTCCTTCTTCTTGAACCAACGCAACAGGGCCACCGCGACCGCCCCCCAAAGCGCCAGCCGCAGGACCAGACCCAGCGCCCAGGGCGCCCCGAGAAGCGACAGCGCATGCCCCCCCGCCGCGCCGGCCGCCGCACCAAGGCCGAGCGCGACCGCGAGTTGCAGCAACAGCATCCCCACCGGGTAGAGCGCTGCGATGACCGGCCCCTTGCGCAGCCACATCAGCCGCCGAAGGGCGCCGCTGGCGATATAGGTCCAGGCGCAGCGGACCAGCTGCAGGTAGGTCGCCGGGATCGACGACGACATCGAGCCGCGCACGATATCGGACCAGACCAGGACCTCGACATCGGCCTCGACCTCGGCGCCCTCGATCTCGGCGGTGACATGCCAGCCGTAGGGACCGCCGGCCCGCTTCGGCTTCAGCCCGATGGCAAAGCCCGAGACCGCCGCCTGGGCCGCCGCCTCCTTGCGGTAAAGCTCGCGGTAGCGGCGCGGGTGGATCGGGTCGTAGCCCGGAATGTAGAAGACGCGCCTCTGCGCCACCTTGCCGCTCCTGTGGTCTGACATGGCCCTGCTCCGGCTTTTCGGATTGTCTCAGCCTAGCCGCAAAAACGGGCAGAAATAAGCCGATTGTCGCGCGGGTCGGGGGCTGTGAAACTTGGGGGCCGTCAGCCCAGCTGCGCCAGCGCCGGGAAGGTCTCCAGCAGCCAATAGGAGAAATCCGAGAACTGCCCGGTCAGCATCATCAGCCCGACCGTCCAGAGCAACACGCCCGAGATCCGCTCGATTCGCTCCATATGCCGCTTCATCCAGCCCATCGCGCCCTTGAGCCGGGGAAAGAAGGCCGCGACCAGCAGGAACGGGATGCCCAGCCCCAACGCATAGGACGCGAGCAGCGCGGTGCCGCGCATCGTGTCGGCCTCGGACGCCGCAAGCCCGAGGATCGCCCCCAGGATCGGCCCGAGGCAGGGGGTCCAGCCGAAGGCGAAGGCCAGGCCCAGCAGGAACGCCCCGAAGGCGGAGCCGCCCCTGTCGCCGGCCTCGACCCGGACCTCGCGGTCCATGAAGCCGATGCGGAAGACGCCGAGGAAATGCAGCCCGAAGATCATGATGACGACCCCGGCCCCGGTCACGAACCAATCCTGCACCTGCAGGAACATCCGGCCCATGGCGGAAAAGGCGAAGCCCAGCAGCAGGAACACGGTCGACAGGCCCAACACGAAGAACAGCGCGGCCAGCGTCACCTTGCGCCGCGCCGCCCGGGTGCCATCCATCTCGGTCACGCTGACCCCGCCCATATAGGCCAGATAGGGCGGCACGATCGGCAGGACGCAGGGGCTGAGGAACGACAGCAGGCCCGCGGCCATGGCAATCGCCAGGGCGGG
The DNA here is from genome assembly GCF_900172355.1 of Roseisalinus antarcticus. Taxonomy (GTDB): domain Bacteria; phylum Pseudomonadota; class Alphaproteobacteria; order Rhodobacterales; family Rhodobacteraceae; genus Oceanicola; species Oceanicola antarcticus_A. The sequence continues at coordinate 25,192 of NZ_FWFZ01000024.1, read as the reverse complement.
CAGCAGCGTCGCATCAAGAAGCAGGTTCGCGTCCATGAACCCGTTCTTATCCCGGCGCGGCGCCCGCGTCACGGGCACATCGCGTCACGTTGCCGTGCTGGAGCCGGGCAACATGGTCGCAGGGTGGCACTGGACTTGGCCATGGGCGCGGTCTAGCTCACCGCCATGACCGACATGACCGACACGGCGGCCGAAGAGATCGACACCCGGGGGCTGCTCTGCCCCCTGCCCGTCCTGCGCCTGCGCAAGCGCCTCGGGCCGCTGCCCGCCGGCACGGTGGTGCGGGTGCTGGCGGACGATCCCGTCGCGATCATCGACATCCCGCATTTCTGCACCGAGGCCGGCCACGCGCACCTGTCCCTCGCAACCGAGGGCGGCGAACAGGTCCACCTGATCCGGCGGGGAGTCTGACCCTCTCGGCCGAAGGGGGCGAACAGGTTCACCCGATCCGGCGAGGATAGTCTGACCCTGTCGGTCCAAAGCGATGCGCGGATCTACCTGTTCCGGCGGGAATAGACTGTCGCTGCCCGCCGGGGGGCGCGGCACCCTTGGGCCCGGCCCGGCGGGGACTCTGTCCCTCTCGGCCGAGGGAGGCGAACAGGGCCACCGGGTCCGGCGAGCACAATCTGACCCCGTCGGTCCAAAGCGATGCACGAATCCACCTGTTCCGGCGGAGGTAAGTTGCACCCTTCGGCCGAAAAGCCCGCACCGGTCTATCCGGTCCGGCGGAGATAGCGCGGGGGCAATTCCGGGTGTCGCGAAGCGTGTCACGAAGACTGTCGCGAATCGTGTTGGGAAGCGTGTCACGAAGTTTGTCACGAAGTTTGTCACGAAGTTTGTCACGAAGTTTGTCACGAAGTTTGTCACGAAGTTTGTCACGAAAAAAGGGCTCCGCAGATCGCTGCGGAGCCCTTTTTTTCTCCAGGGCAGCCCGGCGCTCGCGCCCCGGGCCGTTGCCGCCCCTTAGCGGGCCAGCGTCCACCAGCCGCGACGTTTGGGCTTGTCGTCCTCGTCGCCCGTTTCGTTTCCGGCGTCGGCCTCGGCGCCCACGGGTTCGGGCGTGCGCACTTCCTCCTGGGCCGGGGGTTCCGGCGCGGCCTCTTGCACGGGCTTCGGCGCAGCCTCCGGGGCCTCGGCCTCTGCGGGCTCGGCATCTGCGGCGGGCTCCGCCTGCGGCGCTGGCGTGTCCGCCGCGGGCGCCTCGCTTGCGGGGGCGGTGTCGGCCTCCGACGCCTCGGCCTGCGGGGCCTCTTCCGGCTGCGCTGCCGGAGCGGGCTCCGGCGGGGTCTCGGCGGCGGGCGCGGCTTCAGGCGTGGGCTCGGCGGCCGGCGTGGCCTCCGGTTCGGTCTCGGCAGTCGCGGTCTCCGTGTCGGCCTCCACCGTCTCCTTGGCGGAGGTCTTGCGGCGCGTCCGGGTCCGGGTGCGCGGCTTCTTGGCCTCTGCCGGGGCCGCCTCGCCGTCCTGCGGGGCGGCATCGCCAGTCGCGTCGGCCTCTACCGGGGCAGGCTCGGCCGGCGCGCCGTCGCCAGAGCTGTCGTCAGACCCCTGCCCGTCGCTGCCGGCCTCATTGCCAGACTCGTTCCCGGAATCGCCGCCGTTCTCGCCACCGCCGCCCTTGCGGCGCCGACGCCGGCGACGCCGCTTCTTGGGTTTCTCTTCGCCGCTCGTATCGGCGGGGGCCTCGGGCGCAGTCTCGACCTTGGCTTCGGCCTCGGGCTCCGGCGCCTCCTCGGGCTCGGGCACGTCGATCTCATCATCGGGATCGTCGGCCATCATCGAAGAGCTCGACGAGATCACCGGCAACGTCACCTCGGCCACCACCCGCGTCGCGGTCTTGAACTTCTCGATCGCGAAATCGGGCGAGATCATGAACGGATCGGCCTCGATCCGCACCGACAGGCCATAGCGCAGCTCGATGCCGGCGATGTGCTCGCGCTTCTGGTTCATCAGGTAGTTGGCGATGGCCACGGGCGCCTTGACCAGCACCTCGCGGGACCGGCCACGCACGCCCTCTTCCTCGATCTGACGCAGAATGGACAGCGCCACGTTGTCGTCGGAGCGCAGAAGCCCCGTGCCGTGGCAATGGGAACAGGGCTGGGTCGTCGCCTCGAGCATCCCCGGCCGCAGCCGCTGACGCGACATTTCCATCAGGCCGAAACCGGAGATCCGCCCCACCTGGATGCGGGCCCGGTCGGTCTTGAGCTTGTCCTTCATGCGCTTCTCGACGGCGGCGTTGTTCTTGCGCTCGTCCATGTCGATGAAGTCGATCACGATCAGCCCGGCCAGGTCGCGCAGGCGCAGCTGGCGGGCCACTTCCTCGGCGGCCTCCAGGTTGGTCTTGAGCGCGGTCTGCTCGATCGAGCCTTCCTTGGTCGCCCGGCCGGAGTTCACGTCAATCGCCACCAGCGCCTCGGTGATGCCGATCACGATATAGCCCCCCGAGGGCAGCTGCACCGTCGGGTTGAACATCGAGCTGAGGTAGCTCTCGACCTGGTGCCGCGCGAACAGCGGCAGCGGGTCGATGTAGTGTTTCACGTTCTTGGCGTGGGACGGCATGATCATCTTCATGAAGTCCTTGGCCGTCCGGTAACCGTTGTCGCCCTCGACGATGACCTCGTCGATCTCCTTGGAGTAGAGATCGCGGATCGACCGCTTGATGAGGTCGCCCTCTTCGTAGATCGGCGCGGGCGCGACGGATTTCAGCGTCAGCTCTCGGATCTGCTCCCACATGCGCTGCAGGTATTCGTAGTCGCGCTTGATCTCGGTCTTGGTGCGCTGTGCGCCGGCGGTGCGGATGATCAGGCCCGCGCCGAGCGGCACATCCATGGAGGACGCGATTTCCTTGAGCTTCTTGCGGTCCGGGGCGCTGGTGATCTTGCGGGAGATGCCGCCGCCACGGGCGGTGTTGGGCATCAGCACGCAGTAACGGCCCGCGAGGCTGAGGTAGGTCGTCAGCGCGGCGCCCTTGTTGCCACGCTCTTCCTTGACCACCTGAACCAGCAGGATCTGACGGACCTTGACCACTTCCTGGATCTTGTACTTGCGCGGGCGCGGCTTGCGCACGGGGCGCACCTCGTCGCTGTCGTCGACGGCGACGGATTCGATCTCCGAATCCTCTTCGGACTCGTCGTCGCGGGCCTCCTCGCCCTCGTCATCCTCGCCGGCGGCGGGGGTTTCGACAGGCGTTTCGGCCACGGTCTCCATCGGGCTGCGGGCCTCGCCCTCGGGGGGCTCCTCCTCGCCGAGGTCGATGGTCTCCATCCCCGAGATCTCGGCGCCGGGCGCGTCCTCGGTCGCGACCGCATCCGCAGAGCTGGTGTCGGCCGCCTTGGAGCGGGACCGCGAGCGGCGCTTGCGCGGCGCGGGTTTCTCTTCGGCCTCGTCCTCGGCGCGCTCGAGTTCGGCGTGGGCGCGTTCCTCGGCCAGCAGCGCCTCGCGGTCGGCCACGGGGATCTGGTAGTAATCGGGGTGGATCTCGGAAAAGGCGAGGAATCCGTGGCGGTTGCCGCCGTAATCGACGAAGGCCGCCTGCAGCGACGGTTCGACCCGTGTGACCTTTGCCAGGTAGATGTTGCCGGCTAGCTGACGCTTTGCCTGTGCTTCGAAGTCGAATTCCTCGACCTTGTTTCCGTCAACCACCACGACGCGGGTCTCTTCCGCGTGGGTGGCGTCGATGAGCATTTTCTTAGCCATGTTATCCGTTTGCACGACATCCCTGGCGGCGCCCCGGGGGGCGCGGTTGCAAGATGATCGTGTCTGATTATGGCGACAGGCGTTGCGCTCGATGCCGAGGGGCCCCTCGGGGCTGTTCTCAATCCTGGCTTCAGCGTCGCGCGCCTCATCGCGTTTCTTCTCCGGCCCACTCGGCGCGGGCGCCTCGGTGACCAATTCAGGCCTCGGCGCAAGCGCCCAAGGCTGTTCTATTGGGGCCAGACGGCCCAAATCCTTCTGCCCGGACCTGCACGCGAAACGGCGGCACCGGTCTGGACAGCGAAAACTTCCGGCCATGGCCCGCATCATCGCGGAGACGGCCGTTATACTACATAAAGGGAACGCGCCCGACATGACAATGGCGAAAAAGCCGTGCGTGGCACCGGACGGTGCCGAACAGTCGGGGACGGTGGCCTGACACCCCGCGCATGGGCTGTGCAAGAGGCGCGGAACGTCCACGCCCGCGCCCCGGTCCGGGCACGGACCCAATGCCCCGGTCCGGGCACGGACCTTATGCCGCAGGGGGCGACGGGGGCTGGCCGCCGCCCCGGCCCGGTCAGGACAGGTAGTCGGACCGCTGCAGGGTGTATTTCGCCATCTTCTCGTTCAGCGTTCGGCGCGGCAGGCAGAGCTCGTCCATCACCGCGACGATGGAGCCCTTGTGCCGCCGCATGGTGTTGTCGATCAGCATCCGCTCGAACGCCTCGACGAATTCCTTCAGGGGCTTGCCCTCGGTGGTCATCGCGGGCTCGCTCTCGGCGTTGTCGGCCATCAGCAGCGAGGCGATGGTGCCGGTGCCGCGGCGGTTCTGCAGCACGGCGCGCTCGGCCACGTTGATCAGCTGGCGCACGTTGCCGGGCCAGGGCGCCTGCAACAGCTGCGCCGCCTCCTGGGCCGACAATTCGGGGGCGGGGCAGCCGTATTCGTCGGCGAACTGCTCGGACAGGCGCGTGAAGAGCGTCAGGATATCCTCGCCCCGCTGGCGCAGCGGCGGCACGGTGACGCGCAGCGCGGCCAGCCGATAGAACAGGTCCGCCCGCAGCACGCTTTCACAGGTCTTGCCCTCGTCCTGCAGGTTGCAGATCGCGACCACGCGGGTCTCGGCCGGGGTCCCTTGCTCGTTCAGCGCGGTCAGCAGGCGGGCCTGGAGCGAGGGCGCCAGCGCCTCGATATCCTCCAGCACGAGGGTGCCGCCGCGGGCCTCCTCCATCGCCGGGATCGGGTCGTCCTGGCCGGCGGGGCCGAACAGCCGCCGTTGCAGCGCCTCTTCATCGAGCGCCCCGCAAGCGATCAGCACGAACTTCTTGTTGGCCCGGGCGCCCACCGCGTGCAGCGCATGGGCCACGAGGGTCTTGCCGGTGCCGGTCTCTCCCTCGATCAGCACATGGCCGTCGGCCTGGCCGAGATCGAGGATGTCCTCCTTGAGGCGCTCCATCACAGGGCTGCCGCCAATCAGCTTGGAGATGATCGCGGTGCCCTCCGACAGCTCGCGCCGCAGGGCCCGGTTGTCGAGCGTCAGCCGCCGCGCATGGGTCGCCTTCTTGGCAAGCTCGGTCATCCGGTCGGGGTTGAACGGCTTTTCGAGGAAATCGTAGGCACCGATCCGCATCGCCTCGACCGCCATCGGCACATCGCCGTGGCCGGTGATCATGATCACCGGAAGAGTGCTGTCCACGCCCTTGATCTTCTTGAGGAATTGCATCCCGTCCATGCCCGGCATCTTGATGTCCGAGACGACGATGCCGGGGTAATCCGGGGTCAGCCCCTTCAGGGCGTCCTCGGCGCTGGCATAGGTTTCGGTGTCATATCCCGACAGGGCCAGCCATTGGCTGATCGACTGCCGCATGTCCTTCTCGTCATCGACGATTGCAATTTTCATAGCCTGAGCCATGGGTTGTCTTACTCCGCTGCTTCCAGGTCTTCGTCATGGTCGGTCCAGATCGGAAGCTGGACCTCGAAGACCGCGCCGCCGCCGGCGGCATTGCGGGCGGTCAGCCGACCGCCGAAATCGCTGACGATCCCGGATGAGATCGCCAGCCCCAAGCCAACGCCGTCACCGGGCTGCTTGGTGGTGTAGAACGGCTCGAACAGGGCATCGAGATCCTCGATCCCGGGCCCGTTGTCGCGCACATTCAGCCGCATCGTGTCCCCCGCCGCCAGAAGGATGTCGATCTGCGGCTCCTTTGCGGACTTGGTGGCATCGAGCGCATTGCGCAAGAGGTTGATGATAACCTGTTCCAGCCGCAGGCGGTCGCCGACGATCAGGACCGGGTCGCTCGGCAGGGTCTTGGTGATCGTTACCGCGAGGCTTTTCAACTGCGGCTCCATCATCGCCAGCGCCGACTGGATGGAGCCGCGCACGTCGACCGGCTCGAACTCCTCGGCGCCCTTGCGGGCATAGGATTTGAGCTGCTTGGTGATCGCGCCCATCCGCTCGATCAGGTCGTCGATCCTCTGGAACGACGACAGCGCCTCTTCGGGCCGCTTGCGCGCAAGCAGCAGCCGGGCCCCGGCAAGATAGGTCTTCATCGCGGCCAGCGGCTGGTTCAACTCGTGGCTGACGGCGGCCGACATCTCGCCCAGGGCGGCCAGCTTGGAGGATTGCGCAAGGGTCTGTTCGGCAACTTCCAGGTTCTTCTCGACCTTCTCGCGTTCGGCGATTTCCCTTTGCAGCCGCCGGTTCAGCTGGCGAAGTTCAAAGCTTTCACGCTGAAAGAACAGCACCCGCGACGCGGCCTTGCGGTTCAGCAGCCAGAACACCCCGGCCAGCAGGATCGCGAAACCCATGATCTCCAGCGCGAGGACGCCATTCACCTTCTCGCGGACCGACGCGTAGGTGGTGAAGGTCACCAGCTGCCAGCCCCGGAACGGCACCCGGGATTCGACCCGCATCACCGCCTCGCCGCGCAGGTAGGCGTCGATCGGCAGGGCCGACCAATCCTGGGTCATCCGGATCGCCCGCTCGATGGCCGAGGGGGCGGATTGGCGCACCAGGGCCGCGGATTCCTTCAGCCCGCGCCAGCGCGGCTCGGTCGACAGGATGATCCGGCCCTCGCTGTCGGCCACGAACACCGCGTCGGCCACCCCCGCCCAGGACCGCTCCAGCGCCGCCAGATCCACCGCCACCAGGATCACGCCCAGCCCGTTGCCCATGTCCTCGACCTTGCGGGCATAGGTGAATTGGTAGCCGCCGGCCTCGGGCTCGGTCACGTTGAAGACGGTCGTATTCGCCCGCATCGCGTCGACGAAATAGGCCGCGTTCCGGTGCGCCTCGCCCAGGCGGTTGCGGTCGGTCGCGGCGACGGTGCGGCCCTCCTTGTCCAGCAGCATCAGCGAGGCGGCGCCGATCTCGTCCACGAAGGACAGCAGGCGCTGGGTCGACTGGGTGTAGTCGCCGGAATTGAGTGCGCCGATCAGCTGCGGATCGCGCGACAGCAGCTGCGGCACGATGGACGAGCGCTGAAGCTCGCTGACCAGGTTGCCCACATAAAGCGTCGAGCGAATCTCGGCCCGGTTCCGCGTCGTTTCCGTGAAACGCTGGGTAAGGTATTGATTCGTAATGTAGACGACGACGATCGCAAGCACGACCAGCACCCCGAACGCGGTCCGCATCGGCCATTTCGCGCCGGCCCGGCTCTGAGGCATGGGTTGCTTTGACATTGCCCGATTTTATGCCGCCGGGACCCGCGCGGCAAGCGACAGCCCTCAGACGTGCTGCAAAGCCCCCACGAGAGAGCGGAAAAGCGCCTGTCCGTCGGTGCCGCCGTGCCCGGTATCCACCGCCCGCTCGGGGTGCGGCATCATCCCCAGGACCCGGCGGTTTTCCGACAGGATCCCGGCGATGTCGGCCAGGCTGCCGTTGGGGTTGTCGAGATAGCGGAAGGCCACGAGATCGTCGCCCTCGAGCCGCGCGAGGGTCTCGGGGTCGGCGAAGTAATTGCCGTCATGATGGGCCACGGGGATACGGATCCGGTCGACCTCGTAGCCGCTGGTGAAATCGCTCTGCCGGGTCGCGACCTCAAGCGCCACCGTCCGGCAAATGAACTTCAGCCCTGCGTTGCGCATCAGCGCACCGGGCAGCAGTCCGGTCTCGGTCAGCACCTGAAAGCCGTTGCACACCCCCAGCACAAAGCCACCCCGCACCGCGTGATCGACCAGTGCCCGGCAGATCGGCGATTGCGCGGCGATCGCGCCGCAGCGCAGGTAGTCGCCGAAGGAAAACCCCCCCGGCACCGCCACCAGGTCCAGCCCCTCCGGCAGGACCGCGTCCTTGTGCCAGACCATGGTCACGTCGGCACCGGCGGCGCGGAGGGCCACGGCCATGTCGCGGTCGCAATTGCTCCCGGGGAAGACGAGGACGGCGGCTTTCATCCGGATGATCTCCTGCGCAAGAGAACGACGACAAGGCCCCAGATCAACAGGGCCGGGAACAGCGAGACGGCCCCGAGCAGGCCGACGATGGCGGGGATGAACCACATGCCGATCCATGTGTCCATCCGCACATTGCCCCGGTCACCGGGGATCGCGCGGATCATCGCCGTTTCTCCGACCGCCAGGTCGAAGGCGGGATGGGCCGAGCCGACGCTCGCGCGGTAAGGCTCGCCGTCGATCTCGTAGGTGAAGATCGGCTCGTAATTCACTTGCCTGCGGTCGAAAATCGTCGTCCCGGGCCATTCGTACCGTGCGACGACCGTGCCCTCAACCGGGACCGAGCGCAGCTGGAACAGCGCGCTTGCCGCAGCGAGGCCGAGCGCCGCCAGAAGACACAGCAGTGGAAAGGCAAAGACCACGATCCGCAGCCGCTGGCGCAGGGTCAGGCCCGCGAGCCCCCTCGCCCCACCGACCTTTCGGGCCAGATGATGCGGGTCCAAGCGCCTCGCCCCTCAGCCGCCGGAAAAGTCGGTCACGACCGCGACGCCCGGCGCGGTCGGCCCTTCCATCGCCGCAAGCTCGGCCGAGACATCGCCCAGCCCGATCTCGCGCCCGATCATCGGCGACAGATCCACTGCCCCGCTCTCGATCAGGCTGAACAGCTGCGGATACCGGTGCGCGGGCATCCCCTTGGAGCCAAAAAGCGCCAGGTTCTTCATGAAGACGCCGTTGAGGTCGATCTCCATCCGCGCGGTATGGCCGATGGGCATCCCGCATTGCACGTGCCGGCCCAGCGGCCGCAGCCCGGCGATGGAGCCGTTGAGCGTGGGCGCGATTCCCACCGCCTCGAGCGAGACATGGGCCCCGCCGCCGGTAATCTCGCGCAGACGCTCGGTGGCGCCCTCCTGCGCCGCGTTCACCACCGCCTCGGCGCCATGGGCCAGGGCATGATCGAGCTTCTCCGGGACCACGTCGACTGCCACGACCCGCGCCCCCATGGCCCGGCCAAGCAGCACCGCGGCAAGGCCCACGCCGCCCGTGCCATGCACCGCAAGCCATTCGCCGGGCTGAAGCGCGGCGCGATCCGTCAGCCCGTGCCAGGCGGTCATGACCCGGCAGCCAAGCCCGGCGGCCAGCACCGGATCCATGTGTTCGGGCAGACGCTGCAGGTTGTGATCCCTTGGCACGGCGACGAATTCGGCGAACGCCCCATCCATCCCCAGCCCGGGATAGAGCATGTCCGGGCAGGTATGCTCCACCCCGCCCCGGCAGGCCGCACAGCGCCCGCAGCTCAGCAGGAACGGCGCCACCAGGATATCGCCCACGACCCAGCCCGAGGCCGGCCCGGCGGCCACGACCTCGCCGCAATATTCGTGCCCGCCTATCGCGCCCGGCTTCACCCGCGGATGCTCGCCCGCCCAGGCGTGCCAGTCCGACCGGCACACGCCGCAGGCCAGGACCCGCAGAACGACCCCGTCGGGCGGACAGTCGGGGTCGGCCCGGGTCTCGATCTCCAGCGGCCGGCGGTAGGCCGTCAGGACGGCGGCCTTCATTCCATCACGATCCGGTAGCTCTCGATCACGGTGTTGGCGAGCAGCTGCTCGCACATCCGGCCGACCTCGCTCTCGGGGGTCCCGTCGGCCAGCTCCAGCTCGATCACCTTGCCCTGTCGGACCCCCTCGACCCCGGCGAACCCGAGCGCCCCCAGCGCGTGGCGCACCGCCTCTCCCTGGGGATCCAGAACGCCGTCCTTCAGCATGACATCCACCCGAACCTTCACCGGCGTCCCTCCTTCATCTTGGCAAGAAAACTCGAATCCGACAGTCAGTTGATGAGCGTCGGCTTGGGCATGTGCGTGGCGTTGGACGGCATCACGCCCAGCCTGCGGGCGACCTCGGTATAGGCATCGGTCAGCGATCCCAGGTCGCGCCGGAACACGTCCTTGTCGAATTTCGCCCCGGTCTCGATGTCCCACAGCCGGCAGGAATCGGGCGAGATCTCGTCCGCCACGACCAGCCGCTGATAATCGCCGTCCCAGATCCGGCCGACCTCGATCTTGAAATCCACCAGCTTGATGCCGACGCCGTACATCACGCCGGACATGAAATCGTTCACCCGGATCGCCAGTTGCACGATGTCGTCCAGATCCTGCTGCGAGGCCCAGCCGAAGGCCGTGATGTATTCCTCGGGCACCAGCGGATCGCCCAGCTTGTCGTCCTTGAGCGAGAACTCGATGATCGGACGCGGCAGCTGAACACCTTCCTCCATCCCGAGGCGCTTGGCCATGGAGCCCGCCGACACGTTCCGGACGATGACCTCCAGCGGAATGATCTCGACCTGGCGAATCAGCTGCTCGCGCATGTTCAGGCGGCGGATGAAATGGTTCGGAATCCCCAGCTGAGTCAGGCCGGTCATGAAGAATTCGCTCAACCGGTTGTTGAGCACGCCCTTGCCCTCGATGACCGCGCGCTTTTCGGCGTTGAACGCCGTCGCGTCGTCCTTGAAATATTGCACCAGGGTGCCCGGCTCGGGGCCTTCGTACAGGATCTTCGCCTTGCCTTCGTATATCTTCTTGCGGCGCGCCATGACGGATCCTCGAAATGATTTGGGTCCGCGACCCGGACGGGTGCGGACGTCGCTGTCACCCATATGGCAACGCCCGCGCCGTCGCAAGCGCCCGCGCGGTTGCAACAGCACCCGCCATGAGCCATATCTCAGGGTAACAATCCAATGCGGGGGAGCCGCCGATGACAACCTTCGATGACCGGGAACACGCGTTCGAGGCCAAGTATGCCCACGATGCCGAGATGCTTTTCAAGGCCGAGGCGCGACGCAACAAGCTGATCGGCCTCTGGGCCGCCGGCCTGCTTGGCAAGGAGGGCGCCGATGCCGAGGCCTATGCGGTCGAGGTCGTGAAATCCGACTTCGAGGAAGCCGGGCACGAGGATGTCGTGCGCAAGCTGACCGGCGATCTGGGCGACAAGGCGACCGAGGCCGAGATCCGCGCCAAGATGGTCGAGTGCATGGCCGAGGCCAAGGTCCAGCTCGTCAGCTGATCCTGGTCCTGCCGGTCCGATCAAGTGGCCCGTGACCACCGGCCTGGACGCAGGGGCCGGCGACTGTCCGCCACAGCGCTGGCCGGCGGGGCCGTGGTTTCACCTGTCCGGCCGCGGGGCCGAACCTCTCGTGCCCGCGGCCGCGGGCACGAAGCCCGTGATTTGACCTTGGGTGCAGGATGATCTTCAGGAAAACGGGTTTGCACTCCGCCGCCCTGCATGGCACCTCACAATCAAGCAAGTTTTCGCGGCGCCTTGGGCACGCTGTGGCCCGGTAGGCCCGCTCTCCGGGCTCTTCAGCCCGCAACCCCCTCCGGGCTCTTCAGCCCGCCATGACCCCGATGAGGCCTCCGATGACCGACGCCCTGAGCAAGATGCTCGCCTCCCGCGACTGGATCCTGGCCGACGGCGCCACCGGCACGACTCTGTTCAACCTCGGCCTGCAATCGGGCGATGCCCCGGAGCTCTGGAACGTCGACCACCCCGACCGCATCACTGCGCTCTATTCCGGCGCGGTCGAGGCCGGCTCGGACCTGTTCCTCACCAATTCCTTCGGCGGCAACGCCTCCCGGCTGAAACTGCACGACGCCCAGAACCGGGTCGGAGAGCTCAACCGCGCCGCCGCCGAGATCGGCCGCGAGGTCGCCGACAAGGCCGGCCGCCCGATCGTCGTGGCCGGGTCGGTCGGTCCCACCGGCGACATCATGGCCCCCATGGGCACCCTGACCCACGAGAGCGCGGTCGAGATGTTCCACGAACAGGCCGAGGCGCTGAAGGCCGGCGGGGCCGACGTGCTCTGGCTCGAGACGATCTCGGCGCCCGAGGAATACAAGGCCGCGGCCGAGGGCTTTGCCCTGGCCGGCATGCCCTGGTGCGGCACCATGAGTTTCGACACCGCGGGGCGCACGATGATGGGCATGACCTCGGCCGAAATGGTCCGCATGGTCGGCAAGCTTCCCGCCCCTCCGCTGGCCTTCGGGGCCAATTGCGGCACCGGCTCTTCCGACCTGATGCGCACGGTGCTGGGCTTCGCCGCCGCCGGTCCCGACCGGCCGATCATCGCCAAGGGCAACGCGGGCATCCCGAAATACGTCGAGGGCCACATCCATTACAACGGCACGCCCGAGCTGATGGCCGATTACGCGTTCATGGCCCGGGACGCCGGGGCGCGGATCATCGGCGGCTGCTGCGGCACCACGCCGGAGCACCTGACCGCCATGCGCGCGGCGCTGGAGACCCGGGCCAAGGGCCCGGCGCCCACGCTGGAGGCCATCGTCGCGACCCTGGGCGAGTTCTCCTCCGCCTCCGACGGCACCGACGGCAAGGGCCCCGAGGCCACCGCCCGCCGTGGTCGCCGCCGCACCAAGAGCTGAACCGCCCCCGGGCGCAGAGCTATCCGAAAAGGGACAGCTGGTCGCCGGGCTTCGGCGGGACCCGGAACAGGTCGCAGCGCAGCGGTGCTGCATCGCGCCGCAATCCAGACCGGCGCAGGGCCACGGCGAACCGCTGCTTCATCAGGTCGGCCCAGATCCCCTGCCCCGACATCCGGCGCCCGAACTCCGGGTCGTAGTCGCGGCCGCCGTGCAGCTCTCGCACCCTGCCCATGATCCGGTCTGCCCGGTCCGGAAAGGCCTCGGCGACCCAGTCGCGAAACAGCCCCGAGACCTCGCGCGGCAGCCGCAGGGCGATGTAGCTGGCGGTGCCCGCCCCCGCCTCGGCCCCCGCCAGCAGGATCGCCTCTATTTCATGGTCGGTCAGCGCGGGCACCACGGGCGAGGCCATCACCCGCACCGGAACCCCCGCCTCGGACAGCACCCGGATCGCCCGCAGCCGGCGCGCGGGCGACGGCACCCGCGGTTCCATCGCCCGCGCGGTCGCGGGGTCCAGCGTGGTGACCGAAATGCCCACATGCGCCAGCCCCATCGCCGCCATCTCGCCCAGGATATCCACGTCCCGCTCGATCAGCGCCCCCTTGGTCACGATCGAGACCGGGTGCCGAAACTCGCGCAGCACCTCGAGCACACGGCGCATGATGCCCCGGTCGCGCTCCACCGGCTGGTAGGGGTCGGTGTTGGTGCCGATGGCCAGCACCGCGGGCCGGTAGGATTTGCGCGACAGGTCCCGCGCCAGAACCTCGGCGATGTCGGGCCGCGCGATCAGCCGCGTCTCGAAATCGAGCCCCGGCGACAGGCCCAGATAGGCGTGGCTGGGCCGCGCAAAGCAATAGATGCAACCATGCTCGCACCCGCGGTAAGGGTTCACCGAGCGGTCGAAGCTGACGTCCGGCGAGGTGTTGCGGGCGATGGCCGAACGCGGCCGTTCCTCGCGCACCTCGGTCCGCAGGGGCGGCAGGGGCTCTCTCTCCCAGCCGTCGTCGACGGCCTCGGTGGTCAGGCGTTCGAACCGGTTGGTCCGGTTGGTGACGGCGGCGCGTCCGCGGCGACGCTCTGGCGGGATCGGAAGGGTCTCGGTCATATCGTCAATATAGAACAAAAACGGAACATGTGAAGCCGCTTCAGGTTCACCATGCCGCGAATTCATTTGTATCCGGGTCGCTTGCAGGGCAATCAGTGTCGGAAATCGCGAAGCCGGGTCAGGCGTTGCGGTGCACACCGCAATGAAACCGCGTCGGGAGATCAGAGACATGGCCGAAGATGACGACATCATCCTGTCGGAGCTCGACGACGAAGAGCTTGTCGCGCAGATGTACGACGACCTCTACGACGGCCTGCGCGAAGAGATCGAGGAATCCGTCGAGATCCTGCTGGAGCGGGGCTGGACACCCTACCGCATCCTGACCGAGGCGCTTGTCGGCGGCATGACCATCGTCGGCAACGACTTCCGCGACGGTATCCTGTTCGTCCCCGAGGTGCTGCTGGCCGCCAACGCGATGAAGGGGGGTATGTTCATCCTCAAGCCGCTGCTGGTGGAAACCGGCGCCCCGCGCGTCGGCAAGATGGTGATCGGCACGGTCAAGGGCGACATCCACGACATCGGCAAGAATCTGGTGTCGATGATGATGGAGGGCGCGGGTTTCGAGGTTGTCGACCTCGGGATCAACAACTCGGTCGAGAAATACCTCGAGGCGCTGGAGGCCGAGGGGGCCGACATCCTCGGCATGTCCGCCCTGCTGACCACGACGATGCCCTACATGAAGGTCGTGATCGACACGATGAAGGAAAAGGGCATCCGCGAGGATTACATTGTGCTCGTGGGCGGCGCCCCGCTGAACGAGGAGTTCGGCAAGGCGATCGGGGCCGACGCCTATTGCCGCGACGCCGCCGTGGCGGTCGAGACCGCGAAGACCTTCGTCTCGCGCAAGCACAACCAGATGAGCGCCGGAGGCTGAGGGCCCATTCCATGTGGGGCGCACCGGCCCCATATGTCTCGAAGGAGGTGCCCTCATGCCGACAGGCCGATTTCTTGCGATCATTCTTGGTGTTCTCGCCCTGGCGGGGCTGACCGTCTGGGGCCTTTCGTCCCTCACCTCGGGGGCCGGGGCGGCCTCTGGCCTGGTGCTGATCGTCGCGCTGGCGCTTGCGCTGCTGGTGCGGCTGGTAGCCGCAAGACGCTGACCGGCGGGCGCCGGATATGGCCCCTTGCCGCGACGAGACCCCGCGCGGCAATCGCGTGACGGGAGGGAACAAGCGGCGTTTCGGTGAGTTTCCCCGGTGAACCTGAACACCGGAGGACACCATGTCGCAGAGACTGAACAACCTGAATGACCTGATCGCAACGCTGAAAACCGGCGCGGGCTATTACCGCAAGGCTGCCCGCCAGACCGGCAAGGCCGAAAACCGGGTCGTCTTCGTCGAACACGCCGAGATCCGCGAGAGCTATGCCCGCCAGCTGGCCGGCATGGTCGAAGAGGTCGGCGGCGAGGTCCGTGACCTGGACGCCCGGGAAAAGGGCCGCGAGATCGCGGGCCGGGTCGGCGCCTTCATCGGCGATACCGACCGGACGCTGATCGACAGCCTCGAAGACCACGAGGACCGCACGCTCGACCTGTTCCGCACAGCCGTCCACCACGCCGACAACGCGCGGGACGAACCCACGCTGCGTGACATGATGAACCACCTCGAGGCCACGCATCAGCGGATGCGGACCCTGAAGGACGACCCCCGCGCCGACGTGCTGGCCGACGAGCCGAAACAGGCTTGACGGCGGGCCTCCCTTGGTCGACGCCCGGGGAGAGATGACAGATACAGCGCCCGATGACACCACCCTGACCGACGCCGGCTTTGACACCGGCGTTGGCGGGCCTGTGCTGATCCTGGCCTGCGGGGCGCTCGCGCATGAGATCCTGGCGCTGATCCGGCTCAACGGCTGGGACCACGTGTCCCTGCGTTGCCTGCCGGCCATCCTGCACAACCACCCCGAACGCATCGCACCGGCGGTCGAGCAGGCGGTGACCGAAGCCCGCGACGATCATGACCGGATCTTCGTCGCTTATGCCGATTGTGGCACCGGCGGGCAGCTTCAGGCGACCTGCGACCGGCTCGGGGTCGAGATGATCGCGGGCCCCCATTGCTATGCATTCTTCGAAGGGCTGGACAGCTTCGCCGCGCGGGACGAGATGACGGCCTTCTACCTCACGGATTTTCTCGCCCGCCAGTTCGACGCCTTCGTCTGGCAGCCGCTGGGTCTCGACCGGCATCCGGAGCTGCGCGACATGTATTTCGGCAATTACGAAAAGGTCGTCTACCTCGCGCAGACCGAGGATGCGGCCCTCACCGAGCGGGCGCGGACCTGCGCCGAGAGGCTGGGTCTCGCGTTCGAGCGGCGGTCCACAGGCTACGGCGATCTCGCCACACGGCTGGAGCGGGTCGCGGAGCGCTAGGCCGCGGCGGCCGAGGCCGCCTGGGCCCGGATCCGTTCGACCATGGCGCGCAGGCCGTTGGAGCGTTGCGCCGAGAGGTGATCGTTCAGGCCCAGCCGCTCAAGCTCGGCGCGGGCGTCAACCCGGCCGACCTCGCCCGCCGGCAGCCCGTCGTAAAGCGCGTGCAGCACGGCGATGAGCCCGCGCACGATCATCGCGTCGCTCTCGCCGCGGAAGTGATAGACCGCGCCCGCGCCCTGCCCCTCCACGAAGGGCACCAGCCAGACCTGGCTCGCGCATCCGTCGACCTTGGTCGCCGGCACCTTGAGCGCCTCTTCCAGCGGGTCCATCGCGCGGCCAAGCTCTATCACGTGGCGATAGCGTTCTTCCCAATCGTCCAGAAACTCGAAGGTTTCCGCGATATCCTCGAATGCCGGCTGGGCCATGGTGGTTTCCCTTCTTTCTGCGCCCGGATTTAGGACGGCAGCGCGCGGACGTCCAGTGGACGCTTTCCCATCGCGCCGGATTGGGCTAGCAAAAGGAGGGATAACGACCAAGGAACCCGCCGCCATGCGCATCGCCCCGATTTCCGTCTGCGCCCTTTGCGCCGCCCTCTCGGTCTCGGGCTGCGGGCAGCTTGGCTCGCAAGGGTCCTCGGGCTCTCTCGGATCGCTCGGATCGCAAGGCTCGCTTGGGTCGATCGGCTCGCTCAACCCGTTCGGCGGCGCCCGCCGGACGCAGGCGACGGTTCGCGGGCCGCTGCGCCCCCTCGTCGACGCGGGAACGGGCACGCAGGTCATCGACGGGCGGGCGCTGCTTGCGCAGGTGACCGACGTGCGGATGGAGCCCGCGGCCTTCGGCGCCATCGTCACCGCCTCGGGGCTGGCCTATGAGGCGGGCAATTACAACGCGCAGCTGACCCGAGAGGGCTTCGAGGGCGGCACGCTGGTTTTGGCGTTCCGGGCCGAACGGGCGGCGGGCTATCCCGCGGGCGGCCCCGCGCCGGTGCGGCGGATCACCTCGGCGATCACGCTCGACGAGGACGAGCTGTCCTACATCACCGGCGTGCGCGTCGTGGCCCAGGGCAACGCCGTCAGCGCCCGCCGCTAGAGCGGCACCAGCACCACGCTGGACCCCTTGGCCGCCAGCGCGATCTCGCCGTTGCAGAGCTTCATCGCGTCGTCGCCGAAGACTTCCTTGCGCCAGCCGCGCAGGGCCGCCACGTCGCGGCGCCCGGCGGCGATCTCGTCCAGATCCGACGAGGTCGCGATCAGCTTCTGGGCCACGCCCTTTTCCTCGGCCTTGGCCTTGAGCAGCACCCGCAGCAGGTCGGCCAGCGCCGGGTTCACCACCATCTTTTCGCGCGAGCGGTCGGGCTGGGGCAGATCGTCCAGCTCGGCGGCCTGCCCGGCCGCGACAGCCGCCAATATGCCTTCCGCGATCTCTCCCTTGCGCGCCTCGCGCAGCAACAGCCGAGAGCGGCTGAGGTCATTGAGCGAGGCCGGCTTGGTCGAGGCGAGCTCCACCAGCGCGTCGTCCTTGTAGACCCGGTTGCGCGGCACGTTCCGCTCTTGCGCGTAGGCCTCGCGGAAACGGGCAAGTTCGCGCACGATGGCCAGAAATCGCGCCGATTGCGTGCGGGTGCGGATCCGCTGCCAGGCGTTCTCGGGTTCGACCTTGTAGGTGCCCGGATCGTTCAGCACGGCCATTTCCTCGGCCAGCCACTTGGTCCGGCCCGAGCGGTCGAGCTCTGCCTTCAGCGCCTCGTAGATCACCCGCAGGTGGGTCACGTCGGCCAGGGCGTATTGCTTCTGCGCCTCCGACAAAGGCCGGCGCGACCAGTCGGTGAAGCGCGAGGACTTGTCGAGCGACTCCTTGGCCAGCTTGCGCACCAGCGTCTCGTAGCCGACCTGCTCGCCGAAGCCGCAGACCATCGCCGCGACCTGGGTGTCGAACAGCGGCTCGGGGATGACATTGCCGTCGATGTAGAAGATCTCGAGATCCTGCCGGGCCGCGTGGAACACCTTGACCACCCCGTGATCCCGAAACAGGTCGTAAAGCGGCGCGAGGTCGAGGCCGGTGTTGATCGGGTCCACCAGCACCGCGTCCTCCGTGCCGTCGCCCGGATAGGCCAGCTGCACAAGGCAGAGATGGGGGTAATAGGTCCGTTCCCGCAGAAATTCGGTGTCGACTGTCACATAAGGCGCCGTGGCGGCCGCCTCGCAGAAATCGCGGAGGTCTTCGGTCGTTGTGATGGTGCGCATGTGGATCCGGCTCTCGGGGGCGTTTCCTCTCATAGGCGAGCGGCGCCCGATTGAAAAGAGAGGGTCAGTCCACAGCCTCGATCGTGACGGGACGTCGGTCGCCGGCGGCGAACCGGGCCAGCACCTGCGGATACAGCCGATGCTCCAGCGTCAGCACCCGCGCCGCGAGGGTCTCGGCCGTGTCGCCGGCCCGGACGGACAGCCGCGCCTGTCCCAGCATCGGCCCCATGTCCAGCTCCGACGTGACCTCGTGCACGGTGCAGCCATGCTCGGCCTCGCCGGCGGCCAATGCGCGGGCATGGGTGTCGAGCCCGGGATATTTCGGCAGCAGCGAGGGGTGGATGTTCAGCATCCGCCCCGTCCATTTGCCGACAAAGCCGGGCGTGAGGATCCGCATGAAGCCTGCAAGGCAGATCAGATCGGTCCCGGCCGCCTCGAACCTAGCGTGAAGAGCGGCCTCGAAGGCATTGCGATCCTTCGGGAAATCCTTGTGGCTGACCACGGCCACGGGCACGCCCCGCGCAGACGCCTTCGCCAGCCCGCCCGCATCGGCGCGGTTCGACAGCACCAGCACGGGCCGGGCGTTGTCGCTGCCTTCCATCGAGGCAAGCAGCCTGTCCATGTTGGAGCCGCCGCCCGAGATCAGGATCGCGACACGCCGTGTCACAGAAGTGCGCCGCCAAAGCTGACGCCCGTCCCCGCCGAGACCGTGCCAAGGCGGCAGACGGTTTCGCCCTCGGCGGCCAGCACCTCGGCCAGCGCGTCGGCCCGGCCCGCCTCGACCGAGAGAACCATGCCGATGCCCGCGTTGAAGGTCTTGAGCAGCTCGGCCTGGGACAGCCCGCCGGTTTCGGCAAGCCAGCGGAACACCGGCGGCAGGGTCCAGGCCGAGAGGTCGACCTCGGCGCCCAGCCCCTCGGGCAGGATTCGCGGCAGGTTCTCGGTCAGCCCGCCGCCGGTGATATGGGCCAGTCCATGGACGCCGCCCGCGCGGATCGCTGCCAGCGCCGGGCGCACATAAAGCCGGGTGGGCCGCAGCAACGCGGCGCCCAGCGGCCCGTCGGCAAAGGGCGCGGACGCATCCCAGCCCAGCCCGGCCAGCGCCACCACCTTGCGGACCAGCGAGAACCCGTTGGAATGCACCCCGTCCGAGGCCAGCCCAAGCAGCACGTCGCCCGCCGCCACATCCGCCGGCAGGGCGGTCCCGCGCTCCATCGCGCCCACGGCAAACCCCGCGAGGTCGAAATCGCCCGCCGGATACATCCCCGGCATCTCGGCCGTCTCGCCGCCGATCAGGGCGCAGCCTGCGGCCGTGCAGCCCGCGGCGATGCCCTCGATCACCGTTGCCGCGGCCTCGACCGACAGCTTGCCGGTGGCGAAATAGTCAAGGAAGAACAACGGCTCCGCGCCCTGGCAGACCAGGTCGTTGACGCACATGGCGACCAGATCAATGCCCACGCCCGAGACCTCGCCGGTGTCGATGGCGATCCGCAACTTGGTGCCGACCCCGTCCGTGGCCGCGACCAGCACCGGGTCGGCGTAGCCCGCGGCCTTGAGGTCGAAGAGGGCGCCAAAGCCGCCCAGCCCGGACATAACGCCGGGGCGGGCGGTTGCCTTGGCCGCAGGCTTGATTCGCTCGACCAGCGCATTGCCCGCATCGATATCGACACCGGCCTCCGCGTAGCTCAGACCGTTCTTTTCCGCCATCGTCCTGCCTTCCCACCATGTGCCGCGGGCCGCGCCGCCGTTCTACATCCGCCCCGGGCGGGGCTCCGATCACCGGGCGCCTCCGGCGGCGGATCGAATGACCAAGCGCCTCCTGGGGGCGCATCCTTTCACCACGCGCCTCCTGGGGGCGCATCCATTCGCCACGCGCCTCTAGCGGGCGCATCCTTTCGCCAAGCGCCTCTTGCTGGCGCATCCTTTCGCCACGCGCCTCTTGCGGGCGCATCCTTTCGCCACGCGCCTCTTGGGGGCGCATCCTTTCGCCACGCGCCTCTTGGGGGCGCATCCTTTCGCCACGCGCCTCTTGGGGGCGCATCCTTTCGCCACGCGCCTCTTGGGGGCGCGATACCCGAACATTGCGCGCTCGGCAACGCGCCAGCGCCACCGGCCCGCCAAGTTCTTGCCTTGACGTCATGGCAGGATCCGCGTTGCAGGTTCGCGCCTGCCCACACATCTCTTCGTCATGACCGGGAAAGATCACATGCGCCGCACCCTTCTGACCTGCCTCGCCCTGCTCGCCCCCCTGCCAGCCACCGCCGGTCCCGTCTCGCAAGACGCCTCCGAAGCGCCGCCCCCGGCCGCCACAGCCGAGCCGCAGCCCTGGCCAGACAGCCCCTGGTCCGCGCCCTCCGAGATCCTGACCGCCCCGCTCACCGACGCGGATCTGCGCGCCATGGTCGAGATGGACGGCGACCCCGAGAGCCTGAGCGCCGGCGAAGCCGAGATGCTGGCGGTGCTGCGCCAGGTCCTACAGGGCTCGCCACTGGGCAACGATGAGCCTTGACCGCCTGCCGCGCTCTGCTAGGAAAGTGCTAGGCTGGGCCTGTAGCTCAATGGTTAGAGCTGAGCGCTCATAACGCTTAGGTTGGGGGTTCGAGTCCCTCCGGGCCTACCATCATCAGCCAGACCTTCCCGGCCGACCCACCGATCCAGACTGTGATCCGGCGAACCTGCGCCGGGCCTCTCGCAGGGCGGTCGCCCTAGCGGGCCAGCCGCAGCTCCGCCCGCAGCCCGCCCAGGGCGGTGCTCTCGCCCAGGACCAGGCTGCCGCCATGAGCGCGGGCCACGTCGGCCACGATCGCCAGCCCCAGCCCCACGCCGCTGCCCCGGTCCTGGTTGCGCGACCGGTCAAGCCGCACAAAGGGCCGCATCGCCTCTTCGCGGTGCTCGGGTGGAATGCCCGGCCCGTCATCCTCGACGATCACCCGCAGCGACCGCGGCGTCAGCAGCACCGACACCTCTGCCCGGGTGCCATAGCGCAGGCCGTTGTCGATCAGGTTGTCGAGACCCCGGCGCAGCGCCATGGCACGCAGGCGCATGGTCTCGCCCTCCGGCCCCTCGACCGACACCAGTGCCACGCTCCGGCCGGACCGGGCGGCGTCCCGCACGATGGCGCGCACCAGATCGACCGGGTCGACGATCTCGGCATCGTCCTCGGCGTCGCCCCGCGCGAAATCGAGGAAACTGTCCAGCAGGTGCTGCATCTCGTCCAGGTCCCGCCGCATCGGCTCGGCATCCGAATCGTCCAGCATCGACAGCGCCAGCCGCAGCCGTGTCAGCGGTGTCCGCAGGTCGTGGCTGACCCCCGAGAGCATCAGGGTCCGGCTCTGGGTATGGCGCTCTATCCGCGACCGCATCTCGAGGAAGGCCCGCCCGGCGGCGCGCACCTCGGTGGCGCCCGAGGGCTGATAGCGAACGATCCGCCCCTTGCCGAATTCCTCGGCCGCGGCGGCCATCCGCGTGATCGGGCGCAGCTGGTTGCGCAGGTAGATGAACGAGATCGTCGTCAGCAGTATCCCGAGAATGATCATCAGCACAAGAAGCTGATGCGGGTTGGAGGCCGAGACCCGCCCCCGGTCGAACTCCACCATCATCGGCCCATGCGGCGTGGACAGCCAGATGAAGACATTCCGGTCATCGGGCAGCCGGGTCACCAGAATGCCGTCCAGCTCGTCCTTGAGCGTGGACAGCACGACCCGGCCCGAGAGGTCGTAGAACCGGCGCTCGTTCCGGGCGGGCATCCCGGGGGCCGGCAGGGCGGGTTCGAGGTCGAGCGGCGGGGCGATGGCGTCGATCGCCGCCCGCGCCGCCGCGAGATCCGGCGCAGAGCGGACCGCCGTCGCAAGATAGCGCAGATCGTAGGCGACAGAGCGGGTCATCTGCGTCGTCACATCCTCGAAATGCCGCTGGAAAAAGGACAGGGTGACGATAAGCTGCAGCCCGAAGACGGGCAGCGCCAGGATAAGCGCCGCCCGGCCATAGAGGCCGCGGGGCATGTAGCGTTTGAGCCAGATGAAGGACATGCACGCGACGCTACTCCGGCGCAGGATGAAGGGAAAGCGCACAGGATGAGCCGGCAGCCGCCCCGCGCCGGCGCGCCGCAGCCGGTCGCGCCCGGGGTCCTTCGGATCCTCGCGCCAAACCCCTCGCCGATGACCTTCCTGGGCACCAACAGCTATGTGCTGGGCGACCGGGACGTGGCGGTGATCGACCCCGGCCCCGACGATCCGGCACATCTGCAGGCGCTTCTCGCGGCGATTGCCGGGCGACCGTTGCGGGCGATCCTCGTCACCCATGCCCATCTGGATCACGCGGCCCTGGTCCCTGCCCTGTCGCGCCGCACCGGCGCCCCGGTCATGGCCCGCGGACCGGCGGGCGCGGGGCGCAGCGCCGTCATGACCCGGCTTGCCGCGACCGGCAGCCTCGGCGGCGGCGAAGGGGTCATGTCGGATTTCGTGCCCGCCGTCTCGCTGGCCGATGGCGAGGCGGTTTCCGGTGCCGACTGGGCGCTGAAGGTGCTGTACACGCCCGGCCATTTCGGCAATCACATCTGCCTGCTGGGGGCGCAATGGGGCTTTTCCGGCGACCATGTCATGGGCTGGGCCAGCACGCTGATCTCGCCGCCGGACGGGGACCTCACGGATTTCATGGCCTCCTGCGCCCAGCTGTGCGAGCGCCGCCCGCCGCTCTTGCTGCCCGGGCACGGGCCCGTCATCGTAGGACCCCGCGACCGGATCGACTGGCTGCTGGCGCACCGGCGCGACCGCGAAGCCCAGATCATCGAGGCCCTTGCCAAGGGCCCCTCCACCCTGCCCCGCCTCACCGCGCGTCTCTACGCCGATACGCCCGAGAACCTGCTCCCCGCCGCCGCCCGCAACGTCCTCGCCCATCTGGTCGACCTGCACGGCCGCGGCCTGGTCAAGGCGACACCAACCCTCACTCTCCAGGCCCGTTTCTGCCTGTCCTGACGGCACTGAGCGGAGGGCGGAAAAATCCGCGCAAACCCACTGGACGCCCCCCGACTCCATTGCTATACGCCGCTTCGGTGATCCGGCGTAGCTCAGCGGTAGAGCAGTTGACTGTTAATCAATTGGTCGTAGGTTCGATCCCTACCGCCGGAGCCAAAAATCCCTGAAAATACAGAGATTTAAGAGCAAGCCCTTTCGCGGGGGCTTTTCTCGTTTTCGGCTGGGGTAACATTTGGGGTAACAGTCGAAGGCGTACAAGAAAGTTAGATAGATGCATCCGCCCATCAGACCTTGACCGTCCGCCTGATTCTGCCGGACGTTCAGATTTTTAGGGGATACGATGAAAAAGTTCGATGATGAAGCACAGAAGCGGCTGCTGATTGCCCTTTCAGAAGTTTACCCTGGGTTGATGGACGTGGACGAAGCCAAAGCGATTCTTGCGCCCGAGACCCGAGATTTCAATTGGGCCTATCTGGTGCAATCTGCCCTTGTCGAAGTCGTGAAGGAGATGGTTCCAGCGGACGACCCCCACGAGCGCTCGACGGCAAAGATTAACGGAGCGAAGATCACAGCCAAGGGTATCGACTTGCTCAGGGCGTCCTGACTTCTGGCATCCCCAGCTTATCCCACCGATCTTGGTGCGCTTCAATCCTCGCCAGTCGTTCCGCAATCTGCGCCAGCAAGTCAAGCTGCTTCCTTTGATAATCAGTCATTTTCGCTACTCCTGCTTTGCCCGTTGAACTCATGCCGCCTTATCCCCTTCACCCCAATTTACCATGGTCATCGCCGCGTTCACCTGTTCCGGCGTCAGGCCCAGTTCCTTCGCCCGCGCCATGGCCTCGATGATGGTCGACAGCGCCCGCGCCCGCGTGTGTATGGATTCAGGCTATGAGGGTTTTCGGCTGACGTGGGAGGTTTTCCTACCCCTGCAAAGCCACCCCAAAAGCCCGGTCGGCCTCGCCTGCGGCGGCTTCCGCTGCGACGATCTTCCGCATCGCACTCTCATCCCGTGCATCGACGGCGGCGCGTTCAGCAGCCCTGATAGCTGCCTGCAACTCGGCGTCGATTTCCAGAACAGAGTCGATCTTATCGACCAACTCCGGTGCGACCTGTTTAGTGTAGGTGTCTGTCACCGCCTTGATCCGCTCTGGCTCAACCCCGGACAGATACGCCGCGCCGTTTGTCAGAGCGTTCAGCGTCAGCACGTCCTTTGACTTAAGCGCGTCATTGACCACCGCTGCTCGCTGCTCAGGTTTCATGGCGAGTAGTGCCTGCCGAACCTCAGTCTGGTGAACCACCTCTGCCACGCCCTCAGGTGGACGCAATCCCGTCTGAACGCGCAGCTTTTGAGAAAGATCACCCAAAGACAAGTTCAGAGCCTCAGTGCCTCGGTCCCTCGTCGCACCCAAAGCCCTGGCAAGACGTTCACCGGCTTGATGCACCTTTTTGATATGCGCCGCTTCGGTGTCCGCCAGGTTGCGGTTAAGGATGACACCTTCGAGCGCTCGGGTTACCCCTGCGACGCTCTGCATCTGCTGGATAAGTGCCTGCCCCTGCTTGCTGCCACGCGCCTGCGCCCGGCTGATCAGTTGGTCGACTGCTTCGGAATATTGAACCAATGGCTGTCCTTTCGTTTCTAGATTCTAAGTTCAGATACCGTGAATCTGCTCACGGGCTTCTTGATGGTCGCAACCAGCCCAGCGACCGCGTTCGCGAGGTCATCATGCCCCCCAGGCGGATGGTCGATCATGTCCCGCCCGCTGCGCCCGGTTCGGCGCTCAAGGGCAACTAGCTGGCGAGCAAACTGCGTATCAGGCGGCAACTCCACGCTTCCCGAATTGATGGCGGCCAGAAATTCCAGATACAGGGCGGGTAGTGTCCCGGGAAGTGGTGTAGGAGGCCGCGCGCGGAGCCTCCGGCGTAGCGCAGTGCGCGGCCGGTGGTGACGCTGGCGGTCACCGTCGATCTTCGGAGAAGGTTCGGGTTGCGAGACCTGTA
>NZ_FWFZ01000150.1 GCF_900172355.1 Roseisalinus antarcticus | reverse complement strand
GTCAGGCAAAACCCGCAACTGGCAACCTGCCGGACCCGTCTGGCTTAACCCAGAAACCGAAATCAGCGCCCCTGAAATCAGAGACGCCGCATGAAATCGGCGGACAACTACTTTGACAAACACCGATAGCCTGGAGCCACTTGTGCATCTCGATGTGGCTGTCCTCGAAGATGGTGCCCTTGCGAACCGTGAACTGGCTGCGGCACTCACGGCACTTCCACAGACCGTGGCGCACCTTGCCCTCGGGGTTCTTCTTGCTGGGCTTCGTGCGGACGCCTTCAAGCTTGTAGGCGCGATCCACCACGCCGCAGTGCGGGCACACCGGGCCATCGGCCCAGATGATGCTTTCGACGTGCGCGAAGGATGCGGCTTCGTCGTGCATGTATGGCTTGGACAGAACAGACATGACAGGCTCCTAACGTCTTGACCTCAATCTAAGGCATCACGTTGGGTTTGTCAAATATACAATCACCCTTTTTTGACCCCAGGCTTGAAGCCGTGCGGTGTGCTTTGAGGTAGGTCGCGTCGATAGAGATCGTCTTGTTGTCCGGTGCTTCTGCCGCCAGGCCCGTCATGATCCTGGCGAACACGCCCATAT
>NZ_FWFZ01000072.1 GCF_900172355.1 Roseisalinus antarcticus | reverse complement strand
GAAGAACGCGCCGCCATCACCGCCACCATGAAACGCATCGCACTGCTTATGGACGAGATCGGCTGGCAGACCGCATTCGCTGATCTGACCGAGGCTCAGGTGCGCGCCCTGATCGAAGAGGCCGTCGAGGGCTTCCGCGAGGCCATGGCCGACATCGCCCGGGCCCAGACACCGGAGGTGCCGTTCTGATGCTGGATTTCAACCCACGCCCATCCATGGCCGAGCGGATCAACGCGCTGGTCGACGCAGCTCTCATCGCCGAACGCGAGGCCACGCCAGCCCGGACCTATATTGGTGCTTCCCGCTTGGGACATGCCTGCGAACGCGCGCTGCAGTTCGAGTTCGCCGGTACGCCCAAGGATGAGGGGGCCGACTTCGGCGGGCAGACGCTTCGGATCTTCGCCATAGGACACCAGCTCGAGGATCTGGCGATCCGCTGGCTGCGCGCAGCCGGGATCGATTTGGTCACCCAAAAACGCGATGGCGGCCAGTTTGGGTTCGAAGTCGCGGGCGGTCGTATCCGCGGCCATGTCGACGGGATCATCGCTGATGCCCCGGCAGCACTTGGTCTGCGCGCCCCGGCGCTCTGGGAATGCAAGACGATGAACGCGAAAAACTGGCGGGCCTGCGTCAAGGACGGCGTCACGGTTTCCAAGCCTGTCTATGCCGCCCAGATCGCAATCTACCAAGCCTACATGGAGCCCTCGGTGCCGGGGATTTCGGAGGCACCGGCGCTGTTCACGGCGATCAACAAGGACACCGCCCAGCTGCACCATGAGCTCGTCCCCTTCGATGCGGATCTGGCGCAGCGCATGTCCGACCGCGCGGTTCGGATCCTGCAGGCCACCGACGCGGGCGATTTGCTGCCCCGTATCGCTCAGGCCCGCGACTTCTTCGAATGCCGGTTCTGCGCCCACGCCGAGCGGTGCTGGAGCTTCACTGCATGACCGACGAGCCCACCGACCCATCCGACCCATCCGACTCCGACCAGGACACACCCATGCGCGATGACCGAACGCTAGATACGCCCGCGGAAAACATCGTCCATTTCAACCCGTGGCGCGATTTCAACGACGCCGCCCCGCAGATCGACGTCTTCGGCGACGAGCCCGATCCCGAGCAGATCGCCCAGTTCATGCAGGTCGTCTTCGGCTACTGCGATGGGCTGATCCCGGTCCGCAGTTTCATCGACAAGGGGCAAGGCATTGATGGCCGCCCGCACAACATCTGGCTGGAGGCGGATCAGGCCGCGCCCGTAAAGATGGCGACCTTCGCAACATGGGCCTCACGCGAGGGCGCGGCGGTCTATGTGATCCCCGGCACCGTGGCCGCGTCAGGGCAGGCAAAGGCTGCGGAAATCCTGCAGATGCAGACCGTGGTTGTCGATCTCGACACCGGCGATATCGCTGCCAAGCGCGCCCATCTGGAGCGTCACCTTGGGTCGCCGACCATGGTAGTGGAAAGCGGCGGTGTGACACCGGAGGGTCAGCGCAAAGCGCACATCTGGTGGTCGCTGACCGAGCCCGCCGAGGGCGACGACATCGCCCGTGTCTGCCGTCTGCGCGGCGACATCGCGGCCAAGGTCGGTGGCGACATGCATTTCCGCTCGGCCCACCAGCCGATCCGGGTGGCGGGTTCAGTTTATTACAAGAACAGCCTCAAGACTCAGGTCCGCATCGTCGAGATGAACGCCGACCGCGAGCGTGACCTGGCCGAGTTCATTGAGGCGGTGACCGACATGCCGCCCGCGCCTAGGGTGTCGCTGCAGCCCGAGTTCACGCATCCCGACAAACCGGCCATGGACGATGTGCTGGTCACCCCGGTGCGCGAGGGGGCGCAGGACGACTGGTCCCGCTTCGAGGGGGCCTCGGCTGCGATCGGTCATTTCATCCGCATGGTCCACGAAGGCCGGATGGCGAAAGATGAGGGTTGGATCGGCATCTGCGGTTACAACGCCGCCATGCTGCGACCCCAGTGGCCGGTCGAGCGGTTGAAGCGCGAGTCCGAGCGACTCTGGAACCGGCATGTCGAAAAATACGGACCGCCCCTGATCCGATTGGATTCCGGCGCACCGGGACCGCAGGAGATGCCCGCCTTCACGCTTGGTGCTCTGCTGGACGACCAGAGTCCGATGCCGGAGGACATCATCGCTCCACGCGTTCTGACGCCGGGCGGGCTGCTGGTGCTGGGTGGCGCGCCCAAGGTCGGCAAGAGCGACCTGCTGATTTCCTGGCTCGTCCACATGGCCGCTGGCGTGCCGTTCCTCGGCTTCACCCCGCCACGGCCGCTGCGGATTTTCTATCTGCAGGCGGAAATCCAGTATCACTATCTGCGCGAACGCCTGAAGCAGATCGCCCTGCCGCCAGAGGTTTTGGCCGCCGCGCGCAATACCTTCGTTGCCACGCCCAAGCTGAAGATGCTGCTCGACAATGAGGGTAGCGTGCGCGTGGCGCGTGCCGTTCAGACTGCCTTCCCCGATGCGCCAGTGGACATCATCTGCGTCGACCCGATCCGCAACCTGTTTGACGGCGGGCCCGATGGTGGCGGCGAAAACGACAACACAGCCATGATGTTTTTCCTGAAGGAGCGGGTGGAGGTGCTGCGTGAACATATCGACCCCGACTGCGGGGTCATCCTGATCCATCACACCAAGAAGCTCAGCAAGCAGCAGGTGAAGGACGATCCTTTCCTCGCGCTCTCCGGCGCCAGCGCGCTGCGCGGGTTCTACACCTCCGGCCTGATCCTGCACCGGCCCGATGAGGATTGCTCGCAACGAAAGCTGGAGATCGAGCTGCGCAACGGTCCCGCACTGCCACCCAAGGTGATCGACAAGGTCGGCGGCCAATGGGTCGAGATCAACCCGATGAACGAGCGTCTGGTGCGCCAGGACGTCGGCGCGAAGCACGATGCGGAGCGGGATCGCAAGGGCGAGGTGATCTGCGGCCTGCTTTATGAAGAGGCCCTTCAGGGCCGGATGTACACGATGACCCATTTCGCGGAGACCTTCGAGAACACAGGGGGGCTCGGTGGGCAATCGATCATCCGCGAACGCCTGAACGTGCTGACCACCAAAGGGTACGTGAAGTTCGTCCGCGGGGCCGCTGCGACGGAGCTGGATCTGGCGACCGAGCGGAGCAAATACGGCTATCTCTGCGTCGAGACCATGCGTCTTGCGACCAGCCGGGAGCATGTCGATCCGGGCACCGGAGAGGTCACACCGGAGCTGATCGATGTCCTGCCCAGCCACTATAAATGCCCGCAGACCGGCGCGGTCCTTCCCGTCGAAAACCCGTCCGTCTGGGTCTATCGCGAGGTGGAGGAGGCATGATGAAAAAGGCCGTTTTTCCTTCCAAAATCTGCGGTTCAAAGTCCGAAATCTGGCCAGATTTTGCAAAATCTCAAATCCTGGCGAAATCTGGAATCTGGCTTTTACCATTTGGTTTCAGCGACTTGGAATGTCCTTTCCAGATTTTGGAAGGGGGTTTCCGAAATCTGCTCCGCAATCTGGATTTGTCTAACAAAATCAGTGCCCTGTGCCAGATTTCAGATTTCAGAAAAGTCCCCCCTAAAGGGGTAGGTGGCCTCCCCGCTACAGGCGGGGAGAGCCACCACCTACCCCTGGGCAATTTCTCGGGCCGCAGTCTGGCCCGATCCACCCCTCGAGCAGCCAATCACAAAAGGAGAAAGCCCATGCCGGATCAGGCCATGACCAACCCCAATCAGGATACAGCTCAAAAGTTGCCGCCCGCGTTTACCGGCCAGCGCACATTGCTGGCGCTCGATCTCGGCACAACCACGGGCTGGGCGCTGCACGGCGCCGACGGGCTGATCACCAGCGGCACATCATCGTTCCGCAATGGACGGTTCGATGGCGGTGGGATGCGATACCTGCGCTTCACGAATTGGCTGGGCGAGCTGGAGCGGTTGTCCGGTCCTATCGCCGCCATCTGGTTCGAGGAAGTCCGCCGCCATGCGGGCACTGACGCAGCCCATGTCTACGGCGGTCTGATGGCCACGCTGACGGCATGGGCCGAGTTGCGCGGCGTGCCATACGAGGGCGTGCCAGTCGGTACGATCAAGCGCCACGCCACCGGCAAGGGCAACGCCAACAAGGACGCCATGATCGCTGCCGCCCGGGCGCGCGGGTTCAGCCCGGCCGATGACAACGAAGCCGATGCCATCGCGATCCTCCTCTGGGCCATGGAAACCCACGGAGGTGCGCAATGACCGGTATGCGCTTCACGCCCAAGGGCTTCGGCGGTCATCGCCGCCAGCCCGATGAGGTCAAACGAGATGGCTGGAAGGAACAGGGGTTGTTGGCGGTGGCGGTCGACGATGACCGGCTGACCTGGCCGGAACGTGAACTGGTGCGCCAGCTTGGCGAGCGTCTCTACGGCAAACGGGAACGGGAGATGCGCCATGGGTGAGTGGACAACCACACGTGTGGAGGACCGGCTGGAGAGCGCGGCCGACGTTTTCCGCACCTTGCCCGGCGTCATGCCGCAGGGCTTTTTCAATGCCTGGCCCGAGTACTTCCACAGCTTCGCGGACAAGGTCGGACAGGAGCCGCACATGCGTCGACCCCGGCCGGGCCCGCGCCAGATCACCGAAGCCGAGGAGGCGTTGCTCTGGCTGCGCTGGCTGGAACGGGATGATGCCCGGATCGTCTGGCTGCGCGCCGAACGTACGCCGTGGAAACCGATCTGCTGGGAGATGGGGCTGAGCCGGACAGCCGCGACCAAACGCTGGCAGTTCGGGCTCGCGGTGATCACCTGGCGCCTCCATGGACGCCTGCCTCCCACCCGGCGCTCGCAGCGGTTCGTCATTGAAAACGCAAACAGCCTGTCAAGAACAATCGTCCTGTGAGGAATTTTTCCGGTGTACATCGCAGGGCCTTACACATTTCGAGAATGAGGCTACAAATTGGATATACTCGGGAGAGGAGCGCGCAGGCAGAGGCCGCGCAGCTGGCTTCCGGGGTCCAACCAAGGATCCATCTGGGGTCCAGGCGTCTAACCCACTGACTTTACGGGTCCTTCCCGGGCATAAACCTATACGGGGGGGCGCAGCGCGCAATATCGCCAGCGACAGGGCCGGTTTTTTGGGAAGCCAACCCGGCGGGCATCCACCAGCGACCTGCTGAAAACCACAACAAAACAAACTTTTGGACCCGGACACGTCCGGTGGCCGCTGGACCCCTCGCGGAGTCCAGGCTGTTTGCCGGTGTCCGGAGTCCAGGAGATCCACCTCATTGAGGCGAACCGACATAATGACGCTGAGCTTTGCCCCGGACGCGATTGAGACCTGGCCGCTGGCCAAGCTCCAGCCTTATGCGAAAAATGCGAAGGCGCATGGCGCTGACCAGGTCGCGAAGATTGCCGCCAGCATGGCGGAGTTCGGCTGGACGGTGCCCTGCCTCGTGGCTGACGACGGTGAACTGATCGCGGGCCACGGGCGGGTGCTGGCCGCGACGCAACTCGGGCTGACCGAGGCGCCGGTGATTGTGCTCGGGCATCTGACCGAGGCGCAGCGCCGGGCTTACCGGATCGCTGACAACAAATTGACCGAACTTGGCACTTGGGATGAGGCGCTACTGTCTGCGGAACTGAACGACCTGCTGGCCGAGGATTACGACCTGTCGCTGGTCGGCTTCTCAGATGGCGAGTTGGACAAGCTGCTGGCCTATATGCCGGAGGAGGATGGCGACGAAGGTGGTGCCGGGGGCTCCGTGCCACCGGTGACCATTCCCGAGCCGCCGCGCAATCCGGCATCGCAAACGGGCGACATCTGGATCCTTGGAGATCACCGGTTGCTCTGCGGTGACAGCACCAGCGCCACCGATGTGCGCCGCCTGATGAACGGCGAGCGCGCCATCCTGTTCGCGACCGACCCTCCGTATCTGGTGGATTACGACGGCTCGAACCATCCGACGCGGAACAAGGACTGGTCGGCGTCTTACGGCACAACGTGGGACGAC
>NZ_FWFZ01000034.1 GCF_900172355.1 Roseisalinus antarcticus | reverse complement strand
GCATCCCGTGGAACTGGCGCATCGGCCCGGCGAGCCGTGCGGTCAGCGACGAGACCTATGTCGCACAGGCCTTCACGCCTGCGGGCATCGGGCTCCGTCCGTTCTCCGTCGCCCATGTCGAGCAGCCATGGCGCACGCCGCGCATGCCCGGCGATCTGACCATCCGTTGGACGCGCCGGTCACGCGCGCTGTCGGCCGACAGCTGGGGCGCGGTCGAGGTGCCGATGGCCGAGGAGCTGGAGGCCTATGAGGTCGTGATCCTCGATGGCGTTACCGTGAAGCGGGTCCTCAGTACGACCACTACCAGCGCGGTCTACACCGGCGCTCAACAGACCGCCGATTGGGGTGCGCCGCTCGGTCCCGGCGACACGCTCGACATCCGCATCTTCCAGCTCTCCGCACTCGCCGGGCGGGGCGCGCCCAAGACCGTCACGCTCTTGTTCTGAGGCTCCTATGTCCGATGCCACGACCCATCTGCTGCTGCCCTACATCCTGGCGGCGCAGGCCCAGAAGCACGTCACCCACAACGAGGCGCTGCGGCTGCTCGACGGGCTTGTCCAGCTCTCCGTCCTCGACCGGGATCTCACGGCACCGCCCGGTTCTCCCGCAGATGGCGATCGCTACATCGTCGGCTCGGGCGGAACCGGCGACTGGGCGGGCTGGGACCTGAACGTGGCGCTGTGGACCGACGGCGCGTGGCTGCGTCTGCCGCCACGGACCGGCTGGCGGGCGTGGGTCGAGGACGAAGGGGTGCTGCTGGTCTACGACGGCGCGGGCTGGGTCGGGACCACCCCGGCCGAGCTGCAGAACCTCGCGCTGTTGGGATTGGGCACGACCGCCGATACCGCCAACCCGTTCTCGGCCAAGCTGAACGCCGCGCTCTGGACGGCGAAGACCGTGGCCGAGGGCGGCACCGGCGATCTGTTCTACGCCATGAACAAGGAGGCCGCGGGCGACGATCTCGGGCTCACGCTGCAGACCGGCTTCGTGACGAAGGCGCTGGTGGGTCTGTTTGGCTCGGACCAGTTCCGGCTGGCAGTCTCCGCCGACGGCAGCACCTTCTTCGACGGGCTCAGCGTCGACAACGCCACCGGCATCGTCGACCAGCCGCGATTGCCGCGGTTCAAGGCCTGGACGAACTACGACAACTACGTCGGCGTCGGGACCTGGACGAAGATCGGCCTCAACAACACCGACTATAACGATCAGGGCGCGTTCGACGCCGCGAACAACCACTTTGTCGCCCCCGCGGACGGCACCTACCTCTTCGGCGCGACGTTGCTCTACAAGATCAACGCCAGCGCCACGGCGAGGATGCGCGGGCGGCTCGTGCTGAACGGGACGACCGAAATCCGCGGCTCCCTCGGCGAAATCTCCGCCACCCATGTCTCGCTTGCCACCGCGATCTGGCTGCAGACCATGGTGCCGCTGACTGCAGGCGATACCGTCGAGCTGCAGGGGTATTTCCGGGTCGCGGACGGCTACTTCGCCGCCGACCAAACTTCCTTTTGGGGCTGCAAGGTCGGCTGAGCGGAGGTTCCCCATGCCCCGAAGACGCCTCCACCATTTTGATCGAGACAATGGATGCGAAGGCTGGGCTCAATTCCAAGCATCTACCTGACCGTCCACTCATTCATGGGCGACTGCCGAACGCTAAGTGGGTCTGGAGAGCGACCCGTCGATCACCCCGCGCAATTCCGCTCCTACCCGAGCAAAACCGAGGAGCCGAGCGGTCGCCACGATTAACTCCTCACGGGGCATGTCCCCACTTTCGGCGACCACCCGGGCAGCCGCTGCCCTGATCTCGATGGGCGGCAACTGCCCCGCCGTTCCGGGCGCGTCGGGGGCGGACCGGTCACGCACGGGCGGGTCATCCTGCTGCGCCTTGGTCATTGCGAATTCCCTGTCTGCGATGATCCCACCCGAACGCGTGGAGCTCGCGAGCGCTCGGTCCGACGCCTCGCGAATGCGCCTGCCGGTCCGGGCCTTGCCGAACGCCTCGGCAACCCTGCGCGCGATCAAGTCGCGGTGGATCGGGCCCTCCGCTTGAACGATCTTCGTCACGAGGTCTGAGAGCAGATGTAGCGGCGCCTCATGCGGCTCGAAACTCGCCTTCACAGTGAAGCTGCAGGCCTCGTAGGCGGGTGCGGTCAACTCGGCTGACGGGGGCAGCACGGTTTCAAGGTCCGGAGCGGCCTCGGCCTTTTCCTCAACGGGCTGCAATCCCTCCCGGTTTGCTCCAGTGTAATGGGGCCCATCGGCCTGTGCGGCCTTCTCAAGCGCGGCTCGAAGGCGGTCGATCTCGGCGTGGCGCCGATGGAACCAGTCCGTACTCCAGACCCGGTGGAACCTCCAGCCAAGCCCCTCGAGCACGTCCTGGCGAAGCCTGTCGCGCTCGCGCGCCCAAAGCGCCGAATGGTAGGCGGAACCGTCGCACTCGACCGCGAGGATGTAACGGCCGGGCTGATCGGGGTGCCTGACCCCGAGGTCGATCCGGAACCCCGCCGCGCCCACTTGGTGATCGCAAGGGTATCCCATGTTTCGGATCACGCTGGCGACGTCCTCTTCGAAGGGGCTGTCGGCTGGCGCCCCGCTCGCTTCCGGTTGCGCGAGTTGGCCGGAGCGGGCGAACTCGAGGAACCGCTTGAGCACCCTTGGCCCGTCGCGGCTGGTTCTGGCTGTGTCGATGTCGTTCGGGTCGAAAGAGCAGAAGACGATGCAACGGGTCCGTGCACGGGAGAAGAGCACGTTGAGCCTCCGCTCACCGCCTTCGCTGTTCACCGGGCCGAAAGACATGGAGGCAAGCCGTCCGTTCGGCTCGGAAGGCCCATAGCCGACCGAGATCAGGATCACGTCCCGCTCGTCGCCCTGCACGTTCTCGATATTCTTCACGAAGACGTCCTCCGCGCGCCCTTCGCGCAGGAACGCGTCAAGGATTTCGTCCTCGCGCCGGGCGATCTCCAGGACCTCCGTCAGCATGTCGGACTGCGCCTTGGAAAAAGCGACAACTCCAAGGGACAGGTCCGGTCGGCTCCGAGCGTGCTCGGCCACGGCGCGGGCCACCGCTTCGGCTTCGATCCGGTTTGTGCCTGGGCGTCCGCCGCCGCGAGAGCGGCTGGAATAGACCCCGGGCACTCGTCGGAAGGCGAGCCCGTAATCAGGGTCATTCTGGACAGGTGACGGGGGCAAGATCAGCCGGTGCTCGTAGAACTCGGCATTGTTCACGGTAATCAGCGACGGGTCGCGGGAGCGATAGTGCCATTCCAACATGGCCGGGTTCAGCCCGCGCGCCTCGCAGAGCGTCAGCACGCTCTCCATCTCGGTGGCGGACGCGGTCCTGATTTCCTCCTCCTCGTCCCCGTATTCCTCCTCGCCAGAGCCGGCGACTCGGTCGAAAAAGCTGGTTGGTGGGAGCTGTTTCTGGTCCCCCACCACGACGATCTGGCGGCAGCGTGCAATCGCGCCGAGCGCGTCCTCGGGCCGGACCTGGCTGGCCTCGTCGATTAGCAGCAGGTCGAACTCTGTCGAGCCCGGCGGCAAGTATTGCGCGATGGAGATCGGACTCATCAGAAGAACCGGCTTGATCCGCTGCACCATCTGACCCGCTGCGCGCATGATCTGCCGGATCGGCTTATGGCGGCGCTGTTTGGCCATC
Organism: Roseisalinus antarcticus; assembly: GCF_900172355.1. Lineage (GTDB taxonomy): Bacteria > Pseudomonadota > Alphaproteobacteria > Rhodobacterales > Rhodobacteraceae > Oceanicola > Oceanicola antarcticus_A. The sequence goes on along the minus strand of NZ_FWFZ01000034.1, from coordinate 31,873 downwards.
TCGCCGCGCAGGAACCCCATCTGCCCCGACGCCCCGATAGGCAGCTGGGTTAGATGCTTCACGCGCACGAGGCGCCGTGTCTCCTCCATTCGGGCTTCCTCGAGCCCGCGAAACGTCTCGACGAGCGCGTGCCGGTCGAGATGGGTCAACCGGTCGAGATCCGGAAGGGCTGCACGCGCCGCCTCCCAGCGGGCTTCGGCGCTGGCAAAGAGGAACTCGTCCACCGCATGTTCCGGTTCGATCATCCCTTCATCGAGAAGGCGCAGCAGCGGGGCGAGCCCGTCCGCATCGAGCTGGGCCGACATGGCGGAGAGGCGCGACCATTCCCCGTAGCGGCTTATCGCGTCGCGCATGGCGATGATCCGGGCTTCAATCCCGGCGAGGGTCTGCCCATCCCAGCTGAGGGTGAGCCGGTCCTCTAGAGATTTGAGCGCCGACCGTGCTGCCTCCAGCGCGGCGGCCAGCTCTGAAGCGGTGCTGGCCACTGCGCAGACCTGGTCCAGCGCTTCGGATGTTTCTATCGGAGCGATCACGGTGAGGCGGGCGAGCCAGGCGGCCTGCGCCTGCAACGCGGCGAAAGGGGTACGCTCCCCGCGCCAGTCCGGCCCAAGTAGGGAGGACAGGAAACCCTCCTCCTCAGAGAGGGTCTTGCGGAGCTCTCGGACGTTGATCAGCGTGTCGACAAGCCTCAGCCGGTCGGCGGGCGATTTCGGTAGGGCCCCGGGCAGCAGGGTCGCGAGCTCGCGGCTCGCCCCGCGATAGGGTCCGAAAAGGCGGGACCAGAAGGAGCCGACCCCGGGCGCGAGCCGGGCTCTGAGCGGGGACGGGTCCATTCCGAAGGCGGCTTCGGTGAAGGTCGCGCCGGCGCCACCGCGCGCCGCGGCCCATGCGGACCCAGCCTCGAGTGCCTCGCCGAGCCGCACGTCTCCAGCGCGGGACAGGAGCGTGCCGGTTACTGCGCGGGCCTCTTCGGGTCGGTCCCTAGCCGCGATTAGGAGCGCTTGGAGGGTCGCACATTGCTCAAGGTGTTCCGGAGCGGGCCGTCCGGTCGTCTCCGCGACGTGGGCCGCCGTCTCGCGCAGGGTCATGACCGCATCGGCCGCGCGCGCCAGATCGGGTTCAAGCCGCTGGAGGTCCGTGGGCTGCAGCGTGGTTGCCCCGACCCCGAAAAACGGGTGCTCGGCGCGCGCGCCGGTCCGGGAAAGCAGCTCCGCATAGGCCGCGATCCGCTCTGCCCGGTCCCGGCGCGTGGACTCGTCCATCTCGGCCAGCCCGTCGCGCGGGATCCGCGGTGGGGCCGCGTCCTGGCCAACGAATCGGGCAATCTCGGCCATCGCGCGGAACGGGGTGAATCCATAGCCCTGGACGGGTTCATGCAGCAGGTTCGCCACTCCGTTCAGACGATTGCGCGCCTCGCGCAGAGCGTCTGGCGGGCCGGGCATCTCGGGGACCGCCGCTCCGGCGGCCAGCGTGCGCGCCAGCTCGTCCAGAAATGCCCGCTTGTTGGCTGCGCGCGAGTGGATCTCGAGGCAGAGGTCCCCGAGCCCCACCTTGCGCAGGCGGTCATGTACGACCGAGAGAGCGGCCATCTTCTCTGCCACGAAGAGGACCCGTTTTCCGTCGTGGGCTGCCGCGGCGATGATGTTCGCGATCGTCTGAGACTTGCCTGTTCCGGGCGGTCCCTGCACGACAAGATTGCGGCCGGCGCGCGCCTCTTCGATCACCCGGGTCTGCGAAGCATCCGCCGGGACGACATGCAGAAGGTCGCCTGGTTCCAGCCGCGGGTCGAGCCGTTCCTTCGGTCCAAAGAGGGGCGTGGACCGTTCGAACCCGCCGTCAAGCAGCCCGGCCAGCACCGGGTGCGCATCGAAGGCGCCCTCGGGCCAATTCGACGGTTCAAGGTCCCGCATCATCAGGAGCTTCGAGAATGAGAAGAAGCCCAACTGCATCCCGTCACTCTCGATCGACCAGCGCGCGCGCCCCGCGGTCCGGTCCGAGAGCTCTTCGAAATACGCCTCCGGGCTGAAACTCTCGTCATCGAGGATTTCCGGCAGCTCGAACCCGAAATCCGCGCGCAGCCGTTCCTGGAGGGGCAGGTTGGTGACGATCTCGGTGTCGCGGGCTCGAAGGTTGAAGGTGGCGCGCCTGTCATCCCGGATGAGTTCGACTGGTACCAGGATCAGCGGAGACTCGCGCATGACATCCGAGCTGTCGCTCTCGTACCAGCGCAGGAATCCCATCGCGAGGTAAAGGATGTTGACGCCCTGCTCCTCCTCCGCGGTCCGTGCGTCTGTGAAAAGGCGCAGAAGGCGGCGCTGCAGAGCCTCGGGGCCGAGCCGGGTCTCCAGCACGAGGTCCCGATACCGGGCTTCGCGATCCTCAGGGTCTTCTGCATCATCGGCCAACGCAAGGAGAAGCGGCTCATCCTCGGGCTGATCCTCTTCCACCTCGCGGGGCTGGAACCGCATCTTCTTGCCTTGTGTTTTCAGGAGCACGAAGACGTCCGCGGTTCGCTCCTCGACGATGTCGAGCACGTTGGCCCGCTTCGCGGACCGGTTGACATGGATGAGCCGGTTCCTTGTCCCCGTCTCGACAAGTCGGCGCCGGGCGTCCTCAAGGAGGTTGGCGAGGTTGGTGGAACGGGGTTGGTCTTGCATATGCCTGTCTTCCGAAAAAATGATTACTTGCCAATTCAGGCTAAGCTCTACTTCCCATACCAGAATCTTTCAGATCTGCAGCCTGCATTGAAAGAAATTCTTGGTCCATGGGAATGCGGGCCACCGGAGAGGAACGCGCCTTTCGTTCGAAGAACCTCCGAGGATAGCATTGACGATTTCCCTCGATCAGCCCCAATGCCGGATGCTCGAGCGGAAGGCGACCGTGGGCATTGGTTCGCCGGCGCGAAGCAAGCGGGTTATGGCGGTGTGATTGTGCATCGGCAGGAGGCGCAGGAGGGGCTAGTCGCGGACCGCGAGGCCGAGCCAGGCGGCCAACAAGCCGGTATCCTTTGGACCGACGCGGAAGACTGCGAGGATGCCAGTGTTGCCGAGGATCCGTTGCGGTACGTCACCGGCTCGACCGTTGGTCTGCGCGACGGACTGGGCGGAGATTATGATTTAAGCCTCCGCCGAGACCCGTCATGCACTAACTTTGCGGCCGGATCATTCGGTGGGGGCTGACCACGTGTTACGGCGCAGAACGTGTGTGAACGAACCAAGCTCGTTTTCGAGACGGCAAAACAAGCGACTGTTGTGTGCTTTATTTGGCACCTACAGATACACTCATTGCTTGCGAAGAGGCACGCTCAGCGCAGTAAGGCTGACAGCAGGATCAGACCCGGCTCAGAGCCATCACCTTCCAACACAATGGCCATTCGGCTCTCGGGCGAAACGGGTTTGGTGAGGGTGAATACTGCCACTTGCTCTGTTTTCGATACAGTGCCGATTCGGGTCCAATTTCCATGGGGCGGCATGAACCATATGCCTAGCGTTTCAACATAGCTCTGCAGGTACTGGTGGGTGAGCGAAAGCGTGAGTCGATCCTCGCTTAGCCAGATGAGCGCTGCCGATCGGTCAAGGTCGGGGGAAAGAATCACCGCCCGCGTTGGATCGAAAGACGCCGCAGCAGCGCCTGGGGTAGGCGTCGGAGTGTCAAGTGGAACGCGCTGAGCCGACTGCCAAGCCGGAACCGCAACAAAGCCAACCGCCACGGAAAGCAGCGCAACGGCCAATGAAGTGGCAACCACGAGGCCGCCGGACCGCGTGCGAGAGTGTTCTATGTAGCCAGTGTCCAATGCCGCCTCCTTAGCTGACCTCTGCACGGTATGTAAGACGAAGGTTACCGTCAGCCTAAGATTGTAAATAACCAACATCTGTGGCAGAAGTGGGGCGGGCGAGTAAAACGGGGGGCCGCTGGCTAGCGGCCGGTGCGGAAGGGGTAGTATGCTTTTTCGACTACGTAATTCCACAACGTTCGCGTTTTACCTTATGTCGGCAGTTCTCATTCTCATATTGTTGCCGATAAGCGCACTTCCCCAAACAACATGCGAGCAATTTGAAATTGGAGTTCGCACCCAGTTAGATAACGATCAGCCCATTGTCCAGGTTTGTGAAATTGCGCTTGAAAATGGGTGTTCACTTGCAGAATGCGCCGATATTGTACCAGCGGTTTGTGGGCAGAATGGCGCAGGTTGCAGCGAAGAAGTTGTTGCACATATCTTGTCACTCAATGCTGATATTTCGCGCTTGGAGGCGGAATTCTCTGACAGCGCGAAGAGGGCCGAAGAACTACGCTCAGCTGTTGAAGAAGCAGCAAGGCGAAATTCTGATCTAGAGTCGAGGATCGCAGAACTGGAGGCCGGACAGTCGGGTGAACCGCGGATAGATCAGCTTCGCGAACAACTCTCAACGGCCCAGGCGCGGATCGCTGAACTCGAGGCCGGCGGCACAGGCGGTCCTGCGCTGTCAGAGGCTCTCGCACGGATACAGACACTAGAAGCAGATCTTGAGCTGGCAGAGCAACAAAGGTTTCTGGCCCAGCAAGCCGCTGCGCAGGCAGCGAATGCGCTCACAGAGATGGAGGTCGAGCGTGACGCTGTGCGCGCGGCGGAGGAAAGTCTACGTAGAGAACTGTCCAATATGAAGACGCTTCGAGACTGGGCAGCTTCAGAGGTACACGCGAGTTTGGAAGGCGAGGTGGCGCGGCTCTCTGAAGGTGGGTGCGCACCTCTTGAAGTGCGCCAAAGTATTGCCGGCGAGCTTCCGGTCTTCACCGTTTCTGGGCAGGCGACGACCGACGTGGTTGCCTCCATTTCAGCTCTAGACGTCCCGGAATGGGCTGACTTCGTCGTGGAGATAGCTGCGACAGACAGAGCGGGATGTGCCGTGACGATCGGTAACTTCACGTTTCTAGAGATCGCGGACTCACCCGAAGGTGTGACGATCGATGGTTTTGTAGAACTCGGCGTGGCAACTACCGACCTGGCTCCCGCAAGTGCGAGCGGATGTGCTGAGATCGGTAACTTGATCGAAATAAATCCAGAATTCGAAGCTTATCGCGCTGCCACAGCGCGCTCGATGCGTGGCGCGTGGCTGGCCGACGAGGTTCAGGGCAGTTTGCGTGTAGTATCCTGTGTGCGCGGCGGAAGCGACACTGCAGTTTATAGAGTGTCCCAGCGTCCCGACGCCTTCGCTCCTTACCTAGTCTTTCTCGCGGGCCAAGAATGATTGTTCGTTTCGTTCTCTTCCCTTTTGCGCTTTCGCTTGGGCTGGCAGCACCTGCGATGGCACAGGTGGATGTCGATGCGTTGCGTGCAGCAATCTCTGAGAACAACTTTACGATTTCACTTGAGCAAACACTTGCAGAAGCACCCGTCGTTGACCTGAACGGGTCCGGGGTAAGCCCTTTGGGAATTTATATCCGTAACCCCGAACCCCTCGACGACGCCGGTACATGGGTGCTCTTTACTCTACGCTTTGGCGCATCCACAGAGGCGCAGCCGGTGCCGAATGCTTTAGACTCGGCAGGGAGGGAAACTGTCCAATTTATCTTAAATGTAGAGGCCGCCGATTCTGTTTATACTAATTCCGCGCTTCCCGTTCTGAGGAGCGGCTTCCCACTGGAAAGTCTAACTTACGCTCTCAACTGTTTCGAGTTTCGGTTCCCACTTTTGTCGCCTTCCTCCAGCACCTCGAGCGATATTTCGCGTTGGACGTTCACACCGCGTGATTCGGCGGGTAATCCCGGGTGCGGCGGCAACTTTGGTTCAGACGGAGGGCGGTGGTTTACCTTCACTAATGGTAGTGCCCAAATCCCGCTACTTGCCATGGGGGACGAGGCAGAGCTGACTAGTCTACTTGTTCAATACGACGTCGCGTTTAGTTCAGATGACGACTTTGAGACGAATGCCGATGAACAGCTGCAATCGGGGACCGAGACGCCCGAGACAAGCCACGATGTACCTTCTGATACTGGAACGTTAGAAGCAGAGACCGATCCGGCTCGCGTAGAAGATGATACAGAGAGTAATTCTCAAGGTGCCATACTTGAAGCAGAAGGTGCGCGCTACGCTGGCATCGGCGTCATCGGATTGACAGGCAGGCGGATCCGCCAGATCGCAGTGCTGGCAGATGACACCACAGACGTCGGTGTCCTCCTCCCGCTAAGCCAAGATGAATTTAGGAACGGAAAACCAGGATATTGGGAAACCGGTATCGCGACCGGGGATTATATCCTCAGGTTGCCAGGCGGCGCAGCATGGAGCCAGGTCGTCGTCATCCCGGAGAACGGATTCGTGCAATGCAACCGTGCTGCTATCAGCCCTTCGGCAGACGCCTTTGGGGCGAATATCGGCACAGCACAATGCAACACCGGACGCTTGCCCGTCACGGTGGCGGTCGATACGGGATTCGTCCTCGAGGAGGACAGCCACCTGACCGCAGGACCGTGCAGCGGAGACGAGGATCTTGTAGATGCAGGTGCTCCTTCAAACCACTACTGCGCCTCGGTCGAGGAAACTGACTTCAGAGTGAGCGCGGACGACTTTGGCATCGAACTGGATGACGGCGAAGCGCGTGAACGCATTGATGTCCTCCCCGGAGCTATGCGTAATCTCGCCGAAGCCGCACAGGCCTTTGCTGAGGATCGAAGAGTAGTCAACCTCACTCCCGAGGTTAAACTCAAGAACCTCCTCGTTGATATCACGCTTGTTGGAGATGCGGTTACAACCGAGCCTGTCTCTAACGGCATTACCGTATCATCAGGCAACGTCGGCCGAGTTGAAGATCCCCAGATCATTTCAGGTGATCCGCCCATCCTTAGGGTGCGGTTGGAGTTTGTGATCGCTCAGAATCTTCAGAATGCGCTGAATACGCTGAACCGGAATGAGGTCACAATTTACGCCAGCTCTGTGCGCGATGACCTAGAGTTATTGACCGGGTCAGGAGAAAAGCGCGAACGTGTACCCATCAACATTGACCTTCGAAGTGGGGCGCCGCGTCAAGGTTACAACGTGCTGCGCGTTGCGCTTCCCTCCGCACGATTGCCGGCAACGGTAAGGCTTGAAGGGCGGCTGGTGGGCTATGACGCTCCCGTGCGGAATTATACCTGCCGGGTTGGCCTACGCATCGCTGGTGGATCTGTCTATTGGCTAGAGGCCGGGGCGGAACAAACGACCCTCCCCACGGAGATTGCCGAAGAGGAGTTCGATCTCGATCAGGTGATCGATATCCTGACGGGACCCATCGACAATTCGACGCAAGACAACACTGTTAACTGTCTTCCGGAAGGGACCCTTATAACGCAAATTGAGGTTCGGGACTTTCCTAACGAGATTACTGTGCCGTTTGCACGGCCAGTCCTTGTCTATTGGCTCAGGACGGGAACAGCAGACAATTTTTACGTTTCTGAGAGCATCATACCCGCGAACGAAATTTACGTGTCTTGGATGGATAAAATTTACTCCGAACTTTATGGGCAGCGCATTTTTGCTATTCGAAAACCTGTGAGCGGCGGCGGTTTCGAGACGATCCAAAACCCATCCTCTCAGACAAATCCTGCAAACATGAGAATGGGTGTGCGACAACTCGTCGAAAATCAAGAAAGTGAGATTTTTGGCGATGTGGATCTGCGCCAAGTTTTTCTTGATGCAAGAGAGCAGGCCAACGAGCTTGGTCTTGGAGATGTTAGCGACATTGACGTCGTGGTCCTAAGTTCCGAATCTCGTCGTTCACGGCCTTTGGGGCGTGACGGCGATTGCAGCAACTTTGCGCAGGAGTCACGTGAGCTTCCGTATGGAGCTCGGATAGTTCTACTGCGAGACGTGCGTGATGGCGTAAGCCCGCTCTCTGCTGACGGCCCGTACATCATTGACATCTGCAGCCAATCGAACGGACTCGGGCAAAGCTTTTCCGTGGTGCTGGTCGAAACCAAAGCTGTTGCCTCGGAGAACCGGAGCGACCTCGCCGAGTTTGTCGAAGCCCTGGGCTTCGCCCTCGATCAACTTGTGGAGTGAATATTCCTATGACGCACCTTTTTTTGCGCGGCTTCACTATCTCGGCGCTTCTTGCAATATTTGCCACGTCGTCATCTGCTCAGTGCCGTGGTGACTTGGGCTTTCCTCTCCTTGTAATCGCAGAGGGCGCCAAAATCACCGATCCTGACGGAAACGAAAGCACGGCAGAATTTCTGGAACCGTTTCAGGCCAACGGTTTCGTCCCGCGTATTGACGCCAACGGGCAGCAAATCTCTGATGTGATCGAGATTAGTCTCGACGATGGAGAAATCGGCTTGATCTCTTTGCGAGATGTGCTGACATTCACGGGGCGGAGTTGCACGACCGAGCGCCTTCTCATGCGCGCACTTCCACCACGGTATGAAGGAGATGAAGAGAACAATCTCCAGGTGAAGGCATTCATTGGCCGTCGGCAGCTTGCAGATGATGCCGGAGGCACCACCGGAGTGGCTTTCCGCGCCGCACCGCATGCGGATGCAGCGGTTCTATTGGAGCAGCCTCGCTACACGCTCGGCTATGTCTTCGCACAGACATATGACGAAGCGTCCCGATCGGATTGGTATCTGATCACGGCGAACGGTGATGTGGAATTCGGGCTCGACAATGAGGGTAATACTCGTAGCGCTCTCAGGGAAAATATACTGGGCTGGGTGAGCGACCGGGACATGGTCGTCTGGTCTCAGCGCCAAGCGGTGTATCCTCGATCCGCTGAAGCTCTCGGTGTTATTTCCGAGGACGCAGAGCTTACGGCCTCCGGGATCGCGTCGGGCGCTGAAGTGCGATGGGTCGATGAATCTTCGCCCAATCGAGAGCGCGCGATCCTTAAGTATTCTGTTTTGCGCAGCCTGCCGGGTGAAGGTGTATATGAGGTCGCCTACCCACAGCCCGCTATCTTTGGTGAGGGTGAGAACTTATCTCCATCCGGGTCAATTGGTACGCAGCCTGGGGCAATCGTGGATGATGACATCCGCGTTGTTCTCGATCTACTCCAGGATGAAGCGAATGCCGTCGACGTTCTTTTTGTGCTCGACAATTCTGAAAGTATGGAGCCCTACCGCGCAGCTGTCATAAACGGCATCGCAGATGTTGCGAACCTTCCGGCGGCGGATCGCGACGCTATGCGTATTGCTGTGTCCATGTTCGGTGACATGTTCGACTCGTCGGATGCCTATTCACAGTGGGCCAGTTCGCGTGGCGGAGCTGATCCTCTCTGGGCTGATCGGATGCGGGGTAACGTTCGTTTCCAATATTGGCTTAGTGATCTTGGCGCGCCTGGTGAGTATCCGACAGCCTCCTTCTTGCAGCGGCGTTTTGGCGGGACTTACGATGACCCACAGGGTGATCGCCCGGAAAGTGGTTTATCAGCACTTGATCTTGCTATGCGCACCGCGAGTTGGTCGGAGGAGTCGGTGCGGATCGTCGTGTATATTGGGGACGATCAGAGCCGGACCATTGCCGGGCTGGATTCCGAAGGCTCCATGCTTAAGGTGGCGGAGACTCTCAAGGACCTCAACGCGGTTCTCTTGGCCATCAACGTGGCCGGGACCGACCCCCGGGACAATGAGGATTGGGTCGCCCAGGTTGATACACTCCGCGTCGTTGCGGATGGCCTACCCGGTCGAGGCGGGGTCTATGACCCTGTAGTTGAGGCCCATGACGGGCAACTCGCAGCCACACAGGAAGTCCGCGCTATGCAGGAAGCTCGCTCCGCCCAAGCAGCACGCTCAGCGATCACAGAATTCTTGGGCGCCATGTTCGTGATTCGCGACGCTGGCCCTGGTCAGGTCGACCTTGAGCGCCTCTGCGAGATCGCACTCGCCAACAATGTATCGTGCAACGTGGCCAAGAGCCTACTGGAGAGCCTAGTGGGAGATGATCTGACTGCGATCGAGGCATTGGAAGCGCGCACTGATCTCCTTAAGGATGGTTTCTATCCGATCACGGACGGGGCGCTCTTTGTAGCGCTTTCCCAGCAAGAGCTAAACGGCCTGCGAAATGCGATCTCGAGCGCCTGCGTCGGCATGCAGCGCCCTAGCGGGCTGCGCCGCGACTTGGAGGATATGAGCGAAGAGATTACGCAGGCCTTCCTCGGGGAGACCCGTGGAGGCACATCTGACGTCAACGACGAGACGCTGCCGGAATTCTTCGCGCGCATGACGAACCTTCCGGCAGACTACTTCGGGATCTTCGGAGATCGAACGCTTGATCAATTCGTCGACGATACGCAAGCCGCGGAAGACGATCCAGATCAGTTCCGCCTGGTTCAGCGAGAACTCTGTATCAGCTCCGCGTTGATGACACGCGTTCTTGAAGGCAGCTGGGTCACGCGCGATGCATTGGAGGCGCGCTTTGACGTGGACTTCCAAGCTTTCGATGTGTTTGAAAACCGCGAACTCAAGAAGTTTGACTGGCGCTGGGGCGTCGGGGGAGGTCTTCAGATCGTCTACCTGCCGCAAGAGTTCTTTCCAGCATCTGTGGAATAGCGCGGCATGGCTGAAAGAGAGTTAGTGCTGGCACTGCGTGTTAGGGATTTGCGCTTCTCCCGTCCGCAGAGCAACGGTAATGAGTTTTTGCTAGATGTGCCGGTCATGGAGGTCATGGCGGGACAGGTTGTGGCACTCGTCGGGTCGTCTGGCTCCGGCAAGTCCACCCTACTGAATCTGGTATCTGCTCTCGAGACCCCCCAAAGTGGTGAGATCGAGATCAACTTCGGAACCGGCCTTGTGCCGCTCAGCAACGAGTTCGAGCACGCACGCGTAGGGCGCATTTTTCAGGACGGGCACCTCTTGCCCGCCGCCACAGTTGCCGCGAATGTTGCACTGGGGCTAGCATGGTCTGAAGACGAGCTCGGAAAGGTGGGTCGCACCAAACTCGCCACGGCTATAGCGCAACTGGGCCTACCCGAAAGCGCGCTCGACCGTCCAGTCTCGCAGCTATCAGGCGGGCAACAGCAGCGGGTCGCAATCGCACGCGCGCTGATCTCAGACCCCATTATCATCATAGCGGATGAACCGACCTCGTCGCTTGATCCCGATCTCGCTCGTGACTTGATGGCTCGGTTGCGACAGTGGGTGAAGGATGCACCGGAAAACAGTCTGCGGACAGTCCTGTGGGTAACGCACGATTACAGCCTCGTTGTAGGAGCAGCCGACGCGCTCTTTGTCGTCAAGCAAGAACAAAAAGGAAAAGTGTTTCAGTCCGGCCTCAACGACCCGAGCGGCATTCCCGAGCCCGTGCCGGACTCGGTGGCTAAGATTGAGGCGATGGTTGGAACGACAGGACGGACTGATGGCCAAGGCGCCAAGATCGCTCCATCGCCCACCCGTGGGTGGCCGAGCCTCGGATGGAGCCTCGCTATCGCTCAGATGCTGCAACGACGGGGTAGGTCGTCAACGGATGAGCTTACACAGGTTCTTTCTCTGCCTCGTGAAAACGGCGGGTGGCGCCTCCCGTTAGCCAGCTTCTTCGCCGCCTTCTCTGAGTGGAGCCTTTTCGCACGCCTTTTCATCGCGATCATGGTAGGGCACGGCCTGCTTGTGTTATGGGCCATTCAGGATCACCAGACGCGTACGGTGCTTGAAAGCCCCGTCAATTGCCACACGATAATCTCCGGTACGTCGGCCGAGCTCAACCTCACGCCTGGCGAACTTCAGGCCCTCGCCGAGGGCCCTTGGCGAGAAGACGGCGGAGCCAGGGACTTTGGAGACGCCCGCGACGTGAGCTTCGAGACCATCAACGCGCAAATGAGCGCCGTGACCCCGGGTGTGGGCTGCAACACTACGTTCGTTGCATGGCCACGCCGAGATCTTGGCGTTGCCGCTTGGACTCCGTTTGGTGACCTGAGCTGCTCCAATAGCGCCACGGATGAGAACGGAGAGCGGCGGCGGCGGCGGCTACAGGCATCCATCATGCATCGCGGAGAGCCAGTTCTGGAAGCAATGACCGCATGGGACGGAACATCAGTCGCCCGCGCCTTCCGCGAGCGCGACCTTCCGACCGAGCGGCTCGCCGCGATTGTGAGCATTTACACCTCTGAGCGCATCTTCGGCCTCTCTCCGGAAGCCTTGGAAGAGATCGGCTATTTGTGCCTTGAGCGCCCGGGACTTGGCGATGGTGAACCAATCAAAGTGCCTATTGTCGCCGTCGCAGACGGCCTCCCGCGAGACGGAGATTTCTATTTTGACATCATCCTACCAATGGAGGCGATGGAGCGCCGAACGGCAGCTTTGCAAGGGCAAAACTACAGGCAGATCGCGCTCTACTTCGAGGCTGATGAGCTTGGCGCAGTCTCCGACTACCTTGACCGCACAGGCAGCGAAGGCGGCGGCGTGCGCTATCGCTACGACCCAGATGCCATTGAACGCTTCCGCGCTGCGGTAGACGTCAATCTTGTGATCGTGTCAGCCATATTAACTGTTTGCGCTTTGGTCGTCGTCGGTAATCTGCTGATGATCGTCGCCTCGCTCAGCGCCGTCATCCAAGGCAACCGCAGGGCAATTGCAATGCAGCTAGCCATGGGAGTGCAAGGACGTGTTATATGGGGTGCAATCCGAGGGTTTATTGCTATTGTATTCTTTATGGCGTTTCTAAGCGGGACAATTTTGGCGGCTTTTGTATGGGGTTTCGCGGTTCTTCTAGGTGCCGTGGGCAGCACATTGGCCAGCAGCCTGCTTGCCATAGGGTTTGGCACCTTTGCCGCTGCCTTCGCTTTCTCGACATTAGTTATTGCGCTGACTTGCGCAGTTGCGTTTGTATATTCTACCCGTGCCACTCGCAACGACATGTACGGACGGCTAGCTCAAATTCTTCAATCGGGAGCCTGAAATTGTGAATTGCCATCGTCTTTCCATCTCGGCCATTGTGCTTCTCCTTGCTATGGCGACAGGTGCGCTTGCGCAGGGCCGCGCCTGTGTAGAAGCGCCAAATTCGGAAGAGTGCACTACCTGCAAGCAAACCTTCCCAGCACCCGAAATGACGTCACTTATGTGCTTTAATGGAGGGCCGGTAACGACTGCTCGCGCGCCAATGCCCGAGGACCTCTCCTGCAATTTCAGTGAGTGTCCAACGGATTTCACCGTGTACGAGCGGTGCATTGATGTTGGCCGTGCGCTCGCAGAGACCAATGAGATAAGGACATTGGAGGATAGGGTGAGTGTACTGATCGAAGGAACGCAGGAGACGCTGTGCGATCCTGCTATTCGTGACCCTATCATGACGGATGTGGAAGCCCTTGCGACCAACTATCAGGATTTCACCCTCGAGACCGGGCAAGCGATGACGGCCTGTTTGTATGTCGACATCGCCGTGCAGGAGGAGCGCATCGAAGCAGACCGCAATGGGTCTGGTGAAGGAGCACAGGGACGCCTCCGCGACGCACGTATCCGCCGCGCACGAGACCGCATCAAGGAACTTTATGACCTCCACGGCCTGCGACTCTCAATCGGGTATTCCGAGGTTGGCGAGGCGCTGGCCGACCTCCGCGCGCTGTCAAATGAATTGCCATCCCTCTGCAATTGAAAGGATTTCCGATCATGACCTTCAGACTGACGCTGACCGCTCTGCTTCTTACTGCCACACCGCTGGCAGCCCAAGAAGAGGCTGGCGCCGCTACGGCCGCAGCAACCGCTGCGGCGCCAGCCTACGATGTCGATTGCACTGATGAAGACTCGGTTCTTGCTGAGATGGAAAGCCGCGAACTGCAGGAGATGGTGGCTGTCCGTGAATTCTGCGTGCAGGAGCTTGTCCGCCGGGCTGAAGCGCTTGGCCCGAACGCAAGAGGTGAGGAAGCGTTCCAAGAGGGGCTCAACCAGCTCGACCTAGAGATCACCACGCTCAAGATCTTTCAAGCCGATCTTCTGAGCGGAGGCCGGATCGACAATGCGTTGCGTCGCACCGAAACCGAGATCGAAGCCCTGGAGGAAGAGTTGCGCCTCCAAAGGGAGCGAGGTTCTCCAGATGCTGAGGCCAATGCGCAACGACTGGAAGACATGCGGGCGCGCTACACCGAAAATAGGGCATCCATGGATGATTTGAAAGCGCAGGTGGACGCGGATCTCGCCGGTCTGCTGGACAACGCACCCGACATAGCCTTCAGGATCCGGCTTGATGGACTCGAGGCTGCCATCGAGAGCCAAGAGGTCGTTGTGACGGCTACGGAAAAACTGATGGACAAGATGATGACGCTTCGGCGCGACATCACTGAAGGCCAGGAAACCAACTAATCATACCCCAAAGGAGGACAGACCATGATCAAACACATACTATTGACAGCAGCCTTCGCCTTGTCGGTTAGTTTCGCGCAAGCCCAAGATGCTTCCCCTGCCAAAGAGGACGAACTCGAGCTAGCACGCGCGATCCAAAGCCAGGCTTCAGAGTTCGCCGGCACGATCGAGGGCCTAGCTGAACAGCTTAACTCTCTTCCAGAGGACATGGCCGGCATGGAGGCTCTCTATGACGAGATGATTGCCGAGGTAGATGCAATGCTCCTACTCGTCTCGTCTGAGTCCGACCTAGCTACAGGCGTCGTCACCCTGCGAGAGACGGCAGAGGGCAAACGCACCGAGTGGCAGGAACGCTGTGATAACACGAGCAACAACCGTGACTGTGCCCGAGTTGCCTTGTGGGACACTCGCGTGGCCAAGGCAATTGAACAGCAGGATAGGTTCGGCAGCATTGTTGATGAGATGCAAAGCGCGCGAGAGATCATCGTGGAAAATCGCACCTATGGCATCGATGATCTTGAGTTACGACTGTTCGACGTCGCGCAGGAAGGCCTCGAAACATCGCTCGACCAGATGAGTGTGATTGCGGGGTCCATGACCGACTTGGCCAACGCCGTGGGCGGGCCGGACTTTGAAGGTCAAGAAACAAACTGACTAACATGGCCCGATGCCGAGCTTAGGCGCCGGGCCGTTTGGAGAATTTCATGAGACCAGTTCTGCTAGCTGTGATAATCGTTTCGTTGCTGGGAGTCCGCATCAGCGCGGCGGATGAGCCTCCCTCCGACGAAACCTCGACTGTGCTGCAGAATCTTGACGAAATACGTCTTGATCCTGCGTCGAAAGAAGACATAGCCGAAGTCTATGCAGAACTCGAAAACGGGATGTCCAACGCACTTGAGTTGCTCTCTCGTGACGGTGACTTCGGACAGAGGCTTTCGAAGTTGCATGCCACGGCTGAGAATAGAAGGAATACTTGGCTGCGCCGCTGCGAAGCTTCAAATTCGGAACGGGACTGCGAAAGAGTGCAAGCTTGGGAAGAAAGACTGTACTGGGCGATCCAGGATATCGATGCATTAGAGAGTTTGGAGGCTGAGGCCGCGCTTGTTCTGCAACAGTTGAAGGACGACAAGGCAGAGGTGCTTGCCCTTCTTGGGACGGATTCAGGGCTTGCGATCTTTGAAGACAGCATATTGGCCGTGAAGAAATTCCTCGAGAGCATTGAGCTAGTTCAACGAAGGGCATCCCAATGATCGAGGCCGATGGAAAACCTGCTGCTTTGGGCGACGAACCCGCCGGGTTCCTCATGTCGCCACTCCCGCAGACGCTGGCGCTCGTGGCTTTTGGCTTACTAGGATTTTTCAGCCTTCGCGCCGCCGACTCCGCAGGGCTGCTCCCGACATTCATCAGCGCCTACATTGAGGATGACGCGGTGGGCATATTGTTGATGCAAGGGGCGGGATTTGTCGCCTTCCTAATCTTGTGCTCCGCGCAGTACGCGCTCTCGCTTAGCGAAGAAGCCAGCTTAAGGGCCGGGCGGGCAGTGATGCCGATTTTTTTTCGTGCTGCTGGGCATAGTGATGGCTGGATCGCTGCGCTCGACAACCGTGTAGCTGCCCCGTCAGGCGAAGCGCTGGAGACAGTGCTAGGACAGCACGAGGACGCCCGGCTTGCTTTTCTGCGGATTCTTCTCGCTGCTTTCCCAACGGCTGGCTTCATTGGTACTGTTTTGGGCATCATGCAAGCCATCGCGCCGCTGGATATTTTGGCCGGCGAAGGCGTTTCGCAGGCGGAAATGTCGGCGGGGATGAGTGAGGTTGTCGACGGGCTCGAACTCGCTTTTTCGACGACGCTGGTGGGACTCGTACTACTACTAGCCGGCAGCTTTATTCTCGGCCTCGTCGCTCTCTCCATGCGGGCTAGCCACACTAGAGCATCGCTGAAATGGCGGGGTTGAGGCGTGCACGTTCAGCTGTTGATGCCGGCACGCCTGCGTCTCTTGGTTTTCTTGACGTCAATTTTGGTGTCCTCGGGATATTCATCATCATCTTTGCTATCCGCATCATGTTGATCCAAAGCCAAAGCGCCTATCTCTTCGACGCTGTTGTGCTCGTCGATGGAAGCGAGGATCCTGAGATGGGCCGGGCAGAAATCCACATGGCCGGTGAGGTAACGGAAATCAGCGAAGAGATCGACCGGCTCTATGATGTCGAAAACACTCTCGGCAGCTCCGTAAAGGCCTTTTTCAGCGCTCGTGTCGCAGCGGTGCAGACGCCGCTTAAGGTGGGATTTGTCCTGCTCCCCGAAGGATTCGACACGATGAAAGCGATCAATGCGACCCTGAGCGCGGAGGCTGCTGCAAGTAGCGATGATTTCCTTCCTCTCGAATTCACCGTAATCCCGGCCGCCGACGCAGAGGAAGCGCAGGCGATCCTTGCAGCTTGGGAAGAAAGCAATGGCTAGGCGCGCCCGATCCCTAGGCGAGCAGGCCGATGACGACATCGCAGGACTCGGCGATATTGTCGCCAACCTGATGGCACTCTTCATCCTGCTTACGGTATTTGTGCTGCTTGCTCGGGTGACGTCCGACGCGGCTGAGGGCCAACAACAAAGCGTGGCAGCGAACGCCGCCGGCACATTCCTACCGCGTACTATTGAACCCTTGGTGCGCCAAGGCGCCTTCGTGGTGGTGACGGGGGAGGGGTTCGCCGTTGTTAATATCGCCGGTTTGTTCGATGCCTTGATGCCGGCTACTGAAGGCGAACCAGTCAGCCTCCCGGGCGGGCTTTTTTTGGGTGGACCCGTGTCAGAGGCGATGCGGCTGCGGCCGCCGAGCAGCGACCATGAATTCTCGCTTAGCTATTCCTTCCAGGTGTCGGATATCCCGGAAGAGGCGGCGATCAGCGCCGATGCGCCGGACGCCGTCCTTGCCGAGCTTCGGGCTCGCATACCCGAGGGGGCTCCTATGGATTTCTTCGTATATCCAGATGGATTGGCGCGGTTTTCACCAATCTATCAATCGCTTACGGAGGCGGGGGAGTGCTTCCGATGGCAGCCTTGGACACGTACAGTGGCAGCCTGGCGGAACGAGCCTAATCCCATCCGCATCCGCCCCGGATCCCTCCTCGGGCGACCGGGTTGTCCTGCCACATGAACTTGGAGCAGCGCCACGTTGTGCGATACTATGCAATCCTTTGCGGGCTCTTTCTGGTCTCGGCGTTGGTAGCGTGGCTCCTTGCGCAAGAAATCACACCGCCACCGGCACCGCCTCCCGATCCGACATTGGAGGCGCTGCAGGAGGATCCGTCTGAAGACCCAAAGGACATCACTGGCCGGTTCTGCTTGGAACTTTCGCCAGATGCTGATCGTACAGCGAGTGGTCGGGTGGGGCTGCTACAGATCCGCCAGATCGCCGTAGTGCTCGCAGCTAGGAGTCAAGCCGAAGCCATGCGACTGGCAGCGGCGATCGACCAACCTATCAGTGAAAGGGATGCCAGTGTCCGGGCACTTCTGGCGACGCATTTCGCACGCTTGGCCCTCGCTGAAGGTGACCTCGAGGCAGCAGAGGGCGAAGCCCAGTTCGCGCTGTCCCTAGATGATGGCGTCTCATGCTTCACCGCGGATGCGCACTATTTGCTCGGCCGCGTGGCCGCCAAGCGTGGCGACGAGAACACCGCTCTGATTGCGCAAATCGCGGCCGTGGAGCGATTTCCGGATCATATTCCCGCACTTCTGGAGATCGCACGACTAGGCCTTGTCGCTTCAGCGCGAGGCGCTTCGACGGAGGCGGCTGGTCATGCGCTGCTGGCGCTAAGCAATATCCGCGGTGCGCGAAGCTACGCACAAAGCCTGCTGCGGGAGGTTGAACGTCTCGGCTGCCGCACGGCGGAATGCGATTACCTGCGGGCCGTGCTGGAAAACTGGCTTGGCCTGCCCGGTGCTGCCCTTGCTAGCCTTGCAGCGCTGGAACGCCGATGTGGCGCGTTTTCGTGCACGGAAAGCCTCATCGGTAGTGCAGCCTCATTCCGTCCGCTCCTGGCTGAGGCGTTGGCATTAACGAGGAGTGAGCCGTGATCTCTCGCCTTGCCGCCATAGTCCTGCTTGCGAGTTTCGGGGCGGCGGGCCTGGTCAGCATTCTTATTCTCGGCAGTTTCTCAGCGCTCGCCGAACCGAAAGCCTTATCTGCTCTTTGGTATCTCACGCTTGCCGGCTTTCTGATGCGGTCAGATCCGCTTCTTGTCCTTAGGGCCTTGGGTCTTGTTGGCGGTGTTGCCTTCCTATTGTCGGCCGCGACCCAACTCATTGGAGCGAGTTTTGCCGGGTATTTGGCACTCGCAGGTCTCACGGCACTTCTATTGGCGGCCTACGAGGTCATGGCCGAGCCGACGCGGGATAATATGGCCATGCTTCCTGCGCTCTTGTTGCTTGGAATTTGCCTGGGTCGGCCAGACTCTACTTGGCTAGTGGCAGTGGGGGGTGCCGCCTTTGGCGCACTATTTATCGTCCTTAGTAGGATCGTCGTCCGCGCTTCTCCGCCCAACGCCCCGTTGTTGGCAGCCAGCGCATGGGTGCTCTCCTTGTTCTCACTTTTCGCGTTGCTCGGGAGTGTCTAGAGTACGGGTTCACGTCTGTTGGATGCGGACGCTCGCAACTCAATGGCAAAGAGAGTGGGCGTTGGAAAGGCGAGTGGCTATTCGCAAGTTGTTTAACTGGTTCCTCAGCGACTGCTGGTAGGGGCGCACACATGCAGATTGGCGTCGCCTGCATGTTTCGATGTCGGTCACACATTAACCCGATGATTATTCGAGCCACTTTCAGACCACGAGATATCAATGCCTTAGGGGTAGAGAAGGTTGTCTTTCAGTCCCGTTCCCTCCGCCACTTGCCCTCGCGAAAGTGTTCTCTTGATCCGGCTGCGGCCGGATTTTTCCGTTGTTTTCGAGGGTTATGCGGGAGGGGCTAAGCACCGCCAATGCTGGGAATGGCGTTTAATTGTTCTCTCTTGGCCAATGTTCTCTGAAGCTGATGACTACGTCTTTTTGGTGTTCAGGTTGTAAAGTTTTGTTTTGGAACAATTTTTTTGATTGTCCAAACTGACTTCGATGCCAGTCTCGTTCGGTCAAATGGAACTGAAATCGGAACACATCTCAACAACGGCCATGACGCGGCTTTATCGAATTTCTGCGACGCAGCATTCGACACGAGGGGCGGGAGGACTAAGCCGCTCCGCGGCATTGGCGTCCAGTCGCAGCGTTAGGGTGCATTTCGTTGTTCTTCTTTGTGGCTAGCCTTTCTGGGCTGACGATTGGGGTCTTTCCCACCGTCAGACAGGAGGTTCCCATGTGCAACCCAATCCCTACCGGAGAACGTCCATGGCCGCTCAGCAACCCGCGCGGGCTTCGCCTGAGCTACGCGTGGCTCCGCTCAGCCCGCGCTACCGTCGGAATTACACCACTTAGTGTAATCGCCATATCCACCCTTCTGCGACTTTTGGTTCAGGATGGGATTATTGCTTCGGTGCGGTGCCGAGGCATCAAACTCGGAGGTTACGATGGCAATATTTGCAGCGCTCGACGTGTCGCAGGATGAGACGGCAATTTGCGTGGTAGACCATGATGGAGCAATCGTGGCTGAGTCCAAGGTCACGACAAGTCCGGATGCGATCACCCAGTGGTTGTCGACCTGGACCACTGACCTCGAGAGGGTCGGCATGGAGACCGGCCCTTTACGGGTGCGATGCCGCGCCGCGTAGTAAATCGGGATTGAGCCCGAAACAAAGAGTACCGCGTCCTAGATTTCCCGCTGTTGACTCCGGTTGCGCAGGCCTACGGACCGAGTTGGTGAATGAGCCGCCAGTATGAGGGAGCAGCCTCATCGTTTGGCGGAGCCCGGCCCCGTAATCTTACATCGTGCCGTCGTACGAAGGGCTAAACTCGATGCCGCCCGCGACGTTGCTTCGAAATGCCCTGCGCGTGTCGCAGTCGATCGCAACCCTCCCGGGTCATCCCGGAGCCGAAACCAGGAGCCAATCCATGGGGCTACGTAAAGCCGCACAGGCAGTGATCCTTCTACTCGCTCTATCGCCGATGCCCGCTCTTGCCACCATTTGCGGCATGTACGGTGCACCCGCGATGATCGGAGATCTCTTCGAGGCGGGGTTTGAGCCGGTGGTCATCTCCGGAATACCGGTGTCGATTGTCAATTGGGGGGAGGCGCGCGTTACCGACCAGGCGCCGCCAAGTCCCTACATGCAAACCTACGCGGTCACCTACCGCCTTCTGGGGGTTCGGACCGGCGACGGCGGCTTAACCACGCCTGCCCTTGTCGATGTGACCGTGGATGTGACCTGCGAGAGTGGATACTGCGGTCACGCACCCAGGCGCTTCCAACTGCGCACGTTCATCTTGTGGGAGGGCGAAGACGGTCTGATCGGGTATGGCGGCCTTTGCGGTGGGTCGATCCGCCCGCTCAGCACGCCTTTGCAAAGCGCCGCCACCCTCCGGTGTTTCGCAACAAGGGACTGCGACTGACATCATACTGGTCGCGCCTGTCTTTCGGCGGCCCGCCTGTCCCATCAGGATCCGCCCCGTCAAATCGCGGGACCGGACCGAACACATCAACCGAAACGGATTTGCCATGAAACGCTTTCTCGCCACGATCCTAACCGCTCTGGCGCTGCCGTGCGCCGCTGCGGCCAACGACGCCGTGGTCCTGCCCTGCGAGGGTCGGATCGCCAGCGCCCAGAATACCATGGGCCCCGCGTTCCAAAGCGCGTTCGACGATGTGGGGGTGCGGGTCATCGGCTTGGACATCGGGGAGCCGGCCCTCGGATGGGCGCTTGTGATGGTGACGGTCCGGCTCGTGGAGATCGGAGGGGAGTCTGGCCATGAGGCCTGCGGAATCGTCGGGCTCGGTCCGAACTTCGGCTTCTCCGGCCTATATTTCGACACGCTCGACCTGCATCTTTCGTCGCCCTCGGAGGTGATCCTACGGATCGACGTGCAACAGCCGGGTAATGGGAGCGGAGGAGACTTCGTCCGCCGCCCCCTGGACATCACCGTAAACCGGACAACGGGCGAGATCATCGCGCAGCAGCCCTGATATCGCACCAACGTCCTGTGTTCCGGTCCCGCGGCACTGCCGTGGGATCGTTGCGTTATTGCGCACCCTGATCCGACACCGGAATGCGGTGCTCCGTTTTTCTGGAGTGCACTTTGGCTATCAGATGGTGGCCCCGCCCCGCTTACGACCCATCCCGACGCGCAGGGCACGAAGGCTGGCCCGTCAAAGCGCGATGGTGCCGGGATGGGCTTCGAATTGCGGCGACGGCGGGGGTGGCTCCCTCAGGAAAGCCCGATCGATTAGGGTGTTGACCTTATACCCTGCTCAGCGAGCGATCTTTAGAAAAGTGTCATCGCAACATTCAATCAATGGAGAAACCAAGATGACCACCCTTAACATGATCCGCAACATCGCTGTCGCCGCTTGTCTCGCCGGTGCAGGCCTTGCCGTGACCTCCGATCCCGCCCAGGCACAGCAGGCGCAGACATATTGCTTTTACGAGAACGACGGCATCAACGTCTTCGTCGGTGATATGAGCGAGGGCTTCCGGGCACATCCCGCCGGTCGCCCGGGCAATTCGCTTTACTACGACCGCGTCCGCAACACCCATCGCTATGTCGGCGAAACCGGCGCGATCTATTCGTTCTTCTCGAACGGGGACGCCTCCTGGCAGGACGGCAGCCGGACGATCTGGCTGCACCGCTGCTGACCTGAGGCGGGCACGCCAGACATTTCAGACTATCGCTGCGACGCGGATCTTCCGCGCCGCAGTCGTTTTGAGCCGATACCTCGCGTAACGCTAGGTGCTGAGCGCTTGGACCGCTGCGCCCGCGTCCTGCTCCTCCTGCTCGTCGACCGCTGCAAGCCCCTCGATCGCCATGCAGGTGCCTCGCCCCGGAGCGCTGCGAATTGTGAGGGACAGCCCGTTCTCGCGCGTCAGCGCCTCTACGCTGGCCAGCCCGATCCCCTCCCCGTCGGCGGCATGGGCCTGTGCGCCGCGTGTGTAGCTTTCGCGGATCGCCACGACTTCCTCGGCGCTCATTCCCGGCCCGCTATCTCGCACTTCGATTGCAATCGAACCATTCTTCCGCCGCGGCCCGATCAGCACCGCGCCCTTGTCGGTATATTTCACTGCATTCGAGACCAGGTTCGACAGCATCCGGATCAACGCTACGGGATCGGCACGAACGGACAGTTCGCTGTCAACGGCGCGGAGGGTCAGGCCTTTCGCCCGCGCTTCATCGCCGAACATCCGCACGGCGTTCGTCATGAGCAGGGACAAGGGCACTGGCTCGGCGGACCCGTCGGTGCCGGTCCCACTGACTGCGGTGTCCGGTCGGCCGTCGGTCATGCTCTCGCTCAGCACCTCGCGCAGATAGTCGAGACCACTTGAAAGGCGCTCGCGCAGGGCCGACGGCGCTGTGTCGGCTTCCGTTAGGGCCAGCTGTAGCGACATAAGGGGCTGTCGCAGGTCGTGGCTCGTATGGGCAAGGCGGGTGCGATGGGTCTCCGCGAGGCGTCGGGCCTGGTCGAGGTCCTGATGCGCCGCCAGCAGCGTCTCGGACAGTCGGAGCTGCTCCTGCGAGGCGGCCAACTCCGCCTCCATTGCGTTGTCGCGCTGGCTCCGCAGACCGAACGTCTGCAACACTATGGCGGCGGCAAACACCAGCGCATCCGCAAAGAGCATGACGGAGAAGGCGATCTGAATATCAATGACGGGTGAGAGGACAGGACCGAGCGCCACCATGATGGACGCGCCCAGAAGCATCACGGCGCCCAGAGCAAACAGGCCCGCACCCGGAGCGCGTTCGCCAATCAGCACGCGCCCCGCCCAGATCGCATGGAGCGCGCCAAGCAGCGCGAACCCGCCGCTAACCGCGGACGAGGAAAGCTGAACGGTAATTGACAAAATCTGTGTCGCTACATTCGGATCGACCGACGTCAGCACATCAAGCAGCGTCAGAATGGCAACCCCGGCCACGGCGAGCATGATCAGGATGCTGAGGCCCAGAAGCACAAGCGCGATGCGGTGCAACCGCCGGCCCACCAGTGCGAAATAATGGCCCGGCAAGGCTTCGAAAACGAACGCCGCGACGAACCGAAGATGAACGAGCGCGATGATGATGCCAATGAGCAGTGTCCACGGGCCGGTCGCTAGTCCCAGCGGCAATGACAGCACGCTCGCGAGATAGCCTGTCTGCACGGCGATCAACAGGAGCAGTAAGCCGAAATACAGGGCATACACCCGCGCCGGTCTGGTTTGCAGCAGAGCCGCGAACGCAATGAAGAACGCCGCCAGCAACCCGGACGCGCCCATAAGACCGCCGTAAGTGTGTGCGTCCGCCACCATCTCGGCGTCGAAATCCAGCTCGGGCCGCAACGTTGGCGTCGTCACTTGAAAATTGCCGGGATTGGGAAAGGTTGCCCAGATCTCGATCATTTCGCCACCGGCCACGGCAAACGGCGCGGACGCGAGCCTTCTTGTTCCGGTCTCACGATCGGAAATGGCGGTCTCCGGCAGATGGGTCAGGACCTGCTGTTCGCTCGTTTTGCGCACGATGTGGAAAACAACGTAACCGGTGCTGATGCCGTTCATGTCGATGCGCCAGACGCCGGGATCCTCTGAGCGGTTGACCAACCTGAGGCAGGCCCAACCGTCGGGGGGCAGAATCTCGGTCTCCAGCAGCGCAACGCCCAAGGGGCCCGGGCAGGGCGTGTTGATATCGGGAACGCGCACCATGCGGCGGTAAAGGTCGCCGACGGCTTCACCCGGTACAAGCTCCACCAAGTCACCGCTGGGCACCGGCTCGCTGGCTTGCGGCCGCAACGTATTGTGCCACGTCAGGATCGCAGCCATGATGGCGATTGTCG
This sequence comes from Roseisalinus antarcticus, assembly GCF_900172355.1. Classification (GTDB taxonomy): domain Bacteria; phylum Pseudomonadota; class Alphaproteobacteria; order Rhodobacterales; family Rhodobacteraceae; genus Oceanicola; species Oceanicola antarcticus_A. The sequence continues at coordinate 7,711 of NZ_FWFZ01000034.1, read as the reverse complement.
CCAGTACCAGCACGCGCGCCGTGCGTTTCGCCTTGGAGTTCGGATTTGGTTCCTGCATCGGGTCCCTGGAAAATCGTAATCGCCGACGACCATGCCTTGGTTCGGTCGGGTCTCAAAGATATTATTTCCCGCATCGATGGCGCTGAGATCGCGGGAGAGGCGGCGGACGGGTTCGAGGCGATCGCGCTGGGGCGTCAGATCCGGCCCGACCTTATGACGCTGGACGCGGGCATGCCGCGGTCGCGCGGGATGGAGGTCTATGGCGAGGTGCGCCGATGGTCGCCCGACACCCGGATTGCCGTGGTCACGGGTTTTACCTCCGCGCGAACCCTGTCGGAATGGATCGACGCCGGGGTGGACGGGCTGTTCTTGAAATCCTGTGACCCGGACGTGATGCATCGCGGGTTGGAGGCAATCCTGCGCGGCGGGCGCTTCATCGCCCGGGACGTGGCGGGCATCCTCGAAGGCGAAGCCGAAATCCAAGTGCTGACTGCCCGCGAGCGCCAAGTTCTGCACCTTATCGCTCAGGGCTGCTCAAACGCCGCGATCGCAGAACGCCTTTCGATCAGCGCGAAAACCGTGGACAATCACAGGACTCGGCTGATGGCCAAGCTCGGCGTCCATTCCGTCGCGGAGCTTTTGGCGTTTGCCCTCCGAGAAGGCCTTCTGGATCAATCAGCGCAGCTTTAGGCACTCAAGCCAAGGGCGCCGTAGCGGTGACCGAAACGGCAACCCATCTCGAAATTCTCGACAGCTTTGGATTTGGGATTAAACCAGAGATAGTAATGTCGTCAATCAAGTGGCGGTCGAAGACTGGAAGCGGTTTCAAGCTCCTTTCAAACTTTCGCTAAACTTAGCTTTCAGTGTGGGTCAGCAAGCCAAGCAGGGTGAGCGTCGGCTGAGGGCCGTTCACGTCAGTCGAACAGGTCCTTTTGCCCCGTCCAGATTGCAGGAAACGGCTCCATGACTCGCGCCAGCGTCAAGTCCGGCTTGTGTCGTCCGTCGAGGATCGCCTCAACAATGTTAGGCGCGAGCAGCGTGAGCCTCAGAACGCGGGTCATGTAGGAGGAGGCGATCCCCTCGCGCTCGGCCAGTTCGGCGATGGTATCGAACTCATCCGATTCCAGCATACGCTTCCAGCGGAAAGCTCGTGCCAACGCCTTGACCATCGTGTTGTCGGACCTGCGCGGCTGCGATGCTCCGTCCGGCAGCTGCATTTCCTTCCGCCCGCCGCGCTTCACGAGGCGGAACGGGATGTGCACTGTCACGGTTTCCGGCACTGGCTTCGCGCGGGTCATGCCGCCGTTCCTAGATCAGCCATCATTTCTTGCGCCAACCCGGTCAGGCCGTCCATCCGGAGGCGAACATTGAGGCCATCGGTGCCCATGTCGATCCGCTCGACCAGCAGCGCCACGATGCGCGCCTGCTCCGCTGGGAAGAGTTCATCCCAAACCGGGTCGAGGCGGGTCAGTGCGTCACGGGCGTCGGCCTCGGTGATCTCGCCCTCCTGCGAGCGGGCCGCTTTCCATGTGCCCGCAATGATCTCAGGCTGGCGGAAGACGACGCGAAGCTGGTCGATGACAGCGGCCTCAATCTCCCCCGCTGGTACGCGGCCGACCGGGCATGCCCCGGCACCATGTTTCAGCACCGACTGGCTGACATAGTATCGGTAGAGCTTGCCACCCTTGCGGGTGTGCGTTGGCGAAAAGGCCGCCCCGTCGGGGCCGTAGAGCAGCCCTTTCAGCAGCGCAGGCGTGTCGGCGCGGGTGCGTGCGGCACGCTTGCGCGGGCTTTCGGTCAGGATGGCGTGGACCTTGTCCCAAACCGCGCGGTCGATGATGGCGTCATGCTCGCCGGGATAGCTGTCGCCCTTGTGGACCGCCTCGCCGATGTAGGCGCGGTTGTTCAAAAGGCGATACAGGTATTTCTTGTCGATACGGTTGCCTCGGCTGGTCTGGACGCCCCGAGCGGTCAATTCCCGGGCCAGTTCCGTGCCAGAGCCGATCTCAACGAACCGGGCGAAGATCCAACGCACATTGGCGGCATCGGCTTCCTTCACGATGAGCTTCCGGTTCTTCACTTCATAACCCAGCGGGGGCACGCCGCCCATCCACATGCCCTTCATCCGGCTGGCGCGCACCTTGTCGCGGATACGTTCCGCTGTCACCTCCCGCTCGAACTGGGCAAAGCTGAGCAGGATGTTCAGCGTCAACCGTCCCATGGAAGTCGTGGTGTTGAAGGACTGCGTGACGGACACGAAGGTCACCCCGTTCCGGTCAAACACCTCGACCAGTTTGGAGAAATCCATCAGTGAGCGCGACAGCCGGTCGATCTTGTACACGACGACCACGTCGACCAAGCCATCCTCGACGTCCGCGAGCAGCCGTTTCAGGCCGGGGCGGTCCAGCGTTCCGCCGGAAATTCCCCCGTCATCATATTGGTCACGGACCAGCACCCAGCCCTCTGAGCGCTGACTGACGATGTACGCCTCGCACGCCTCGCGCTGAGCGTGGAGGCTGTTGAATTCCTGCTCGAGCCCTTCCTCGGAAGATTTCCGAGTATAGACGGCGCAGCGCAGTTTCCTGACGATGGGTTTGGTCATGCGCCCCTCCGGTGATTTTTCAGCCCGAAGAACACCCAGCCGTTCCAGCGCGTGCCTGTGATGGCGCGGGCGATGGCCGACAGCGATTTGTAAGGCTTTCCCTGCCACTCAAACCCGTCGGTGGTGACGGTGACGATCTGTTCGATACCCTGCCAATCGCGGATCAACCGTGTGCCGATGATAGGTTTCAGGTCAGCGCGGATGCGGCTCTTCTTGCGGTCGCCACCGTCGAGCTGTTCGCCGAGGGCTTCCAGCCGTTTCACCGTTTCCGGTTTCAGCCCGCCATAGGCGAGTTCCTGGATCCGGTAGGCCAGTCGGCTTTCGAGATAGCGACGATTGAACGGGGGCGGCTCGATGTCGAAGAGATCGCGCCATTGCTGCTTCAGCTCTGGCGTTGACGTTGTCTTCAGCGCTGCCAGGCGGGCGGGAATAGGATCTTGTTTGGTCATGCGTTTCTCCGGTGAGTTGGAGTTGCATGACGCCATTGGTCGTCCGGATAGTGTAGGCAACTTTCTTCAGCATCGCCTGATACTTCCGCCCGGTCCCGCATCCGTAGGCGAACCAACCCGAGAGCCAGCAGCCCACACAGGTCGGCACGGCGTTCTGCTGGGGTCATCTGATTGGGTGGGAGTGGATTGGGTCGTTTCATGTCTCGGGCAACCGTGATTGGTGTTGTCGTTACCAATCAAAAGCCACCTGCGAGCTTCATGTGGGACATGCCGCGCTCTAAGGCAGTCAATGAAAACGAACAAGTAGAGAACATCGCCCCTTGCGGAGGAAAGTTCCGTCAACGATTATCGGAGGTTGAATCAGATAGAGAGCAAACATTCGTTGAGGTGATTTCATGGCGCGCAAAGCAATTCCGGTCGGTCCCCATACTCACGGTCTTATCGAGGACGCACGAATTGACCTTGCGCGCGCCGTGCTTGCCGTTCGGGAAGGTGAAAACGAGCCTGAGTTCAATCTGCCCGAGGAAGTTCCAAATCCACTTGACGACGAAAGCATCAATGCATTTCGGCAAGAGATCATTGAAATCCTGTCAGAATTCGATCCTGACGAATTGCGGCCCGCCGAGCAGCGCTGTCGCAGGATCCGTGCTCTTGCAGACAGCAAGGGCATTACATCCCTTACTACGATTGTCGATAAGCAGTTCAGCGAAGAGCAAGTTCGGGAAATCAATTCACAACCTGATCCACTCTGCAGAAGCATCTGGGCGTTTCTGAACGCACGCCAAACTTTCGAGGATGCCGAGAGTTTTCATTTCGCCCGGCAATTCAGGGATTACGGCAAGCTTTACGATGCTTTCGAAGTGGAACTTGAAAAGGCTGTCGCGCTCGATTCGGGATCCATCGACGAAATGGCATTGGCGGCCAAAATCACGAAGGTCCTTGAACTCAAGACCAACTGCACGGTCAAGGCGCTCGATCTGCCTGCTACGACTGCGCACCCTGCATCGATCATGCTGATCGTGCGGCACGGCGGGCCGCTTTCGAGCGTATATGACCACCGGGACGACGGGCGGCGGGGCACCATCTACTTCCGGCCGCCGAATGAGGCGACACTCATTTACACGCCGTCAATGCGCCAGATCGAGGTCTGCGCGGATAGCCCCGTCGTTCGCCAGGAGGTTGCCGGATCGTTTGCCGAGATCGCACTTGGCCATGACGTTTCTCAGAAGCCGTTGACCTGGAAGCGCTACAATCTCTCGCGATTCCGCTCATCGCTGCGGCTGGATGTCCCCAGAATCGATGGCTACGAGATTAAATTCGCCCGCGTGCTCGAGGCGGAAGTCCGGCTTGGCACATGGAGCCGAAAGCTGCTGCTCAAGGTCGCGGTCGACGACGACATAGTGGATGTGGCCGATCGCTATTTGAGGCCCAACAATATCTTCCGCCGCGCGGACGGTTTCAGCCGAATTGGGATCGCAATCTCCTACAACCGGGTCGGCGATGAAAAAGAGCGCACACTCAACATCACGATCTCTGGCACAAAGAGCTGCAATCTCCAAAGCAACAAGGATCCTGAAGAACGCAACCTCGGGTTTGCACTGCTCGATGCGTGGGGAATTCTGAGCGCCTTTCAGCAGATCGACCCGAATGATCTGCGGGCGATGTTCCCGCAGCTGATCGATCTCCACGACCGAACCGAGGACGAGGTCAGCGGGGCATACCTGCGCGAACTGGGTCTGGACCCTGATCGCCTTATCCAAGGCGGCCTGCTGGAGCGTCGCGGCCGACAGGATGTCGTGCTGATCGATGACGATGATGTGGGCGGCGAAGCTGTGATCAAGCCATCTGCAAGAGAAGGGATGGTCCGGACCGAGGGCGCGTTCGGGGAGGACGGAGGCGAGCGGCCAGCGTCCGATCTGGAAATGTATGAGATTAACCGGCAATGGCTGCACGAGACGGTCGTATTGCTGATCAAGCCGTTGTTGACCAAGCGTGCATCGCAAATCCTCGATCCTGATCTGACTCTTCTTGGCGCAATGCAGATCGGTGGGGCCGAGGTGCCCGTGTATTTCGGGCGGCGTCTCTACGACCTGAAGACTCTGGAAAGGTTGGATCTGGCCCTGCGGGCGCGAAACCAGGCCGGTGTCGGGATCGTGCTGGCTGCAAGTACAGAGATGCCGTCACACCTCGGGCCGAATGTAGTAGTGCCCCTATTGTCGAATCTGTCGCCGGAGGAAGCGGAGATCGTGCTCGCGCGTGATGGTCTGGAGCTCGCGTTCCGCAACAACTTCTCACTCGCGCGCGGCGGTGCGACACCGCAAGTGCTTCGGTCTGGCAAACAATCGGCGACGCTGCACGTGCCGGGCAAGGATGCACTGGCTCTCGTTGGCGCCGATCAGATCACGATTTTCGAACGTCTCGTGGACGCGAACAAGGCTGGCAGCCCCGATAAGCAGGTCAAGGAGCTGATGGATGGGTTGGGTTCACGAAGCCCCCAGCAAGCTTTCCGGAAGGCAGCATGGGAGAGCATACTGAACAATTACATCAGCAAAGGTGCCAAACGTGGCTACTGGCGCTTGGTCGTTGATACGCCGATAGAAGCCCCCGTCTAACGCCGGTCTAACATGTCGTGCGAGACGGTCTAACAAACCGCTGATTATTGGAAAGGCTCACTCATCAGAGGAGCATTCCATGCCGACTCCCGACACTTCCCGCCAGCCAGCCCAGATCAGCTGGACCGGTGGCGCAAAATCAAAACCCACCCCTTTGAGCCCGGAATGGCGCTGCACGCGCTGTAACAAGCTGCTCGGCGTCTGCCGGGACGGCCGCATGCATCTGCGTTTCGCGCGGGGGCACGAGTATTTCGTGGGCTTTCCGGTCGTGGCCACCTGCCGCGGCTGCGGGACGCTGAACCAGGCGACATCACCCGCGCGCTAAGGCGCGCATCTCACCTTTTCCTGAAATCGCAGAGACGCACGACGTCCTGACCTGGCCACAAAAAGGCGCTGGACGCCTGGCCGCAAGGCAGGCGTCCAATGTCTATCGCGTGGCACGAGATCCGTGATCACCTCATGTTTTCTTCTTCAACTCTTGTTTTTCAACACACCTTCGATGATCTCCGGCGCAGCAGCGGGCCGCTCGCGCATTTCGCTGATCCGGCCGCAGTGCTGGACACGCTGCACGTCGGTTGCCGTGCGCCAGACGACAAAAATCGGTTGCTGGTTGCACTGGTCACGGCCGCGCAGTCCGGCGGCGCGGCCTCCGATTGTGCCCTGACGCTTATGCTGCTGGCGCTCTGGCCGGGGCTGGATGCCGTTCGGCGCAGATCGATCTGGCGCAGGATCGGCACCGGCGATGAGGTTGCATCCGAAATCCTCGCACGGGCCTCGGAAACCATTCGGGGATTGGACCTGCGGCGGGTCAACTGGATCGCGGCAACCATCCTGCGGAACATCGAGCGCGACCTGATCAGAACGCGTCAGCGCGAGGACCGGCACCAGTACCTGCGCAGCGAGACCGATACGGACGATATCCCGATTGACGGGGGAGTGTCACAGGCCACTGCCAGCCCCGGACTGCTCCACGGCGATCTGGTCCGCATCATCGGCACGGATGCGGATCTGGTGATCCGTGTGGCCATCGACGGTTTCTCCCAGGCTGAGGTCGCATCCGAGATGGGGCTGTCCGAGGCGGCGACGCGCAAACGCTATCAGCGGGCGACCCGGCGTCTGCGCGACGTCCTGCAAGAATTTCGCTGACCGGATGTCCCGATCCCTGCGGCGCGGTGGCTTTTCCCATTCAGACGCCACCGCGCGCCCCACTCAAACCGAAAGTCGACCAGCATGATCAGCAAAGCCGACCTCTTGTCCGCAGACCTCAAGCGCATCCCCGGCCTCTACCGCCGCTGGGAGTTGCCGGAAATCCTGAAGAACCAGCGTGCCTACCGCATCGAAAATGCCGGTTCCCATCAGGACGGGACGCCTCTCGTGGCGGTCTACGCCGACGCTGACACGGGTCAGCCGGACGAGCAGCACAACGCCTCAAACCAAGACACCGAAGCGGCCTCGGTCCCCGCTGGGACGATGCAGCAGCGGCCTGAGTAGAGGGAAAAGGAGGAGATCATGTTCATGGGAACCACACCCTTTATTACGGTTCGCGCCAGTCGACCGCTGTCCGAGATCGAGTTCTGCGCATGGGTGGCGCAGGCCGTTCCCGGCGACCGGCTGGAATACCATCGCGGCTTTCTGGTGCTCGATACCTTTCCGGCGATCTCGCACCTGCCGGATGCGCAGCGCGTCGAACTGGCCAAGCTGGGAAGCCGCGCCTTCTGGGCCGCCGAACAGGGCCTCGTGCACCTGGTGCAGGAGCGCATCGACACAGATCGGTTCGCCTACATCGCCGTCGCCCGCCCCAGGCCGAAGGCCGCCACCGCATCGCTGTCCGCGCTGCTGCTCGACGCGCAGGCGGCGTGACCCTCCCTTCCGGACCCAACACGCAAACCAAGGAGGCACAAATATGCCGTTTTCAGAAAACACCCCCACGCCGGATGATCTCCAGGCGCTCAGCGCGGCCGAGATCGCGGCCTTGCCGGTCGAACTGCTGGCCATCCTGCAGCACGAGATCGATGCGCGGCTCAAACGCGACAAGGCCGCCAAGGCCC
>NZ_FWFZ01000014.1 GCF_900172355.1 Roseisalinus antarcticus | reverse complement strand
TTCTTTCGTTGTGGTCTGCTCGCACACCCACCCGCCTCCGGCCGCTCCGGCGGGTTGGCGCGCTCCGCCGCCCGCCTGCCCCCCCCTCCCCGGCCCCGACCCCCCCCCGCGCGCCCCGCCCCCCCCCCGCCCCCCCCGCCGCCCCCCCGCCCCGGCCGGGGGGGGGGGGGGGGGGCGGGGGGCGGGGGGGGGGGGGGGGGGGGGGGGGGGGGGGGGGGGGGGGGGGGGGGGGGGCTTCTCGGGCGGCTGGGCTTGCAGATCGCACTCCGCTGACTAGGTCTGTCAGCATGACTGATTGGATGGACAACCCCTGGTTCCTCGGGATTTGGGTCGCCCTGGCCTTGCCCAGCCTCGCTCTTGTCGCCTGGGATCTGCACCGAAACAACGCGCACCTGATATCTCTGATGAAGGTGGTCTGGCTGCTGACCGTCGCCTATTCCGGCCCGATCGGCCTGTTGATCTACTGGCGTACCGGCCGCAAGGAGATCCCGGACGATTCCATCTGGCGACGATCCTTCCGCTCGGTGGCACATTGCTATTCCGGCTGCGGGCTGGGCGAGATCGTCGGCGTCACCATCGCCGTGGGGATCTTCGCGATGGGCAACACCGGCACGGCGCTGCTGACCTTCACGCTGGCCTACATGACCGGGTTCGGCCTGACGCTGGGGCCGCTGATGTAGGATGGCGTGCCGTACCGCACCGCGCTGCGCGAGACGTTCATCGCCGAGACGCCGTCGATCTTCGTGATGGAGGTGGTGGCGATCGGCGCCGACCTGCTGCTTGCCGGCGATGCCACCATGGGCGACGTGCGGTTCTGGAGTTCGATCGTCGTGTCCCTGACCCTGGGCCTTCTGGCCGCCTACCCGGTCAACTGGCTGTTGATCCGCAACGGGATCAAGGAAGGCATGATGGATCCGCGCCACACGATGTAGGGCCTTGGACTGGCAAGAAAAAAGGCGCCCCGACGGGGCCCCTTCTCCTGTGTGGCAATCCGAAGGCCGATCAGGCTTGGCCGACCTTGGCGACCTCGGCCGCGAAGTCTTCCTTCTCGACGGCGATGCCTTCGCCGACCTCGAGCCGGGCGAAGCCGGTGATGGTCACGCCGGCCTCTTCGGCGGCCTTGCCGACGGTCAGGTCGGGGTTCACCACGAAGGCCTGGTTCAGCAGAGTCACTTCGGCCATGTATTTCTTCATCCGGCCGACGATCATCTTCTCGATCACGGCGTCGGGCTTGCCGCTTTCGCGGGCGATGTCCATCTGGACCTGCCGCTCCTTCTCGACGAGCGCCGGGTCGAGATCGTCCTCGGAAAGCGACGCCGGGTTCACGGCGGCGATGTGCATGGCGACCTGGCGGCCGAAGGCTGCGTCATCCCCCGACAGCGCGACGAGCACGCCGATCTTGCCCATGCCGTCCGCGGCGGCGTTGTGAACGTAGGTCACGACCGTGTCGCCCGACAGCGTGGCCATGCGGCGCACGGACATGTTCTCGCCGATGGTGGCGACTTTTTCTGTCACGACGTCCTTGACCGGCTTGCCGCCGACCTCTGCCGCCAGCAGCGCGTCCAGATCGTCGACCTTCAGGGCCGCGCTGGCGATGGAGCCGACCATCGCCTGGAAATCGGCGTTCTTGGCGACGAAATCGGTCTCGGAGTTGACCTCGACGGCCACGCCCTTGCCGCCCTCGACGGCAACGGCGACGAGGCCCTCGGCCGCGGTCCGGCCGGATTTCTTGGCGGCCTTCGCGAGGCCCTTGGTGCGCAGCCAGTCAACGGCGGCATCCATGTCACCGTCATTCTCGGTCAGCGCCTTCTTGGCGTCCATCATGCCCGCGCCGGTGCTTTCGCGGAGCTCTTTTACCATCGCAGCGGTAATCGCCATCGTTCTTCTCCTTGGAATGGGATACCGGGCGGGGCCAGCCCCACCCGGTGAAAGTCTCGTGACAGCCGTCAGGCCGGGCGTCAGGCGCTTTCCGACGCGTCGGCCGCGGCTTTCTGCTCGGCGGCCGCTTCGACCTTTTCCTCGGCCAGCTGCTCTTCGGCCAGGGCTTCCATCGCGCCGAGATCGACGCCGGCGGCGCCCATCTGTGCGCTCATTCCCTCGAGGGCGGCACGGCTGGCCAGATCGCAATAGAGCGAGATGGCGCGGGCCGCGTCGTCGTTGCCGGGGATGACGTAATCGACGCCGGCGGGCGAGCAGTTGGTGTCGACCACGGCCACGACCGGGATGCCCAGCTTGCGGGCTTCGGCGATGGCGAGGTCTTCCTTGTTTACGTCGATGACGAACAGCAGGTCCGGCACGCCGCCCATTTCGCGGATGCCGCCGAGGGACGCGGTCAGCTTGGTCTGCTCGCGCTCCATGCCAAGACGCTCTTTCTTGGTCAGGCCTTCAAAGCCGTGATCGGCGGCCTCGTCGATGGCGCGCAGGCGGCTGATCGACTGCGACACGGTCTGCCAGTTGGTCAGCGTGCCCCCCAGCCAGCGGTGGTTCATGTAATACTGGGCGCAGCGCTCTGCCGCGTCGGCGACGGGCTTCTGCGCCTGGCGCTTGGTGCCGACGAACAGCACGCGGCCGCCACGGGCGACGGTGTCGCGGATCGCCTGCAGCGCCTGGTCCAGCAGCGGGACCGTCTGCGTCAGGTCCATGATGTGGATGCCGTTGCGGGCGCCGTAGATGTAGGGGGCCATCTTCGGGTTCCAGCGCTGGGTCTGGTGACCGAAGTGAACGCCAGCTTCAAGCAGCTGACGCATGGTGAACTCTGGAAGAGCCATGTCGCTATCCTTTTCCGGTTTCATGCCTCGGCGGAGGATCAGCCTGTTGGCCAACCGGTGGACCCGTGGGGATGTCTCCCCCACACGCCCGCCCCCGCCTGCGGGATTAAGTGCGCGGGCATTACGCCAGCAGGCCGGGGATTGCAAGCAGAGTCAGCCAGTGGGGTCTCGGGTGCAGGTTGCCCCGGCGACGGCACACAAGACACGGCCTCAGAGATAGTCCGTCACGTCAGAGTCCCTGACCCAGTGAAAGAAATCATCAATATCCCCGTAGTCGCGAAGGCGATAGGGTTCGTCCCACTCCACGTCATGAAGGATGATCTGGTTCCTGGCGGAGTCTTTGAATCCGATGTAGATGTCCGCCATCTCGCGGCTTTCGTCGACATCCATCCACACCGTGACGATATCTTCAAGAATCTCTTTGCGCACGTCATCGTCACTCTCGTCGGGGTCGCGCTGTTCTTCGGCGCGGCTCGTGCGTTTGCCACCCAATCTGATTTCATAGTTTCCAGTGAAGTAGATCTCGTCAGCGCGAAGATCGACCCCGTAAAGATGGACAGTTTCCCTGTCGACCGTTTCCCGTTCTATGATCACCTCTTCGCGCGTACCAGGCCCCCCCAGGTAGAGCCTGTCTGCTACGCCGCCGCCGCCGTAATAGGTGTTGTTGCCATCCCCGCCGTAAAGCCTGTCATTTCCGGATCCGCCATAGAGCGTGTCGGCATGATTGCCGCCGTAGATCGTGTCGTTGCCTGATCCGCCAAAAAGGGTGTCGGCGCCGTCGTCTCCGCTGATCGAGTCGTCGCCCTCTTCGCCCTCGATCTTGTCCCTGCCCGTCCAGCCCCGCAGCTTGTCGTTGCCCGCGCCGCCAAAGAGAAAATCGTCGCCGGTGCTGCCCGAAAACGAGTCGTTGCCCGCGCCGCCGTAGATCGTGTCGACCCCCGCGAGGCCGAGGCCCGTGTCATCGCCGTTGCCGCCAAAGATCGTGTCGTTGCCCGACCCGCCCAGGAACCGGTCATTCCCGTCGTCGCCGATCATCGTGTTGTTGCCGTTCTTGGCGAGGATGTAGTCGTTCCCGGTCCAGCCGCGCAGTTCGTCGTCGCCCGTATAACCCCCGATCCGGTCGTCTCCGCCGCCGCCATAGACGGAATCGTCGCCGTTGCCGCCGTTCAGGTCGTCATTGCCGCCGAGGCCAAAGACCGTGTCGTTGTGGTTGCCGCCATAGGCGTTGTCTTTGCCGGACCCGCCAAGCAGGTGATCGTTGCCGTCATCGCCCCTCAGCGTGTTGGTGCCGTTCTTGACAAGGATCCGGTCGTCGCCCGTCCAGCCGCGCAGATTGTCGTTGCCGGTATAGCCGGTGACTCGGTCGTTGCCCGCACCGCCAGAGGCACTGTCGTTGCCTGATCCGCCCTCGACCGTGTCGTTGCCGTCTCCGCCAAGCAGCGAGTCGTGGCCCGGTCCGCCATAGATCTTGTCGTTGCCCTTCCAGCCGACGATCTGATCGTTGCCCTCATCCCCTTTGCCGTTGTCGTCACCCCAGCCCAGAAAATCTTGTCGTTGCCCTTCCAGCCACGGGCCGTGTCGTTGCCGCTACCGGTCCAGATCGTGTCGTTGCCATCCCCTCCGGATGCGCTGTCGTTGCCCTTGCCCAACGTCATCCGATCGTGGTCCGACCCGCCATACATGGTGTCGGGGCCGGGGGTTCCGGACATGTGATCGTTTCCATCGCCGCCATAGGCGACGATGTTGTTGGACCAGGTGACGCCCCGGATCGGCCGATCGGTGTGCGAGATGTGAAGAAGGAATTCTTCGTCGCCGTCGAACCATCCATTGTTGCCGATGACCACATAGTAGGTGCCGGTCGCGGGCGCCGTATAGCTGAGGAAGGAATCCGTGACGCCGGTCCCGGGCCAGTCCGGCTCGCTTGGATCGCCGGACGTCCCATCGTCGTTGTAGGCAACCCTGGTTGCGAAGGACGGGTCATAGATCATGAGCTCGGTGTCGAGCCCGGCCTTGTTGTCGCTCAGCGAGTCGGTATCGAGGGTGATCGTCTCGCCGGCCTTGATGTGGATCTTGTAGTACATGAACCCGGCCTGGGCGGGCTGAAAGAGGAAGCTCAGGTGCGGCACCGACGTCGCCTTCAGGATGTTGTCGGAGTCCTGCAGCAACCAGGCATTGACGTTGTCAATGTCGACCGAGGTTCCGGGCGATGCCCCCGGCGTCACTTTCCAGAGCGTGGGCGCGTTCCAGACCCTGTCATTGCCGCCACCGCCATAGATCGTAAAATCGCCGGGTCCGTTGACCAGAAAGAAATCGTCCTGCGACGTTCCTGATGCCGACCTTGTTTTCACGACCTGGATGGGCATTTCGTTCCCCTCAAGCGCCTCGACGCGACCAGAGAGAGCACCGCTGGCTTCGTAGCCGGTCCCCAAATATCACCCGCCAGGATTTCCCCAATCCTGCCGTTCAAGATGGTCTTTCCGCACCGCCGAGCGGGCGCTCGATCGCAGCTCGCAGCACCGTGCCGGTCAGCCGGGTCGCACATCACGGGCGGACAGGGAACGGCCCCGGCAGCCCGTGATGTACAAGTGGCGGCCCGAAGGCCGCCGCCGTGTCGGCAGGCTAGAAGATGTTCGCGTCGTTGATCTCCCGCACGGTCAGATCCTCAAGAAGCAAGGTATATCCGTCCTTGCTGAGTTCGACGCCATCCGACGTATCCCTGATCGCGATATTCGTGACGTTGGAGATGCCGGTGACCCTGAGTTCATCGTGGGTCCCCCGCGGTCCGGAGACGTTGAAATCGGTGACCGTGTCGTAATCGCCCCTGCGGAAGTTGAGCACGAAGGTGTCGGCATCCCCGCCGCCGGTATAGGTGTCGTTCCCGAAGCCCCCGGTCAGCCTGTCAATGCCATTGCCGCCGTACATGGAATCGTTGCCGTCGTCGCCACGCAGCCCATCGTTGCCGTTGCCGCCGTAAAGCTCGTCGTTCCCCTTCCAGCCGCGGATGTCGTCATCGCCGGTGTAGCCGTCGACGTAATCGTTGTCGTTGCCGCCGGACATGGTGTCGTTGCCATTGCCGCCGTACATGACATCGTCGCCGTTGTTGCCGAACATGTCGTCGTCCCAGTTGCCGCCCCACATCTCGTCGACCTGGGATCCTCCGTACATGAGGTCTTTGCCATCCTCGCCATACATGGAGTTGTGGCCGTTCTTGGCACGGATCAGGTCGTCGCCCTTCCAGCCATAGAGGATATCGTCCCCGGTCCAGCCGCCGATCGTGTCGTTGCCGGTCGCGCCGGAAATACTGTCGTTGCCCGACCCGCCCTCCAGCCAGTCGTCGCCGCCAAGGCCCTTGATGGTGTCGTTGTGCGCGTTGCCCTGGACCGTGTCCTCGCCCGAGCCGCCGAGGATGGAATCGTTGCCCTCGTCGCCCAGCATCGTGTTGTCGCCGTTCTTGACCAGCAGGTCGTCGTCACCCTTCCAGCCGCGCAGCCAGTCGTCGCCGGTGTAGCCGGTCACCCGGTCGTCGCCGCCCGACCCGGTGACGCTGTCGTTGCCCGCGCCGCCCTCCACGGTGTCGTTGCCGGTGCTGCCGTTGATGCTGTCGTTTCCGGAATTGCCCTGCAGGATGTCGTTGCCGGAGCTGGCCAACAGCGAGTCGTTGCCGTCATTGCCCTTGGCGGTGTTGTTGCCGCCGGACATGTAGATGTAATCGTTGCCCTTCCAGCCGATCATGTCGTCGTCGCCCGACCCGCCCTTCAGCGTGTCGTTGCCGGTGCCGCCCGAGGCGCTGTCGTTGCCGGAACCGCCTTCGATGTAATCGTTGTCGCTGCCGCCAAAGAGCGTGTCGTTGCCGGAACCGCCTTCGATGTAATCGTTGTCGCTGCCGCCAAAGAGCGTGTCATTGCCGCCGTGGCCATACATCGTGTCGTTGCCGTCACCGCCATAGATCAGGTCGTTGTTCGTCCTGATCCCGTCGTTGTTGCTTCCGCCCCTGCCGTTCACGGCCTGACCGGTCAACGAGAAATGCATCAGGTAGGATTCACCGCCGTCAAAGCGGCTGAGGTCATTCTCGGAGATCCGCACGTAGTAGGAGCCATCCGACCCGAAGGTATGTGAGAAAAAGGAATCCTTGTTCTCGCCATCAACAAGGACCGAGCCGCGCGGATCGATCGGGTCGGCGATCGTTTGGGCCCGGATCAGGTCGTTTTCGCTTTGACCGTTGTACAGCCAGATCTTGGAATCGAACGCCGAGTTGTTGCCGTCACGCATGAAGTTGTCGGCGTAGTCGACATCCACGGTCAGGGTCTGGCCGGCGTCTACGTCGAACCGGAAATAGTGATCGTTGTACTGGCCGCTGACGCTCTCGACCCGCACCGTTGTATGGGGGATCGTCGTCGAGTTCTCGATGTCGGGGTTCTCGTGCAGGGTCCAGACGGTTCTCGTCGGAATGTTGGACGTGTTGGAAAATTTGTCCGCGCTTGCGTCGAGCGCCGGCGTCGAGTCGCCGTAGATCACGTCGTCGCCGTCACGGCCGTACATCGTCGAGAATCCGGTCCTCGTGCCGACCAGATCATCGTTCTCGTTGTCGGTCTTGTCCTCGATCCCGGGGTACCGGATGTCCCAGATGATGTCGTTGCCGGAAGAGCCCGCAAAAGTCGAGCTTGCGTTCTTATAGTAATAGGGCATCTGGAAGGTTCCTTGAAATACGGCGGCAGGATGGAAGAAACCGGGGCGGAACATCAGCCTGTTCCCGCACCGAAATTCGAGTCCGATGATCATTAACCTTTTCCGGCAAAAACACAATCTTTTTACGTAGAGTAACGTCGTATTTTGATCCAACCGAACCGGCGGAACTGGACCCGAAGTCGGTTTTTTTGCCGCAACGCCCCCTTTGGCAGCCTGTCGACCCCCACGGCGGACCCATGCACAGGGCAGACATCGCCAGCCCAATGTGTTATGGATGAAGCCCAGTTGCCCGCCCGGCACGTCAGCACAAGGCGGGGCACGTCTGCTATTTATCAAGGACGCGGAGTATACCGATGCCGTATTTTGAAAGCGACAGCCCAACCCAGTTCGGATCTGCCGGCAACGATATTCTTTGGGATTACAATTCGTTGTCAATGACGACCATTTTCGCCGGCTCCGGCGACGATGTCGTCTACGGGGACCAGACCAACAGGTTGGTCAAGTTCGGCACAAGCACTTTCTTGGCTCGGTCCCTCAACGGCGACATTTTATGGTCGACGTTGGAAAACCCCGACATCGAAAACTCGACGACGGTTCCGCATGCGGAGCTGAGGCCAAACAATATTCCGGGTTCGCAGAAACTCTATTACCAGATCCCGCTCGAGGCCGGGGATACGATCACCGTCGATGTCGATTATGGCGACGACCACCAGCCGATCGACACCGATGTCGCGCTGCGCATCCTTTCGCCCGCCGGCATCTCGGTGGCGCAGAACAACACCAACCCAGACACCGACCCTCGCGGGTCGGTCAACACGGCCGGCGGCTTCCTCGGTCAGACAGACCCGTACCTCAGCTTTACCGCCACTGTCGCCGGCACCCATTACATCAAGATTTCGGAGAGTTTCAAAACCTTCGAGGGTGGAGAAAGATTTGTCGCCTACGTCAGCATGCCGGGGCGCGACGCTTCTAACGAAACCTACGTCAACAACGATGTGATCTACGGCGGCGACGGAGATGACACGCTCTATGGCCAGGCCTTCAATGACACGATCTATGGCGGGTCCGAGGTCGATTACATCGACGGCGGATCGGGCAACGACAGCGCCTCGGGCGGGTCGGGCAACGACAGCGTGCTGGGCGGGTCGGGCGACGATTCCCTGCGCGGCTGGACCGGCGACGATGTGATCCTGACCGGCACCGGGAACGATTATGCCGCGGGCGACAACGGCAACGACACCCTCTATGGCCATAACCAGAGCGATACGCTGTTCGGCAACGCGGGCGACGATTCCATCAACGGCTATTCCGGCAACGACACGGTCGAGGGCGGCTCGGGCAACGACAACGTGACCGGCGGCAACGGGGACGACCGGGTGACCGGCTACACCGGCGACGACTATCTGCGCGGCTGGAAGGGCGACGACGAGATGATCGCCAAGAACGGCACCAACACCTTTCTGGGCGACGACGGCAACGATTATGTCTTCGCCGGGTCGCAGACCGACATCATCTATGGCGGCAATGACGACGACCTGCTTTTCGGCAATGTCGGAAATGACACGGTCGAGGGCGGCAACGGCAACGACACCGTCTATGGCAATCTGGGCGATGACCGGGTGACCGGCTACACCGGCGACGACTACCTGCGCGGCTGGAAGGGCGACGACGACCTGCTGGTCAAGAACGGCAACAACACGATGCTGGGCGATTTCGGCGAGGATTCGATCCGCGGCGGGTCGGGCAACGACACGATCTATGGCGGCGACGACAACGACAGCATCCTGGCTCTTGGCGGCAACGACGTGATCTACGGCGGCGATGGCGTGGACAGCATCTCGGGCAGCAACGGCTTCGACACGATCTACGGCGGCGACGGCGACGACGAGATCCGGGGCTGGACCGAAGGCGACAAGATCTACGGCGACGATGGCGTCGACAGCATCATTGGCGAACAGGGCCGCGACAGCCTGTTTGGCGGTGACGGCAATGACCGCCTCGCCGGCGGCGATGACGACGACAGGCTCTATGGCGGCAAGGACGACGACAAGCTCTATGGCGGCGACGAGGCGGACAGGCTTTACGGTCAGAGCGGAAACGATTCCCTTTACGGCGGCGACGGGAATGACACGCTCAACGGCGGTGTCGGCGAGGATACGTTCATATTCGAGGATCTGACCGCCGGCGAGCGCGATACCATCCAGGGGTTCTCGTCCGTCGATGACGTGATCCGCATGGACATCGACCTGTCCGATGGCGATGTGGCCGTCGATATCCGGAACGTGGGCAACGGCGCACTGCTTACGGTGCTGGGGCATGAGGTCCTGTTGCAGGACCTGACCAGCAACCAGATTGATCTGGATGCGGATGTGAAGTTGTTCTGACCCCCCTCCCCGGCCGCCGATCACATTCGGCGGCCGGGGCTTTGGCCATGTGGCCTTTGACCCCGTCAGGTCAGGTCTGGTCTGGTCCAAGGACGGGTCAGAGGAACACCCGCTCCACCACCCACCAGGAGCCGACCAGCGCGATCAGCACCGAGGCTGGCATCGCCAGCCCAATGTGTTATGGATGAAGCCCAGTTGCCCGCCCGGCACGTCAGCACAAGGCGGGGCACGTCTGCTATTTATCAAGGACGCGGAGTATACCGATGCCGTATTTTGAAAGCGCCAGCCCAACCCAGTTCGGATCTGCCGGCAACGATATTCTTTTCGATTACAATTCGTTGTCAATGACGACCATTTTCGCCGGCTCCGGCGACGATGTCGTCTACGGGGACCAGACCAACAGGTTGGTCAAGTTCGGCACAAACACTTTCTCGGCTCGGTCCCTCAACTACGACATTTTATGGTCGACGTTGGAAAACCCCGACATCGAAAACTCGACGACGGTTCCGCATGCGGAGCTGAGGCCAAACAATATTCCGGGTCCGAGTTTGAAGAAACTCTATTACAAGATCGCGCTCGAGGCCGGGGATACGATCACCGTCGATGTCGATTATGGCGACGACCACCAGCCGATCGACACCGATGTCGCGCTGCGCATCCTTTCGCCCGCCGGCATCTCGGTGGCGCAGAACAACACCAACCCAGACACCGACCCTCGCGGGTCGGTCAACACGGCCGGCGGCTTCCTCGGTCAGACAGACCCGTACCTCAGCTTTACCGCCACTGTCGCCGGCACCCATTACATCAAGATTTCGGAGAGTTTCAAAACCTTCGAGGGTGGAGAAAGATTTGTCGCCTACGTCAGCATGCCGGGGCGCGACGCTTCTAACGAAACCTACGTCAACAACGATGTGATCTACGGCGGCGACGGAGATGACACGCTCTATGGCCAGGCCTTCAATGACACGATCTATGGCGGGTCCGAGGTCGATTACATCGACGGCGGATCGGGCAACGACAGCGCCTCGGGCGGGTCGGGCAACGACAGCGTGCTGGGCGGGTCGGGCGACGATTCCCTGCGCGGCTGGACCGGCGACGATGTGATCCTGACCGGCACCGGGAACGATTATGCCGCGGGCGACAACGGCAACGACACCCTCTATGGCCATAACCAGAGCGATACGCTGTTCGGCAACGCGGGCGACGATTCCATCAACGGCTATTCCGGCAACGACACGGTCGAGGGCGGCTCGGGCAACGACAACGTGACCGGCGGCAACGGGGACGACCGGGTGACCGGCTACACCGGCGACGACTATCTGCGCGGCTGGAAGGGCGACGACGAGATGATCGCCAAGAACGGCACCAACACCTTTCTGGGCGACGACGGCAACGATTATGTCTTCGCCGGGTCGCAGACCGACATCATCTATGGCGGCAATGACGACGACCTGCTTTTCGGCAATGTCGGAAATGACACGGTCGAGGGCGGCAACGGCAACGACACCGTCTATGGCAATCTGGGCGATGACCGGGTGACCGGCTACACCGGCGACGACTACCTGCGCGGCTGGAAGGGCGACGACGACCTGCTGGTCAAGAACGGCAACAACACGATGCTGGGCGATTTCGGCGAGGATTCGATCCGCGGCGGGGCGGGCAACGACACGATCTATGGCGGCGACGCCAACGACAGGATCCTGGCCCTTGGCGGCAACGACGGGATCTACGGCGGCGATGGCGTGGACAGCATCTCGGGCAGCAACGGCTTCGACACGATCTACGGCGGCGACGGCGACGACGAGATCCGGGGCTGGACCGAAGGCGACAAGATCTACGGCGACGATGGCGTCGACAGCATCATTGGCGAACAGGGCCGCGACAGCCTGTTTGGCGGTGACGGCAATGACCGCCTCGCCGGCGGCGATGACGACGACAGGCTCTATGGCGGCAAGGACGACGACAAGCTCTATGGCGGCGACGAGGCGGACAGGCTTTACGGTCAGAGCGGAAACGATTCCCTTTACGGCGGCGACGGGAATGACACGCTCAACGGCGGTGTCGGCGAGGATACGTTCATATTCGAGGATCTGACCGCCGGCGAGCGCGATACCATCCAGGGGTTCTCGTCCGTCGATGACTTGATCCGCATGGACATCGACCTGTCCGATGGCGATGTGGCCGTCGATATCCGGAACGTGGGCAACGGCGCACTGCTTACGGTGCTGGGGCATGAGGTCCTGTTGCAGGACCTGACCAGCAACCAGATTGATCTGGATGCGGATGTGAAGTTGTTCTGACCCCCCTCCCCGGCCGCCGATCACATTCGGCGGCCGGGGCTTTGGCCATGTGGCCTTTGACCCCGTCAGGTCAGGTCTGGTCTGGTCCAAGGACGGGTCAGAGGAACACCCGCTCCACCACCCACCAGGAGCCGACCAGCGCGATCAGCACCGAGGCTGGCATCGCCACGATGCGGGGATATGTATCCTGGCCCTCGGCATTGACCGCCGCGGCGGAGAACCCCAGCATGATCGCACCGGCCACCAGCAGCGGCGCCAGCCCCTCGATCAGGTCGGGGCCAAGCTGCGACACCGGGATGGCCAGCGCCGGGACGGCGATCACCGCCAGCCCGAGATAGATCGCGCCCATCCCCTTGTCCGCCGAGCCCCGCGCACTGGAGCGCATGGCCGCGACGACGATCAGGAAGGCCACCGAGATCACCATGAGCTGGCCGATCTCCACCCCGATGTTGAAGCCGATGAGCGCCGGGATGAAGGCGTTGTCGGGCAGGCCGAATTCGGCCAGCACGCTGGCAAAGCCCAGCCCGTGCAGCAGGCCGAAACAGAAGATCACCGCCGGACGCCAGGGCGACAGCGCCCCGGACCGCCAGATGTTCTCGACCGCGACATAGACGATCGAGGCGGCGATCAGCGGCTCGACGATATAGCCCGGCACGTTGACGAGCCCCAGCGCGGCGAGCGCGAGGCTGATGGTATGGGCCAGCGTGAAGGCCGAAACCTGCCACAGCAGCGGCGCCAGGCGCGGCGCGAGGAAGAACAGCCCCAGAACGAAGAGGATATGGTCGAGGCCAAGCGGCACGATATGGTCGATGCCGACGGGGATGTAGCCGAAGAACGTCTCCCACGGGGTGGCCTGGTTGCCGCCGCCGAGGGCGATGGGCTCGGAAATGGCACCGTTGTCCAGATAGCCGTCATAGGGCGCCTCGACCCCCTGCTGGCGCAGGACGAGCACGCCGAGGTGGGCGTCCCAGCCCATCTCGACGGTCTGCGCCCCCTCGGGCAGGTAGGAGGTGAAGACGAAGGTCGAGGTCCGGATCACGTCCACGTCGCCCGTCTCGGGCACCGAGACCGACTGCAGCGAGACATCCGTGTCGCCGCCGTCCACGCGCAGCGTGATCTGCTCTTTCATCTGCGGCCAGAAGCTGCGGAACCGTTCCTCCAGCGCGGCGGGCCCCAGGGCCCGGAGCTGGTCGTAGGTCTCGGCATTCTCGGCGGCGTTGGTGTCCTCGAGACCTTCCAGGTCGATGCCCGCAACGAAGCTTTCGATATTGGCCTCGATGGTGAAGGTCAGCTGACCGTCGGTCTGCTCCATGTCTCCGATCGAGGGCAGCACCTCGTGCGCCGCGGCCGGGGTCACGATCGCGAGCATCAGCGCCAGTGCGGTTGACAGCACCGCTGCGAGGCGCACCTTTGCCGTGGAAAAGAAGGAAAGTCTCATGCGCATCCTCACCGCTTGTCTTGCTTTGATCGGAACCCTGGCCAGCCCGGTCATGGCCCATGAATTCTGGTTGGAACCGTCGGACTACACGGTCGAACCGGACGGTAGGTTGCAGGCCGAACTTGTCAACGGTCAGTTTTTCGAGGGCACGATGTTCGCCTACCTGCCCCAGCGCTTCGTCCGTTTCGACGCCTATGCCGATGGCGATAGCGCGCCAGTCGAGGGCCGGATCGGCAACCGGCCCGCGCTGGATATCGATCCGCTGGCCGAGGGGCTGAACGTGGTGGTCTACGAATCCACGGTTTCGGTAGTGCGCTACGACGATTTCGAGGCTTTCCTGCGGTTCGCCGAGCACAAGGCCTTTGACGATGTCGAGGCCCGGCACCGGGAGGCTGGGTATCCGACCGATGCCTTTGGCGAGGCCTATACCCGCTACATCAAGACCTTGATCGGCGTGGGCGACGCCGAAGGGGCCGACCTGCGCACCGGGCTCGAGACCGAGATCGTGGCGCTCGACAATCCCTATACCGACGATCTGGCCGAGGGGATGCGGGTGCAGGTCTTCTACGGCGACGCGGTGCGCCCCGGCGCCCAGGTGGAATTGTTCGCCAAGGCGCCGGACGGCAGCGTCGAGATCACCAGGCACGTGGCCGATGCCGAGGGCGTGGCCACCCTGCCCGTCACGCCGGGCTACAGCTACCTGGCCGATTCCGTGGTGCTGCGCGAGCCCTCGGCCGATCTCGCAGCCGAGCGGCGGGTGGTGTGGGAGACCCTCTGGGCCGCGCTGACCTTTGCCGTGCCTGCCTGACAGGGGCTCTGGGCGCCGCTGGGCCGGGCCCGATGCCCGCGCCCGGCCGGACAGGCGCGATACCCCGGTCCGGCAATGGCGGGCAAACGGAGCGCGGGGGGCTGTCTGCCCCCCATTTGGCCGGGGCCAAATTCCCCCCGAGGATATGACCGAGGCAATGAAGAACGATTGACGCCGCCCGGGTGGCGGGCCAAGAGACGCCATGGTTGATCGTCCCGACATCCTGTGCATCGGTTCCGTCCTGTGGGACATGATCGGACGGTCCGCGTCGACGATGCGGCTGGGGTCCGACGTGCCCGGCCGGATCATCCGGATCCCCGGCGGGGTCGCCATGAACATTGCGATGACCCTTGTGCGGTTCGGGCTGCGGCCCGCGCTTCTGACCTCGCTCGGTCGGGACAGGGATGGCGACGCGTTGATCGCCGAGGCGGAGGACATGGGCATGGAAACCGTCTTTGCCTATCGTTCGGACGATCTGCCGACGGACAGCTACATGGCGATCGAGGGCGCCAACGGGTTGATCGCCGCCATCGCCGACGCCCATTCGCTGGAACGCGCCGGCGCCAAGATCCTGCGACCGCTGGAGGACGGGCGGCTGGGGAATGCGGCCGCCCCCTGGGCGGGTCCGGTGGCGCTGGACGGCAACCTGACCGCCGAGTTGCTGCGCGAGATCGCGGGCTCTCCCCTGTTCGCGGCGGCCGATATCCGGCTGGCGCCCGCCTCGCCCTCCAAGGCGCTCCGGCTGCAGGCGCTGATGGGGCATCCGCGCACGACCTTCTACGTCAATCTCGAAGAGGCGGGGCTGTTGTGCAACACGGTCTTCGACAGCTCCGGTGCGGCGGCGCGGGCGCTGGTGGCGCGCGGGGCCGCGCGGGCGCTGGTCACGGACGGGGGCCGCGAGACGACCGAGGCCGCCGGGGACCGGGTCCTCGGCCGCAGGCCACCGGAGGTGCTGGTGACCCGCGTGACCGGCGCCGGCGACACCTTCATGGCGGCGCATATCGCCGCCGAATTGCGCGGGTCCGCGCCCGAGGCCGCCCTCGAGGCCGCGCTCGACGCGGCCGCCACCTATGTTTCCGGAGATACCCCCCAATGATCCAGATGGCAGAAAGCCTCGAAGTCACCGAGGCCCGCATCGACGGCCGCCCCATCGTCGCGCTGGAAAGCACGATCATCACCCACGGCATGCCCTGGCCGCAGAACATCGAGACCGCCCGCGCCGTAGAGGCCGCGATCCGCGAGGAGGGCGCCGTGCCCGCGACCATGGCGGTCATCGATGGCCGGCTGCGGGTCGGGCTGGACGCCGCCGCGCTCGAGAGTTTTGCCAGGACGGACGGGGTGGCGAAGCTCTCTCGCGCGGACCTGGCCGCCTGCATCGCGACCGGCGGCACCGGGGCAACCACGGTGGCCGCGACCATGATCGCCGCGCGGATGGCGGGGATCGAGGTCTTTGCCACCGGCGGCATCGGCGGTGTGCACCGGGGGGCCGAGAGCAGTTTCGACATTTCGGCCGACCTGCAGGAGCTGTCGCAGACGCCCGTGACGGTGGTGGCCGCCGGGGCCAAGGCGATCCTGGACCTGCCCAAGACCTACGAGGTGCTGGAGACGCTGGGCGTGCCGGTGATCGCCTATGGATCCGATTGGATGCCCGCCTTCTGGTCGCGGAGCTCGCAGATCCCGGCACCGCTGCGGATGGACGACGCCGCGGCCATCGCGCGGGCCCATGCCACGCGCGGCGCGCTCGGCCTGTCCGGAGGGCAGCTGGTCGCGAACCCGATCCCGGAGGATGCCGAGATCAGCGCCGAGGACCTCGCCCCGGTCATTGCCCAGGCGCTGGCCGAAGCAGAGGCGCGGGGGATCGTGGCCAAGGCCGTCACGCCGTTCCTGCTGGACCGGGTCTTTACCCTGACCGAGGGGCGTTCGCTGATGGCCAACATCCGGCTGGTGCTGAACAATGCGCGACT
This sequence comes from Roseisalinus antarcticus, assembly GCF_900172355.1. Classification (GTDB taxonomy): domain Bacteria; phylum Pseudomonadota; class Alphaproteobacteria; order Rhodobacterales; family Rhodobacteraceae; genus Oceanicola; species Oceanicola antarcticus_A. The sequence goes on along the minus strand of NZ_FWFZ01000014.1, from coordinate 87,415 downwards.
GGCCGCGGCCATTGCCCGTGAATTAAGCGCGATCAGGTCGGTTGCCGCCTAATGCGGCGCATGGCCGTTGTGCCTGGCCCGGCCGCGCCCTAGATAGGACTTAACGCCCCTTATCGAGTGCGCACCCACCGTGACGACGCCCTTGCCCGACGACACCCACAAATCCGGCCGTCTGAGGCTGTTCGCAGGCTTGCGCAATTCGTTCCTGACAGGGATCGTCGTGATCGCCCCCGTGGGTCTGACGGTCTGGCTGATCTGGACGGTCGTGGGCTGGGTCGATGGTTTTGTCTGGCCCTTCGTGCCCGATTCCTACCAGCCCAATGCGCTGATCAACCGGTTCCTCGGGCTCGAGGGCGCCGAGCGGATCGAGATCAACGTGCGCGGCATCGGCGTTATCGTCTTTTTCGTCTTCACCATCATGGTGGGCTGGATCGCCAAGGGGATCATCGGACGGTCATTCATTTCCTGGGGCGAGGGGCTGGTCGGCCGCCTGCCTGTGGTCCGGTCGATCTACAACGGGGCCAAGCAGCTGGCCGAGACGGTGTTCGCCCAATCCGAGACCAGTTTCGAGAAGGCCTGCCTGATCCAGTATCCGCGCGAAGGGATCTGGGCCATCGGCTTCATCTCGACCGAGACCCGGGGCGAGGTGCCGATCAAGGCCCAGACCGAAGATATGCTGTCGGTCTTCGTGCCAACCACGCCAAACCCCACCTCGGGGTTTCTGCTGTTCTTTCCCAGGTCGGACGTGGTCGAGCTGGACATGACCATCGAAGAGGCGGCGAAGCTCGTGATCTCGGCGGGGCTGGTCTATCCCGGCTCGCGCGATGAACCCCTGCCCGAGGTCCTGGAGCACGAGGCGGAGCGCCTCTCCCAGAAGGCCCGAGAGGCACGGGAGCGGGAAAGGCAGAGCGCCTGAGCCCCGGTTTCCGACCGTTTTCGTCCCGACCCGCGTCGCCCGGTCAGCTGAACATCTTCTCAAGATCGACCGTGCTGCGGTCGCCGATGTCGTCGAAATGCTCGGCCAGGAAGGTGTTCGCGGACTCCCGCCCCGCCGCCTTCAGACGCGCCATGACCACCGCGTTGGGCACCATCTTGGTCGCCACCGACAGGTCGTTCATCAACCCGTCGTCGGCGATCATGTGGACCAGGACCTTTTTCATCGAGCCTTTCGGCACCCGGCCCTCGGCCAGCAGCCGCGCGACGAAATTGATCGCCCGCAGCTCTCGCAGCAGCGAGGAGTTGAAGCTGATCTCGTTGATCCGGTTCTGGATGGATTGCGGGTCCGTGGGCAGCGCCGCGCGGTAGATCGGGTTGATGTTGACCACCATGATGTCGTCGGGAAGGTGCCCCAGGAACAGCGGGAACAGCGCCGGGTTGCCGGTATAGCCGCCGTCCCAATAGGCCTCGCCGTCGATCTGGACCGCGCGGAACACCGTGGGCAGGCAGGCCGAGGCGAGGATCGCGTCGACGGAGATCTCCTCTCCTGTGAAGACCCGGATCTTGCCGGTGCGGACGTTGGTGGCGCAGATGTGGACCTCGGGCCCGGTGCCGTAGCAGACCGCGTCGTAGTCGAACCCCGCCACGATCCGGCGCAGCGGGTTCTCGAAGATGTCGCCGAAGGTGTAGGGCGAGACCATCCGCGAGGTCATGTCGAAGGCGGCGAAGAAGGGGGAATATTCCATCGCCTTCGCCAGGATCGGCGCCGAAGGGGCCAGCGCGGCCAGCCAGTCCGACAGCCGGTCGTCGTTGATCGCCCCGACCTCGGCCCAGAGCGTGTCGAGCTGCGCCTTCGCCCCGCTGCGTCCGTCCTGGACCATCCCGGCCTTGTATGCGGCAGCATTGAGCGCCCCCGCCGAAGTGCCGGAGATGGCCGCGATCTCGATCCGCTCGTCCTCCAGCAGCCGGTCGAGCACGCCCCAGGTGAAGGCGCCATGCGCGCCCCCGCCCTGCAGCGCGAGGTTGATGCGCTTGACGCTCACCGGGCGGTCCAGCCGCCGTCCATGGACTGGGTCGTGCCGGTGATCTGCGCCGCGTGATCGGAACACAGGAACACCGCGAGACCGCCCAGCTGTTCGAGCGTGGCGAATTCCTTGGACGGCTGCCGGGCAAGGATCACCTCGCGGATCGCGGTTTCACGGTCCATGTCGTATTGCTTCATCGTGTCGGGGATCTGCGCCTCGACCAGCGGGGTCAGCACGTAGCCGGGGCAGATCGCGTTCGCGGTGATCGGGTCTTCGGCGGTCTCGAGCGCGACCACCTTGGTCAGCCCCACCACCCCGTGCTTGGCCGCCACGTAGGCCGACTTGTAGGGCGAGGCGCGCAGCCCGTGGGCGGACGAGATGTTGAGGATCCGGCCCCAGCCCGCCTTGCGCATCATCGGCACGGCCATCGCCGTGGTGTGGAAGGCCGAGGACAGCATGATCGCGATGATCGCGTCCCACTTGGCGACCGGAAACTCCTCGATCGGCGCGACCTGCTGGATGCCCGCGTTGTTCACCAGGATGTCGCAGGCGCCGGCGGTCTCGATCAGGGCCCGGGCCTCGTCGCCCTTCGACAGGTCCGCCTTGATGTAGCGCGCCGTCACCCCGAATTCGGTGGCGATCTGGTCGGCCAGCGCGTGATCCTCGTCGTTGTCGGTGTAGGAGTTCAGCACCACGTCTGCGCCCGCCCCCGCCAGCGCCTTGGCCAGGCCCAGCCCGATGCCTGAATTCGATCCGGTGATGACGGCGGTTTTTCCTGCCAGCGACATGGCGCTCTCCTTGCTTCGTTGCAAAGGCATAATGCTGCGGCTGCGAAAGAGTTCAACCCGCCTGCGCCCCGCCGGATCACACTCGCGCGACAGGGTCCGCGGCGGGGGAGTCGCACCGCGATTCGAGGGGTGGTGGAACGCGGGGCGAGACTGCCGATCGGCCAGAAAAAAACGCCCGCACAAGGCGGGCGTTGAGTTATTGAGGCAGGTTTCATACAGGCAAGAAACCTATCGAGCAGTGCCCTCCTTATAAGCAATTCCGACGGCGACGCCAACCTATAAGTTTGAAAACGTTGGGCCGGGCCTCTAGGCTTGGCTTCAACAGACAAGAGCAGCAGGGGGATTGTCGCCAAAATGGATCCGCAGTTTTTCTCATCATTGCGCAATGCCGCCGCGGCGCTCGCGGCGCTGATGATCGCGGGCACGGCAAGCGCCGAGCCCTCTCATGGCATAGCTATGTATGGCGACCCGGCCATGCCACCGGATTTTGTGGCCCTGCCCTATGTTAACCCCGACGCGCCCGTCGGCGGCCGCATCGTCGAGGGCAATGTCGGCAGCTTCGATTCGCTCAATCCCTTCATCCGGAAGGGCAATGTTCCGTGGCAGATCCGTTTCCACGTCGGTGAGACTTTGATGGGACGGTCGCTGGACGAACCCTTCACCCTCTACGGGCTACTGGCCGAATCGATCGAGACCGGGCCGAATCGCGAATGGGTGGAATTCACCCTGCGCCCCGAGGCGCGATTCTCCGACGGCTCGCCCGTCACCGTCGAGGACGTGATCTGGAGCTACGAGACCCTCGGGACCGAGGGCCACCCCCGCTATGCCGGCTTCTGGGCCGCCGTCGAGAGCCTGGAGCAGGTGGGCGAGCGGACCATCCGCTTCACCTTCAACACCGACAACCGCGAGCTGGCGCTTCTGGCCGGCATGCGCCCGATCCTGCAGAAGGCGCAGTTCGAGGGGCTCGATTTCGCCGAGGAGGGCGATCAGGTCGTGCCGATCTCGTCCTCGCCCTACATCATCGACAATTTCGAGCCCGGCCGCTTCGTCAGCCTGCGCCGCAACCCTGATTACTGGGGCTGGGGCATCGTGCCGTTCCGGACCGGCACCTACAACCTAGACGAATACCGGCTGGAGTTCTTCGGCGACGAGACCGCCGCCTTCGAGGCGTTCAAGACCGGGATCGTCACCACCAACCGCGAGTTCAACGTGGCCCGCTGGGAAAGCCAGTACGATTTCCCCAAGATGACCGACGGCGACTACACTCGGTCCGTCCTGCCCCATTCGCGGCCCTCCGGCATGACCGGCTTCGTGATGAACACCCGCAATCCGCTGTTCGACGACTGGCGGGTGCGCGACGCGATGATCCACGTCTTCAACTTCGAGTTCATCAACGAGGCGATGACAGGCTCCGCCCAGCCGCGCATCACCTCGTATTTCTCCAACTCTCCGCTGGGCATGGCCCACGGCCCGGCCGAGGGGCGGGTGCTGGAGTTCCTGGAACCCTATGCCGGCGACCTGCCGCCCGGCGCGATAGAGGGCTATTCCCTGCCCGAGGGCGACGGGTCAGAGCGCAACCGCGCCAATATCGGCGCCGCGCTCGACATGTTCGAGGCCGCCGGCTGGACCGTCCAGGAGGGCGAGCTGAAAAACGCCGACGGCGCACCCTTCGGCTTCGAGATCCTGCTCGAACAGGGCTCCTCCGAGAATGCGGCGATCATCGACATGTACGTCCAGTCGCTGGAGCGGGTCGGCATCTTTCCCACCGTGACGACCGTGGACAGCGCCCAGTACAAGGAGCGCACGGATTCCTACGATTTCGACATGACCTACTTCCGTCGGGGCCTGTCGCTGTCGCCGGGGACCGAGCAATACCTCTACTGGGGCTCCGAAGGCGTCGACACGCCCGGCGGGCGCAACCTGATGGGGGTGGAAAGCCCGGCGATCGACGCGATGATCGACGCCCTGCTGACCTCTGCCGAAACCGAGGATTTCTATGCCGCGGCGAAGGCGCTGGACCGGGTGCTGACCGCGGGGCGCTATGTGATCCCGATCTACCAGTGGAACATCAGCCGGATCGCGCATGACGCGAACCTGCACTATCCCGAGACCATGCCGATCTTCGGCGACTGGCCGGGCTGGCAGCCCGACGTCTGGTGGTACGAGGAATGACCGCCTGACGGCGCGGCGGGGCGGCCCCGGTTCGCCCTGCCCCTCCCGGCCCGCCGTCCGGTCTGGTTGATTTACGGCGGCTTAAGACTCATGTGCTGAACTGGATGGATCGTTCAACACGAGAGGATGCCATGAGTTGGAGCATTGTCACGGTCGACTGGCCTGTCTGGGCCGCCTGTCTGGCCGAGGATTTCGAATGTCTCGACCAGCCGACGCTGGAGGGTTTTCGCGGCGACAGGGCCAAGGTGGTCGACTGCCTCGCCGCGGCCCATGACCTCACCCAAGCCGAGGCCTTCGACACGCTGGAGGTCTGGCTTGGCCGGCGCAGCCGCCACATGGCAGAGGCCCGCGTCGCCGCCTGAGCCTTCTTTCGGGCTGTCGCTGCCCGCTGAGCCTGCTTCGAAGCTGCTGATGCCGGGTCGTTTTCGTCTGCGGTCGTCGCCGGCGACCGGTGGCCGGGCGCTCGGCAGGTGCGCCAGCCCGGATCAGCCATCGACGAAGGCCATGCCAGCCCGGATCAACCCAGCGACGTCACCCAGAGGATCGTCGCATCCTCAGGGCTGATAGAGATCACGTTGTGTCCCATGGCCGCGTCGTAATAGGCGCTGTCTCCGCGCTTCATCTCCACCGGTTCATAGAACTCGGTATAAAGGCGGATCTGGCCGGTCAGGACATAGAGGAACTCTTCGCCGTCGTGCCGGACCCAGCCTTCGAATTCTTCGAAAGCGCGGGCATGGATGCGGGCGCGGTAGGGCAACATCTTCTTCTGGATCAGGGTCTCGGCCAGAAGCTCGTGATCGTAGGTCACGGTCACATGACCCTCGCCCTCGCCCGAGCGTGTCATCGCCATCCGCCCGTTCACCTGGTTCTGTGACGGTGGCGTGAAAAGCTGCGGGATCGAGATGCCGAGCCCGGTGACAAGCTTCTTGAGCGCATCATAGGTCGGCGACATCTGGCCGTTCTCGATCTTCGACAGGGTCGACCGGGCGAGCCCGGCCTTCCCGGCGGCCTGTTCCAGCGTCCAGTCCCTTTCCTTGCGCAATTGGCGCACCCGCTGGCCGAGGTCGACCGGCAAGACATCCTCCGCGACGCCGCTTTCGCGGGCGATGCGGATCAGGGATCGGGGGTCGCGCTCGCTCATGGCGAAAGATCTAGGGCGCGACCGGCAAGCTTGCAACTCTGCGGGTCCGGGGGTAGCCCGATCCGCGATGCTGCCGCCTTGTCCCGCTCCGTTCAACCTCGCCCGATACGTGCTGGCCGCAGGTGCCGCCACGCCCGACAAGATCGCGCTGGCCGTGCTCGGCCCGTCCCGGGCGGAACGCTGGAGCTATGGGCGCCTGACCGGCGCGGTGCGCGGCGTGGCGGCGGGCCTGCTGGCAGAGGGGCTGGCCCCCGGGGACAGGGTGCTGCTGCGGCTCGGCGATACCGCCGACTTTCCGCTGACCTTCCTCGGCGCCATCGCGGCGGGGCTGGTGCCCGTGCCGACCTCTGCACAGCTGACCGGCCCCGAGATGACGCGGCTCGCCGAGGCCCTCCAACCCGCGCTGACCATCGCCGCGCCGGACATCGCGCGGCCCGGCGGCGGCCCGGTCCTGCCGGTCAGGGCTCTCAGGGAAATGCACGCGCTCGACCCGGCGCCCTGGCACATGGGTGACCCGAACCGGCCCGGCTATATCGTCTTCACCTCCGGCACCTCTGGCGTGGCGCGGGGGGTGGTCCATGCGCACCGGGCGATCTGGGCCCGGCGCAGCATGTGGCAGGGTTGGTAAGGGATGACGGCCGAGGATCGGATGATGCACGCGGGGGCGTTCAACTGGACCTTCACGCTGGGCACCGGGCTGCTTGATCCATGGACGATCGGGGCGACCGCGCTGATCCCCGCGCCAGGCACCGGGGTGGCGGCCCTGCCGCTTTTGATGAAGCGCCATGACGCCAGCATTTTCGCTGCGGCACCCGGTATTTACCGCCAACTCCTCAAGTCTCCCCTGCCGGCGCTGCCGAAACTGCGCCACGGCCTCGCGGCCGGCGAGAAGATGCCCGAAACCCTGCGCCAAAGCTGGAGAGAGGCGACCGGAACCGAGGTGCACGAGGCGTTCGGCATGTCCGAATGCTCCACCTTCATCTCGGGCAGCCCGGCGCACCCGGCCCCGCCCCATGCCATCGGCTATCCGCAGGAAGGACGCCGGGTGAGCCTGCGCCTTGACGGGCCGGTCTGCCCCGCGGAGGCGCCCGGCGTCATCGCCGTGCACCGGGACGATCCCGGCCTGATGCTGGGCTATCTCGACGCCCCCGAGGAAACCGCAGCCCGCTTCGACGGTGACTGGTTCCTGACCGGCGACATGGGCCGACTGGCGCCCGACGGCGCGATCCTCTACGACGGGCGCAACGACGACATGATGAACGCCGGCGGCTTTCGCGTCTCGCCGCTCGAGGTCGAGGCCGCGATGCAGACGCATCCCGCCATCGCCGAAGCCGCGGCCTGTGAGCTGCGCGTGAAGGCCGACGCCAGCGTCATCGCTCTGTTCTACACCGGGATGCCGGCCGCCGACGCGGCGCTGGCGGACCATGCCGCGGCGCATCTTGCGCGCTACAAGGCGCCCCGGCTCTTTGTCCACGTGGGCGCCCTGCCCCGTGGCGCCAACAACAAGCTGTTGCGCCGCAAGCTGCGCACCGAATGGGAGGCCGACCATGGTCAAACTTGATATCATTTCGGACCCGGTCTGCCCGTGGTGCTACATCGGCAAGACCTATCTCGACCGGGCGCTGGAGACCGCCGGCAACCCGTTCGAGATCGAGTGGCACCCGTTCCAGCTCAACCCCGAGATGCCGCCCGCCGGCATGGACCGCCGCGCCTACCTGGAGGCGAAATTCGGCGGGCCCGCTGGCGTCGACGAGGTTTACGGCCGGATCTCGGAGGCCGCGCGCGAGGCCGGCCTCGACATCGACTTCGCCAGGATCACCCGGACGCCCTCGACCGTCGACGCGCACCGGCTGATCCACTGGGCGGGGATCGAGGGCCGGCAGAGCTTCGTGGTCCAGCGCCTGTTCGAGGCCTATTTCCGCGAGGGCCGCGATATCGGCGATGCCGAGGTCCTGGCCGATGTCGCCGACGGTGCCGGCATGGACGCGGGCGTGGTGCTGCGGCTGCTGGCCACCGAGTCCGATACCGACGACATCCTGCGCCGCGACGCGCACAGCCGCGAGATGGGGGTGACCGGTGTGCCGACCTTCATCGTGGCCAACCAGCACGCGGTGCCGGGTGCGCAGCCTCCCGACCTCTGGGCCAAGGTCATCACCGAGATCATGGCGCAGGACACCTCTGCGACATGACCGAAATCCCCCCCACGCTGGCGACGCCGTCCCCGGCCCCGAAACGGCTTGCCGAACCCGAGTTCATCGCGCTGGTGGCGATGCTGGCGGCGACGGTGGCCTTCTCGATCGACGCGATGCTGCCCGCCCTGCCCAAGATCGGCGAAGAACTGAGCCCGGATTTCGTCAACCGCGCCCAGCTGATCCTCACCAGCTTCGTGCTGGGCATGGGCGCGGGCACCCTGTTTACCGGGCCGCTGTCGGACCGGTTCGGCCGCAAGCCGGTGCTGCTGGGCGGGGTCGCGCTCTATGTGGCGGGGGCGTTGCTGGCCTGGGCCGCGCCGACGCTGGAGCTGATGCTCGCCGCCCGGGTGATCCAGGGCCTCGGCGCCGCCGGGCCGCGGGTGGTGTCCATGGCGCTGATCCGCGACCTCTACAGCGGGCGGCAGATGGCGCGGACCATGTCCTTCGTGATGATGGTCTTCACGCTCGTCCCCGCGCTCGCGCCGACCATGGGCTACGTGGTGATCAGCGCCTTCGGCTGGCGCAGCATCTTCGGGGCGTTCATCCTGTTCGCCGTCATCGCGGCGATCTGGCTCGGCCTGCGCCAGCCCGAGACGCTGCTGCCCGAGCGTCGGCGCACGCTCAGCCCGCGCGACCTGGCCCATGCGGTGCGCGAGGTCTGGGCCCACCCGACGTCGCGGCTGTCGACGCTGGTCCAGACGCTGGTCTTCGGGATGCTGTTCGGGATGCTGTCCTCGACCCAGCAGATCTTCGACGAGACCTATGGCCGCGGCGACACGTTCCACCTGTGGTTCGGCGGGATCGCGGTCCTCGCGGCGTCGTCCAACGTGGTCAATGCGCGGCTCGTGGTGCGGTTGGGTATGCGGGCCATGGTGAAGGGCATGTTCACGGCGCAGATGATCCTTTCGCTGATCATGGTGGCGGTCCTGCTGTTTCACCTGCCGCCGACCCTGGAGTTTGCGCTGTTCCTGATCTGGACGACGAGCCTGTTCTTCCAGGCCGGCATGTGCATCGGCAACCTGAACGCCCTGGCGCTGGAGCCGATGGGCCATATCGCCGGCCTCGCGGCCTCGGTGGTCACCGCGACGGCGACCGTGGGCGCGGTGATGCTGGCGGTGCCCGTGGGCCTGCTGTTCAACGGCACGGCGATCCCGCTGGCCGGCGGCACGTTCCTGATGTCGACCACGGCCCTGCTGATCACCATGCAGATCCGCCGCGACAGCGACCCCGACTGAGGGGCCGGGTCAGCCCTCGATATGGGCGACCCGGGCGCCGGCCTTGTTCGAGGTGACCACGCCAAGCGACTTCAGCTTGCGGTGCAGGGCGGAGCGTTCCATCCCGACGAAAGCCGCGGTGCGGCTGATGTTGCCGCCGAAGCGGTTGATCTGGGTCAGCAGGTATTCACGCTCGAACAGCTCGCGGGCCTCGCGCAGCGGCAGGGTGGCAAGCCCGCCAGACAGGACGACGCGGTCTTCCTCGGCGCCCATGCGCTCTTCGGTGGAGGGCAGCTCTCGCGCGGAAATCTCGCCGCTGCCTTCGCCGAGGATCAGCACCCGCTCGATCACGTTGCGCAGCTGGCGGACATTGCCCGGCCAGACCATGGTCTGCAGCAAAGCGCGGGCGTCATCCGCCAGCATCCGCAGCGGCAGGCCCTGGGTGCGGTTGAACATCCGCAGGAAATGCTCGGCCAGCAGGGGAATATCCTCGCGCCGTTCTTCCAGCGACGGCACCGAGATCGGCACCACGTTCAGCCGGAGAAACAGCTCCTGCCGGAATCGACCGGCCTGAATTTCGGCCTGCAAGTCCCTGTTCGTGCTTGAAATAACCCGAATGTCCACTTGGACCTTCTCGTTTCCACCGACCCGCTGGAACCGCTGATCGACCAGCACGCGCAGGATCTTGGACTGGGTGCCCGGCGGCATGTCGGCCACCTCGTCGAAATAGAGAACGCCACCGCTCGCCTCTTCAAGCATGCCGCGTTCGATGCCCCGCTCGGCGCTTTCGCGCCCGAAGAGCACCTCTTCCATCCGCTCCGGCTCGATCGAGGCGGAGTTGACGCTGACGAAGGGCCCCTGTGCGCGGGCCGACTTGGCGTGGATGTAGCGCGCGGCAACCTCCTTGCCCGCGCCCGCCGGCCCGGTCAGCATCACCCGGCCTTTCGATTTCGTGACCTTGTCGAGCTGCGACTTCAGCGCCCGGAACGAGGCGCTGTCGCCGAGCAGTTCCGTGGTGCCCTGCTCGCCGCGTTTCAGCTCGAGGTTTTCGCGACGCAGGCGCGAGGTTTCCATCGCGCGCCGGATCACCACCATCAACTGGTCGATATTGAACGGTTTCTCTATGAAGTCATAGGCGCCCTGCTTGATCGCCGCGACCGCGATCTCGATGTTGCCATGCCCCGAGATGATCACGATCGGGATGTCGGGATGGTCGCGCTTGACATTGGTCAGGATGTTGATCCCGTCCATGTTGCCGTCCTTCAACCAGATATCGAGGATCATAAGGGAGGGCGGTTCCTTGGCGATTTCGGCCATGCACTGGTCGGTGGTGCCGGCCAGACGGGTCGAATACCCCTCGTCGTGCAGGATCTCCGCGATCAGTTCACGGATGTCGCGTTCGTCGTCGGTGATCAGAATGTCGCCCATTACGTACCTCTTCAAACTGCTTCTTTTGTCGCCGCGAGCACCGCAGCCGGTGCCGTCGGCAAGGTAATCACGGCCATGGCCCCGCGATGACCGGTGTCATCGAACGGGTCCGCATCGGTGAGCGCGAGCTTGCCGCCGTGCTCTTCGATGATCTTCTTCACGATCGGCAGGCCCAGCCCGGTGCCCTTCTCTCGGGTGGTCACATAGGGCTCGAACAGCCGCGCGCGATCTTCGGGCAGGCCGATCCCGTTATCGGCGATCGTGATCTGCGCCTCGTTGTCCGACCAGGTCATCGCGACCCGGATTTCGGGGACCAAATCTGCGCCGGTTTCGATATAGGTTTCAATGGCCTCTCCCGCGTTCTTGATGAGGTTGGTCAGGGCCTGGCTGATCATCGTCGCATCCACCTGGGCGATGATCGCCGCATCGGGCAGGTCGCTGACCAGGGTCAGGTCGGGCAGGCCCGCTTCCTGCAAGGTCACCGCATCGCGCACCAGGCCGGTCAGATCGGCATGGGTGCGCTGGGGCTCGGGCATCCGAGCGAACTTCGAGAACTCGTCAACAATGCGCTTCAAGTCATTGGTCTGGCGGACGATCACGTCCGTCATCTGTGCCAGATCATCGGCCTCGTCCGGCAGCTTGGGACCGAACTTGCGCTTGATCCGCTCCGCCGAGAGCTTGATCGGGGTCAGCGGGTTCTTGATCTCGTGCGCGATCCGGCGGGCGACATCGCCCCAGGCGGCCATCCGCTGGGCGCTGACCAGGTCGGTCACGTCGTCGAAGGCCACCACATAGCCCTCGACCTTACCGGTGTCCCCGCGCCGTGGCGACATGCGCACAAGCAGGCTCTCCTGCTTGCCGCCGCGCACCAGGTTCACCTGTTCCTGTACAAGGGTGCGGGGGGCGCGGCGCAAGCGGTCGTAAAGAGTGGCAAATTCCGGAATGGCGACCGAGATCGCGGCATCTTCCGTGGTCTCGTCCACGTCCAGAAGCCGCTTGGCCGACGGATTGACGAAGGTCACCCGGCCCTTCGCGTTGAGCCCGACCACACCGGAGGTGATCGAGGTCAGCACGGAATCGAACAGGCGGCGGCGCAGCTCGATCTGGTGGGTGCGCTTCAGCAGCTCTTCACGCTGTGCCTTAAGTTCGGCTGTCATCCGGTTGAAATGGCGCCCCAAAAGCGCGATCTCGTCATCGCCCTTCTCTTCGCGGACGCGGACATCCAGGTCGCCGGCCCCGACACGTTGCGAGGCGCCGACGAGCCGTCCGACCGGGCGCGACAGACGCTCGGCGAACCACAGGCCCAGCCAGATCGCCGCAAGGATCAGGATCACCGCGAAGCCGAGGTAGATCAGCCCGAACTCGAACAGCAACCGCCCGCGGTCCTGCTCCAGCTGCTGATAGAGGGCGACGGTCTCTTGCGTCTCGTCCAGCAGCGACAGGATCGAGCCGTCGACCTCGCGGCTGACATAGAGAAACCGGTCGACGAAGGCCTCCAGCGGGATCAGGGCGCGAAACTCGTTGGAATCCCAGTCCTCGATTATGGCGATGCCCTCGGCCACTGCCTCTTCGATCGCCGCCGGCGAGGGCTGTTCGTAGTCGAAGAGATAGGATCGCGCACCGCGGGCCACGATCGCGGCCTCGCTGTCGATCACGAAGGCTTCGGTCAGGCCGCGTTCGATCTGCGGCTGCACCCGCCCCAGCGCCTGCCGGATTTCGCCCGGCGACATGAAGAAGGTCTGTTGCCGTTCGTTGTTGAGATACCGCGCCAGGGCCTGGCCGTCGCGGGACAATTCCTGCCGGTGCTCCTCTTCATAGGCCTGGGCCGCGGCCAGCGACGAGCCGACCACGTTGCGGACCCGGTCGGAAAACCAGCCCTCCAGCCCGATGTTCAGGGTCAGGATGGCAAAGACCGCCACCAGCACCGTCGGGATCAGCGCCAGCAGGGCGAAGACCCCGGTCAGCCGCAGGTGAAGCCGCGAGCCCGCGGATTTCGCCCGCCGCGCGGCGACCATGCCCAGAACGCGCTGTGCCACCAGCGAGGCAACGACGAGGACATAGACCAGGTCGGCCGTCAGGATCAGCCGCAGGGCCGGCGCCGAGGCGGATTGCTCCAGCGGTCCGACGATGGACACCGTGGCGAGCGCCAGCACCGGCCCCAGCACCACCAGCCCCAGGGTCGCCGCGTTGCGCACGCGGCGCCTGCGGCGCCATCGGCTCAGCCGACCGAGTTTGAGATCCATGAGGGATCGTCGCACGTGCCTGTCCCGTCAAACGGGGCAAACCTGTTGCCCCACCGCCATTGCCCGTGGTCTTATTGTGACATGTCACAACCGCCACGGTTCTGTGGCCGTTTTACATCAACTTGCGGCGGCGAGTCACGCGGATATCGAGGTCCGTGATCTTTTTTCTCAAGGTATTGCGGTTGATGCCGAGCAAGTCGGCACATTTGGCCTGATTTCCGCCGGTTGCGTCCAGCGCGATTTCGATCAGGGGCAGCTCGACCTCCTTCAGAATGCGCCGATAGAGCCCCGGCGGCGGCAAAACCCCGCCGTGCAGGTCGAAATATCGGCGCAGGTGCTTGGCGACCGAGGCGGAGAGCTTCTCGCCCTCGCCGACGCCGCGCAGGGGCTCCATCGCGGGCTGGTTGCCGAGCACATGCTCGACCTCCGACCGGGTGACCTCGTCCTCGGTCGCGGTGAAGACCAGCCGCCGGATCGCATTTTCCAGCTGCCGCACGTTGCCGGGCCAGGAATAGGTGCGCACAAGCTCCAGTGCCTGCCCGTTGAGCCGGCGGACAGGGGCGCCCTCGCGCTCGGACCGGGTCAGGAAATGCTCGGCCAGCAGCGGGATGTCGTCCACCCGTTCACGCAGCGACGGCACGGTCAGGGTCACGCCGCCGAGGCGGTAATAGAGGTCCTCGCGGAATTCGCCCCCCTCCATCCGGCCCATCAGGTCGACCTGGCTGGTCGACATGATGCGGGGCCCCTGCTCGCCCAGGGCGTCGAGCATCCGCACGATCCGCGCCTGGGAGGCATCGGGGAAATCGCCGACCTCGTCGAACACCAGGCTGCCGCCCTTGGCCCGCGACAACAGCGCGGCGGGGCCGTCCGCCCCGTCGAGATCGGCCGCATTGGCCACCACGAACGGCAAGGTCCGGCGGTCGGAGAAATCGTGGATCGCCCGCGCGATCAGGGATTTTCCGGTCCCGCTCTCGCCCGAGATCAGCACCGGAAGCTGGGTGTTCATCACCCGCGCCACCAGCCGGTAGAGCGCCTGCATCGCGGGGGTGCGCCCCACCAGCGGCAGGTCGCCCTCCTGCCCGTCGGCCGATTGGGCGCGGGGCGGCAGGGCACGGCGCTTGACCTCGAGCGCGCGGCCCGCGCGTTTCATCAGGTCCGGCAGATCGAAGGGCTTCGGCAGGTAGTCATAGGCCTCGGCCTCGGCCGCCTGGATCGCGGTCATGATCGTGTTCTGCGCTGAGATCACGATGACCGGCAGGCCGGGTCGTTTCTCGGAAATGAGCGGCAGCTGATCCAGCCCGTTGCCGTCGGGCATGATCACATCCGAGATCACCAGGTCCCCCTTGCCCTCGTCCACCCAGCGCATCAGCGTCACGAGGGAGGATGTGGCATGCACCTTGCAGCCCGCGCGCGTCAGCGCCTGGGTCAGCACGGTCCGGATGGTGCGGTCGTCGTCCGCGACGAGAACTGTTCCGTCCATAGTCAGTCTTCTCCGGTGTCTTGGGCATCCTTGGGCACGAGCGGCAAGGACAGCCTGAAAACGGTGCGGCCGGGAATGCTGTCGACCGAAATCCAGCCTCCGTTGGCCGCGATGATCTTTGAGACGAGCGCCAGCCCCAGCCCGGTGCCGTTCTCGCGGCCCGACACGAAGGGCTCGAAGATCTCGGCCGCGATGTCGGCGGGCAAGCCCGGGCCGTCGTCGATGATTTCGACCTGCAGCGGCAGGCGCACCTGCTCGCCCAGCTTGTTGCGCACCCGCAAGGAGGGCTCGTAGAAGGTGTGCAGGCGGATGATGCCGCCGTCCTTGCCCGCCTCGCTGGCGTTCTTGAGCAGGTTCAGCAGGACCTGAAGCAGCTGGTCCGCATCCGCCCATGTGGGCGGCAGCGAGGGGTCGTAATCCTCCAGGTAGGTCATGTGTGCGCCGAAGCCGATGCTCGCCGACTGGCGGGCGCGGTCCAGAAGGTCGTGCAGGTTGACCGATTTCGACTGCGGCGGGCGCAGGTTGCCGAATTGCTCGACCTGTTCGAGCAACTGGACGATGCGGCGGCTCTCGGCGACGATCAGATCGGTCAGCTCCAGATCTCCGTTCGACAGGCCCATGGACAGAAGCTGGGCCGCGCCGGTGATGCCGGCGAGCGGGTTCTTGATCTCGTGGGCCAGCATCTCGGACATGCCGATCGCGGCGCGGGCGGCCTTGCCGGAGGCGGCGTTCAGCGTGACCCGGCTGGCCAGTTCGCGCGGAGAGATCATCATCAGCATGTGACCGTCGACGCCTTCGAGCGGGGCGAACTGGATGTTGCATTGCATCGGCGGGCGCTCGCCGCTGCCGACGTCCACGTCGTTGACGAAAAGCGACGTGTGCCGCGCCCTGGCCCTGGCGTAGGGTTCCTCGATGGCGGCGTCGATCATCACCTTGTCCCAGATCGGCGCACCGGCGATGGTCTTGGCCGAGAGGTTCAGGAACAGCTCCGCCGCCGGATTGCTGTCGACGATGGTGTCGTCGGGGCCCAGCAGCAGCGCGGGCACCGGCAGGGAATTCCACAAGTTCGGGTCGACGATGCTCATGCGGCGACGGCCTTCCGTTCGAGGGCGGCGCGAAGCAGGCGCAGCACTTCGGCCGGTGACCCGGACCGCAGGATCTGTTGGCGGACCGGCCGCTCTGTCCCCGCGTGATCCATGTACCAGCCCAGGTGCTTGCGGGCGACGCGCAAGCCCAGTTCGCGGCCGTAGAAGGCGAGCATCGCCTCATAATGTCCTGAAATCATGTCCTGCAACGCTCCGCCCATCGGAATGGCAGGGGCCGGGGCGCCGTGGATGGCATGGGCGATCTCGGCGATCCGCCAGGGGCGGCCCTGCGCGGCGCGGCCGACCATGACGCCGCGGGCCCCCGACAGGCGCAGCGCCTCCGCCGCGCTGGCGGCGCTGTGGATGTCGCCATTGGCGATGACCGGGATCGACACCGCCCGGGTGACGGCCCGGATCGCGGCCCAATCGGCCCGGCCCTTGTAGAACTGGCACCGTGTGCGCCCGTGGATCGTCACCATGCGGACCCCGGCCGCTTCGGCCCGCCGGGCGATCATGGCTGCATTCAGCGAGCTGTCGTCCCAGCCCAGCCGGGTCTTGAGCGTCACCGGCACCGACACCGCGCCTACCACGGCCTCGATCAGCGACAGGGCGTGATCGGGCTCGCGCATCAGCGCCGATCCGGAATAGCCGCTGGTGACCTTCTTGGCCGGGCAGCCCATGTTGATGTCGATGATCTGCGCCCCCCGGGCTTCGGCGATCCGGGCCGCCTCGGCCATCCAATGCGCCTCGCGCCCGGCGATCTGGACCGCGGTGCGGGCCTCGCCGAAGCCGAGCTCGGCCTTGGCGCGGATGCCAAGGTGGCCCTGTACCATCTCCTGGCTCGCAACCATTTCCGACACGACCCAGCCCGCGCCGAACCCCGCGACCAGCCTGCGGAACGGCAGGTCGGTGATCCCCGCCAGCGGTGCGAGCGCCACCGGCGGGCTCAGCGTCAGGCTGCCCAGGGTGATCGCGTGGGGGGATGCTGAGTTGTCGGTCATGTGCCAAAACATTGTGCGTTGACCTCAATTGCTAACGGGCGTTGGGTGCGACCACAACGCTTGCCGACCGGAATGAGCTGCAACAGAACATTGTGCCTAAAAATTGTGCGATTAGCGCGACGACATGGCGGGAATTGCACGGTGGCGCGGCGGGGCCTATGAGGTTTGCATGACAACAGCTGCTCTTATCGTGGCCGCGGGCCGAGGGGTTCGGGCCGGAGGCGCCCTGCCGAAACAATGGCGTCCGCTGGCCGGGGCCCGGGTGATAGACCACACGATCGCCGCCTTTCGCGCCGCCGGGCTGGACCGGATTGTCGTTGTGGTGCAGGCGGATGACCAAAATCCCCTTGCAGGGGTCGTGACCGTGGCCGGCGGCGCCACGCGGCAGGCCAGCGTCCGCGCCGGGCTGGAGGCGCTGGCGGACGATCCGCCGGATCTCGTGCTGATCCACGATGCGGCGCGGCCGCTGGTCAGCCCCGCCCTCGTCAGCCGAATCTGCGCGGCCCTGGAAAGCAGCGACGGGGCAGCCCCGGCCCTCGCGGTGACAGACGCGCTCTGGACCGGCGCCGAGGGCCGGGTCACCGGCACAAGGGCCCGCGAGGGGCTGTTCCGGGCGCAGACGCCCCAGGGCTTCCGCTTCGCGCCGATCCTCGCCGCCCACCGGACCGCGGCCGAGGGCGCGGCGGATGACGTGGAGGTGGCCCGTGCGGCGGGGCTGGACGTCGCCATCGTTCCGGGCGACGAAGACAACTTCAAGATCACCGGCCCCGAGGATTTCGCCCGGGCCGAGCGACGACTGGGAGGCGCCATGGATATCCGGACCGGCAACGGGTTCGACGTGCATCGATTCGGGGATGGCGACCACGTGATGCTCTGCGGGGTCGCCCTGCCCCATTCGCGCGGGCTTCAGGGCCATTCCGACGCGGACGTGGGGCTGCACGCGGTCACCGACGCGGTCTACGGCGCACTTGGCGCTGGCGACATCGGCCGGCATTTCCCGCCCACCGATCCGCAATGGAAGGGCGCGGAGAGCCATATCTTCCTGAGCCATGCCGTGGGCCTCGCCGCCGGGCGGGGCTACGCGATCTCGAACGTAGACCTGACGCTGATCTGCGAGCGGCCCAAGATCGGCCCCCACGCGCCGGGGATGATCGCCAGCCTCGCCGGGATCATGGGGCTTGCCCCCGACCGCGTCAGCGTCAAGGCCACCACGTCCGAGCGGTTGGGCTTTGCCGGCCGCGAAGAGGGGATCGCGGCGCTTGCCACCGTGACGCTGGTGGCGCCATGAGCCATCTGATCGCCACCTTCTTCTACGTGGGCCACCTGAAACCGGCCCCGGGCACCTGGGGATCGCTCGCCGCCCTGCCGCTGGCGCTCGTGCTCTCCCTGCTGGGCGGGCCGTTCCTCGTTCTGCTGGCCGTAGTGCTGGCCTTCGGCGCCGGGCTCTGGGCCACGCGGGAGGAGACGCGCGACAGCCCTGACAGCGACCCTGGCCATATCGTCATCGACGAGGTCGCGGGTCAGTTGACCGCGCTCCTGCCCGTCGTCTTCGGCGCCTGGTCCGTGGGGGCGAGCGTCACCGCGCTCTGGCCCGGCTGGCTGGCGGCCTTCGCGCTGTTTCGGCTGTTCGACATCTGGAAGCCCTGGCTCGTGGGCCGCGCGGACCGGATGCACGGGCCCATGGGGGTGATGCTGGACGACATGATCGCGGGGGCCTTCGCCGCACTCGGTGTGGTCGTGGTGGCCGCGATCGCGCATCTGCCGGTGATCCTGTGAGCGCACTGCTGGCGGCCGCCTCCCGCCGCGCCGTGCTGATCGCGACGGCAGAGAGCTGCACCGGCGGGCTGATCGCGGGCCGGATCACCGACGAGGCGGGTTCTTCGGCGATCTTCGACCGGGGGTTCGTGACCTATTCCAACGCGGCCAAGACGGCGATGCTGGGGGTGCGGGCCGAGACCCTCGAAGCCCATGGCGCCGTGTCCGAGGCGGTCGCCCGCGAGATGGCCGGCGGCGCTCTGGAACGCTCGGACGCGGCGGTCGCCGTCTCGGTCACCGGCATCGCGGGTCCCGGCGGCAGCGAGCACAAGCCCGAGGGACGGGTCTGTTTCGGCCTGGCCACGGCTGCGGGGACGATCTGCGAAACCGTCGAGTTCGGCCCGCTGGGCCGGGCCGCCGTGCGCGGCCGGACCGTGGATCACGCGCTGGCGATGGTGCTGCGGGCCGTCGAGGCGATGCCCCTGCCCTAGCTGGGCCCGGGCCCCGGTCCCGTTTCCGCCCCTTCGACGGCCCGCACGACCGCGTCATCGGCGGCGTGGCGCAGGCGCTTGCGGTCATGCTCGAAGTCCATGACGGAGCGCGACCGCGCATAGGCCAGCGCCGCCTGGGCCCGGGCCGCGCGGGCGAGGCTGTCGTCGGGGTGCGTCATCAGCCCGCGCAGCACTTTCTGCAGCCGTTCCTGCACTTCGATCAGCCCCGCCCCGTCGCGTGCCATCGCGTTATAGCCGTCCTCCAGCAGGTCGGCGGGCGAGAGCGGCGGCAGGTAGAGGTTGCGGTAGATCGGCTCGGACGTCGAGCCGTCGCCCAGTTCGGTGCGCCATTCGCCCAGGATCCGGGCGAGCCGCGCGATCATGTCGATCGCCGTGCCGGGGTCGTTCACCCCCGGCGACAGCGCCTTGGAGCCGATCTCGCCCAGCACGATCAGGCCGAGCCGCGGGTCCTGATCGTAGATCCGCACGTCGCCGAAGTCGATGTTGCGGCGCACGGCGTCCTCCATCGCCTCGTCCCCGCCCCGGACCCGGGCCAGCGGCTCTCCGAGGTGGACGAAGGTGCCGGGCGGGGCGATCAGCCAGACCTCGGCGCCCGCCTCCTCGGCGGCGGCGTCCAGCGCCTCGGGGTGCAGGGTGCAGACATATCCGCTCTGCTTGGACGCCACGGCGCGGGCCTCATCGGGCGGCGCCTCGTGCAGCGCCCGCGCGCCCATGCAGGGCTGGCGCAGCCGCGCTGCCAGCTTCTGGGTCGTGATCTGTTCCACCTGGTGGGCGGTGTCGGTGAGACTGCCGTAGGTCGTCAGGTGCAGGGTCCAGCGGATCAGCATGAACACCACCAGCACCATCACCGCGACCGTCAGCGAGAACAGGACCAGCCCGCCCTGGTCCGAGAACAGGCCCACCTCCTGCAGCACTATCGCCGTCAGCGCATAGACATAGGCACCGATGAAGGTGGCCAGCGTGTTCAGCGTGGTGGGGTCGTTCATGATCAGCCGGTGCACGCGCGGCGTCCATTGCGACGCGGCCGACCGGTTCACGCTGACCATGACGGTCAGGGAAAAGATCGTCGCCGCCAGCATCGCGTTGGCCATGATCACCAGCAGCCGGTCCGCCGAGGCGACGCTGACGCGGTCGCGCACCTCGGTCGGCAGCAACGGCTCGACCACCTGTGTCAGGGCCAGCGCCAGCAGCGCCAGCGCCCCCATCATGCAGACCCGCACGGCGAGCGTCCGCCACAGCATCAGGGCCTTGCGCCACAGCGGGACAAGCCGGGAAATCAACGGCATCGGGTCCTTTCCGGGTGCCGCGCCGGGCGCCCCATGATGTTGCCCATCACATTGACAGGTCGTCTTCGGGGGGGTTGCATGTCGCGAACGGCATGACCGGGCCGGCCGACATGTTCCAATGTGACAGCGTAATCCGGAGCAGGGAGCGAATTCAATGCAATCCACCACCCGCGTCGCGGTCATCGGGGGCGGCGTCGTCGGCGCCTCGGTGCTTTATCACCTGACGCGGCTGGGCTGGTCCGACGTGATGCTGATCGAGCGGTCGGAGCTGACCTCGGGCTCCACCTGGCACGCGGCGGGGGGCTTTCACACGCTGAACGGCGACACCAACATGGCCGCGCTTCAGGGCTACACGATCCGGCTTTACCGCGAGCTGGAGGAGCTGACGGGGCTGTCCTGCGGGCTGCACCACGTGGGCGGGCTGACGCTCGCGGACAATCGCGACCGCTTCGACATGCTCGTGGCCGAGCGCGCCAAGCATCGCTACATGGGCCTGGAGACAGAGATCGTCGGCCCCGAGGAGATCGCCAAAATTGCGCCGATCGTCAATCTGGAGGGCATCCAGGGCGCGCTCTACGATCCGCTGGACGGGCATCTCGATCCCTCCGGCACCACCCAGGCCTATGCGAAGGCCGCGCGGATGGGCGGGGCCGGGATCGTGCTGCACACCAGGGTGGAGGCGCTGCGCCCCCGCCGCGACGGCACCTGGGACGTGATCACCGACAAGGGCGAAATTCACGCCGAACACGTGGTCAACGCCGCCGGGCTCTGGGCCCGCGAGGTGGCCGCGATGGCCGGAGTCTATGCCCCGCTCCACCCAATGGAGCATCAATACCTGGTGACCGAACCCATCCCCGAGATCTATCAGCGCGACAGCGAGCATCCCCACGTCATGGACCCCGGCGGCGAAAGCTACCTGCGGCAGGAGGGGCGCGGGCTCTGCATCGGGTTCTACGAGCAGAAGGCCCGGCCCTGGGCGGTGGACGGCACGCCTTGGGATTTCGGACACGAGCTGCTGCCCGACGATTTCGACAAGATCGAGGAGTCCATCGAGTTCGCCTATCGCCGCTTTCCGGTGCTGGAGCGTGCCGGGATCAAATCGGTGATCCACGGCCCCTTCACCTTCGCCCCTGACGGCAACCCGCTGGTCGGCCCGGTGCCCGGCGTGCCCGGCTTCTGGTCGGCCTGCGGCGTCATGGCCGGGTTCAGCCAGGGCGGCGGCGTGGGGCTGGTGCTGGCGCAATGGATGATCGAGGGCGAGCCGGAGCGCGATGTCTCCGGCCTCGACGTGGCGCGCTACGGGCCGTGGATCAACGCCGGCTACACCCGGCCCAAGGTCATAGAGAATTACCAGCGCCGCTTTTCCGTCACCTACCCCAACGAGGAGCTGCCCGCCGCCCGGCCCAACCGCACGACGCCGATGTATGACATCTTCGACGGCATGGGCGCGGTCTGGGGGCATCAATACGGGCTCGAGGTGCCGAACTACTTCGCCAAGGGCGACGCGCCGCGGTTCGAGGCGCCGTCCTTCCGCCGCTCCAACGCCTGGGACGCCACCGCCCGCGAGGTACGCGGCGTGCGCGAGGGCGTCGGCATCAACGAGGTGCACAACTTCGGCAAGTTCCGGGTGACGGGGGGCGGTGCGCGGGCCTGGCTCGACCGGATCATGGCCGGGCGCATCCCGCAGCCGGGGCGGTTGTCGCTGACGCCGATGCTGGCGCCGTCGGGGCGGCTGATGGGCGATTTCACCGTCTCCTGCCTGACGGAGACCGAATTCTACCTGACCGCGTCCTACGGCGCGCAGGACATCCACCGCCGCTGGTTCGAGCATCACCCGGGCCCGGACTGCAAGGTCGAAAACGTCTCGGACAGCCGCACCGGCTTTCAGATCGCAGGCCCCCGGGCGCGCGATTTGCTGTCGGCCTGCACCCGCGACCCGGTCGATCTGCGGTTTCTTGACGTCCGCCCCATGACCATCGGCCAGACCGCCTGCCTGGTGCAGCGTGTCAGCTATACCGGCGACCTGGGGTTCGAGATCTACTGCGACCCGATGGACCAGCGCACCCTGTGGAAAACCCTGTGGAAAGCCGGTGCGCCGACAGGGATCGTGCCGTTCGGCATGCGGGCGATGATGTCGCTGCGGCTGGACCGGTTCTTCGGCGCCTGGCTGCGCGAATTCTCGCCCGATTACACTGCCGCCGAGACCGGGATGGATCGCTTCATCGCGTGGAAGAAGAACGTCGATTTCATCGGGCGCACCGCGGCAGAGGCCGAACGGGCGGCCCCACCGCCCCGCGTCCTCGCCGCCTTCGAGGTCGCCGCGGAGGATGCCGATGTCGTCGCCTACGAGCCGATCTTTCTGGATGGCCGCGTGGCCGGCTTCTGCACCTCGGGCGGCTATTCGCACTGGGCCGGGAAATCCATCGCGCAAGGGTTCGTGCCACGGGACCGGGCGCGGGAGGGGCTGGAGGTCGAGATAGAGATCCTGGGCGCCCGCCGCCCTGCCCGGCTGATCACCACGCCGCTCTTCGATCCCGACGGCGCGCGGATGCGGGGCTAGATGCGCACGCTGATCCTGATCCCGGCCGCCGGGGCCGCCCGCCGGATGGAGGGGCGCGACAAGCTGATGCTGGAGATCGACGGCACCCCGATGCTGGTCCGTCAGACCCGGACCGCGCTGGCCACCGGGGCGGAGGTGCTCGTGACGCTGCCCCCCGACCGGCCCGCCCGGATCTCGGCACTGGCGGCCCTCGCCAGCCCCGCGCTGCAGACCCGGATCATCCCCGAGGCGCGGGCGGGGATGTCGGGCTCGCTGCGCCACGGGGCCGAGGTCGCCCGGGCCAGCGGGCGCGATCTGCTGGTCCTGTTGCCGGACATGCCCGATATCGAGGCCGCGGATATCGAGCGCATCCTCGCGGCCAAGCGCCCCGATACCCCGATCCTGCGCGGCGCGACCGAGGCCGGCGTGCCGGGCCACCCGGTGCTCTTCGATGCGCGGCTGTTGCCGGAATTCGCAACCCTGGTCGGCGACGTCGGCGCCGCCCCCGTCATCAAGGCGCACCAGGGGGCGGTGACGCTGGTCCCCCTGAAAGGCCAACGGGCGTGCCGGGATATCGACACGCCCGCTGACTGGGCTGCATATTCCGGAATTTCAACGCCCTAGAGGCGCGGCCTGACAACGGGCCGGGCCGAGACGGCGGGCCCGCCGATTTCGGCCAGCGCGGGAAAGAGTGCGGCCAACCCCTCGCCCGCGTCCTGCGGGGCGGGCTGCAGGCTTTCGGTCCAGGCGCCGTTCGACAGGATTACCTCGTGCCGGGCGAAAAGGACCTGGTGATAGGTCATGGTGGCGGCCGGGAGTCGCGCGATCCCGGGCAGGAAGGTCAGGTTCGCGGCGGTCACGAAGGCCTCGGAGCAGCCGAACATCTCTTGCGCGATGGCCCCGAAGACCAGCACCCGGTGAGCCGGCGCGACGATCAGGTCGCTTTGGGGCAGGCCCGCGCCCAGGGCGCCGGCGCGAATACGCACGGGGGTATCCTCGGCGCGGGTCAGGGCGACCTCGACGGTCCCGACCCAGAGCACCTTCTGCAGGCCATTGTCGCGGGTCAGCACCCGCTGGCCGACCGTCAGCGCCTCGATCGCGATCTCGCCGCGGGTGGTGGCGATATAGGTGCCCGCGGCAAAGCTCATCTCGCCGCAGCCCCGGGCAGGGTCCGCGTCGATCGCGACAGGCTTCGTGAAATGTGCGGTCATGGCAGGTTCCTTCGACGTTCGGGACCGGCCGGAACCGGTGAGCGACAGGAACGATATGTCTCAATTTCGCCCGATTTGCCAAGTTTTGCCCCATTCCGGCGCCGTCCCGGCACCAGTTCCCGGGGGGCGGCAAGGATTGTCGCCGGGGCGTCAGGGTATTGGGGGCGCGGCGCGGCAGAAACGTGGCGGAGCCCGTGCAAACCGAATCGATTTTCGCCAAGCCCCCGCGAAACCGCCCCGACATCCTGGTGGGCAAGCCCTGCAGGGTCGCGCCCCCCAGCGGGTCGGGCGCAAAACGCAACGGGCCCGCACACAATGTGGCGGGCCCGGCCCCTGTCGGGGAGATTGCAGGGGGCCGGCCGGCGCGCGGGGCGCACCGGCCGGACAATGCGGCCTACTCGGTCAGCAGGCGGGCTTCGTGGCGCTTCAGCGACTTCCGCGCCGCAGTGTAGCTGTCGAGGCCCTCGCGATCACGCAGTTCGGGGAAGAGCGTGAAGATCTCCTGCCGCTGGCTGTTGTCGATCCCCTTCAGCGTCCAGTCGCCGGGCTGGAAGCTTTCGGTCCAGGCGCCGTTGGACAGGACCACCTCGTGCTGGTCGAACATGAAGTGGATGTAGGTCGTCGACATCACGTCCACCTGATGGATCCCAGGTGCGCCGACCAGGTGCTTTGCCGAAGCCAGGACCTCGCTCTCGTCGAAGAAGAGCTGGGTCTTGTCGTTGGCCACCAGTAGGCGGTGGTTCGGGCTGACGAGCATGTCCCGCTCGGGAAGACCGCCGCCGAGGCTGCCGGCCTTGATCAGCACCGGCTTCAGATGCGCGTTCTTCACCAGATCGGTGCCGCGCATGACCTTCTGGCCCAGCCAACGGATTTCCTGCAGGCCGTTGTCGCGGGTGACGATCCGGTCACCGACGCGCAGGTCCTCCACCAACACCTCGCCCCGCGGGGTGGCGATGGTGGTGCCGGGGGTAAAGCAGGGGATGACGCGCTCGATCTCCTCGAAGGTCATCGTCGTGCCGTCGAGGAAGTAGACCCGGCCCGATTCGGCATCGCCCGCGCCGCCGCCGACACCGGCGTCGTCGTAGTCGATGTAGTCCACGTCAGACCCGGTCAGGTCGAGCACGTCCATGTCCTTGTCGTCCGGATCCTCGCCGCCGATCACCTGGTCGCCGGTCTGGCCGCCGTTGAACACGTCGTCGCCGAAGCCACCATCGAGCATGTCCGCGCCCTGGCCGTTGACGAATTCGTCGTTGCCGTCGCCGCCATAGACCTCGTCGTCGTCGAAGCCGTCGGCCAGCTTGTCGTCGCCTTCGCCACCGTAGAGCGTGTCGGTGCCGCTGCCGCCGCGCAAGTCGTCATCGCCGTCATCGCCGTGGATGACGTCATTGCCGCCCTCGCCCGCCGCGATGTCATCGCCGTCGCCGCCATAGAGCGTGTCGTCGTCGAATCCGGTGTAGATCTTGTCGTTGCCGGCGCCGCCGTAATACTCGTCATCGCCCGGGTTGTCGGCCTTGGTGCCGGCTTCGTCATCCATGATGTCGTCGCCGTCGCCGCCATAGGCAAGGTCGTTGCCCTCGCCGCCGATGATCCGGTCGTTGCCCTGGCCGCCCTCGATCGTGTCGTCGCCGTCGCCGCCGTCGAGGTAATCCTCGTCGATGCCGCCGTCGAGGAAATCGTCGCCGGTGCCGCCGTAGATCTCGTCGTCGTCGTCGCGGCCATAAAGGCTGTCGTTGCCGGCGCCGCCGTAGATCGTGTCGGTGTTGTTGTCGGGCAGCGGATCGTCGAGCGCCGGGTTGCCGGTGTCGTCGATCAGGTCGAGCGTGTCGTTGTCGAGCCCGCCATAGACCAGGTCGTCGCCGTCGCCCGCGGTCAGGATGTCTTCACCCTCTCCGCCGATGATGGTGTCGTCGCCCTCGCCGCCGTCGACGATGTCGTCGTCGATGCCCGCGTCGATGAAGTCGTTGCCGGTGCCGCCGAGGATGCTGTCGTTGTCGTCGCCGGTGCTGATGATGTCATCGCCGGCGCCGCCATCGACGGTGTCGAGGTCGTTGGTCGGATCGGCATCCGGTGCCACGGGCGGGAACCCGAGGTAGGACGGGAAGCCCGTGTCCAGCGCCGGATCGACGTGGTTGCCCGCGTTGATGACGTCGTTGCCCTCGCCGCCGAGGACGGAGTCGCTGCCCTCACCGCCGACGATGCTGTCGTCGTCGTCGCCGCCGTCGAGCAGGTCGTCGCCCGCGCCGCCCTGCAGCGTGTCGTCGCCGGTGCCGCCGCGGACGTAATCGTCGCCCAGGCCGCCGTCGACGGTGTCGTTTCCGGCATCGCCATGGACCAGGTCGTTGTCGTCGCCGCCGAAGACCTTGTCATCGCCGTCGCCGCCATAGACCGCATCCTCGCCGTCGCCGCCGCGCGCCTCGTCATTGCCGTCGCCGGCATAGATCTCGTCGTCGCCGCCGAAGCCCAGGATCAGGTCGTCGTTGCCGGTGTCGTCGGGCAGGATGGCGTCGTTGCCGTCGACGACGTCGCCGTCCGGATCGCCGAAATACCCGCCGTCGATCTCGTCGTCGCCAGCGGTGCCCTCGACCGTGCCGTCACGCACGGTCACGGTGACGGTCGCGCTGTCGGTGCCGCCGTCGCCGTCCGAAATCGTGTAGCTGATCTCGGCCGGCCCCTCGACGCCCGGGTTGGGGGTGAAGGTGATGGTCTTGCCGTCGTTGATCTCGACCGTGCCGTCGGGCGAGCTCGCCTCGATGACCGTCAGCGGGTCGCCGTCGGGGTCGGAATCGTTGTCCAGGACCGGGATCGTGACAGAGCCGTTGAAGGCGACATTGGCCGTGTCATCCACCGCGTCGGGGTCGTCGTTGTCGGCGACCCGATCGCCGAGGATCTTCTCGATCTCGGTGAATTTCAGGCTGGTGCCGTCGGGCTCTCCCTTGTTGTCCAGGAACAGGACCGTGCCGGAGGTGGAATCGCCGTCCGCGTCGACGGTCTCGTCCACGACCTTGAACGGGCCGCGGTCGGTCAGGTCGAGGATGTCGTTGTCCACGCCGTCGGTGCCGCCGTCGACCACGTCGCCGTCATTGCCGCCGATGAAGGTGTCCTGGTCGGCACCGCCCTCGAGGTAGTCGGGGCCGACTCCGCCCTCGATCTCGTCGTCGCCGGCGCCGCCGTAGATGCTGTCGCTGTCGAGGCCGCCATTCAGCCGGTCATTGCCCGCGCCGCCGTACATCTCGTCGTCGCCGGTGCCGCCGCGCAGGGTGTCGTCGCCGTCGTCGCCGTAGATTTCGTCGTTGCCGCCCTCGCCCGCCACGATGTCGTTGCCGGCGCCGCCATAGGCGGTGTCGTCCTCGAAGCCGGTGTAGATCTTGTCGTCGCCGTCGCCGCCGTAATACTCGTCGTTGCCGGGGTTATCGAGGGCGGTGCCCGCCTCGTCGTCGAGGATGTCGTTGCCGTCGCCGCCATAGGCGGTGTCGTCGCCCTTGCCGCCGATGATGCGGTCGTCGCCGCCCTCGCCGTACATGACGTCGTCGCCGTCGCCACCGTCGATCGTGTCATTGCCCATGCCGTCGACCGGGGCCACGTCGGTGACCGCGTCGAAGTAGACATCGGTGATCCAGACGCCGGAGTTGTAATGGCCCTCGCTGTGCTCGATCACGATCTTGGAGACCGGACCGTCGACCTGCACCAGGACCGAGAACTCCTCGGCGTCTTCCTCGGCGTACTGGCCGAAATGGGCGGTCTGCACGGTGTTGCTGTCGATCGCCTTGAGGCCGGCGCCCTTGGTCAGGTCGACATCGACCTCGTTGCCGTCGGCGTCGAAGGCGGTGACCTTGATCGTGCCCGACCCGTCGATGTCGTTGATCCGGAAGTCGACGTTGTGGACCTCCTCGTCGAACTTCAGGTCATAGGTCGCGCGGCCGTCCTTCACATCGCTGAAATCGGAGCTGAAGCCGCTGGTGGCGGTGATCGTCTCGGGGCCGTCGTCGATGTCCGAGACGTCTTGCTCTTCGGTCGCGAATTCGTTGTCCGTGCCGTGTGTCGCATAGACCTTGTCGAAGGTGACGTTCACGGTGCCGGTGTTCTGGGTCGCATGGGTGATCCGGTCGCCATCGTCTATGGCAGAGCCGTCACCGCTGGGGTCGGGCAGCTTGTCCCACTCGAAGCTCTCGCGGACCTTGCCGCTGGAGCCGAGATCCTTGTCGCCGTAGATCGTGTCGTTGCCATCGCCGCCCTTCAGGTCGTCGTTGCCTTCGCCGCCGTAGACCACGTCGTCCGCGGCACCGGCGACAACGGTGTCGTCGCCCTTGCCGGCCACGATCAGATCCTCGTCGCCGCCTGCGGGCAGCGCGTCGTCGTTGTCGACCTTGTCGCATTCGGGGTCGCCATCGTAGGCGGCGTCGATGACGTCGTCGCCATCGGTGCCCTCGACGGTGCCATCATAGGTGCAGTCGTCGGCCGGCTCGGGGATGGTGTACTTGACGTTGTCCAGCGCACCGGAGCCGCTGAACACCACATCCATCCGCGCGACGTTCTCGGTGTCGCCCAGGTCGACGACCTTCTGGCCGTTGTTCAAGGTGGAGACATGCACGGAATTGAGCAGGTTGCCGTCCTCGTCGTACATGTTCACCCGGGCCCCTTCCTCGACATCGAGGAGGGTGATGCAATCCATGGCGACCGGCTCGTCGAAGTCGAACCGGAGGGTCCCGCCGCAGGCCTCGTCGTCGGGATCGTGGCTGTCGCCGTCCTCGGACACGATCAGGACCTTGCCGAGGTTCGGTGTCTTCAGATCCCAGTCGCCGCCGGTGGGCTGGCTGGAGTCGAACACCATCGCCGGACTGTGGGAATCGTTCACCTTGCCGTCGACGATGGAGGAAATGTGGACGCCCTTGTCCGCATATTCATCGTCGATGACAGTTCCCCTGGCGAACCCTTCGAAATTCAGCGTGACATCCGTCATTTCAAGTCTCCGTTTTCCGGCGCGTGGCCCGGCAAGTGCGTCGTTCCAAATCCAAGGCGGCCTCATGGACGCCAGGCAAAAATCTCCGGGCCGCGGCCCGGCGGTCACCGACCCGACATTTCGATCGGACCGGTTTCGGATGTGCGGCGGATTCAGTCACCACGCAGACACCATATGATGAGCCTTCACGCTTCAGTGCCGGCTCGGCCGCCCCCCGCGGCCACATGCCCCCCAGTCGGGCACCGTTCTTGTAGGCCCTTGTGATGACGGCTCAAAGAAATAGATCGCGCCCGGCGCCGGTTCCGGCCCGCCGAGCGCTGCATTTCAGCTGCATTCGGGCGGCCGGGCCTGCACCGATCCCTGAACAATGGTTGACGGGCCTTAACCACCAATCTTCGAATTTGATGGGATTTGTCGGATAAATCGTCGGGAAATTGCGGGAAAAGCGCCTCGGGCCCCGGGGCTTGCGGTGCTTTCCCCGGGGGCACCCCCCTCTTTGTTTCCAGACCAGGGACAGTGCGACCAGAGGTGGCTGGGTCCAGAACGGGCCCGGGCCGCCCTGCACTATGATTAAGAAGTGTTGAAGATTTGGCGTCAATTATGGCGACCGCGGCGGTATTGGCGACGAATCGCGTGGCGGTGCGCGAATCATTGCCGACCGCGTGGCGGGGATTTTCGCGCCGATGGCGTCCGATTTCGCCGACCGGGCGGGTCGATCGCGGCCCATTCGCGAAGCCGCGGCAGGCCCCGCCGGCACCCGGGCCCGCACACCTGTCGTGCGCCCCCCGGGCGCCGTCCGGGGAGCCAATCCTAGATCTCCGACCCTCTGAAACGGACATGACAGCCCCTGTTCGTTGCGTTCGTCGCCGGCGCCGGACCGGTCGCGGAGCGGGCTACCGGATCGGCGCGGCAATGCATTCAGACACCCGGACAAGGTCCCGGCCGCGTGCGCCTCGGACCATAGGGGCCGAACGTTACCAACTGACTGTAAAAGCGCCGCATTTGAACGACTTCGTTTGCCGGGTCGCTGGCGCCGGACCGGTGCGGTCCCCGGACACGGGCGCAGCTGGCACCTGCGTGCCCGGCGCATGGCCAGGATGGATCGGGAAACACTGACCTCGATCAAGTCGCCCTGACCGGTTGGGGTGTATCATTGCATTACCCCCGCCGCGGACGCGTATCCGGCGCCGGGGGCGTCACCCAGAACCCATCACCACAGCAAGGAGATCGTCATGAACCGGAACATGGGACCACTCGACCGGGGTGCGCGGATCGTCGTCGCGCTCATCCTGCTCTACGTCGCATTCGGCACCGGGTTCGGGGCGGCCGGGGTCGTGCATTGGCTGGCGCTGCTGATCGCCGCGATCTTCGCGGTGACCTCTGTGGTGGGGATGTGTCCGCTCTACCGGGTGTTCGGCGTCAACACCGGCAAAGGCTAAGCCCGCGCCGCCTAGCGGGCCGGTCGGGGTATCATCGCCCGACCGGCCGCCGCGACGGCCAGGACGCAGAGGACGACCTTGGAGATCGGCTCCATCGTGCCCTCGATCAGCAACGCGTGGACCACGGTGCCCGCGACGATCACGGCGGCCAGCAAACGATGCGCCCGGCGCCAGAGCCTCGGGCGCAGGCGCAGCTGCCGCCGCAGGGCGGCCAGCAGCGCCGAGGCGAGCACCGCCCACATGGCGATGACACCCCAGGCCGAGAACGGCGTGGGCGAGGCGAAGAGCAGCGCGTCGATCACATCCGGCGGGCTGGTCAGCCACAGCCCCGCCACATGAACGACCACGGCGCAGACCAGCAGGGCGCCCAGCCCCCGATGCAGCCGCCGCTGTCCGAAAGCGGAGATGCCGGGCAGACGGCCGCCCGCCAGAAGGGGTTGCACCAGAAGCAGGGCGAGCCCGACGATCCCGGCGAGCCCCGCCGCCACGTAGACCGGATCGCGCCAGGCAAGCAGCGGGCTCCGCAAGGCCAGGCCAACCGGCAGAAGGAGTGCGGTGGCGAGGGCCGCCCAGATCAGGATCATGCGCGGTCGGGGCATGGTCCGGCGCGGCCCGCCCTCAGACCGGCTGCAGGATGAAGTCGGCGCTCAGGCTGGTATCGCTCGAGCGCGCCATGACGGGGCGCAGGAATACCGTCTCGAACGCGCCGCCGTCATAGGCCAGGTGGCCATGGGCCTGGCCGAAGGCGGGCACGATCTGCGGCATCTCGAGGCGAAAGATCCCGTCGGCATCGGTCAGCGTGGCGCCGTGGCTGTGCGGGTCGCGCTCGTGGCCTTCGGTCGTGTGCGCCCAGATCTGGATGCGCTGGCCTTCGAGCGGGGCGCCGTCGCCGGCCCGCCGCACGGTGCCCGACATCCAGAAACCGCCGCCGCCGATGCGGGGCACGATCGGCGCACCGGGACGGTAGTTGTTCGCCCCGCCCCGCATCGAGGCGGTCGGCGCAAGCCCCGCGGCCCGTGCCGGCACCCTCAGGCCCGACAGGCCGGTCGCCACAAACGCGGTGCCTGCGGCCAGAAAGCCGCGGCGCGTGGTCTGGGTCAGGATCATGTCGGTCTCTCCTCTCGCCGGCGGGGCGTCGCAGTTGGGTGACGGAGAAAGCCTAGCACCGATCGGGCCGGACGTGGCCCCCGTGACGCTCTACAATTGCGTGAGGTCGCGCGGGCGAGCCGATCGGGGAAAACCGACGCGCCCCCCGGACCGCAAACGGGCGATCCTGTCCTGCGCTGGTACCGGTGGTCGGACTCGAACCGACACGATGTCACCATCGGGGGATTTTGAATCCCCTGCGTCTACCATTCCGCCACACCGGCACGCGATCTCCGCTTTATTGCCTTGGACAGGGGGCGTCAACGCCTGCCGAAGGGCTCAGGGACTGCGGGCCGAGAATGTGTCGCAAGCCGTCAGATCACCGCTTTCATAGCCCCTTCGGAACCAGCTCTGGCGCTGGGCGCCGGTGCCGTGGGTAAAGCTGTCGGGCCGCACCGCCTGCCCCGCCCCGCGCTGCAATGCGTCGTCGCCGATCCGGGCGGCGGCGTTCAGCGCCTCTGCGATGTCGCCGGGCTCCAGGCTGCCGAAGCGGGCCTGGGCCCCGCGCGCCCAGATGCCGGAATAGCAATCGGCCTGAAGCTCGATCCGGACCGAGATCGCGTTGCTCTCGGCCTCGCTCACCTGTGCGCGGAGGCGGTTGGCCTCGCCGAGGATGCCAAGCTCGTTCTGGACGTGATGCGCCACCTCGTGGGCCACCACGTAGGCCGCCGCGAAATCGCCGCCCGCGCCCAGCCGTCGCTCCAACGTGGTGAAAAAGGCGGTGTCCAGATAGGCCTTGCGATCCGCCGGGCAGTAGAACGGCCCGGTGGCCGCGCTCGCCCCGCCGCAGGGGCTGCGGGTGGTGCCCTTGAAGAGGACCAGCGTGGGCGGCGCATAGCGCGTCGACGCCTGCGCGGCCAGGACCGCCGTCCAGACCTCTTCGGTGTCGGCCAGCGTGACCGAGACGAACTGGCCTGCCCGCTCGTCCGCCGGCGTGACCTCGGCGGAGGGGGCGCCCTGTGCGCCCGGCCCGACCTCGTCGAGCAGCGGCGTCACGTCGATCCCGAGAAAGTAGCCCACCACGAGCACGACCAGCAGCCCGGCCCCGCCGAGCCCCGCGGCCCCGCGCCCGGGCCCACCCGCGCGGCGGCGCCGATCCTCGATGTTGCGGCTGCCCCGCCTGCCTTGCCATTTCATCCTGCACCTCCGCGATGGGCCCCGTCTAGCACCGCCCGCGCGGCGCTGTCACGGCCTCCCGAGCGGGGCCGCGCGGGGCCGCGAGGGCCATTGCCGGACCGCGCCCGACCCGCGTTGCGACCGGACATGGGCACGCTGATCGAAATGTGACGGCCGCGCATGGTTGACCCCGTCCGCGGTGCATGGCCTAAGGACGCAAGTATCAGGACAGGCCCGCAAATGATCCGTCGCCTCTACGATTGGACGATCGCCCTCGCCGAGACCCGGAATGCCCTGTGGGCCCTGGCCATCGTCGCATTTCTGGAAAGCTCGGTCTTTCCGATCCCGCCCGATGTGCTGATGATCCCGATGATCCTGGCCCGTCCCTCGCGGGCGTTCCTGATCGCGGGCGTGGCCACGCTGGCCTCGGTCGCCGGGGCGCTGCTGGGCTACTGGATCGGCTTCGGTCTGTTCGAGACCGTGGGCCAGCCGGTGCTGGAATTCTACGGCAAGGGCGAGGATTTCAGCGCCTTCGCCGACCGCTACAATGCCTATGGCGCCTGGGCGGTGCTGATCGCCGGGGTGACCCCGTTCCCGTTCAAGGTGATCACCATCGCCTCGGGGGTGACGGCGCTGAACATCTGGGTCTTCGTCTTGTCGTCGATCATCGCGCGGTCGCTGCGGTTCTTGCTTGTGGCGGGGCTGTTGTGGAAATTCGGCGACCCGATCCGCAATTTCATCGAGCGTCGACTGAACCTCGTGTTCATCGCCTTCTGCGTCCTACTGGTGAGCGGCTTCGCCCTCGTCACCTATCTGTGAGCCTGCCATGACCTTTCGCCAGCTTGTCGCCCTCGCAACCCTCGGATCCATGGCCCTGCTGGGCGGGGCCTTCGTGTTTCAGCTGCTGGGCTATGCGCCCTGCAAGTTGTGCCTGTGGCAACGCTGGCCCCACGCGGCCGCGATCGTGCTGGGGGCGCTCATCCTGACGATGGCGCCGTCGCGCATCCTGGCCGCGCTGGGCGGGCTGGCCGCGCTGGGCACCGCGGGCATCGGGATCTATCACACCGGGGTCGAGCGGGGCTGGTGGATGGGCCCGACCAGCTGCACCTCGGGCGGGCAAGGCCTGAATTCGCTCTCCGGCGACCTGCTGCTGCCGGGCAACGCGGCGGTCGAGCCCGTGGTGCTCTGC
Organism: Roseisalinus antarcticus; assembly: GCF_900172355.1. GTDB lineage: Bacteria > Pseudomonadota > Alphaproteobacteria > Rhodobacterales > Rhodobacteraceae > Oceanicola > Oceanicola antarcticus_A. The sequence goes on along the minus strand of NZ_FWFZ01000014.1, from coordinate 53,560 downwards.
GACGAGGTCGCCTGGGAGCTCTTCGGCCTGTCGATGGCCAGCTGGAACGCGTCGTTCTCGCTCGCCCTCGCGGTGATCTGGGTGCTGGCGCTGACCGCCCCGCGCAAGGCCTGAGCCTCAGCGGCCCTGCCGGGTCGACAAGAGCAGGTTGGTCTCGCTGCGGATGACCCCCTGCAGGCGCCGGATCGCGAAGAGCGCGGCGTCGAACTCCTCCAGCGTGCGGGTGCCGATCTCGGCCACCAGGTCCCAGGTTCCATTGGTGGAATGCACCGCGCGAACCGCAGGCATCGCCGCGATCCGCGCCATCAGCCGTTCGGTGCCGGTGCCCTCGATCCCCAGCATCATCAGCCCGCGCACAGGCGCCTGTCCGGGGTCGCGACGGGTCAGCACGGTATAGCCCGTGATCTCGCCCGAGGCCTCCAGCCGCGCGAGCCGGCTGCGCACCGTGGCCCGCGTCACCCCGAGGTCGGCGGCCAGCAGCGACAGCGAGGCGCGCCCGTCGCGCACCAGGGCGGCGATCAGCCGATTGTCCAGTTCGTCCATCACGCTTGTCCAATTCGGGCGATATGGCTGCCGTTTTGCACATATCGCCGGCTTCCACCAGCGCGGCAAATGCCTATCCTGCGGGGCATGACACAGAACATCATCCTTATCGGAGCGCCCGTGGACAGCGGCAAGCGCGCCCAGGGCTGCCTCATGGGGCCCGACGCCCTGCGCGTGGCCGGCCTTCGCCGTGCGGCCGAAGAGCTTGGCCGCACCGTCCTCGACCTGGGCAACCTCGCCCCGGCCTCCCTGCCCGAGCCGCTGCCCGCGAACCCGGCCCTGCACGAGCTGACAGAGACCGTCGGCTGGACCCAGACCCTGATGAAGGTCGCGCGCGAGGCCGCCCCCGAGGGCATGCCGATCTTTCTGGGCGGCGATCATTCGCTGTCGCTGGGCAGCGTCGCGGGGATGGCCGCCCATGCCCGGGATATCGGCCGGCCGCTCTTTGTGCTGTGGCTCGACGCCCATTCCGATTTCCACACGCCCGAGACCACGACCAGCGGCAACCTGCACGGCACGCCCGTGGCCTATGTCACCGGCCAGCCCGGCTTCGGCGCCTTTCCCGGGCTTCCGGCGACTGTGCCGACGCGCAACGTCTGCATGATCGGGCTGCGCTCGGTCGATGCGCCGGAACGGGCGGCCCTGGCCGAGACCGACGCCACCCTCGTGGACATGCGGATGATCGACGAAGAAGGCATCGTCGGCCCCTTGCGCGGTTTCCTGGCCAAGGTCGCTGCGGCGGGCGGCCTGCTGCACGTCTCGCTCGACGTGGATTTCCTCGACCCCGCCATCGCGCCCGCCGTGGGCACGACCGTTCCGGGCGGCGCGACCTTCCGCGAGGCGCACCTGGTGCTGGAGCTTCTGCACGACAGCGGCCTCGTGGGCTCTCTCGACCTGGTGGAGCTCAACCCGTTTCTCGACGATCGCGGGCGCACCGCCTCGCTGATGGTCGACCTCACTGCGTCGCTGCTGGGCCGCCGGATCTTCGACCGGCCCACGCGACCCTATAGCGCCGGGAGCCTCGCGTGACGACGCCCTCCACCAAGGCCCTCGTGCCGTTCGTGTCCGTGGATGACATGATGCGGCTGGTCCACCACATCGGGCTGGAGCGGATGCTGAGCGAGCTTGCCGACGCGATCGAGGCCGATTTCAAACGCTGGCCGAGCTTCGACAAGACCCCGCGCATCCCGGCGCATTCCGACCTCGGCGTGATCGAGCTGATGCCGACCTCGGATGGCGAGCTCTACGGCTTCAAATACGTCAACGGCCACCCGTCCAACACCGCCTCGGGGCTGCAGACGGTCACCGCCTTCGGGCTGCTGGCGGATGTGGCCAACGGCTATCCGGTGTTGCTGACGGAAATGACGATCCTGACCGCCCTGCGGACCGCCGCGATGTCGGCGCTTGCGGCGCGGCACCTGGCGCCCGAAGGCAGCCGCACGATGGCTGTGATCGGCAATGGCGCCCAATGCGAATTCCAGTGCCTGGCGTTCAAGGCGATTTGCGGGATCGACAAGGTCCGGCTGTTTGACACCGACCCGGCCGCCACCCGCAAGGCCCTGCGCAACCTCGCCGGACGCGGCCTCGACGTGACCGCCTGCACCAGCGCGCAGGAGGCGATCGAGGGCGCGGACATCCTGACAACGGTGACGGCCGACAAACGCTATGCCACGATCCTGAGCGACAACATGGTCGGCCCGGGCGTGCACATCAACGCGGTGGGCGGCGATTGCCCCGGCAAGACGGAACTGGCCGAGGCGATCCTGCACCGGTCGCGGATCTTTGTCGAATTTCCGCCGCAGTCGCGGATCGAGGGGGAGATCCAGCAGCTCGCCCCCGACCATCCGGTCACCGAGCTTTGGGAAGTCTTCGCCGGCACCGCGCCCGGGCGGCAATCGGCGCGGGACATCACCCTCTTCGACAGCGTCGGCTTCGCGATCGAGGATTTCTCGGCCCTGCGCTATGTCCGCGAGGCGATCCGGGGCACCGCCTATTACGTGGATCTCGACCTGCTGGCCGATCCGGACGACCCGCGCGACCTGATGGGCATGCTCCTGCGCTCGCAGACGTCGGCAAAGCTTGCCTGACGGGGCGGCTTGGCCGTAGGCTTGCCCGGTCACCTCCCCCGGAGAAACCAGATGTCAGACGATCCCGGCGCCACGTTCCGTGCCCTGCATGTGCCGGGAGACCCGTTCATCCTGGCCAATGCCTGGGACCGCGGCTCTGCCCGCATGCTCGAGGCGCTGGGCGCCAAGGCGATCGCGACGTCTTCGGCGGCCCATGCCTTTACCCTCGGCCGGCCCGACGGCGGCACCATCACCCGGGACGAGGCGCTGGCCCATGCCCGCGACATCGTCGACGCCGTCTCGGTTCCGGTGCAGGGCGATTTCGAGAACGGCTTCGGCCAATCCCCCGAAGAGGTGGCCGAAACCGTGCGTCTTGCGGCCGAGACCGGCCTGGCCGGGATCTGCATCGAGGATATCGCCCTGCCCTCGGACACGGCCTATCCCTTCGATCTGGCCGTGGCCCGGATCGCCGCGGCGGTGGAGGCCGCGCGCGGTCTCGACCGCGATTTCGTGCTGACGGCGCGGGCCGACGGTCTGATGCTGGGGGCCTACGGGATCGACGCGGCGCTGGATCGGCTCAAGGCCTATGAGGCCGCGGGAGCCGATTGCCTTTACGCGCCGTTGCCCGCGCATATGGACGACCTGCGCCGGATCTGCGCCGAAACCACCGCGCCGGTCAACGCGCTGGTGGCCGGTCAATATGCCAACCAATCGCTGCAGGAATACGCCGAGGCCGGCGTGGCGCGGCTGTCGCTCGGCTCGTCGCTGGCGCGGGTGACGCACAAGGCGATCCTCGATGCGGCCGGCGACATGTTCGGGCGGGGCAGCTTCGTCACGCTGGGCCGCGCCGCCTCGGGCAGCCGGATCGACGCGCTGCTGCACCGCGAGACGGACTGAGCCCGTCCCGTCCATCCTGAAACCAAAAGCGGCGCCCTGCGATCTGCAGAACGCCGCCCTGGAACCGGAGGCCCTTTTGGGGGGATGAGGGGTTCATCAGGGCCCCGGTCGACGGGCGAGCGCAATCTGGCCCGACCCGAAGAGTGATACGTCGCGCCTCAGAACTGGAACGACACCCTGGCCGAGGCCGTGGTGGCATCGAGGTCGAGCCCGGTGCCGTCGAAATCCTCGAACTGGTGCTGCAGCACCTCGCCGCCGACGCGGACGCGGTCGGTCACCTTGTACTCCACGCCGAGACCGGCAAAGCGGCCGTAGTCCTCGGCATCCAGCGCCCCGCTGGTCTGCGCCCAGACAGCGCCGCCCGTGAGGTAGGGCTGGAACCGTCCGGCGTCATAGCCGACACGCAGCTTGGCCCGTGCGAAACGGTCGAAGTCGATGCCCGTGGGGTCGTCGGAAATGTTGCTGCCCTCGTAGTCGATCTCGGCGCCGGCGACGATGCTGCCGAAATCGTAAAGGTAGCCGCCGTGCAGACCGTAGGTGGCGCCGGTCGCCTCGCCGTCCTCCAGCGGGTCCGCCTCGATCCGGCCATAGCCAAGCTGCGCACCGCCGTAGAAACCGGTCCAGTTGCCCGGTGCGGGCACCGGCGCAGGCGGCGCCATCTGCACCGGGGCGACCACCTGGTCGGGGGCCGGATCGGCCAGACCGCCGGCGAAGGCCGGGGTGGTCGCTGCGAGGATCAGCGCTGTGGTGGCTGTCAATCTCATGGTCATACTCCTGTCGATGGGGCCCTTGCCTGTTTGCGGGCCGCGTCGTGAGAGCGACATAACGGATCATCGGGGAGGCGGTTCAATCGGCGGCTTGCGCAGGGGGCGGCGCTCGGCCAATCCCCGCCACCTGGCGCGACGGAATCGGCTGGATTTGGCGCGGGGACGTGGCCCGGCGCGGTCACATCCCCGTGTGGGCCCTTGTGCCCGCGGGTGCCGCGCCTGCCTGAGCCGCCAGGCGATGCTGGGGCCGGCTGAGCTGTCCGCCGCCCACGGCGGCGGCCACGCCTGTCGTGCCTGGGCAACTGGTCGGCAGGCCGCGGATCACCCGCACGGCCAGATAGGCGAAGGCCTGCGCCTCGAGCATGTCGCCATCGAGGCCCACGGCCTCCACCGGGACGACGGGGATGTCGGCGCCGGCGGCGATCATCTCCATCAGGGTGGCGTTGTGGCGCCCCCCGCCGGTGACGAGCAACCGCTCGGGCGGGATCGGGCAATGCTCCAGCCCGCCCACGACCGCGGCGGCCGCACATGCGGTGAGCGTGGCGGCCGCATCGGCATCGGAAAGCCCGGCGACAGCCTGCGACAGCGCCGCGAAGGCGTCCCGGTCGAGGGATTTCGGCGGCATCCGGGCAAAGAACCGGTGCTTGAGAAAGCCGTCCAGCACGCCTTCGTCGACATCGCCCTGCCGGGCCAGGGCCCCGTCCGCATCCCGCGGCAGGCCACGGCGTTGCATCATCAGGTCGTCGATCGGCGCATTCGCCGGGCCGGTGTCGAAAGCCAGCAGGGCGCCCTCGGTCTCGGGCCTGGGGTGCGCAGGGTCGATCCAGGTCAGGTTGCCGACCCCGCCGAGGTTGAGGAAGGCCAGCGGTGCCCTGGCCCTGATGCGGCGGGCCAATGCGAAATGATAGAACGGGGCCAGCGGCGCACCCTGCCCGCCCAGCCGCACGTCGGAACTGCGGAAATCCCAGACCACCGGCAGGCGCAGGTAATCGGCCAGCGCCTGCCCGTCGCCCGCCTGGTGGGTGCCGCGCCCGGCGGGATCGTGGGCCAGGGTCTGGCCGTGAAACCCCACGAGGTCGGCGGCGAGACCGGCAAGACAGGCCATGTGGCAATCGTCCACCACCTCGGTCGCGGCGGCGACCCCGGGCTCGCCCGGCCAGAGCCCGAGGGCCCCGCGCAGGATCATCCGGTCGGTGGGCGAATAGGGCCGATACGCGGTCTCGCCGAACTCCAGGATCTCGTGGCCGTCGGTCACGATCACGGCGGCATCGACCCCGTCGAGCGACGTGCCCGACATCGCCCCAAGCGCCCGGACGGGCCCCGTCTTCAACATCCGCTTTTCCTCTGACCGGCCTCGCCCTATAGAGTGCCTCGCGCGGCCGAAAGGAACAAGAGCGATGACCTACCACCCGAAATCGGATTTCATGGCCACCATAATGGAGCGGGGCTTTCTGGCCGATTGCACCGACTACCAGGGACTGGACGACGCCCTGTCGCGGGGGCCGGTCACGGCCTATATCGGCTATGACGCCACCGCGCGGTCGCTGCATGTCGGCCACCTGCTGAACATCATGCTGCTGCGCTGGTTCCAGAAGACCGGGCACAAGCCGATCACGCTGATGGGCGGGGGCACCACCAAGGTGGGCGACCCGTCGTTCCGGGCCGACGAGCGCCCGCTGCTGTCGCCGGCGCAGATCGACGACAACATCGCCGGGATGGGGCGCGTGTTCTCGCAATACCTCGGCTACGGCGCGGGCGACGGCGACGCGATGATGCTCAACAATGCCGAATGGCTCGACGGGCTCAACTACCTCGATTTCCTGCGCGACATCGGGCGGCACTTCTCGGTCAACCGGATGCTGTCGTTCGAATCCGTGAAATCGCGGCTCGACCGCGAGCAGTCGCTGTCGTTTCTCGAGTTCAACTACATGATCCTGCAGGCCTACGATTTCCTCGAGCTCAACCGCCGACACGGCTGCCTGTTGCAGATGGGCGGGTCCGACCAATGGGGCAACATCGTCAACGGCATCGACCTGACGCGCCGGGTGCTCGACCACGAGATCTATGGCCTGACCACGCCGCTGCTGACCACCTCGGACGGGCGCAAGATGGGCAAGAGCCAGGGCGGCGCGATCTGGCTGGATGCCGAGATGCTGTCGCCCTACGCCTTCTGGCAGTTCTGGCGGAACACGACCGATGCCGACACGGGGCGGTTCCTGAAGCTTTTTACCGAAGTGCCGGTGGAGGAATGCGACCGGATGGGGCGGCTGGAAGGCTCCGAGATCAACGAGGCCAAGATCCTGCTGGCCAACGAGGTGACGGGCCTGCTGCACGGGCCCGAGGCGGCCCGCGCGGCCGAAGCGACCGCCCGCGAGGTGTTCGAGAAGGGCGGCGTCGGTGACGACCTGCCCACCCTGGTGCTGTCGGCCGAGGAAGTGGGCGACGGGATCTCGGTGGTGCAGCTGATCGTCCGGTCCGGGCTTGCCGGCTCTGGCAAGGAGGCCAAGCGCCTGATCGCCGACAACGGTGCGCGGCTCGACGACCAGCCGCTGACCGATGCGGGGCTGGTGCTGGATCGCGGTGCGCTGTCGGCGCCGATCAAGCTCTCGGCCGGAAAGAAGCGGCACGCGCTGGTTCAGCTTGGCTGACGGGCCTTGATGCAATGGTGAGGGGGGCCGGCGGACCGGCCACCCTTGCGCGATGAAGGGAAGCGGTGCGCAAGGCGCGGCCGGGGTCTCGACCGGGGGCATCGGCGCCTGCAAGATCCGCACCCTTGCCTCGATGGGGCGCAAGCGATCTTCCTGGCTCGAATGGTCAACGAAGCGCACGTGAGCCGCAAGAAGGGCGCTCTCTGCTTGTGCGTCTGCGCCCAATGATGCGCGACGCGGTGCTGAAGGCCCACGTCTTTTCCGACGTCTTTGCCCGCGCCGATTACCCGGCGTTCGGAGAGAGACAAGGTCGGATTCTGCGGCAGACGCCGCCCGAGGAGCACGACCGCCTGCGCACTGCGCTGCCGGTGCCGATCCTGTCCCGCAACGGGTTGGAGGTGGCCTGCGAGGCCGAGGGGGCCGAATGCAGGCACCACGTCACCCGGGTCGCCGGGCGCTTTGCATAAGGGGAGCGTCACGATCCGCCGCCTTCGTCGAGGGGCGCTTTCGCCTCCGCGCCGCGGCCATAGAGGCGGCCGGCGAAGCGGTGCGCGGCGGGTTCGAGCGCACACCGCTTTCCGCCGCCGAGCTGACCGGGTTCAGCCCCGGGGCCCTGCGCCACACCCGACCGGTTCCGGACGGCATCCTGATGTCGCTGGCGCTGTTCCGCGGCCGCCCGGGCGAACTCGTGGTCGCCCGCTTCATCGAGACGGGCGACAAGGGTGTGCGCTTCGAGCCCTGGGCGCTGTTCGATTTCCCCGCCGGCGGGAACAACGTCCGCACCGAGGGGGATCTGGACGACGCCGTCGGCCTGCTGTCTTGCTGCTGCAACCTCTTTTGCGATGCCGCGTCCGAGAGCGGCCCCTGAGCCGGGCTTTCCCTCATCTTGGACCTGCTTGAAAGCTGGCCTGACGACGTGCCCCTCGGTCCGCAATGATGCCTCACGTCCGGCAAAGGGTCCCACCTGCGGAGCCCGCGCGACGTCTTGCCCTGTCCCGTCAGGAACCGCCCGTCAGAACACCAGCCAATCCAGCCCACAGAGCAGGAGCCCGGCCGGCAGGGCAATCCCCGCGGCCAGAAGCGCCGCACCAAGCGGGGTCAGCCGCATTGCGGGGGCATGAATGCCGGCAATCTTCTTGATCTCGCGCATGGCGCCATTAACGCGCCCTTAGGTTTACTTTGTCCTAACTGGGCCATGAATGCGTTGCAGCAACATCCGATCTTTGCCGAGGCGCTGGCCGCGCTGGGCGTCGAGACCTTCCGGGTGTGCCTGGGCGAGGCGCGCCTGCTGGTGGTCCGACGCCGGGTCTGCGGCCTGCCGCTGACGCTGAGCTCGCGCGCGGAGATCCCCGGCCCGGCCGACGGCCTCCGCCCCCTGATCGTCAATGCCGAAAGCGCCGCCTGCGGGGCCGCGCTGCGCGCCATGGGCTACCGGCGCATCGCCACGCCGTCCCATGTGGCGCTGCTGGACCTCGCGCCCGCGCCGGAGGATCTGCGCCTGCGGCTGCACGGGGCCTGGCGGACAGCGCTGCGGCGGGCCGAGGCGCCGGGGCTGAACCATGCCGCCTTCGACCCCGCCCGGCACGGCTGGCTTCTGGCGCGGGAGGCGGCGCAGCGCCGGCGGCGGCGCTACCGCGCCTTGCCCCTCGGCCTCACGGCGGCGATGGCAGCGGTCGCGCCGGGGGCTGTCCGGGTCCTGCAAAGCGGCGAGGACGCGGGCATCCTGCTGGTCCTGCACGGCGACACCGCGACCTATCACATCGGCTGGAGCGGGCCGGAGGCGCGGCGGCGGGACAGCCATCGCCGGCTGCTCTGGGAGGCGATCCTCTGGTTGCAGGCCAGGGGCGTGCGCTGCCTCGACCTCGGGCAGGTGGACACCGAGACAGCACCCGGCCTCGCGCGGTTCAAGATCGGCACCGGGGCGTTGGTGCGGCCCCTAGGGGGCACCTGGATGAAATTCCCGCACCTTGCCGCGGGCAGAGTTTCCCGACCCCCGCGCCCGTGCTAGCGCTTGGCCACCGACCAAAGCCACGGAGCGCCGGATGACCCTGTTGCAGATTGCCTCGCTTCTTATCGTGCTCGCCGGCGCCTTCGGCACGATCAACTACCTGTTCCTGCGGCTGCCCTCGGCGATCGGGATCCTGGTGGTGGCGCTGCTGGCCTCGCTCGCCGTGCTCGTGACCGACGCGCTGTTTCCCGCGCTCACGGTGGCCGAGACGATCCGCGCGGGTGTGCTGGAGATCGAGTTCTCGGACGCGCTGCTGGAGGGGATGCTGGGCCTGCTGCTGTTCGCCGGGGCGCTGCATGTGAAGCTAGAGCGGCTGCGGGCGGAATGGCTGCCGGTGATGCTGATGGCGACCATCGGCATCGGCCTGTCGACCGCCATCGTGGGCTTCGGCTTTTCCTGGCTCACGGGGATGCCGCTGATCGTGGCGCTGGTGTTCGGCGCCCTGATCTCTCCGACCGATCCGGTCGCCGTGCTGGGCGTGCTGCGCAACGCGGACCTGCCCAAGGCGCTGGAGACCAAGATCGCCGGAGAGAGCCTGTTCAACGACGGTGTGGCCTATGTCGTGTTCCTGGTGCTGCTGGGCCTCGCCTTTCCTTCGGACCCGCACCATGCCGGGGGTGCCGGGGGTGCCGGGGGTGGGCTTTCCGACGCCGCCCTGTTGTTCCTGCAGGAGGCCGGCGGCGGGGCCCTGCTGGGCCTGGTGCTGGGGTGGCTCACCTTCCGGGTGATGCGCCGGATCGACGATTACTCGCTGGAGGTGCTGATTACCCTCGGGCTGGCGTTCGGCGGATACGAGCTGGCCGTGGCACTGCATGTCTCGGCCCCGATCATGGCGGTCTGCGCGGGGCTTCTGATCGGCGAGATCGGCACCCGGCACGGGATGTCCGAAGAGACGCGGCGCTATGTCGATGCCTTCTGGACTCTGGTCGACGAGATCCTCAACGCGGTGCTGTTCCTGATGATCGGCTTCGAGGTCTTCGCGGTCGCCTTCGGGCCGGACCTGCTGCTGTCGGGGGTCTTCGCCATCGCCCTGGCGCTGGTGGCGCGCCTGGCGGCGGTGGCCGTGCCGGTCCTGCTGCTGCGCCCGTTCCGCAGCTTTTCGGCCGGGGTGATCCCGATCATGACCTGGGGCGGGCTGAAGGGCGGCATCTCGGTCGCGCTGGCGCTGTCGCTGCCGGACAGCGAGTGGAAGCCCGTGATCCTGACGGCGACCTATGTGGTCGTGATCTTCTCGATCATCGTTCAGGGGCTGACCGTCGGGCGCCTTGCCTCCCGGCTGAGCCGGGAGCCAGAGCTGCTGCCCTAGCTGTTCAGTCCCCCCACCGGAGGCTGCCGCATGAACCGGCCCCGCCCCCCCGGTTGCGCGGCTGGCCTCGCGCGGCCCGCTGCGATAGAGACGACTGGCGAGGACACAGGACGATCCCATGGCAAGAACCATCCTGCAGCGATGCGAGGACAAGGGCCTGCGAATGACGGGCCAGCGCCGGACCATTGCGGCCGTGCTGGAGGCCGCGGACGACCATCCGGACGTCGAGGAGCTCTATGCCCGCGCGGCCTCGGCGGACGCGGCGATCTCGCTGGCCACGGTCTATCGCACGGTGAAGCTGTTCGAAGAGGAGGGTATCCTGGAAAAGCTCGATTTCGGTGACGGCCGGGCCCGCTACGAGACCGCGGACCGGGCCCACCATGACCACCTGATCGACCTCGAAAGCGGCGAGGTGATCGAGTTTGTCGACCCCGAGATCGAGCAATTGCAGGAACGGATCGCCCGCAAGCTGGGCTATCGCCTGACCGGGCACCGGCTGGAGCTTTACGGCGTGCGGCGCAAAGACAAGACATGAGGGACAACCTGCGCGGCGCGCTGCTGATGACGGCGTCGATGGCGGTCTTTGCCGTCGAGGACGCCCTGATCAAGATGACGGCGACCCTGATTCCCACCGGACAGGTGCTGATGCTGATGGGCCTGGGCGGCTTTTGCGCCTTCTGGGGGCTCCTGCGGCTGCGGGGCGGACGCCTGCTGACCCCGGCGCTGCTGAGCCGGGCGGTGATCGTGCGCAACACCGGCGAGCTCGTCGGAACCCTGGGCTATGTGTCGGCGATGACCCTGGGCGACCTGGCGACAGCCTCGGCCATCCTGCAGGCCACGCCGCTTGCGGTCGTGCTGGGCGCCGCCACCTTCCTCAAGGAGACGGTGGGCTGGCGGCGGTGGTCCGCCGTGGCCGCGGGCTTTGTCGGGGTCCTCATCGTCATCCGCCCCTGGACGTCGGCCTTCGATCCGATCTCTCTGCTGGCTCTGGTGGGCGTGGCGGGGCTTGCGGTGCGGGACCTCGCGACGCGCAACATTCCCGCCGACGTCCCCTCGTTCCAACTGTCCGCGGTGGCCTATGCCGCGGTGGTGCCGGGCGGCTTCCTGCTCTTGCTGTTGACGGGCAATGTCCCTGTGTCGCCCGCGCCGATTGCCTGGCTCGGCGTGGCGGGGACGCTGGTCATCGGCATGATCGCCTACACGATGATCGTGGCGGCCACCCGCACCGGCGAGGTCAGCGTCATCGCCCCGTTCCGCTATTCGCGGATCGCCTTCGCGCTGCTGATCGCCACGCTGGTCTTCGGCGAACGCCCGGACGCGGCGACCCTGCTGGGCGCGGCACTGATCGTGGGGTCTGGCCTCTATGCGTTCTGGCGCGAGATCCGCGCGGGCCAAAAGGCCCGCGCTTCCCTCCCGCCGCAGGGCACGATATAGGCAAAGACGGTAAAAACAGTCCCGATAGCGCAAATATTGCGAGGAAAGACCCCATGAGCACGATCATCGACATTCACGCCCGCGAGATCCTCGACAGCCGGGGCAATCCGACCGTCGAAGTGGACGTCACCCTCGAGGACGGCTCGATGGGCCGGGCCGCGGTGCCGTCGGGCGCCTCGACCGGCGCCTATGAGGCGGTCGAGCGTCGCGACGGCGACAAGGCGCGCTACAGCGGCAAGGGCGTGCGCGAGGCGGTGGCCGCGGTCAACGGCGAGATCGCCGAGGCGATCCTGGGCTACGACGCGACCGAGCAGGTCGAGATCGACATGGCGATGATCGAGCTCGACGGCTCCGACAACAAGGGCCGGCTGGGCGCGAACGCGATCCTCGGCGTCAGCCTCGCGACGGCCAAGGCCGCGGCCGAATATTGCTCGCAGCCGCTCTATCGCTACGTCGGCGGCACCTCGGCCCGCGTCCTGCCGGTGCCGATGATGAACATCATCAACGGCGGCGAACATGCCGACAACCCGATCGACATCCAGGAATTCATGATCATGCCGGTGGCCGCGACCTCGATCGCCGAGGCGGTGCGCATGGGGTCCGAAGTCTTCCACACCCTGAAAAAGGCGCTGTCCGAGGCGGGCATGTCCACCGGGCTCGGCGACGAGGGCGGCTTTGCGCCCGAGTTGGAATCCACCCGCGAAGCGCTCGATTTCATCCTGAGATCCATCGAAACGGCGGGCTACACCCCGGGCAAGGACATCTACCTCGCCATGGATTGCGCCGCGACGGAATACTTCAAGGACGGCGTCTATCTCATGACGGGAGAAGGGAAAAAGCTGTCCTCCGACGAGAACGTGAAGTATCTCGAGGCGCTGGTGAACGACTATCCGATCATCTCGATCGAGGACGGCTGCTCCGAGGATGATTGGGACGGATGGGTCAACCTGACCGAGGTGCTGGGCAAGCGCATCCAGCTTGTCGGCGACGATCTCTTCGTCACCAACCCCAAGCGCCTGCAGATGGGCATCGACAAGGGCGCGGGCAACTCGATGCTGGTAAAAGTCAACCAGATCGGCAGCTTGACGGAAACTCTTCAAGCAGTCGAGATGGCGCATCGGGCGGGCATGACCAACGTGATGTCGCACCGCTCGGGCGAGACCGAGGATGCGACGATCGCCGACCTCGCGGTGGCCACCAACTGCGGGCAGATCAAGACCGGGTCTCTGGCGCGCTCCGACCGGCTGGCCAAGTACAACCAGCTGATCCGCATCGAAGAGGGCCTGGGCAGCTCGGCGGTCTACGCCGGCACCTCGGTCCTGCGGGGCTGAGCCCGGTGACCGCCGACGAGATCGTCGCGACGCTCGGCCTCTCTCCGCATCCGGAGGGGGGCCATTTCCGCCAGACCTGGGTGGCGGAGGCGGCCGAGGGCGCGCGCCCCGCGGGCACCTGCATCTATTTCCTGCTCAAGGCCGGCGAGGTCAGCCATTGGCACCGGGTCGATGCGGTGGAGATCTGGCACTACAACGCGGGCGCGCCGCTGGTTCTGTCCATCGCCGAGACCGGAGACGGCCCGGCAACGGACCAGACCCTCGGCCCGGATCTTGCGGCGGGCGAACGCCCCCAGGGCCTGGTGCCGGCCGGGTTCTGGCAGGCGGCCCGCTCCACCGGCGACTGGACGCTGGTCAGCTGCACGGTCTCGCCCGGGTTCCGGTTCGAAGGCTTCGAGCTGGCGGAACCGGGCTTCGACATCCCGCGGGGCTAGGTCCCGGGATCGCCGGCGCCGTCGCGGCCAGGCCCCGCAAAGGCGGAAGGGTCGCGCCACCTTCGGCGGCCCGAGGTCGTGCGTCGCATTCACATCCCCCTGCAAAGCCCTGAATTTCATAAAAAAAACGGGGGCCGAAGCCCCCGTTAGGTTTGCCGTTCAGGCTCGTTCTTTGTACCGCCCGGTTTCTGCCTGCGGCCTGAACGTCATGCCCCCCCTCGGGGGGCGGGACGGAAGCGGGGGACAGAATTTGCCTGACTGCCCGGCGCTCCCGTATCTTGTCTCGCGCAACCCAGATTATTCGCGAATAATCTGGCGCCTCAGCTGCACCCGGAGGTGCCGCCGCAGGTGTTGCACTTCATGCAGGTGCCATTCCGGACCAGCGTGTAATTGCCGCATTCGCCGCAGGGATCGCCCTCGTAACCCTGCATCTTGGCCTTGTCGCGGGCCGTGATTGCGATGGTCGACGTCGTGCCTTTCGTCGCGGTCGCAAGCCCGCCCGTCCCGGTCGACGCGTCGGAGACGATGGTCGCGAGGGTTGCGACCGGCTCTGCCCCATCCACGACGACCGACGGCGTGGCCCCGCCCTGAAGCACCATCAGCTCTTGCGGCACCCGCTTGCGGACGTAGCCGGACGACGCGACCTGGCGCAGGACATCCATCGGCGAGGCGCCGCGGCTGTCGGGGATCTCGCGGAAGTTCGGCGCCCCCTCTTCCTCGCCGCGGCCGATCTCGTCGAAGCCGACGCCCTCGGGCTTCACATGGGCAAGGTCGGTGCGGTCGAGGTAGCTGACCGCCAGTTCGCGGAAGATGTAGTCGAGGATCGAGGTCGCCGATTTGATCGAATCGTTGCCCTGCACCATCCCGGCCGGCTCGAACTTGGTGAAGGTGAAGGCGTCGACGAATTCCTCCAGCGGCACCCCGTATTGCAGGCCGACCGACACCGCGATGGCGAAGTTGTTCATCATCGCCCGAAAGCCCGCGCCCTCCTTGTGCATGTCGATGAAGATCTCGCCCAGCCGCCCGTCGTCGTATTCGCCGGTGCGCAGGTAAACCTTGTGGTTGCCCACGATGGCCTTCTGGGTATAGCCGCGCCGGCGGTGGGGCATCTTGTCCCGCGCCTGCGCCTTCTCGACCTCCTTGATGATGATCTTCTCGACGATCTTCTCGGCCAGCACGGTCGCCTTCTCGTGGGTGCTGCCGCTCTCCAGGGTCTCGCGGGCGTCCTCGTCATCGTCGATCAGCGCCGAGGCCAGCGGCTGCGACAGCTTGGAGCCGTCGCGGTAGAGCGCGTTGGCCTTGACCCCAAGGGACCAGGACAGCTCGTAGGCCTTCTGGCAATCCTCGATGCTGGCGTGGTTGGCCATGTTGATCGTCTTGGAGATCGCCCCCGAGATGAAGCTCTGCGCCGCCGCCATCATGCGGATGTGGCTTTCCACGCTGAGGTAGCGCTTGCCGGTCTTGCCGCAGGGGTTGGCGCAGTCGAACACGCCGTAGTGCTTTTCGGCCAGGTGCGGCGCGCCTTCCAGGGTCATCGTCCCGCAGACATGGTTGTTGGCGGCGTCGATGTCGGCCTTGCTGAAGCCCAGGTGCCGCAACAGGTCGAAGGTCGGGTCCGACAGTTTCTCGGCCGGGATCTTCAGCGTACGGGTGCAGAACTCCTCGCCCAGGGTCCACTGGTTGAAGACAAAGCGGATGTCGAAGGCCTGCGGAAGCGCCTCTTCGACCTTCGCGATCTCGGCATCGGTGAAGCCCTTCTGGCGCAGGGAGGCATGGCTGATCCCCGGCGCATGGCCGATGGTGCCGTGGCCCACCGCATAGCAGATGATTTCCTCGATCTGGGCCGGGCCATAGCCGAGCTTTTCAAGCGCCGCGGGCACCGACTGGTTGATGATCTTGAAATACCCGCCGCCGGCAAGCTTCTTGAACTTCACCAGGGCGAAGTCGGGCTCGATCCCGGTGGTGTCGCAATCCATCACCAGGCCGATGGTGCCGGTGGGCGCGATCACGGTGGCCTGCGCGTTGCGATAGCCGTTGGCCTCGCCCAGCGACAGGGCCTCGTCCCAGGCGGCCGTGGCCAGCGACACCAGCCGCGGATCGGGGCAGTTGGCGTGATCCAGCGGGACCGGCTTGACCGCGAGCGCCTCGTAGCCGTCCGCCTGGCCGTGCGCGGCGGTGCGATGGTTGCGGATGACGCGCAGCATGTGGTCGCGGTTCTTGGCAAAGCCCGGGAAGGCGCCAAGCTCGCCCGCCATCTCGGCCGAGGTGGCATAGGACACGCCGGTCATGAGCGCGGTGAGCGCCCCGGCCATGGCCCGGCCCTCCTTGCTGTCATAGCCCAGCCCCATGTTCATCAGCAGGCCGCCGATGTTGGCATAGCCCAGACCCAGCGTGCGGAAGTCATAGGACCGCTGGGCGATCTCCTTCGACGGGAACTGCGCCATCATCACCGAGATTTCGAGCGTGACGGTCCAGAGCCGCGAGGCATGCATGTAATCCTCGGACTGGAACGCGCCGTCCTTGTGGAAGGTCAGCAGGTTCATCGAGGCCAGGTTGCAGGCGGTGTCGTCCAGGAACATGTATTCCGAGCACGGGTTGGAGCCGCGGATCGCCCCGTCTTCGGGGCAGGTGTGCCAGGCGTTGACGGTGTCGTGAAACTGGATGCCCGGATCCGCGCAGGCCCAGGCGGCGTGGCCGACCTGCTCCCACAGGTCACGGGCCTTGACGGTCTTGGCGACCGACCCGTCGGTGCGCGAGATCAGGTCCCAGTCGGCATCCTCGCGGACCGCCTGCAGGAAGGCGTCGGTCACGCGGATCGAGTTGTTCGAATTCTGACCCGAGACCGAGTTGTAGGCCTCGCTGTCCCAATCCGTGTCATAGGTGGGGAAGTGGATGCTGGTATGGCCCTGCCGGGCATAATCCAGCACCCGCTTTACGTATGTCTCTGGAATGCAGACCTTCTTTGCGTCGCGGATCGCCTCTTTCAGAGCCCCGTTGGAGCCCGGGTCGTAGGCGTCGGCCTCTGCACCGTCCCAGGTCCGGATCGCCGCGAAGATGGCATTGAGCTTCTGCTCGTGCATTTTGCTGCCGGCGACGATGGACGCGACCTTCTGTTCCTCGAGGACCTTCCAGTTGATGAAGTCCTCGATATCCGGGTGATCGGCGTCCACGATCACCATCTTCGCTGCCCGACGGGTCGTGCCGCCAGACTTGATGGCGCCCGCCGCGCGGTCGCCAATCTTCAAAAAGCCCATCAGCCCCGACGACTTGCCGCCGCCCGAGAGCTTTTCGCCCTCGGCGCGCAGCGACGAGAAGTTCGTGCCGGTGCCCGAGCCGTACTTGAACAGCCGCGCCTCGCGGACCCACAGATCCATGATGCCGCCCTCGTTCACCAGGTCGTCCTGCACGCTCTGGATGAAGCAGGCATGGGGCTGCGGATGCTCGTAGGAGGTTTTCGACTTGGTCAGCTTGCCGGTCTTCCAGTCGACATAGAAATGCCCCTGGGCCGGGCCGTCGATGCCGTAGGCCCAGTGCAGGCCGGTGTTGAACCATTGCGGGCTGTTCGGCGCGGCCATCTGGGTGGCCAGCATGTAGCGCATCTCGTCGTAATAGGCCGAAGCGTCCTCTTCGGTCGTGAAATAGCCGCCCTTCCAGCCCCAATAGGCCCAGGCGCCGGCCAGCCGGTCGAACACCTGCCGGGCAGAAGTCTCACCCGACATGGTGGCCCCGGCGGCGGGCTTGCCGCGCCACAGGAACGCGGGCACGCCCTTTTCCTTCACGGGCTCGATCTCGGAAGGCACACCGGCCTTGCGGTAATACTTCTGCGCGATGACGTCAGAGGCGACCTGGCTCCACGATGCGGGCACTTCGCAGCCGTCCAGCTTGAAGACGGTGGACCCGTCGGGATTGCGGATCTCCGAAGAGGTGATCCGGAAATCAATACCGTCGTATGCGTCCTGCCCCGACTTCGTGAAACGGCGTTCGATCTTCATCGCGTGTAGGTCCTTTTCCCAAGGTGGCCCGGTTGTCCGGTGCCGATTTTCTGCCTGCTGCCGGCGTCGTTGCGCAGCACAATCGAACAGACACGTCCTCTATCGCCCGGAGCGTTCTCCCGGCATTGCGGCCCCTTTGCGGCGCCTCCCAGATCTCTGGATGTCTGTCTGTCCCTTGTGCCCGAGCCTACCAGATCTTGTGTGGCCGCTCTCAGCCAGCACAATCTGCGCCATCTAGCCCTAGTGGGTCAACGGCCATTTTAGACAAAATATGGGATATTTCGGATTGACGCGCCATTAACCATTTCGCGGCAACGGGGCGCTGCCGATTCATCCACAGAGCCTGGCGCCGGGGCACGGGGCGCCAGGCGCCACAGGTGTCGGCGCAAGGGGGCAGATTCCAAACGAGTCGTGGCGTCTTATCCGCTTTGGCTCATGTATCGCCTCAAGACCGGGCAGGCCGCCGACCGTGCCGACACAGGGGCGTGAGCCCGCCCGGAATGCCGCGCCGCGCCCCTTTCGGCAGCGTCACATCCGTGCAACTGTCGGGCGGAGCAACAGGAGAAAGACATGCGTCGCGCGGGGATTGCCGCTTTTTGCATCATGCTGTCGGGCTGTTCGGAGACACTCCCTGCAGGGGCCGCGGGCCCCGTGCCGGGCCCGGACCCGCGCCTTGCGCCGGCCGCCTCGCCCGAGGCCGGGCCTGAAAGTGCGCGAGCCTTCTTCGCCAGCTATCCCGAATTGCTGCTTGGCGCCGTGGCGCAATCCTGCGTCGACCCGGGCCAGGCGCTGGTGCGTCCGTCGGAGGATGAGGTCCGCTGCGAATCGCTGCCCCCGGTCGAGGCCGCCGCGGCGCTGATCCTCGAATTCGACGGCACCGTGGACAACCTGCCCCGCTTCGTCACCAGCATCGCCAGCCGATCGGCCGATGGCGGCTACGTGGTGACCGCGGACAATTACATCCGCGTCCCGCTTCAGGCCGGCGGCGCTAGGATCGTCCGCCTGCCCGACCCCGCGCTGAACCGGGTGATCCGGGACGTGCTGGAACGGGCGGGCGGCCGGCTGCTCTAGGAGCGCCGCTGGCAAGGGGGGCAGATTATTCGCGAATAATCTGGGCACCAGGCGGCACCGTCCGAAAAGATGCCGGCCGTGGATCCGGCCATCGGGTGGGGAAGTGGAAGTGGTCGGGGCGGCGAGATTCGAACTCACGACCCCCTGTACCCAAAACAGGTGCGCTACCAGACTGCGCCACGCCCCGACCGTGGCCCGTGCTTAATCCGCGTTGCGGCAATTGGAAAGGGCGTTTGCGGCGCCCGGCGCCTAGTCCCGGATGTAGTCGATCAGGAAATGGGTCGGGTTCTCGGGATTGGGGATGACCTCGATCCGGGCTCGATCCGGGGCGAGGCTGAGGATGCGCATGGTCTCGCGCTCGCCGTCGGCCCAGTTCACCGTGACCGTGGAATAGCTCTCGTCCACCCGCCAGCTGCCGCTGCGCAGCTTGGATTCGCCCCCCGTGTAGGTCAGCCGATAGCGAAAGCGGCCATGGAACGGCCCGTCATGGACAAGGTCCACGACCCGGTTGTTGCGCGCGACCGCTTGCGGATCGCCATGCTCGATCCAATGGGTGCGCACCGCCCGCCACCGCCCCGCATAGGACGGGTAATCGGCGGCCGCGGGCGCTTGCCCGGTCGTGGGCGCCGGCGCTGGCGCGGGGGCCGGGGCCACGGCGGCCCCGGGCGCGGCACCGCAGCTCTGCAGCCCGCTTTGCGCCAGGGCGGTGAGCCGCGGGAACGCCAGCTCCTCGGCCTGCGAAACGAGATCGCGCAGCGCGGGCAGATCGCAGGTCCGGGTGCCGTCGCGCGCTGCACGAAGCAGGCCACCGTTGCGGTTGATCCGCCAGAGCGCCGAGGTCAGCGTTCCGTAGGCCTCGCACTCCTGCAGGCCGGCCTCGTCCATCTCGGCGACGAGGTCGCGCACCAGGGTGCGGCCCTCCGCCAGATTGCCCTCCGCCTCGAGCGCAAGGCCCCGCGGCGCGGCCTCCGCCGCCGCTCCCAGCAGCTCGATGGCGCGGACCAGCTGATCGTGGGCGCGTTGCTGCGGCACGGTCATGCGGTCCTGGGCCCGGAACCCGTCGATCATCCCCTGCATCCGCGCGGGGTCGCAGCTGCCGCGGGCGGCTGCCGCATCGGCGAGATCGTCAGCCAACCGATCGACCCGGCTCAACCCCCGTTCGGCGCGCACGTAAAGCCGGTCGCAGGTCGGGTGATCCGGCAGGCTCGAGGCGACGGCGCGGGCCTGCAGCAGGCTCTCGCGCGCACCCGCGATGTCGCCGGCCCGGTAGGGCTGCATCGCGCCGGCGAGACCCGCGAGCGCCGCCTCGATCCGATAGGTCAGATCGTCGATGGCCCGGATGTCCGCCCCCGGAACCCGGGCCGCGGCCAGCGCGTCAAGGTCGCAGGTCTGGGGCGTGGACGGCGGGTCGACCACGGCCGGCCCCGGATCCGGGTCCCCGGAGTCCGTCGAACCCGAGGAGCCCGTGGACCCGGCGGGCGTGCCCGTTGCAGGCGGATCGGCGGGCTGGTCGGTCAGGGCGATGCCTTGGTCAGGGGCGGCCCCGGTGTCCTGGCCGATCGCGCCGCCCGTCCGGCGCACCGCCTCCTCGGGCCCGAGCACCTCGGCGATGGCCTCGGCATAGGCCCTGTCCACATCCTGCAATACGGCGGTCATGCGGGCGTCGAACGCAGGCGCGCTCGCCTGCATGTCCGCGACCAGCTGCGCGGGCACCGCGCGGCGGGCCCGCGCCTGTTCGGCGGCGTAGCGCCGCTCGATCCAGTCTGAGAACATCGGCCGGCCCATGGGGTCGCGCTTGACCTCGCCCGAGGCTTCGGCCACGCGCAGAAGCTCGGTGAACTCGTCATGGGTCAGGCCCAGCGTGCCGATGGCGCCGGTCGCGGTGACATACTCGCGCATGAAGGCCGTCCACTTGCCGAGGATCGAGCTTTCGCGAACCCAGGGACAATCGCTCTGCCGCAGGCCGATCCAGTCGAAGGTGCCGTTTTCCTGCGCGACATAGGCGCAGTCGATCACCGCCGCGCGCCAGCTGACATCCTGCCGGCGGACAAGCTCCTGCCAATCCCAGGCCAGCTGAAGATAGAGGTCTACCGGGTCGATCCCCCTGCCCCGGAACGTCCGGTTCGGATCGACGATGCCGTTGATCATCTCGCGCCAGAACACCTCGCCCTCGGACAGCAGCGCCTCATAGCGGGCCCGCGCATGGTCCCGGACCATCGCGCCGGCGCGGTCATACCATTCCGATGGCGGCGCCAGCAGCATCTCGGTGATCTGCCGGGCAACGGCGGGGTT
Organism: Roseisalinus antarcticus; assembly: GCF_900172355.1. Lineage (GTDB taxonomy): Bacteria > Pseudomonadota > Alphaproteobacteria > Rhodobacterales > Rhodobacteraceae > Oceanicola > Oceanicola antarcticus_A. Next base: position 32,771 of record NZ_FWFZ01000014.1, on the reverse strand, counting down.
GGCCTGCGCCTGGCGCAGAAGCGTGCCGGCATGGCTGTTCGCCGGCAGCCGCGCCTCGACGATGGCGGGGACGTCGAAGTAATGGATGAACCCCGCGAGCACGGTGCTGACCACCTGGTCCGATTGATTCTGCACCAGCAGGTCGAAGACCTCGATCATCTGCCCGGCCATCGCCTGGTCCGCCGGGTCGGAAAAGAGCGTCGGAAGCCGGGCGCGGACCTCCGCCTCGACCAGCGCCTGTTCGCCCTGATCGAGGGTCTCGTAGAGCGCACGGACCGGCAGCTCGTAGGCGTGGAGCGGCCCCGAGCACCCCAGAAAGAGGCTGATGATAAGGAGATAACGTCGCATGAAAGGCCCCCGTCGCTACGGGGACCAACGATAGCCGCTCAGACGATTCGCCGCAAAAGGATCAGCCGCAGGGGGCCGCGGGGTCGGGGCCGATGGCGGGATGCTGCAGGATGTCGCCCGGCGCGATGCCGAGCTGGCCGGCGAGCCCGCCGTTGATCTCGAGCACGTACTGGACGTCGGGGCCGCCGTCGATGCCGGTCCGGTCGAGGGGAATCGCGTTGTCGTGGACCCGGGTCACGGTGCCGTCGGGGCCGGCGAAGATCATGTCGAGGGGAAACAGCGTGTTCTCCATCCAGAAGCTCGCGCGTTGCGGACGCTCGTAGACGAAGAGCATGCCGGACATGGTCGGCATCCGCTCCACGTACATCAGGCCCTGGGCCCGTTCGCCGGGCTCGTCCGCCACGGCGACCCCGAACCGGGCCTGGCCCCAATCGCCGATGACGGTGACGCGGTCCTCGGCGCACAATCCCTGCGCCGCGACCGCGCCGGCCAGACCGGCCCAGAGCGCGAGGGCCAGCAGGGTCCGTGGGATCAGTCTTCGTTCCGCGCGAGCGCCGTTTCCCAAGAGAGGATCTCCATCGCCATGCGTCCGCGCTTGCCTTGAACCGCGCGCAGGCCGACGGCCTCGCCCGGTTGCAGGTCGGCAAAGCCGGACCGTCGCAGCACTTCTATATGAACGAATATGTCTTCTTCCAGCCCGAAAACATTCGCAAAGCCAAATCCCTTGGCCTTGTCGAACCATTTCACGCGCGCCGGTTCCAGCGGCGCCGCCGCCAGTTCCTCCGGGTCGAATTCTGCCAGGTCCGACAGCCCGCTTTGAATGGGGACGGCCGGTGCCGTGATGTCCAGAACGCAGAGGGCCTGGCGACCACGCGGGGTTTCCTGAACCTCCACCGTGATCTCTGACCCGTCCGCGACGGAATTCTGACCGAAGTTTCTAAGAACGTTTGCGTAAAGAAGGATATCCGCGCCACCGGTCTCGGCAACCACAAACCCGAACCCCTTGCCCGGATCGAACCACTTGACACGACCGTGAAGGGTTTCGCCGTTCTCGATGTCGTCGTTCATTGTATACGCCTTTGAATGGGCCCGACTGGACCCTGTCATCTCCCGGAACACATGCGACGAAACATACAGCACGTTTGACCACACAACGCGCGAAAAATTACGGGTTCAGCCTTTCAACTGACCAATCCGTTTTCGATCCGATACGCCGCCAACGAAACCGATCATGCAAGCGAAACGCGCCGTCTGCCCAAAATTCCATTTCGACCGGCGAGATCCGGAAGCCACCCCAGAAGGGAGGGCGGCTTGGCTGCATACCGTGGCGCGCAGAGTTCATCGCAACTTGTGCCATGAGAGCTGAACGGGATGCAAGCGGTTGAGATTGGCGTGATGCCCAGGCACCGATGCGGCTCTGGAGGGAGCGCGATCTGTAGTACGAGTCGGCAACCTGGCCATCCTCCTTTTCAACGAATCCCCGCACGCGAACCTGCCTGCGAAGGGATTTCCAGTGAAGCACCAGGGCTGCTGCACCGCTTTGCTGCAGCTCGACGCCCTTGGCACTCTCGTAATTGGTATAGAACACGAACGCTGCAGGTTCGATATCCTTTAATAGCACAATTCGGACATTCGGCATACCATCGGTATCCGAAGTTGCAAGAGCCATTGCGTTCGGATCGTTGACTTCGGTGGCCTCGGCCTCGGCCAGCCAGCGGCGCGCGATCTCGAAAGGATCGTCGCCCGCAAAAATTCCGGTTCTGTCGGACATCGTGATCGGCTCGTTCCCCTGGTGGATTTCAACCCGGATGCCGTAGGGTCCCGGGGCGCCCGCTGCAAGCCATACCTAAGTACAGCCCGCCTTGAAGCCGTAGGGTCAATGGCCTAAACGGACGGGACAAAGACCCGCGCGCTGCACGGGACAAGCAAGGACGGGGTGGATTCCATGGGCACGGAATTGATGCGGGGCAAGCGTGGCCTGATCATGGGTCTGGCGAACGACAAGTCGATCGCCTGGGGAATCGCCAAGGCCTGCGCCGGGGCCGGGGCCGACCTTGCCTTTTCCTACCAGGGCGACGCGCTGAAAAAGCGCGTCGATCCGCTGGCCGCCCAGCTCGGCTCGGACATGGTGCTGCCCTGCGACGTGGGCGACGAGAGCTCGATCGACGCGCTGTTCGACGGGCTGAAGGCGCGTTGGGACCGGCTCGATTTCGTGGTCCACGCCATCGGCTTTTCCGACAAGTCAGAGCTGCGCGGCCGCTATGTCGACACCAGCCGCGCCAACTTCGCCATGTCCATGGACATCTCGGTCTACAGCTTCACCGCGGTGATGCAGCGCGCCGAGAAGATGATGACCGAGGGCGGGGCGGCCCTGACGCTGACCTATTACGGCGCGGAGCAGGTGATGCCGCACTACAACGTGATGGGCGTGGCCAAGGCGGCGCTGGAGGCCTCAGTGCGCTACATGGCCGAGGATCTGGGCAAGGACGGGATCCGCGTCAACGCGATCTCGGCCGGGCCGATCAAGACGTTGGCCGCGTCGGGAATCGGCGACTTCCGCTACATCCTCAAGTGGAACGAGTTGAACTCGCCCCTGCGGCGCAACGTGACGATCGACGATGTCGGCGGCTCGGCCCTTTACCTTCTGTCCGATCTCGGCTCGGCGGTGACCGGCGAGGTGCATCATGTGGACGCCGGATATCACGTGGTCGGGATGAAGGCGGTGGATGCGCCCGACATCGACGTGGTCACCAAACGCAAGGACGCCTGAGCGACCCGCCCCCTTCGGAGCCGGCAGGGATAAGGATTTCAGCCATGCAAGATCGTCTTCCCCACGAAAAGGGGTTCCATGTGAGTTGGGACCAGATCCACCGCGATTCCCGGGCGCTGGCCTGGCGGCTGGACGGGCATGGCCCCGATCATGGCGCCTGGAAGGCGGTCGTCGCGATCACCCGTGGCGGCATGGCCCCGGCGATGATCGTGGCACGCGAGCTCGACATCCGCGTGGTCGATACGATCAGCGTCAAGAGCTACGACCACCAGAGCCAGTCCGAGCCGAGAGTCATCAAGTTTCCCGACATGGACGTGGTGGGCGACGGGACCGGCGTGCTGATCGTCGACGACCTGGTGGACACCGGCAAGACCCTCGAAGTGGTGCGCAGCCACATGCCCAAGGCGCATGTGGCCACGGTCTATGCCAAGCCCATGGGGCGCGGCCAGGTGGACAGCTTCATCACCGAGGTGAGCCAGGACACCTGGATCTTCTTCCCCTGGGACATGGCACTGCAATACGTCCAGCCCTATCGCGGGGCCTGACCCGGAGCCCTGCCGCGGCGCGGGCGGAGGGGGGCGCTGCCCCCCGGCCTGCGGCCTCCCCCCGGGATACGGGAAGGCAATGAAGGTGCGGACCTACCAGAGCTGGTGAACGTGCGGGGCGATGCGCGTCTCGTAGAGGGCGCGGATCTTTTCCATGACATCCGGAGTCAGCGGCGGTGTCTCGCTGGCGGCGGCGTTCGCACGGGCCTGATCGGCGGATTTCGCGCCCGGGATCGCGACGGTCACGGCCTCTGTCATCAGGATCCAGCGCAGGGCCGAGATCGCCATGGGCTGATTGTCCGGCAGGATACCGCGCAGCTCTTCGACCGCCTCGAGCGCAACGTCATAGGGGACGCCGGCGAAGGTCTCGCCCCTGTCGAAGGCGGCGCCGTCGCGGTTGAAGGCGCGGTGGTCGTCCTCGGCGAAGGTCGTGCCGGCGGTCATCTTGCCGGTCAGCAGGCCGCTGGCGAGCGGCACCCGCACAATGACCGCGACGCCCGCCGCCCGGGCCTGCGGCAGGAAGAGCTCGGCCGGGCGCTGGCGGAACATGTTGTAGATGATCTGGACCGAGGCGACCCCGGGATAGGCGAGCGCCTTGAGCCCCTCCTCGACCTTTTCAACCGAGACGCCGTAGTGGCGGATCTTGCCCCGGCGCACCAGGTCGTCGAGGGCGCCGAAGACCTCGGGCCGGTAATAAACCTCGGTGGGCGGGCAGTGCAGCTGCACCAGGTCCAGCGCGTCGACGCCGAGATTGGCGAGGCTGCGGTCGATGAACCCTTCCATGGCGGCGGCGGTGTAGCCGTCGGCCACGTGGGGATCGAGGCGGCGGCCGAGCTTTGTGGCGACGACCGGCGTTTCGGCGCGGTCGCGCAGCACTGCGCCGATGATCTTTTCGGAGCGGCCGTCGCCGTAGACGTCGGCGGTGTCGATGAAGCTGACGCCAGCGTCGAGCGCGGCGTGCAGGGCCGCGCGGGCGTCCTCCTCGGAGACCTCGCCCCAGGTGCCGCCGATCGCCCATGCGCCGAAGCCGATTTCGGACACGTCGCGGCCCAGTCGAGGAAATTCTCTGGTTATCATGGTCTTGCCCTTCGTGATGTCGGTGGGCGCCCGCGAAAAGCGCCCTCGACCGTCACATAGGACATTGCGGGCCGGATGTCAGTGGTAGGTGAATTCGCCCACCACGTTGCGCCATTCCCCCGGCGCGATCAGCTTGCGGTGCGTATACTGGACGGAATGCAGCGGACCGTCGATCCGGGCGTGCCAGAAGTCGATGAACTTCAGCAGCCGGTCGTGGTCGGGGGCAAGGTCGTAATCCTGCCAGATGAAGGTGTTGAGAACATGGGGATGATCGGGCATCCGGTAGAACATCTGCGCCGTGGTCAGGCCATAGCCCTTGAGCATCAACTCTGTTTCGGTCATCTGCCGCCTCTGACTGGTTGCGTTTCTTGACCCATCCCACCACAGAGACGCTAAAAGTCAATAAAGACAAAGTACTAGCAGCCATCTCCGGTGGCTGCTGACAAGCGACGGACGGGCAGCCATTGCACCCCATCCCTTGACGGTGATATACCCAGACAAACAACATATAGCAGCGACGCAGGGGCGGGCCCAGACGTGAGCGACGACGATCAAATCCCTGAAAACGGTGAAGAAACGGGCGGTCCACCGCCCCGTCCGGCGGGGCCGAGCATTTCTATCGAAGACGAGATGCGCACGTCCTACCTCGACTATGCCATGTCGGTCATCGTCAGCCGCGCGATTCCGGACCTGCGCGACGGGCTGAAGCCGGTGCACCGGCGGATCCTGTTCGCGATGAGCGAGACCGGCAACACCCACGACAAGCCCTATCGCAAATCGGCGCGTCCGGTGGGCGACGTCATGGGCCAGTATCACCCGCACGGCGACAGCGCGATCTATGACGCGCTGGTGCGGATGGCACAGGATTTCTCGATGTCCCTGCCGCTGCTCGACGGCCAGGGCAACTTCGGCTCCATGGATGGCGACAGCCCGGCGGCCATGCGCTATACCGAGGTCCGCATGGACCGGCCCGCGGCCTATATCCTGGCCGACATCGACAAGGGCACGGTCGATTTCCAGGACAATTACGACGGCAAGCAGAAGGAACCCTCGGTTCTGCCGGCGCGCTTTCCGAACCTGCTGGTGAACGGGGCGGAGGGCATCGCCGTCGGCATGGCCACGCGGATCCCGCCCCACAACCTTGGCGAGGTGGCCGATGCGACCCTCGCGCTGATCGAGAACCCGGATCTGACCTCGGAGGACCTGATCGACTATATCCCTGCCCCGGATTTCCCGACGGGCGGGATCATCCTGGGCCGGTCGGGGGCGCGCAAGGCCTACCTCGAGGGGCGCGGCTCGGTCATCATCCGGGCGAAGACCCGGGTCGAGGAGATCCGCAAGGACCGCTATGCCATCGTGCTGGACGAGATCCCCTACCAGGTGAACAAGGCCTCGATGATCGAGAAGATCGCCGAAACCGCCCGCGACAAGAGGATCGAGGGCATCGCCCACGTGCAGGACGAAAGCGACCGCAACGGCGTGCGCGTGGTGGTCGAGCTCAAGCGTGACGCCACCGCCGAAGTCGTTCTGAACCAGCTCTTCCGCTTCACGCCGATGCAGGTGCATTTCGGCTGCAACATGCTGGCGCTGAACGGCGGCCGGCCGGAGACGCTGAACCTGCGCGGGTTTCTGTCCGCCTTCATCGACTTCCGCGAGGATGTCGTCGCCCGCCGCACCGCGTTCGAGCTGAACAAGGCCCGCGACCGCAGCCACATCCTCTGCGGCCTGGCCGTGGCCGTCACCAACGTCGACGAGGTCGTCGCCACGATCCGGTCGTCCGCCGATGCCGCCGAGGCCCGCGAAAAGTTGATGGAGCGGCGCTGGCCCGCCCATGACATCGCCGATTACATCCGGCTGATCGACGACCCGACCCATACGATGAACGAGGACGGGACCTACAACCTGTCCGACCGCCAGGTCCGCGCGATCCTCGATCTGCGGCTGCAGCGACTGACCCAGCTGGGCGTCAAGGAAGTCACCGACGAGTTGGAGGAACTGGCCGCCAGGATCAAGGAATACCTCGACATCCTGGGCTCGCGCGAGCGTATCCTCGAGATCGTCTCGACCGAGCTGCGCGAGGTCCGGGAGCTCTTTGCCGTACCGCGCCGCACCGAGATCGTGGACTGGTCCGGCGACATGGAGGACGAGGACCTCATCGAGCGCGAGGACATGGTCGTGACCGTCACCCAGGGCGGCTATATCAAGCGCACGGCGCTGGCCGATTTCCGGGCGCAGCGGCGCGGCGGCAAGGGGCTTTCGGGCGGGGACCTCAAGGAAGAGGACGTGGTGACCACGCTGTTCGTCGCCAACACCCACACGCCGCTGTTGTTCTTCACCACCGACGGGATGGTCTACAAGCTCAAGACCTGGCGGCTGCCGCTGGGCGGGCGCACCTCGCGCGGCAAGGCGATCGTCAACATCCTGCCTATTCCGCAAGGCGTCTCGATCGCCGCGATCATGCCGGTGGACCGCGACGAGGACGAGTGGAACGACCTCAACATCGTGTTTGCCACCAGCGCGGGCGATGTCCGCCGCAACCGGCTGTCGGACTTCACCAATGTCATGCGCAACGGCAAGATCGCAATGAAGCTGCCCGAGGACGGCGCGGTCAAGCTGATCGGGGCACGGATCTGCTCCGAGGATGACGACATGATGCTGGTCACCGCCGGCGGCCGGGCGATCCGGTTCCACATCGGCGGCACCGACAGCCAGGGCAGCCCGATCATGCGGGTGTTCAACAGCCGCAACTCGACCGGGGTGCGCGGCATCCGGCTGCAGCCGGGGGACCGCGTCGTCTCGATGGCGGTGATCCGGCATTTCGAGGCCACGCCCGAGGAACGGGCCGCCTACCTCAAGATGCGGCGCGCCCAGATGGGCGCCCCGGACGACGGCGATGCCGACGAGGAGGAAACCGCGCTTGCCGGCGACCTGCCGCTGGAACGCTTCGCCAAGATGTCGGCCTCCGAGAACCTGATCCTGACGATCACCGCCAAGGGTCAGGGCAAGCTCAGCTCTTCGCATGACTACCCGCTGCGCGGCCGTGGCGGCCAGGGGGTCTCGGCCATGGACCGCGCGATGCGCGGCGGGGCCGTGGTCTCGACCTTCCCGGTCGAGATCGACGATCAGATCATGCTGGTCACCAACATGGGCCAGTCGATCCGGGTCCCGGTGGACGGGATCTCGTTCCGGTCCCGGTCTGCGGGCGGCGTGAAGGTCTTCAACACCGGCAAGAACGAGGAAGTCGTCAGCGTGGCCTGGATCGCCGACCAGGGCGAAGACGAGGCGCCCGGGACCGAAACCTAGACCTGGACCTGGACCGGACCGCCGGCCCGGGCCATCTGGGCGGCGGGCCGGGCCACCGGGGCGACTTCCCCGCGGCCCGGGCCCGGTCGCCGCCACATTGCGCGGGCGGCATTGGCCCCTTTGCAGGGCGGCACTGGCGCGTTACATCACCCCCATGACAGATATCCTACACATCGTCGGCGGCGGCATGGCCGGGTCCGAAGCGGCCTGGCAGGCGGCACAGGCCGGCATCCGCGTGGTGATCCACGAAATGCGGCCCAAGGTCGAAACCTTCGCGCACAGAACCGGCGATTTCGCCGAGATGGTCTGTTCCAACTCCTTCCGGTCCGACGATGACGAGCAGAACGCCGTCGGCCTCCTCCATTGGGAGATGCGGGCGGCGGGCGGCCTTCTGATGGAGATGGCCGACCGGCACAAGCTGCCCGCGGGCGGGGCCCTGGCCGTCGACCGCGACGGCTTTTCCGCCGGCGTGACAGAGCGTCTTCTGGCGCACCCGCTGATCGAGACCAGCGCCGAGGAGATCGCCGAGCTGCCCGGCGAGGGCCAGTGGATCATCGCGACCGGGCCGCTGACCTCGGGTGCGCTGGCCGAGGCGATCCGCGCCGAGACCGGCGAAGAGGCGCTGGCCTTTTTCGACGCCATCGCGCCCATCGTCTACGCCGACACGATCGACATGTCCGTCGCGTGGGAGCAGTCGCGCTATGACAAGGGCGACACGCTGGAGGAACAGCGCGCCTACATCAATTGCCCGATGACCAGGGACCAGTACGAGGCCTTCATCGACGCGTTGCTGGCCGCGCCCAAGACCGAGTTCCGCGAGGGCGAGATGGCCGGCTATTTCGACGGCTGCCTGCCGATCGAGGTGATGGCAGAACGCGGCCGCGAGACCCTGCGCCACGGGCCGATGAAGCCGCGCGGGCTGACCAATGCCCATGATCCGGACGTCAAACCCCATGCCGTCGTCCAGCTGCGGCGCGACAACGCCCTGGGCACGCTCTACAACATCGTCGGCTTCCAGACGAAGATGAAATACGGTGGCCAGACGGAGGTTTTCCGCATGATTCCTGGGCTTTCCGAGGCGTCCTTCGCGCGGCTTGGCGGGATCCACCGCAACACGTTCCTCAACTCGCCCACGCTTCTGGACGGCGAGATGCGGCTGCGCTCGCGGCCCAACATCCGCTTTGCCGGCCAGATCACCGGGGTCGAGGGCTACGTGGAAAGCGGCGCCATGGGCCTTTTGGCCGGGCGCCTGGCCGCGGCGGAGATGCAGGGGCGCCGCCTCGCGCCCGTGCCGCCGACCACGGCCGTGGGGGCCCTGGTCACCCACATCACCGGCGGGGCCGAGGCCAAGACATTCCAGCCGATGAACGTGAACTTCGGGCTGTTCCCGCCGGTCGGCGGCTTCAAGGGCGGGCGCAAGGGCCGGGTAGAGCGCTACCGCGCCTATACCGACCGCGCCAAGGCCGATTGGCGCGACTGGCTCGGCCAGAGCCGCCAGTCCGCGGCTTGAACCAAGGTCCCCAAGCAGCGGTTGTCGCGCCCCTGCCCCGGGCGTAGGTTCGCCTGCGGGTCGGGAGGAATGCCATGCTGGACTGGATCGAAATCGTCGGCTGGATGGCGGCGGCTGTCACCGTGATCACCTACGCGATGAAGACGATGGTGCCGCTGCGGATCGCGGCCATCGTCTCCAGCGTGCTGTTCATCATCTACGGCGTAGCCGGCGAGCACTGGCCGGTGCTTGGGATGGAGCTCCTGCTGCTGCCCTTCAACTCCTGGCGCCTGTGGGAGATCCTCTCCATGCGCCGCAAGATCGCCGCGGGCCGCGCCGGGGCCCCGACGGATTTCTCGGTGCTGAAATCGGTCAGCCGGGCCCGCCGGGTGGGCGCGGGGACGGCGATCTTAGCGCGGGGCGATCCGGCCGATGCGCTCTATATTGGCCGAAATATAGGCCGAAATCTATTTTTCTCGGCGTCTATAAAAAAGCGCTCTTTCCATTCTCTGTTTTTCTCATTCGCAAGTTTAACCATTTGTCTGGGCTCTTTGCGCACGTTGCCAAGCCCTACAAGAGCTGAAATTTCGTCGAGATGAGACATCCTCTCATCAAAAGCCGTATCTTCGTAAAAAAGTCGCAAGGGTTTTATCCGATGACTATCGAAAAATCTATCCCAGGCAATATTTTCCAAGGTCACCGCAGTGGCGGCCTGAAGTATTTCATCGTAACTGTACGTTACCTTAGAATTGTACTGCTTATCGTACCCCTTCAAGGTTTTCCCGGCAAAATGCTCGGTACCAGACGTAGCATGGTTGACGCTTGTTTGCTTCGCCATTACTCGCGATATTGCCTGCTCGACCACATTATTCCGGCGCAAAAAAATCCATTTCGCATTCTTGAACGTTGCTGCAAAAAAGGGCCAGAGTCCTTGGGTGCCTTCAGCATGCGCAGAAAGGCACTTGTCAACATTCCCAGCCTGATTCGCCATTATCTTTACCGCAGTGACGCCGTTGGCCGAGCGCCCTTGGCTTTCAACACGTGGAACTCTCCTCAGCCAGTTCACTGATTTATCTTCTGGATTCCACGGTATGAACCACTCTCCCGGCACTCCGAGAACGGTCGTGTTCCGCATGTCTTCGACGACGAGAGTTGATCCGCAACGCTGCGTGGCGCAAAGAATAATGTCCATGTTTTTTTGCTTAACGTGACCTGCCCCCCAAGTCTACCGCGACCTGATAGAGCCCGGACCGTGATCACCCGTTTCGCCCCCTCGCCGACCGGGCCGCTGCACCTAGGCCACGCCTTCTCGGCGCTGACCGGGTTCGACCGGGCGCGGGCGGCCGGGGGGACGTTCCTCTTGCGGATGGAGGACATCGACCGCGCCCGGTCGAAACCGGACTGGGAACGGCTGATCGTCGAGGACCTGCACTGGCTCGGCCTCGACTGGCCCACGCCGGTGCGGCGGCAATCCGATCACCTTGACGACTTCGAGGCGGCGCTGGCGCGGCTTGCCGACGCGGGGTTGGTCTATCCCTGCTCCTGCACGCGGGGCGACATCCGCGCGGCCCTGTCGGCCCCGCAGGAGGGTGCGCCGATGGTGGGGCCGGACGGGATCCTCTATCCCGGCACCTGCCGCGGCCGGCCCATGGCCTCGCGGCGGGAGGGCGATGCGCTGCGGCTGGACATGGCCCGGGCGGTCGAAGCCCTACCCGCCGGGGGCCTGAGTTTCTTCGAGAGCGGCCCCGAGCAGTGCGGCTCCCACAGGGTCACGGCCGAGAGCCTGGTAGAGGGCACCGGCGACATCGTGCTGGAACGGCGCCAGACCGGCGAGGTGGCCTATCACCTGGCGGTGGTGGTGGACGACGCCCTGCAGGGGGTGACGGAGGTGGTGCGTGGCGTCGACCTTTTCGCGGCGACGCCGGTGCAGGTCCTGCTGGGCACCCTGCTTGGCCACAACATCCCGCAGTATCATCACCATCGCCTGATCCGCGACGAACGCGGGCGCAGGCTGGCCAAGCGCGATGACGCCCGCAGCCTGCGGACCTACCGCGCCGAGGGGCTGACCCCGTCCGACATCCGCGCGAAGGTCGGCCTCTAGGCGCCAGAATATTCGCGAATATTCTGGGTCCCGGAGATCAACTGTAGAGCGTGTTGGCGCGGCGTTCGAAGGCACGCACGATGCGCTGCATCGCCTCGTTGAAGAACATCCCCGCCGCCCCTTGAAGCAACCGGTTCCGGAACTCGAAATCCACCTCGAAGCTGACCTTGCACCCGGCGGGATCCGCGCCGAACTGCCACCGGCTTTCCAGATAGCGGAACGGCCCGTCGATGTATTCCGTATCGATCGTCATCTGCTGGGGCCACAACGTGACCCGGGACCCGAACCGCTCGCGGAACACCCTGAACGAGATCACCAGGTCCGCGATCACGACCTCGTGGTCCTCGACCCTGTCACGGGACCGGATGCGGGCGGCGGCCGTCCAGGGCAGGAATTCCGGATAGGAGGACACATCGGCCACCAGGTCGTACATTTGCTGCGGGCTGTAGGGCAGGACGCGGGTTTCGGAATGGCGTGGCATGGGCTCGGGTCTGGCCTCCTTCGGGCGTTAACCCGCCTTATGTCGGTCGCCTCGTCCCCGAGCGCAAGTCGGACCGGGAGTCGCAGCGGGCCGGCGTCCGCCACACAGGACCCCAATCGCCCCCGTGACACCGGCCCCCGGCGCGGTATGGTGGCGCGGCGCAGCAAGGAGACGGCGATGGTGCGGACCGACTACGTGATTGACGAGATGATCTCGGCCAAGGCGATCGCCGCGCGGATCGAGGCGCTGTCCCATCTCATCAAGGCCGAGTTCAGCGACACCTCCAAGCTGGTCGTCGTCGGGTTGTTGCGCGGCTCCTTCGTCTTCATCGCCGACCTCGTGCGCGAGCTGGACTTGCCGGTCGAGGTGGATTTCCTGGAGGCGTCCTCCTACGGCGACGGCATGACCTCCTCGCGCGAGGTGCGGATCCTCAAGGACCTGCGCGGCGAGATCTCCGGGCGCGACGTGCTGGTGGTAGAGGACATCGTCGACACCGGCCACACCCTGGCCCGGGTCAGCGAATACCTCGGCACGCGTACCCCGGCCCGGCTGCGCACCATCGCGCTGCTGGACAAGCCCGCGCGGCGCGAGGTCGATTTCAAGGCCGACTGGATCGGCTTCGAGATCCCCGACGAATTCGTCGTGGGCTACGGCATCGACTATGCGCAGCGCAACCGCAACCTGCCCTTCATCGGCAAGGTCCGCTTTACCGGAGAAGGCTGATGTTCTGGATGCGCTGGCTGATGCGGATGCGAAAATGGCGCGAGCGGCCGCCGTCGGCCCAGCGGGTGAAACTGGTGCTGGGCCTGATTGCGCTGCTGGTCGCCATCGCCGCGGTCGAGCGCTGGGTCGGCTGGCCGGATTGGGCCACGCTGCAGCCCACCGGGCCCCGGAGCGGCCGGTTCTGACGCCCGGCCCGGCCGTTGGCCCGCAGACAGAAAGGGGCTCGGTGCGCATTCCAACAGGTGCCTCGCGAAATTCTTACTGGTCAGACCACGATCTCCGACTATCCTGAAATTGAAACCTGAACCGGTAAGGATTTATCGTATGTCATCTTTTTCGAGACCTGTTTTGTTTGCGGCGGCCATGGGCGTTGCCGCCCCCGCTTTCGCGGAAAGCCATGTCGACCCGGCCATTGCCGGCGCGATTGCCGCGCGGCAGGCCCATATGCAGCTCTATGCCCATAACCTCGGGATCGTGGGCGGCATGGCCCAGGGCGAGATCGAATACGACGCCGAGATGGCGACGACCGCAGCGGCCGACCTGGTGGCGCTGTCGCAGATCAGCGAGCAGGCCTACTGGCCAGAGGGCTCGGACAACAGCACCGGCATGACCCGCGCCCTGCCCGCCATCTGGGAGAGCCCCGAAGGATTCGCGGAACACCGGGCCGACCTGATCGAGAATGCAATGGCGCTTGAAGCCGTCGCCGGCGACGGGGTCGAGGCGCTCGGCGGGGCCCTGCGCGGCATCGGCGGGACCTGCGGCGCCTGCCACCGGGAATACCGCGCCCGCGACAATTGAGACCGCTCCTGCGATGGACCGTGGCCCTCGTCCTTGTGATCGGGGCCGCGGGCTGGGCCGTGACGGGAACCAGTGCGCCGCCGGACGACTACGCGGCGCTGACCGGCGATGCCGAGGCCGGCCGGGTGACCTTTGCCCTGGCCGGTTGCGCCTCGTGCCATGTGGACCCCGAGGCCGATCATTCGGACCGGCCGGTGCTGTCCGGCGGGCGCAGGTTCGCTTCGGACTTCGGCGTCTTCGTGGCGCCCAACATCTCTCCGTCGCCGCAGGGTATCGGCGACTGGACCGACACCGAGATCATGCATGCGATCCACGATGGCGTCTCGCCCACGGGGGCGCATTACTACCCCGCCTTCCCCTATGGCTCCTACAACCGCGCAGAGCCTCAGGACCTGGCCGATCTCGTGGCCTTTCTGCGCACCCTGCCCCCGTCGGACGCGGCCAGTGCGCCCCATGAGGTCAGCTTTCCGTTCTCGATCCGCCGCGCGGTCGGGGCGTGGAAACTGCTGTTCCTGTCCGACGAGCCGATCCTGACCGACCCCGCGACCGATCAGATCGCCCGCGGCCGCTACCTTGTCGAGGGGCTGGGTCACTGCGGCGAATGCCACACGCCACGCAATGCGCTCGGGGGCCTCGACCATGACAACTGGCTGGCGGGCGCGGAGAACCCCGGGGGCGAGGGGCGGATTCCCAACATAACCCCAGGTGCGCTGAATTGGAGCGAGGCAGACATCGTGGCCTATCTCGACAGCGGCTTCACCCCGGAATTCGACGTGGCGGGCGGTGAGATGGCGGACGTCGTGCTCAACACCGCGCAGCTCTCCGACGAGGACCGGGCGGCGATCGCGGCCTACCTCAAAGCGGTTCCCGCGATCGACTGAGCCCATGCGGCGGGGTCAGCCCGGTCCGATCCGGGCGGCATGGGTCGCACGAATGGCGTCTTCGCAGGCGCGGGACAGCGCCTTGCGGTCGGCGAAATCCGCCACCGCAAGCGGGGCATGAAAGGCCAGCAGAACAGAGCCCTGCCGCCTTGCCCCGAGCGTCGCCAGCAGGTGCGAGGCGAACTCCATGTCGCCCCACCAGCCGTAGAGCCGCGAATCGGCCGCTGGCGGCGCGGTGTAGACGACACTGACGGGCTGCACCCGAAGCGTCTCAGACAGGGCGGGGGCAAAGAAGGCCGCGAAGAGCGTGGGCTTGAAGGCCAGCACCCGGCGGCCGTCGGTCGAGGTGCCTTCGGGAAAGAACAGCAGCCGGTGGCCGACCCCCAGCCGATCCTCGAACACCTTGACCTGGCCTGCCGCGTCGCGGCGCTGTCGCGCTATGAAGACGGTGCCGGTGGCCCGCGCCAGCCAGCCGATGCCGGCCCAGCCCCGCACCTCGTCCTTGGAAACGAAATAGATCCGCTGGGAGGCGTTCAGCGCGAAGATGTCCAGCCAGGAGGAATGGTTGGCCACCACAGCGCCGGGCCCCGAGATCGGGCGGCCCTCGATCCGGTAGCCCATGCCGAGGATCCGGAAGGCGCTGCGGCAGACGAACTGGGTGATCCAGGGCGTCACCGGCCGACGCAGGCCAAAGAGTGGCCGCTCGATCAGCCGGATCAGCAGCAACAGACCGAGGCAGCCGAAGGTCAGCACCGCCAGCAGCGTGCCCCGGACGACGATGCGCAGCCAGGCGCCCGGGGCTGCGGGCCAGTCGGGCGGCGGCTCGTCGGACTGCCAGGACGCCTGTCTCACCCTGCGCCGGCCCGCGCGTAGAGCCGGCTTTGCCGCTGGTTCAGGCGCGCCGTGTCCATCACAAGGCAGACGTCGATCGTGTTGAACTGCCGGTCCACCCAGGCCCCCGATCCGATGGCCCCGCCGAGACGCAGGTAGGCCTTGATCAGCGCCGGGATCTGCAGCAGCGCGGTGCGCCGGTCCACCGCCTCGGGCGGGAGCAGGTCGAGCGAGACCGCGTCGGCCCCGCGGGCCGCGACCCGCAGGTCGGGCGGTGCCAGGTGATTGCGGTGCAGAAAGGTCAGTGGCTGCGCAAGGGCCTGCACGTCGGTCCCGTGGAAACTGGCCGTGCCGAACAGGATGTCGGTGCCGGTCTCGGCCACCAGAGCCGCAAGACCGGTCCAGAGGTGAAACATCCCCGCCCCGCCGCGGTAATCGGGATGCAGGCAGGACCGGCCGAGTTCCAGCAGGCGGCGGCCACCGCGGCGCAGAACGGTCAGATCGTACTCTTCCTCGGAATAATACCCGCCGGCCTGTCGGGCCCCTGCCGCGTCCATCAGGCGATAGACACCCACGACCGCATCGCCGGCGGCCTTGTCGATCAGCAGAAGATGCTTGGCGGCCGCGTCGAATTCATCGCTTTCGAGCCCGGCCGCGTGATCGACCAGTGCGCCGTCGCCGCCCAATTCATCCACGAAGACGCGATACCGGAGCCGCTGCGCCGCGCGGATCTCGGCGTCATCCTGCGCCAGGCGCACCTCGAAATCTGGCTCTGTCAGAGGCATGAGACGCGAGGTTTTCCCCTTGGCTTGACGCGTGTCCGCCTTCTAGGCAGACCGGACGGTGTTGGCAACCACGACCCAAAAGACATAAACATCATTTGACAGACCGGCAGACCTTGCTACCCTAGGTTGTGCCAATCATTGATCTAGTGCGACCAGTTCCAGACCGACCCGACTTGCATCGAGGACCACCTTGCCTTCGTCCCGGAAATTCACGGTGATCCGCCCGCCGATATTGGACTGGACCTGTCCAACGCCCCATTCCGGCGCGCCCGGATGGCGCACAAGCATGCCCGGGCTCAGGTGAGAATTCAGGTCGCTCAAGACAAACTCCCGGCAAAGTAGAGGCCCGACATGGACAAACGCAACCTGCCTGCCCTCGTCGCATCGCGTATATGTCACGACATTATCAGCCCGATCGGCGCCATCGGCAATGGGGTCGAGCTGCTGTCGCTCTCGGGCGGCAGCTCTCCGGAACTGGACCTGATCACCGACAGCGTCGCAAGCGCCAACAGCCGGGTGCGCCTGTTTCGCCTGGTTTTCGGCGCCACCGGCAGCGGCCAGATGCTGAAGCCCGGCGAGATCACGGCGCTCTTCCGTGACCTGGGCAAGACCGGCCGGCTGAGCTGCACCTGGCAGGTGGACGAGCCCGAACCGCGCGACCACGTGCGCGCCGCGCTGCTGGCGATGCTGTGCCTCGATACCGCGCTGAAGACCGGGGGCGAGATCCGGATTTCCAAGACAGGTGACCGTTGGACCGTCCGGGCCGAGGGCCGGACGCTGCGCCGCGAGGACGGGCTCTGGTCGATCATCGAGGGGGGCGAGGATGTCAGCGACGTCTCGCCCGCCAGCGTGCAATTCCTGCTGTTGCCGCTGGCCCTGTCCGGACTCGGCCGGTCGGCCACCGTCGCCGATGGCCCCGAGATGCTCGAAATCAGCTTCTGACGGTCCCGTCCCCGGTTACGAGATACTTGAAACTGGTCAATTGTTCGGCCCCGACCGGGCCGCGGGCGTGCATCTTGCCGGTGGCGATGCCGATCTCGGCGCCCATCCCGAACTCCGCGCCGTCGGCGAACTGGGTGGAGGCATTGTGCATCAGGATCGCGCTGTCGAGCCGCTCGAAGAAGCGGGCCACGGCGGCGGGATCCTCGGTCACG
The DNA here is from genome assembly GCF_900172355.1 of Roseisalinus antarcticus. Taxonomy (GTDB): domain Bacteria; phylum Pseudomonadota; class Alphaproteobacteria; order Rhodobacterales; family Rhodobacteraceae; genus Oceanicola; species Oceanicola antarcticus_A. Next base: position 15,485 of record NZ_FWFZ01000014.1, on the reverse strand, counting down.
ATGCAATCGGTGTGGCTGGAGCCGTAGTGCCGGATATGCCCGATGGCATCGTCGAGGGAGTCCACCACCTTCGCGGCGATCTTCATGTCGAGATACTCCCGGCCCCAATCCTCGGCACTGGCGGGTACGCTGCCCGAGAGCCCCTCGGCCCGGACCTCGACCCCTTCGGCCATGAGCCCGTCGACGATGGTCTGGCCAAGCGGCACAGCATCGCGGTGCACCAGGAGGCATTCGGCGGCGCCGCAGATGCCCGTGCGCCGGGTCTTGGCGTTGAGCACGATGCGCAGGGCCTTGTCGGGATCGGCCGCGGCGTCGACGTAGATATGCACGATCCCCTCGAGATGGGCGAAGACCGGCACCCGCGCCTCGCGCTGGACGAGGCCGACCAGGCCCTTGCCGCCACGCGGGACGATCACGTCGATGGCGTCGGTCATGGTCAGCATCTCGCTGACGGCGGCGCGGTCGCGGGTGGGCACGCGCTGGATCGCGTCCCCGGGCAGGCCGGCGGCACGCAGCCCCTCGACCAGGCAGGCGTGGATTGCGCCCGAGGAATGGAAACTTTCCGAGCCGCCGCGCAGGATCACCGCATTGCCCGACTTGAGGCAGAGTGCGCCGGCATCGGCGGTCACGTTGGGGCGGCTTTCATAGATCACGCCGATCACGCCGAGGGGCGTGCGGACCCGCGAGATATGCAGGCCCGAGGGCATGTCCCATTCGGCCATGATGCGGCCCACGGGATCGTCCTGGGCGGCCACCGCCTCGAGCCCGGTGCAGATGCTTTCGATCCGGCCGGCATCGAGGGTCAGCCGGTCCATCATCGCGTCCGACAGCCCCTTGTCGCGGCCGAAGGCCAGGTCCTGTACATTGGCGTCGAGTATCGCGTCGACCCGCTCGCGCATCGTGGCGGCGGCGGTGCTCAGGGCCTGGGCCTTGGCCTCGGGGGTGGCATGGGCAAGCTCCGCCGCGGCCGTCCTGGCGCGCTGGCCGATCTCGGCCATCATCGCGGGGATGTCGTTCGGATCCTTCATCGTCGAGCCCTGTGGTTGTCGTCGGATTTGAGTTTGTTGGCCAAGATGAATGGCCATCGGAGGCCTGGGTCAGCTGGACATGTCATCGCGGTGGACGAGCACGCTGCGGCCCTTGTAGCCCAGCACGGCCTCGATGTCAGCCGTCCTGCGGCCCCGGATCATGCGGGTTTCGGCTGCGGTGTAGCGGGTGAGCCCGGCGGCCAGGCGGGCGCCGTCGGGGCCCAGGATCGTCACCGGGTCGCCGCGCTCGTAGCTGCCGGCGATGGCGAGCACCCCGGCGGGCAGGAGGCTCGCGCCGCCGGCCAGCGCCCGGGCGGCGCCGGTGTCGACCGTAACCTCGCCCAGCGGCTTCATCGCGGCGATCCAGCGCTTGCGGGCGGCCTGCGGCGTGGTCTGCGCGGTGAACCAGGTGGCGGGCGCACCGTCGCGCAGGGATTGCAGCGGGTTGAGGGGCGAGCCGAGGGTGATCGCCATTGCGCATCCCGCCTCGGTCGCGACCCGGGCCGCCATCAGCTTGGTCTTCATCCCGCCCTTGGACAGGCCCGAGCCCGCGTCCCCGGCCTGCGCCTCGATCGCGGGGGTGATGTGGTCGATCACGTTATAGCGCCTGGCGTCGGGATCCTGGGACGGATTGGCCGAATAGAACCCGTCGACATCCGACAGCAGCACCAGGCAATCGGCGCCGGTGGTGACCGCGACCTGGGCCGCGAGGCGGTCGTTGTCGCCGTAGCGGATCTCGTCGGTGGCGACGGTGTCGTTCTCGTTCACGATCGGGGTCGCGCCGAGCCCGAGCAGGGTCTCGAAGGTGGCGCGGGAATTCAGATATCGGCGGCGGTCGCGGCTGTCCTCGAGCGTCACCAGAACCTGGGCGGCGATCAGGCCATGGGGGGCCAGCGCCTCTTCGTAGGCGCGGGCCAGGCGGATCTGGCCGACGGCCGCCGCCGCCTGGGATTGTTCGAGCGCGAGATCGCGCCCCCCGAGCCCGAGCACCCCGCGCCCCAGCGCGATCGACCCGGAGGACACAAGAATGACGTCCGCCCCCGTTCCGCGCAGGGTGGCCACATCGGTCGCGAGGCTGTGCAGCCAGTCCCCCCGCAGCGCACCGGTCTCGCGGTCGACCAGAAGCGCGGAGCCAATCTTGACGACGATCCGCCGAGCGGTGCTCAGGGGTGCCATTGTCCGTCCTCTTGACCCTCATCGTCGCCTTCGCCGCCCGGCCGGGCCTCCTTGTGGACGATGCGGGCGAGGGCGCGCAGCACCTCGCGGACGCCCTCGCCCGAGACGGCGGACATCAGCAGCACGTTCTCTGCCCCCGCGGCCTGCAGTTCGTCGCGGATGAAGACCCTTTCCTCTGGGTCGAGCGTGTCGATCTTGTTCAGCGCGGTCACGCGCGACTTGTCCGCCAGCCCCTCGCCGTAGGATTCGATCTCGGTCACGATGGTCTGCCAGTCGCGCACCGGATCGCCGCTGGAGCCGTCGACCAGGTGCAGCAGGGCCGAGGACCGCTCCACATGGCCCAGAAAGAGGTCGCCCAGGCCGCGGCCCTCGGAGGCGCCCTCGATCAGCCCGGGGATGTCGGCCACGACGAACTCGCGCCCGTCCACGGCCACGACGCCCAGGTTGGGCACCAGCGTGGTGAAGGGGTAATCGGCGATCTTGGGCCGCGCGTTGGAGGTTGCGGCGAGGAAGGTGGACTTGCCCGCGTTGGGCAGGCCCAGCAGGCCCACGTCGGCGATCAGCTTGAGGCGGAGCCAGATCGTGCGCTCGACACCTGGCTGGCCGGGGTTGGCGCGGCGCGGGGCCTGGTTGGTGGGGGATTTGAAATGCAGGTTGCCCCAGCCGCCGTTGCCGCCACGCGCCAGAAGCACGCGCTGGCCGACCTCGGTGATGTCGGCGATCACGGTCTCTTCGTCCTCGTCGAGGATCTCGGTCCCCACGGGCACCCGCAGCACGATGTCGTCGCCGGTCTTGCCCGTCATCGCGCTGCCCATACCGGCCTGGCCGTTCTTGGCAAAGAAATGCTGCTGATAGCGGAAGTCGATCAGGGTGTTGAGCCCGTCCACCGCCTCGGCCCAGACATCGCCGCCGCCGCCGCCGTCGCCGCCGTTGGGGCCGCCGTATTCGATGAACTTCTCGCGCCGGAACGAGGTACAGCCGTTTCCGCCCGAACCGGAGCGGATATGGACCTTGGCGAGATCAAGAAACTTCATCGTGGCAGCCTTTGCGCGTTCAAAGGCGGGGCTTACGCTATTCCCCCTGCCCCCTCAAGGCCCGCCATGCCGCGCTGTCGAGGCGCAGGTCGACGCCCGCGGTCCGCACGCCGCGGGCCGGGGCCATCTCGGTGTGCCGGCCGGTCTCGACGAAGCCCAGGCGGTGCAGCAGGGCCAGCGAGGGCGCGTTGTCCGCCCAGACCCGGGCCCCGACCTGTTGCAGCGCCATGGGCCCGAAGGCCCGGTCGAGCGCCGCGGTCGCCGCCTCGCGGGCCAGGCCCCGCCCCCAGCGGTCTTGCCGCAGCATGTAGCCGATCTCGCCGCCGGTGACGCCGACGCTGCCGATGAGCGTATCGCCCTCGAACAGACCCCAGACGAAGCCGTCGCCGATATGGGGCCGGGCCCGGCTGGCGGTCTTGTCGAAATCGAGGGGCCACCAGAAGGGGCCGAGCTCTCGCACGACGGCAAGATCCGAGACGATCGCGTGCAGCGCAGGCGCGTCGTCCGGGCCGAGCGGGCGCAGGGTCAGCCGGGCGGTGGTTTCACCCTCGGTCATCGGCCCGCTCCAGGACCATGCGTTGCAGGGCGACCTCACCGCCCGAGGCGCGGCACTGCACCGGTTCCACCGGGCCGTCCCGAAAGCCGAGGCGAAGCAGGATCGCCCGGGACCGGTCATTGCCCGGAAAGTGCCCCGAGCGCAGGGCGGGCGCGATGCTGTCGGTGTGCCAATGGGCGACGACGGCCGCGGCGGCCTCGGCCATCAGCCCCTGCCCCCAATGTGCCCGGCCGAGCCAATAGCCCAGGTCCTCTTCCAGCCCGATCACGCCGAGGGGCGTGTCGTTCCGCGTCAGCGCCCAGACATGCTGCCCCGGCGGCCGCGCCGTCGCGATGAACTCCCGCGCCATCCCGGCGGAGTAGGGAAACGGCACGACCCTGAGCCAGCGGCTGACCTCGAGATCGTTCAGCAGACGGGCAATCACCGGGGCGTCGCCCGGCTGCAGGCCACGCAGAACCAGCCGCCCGGTGCGCAGCTCGGGCGTCATCCGCCCGGCTTGAACATGTAGGTCCATGTGGGCACCATTGCCCGGCGCGCGACGGACCAGGCCTCGGCATCGCCCAGATAGTCGAAGCCGCAGTTCACCAGCACCCGCGCCGATCCCGGGTTGTCCTGGAAGACGGCGGCAAAGATCTGCCTGGCGCGCTGGGGGTTGGCCTGCAGCAGGGCCCGCACGGCCTCGGTCGCGAGGCCGGAATTCCACAGCGACGGCGCGATCCAGAAGCTGATCTCGGATTGCTCGCGGTCCAGCCGTTCGAGCGAGATGAGGCCGATGACCTCGGCCAGCCCGGTGGCCTGGCCGTCGATCGCCCAGAGATCCTCCTTGCGCCCCTCGGCGCGGGCCTTCTCGATCATCGCTTCGACGGCGCCGGGGGGCAGCGGATGCGGCACGGACCGGGTCATCTCGGCCATGCGCTTCTCGCCGCAATAGAGCGAGACGAGCCCAACGTCGGACTTTCGCACCGGCCGCAGCACGAAGCGGTCGGCCTGAATGGTCGGCTGGTCGGTATCGGTGTCAAACATACGCTGTCCCTCCTGATCCACAGCCCCGGAGGACCGCGCCCTGTGCCGCCGGATACTCGTGGAAGATGACCGGGTGATGGCGCAGCGGCGCGCCAGGGCCCAGAAACGCAAAAGGGGACCGGCCTACTCGCCGATCCCCCAAAGCTCTGATCTGTCAATCTCGGCTTATTCGGCGGCCTCGGCAACGGGAAGCACGGAGACGAAGGTGCGGCCCTTGAGGCCCTTGTGAAAGGTCACGTTGCCTTCGACGGTCGCGAAGAGCGTGTGATCCTTGCCTTGGCCCACACCGGCACCCGGCCAGTACTTGTTGCCGCGCTGACGCGCGATGATGTTGCCGGGGATGACGACTTCTCCCCCGAACTTCTTGACGCCGAGACGACGACCGGCGCTGTCGCGCCCGTTGCGGGATGACCCGCCTGCTTTCTTGTGTGCCATCTGGTGTTACTCCTTTTCGGCGGCGAACTCGGTGGCTTGCGCGATCCAGTTATCACGTTCGATGCGTCCCTTGAAGGACAGCAGATCGTCCATGTAGACGATCTCTTCCGGACCCCAGGCCGCGATCTGGTCGAAGTGGAAGACACCGTTGCTGTTCAGCAGGCCTTCCAGCTTCGGGCCGACGCCGGAAATCTTCTTGAGATCGTCGGCGCCGCCCTCGCGGGCCTCGGTCAGAAGGTTGCCGGGCTTGGTGCCGGTGGCGTCGGCCGCTTGGGCCTCGGCTGCCGGCGCGGCTTTCTTGGCGGGCTTCGCGGCCTTCGGCGCCGGGGCGGCGGCCGCAACGGCGGAGGCGGACACGGAGCCCGCGCCCACGGCGGCCTTCACGCCCGAGGCGTCCGCGCCCGATTCCAGAAGCTCGGTCACCCGGATCAGCGTCAGCTGCTGGCGGTGGCCCTTCGTCCGCTTGGACGAGTGCTTGCGCCGGCGCCGGACGTAGTTGATCGTCTTGACGCCCTTGACCTGGTCGATCACCTCGGCCTGGACGCCTGCCCCCTCGACGAGCGGGGCGCCAACGGTACCGCCGATCATCAGGATATCGTTGAACTGGACGGTTTCACCCGCATCGGCGGCCAGCTTTTCCACGCGAAGAATATCGCCGGAGGCCACCTTGTATTGCTTGCCGCCGGTTTTCATAACCGCAAACATAGTCTTTTCCTTCATGTCCCGCGTCCTCGGGCCCCCCGCTGCGGGGCGTTTCAGGCCATGGGCCTGCCCTGTGACTGCGCGTCCCGGCTGAGGGGACGTGTTTACATCTATCCGAAACCCGCCAGGCGGATCCGGAGCGCGGCTTATCCTTCCCTTTGCCCCTCCTGTCAAGCCCGCCGCTGCCCCATATGCGGCCTCCTGCGCCGCCCCGCTTTCCGCCCCGCCCCGCTTTCCGGCCCGCCCTGTCCCGCCATCGGCCCCGACCTCGGTCGCATTCGGCCGCACACACGACTCTTCGTAGCATTCGGCCGCACACCTTGCTGGCGATCGCCTGCACCCCCGCAACCTGTGCCCCTGCACGTTGCCCGCGACCGCGTGCGCCCCCCCGCATGACCGCGCCAGTCCCGGGCCTGCGGCCCGCCCCGCATCAGATTGGGGGTTGCGCCGACCCGAACCTGTGGCTACATCGCCGCCCACGATCCCCGCGGAGAGGTGCCGGAGTGGTCGAACGGGGCGGTCTCGAAAACCGTTGACCCTTCACGGGGTCCCAGGGTTCGAATCCCTGTCTCTCCGCCATTTCCTTATAAATCAATGACTTAAGAGTTGGGCAGGCAAGTGCGACACAAAGTGGAGCACCACGCCCATGAAACTGTCCGCATTCCTTTCGCCGTCACGGCATGGCGTCTACTATTTCCGCTGGCCTTTGCCTTCCGTTAACTGGCAAAGCCGCCGGACCGTCAGGATTTCCCTACGCACCAAGTGCCCAGATCGGGCTGGCGATCTTGCCCGTCATCTTGCATCATGCGGACGATTGGTTCGGGATAATAAAGCATTGGCTAGGCTCAGACAAGACGAGATGCGGGATATGGTGCGAAGCTATTTTGCTAACGCACTAGACGCATATGTCGAACGACTGAACAACACTGGCTGGCCAGACCGGCACCTCGACATTCTTAAACAAGAACTGGACGTGCACGAAGACGCCATAGGTGGCTTTGATGACCTTTCCGACCTTTACCTTGATGGCGCGTCCGTTGAAGGCTTCCGCGCCTCGGCGGGATTGTCCGACGCCGATTGGGCCGAAAACGAGCCCGATCTACGCGAATGGATGCGCAAGGCCCGCAGGGACCAGATCAAGGCGTTTCTAAGCCGCGCTGAGTGTCTTGACGGCTTTTCCTTCTCAGAGCCCAACGAGATCGCGTCAAGGCCACCACAGGCCCGCTCCGCGTCTCTGAGCGCGGCTATCTCGGATTTCAAAGCCGAGCATGGGCCGCAATGGTCTATCGAGATGCGGAAAAAGGCCGACGCCTACCTCGCCGTGCTGGTGGAGCATTTCGGACCGGATTGCCCGATGGACCAGATCAGCCGCCAAGACGCCGCTGACATGAAAAAGCTGGTGCAAGCCCTGCCCGCCAACCGCAAGACCAAGCCCGAAACCCGGAACCTGAGCTTACAGGACGCAATCGCCGTACCCGGCTTGCCCAAGATGGGCGTGAAGACCGTCAATAGTTACATCGACATGTTCCGCCGCTTCTGGGATTGGGCAGAACGGCATGGTCGTGCGCCGTACAAGCTGTTCGACGGCATGAAGGTTGCAAAGGCCAAGCAAGCCGCCGAGAAGCGCAAAGCCTACAGCAAGGAACAGCTTTCCCGCCTCTATGCCGAGTTGACGGAAAACCGCTCCGGGTTGGTCAAGAAAGACGATCACAAGTGGGGAACGCTTCTCGCCATGTTCACCGGGGCACGGTTGCGGGAAGTCGCGCAACTGGTGCCGTCTGACATTCGGAGCGAGGACGGTATCTGGTACATCGACATCAACGCAGATGGTGAAAACAAAAGTCTCAAGTCGTCTGCCGCCAAGCGCCGCGTGCCCGTCCATTCCGAGTTGGTCAAGCTAGGCTTTCTTGAATGGGTTGAAGGCTGCGCCAAGCAACCGCGCCTGTTCATGTCGTTCACGCATAATACCAAGGAAGGCTATGGCCGCAATCTGGGCCGTTGGTTCGGCACGTTCCTGACCAAGATCGGCATGAAAGAAGACGGGCTTGTCTTCCACAGCCTACGACACACCGCCATTACCCGGATGCGACAAGCCAGCGCCGAGTTGTCGCTTGTTCAAGAGATTGTTGGGCATGAACGCGACACGGTAACGGACGGGTACTTTGGCGAGGGGTACACGCTGGCGCAGAAGAAAGACGCCATTGAAAAAATCACTTTGCGCTAGGCGTGCCACAAAAATGATCTGCCAACGATCAAGGTGACTGAGTGGGGCCAAACCGCATGGCCCCTTCCATTGTGAAGGCAAAGTGGCCAGCTTCGGCGCGGATCGGTTCGAGTGCACTGGAAGTCATCGCTTCGTCGGTAACTTCTGCAATCCAGTCAGGATCGACACTGTCAATGTCGATGCGCTCAAGGCGTGTCAGTTGTGCGAGGATGAACGCCACACCGTTGGTGTGCATATCAAGATCGGACAGCCGAAGGCCACATGCTTGCACCGTTCCGTCGAATGCGCCAAGCGCGGCGGCAGCAAACTCTTTCTCGTCCACGTCACGCTTTATTGCGTTGAGATACCCAAGATGGTGAATGGCCGCTGCATCTTGAACATGCTCCAAATCGTCAGACTGAGGCGTTTCCACGGGCTCATTTTCGTAGACAAAACGTTCGGCATCAAGCCGCAAGGGCTTCAATGTTTCGGAAGTTCTGGGTTCCAGCATGACTTGCTCTAACCAGTCTTCATCACCTTCCTTATACCGCCCAAGCCGTTTTAAACGGATAACCACAAAGGCAGGGCCGTAATCCAGCACTTCGTCGCCGCACAACTCAATGAACCATGGGCAGGCGCGAAGTGTCCCATCAAAAGCCCCCAAGGCGGTAGCTGCAAGTTCTACGTCATTGAGGTCTGCAATACCGCGATCTGCGACTTTGAGATATCCCATGTGACGCGTTTCCGCTTCGTCTATCAGGTCTTGAAGTACTTCTTTTTCTGTAAATTCGTCTTCTTCTTCAGAGCCGATGTCTACGTGTTGTGGCCTGAGCGGCACAATGAAGTTGTCTTCTGCTTTCGGGTTCATTGCGCCTGCGCAAAAGGCACTCACCACGAAAGCAACGCCCAAGGGCATGACGAAAGCCAAGAGCAAGAAACCGGCAACGAGAAACAGCCACCAATACGCCCGGAATAACCGCATGGTGCCGGTGGCGACCAAGAGTTGCATTTGTAGATTCCACCAATAGCGCCCGATCACGCCAAGGCTGGCACTTGCAGCGGCGACACCTTCGGTCGCGGCACCGTAGGCGATGTGGTGGTCAGGTGACTTGTTGTCGAGGCTCATGGGGCACTCCGATAGTGAAACTGACACGCGCGCCCGGCACAGCCCGACACCGGGCATCAAGGGCCGTCAATATCCAGATTAATACCTAGTTTTGAGATATAGTCAACGCGCCCAGTGCAACAGCATGGGGCGTTCATGCCTAAAACTCTTGGAGATCAAAGGCATGATGCTCTTATCCGCTATCTCGTCGAGAAGCGGGGCGAGGCAGGCTTGAAGCAGGTGGAGCTTGCGGAGCGAATGAAGGTCTATCAGTCCTTCATTGCGCGGCTGGAAAGCGGTCAGCGCCGCGTGGATGTAGTCGAACTGGTCAAGCTGGGTGAGGTGCTGGGCTTCGATCCGACCGAGATCGTGGACAGGTTGGCCAAGATGTCAAAATGAGCGCACCGGCCCCGCTTATTTGCCCCAGTAATGGGGGAACCATTATTTAGACCACCAATCCCCCACATTTAGATAGACGCTCACATATAGACAGATGGGACCGGGCTATGCGCCCAGCGCCTCAGTCTCGAATGCGGCTTTGAAGTCGGTGTTAGTCTGCCCCGTTTCATTGAAAAAGGGCAATCCAAGAACGGTATAGTCCCGACCTTGGAATACCGTCTCAAGTCTGGCCTTGGCCTTAACTTGCGCAAGGAAGTCTTGCTTCCAGTCATCTTGTGGACGCAACTGGTCGCCCTTGGGTTCGATGAATAACTGCAACATCGTGCTGCCCTCTTGCCCCTTCTTACGCAGAAACAGAACGAAGTCGGGTTCAAAGGCGCGTCCGGTGTCGAAGTCGTACAGCTTGACCGCCTTTTCGTTCCGCAGCAGGTAAAAGTCGTCATAGATGCCGTGCAACCGGGTTTCCTGATCGTGCATGTATTTAATGAAGTGCTTTTCCTGATCAGTCCCGTAACTGTCATCATAGGCGCGTCATCATATCCGCAATGCCGATCTTTGGTGTCCTTCATGCGTATGGTTTCTTTGCCCCTGTCCACTTGGAAGTCGGCAAAGGTCCAATCCTCCACTTGCAGTTCGCTTTCGCCTTTGTCAGTCAACGCAAAGCGGCTGGTTTGACTATGGCCGGGAAGATTAAAGCCGCGCTTGACCATCTCAATATGGCCAGCTTTAATAAGCCAATCTTGAACTGCTACAAACCGGTCAGCGGACATATATTGTGGCCGGTATCGTCTTTCACGGTCCAAAGCGCCCTGACTGCGATACATGCCTATTGTCGTTGGCCATTTGTTGCACTTTGCCCGCATCAGGTTCGCAAGGATCGCGCTGCCGCAGTCGATAAACTTCTGTTGGGTTTTGGGGCTTGGCTTGCGCTCGGAGAATGCCGCTGTCCAGTCCGCGCACACGTCATCCATCAGCAAGTCGATAAAGTTTTGTGCATTAGGATTTGACACCACTAGATACGGCTCAAAGGCCCACGACTGATCCCCTAGTTGGCTGGGCAACTTTGCTGCTTTCGCTGCAATCTTCAAAGCGAATGCAGACTCGGGTTCTTTGGTCATCGTAAAATCTCGACATATTTTTTCGTGGTCGTATACATATACCAAGCCGCGCCGACTTCCCCCATACCCCACTCGCCCGGACAGAGACACGCCCCGGTTTCAATTCGGGCACACCAGAGGAGAAAAAGAAGGGCACAGACGTGCACTTGCCCTACCTATAGGACGATAAGAAGGCCAGCAGAGACAACACAGGGCGGTTGACAGAAACAGCACTCGTGGACCATAAGTGGGGCGTCAAGTGAGACACCAGAGCAACCTTCGCGCTTGGATGTCCAGTTAAGTCAACGACTTAGGAAAATGGTGGAGTGTCCCTGTCTCTCCGCCATTTTCCCTTGATTTCATTGAGAAATTCGGCGATTCGCAAAATTTACCACCGCTCTACTACTCTTTTCAGCCGCTGTTCTTGCAGGTTTGATTGCGTAAGTTGCGCGTTGGCATTCGGCCCTACTCAACATATAGTTGGTCGCAAGAGTTCACACACAATGCGAGTTTGTAATGCGCGGCTATAATTCAGGGTCAAATGATCTGCTTTTCAACCAAGGGGACTGGCACTCAACACAGGATGCTTGGAAGAAAAAGATGGTGTCTGCGATTGAAGCGATGGACGGGGACGAACTCCTAAATACTTCGACAACCGACTTGGCACGCTACTACGCGGAGCAATGCGCTTTCGATACCCCCACCATTCATTCTGACGACCTTTTGGTGGATCAACGTGAAATCCAAATCGACGTCAGCCACGACAGAAACAGATTGATACATGACCGTTCGCGCCCGTTCTACATGACTGGCACAGCACTGGACGTAGAGATTCCTTACTCCGGCAACAAGATTGGGTTCGATATACAGCCTACGACTTGGAGCACAGGTAAGCCGCGCGGCACGGTTGCCGCGAATGCAATCAAGTTCACCATTTCCGGTACTACCTGACACCAGACCGCGTGAAAAGTGAGATCGACAGACGTATTTCTGGACTGAATGAACACCTTGAATGGCTGCGCAACGATGCGCGTGGCTACAACGCCGGGCTTGAAGCCCTTGCGACCCAAACTATCGAACGACGCAAGGAAAAACTTCTGAAAGACAAGTCTTTGGTCGCGGGCTTGGGCTTCAAAATGAAGCAACGCCCCGGTGCATCCGAAACCTACGCCGCTCCGCAGGTCCGGAGAAAAATCCGCCCGGCCACGCCGAAACCTTCCGCATCCCGCGCACCCTACACTCCCGAACCGACGCTTACCGTCGAAGACTACGAACACATATTGACGGTGCTCGAAAACATGGTCAGCGTGATGGAGCAAAGTCCCGGTGCTTTCCGAGAAATCGACGAAGAAAGCCTGCGAACGCATTTCCTTGTCCAGTTGAATGGCCACTATTTTGGCGACGCCACCAGAGAAACCTTCAACTACGAAGGTAAAACCGACATTCTAATTAAGGCCGAAGGGCGAAACATCTTCATTGGTGAATGCAAGTTCTGGACTGGCGAGAAGGCGTATCTAGAAACGTTGGACCAAGTGCTTTCCTATCTGAGTTGGCGCGACACAAAAGCCGCAGTCCTTATGTTTAGTCGAAACAAAGACTTCACGGGTGTTCTTGAGAAGATTTCCAGCAGCACTCCGAACCACGCAAACTTCAAGAATTTGGTGAAGCAGCGTTCGGAAAGCAGTTGGACCTACCTTTTCGGCCACAAAGATGACATCAACCGCGAAATTTCCATCACGGTTCAAGCTTACAACGTGCCAGAGCGTATTGAACCGCGTATTCGACCGCTCGGAAGGTAAAAAAATGCCGCGCAGTCGGCGGGGCAAGTTGCCCTTGGCACTTGGGTTCAAGGATGTTCGCAATGGGCCGCGACGGTAGGTCGGTCGGCAACGGGTAGTGCCCACAGCGGCACCGCCAGGACCGCCACGGCGGCTCCGGCGGGATCGTAACCGCGGACGCCTTGATATCCGCAATCGTCATGTCGCCTGTCCTCTCAGTTCGGGGGGCCGCTCAACCGCGCGATCAGGCCGCAATCCACCCGGATGGTTTCGCAGGGGATGGCTGAGGTCGGTCGGCGAGTTGCGGCAGCGGTGCAGGGGCCATCACGCCGGCGCCCCGCAAATTCACCCCCATCACCTCGTCGCAGAGCTCGGGCGTGGTGTTGCCGGCCGAGCCATGGAGCCGGATGCCGGCGTAGTCGGAGACCTCCCTTGCGCCGCCCGGCTGGGCCATGGCCGCGGTCGGCCCCTCTGCCGCGTCCCGACCTGCGACCGATCCCGCGATGGTATTGGTCTGGCAGGCGAGGCCCTTCGGCCATCTGGGGCGGGGTCGCCTCGCCGATATCGACGAGGATAAACGGCGTAGACCCTGTCGGTGGCTCCGGTCCCGGCTTCTCGCGCGTCGCCTTACATGTCACGATGGGCCCGGATATCAGGAGGAGAGAGCCATGCCCATCCAGGAGATCAAGACCGAAGCAGCCCCCAAGCCGAATTCCAACTACGCTCAGGCCATGCATGTGTCCGCCGGCGCCCGAACCCTGCACATCTCGGGGCAGCTCGGGATTTCGCCGGAGGGCATGCTGGCCGAGGGGATGGAGGCGCAACTCGAACAGGCCTGGGCCAATGTGCTCGCGATCCTCAAGGCCGCCGACATGGCACCCACCGACATCGTGGACATGCGTGTCTATCTCAGCGACCGCGCGGCGGTGCCGATCGCCCGCGACGTGCGGGACCGTGTGCTCGACGGACACGTCGCCGCGTCCACGCTGATTGTCTGTGGCCTTGCCAATGCCGATTGGCTGGCCGAGATCGCCGTGACCGCGGCGACGGACAGGCCCTAGGCGGGATCGTCCGCCCTGCCCCTGCCGGATTCCTTGCTGACGGCAGCCCGGATGCGGCCGATGATCCCGCCCGTTGATATCCGCGTCGACCAGCTCGTTGCGGCTGATGTGGAAGGGCGTCCGCTCCCAGCCGGTCGTAATCTTCGCCTCGATCAGACGGGTCCGGGCGTCCGGCCGTCCGGCGCAAAGCCGGCGATATCGTAGCCCGCGCCGTCGCCATCCTCCTCGGAGACCCGGCGGACCTTCAGCGCCAGGTCGTCCCGCCCTGCGGCCTGCAGCGCCGCCCGCTCATGGGCCAGAACCCGCTCCTCGCCCGCACGGCAAGGCGCACGGTTGCGCGCGTCGCGCCCCGCCACGTCGAACTTGCGGGCGATGTGCAGCATCTGGTCCAGCTCCTGCGGCGGCGGCTGGTTGGAAAGCGTGGGCGGCGGCCCGACCCAGGCTTCCGCGGCCTCGCAGAGGCCATCGGCGGTCCGCCTGCCGCGCAGCCGGCCCAGCCAATCTTGGTGCCGCGCCAACCACCGGACAACGGCGTCTACCAGCGACATCTGAAAGATGAAGGCCGGTTTGCAGCCTCGGATCCAATCCTCTCCGAGCCCCTTCAGGACCGCGCCGATGTTCTGGTGCTTGAACTCGACCGACCCCTACGACCGGCCGTTCAGCACCGGCAGAAGTGCCAGGCGATGCGCAGCCTCGCTGCAGGGCCGTCCGGCGGCGTCATCTGCCAGCATCGCGAAACGATCCGCAACGATCAGGTCGTATTCATCGTCGCTCCGGGGGCCAATCGCCATTCTCCCAGGCTAGGACTGACATCCGCAATTGTCATCAACGACCTTGCCGGACCCGATGCCGTTCGCGGGACGTGGCTCCAACCATCCATTTCTTGCGCGGCCCGGCTCGACTGACGATAAATACCCGGGATCTCAAAGATTTCCCTGGGCTCGCCGCCCCAGAGCTGAGGCTCAGGGCTCATATCCGGAGGATGACGGTTGCGGCGAGAGCAATGGCCGGGCGGAAGACAACGGGACTTCGGTCTTTCTGACGTTCAGACGTTCAGAGGTTCAGAGGTTCAGAGGTTCAGACATGAAATTGATCCGGTTGCGCTTTCGGTAGCGGCGTTTGTCGCGGATGACGGGGTCCTCGGGTGACATCCGGCCGGGGATGCAGGGCGTTGTCTTCTTGTCGACAAGGGCGGCGCGGAACCGGTCCGCATCATGGCCCCGGTCCCCCGGTCGCCAATGGGCGGCCGCTCGGCTGCGCCCCTGCTCCAGTATGGTCGCTGACCTGTCCGGCCGTTGCGAAGACCTGGATTGGCCCCCCTCCTGCGTCGGTCACTTCATGCAACTTCGTCTTCATGCCAGCCTTCGTGCGACCGACCAGACGCCTACGCGTCCCTTTTTCAACCCCGGGATCGCGGCCGCACGATGTGCCTTGAGGTCGGCCGCATCGATCGAGATCACGGTGTTGTCCGGTGCTTGCGCCGCCAGCCCCGTCATGATCCGCGCGAACACGCGCATATCTCTCCACCTTTTCCGGCGGTTGCAGAGCGTCTTTTGCGGGCCATGCTCACGCGGCGCATCACGCCACCGCAACCCGTTGCGACGGATGAAACCAATACCACGCGGGGCACATCGGCCATCGACGCGGGGAACGCCATGGCTATCTGGACAACAGGGCCATCGCCGCGCCATCCGAGCGTCGCGCAGCCATTACGGATTGCCCATCAAGCCCGCTTTGGTTCGGGGGTTGTGAACCATGCAGGAGTTATGCCCGAAAGTTGGTGATGGTCTGAAGTAGGCGGCATATCATGGCGGTGTTCAAGATGCCGTCGTTCTCAGAGAGAAAGGATATGCCACCATGGCCAAATCTACCGTTGTCCCGTTCGAGC
>NZ_FWFZ01000086.1 GCF_900172355.1 Roseisalinus antarcticus | reverse complement strand
AACCCTGCATGTGGGCCTGTTTAGTGTAACGACGAGATTAGACAGGGACGTCTACGAGATTTTGCGGCGGCATTGTGAAAATCGAGGCCGTAAAATGGGTTGGCAGGGGTTAGGTCACCGATTCAGGTTTGTGTTTGGCTGAAAACCGAACCATTTCTGATAAAGACCGAGGTTGTCGAGCGCCTTGTAAACAACCGACAGGCCAATAATGGCATCAATGATGTACGCATTGATGCCCCAGCCGAACCAGACGCCCGCGATCATGGTGACAGAATGGCCGACGGCAAAGATGCTGACGTAAACCGCCACGTCTTTCATGTGGTAGAGGAAGAAGACGACGCCGAGCAGAAACAGGATATGGTCATATCCCGTGATCATGTGCTTTGCGCCGAGGTAGATGAACGAGATGATATGCACCCCGAAAATCTCTTGGATATAACCCTGATCACCAAGAGTGACAGCATGGGCATAGGCAGAGGTGGCGAATGCAAGCAGCATCAGCACAATAGTTGTAAAGAGGATCAGGGACTGTCGCAAAGCATGCGACAGCTGCCCCGACCGGTAGGATCGGTTGAGTATCATTTTGATTTTCCGTTTATTGAGTGCGTAAGTTTTGAAGTGCCTAAATTGGCCTTACTTCACACTTGTGGCGGTCGATCTAAGCCATAATCTTTGCGGCCTCGCATGGCGGTGGCTGCCGTAGCCAAACGTATGCGGGTTGGCAGGATCGCAGTTGTCGTCTCGCTCGGCAGCAAAAACGTTGTGATGTGTTCGTGTTCTGCAATCTCGTGGGCATGACTCTGAAAGATGTGCATTATATCCACGATGTCGTCATGGGCATGACCATGATCTTCAATCTCTGCCTGATGTTCGGCAATGATTTTTGCGATCTGGGCAAGTTCATGTGATTTATTCAATGCGTCAGACGACAATGTGAAACCCACCGCCAAAGCGATGGTCAATGCAAAGCGCAGGAATGATGTCGCCTGTCGTTTCATGTGCCCGTTTCCGCAGGTCTTGGCCTGCTTGCTCTATCCCCCTTGGGGGGATAGCGTTTACTTATGACAAAACATACGCACCATGCAACCCACCCAGACATTGTAAAGCGGCTGAAACGTGCCAACGGGCATCTTTTGAGTGTAATCGGGATGATCGAGGCAGAGCGCCCCTGCACCGATATCGCACAGCAACTTCATGCTGTCGAAAAAGCCATTACCCAAGCCAAGCGCACTTTGATTCAAGACCATATCGACCATTGCCTTGATGCGGCCATGGCCGGTGCGGGTGGTGATGGAACACCTGCAACTGCAGACTTTAAGGCCATTACAAAGTATCTCTGAGGTCTTCCCATGCTCTCTGTTCTTGCTGACCGCACCTACCGCCACCTTTTTTTGGCCCAAATCACGGCCCTTCTGGGGACTGGTCTGGCCACTGTGGCGCTCGGATTGCTGGCCTTCGATTTGGCGGAAGAACGCGCAGGGTTGGTGCTGGGGACGGTCTTCACAATCAAGATGGTGGCCTATGTCGGCATCGCTCCCATCGCGGGGGCCTTTGCAAACCGTTGGCCGCGCCGCTCGATGCTGGTCAGTCTTGATCTGATCCGCGCTGCCGTGGCGCTTTGCCTACCGTTCGTCAGCGAGGTCTGGCAGGTCTATGTGCTGATCTTTGTGCTGCAATCTGCGTCTGCTGCGTTCACGCCCACGTTTCAGGCCACAATCCCCGACATTCTGCCAGAAGAAGACCGTTACACCCGCGCTTTGTCTCTGTCGCGATTGGCCTATGACCTGGAAAATATCATCAGCCCGACGCTGGCCGCGATCCTGCTGGCCTTTGTCAGCTATCAGGCGTTGTTCTTCGGAACTGTCATAGGCTTTGTCGGATCGGCTCTGCTCGTGGTTTCAGTCCTGCTGCCCAGCCCAAAGGAAACGGTGCGGCGTGGGATCTACGACCGCACAACGCGAGGGATACGGATTTATCTTGCAACACCGCGCCTGCGCGGTCTTCTGTCCCTGAACTTCGCCGCAGCGGCGGCAGGCGCAATGGTTCTGGTCAATACTGTCGTGCTGGTGCGTTCTGATCTGGGTTTAGATAATACGCAGGTGGCCATAGCGCTTGGCGCATTCGGAGGCGGTTCCATGCTTGCCGCCCTCATATTGCCACGCCTTCTGGACAACCGGCCCGACCGACCCGTGATGATCGTTGGCGCTGCCTTGCTGGTCGTCACTCTCCTTGGTCTGGCCGCCCTGACGGTGATCGACGGCGTCGGGTGGTATCCGCTTTTGGCAGGATGGTTGGTGATCGGGGTGGGCTATTCTACGGTCCTGACCCCATCCGGACGACTGCTCAAACGCTCTGCACATGCGGAAGACAGACCCGCCGTCTACGCCGCACAGTTTGCCCTATCCCATGCCTGCTGGCTGGTCGCCTATCCCTTGGCCGGATGGCTGATTACTGAATTTGATGCAGCAACGGCGCTTGCTGTATTGGCGCTGCTGGCCGCGGCCGGAATGGCTGGAGGCGTTATCCTCTGGCCGAGTGATGATGCAGGTGTTGTTGAACATACCCACGATGATCTGCCAGCGGATCATCCCCATGTGCAGGACGGGCGCTCCCACAGCCATCCAATAGTTATCGACGATTATCACCTGCATTGGCCGCGTATTGGGAAACCTGAAGACCAACACGGCTAAAGCGTGTCAGAGCCGTTCTAAGACAATCATTTTGTCGCATGCGCAAACCACCTCGTTTGGCTCTGCCGCAAACGGCGCCCAAAACCCAGCCGGTCGTTGAAGATTTTTATCTTTCTTGCGCTAGCGGCCATTCGCGCACAACGCAGCATCGGTGAGTCTGGGCTCACTGCCGCCGTTCGCTGCGCCGTCCACGAAGGTCCGCAGTAAGTGGTTCGCCTCTTTTCTGACAATACCTTCGAACGCCCATTGGCGCGACATTGATCACAGCCTCGCCTCCACCCAGTTCGCCACGATCAGCCCCGGTACGGCGTCATGCGCGCGCTCGGCATCCCTCGCCAGATCAAGCCGCTTCGACAGTCTGACCTGGGGCACCAGCAGGAAAATTGGCACGGTCGCCACGCCGCGCCCGGTCTTGGACCTTGAGGCAACAGCGCGACCCTTGGTGTTCAACCGCCCCTCCGCCACCAAAAGGCTGGCGCCGGTCCGCCGATAGATGAACCGCAGCCGCAATCCGGTGCGGCGTTCCCATTCGCCGGGTGTGATCCGGCCACCGCGCGTGGATTTGCCTGCAGCGGGCGTGGGGATCGCCAGCCAAAAGCCATTTTTCGAGCGGATCAAGGGACCAGTGTCGTGCGCGCTGATAATCACTGGCGCCTTGGACCAGACCAGCGCCGCGGCGTCCAGACTTTCGCCCGACTTCGGAAAGTTCCGACTCCGGATCGAGTTGGCAAGCCTTCGCCCCAACCCAGCGCCAGTGATCTGTGCTCGCCAGGCCGTCTTCAGCTCGGCCCCTGCCTCGCGCATGGCGGCTGTCACCGCGCGTTCGCCCGCCGCAACCTCCACCGCCATCATGGCGACGATGTCGGGATCGATGTCGAGTTTCAGCCTCATGCGGGCCTCAGGTCTACGGTCCAGACGAGCCGTTCGCGGTCGCGGACCGGCTCGCCCTGGATCAGGAAAGCCTCCCCATCGATTTCGATCCGGTTGCCGGGGCGCGGGTTTGCCACCTCGGCGACGCGCAGGTCGATGCGCGTGGTTTCCGACCAGAGGCGCGCGTCGCCAAAGCCGGTGATCTCGTCCGCGCGGCGGGTGATGACGCGGATGAGGGCTGGGGCACCGCCATCGGCAATGTAAACTGAGTTATGCCCAAAAGTTGGTGACGGCTTGATCAGGCGGCGTTTTGAAGTTGCTTGATCCCGTCCTTGAAGGCAATCCCCTGGATCACTTCGGGCAGACGGTTTGGCCCTGAGATTTTCCTCCACTT
>NZ_FWFZ01000056.1 GCF_900172355.1 Roseisalinus antarcticus | reverse complement strand
TCGAAGGCCAGCAGCTTGTCCAACTCGCCGTCGGAAAAGCCCACCAGCGACAGGTCGAAATCCTCCGCCAGTAGCTCGTTCAGTTCCGCCGACAGCGCAGCCTCGTCCCACGTCCCGAGTTCGGTCAATTTGTTGTCGGCGATCCGGTAGGCCCGCCGCTGCGCCTCGGTCAAATGCCCCAGCACGATCACCGGCGCCTCTTCCAGCCCCAGCTGCGTGGCGGCCAGCACGCGCCCATGCCCGGCGATCAGCTCGCCATCCTCGGCCACGAGGCACGGCACGGTCCAGCCGAACTCGGCCATGCTGGCGGCAAGCTTTGCGACCTGGTCGGCACCATGCTGCTTGGCATTGCGGGCATAGGGCTGGAGCCTGGCCAGCGGCCAGTGCTCGATCCGCTCGGGGGCGAAGGCGAGGGTCATGTGCGTGTGATCCTGTTTGATCGGTTTCGGTGCAACGCAAAGCGCGACAGCAGCATGAAATCTTGTTACATTCGGATTCTGTATTGGTGCCCAGTGGCGCAACCGGAGGGGATGCGCTGCACGCTGCTATCGGCTTCGGTGGCATCGATACACTCAGGCGAGCGTGGGTTCGGCGGCAATTCTGGGAGGAGGTGTCGCCGAACCGGGCGCCAGGATGAATTCCTTCAGCGCGGACTTCACTGGACTCCAAGCTGGATTCCCGCTGGCCTCCGGAGTCCAGGGTATCCACCCCGGAGTCCACCTTACAAGCCACTGTTATTGCGTGGTTATTTCCGGTTCAGGGGTGGACTCCACGCGGGGTGGACTCCCAAAAAAACGGCCCTGTCGCTGGCGAAATTGCGCGCTTCGCCCGCCAGCATACGAAGTGCACGGAAAGGAACCGTTAAATCAATGGCTTAGCGGGTAGCGGAGATCGTTTTTCCGGTCAACCGGTCACCGTTTGCCCGGTGTCGAACTGTCGCCGCTCTCGTGCCATCGTGTCCCCTTCTGGATTCCGATCTGGACCCCGAAATCCAGTCGTGTCGTGCTGTCCCGTCGCTCACGCCTCGTGCGAGCATAACCCTTTTGTAGGCCCCGAGGCCGGCTTGGTGAACCCATCAGGATGTCTCCCCGAAAATTCCGTCACAGGATGATTTTCCTTGACAGGTTGTCGGCGTTGTCGATCACGAACCGCTTCGAACGCCGCGAAGACGGCATGCGTCCATGGAGCCGCCACGTGATCAGCGCAACGCCGTACTGCCAGTGGCGGTTGGCTGCGGGGCGGCTCAGCCCGATCTCCCAGGTGATCTTCTTCCACGGCTTGCCCCTTGCGCGCAGCCAGACGATGCGGGCGTCGTCACGCTCCAGCCAGCGCAGCCAGAGCATCGCCTCCTCGGCTTCGGTGATCTGGCGCGGGGTAGGGCGCGGGCGGCGTGTTTCGGGCTCCTGACCGACATGATCGGCGAAGCTATGGAAATACTCCGGCCAGGCGTTGAAGTAGCCCGTGGGCTTCACGCCGGGCAACTGCGCGAAAACGTCCGCGGCGAGCTCCAGCCGATCCTGCACGCGGCCTGTGGTCCAGTCATCGGCCATTGCGCACCTCCCGGACCACAGGCAGCTTGCCATACAGCTTCTCGCCCAGTTGCCGGACCAGTTCGCGCTCCGGCCATGTGAGGCGGTGGTCGTCAAGCGACACGGCGAGCATCTGATGTTCGTGCCAGCCGTCGCGCTTGACCTGTTCGGGATCGCGGCGGTGGCCGCCGTAACCTTTCGGGTGGAAGTTCATGCCGCACCTCCCCGGGTTTCGATGGCCCAGAGCAGGATGGCGATGGCGTCGGCCTCGTTGTCGTCAGCAGGGCTGAACCCACGGGCGCGGGCCGCGTCGATCATTGCCTGCTTGTTGGCGTTGCCCTTGCCGGTGACGTGGCGCTTGATGGTGCCAACCGGGACGCCTTCGTATGGCACGCCCCTGAGTTCGCCCCAGCTGGTCAGTGAGGCCATCAGCCCGCCGTAGACGTGGCTCGCGTCAGTGCCTGCGTGGCGGCGCACTTCCTCGAACCAGATCGTCGCGATCGGCCCGGACAGCCGGTCCAGTTCGGTCAGCCAGTTGGTGAAGCGAAGATAGCGCATGCCGCCGCCATCGAAGCGGCCGGGCTTGAACGATGCCGTTCCGCTGGTGATCAGCCCGTCATGGCCGCGCAGCGCCCAGCCGGTGGTGGTGCCGAGATCGAGGGCAAGGATGGCGCGCGCGGGCTCGGTCGGCATGGGCGTTTCCGGGGTTGCGCCGAGATTGGCCTCGGCGAGAGTCGTATCAGCCATGAGTGGTCTCCTTTTCTGGTTGGCTGCTCGGGTGGAAGACGACGGCGGTTGATGCTTGGCGGTACCGGCCGCCGTCGTCGGATGGTGGTTCAGGGTTTCTTGCGTTTGCCGTGTTTTCGCCGGTGGGGTGCCGCGCGCTTGCGACCTGCTGCGGTAACGGCCTTGCCGGGCGCGTGATGCTCTGGGCAGCGGCGGTTCAGCGTTCCCGATCGCAAACCGCTCCAGCCGTCGAAGGGCCTGCCGCATTCGGCGCAGTGGCTTTTCCAGCAGATGATTGGAACGGTCTGGCCATCACGGCGCGTGTGCAAATCCGATCCGATCGCAACATAGCGCTGGCCCTCGTGCATCAGCACGGTTCCCGGAAGAGGCAGCACACGGAAATTGATCTTGTGCACCACGCGCGGAGTTCGCGATCCAGACGACCTCTTGCCGCGACCATCGACAGCATCGGAGACACCGGTCGCGCGGTTACTATCGTTGTATGAGGGGGCGTGACGGCGTCCGCCCCCCTCATACTTAGTATAGGCAGTCACACTCTCTCTCATAAAATCCTTACAAGTATCTGGTTTCATGTCATTTTCTCCCGTTTTTGATGACAGAGGGGCATGACAGAGACCACTGTCATCGTCATCAGCAAGTTGTTGATTTCATTTGATTTATGACAGAGGCATGAGGATGACAGTGGCCTCTGTCATATGACAAAGTCATTCATCGACCCCCTCCGGAAAGACCCAGACGGCGGGGTTCTCGACCTCCCTGGCGCGGCCGGAATGGGGGCATTTGAAGTGGCTCGGCAGGACCAGTTCGCCCTCGGCCAGCACCTCGCCGGTCTCGGGATCGACCACCGGATCACGGCCGAACCGCATGCCTTCGACGCAGAGATAGCCGAAGTGCGACTTGGTCGCGGGGAAGCCGTGTTCGGCCAGATCGCGGCGGAATTTGACGAACCCTTTCGATGCGAGGACATTGATCCGCTGCCGAATGGTGAATTCGCTGCCAAGCCCATGCTGGTTCTCGAAGCCTGCGCCAAACTGTGTTGACGTGTAGACACGCCCCTCGGCGGCTTCATCGAAGAGCAGGCGAAGGATCACGTCACGTTTCCGATCCCGCTCGGCGTCATGTTTTGCGCCGGTCTCCTGGCGGACCAACCGCTCGTTCATGGGGTTCAGCTCGACCCATTCGCCATTGACCTTGTCGACGATCTTGGGCTCCAGCGCCGGTCCGTTGCGCAGCTCTATCTCCAGCTTGCGCTGGGGGTTTTCCTCGTCGGGCCGATGCAGGATCAGACCGGAGGTATAAAACCCACGCAGCGCGCTGGCGCCGGAGAGCGCGAGGAACGGGTCCTCCTTGACCTGGTGCTTCGACAGCTTGCGCGTGTGATGGACGAGGATCACGCCGCAATCGGGGTCGATGTGATCGCGCAGCACTTCCACCCGGTCCTTGAGAAAGAACATCATGGCAGTGTTGTCGTTCTCGCCGCCGCCATCCGGGCCGCCGTCGAAGAGGTTGCGAATGGGGTCGACGCAGAGAATATCGGGCGGCGCGTCCGGGAACGCGCGCCGGACGGCGGTGGCCACCTGCATGCTTCCCTCGGCATCGAGCAGCATCTTCAGCTTCGGCGTGGCGACGAACGTGTCGCGCGCGGCAGCCAGCACCTCGGGCGGCAGGGCGATCTGGCGCAGGCGCTCGCGCAGATAGTGATACTGGATCTCGGCCTGCAGATAGAAGATCCGCAGGGGCCGCGGCGGGGTGAAGCCGAGGAAGGGCTGCCCTGCTGCCATGTGCACGAGCCAGGAGATCAGCAGATCGCTCTTGCCGACCTTGGGCGCGCCGCCCAGCACCAGCAGCCCACCGGGCGTCAGCACACGCGGCGCGATGATATCCTCGGGCATGGGGCTGGTGTCATCGAGCAACGCCCCAAGCGTGAAAGCGGGCATCTCGTCGGGCACGGGGGCGGCGCTGTCGAGGCGCACGAGCGGGGGGCCGTACTTGTCGACATGACGGGCCCAGAGCCGTTCGGACTCGCGCTTGAGCCGCTCCACCGTCCACTGGGGCCGCAGCATGGCGGCGTTGTAGCCGCAGATGCCTTCCCAGCCTTCATCCTTCGACATCCGCCCCTCATGGACCATGCGGATGAAATACCCGATCGCGGCCGAGGCCCCCTCGAAGCGGGACCAGTCATCCTGCGCGCTCTCGCGCACCGGGGTGACCAGCACATCGTCGACGGCGGGCTTGTCGGGCGCGGCGAAGTCCGGCTGCAGCGACACGCCCGGTGCGGGCGGCATGTCGGTCACCGCCTCGGTGAACTCGCCCAGATCGCGTTCCATCTCGGCGTTCAGCGCGACGATGCGCACCTGCGTCTTGAGGGTGTTCTTGTAATAGACCGAGCCCGCCACGCGGATCGGCTGGTGCGCCGAGCGGAAATGCATGTCGCCGCCGGCCTTGGCGGCAATATCGCCGCGCAGACGCGTCACACGCGCAATGTCGCTGCCCTCGGCTGGTTCGGTCAGTTTCCACCAGACATGCGCCTTGTGTTGCCCCTCGGGCGTGACACCGCCGCTTTCGACCACCATGCTCGGCGGGCCGAGATGACGCTCGAGATGCGCGCGCTTGGCGGCGATATCGCCGGTGTCGATATCGACGACCACGGTCTGCATCTGCTGGACGTCGTCCGCCTTGGCCTGCCCGGGCTCGGCGACGGTGCCGGGGATGACATAGACGGCAGCACCTTCGCGGGCCGCCCAATTGGCGAAGGTGGTCATCTTGTCGGCCACCGAGGAATCCGCCTCGATCCAGATGTTATGCGGGCGGCCGTCGAAGCCCTGACCCTTGTCGATGAAGCTGCGGACAGGGATCAGCCCGTCGCAGTAGCCGAAGACGACGTCCATGAACTCGGCGATCCGTCCGGGGTCGGGCTCGTCGCCGAACACGTCGATCTGCGGCGCTGCGTCGTTGAAATCGCGCCACGGATTGAAATGGACGAGGTTTTCCTTCGGGGTCTCGGAGGATGTGTCATCCGATGGGGTTTGAGGGCAGTCGTCCTTGTGATCTTCATCATGCGCCATGTCGGCATCCTTTCTCACTTTGCTTGTGTCGGGCGGGTCTTCGGGCGTATCCGTCATCCGGGCAGGCTCCAGCAGCGGGCGGCCCATGGACAAAAGCGGCACTCGAAGAAGTCGCGGGCCTGCGCCACGCGCGGCAGCAATTCGCCCGCATCCGTGGCCTGCAGGATCCGGACGCCGCGGTCGGACATGCGCTGCGCGAGACCGGCATCGAAGGGCACCAGCTCGTGGTGCAGCTCGGCGGTGTCCTTGTTGATCGCGGTGAACACGGCAGGAGCGGCGCTGATGCCCGGCACGCTCGCGTCCATGTAAGCCTGGTAGACGGCGATCTGGGCGGCATAGACCGGCTTGGAGACCGCAACCCCGTCCTTGACACAGGCGCGCCAGTTCTTCGCGTTCATGGTCTTGCATTCCCAGAGCGCCGGGACAGCGAGGCCGAACCCCTCGGGTCCGGCGGCAAAGATGCCATCGACATGGCCGCGGATACGCCCGCCCGCGACCGAGAACCCGAACTGGCCGCCATCTGGACGGTTGCCCTTTTGCGTGTAGAGATCGAACCCCGCGCCGCGCAGCCAGCGGATCGCGAGCTCTTCCAGCTCGTGCCCGATGGCGAAGATGCGCAGCAGCTGGCCGGAAAACTCCTGCCCCTTGTCTTTCGGCGTGGCAGTGTACTCGAATTGCAGGGCCCGCTCGCAGGGATGGCCAAGCCGCGAGCCACCGAGATAATCGCGGGGTGGTCGGCTGGCGTTCTCAGCCGTGAGGGCCGCATCGATGGTCTCGTTGACACGCTCGGCGAAGCCGGGCCGGTGATTGAAATCGAGCATCAGAAGGGCACCTCCGACTGGCTGGCGATCTCAGCCATCTCGGCGCGGAAGGCCTCGACGGTGATGACGATCAGCCGGTGCATGTCGTTCTGGCTCAGGTGGCCCAGCGGGCGGTCCCAGCCGATCCGCTCCATTTCCGGGGCCAGTGCGCGCATCACGGCAGGCAGGGCCATCATTTCTTCTTCAGTAAAATCAACCATGTTCAGTCCTTTCCTTGCTTTTTGGGTGAAGGCCGCCTGGCAGCCCATGGAGCAGAACCAGCGGTATGTGCGTTTGCCGCGCGGCCGGTTGGGATCGAACCAGCCGAAGCCGCGGGTGCGGGATGTGCAAACGGCGCATAGCGTGCCGCGCGGATGGCCGGGGCGATCAGGGCCCGGGCGATCCGCAGCCGTTGCGGGCGGGGACGGGATTTGCGCGACACGGCTCACGCGGCCTCCCGCGCGGATGGGGCCGCGCTGATGATCAACCCGCGAATGGCGCGCTTGTTGAAGGTGAAGGTCATCAACGCCGAGGCCTTGTAGCGTGTCAGGCCATAATCGCTGCGCGCGGCAGGTGAGAGATATTGCAGCTGCTTTTCGGTGGCGGGCTGGGTCAGCCACGCTCTGGTCTTGAAGGCGCTTTCGTCGGTCTCGTGATCGTTCAGCCAGTCATCGGCCTGCGCGAGACAGACGCTGCGCTCGCCGATACCCAGAAGCTGCGGCTGCGCCCCGCGCGCGCCGCCGATGCCGTACCAGAGGCCGTCGAGCCAGAAGACGCCGCCCCAGGCCGAGAAGCCCGTGGCCAGCAGCGCATCCTCGGTGCCGAAGAGATCGACCCACTCGAAGCTGGAGCGTTTCAGCAGATCGATCTCGGTCATCAGGAAGCCGGAGAGCGCCCCGCCGTGAGCTACCTCAAGGGTTTCACCCTCATCCTCGACCAACACCTCGCCGCAGATCGGGCATTCGCGCGAGGCCAGCGGAATATCGGCCTGACACGCCGGGCAGGTCTTCGACGGCGCTTCTCCGGTCCCGGTATTGCCGTCGAGATCGACGTCCTGCTCCAGCGTGCCATGGGTCAGGCTGGACGTGCCAAAATCCAGCACGACGCAGTCGGTCTTGACCACGCCCGGATGCTCGGCGGGATCCACGGTGCGCAGGCCGCGCCCGACCATCTGGATCATGGTGGACTTGTAGGAGGAGGGCCGTAGCAGCACGACGCAGGAGGTGGGCGGGTGGTCCCAGCCTTCCGTGAGCACCGCGACGTTGGTGATGACGCGGATTTCACCCTTCGCGAAGGCCGCCAGAATATTCCGCCGCTCGTCGCCAGGCAGATCGCCATGGATCAGACCGGTGGGGATGCCGGCATCGTTGAAGGCCTCGGCGACATGGCCGGCATGAGCGACGGTGGAGCAGAACACCACCGTGGGCCGATCGGCGGCCTTCTCCTGCCAATTGCGCACCACCTCCTCGGTGATCGGCGCGCGGTCCATGATCTCGGCCACCTCAGACATGTCGAAATCGGACACGGTCTTGCGCACCGCCTTGAGCTTGTCCTGCACCCCCACATCAATGACGAAGGTGCGTGGTGGCACGAGGTGTCCCGATGCGATCAACTCGCCCAGACGCACCTGGTCGGCGACATTGTCGAAGACCGCCCGCAGACCCTTCTTGTCGCCGCGGGTCGGCGTGGCCGTGACCCCGAAGATCCGGGCGTCCGGATTGGTACCCCGGACGCGGTCGATGATGCGGCGATAGCTGTCGGCCACGGCGTGGTGCGCTTCGTCGATCACCAGAAGGTCCAGCTTCGGCATCCCTGCCAGATTCGCCTCGCGTGCCAGCGTGGGGACCATGGCAAAGGTCACCTGGCCGGCCCATGATTTGGTGGTGGCATCGACGACGGAGGTGGACACATCCGGGACCACACGCTGGAACTTGTCGCGGTTCTGCGCGGTCAGTTCATCGCGATGCGCCAGCACGCAGGCCTTGGCATCGGTATCTCCGAGGCGCTCACGTACCAGGGCTGACAACGCGACAGATTTACCGAACCCGGTGCTGGCCACGCTCAGCGTATTGTCGCGGGTGCCGAGCGCAGACAGGCTGCGCTCGACGAAGAGTTTCTGGCGGGGACGCAATCGCATGGCGGTGACCCTCACTCGGCCCAGCTCGGACGGCCCGAGAAGCCGGGCGCGGCGGGTGTCTGCGTGGACTGCCCATGCTGCGCGGGTGCGCCGTGGCCCTGCGTCGGTGTCGGCGTCTGGGGCTGGGGCGCCGGCGGCGCAGATTGCGGCGCATGTGGCGACCCGGGTGCCATCGGCGCGGCGCCATGACCCATGAGCTGCGCATAGTCGCGGTGATCGGGCATGACCGCGCTTTTGATCTCGTTGCGCTCTTCCCCGCTCGAGTCCTTGCCGACATCGATCCGGGCGATGAACTCGATCCCGTCGAGATCGGCAAACCCGTTGATGCGCCGCGCGGCCTGCGCCTGCGCCGAGTTGTCCTTGTCAGAAATTCCGCGCGATGAATTCAGCATGCCCCGCACCAGGCTGCGGCCCATATTGGCCCAGTTCGGGCCGTTGGGGCTGTAGAGCCCGATCAGCGACCAGATCTTGCGCTTGGCATAGGGTCCTTCGAGTACCGTGTACTCGGCATCGAGATAGACCGCGCCCGTGGAGGCCCGCTTGGCATAGCCGCCGGTCCAGCCCTGCGCGGGGTCGTCGAACCCGCCCGGGCGGATCGTCATGCGCACCTTGGCCAGCGTGCCCTTGGGGATGACGTTGGCGTTGGTTTGCGCGTCGTTGAAGTCGTTCCAGAGAGACATGGAATAGGTCCTTTCAGTTGGTGGTGTCGTTGGAAGGGGTGGCCTGCGCCTTTGGCGGCGCCGGAAGCTCGGGGGCCTGGTAGGTCAGCCGCCGCTCTTCGGGGACCAACGGGCCGCGGATCTTGTCCATCAGCCGCCCGAGATGGGGCGCCTCGAGCATGTCGAGCCGGCCGGAGCGGTCCTTGGCGGGATAGCCCCACGGGTTCAGGGTCTGGCAGACAAAGCCGCGCTGCAGGGTGCCATTCTCGGCCTTGAACTCGGCCATGGTGATGACCTGATCGACGATGCCTGGCAGCTCGAGCCCGGTCTTGGACCCGTCGATCTGCGGCTGGAAAACCGGGCGATTGAAGTCGTCGAGCTTCTGGTCGAGGATGCCGACAAACCAGACATTCTTCGCCCGCGTGTGCTGCAGATGCGTGAGCCAGGCGATCATCTCGCGGCCATGCAGGCCATACGCGCCGCGCACATCGGGCTTGCCGGTCTTCTCGGAGAACGCCTCGGGCTGCCCTTTGCACCAGCCAAAGCACAGCCGCCCCGCCACGGTGATCGAGTCGATGAATACCGTGTCGTACTTTTCCAGCGCGGCCGGGTCGCCGAACTTCGCGCAGACCGCCTCAAAGTGCGCCTGGCTGTAGGGCTGGTCTGCCCGCAGCGCCGGGTTGGGTCCGCCGATGAACACCGCGAAATCCCGGCATTCCGCCCATGTCCGCGGGCGAATGGCATCCATTGCCAGCCCCTCGATGGCCAGATCCCCGGCTTCGAGATCGAAGAACAGCGTGGTCGAGTTTTTCAGCGTCCAGAGCAGCGATGTCTTGCCGATCCCCGAGGTGCCGAAAATCACGCCCTTGATGCCGCGAGTTTCCGCCAGCCGCTGGTCGGCGGTGATGATGGGGAGTGCGCCGGTCATGCCAGCACCTCCTGGCGCGCCCGCGCTGCATCGGGATCACTGCTGGTCACGGCCGCAAACAGCGCATCCAGCCGGTCGGCCTCGGTGAGGCACTCAACGCCCTTGCGCCGCATGAACCGCCGCGCGTCATCGAGCAGGTCGGGCTCGACGATCAGGTCGGGGACGGCGACGTATTCCTCGGCGCTCTCGACGAAGTAGGATTTCGAGCGCAGGTCCTTCACCAATGGCACGAAGGCCTCGCAAACCTCTGCGAAATCCACCTGGCCCAACCCGTCTTCCCGGTTGCGCAGGATGCGCTTGACCTCGGAAATGATCCCGGTGCGCAGCATGCGCAGCGCCCCTTCCTGCCGCGCCTGCGTGCAGGTCAGCGGAAAAGCGGCCTCCATCATCTCATCGGCGATCCTGGGGGCGTTGTTGCCCAGACGGGATGCGTAATCCCAGACGCGTTCGGCAAAAGCCGCTGATTGGCTATCAAGCATCAAACCACTCCTTGATTGTTGTGAAAGCTGTCGATCCATCGGCGATGGCTCTGGCATCGAGGTCGTGGAACGGGGCCTCCTGCGCCTCGCGCATGCCCTCGCGGGCCAGCGCGAGATTTTGGTCCGTGGCCCATTCGGCAAAGGCGCGGAACGTGCCCGTCACATGCTGCCAGGCCACCTGTTCGGGCGTCGGCGCCACGTAGAGCGGGTTCCGACGGCTGGGCCTGCGCTGCGGGCGCATTCCCCGCATGGCGGCATCCGTGACCATCTTGCGCATCGCAGTGCGGTTCGGTTCCTCGCCGCGTTCGAGCCGGTCATCCAGCGTGCGGCGCACGATGCCCGGATCGTTCGTCTCGGCATCGCGCAGCTGACGGGCTTCGTGGATCTGGTCCCGGCGCAGGCCAAGGTCAGCGGTTGAGGCAGTGTTGTGGTCTTCAACACTGCTCCGGTTTCCACCGTTGCGCTTCACCTCGCCACGCGCCTGTGCCGCGTCGTACTCATCAGCCAGCCGACGCTTGGCGGCCGCTTCGATTTCCAGCGCGTCGGCCTGCGCACGGTGGGCGGCGGCGATCAGATCGTCATGGGCAGATTTGGCGGTTTGCAGCCGGGCGGTACGCTTTGCGATGTCATAAGCGAGGCCAGCCGCTTCGCGGGCTTCCAGCACCTCGGCAGCCGTCCTGGCCCCCGACAGCATGGTCGCTGCGCGTTCGATGAGGCCGGGCAGGTCCTGGTCAGGGGCGTGAATGGGGCCGAGCGCGGTCATTGATCACCCTCCTGCGGGACGATCTCGACCTTCAGCGCGCCGGACCGGACGGTGCGCGCAGGTTCAAACTGCTCGCGGATGTTGTCGGGCCAGGCGGCGTATTTGCGCTCCGGCACCTTGATGGCGATGTCGACATATTGTGCGGGATTGTCACCGGCTTTGCGGATCTGCGCGACCATCGCGGCGAGCTTGTCCTGATCCCAATCCACGCGCTTGGGCAGGTCCGCCACGACGGTGAAATCACCGTCATCGAAGCGGATCGTGCCCGTGTCCTTGCCTGCGGCCCGTCGCTCCTCGGCAGCGCGATCGGCGTAGCGCACCGCGAGACCGGCATCGAGCCGGGCCTTTGCGGCCTTGTCGCGTTTGAGCCGCGCATCGATTTCGTGCTGCAGGATGGCCAGCAGTTCGACCGGCAAGGCCGCGATCTCGGCCGCGCTGAGCGCTGGCAGATCGTCCGGCGTGGGGGTGTTGTCGGGAAATGGCATATTTGTGCCTCCTTGATCGGTGGGTGGTGTCTGGATGGGGGTTGTCATGCTGCCTGCGCGTCGAGCAGCAGCGCGGACAGCGATGCGGTGGCGGCCTTCGGCTTGGGGCGCGCCACAGCGATGTAGGCGAAGCGGTCGGTTTCCAGTCGCTCCTGCACCAGGTGCACGAGGCCCTGTTCGGCGGCCCAGAAGGCGCGGCTTCCCAGCTTGGCCAGTTCGACGCGCTGCGCATCCGGCAGGTGCGAGATCGCCGGAAAGGTATCGAGCACCAGAAAGCCGCGATGGTATTCCAGCCGGTCGCCGGGAACGGCCTGAGCCACCCAGGCACAGAACTCGATTTCCCCGAGCGGTCGGCTGGCGCGGGCGGTGGTGATGGGTGTCGTCTGCATGAACATTATCTCCTCCTTTTCCCTCTACTCACGCTGCCGCCAGATCGTCCCACGCCGGACCGAGACCGTGGGCGGTGAGGACGTGGCGGAGATCGGCGAGGCGGCGATAGAGGGCGGACCGGCTGCCGAAACCCTCAGTCGCCAGCGCGATGACGGGACGATGCGCCAGCGCCGCGCAGAAGCGGCGATCCTCGGCCGGGAGCCGCGCAAGCGCCGCCTGCAGGGCGAGGTGAAGTTCGGTGACGGCCGCTGCGCAGGAGGTCTGGCCGTGCCACGCGGCAAGGCCGTCATCCTCGGTCAGCGTGTCGCCGACCGGCTCGCGGGTTCCGGCCAGCGGCACCTCGAGCGACAGCATCGTGCCGCCCTGCGCACGGCGCTGGCGGTGATCGCGCATCGCGATCCGCGAGGACTGGTTGCGCAGGACCAGACCTGCAAAAGCGCCGAGGCTGCCGCGTGCCGGATCAAAAGCTGGCAATCGGCGCAAAAGATCGATCAGAAGATCCTGCCCCAGATCCTCGCGATCGCAGGCGGGCAAACCCAGCCGCCGCCGCAGCCGCCGGGCCGCGGAGTCGGCCTCGGAGATGATGGTCTCAATGTCGTCGGGGGAGAGTTTGATCTGCATCGCTGTGCGCCTCGGTCATCGTTTCTGATGAGCCGAAACTGCCGGATACGGTCGGTGTGCAGGTGGGAACGGGGTGGGAATAAGGTGGGGGTTTGGTGGGCAGGCTTAAGACCAACCTAGCCGTGCGGTCAGTAGCGACGGCTGCCGATATGTCCCGGCGGGCGCTAATGCCTACCGAGTAAGAGAATTTGGCACGCCGGAAATTGGAGAGGGCTCTGCGCCTGCGCAACGAGGCAGGTTACCTACCCAAAGGCAACTGCCAGTCGGCTGGGGCGCAAGCACCATTCTCGGCTTCCGGAACGAGTTCCATTCGATCAAGGGCTTCGGTGATGAACTCCGATGAAACTGGCGTCTCGCTCCCGGCATCGCGACGTGGGTGGCGCAAATTTGTATTTGGCACGGTAACGGTGATACGACGATTACGGGCAGGATGCCCGGCGGCAAGCTCCATCGCTTTTTTCAAGGCCGCCGACCATGTGTCGGCGCGAAGTTGCTCTTCAGAGCAGGGTTCGCCATGTCGCCAACCAAATGCGCTGATGCGCCACTGCGTCACCTGCTCCCGGTCGTTACCATGGGTAACCCATTCTGAGCCAAAGCTGATTTTTAGTTCTAGAAAGTCCGGATTGCGCCGACCGAAGAGCCTGAGATGGAACGGAGTTTGGCCTCGGGCAACAGACGGATCGAAATCCTCAATGAGCCAATGGGTGCTTTTCTGTAGGCGCCAGCGACCATCATCGCTTTGCTTCCAGGCTTTTTGACGCTTCATTTCGTCTTGTTTGGCATTCCAAGCCAAAAGCCGGGCATCACGGGTTTCGCGCGCTCTGGCGATTTCTGCCGCTCGTTCGGCGAGCCCTTCGTTTAGGCGCTTCGCACCCTCCGGATGGATAGCGAGATAAGCAGATTGGCAAGCGTCCTGCGCCGCCTCGAGGGAGAGGCGAAAGAACTCCTTTCCGGCCTGTTTTGACCTGAGACTGCTGTGCACAAAGCCCTCAATCTCCTTGGCTGAACGCTCGACGGGCATCGTCCATTCGAGCTTGAACGGGTTCGGTACGCCAGTCGCGGCACTAAGTTCCGCAATCCGGGTCCCAATTTCTCGCGTAGTATAGCCGATCTTCAAGAGCCCCGGCATATCGGCGTTTGAGGCGATGTAAATCGTGCCCGCGTCGCTCTCTATGCAAGTTTCGTCAGATTGGGCTATCGCGGCGGCTGGAGCATCAATCACGAGAGTTTCTAAGTCGGCAGCGTGATACTGGCGCTTGGAGCCTCCTCGCAGTGTCCGCGTTTGATATGAAAACCGCACCATGTCGCCGTCGATGACCGGGTGCAGAGGGTCGTCTAGAAAAAACGAGTACTTCTTCCCGCGAACCGCAAAACTATGGGCGTGACTTCCAGATTTCGCTACCCGGCTGCTACACTCGCTGACGATGCCACTCGTCGTGAGGACCTTCTTTCTGCTCATTTATTCGCAATCATCTGTTTTTCTTTTTCAGCTGATACTTGAACCGAGACCCAAGCACGAAGCCGTTTTGACACCTTCTCAAGATTTCCACCAGCGCACCTCGACGTCCGCGAACGCAACTATCTTTTCAGAATCCTGAATCGGTGACTTCGCAGTCGACATTTGTTGATTTACCTATTGAGGTAAAGCACTTAGCCTTCATCTGAGATTAACCCTGCAGGTGAGCTCAGATGACCGACTTTATTGTCAAGAAACTGCCCT
>NZ_FWFZ01000015.1 GCF_900172355.1 Roseisalinus antarcticus | reverse complement strand
CGGGGAAACGGCCCAGTGGACCGTTTCCTGAACCCGCGTCACGCCACCTCATCGGCAAGCCCCACGAGCGGAGCTCGATCATCGCCACGACCAATCCCGCCTTTGGCGAATGGCCGACCGTCTTCGGCGACGCGAAGATGACCGCTGCGCTCCTCGACCGCCCGACGCATCGCTGCGTCACACGAGGACTGCGCAGCGCCGGACCAGCTCAGCTCCGGAGGGATCAATACCGGACGCCGATGAGGGGGCACCACGATCAGATGCTGATTGACAGCCTGGATCAACGGTCAGTGGGCCGCAGGGCGCCGCAGACGCCTCTCGCTCTGCCCAGTTCCGCAAGGCCGCTTGTCGCCGGACAGCATCATGACCGCGGGTGTTGCCCTGGGATCGCAGCTTCTCGACGATCCGGATGAGCGACAGGCGCTCATGCTTCGCTTTTCGCGTTCGCCGATTTCCGTCGCAGGTCCTGCTACGGGCATCACTTTCATGGACAAGGAGCGGGATAATGGTGCAATTTGGCCAGGCTTGCCCCGCACCTGTCGGGCCGCCATACGTCGCGCACGCTCAATCGGGGCCTGGATCGGCACAGCATGCGCTTAGGAGAAAGCGATGGACCTTTTCCACGACCGCCCTCATGTCGAGGACATCAGGGCGATGAAGGCGCAAGGACAGCAACTGTCCATGCTTTATGTTGCCACACCAGAGGAAGCGGCGGCGGCGGAGGCGGCCGGGATCCACATATTGTCGATCGAGGGCCGCCGGTGGACGCCTGAAATGCGGGAGGCGGCCGGGTGCTGTTTCGTGCAGGTCGGGCTGCCGTTGGGGCCTCTGGGCGACCCGGGCAAGAGATTGGTGACGGCAGAAGATTATCTGCGCGAGGCTTTCGACCTGGCTGCGATTGGGGCTGATTGCTTCTATTGCGTCGCCTCATACGACATCCAGAAAGCGCTTTGCGACAATCACCTGGCGGTGGTTGGACATATCGGACTTGTTCCGTCCTACATAACCTGGACCGGGTGGCGGGCGGTTGGCAAGACGACTGAAGAAGCGTTGACCCTTTGGGCTCATGCGAAACGGATGGAGGAGATCGGCATTTTCGGCGCTGAACTTGAAGTGGTTCCGGACCGAATAGCCAAATTCCTGTCAGAGCACACGTCGCTGATGCTGTTCGGAATGGGGGCCGGACCGTATGCCGATGCCCAGTATCTGTTCACCGAAGATGTCTGCGGGTATGGCGTGAACCGAAAGCCGCGCCACGCAAAGTCATATGGCGACCTGGGACCGGAGCTTGACAGGATACAGCAGGCGCGTATCGCCGCATTCCGGGCGTTTCGCGAAGACGTTGACAACAAAGGTTACCCTGCGCTCGAACATACGGTACCTATTGAGGACGAAGCCTTTGACGCGTTTGTCGCAGCGGCTTTGGATTGAGCAGAGTCCCTCAACCGGGCCCACCGGCAATTCTCGCTTGTAGCCGCCCGGTGTTCACGCTTTGCAGGAGTTGAAGACGATCATCGGCCGAAAGGCGGAGGTCGTGGGAAGGCGGACTTGAGGAAAAGAACCAAGGGGCAAAACCCAAAGCGCACGCGGATCTCCAACGCGCGCAATATCCTCAATCTTTGCCGGCGCGGCACCGCTCTGTCCCGCGCCGATATTGCCCGCACATTGGGCCTGTCGCATCCGGCGAGCAGTGCAATCGTGCGAGAGCTGGTTCAGGCGGGGTATCTCGAAGTCAAGGCAAAACGGAGGGGCGCCATAGGCAGCCCGTCGAATCTTTACGGTATCGCACCCGACGCGGCCTTCAGTTTTGGCATCAACATTGGCCGACGGTCCGTTCAGGCCGTGATGCTTGACTTGAACTGCAATGTGGTCCGGTCCGAGACGATTCCCTATGATATTCCACGAGTAAATGTGATCATGGAATATATCCGGGAGCGCATTTCAACCTGGATTTCCGAATTCGCCGAGGTGCGTCAAGATCGAGTTATCGGTATCGGCATCTGCAGTCCGAAGTACTTTGGTTTCCGTGGTGAGGAATTGGGCTATCCAGCATGGATTGCGAAAGAATGGACAAAGTTTGATCCCCGTGGACTGTTCGAGGATTGGCATGACTTTCCGGTGTTCGAGGCCAACGACGCCAACGCTGCTGCCTTGGCCGAGAACGAGATCGGTCTTGGCAAGTCAGTCGAAAATTTCTTCTACGTCTTTATTGGAACATTTATCGGTGGGGGTCTCATTCTGGATGGAGATCTGCTGCCCGGGCCACAGGGATTGGCTGCGAACTATGGTCCGTTTCCGGTTACCCCCTCCAGGCTTTCATCCGTCGAAAAAAATCCGGACGGATTTGAAAGTCTTGTCCGCCGGGCATCGGTCTACGGGCTGATCCGACACATGCAGTCCGGAGGTGCGCCAGTCACCCGGGTCAGCGATCTCGCGGGTCTTGACGAAAAGTTTCGCTATCTCATTGACGAATGGCAACATGATGCGTCTGACGCCATCATGCAGTCAATCGTGGGGATCGCCAGCATCATCGACGTTGAAGCTGTGATCATCGACGGCGCCTTGCCAACGAATTTGCTTGCCGCTGTCGTGGCTGAAATCCGCGCCCTGATGCGGGAGCACCCTGATCGATACCTCGTTGTGCCAGAGCTTCACACGGGCGAGGTGGGCGATCAGGCAAGGGCGGTCGGCGCCGCCATCGTGCCGTTTGCACGCCGGATCTGGTCCACATCTGACGACACGTCCGAGCCCGATGTGGATCCGGCCGACGGCAGCCAGACCTTGCCGTTTCTCGCCGGGTCCGCCGGATAGTGCCTGGACTCTCTTCGCGGCCTTGCGGTCAGGCCTGCTTCTCGGCGGTGTCGTCTACCGTCAGCGCCCCGGTCATGATCGCGACGGCATCGGACATGGTGATCTTCTTCGGGTCTACGACGGCACCCCGTCGACCCATTCTGTGGATGTGGATGCGATCGGCAATCTCGAACACATGGGGCATGTTGTGTGAGATCAGCACAATCGAGATGCCGCGATCCCGCACATCGCGGATCAGTTTCAGGACCAGCAGGCTTTCCTTGACGCCGAGGGCCGCAGTCGGTTCGTCCAGGATGATGACCTGTGATGCGAATGCGGCCGCCCGGGCCACGGCGATGCCTTGGCGTTGGCCGCCTGACAGGGTCTCGACCGGTTGATTGATGTCCTGAATCGTGGTGAGCCCCAATTCATTGAGCATGTCACGCGCCTGATTGCGCATCTGTCGCATGTTCATGTTCCCCAGCATGCGCCCGAATGTCCCGCCGGAATGCAATTCACGGCCAAGAAACATGTTGTCCGCGATCGAAAGCGCCGGGGAGAGGGCGAGCGTCTGGTAGACCGTTTCTATTCCCGCGTTGCGCGCATCGAGAGGCGAGCGGAAATGGACCGGTTTGCCATCAAGCAGGATCTGCCCGCTATCGGGAATGACTGCGCCGCTCAGGGCCTTGATCAGGGTGGACTTGCCTGCACCGTTGTCGCCGATCACCGCCAGAATTTCGCCGCGGTACAGGTCGAAATCCGCGCCGTCCATCGCGACGACGCTGCCGTAATACTTTTCAAGGGACCGGGCCTCGAGGATCGCTTGCGGTTTCATGCCGACATCTTTCTGACCCATTGGTCGATTGTGACCGCGGCTATGATCAGCAAGCCCACGCTGAATTCCTGCCAAAGCACGTCCAGCCCGGCCAGCGCGAGGCCGTTGCGGAATACGCCGACGATGAGCGCCCCCATGAGCGTTCCGATGATGGATCCCCGGCCGCCGAACAAGGAGGTCCCGCCGATGACGACCGCCGTGATGGCATCGAGGTTGGCTGTCTGGTTGCCGAGGGGCGACACCGCGCCAATGCGCCCGATCAGGACCCAACCGGCCAGTGCGCAAAGAACTCCGCAAAGGACGTAGACGAAAATCAGCGTTCGGGCGGTCTTGATCCCCGCCAGCCGCGCGGCATCGGGTTCGTCGCCCGTCGCATAGATGTGTCTGCCGTAGGAGGAGCGGTTCAGCAGGTACCAGACCGCCGCGGCGACCACGAGCAACAATATCGTGCCGTAGGTGATCACCGCGCCGCCTTCGAGCCTGATCATGTTGCCCGTCCACTGAAGGAACGGTGCGGTGTCCTCGATCTGCTGGGCGCGGATCGTTTCGGACCGCGAGACAAGATAGATGATCGCGCCGTAGACGGACCAGGTTCCCAGGGTGACGATGAACGGGGGCAGGCGGATCAACGCGACGAGGAGGCCGTTGAAAAGCCCGCACAGGAACCCTGTGGCGAGGCCCAGAAACAGCGCCAGTTCGACGGGCAGGCCATAGGTCACCGATACGCGGCCCATGACGACCGAGGACAGGATCATGATCACGCCGACGGAAAGATCGATGCCGGCGGTCAGGATCACCAGTGTCTGGGCAATGCCGAGCAGGCCGATGATCGTGACCTGTTGCATGACAAGGGTCAGGTTGAACGGGCTGAAAAACCGCTCGCCGACGATAAGGGCAAAAAGGCCGACAGCAATTGCCAGCGTGACGGCGGGGATGACAGTCGGATAGCGGTGAAGGAAGTTGCGGAAGGCACGTGTCTTGCTTTTTCTCTGAAGTTGAAACTCCATCACCACCCCTGCCTCGTCTGCTTTTCGCATCTCATGGTCACGGTCGCTCCACCTGTTTTCGCTGGATTGGCAAGCAACCGGGCGCGGCGTTTGACGCCACGCCCGGTCAGATTGGTCCTGTTCGACCCGACCTGTCCGGGTCGGGGTCGATTCAGCCCCAGCAGATTTCCATCGCGGCGGTTGTGTCGATCGACTCTACGCCATCCACGGGTGCGTCGGTGACCAGAGTCGTCCCGGTGTTGAAGAAATCAAGCCCTGGTGTCGGCTCGGGCCGCTCACCGGTTTCAGCAAACTCCTTGATCGCCTCGAGCGCCATCGAGGCCATCAACAGCGGATATTGCTGTGTGGTTGCGCCGATAACTCCGTCGGCGACATCCGCAACACCGGGGCAGCCACCGTCGAAAGACACGATCGTCACCGACCCGTCATCCTTTCCGACCGCACGCAACGCCTGATAGGCGCCGGCAGCGGCAGGTTCGTTGACCGTATAGACGACCGTGATGTCCGGGCATTGCTGCAACAGGGTTTCCATCGCGGTCCGGCCACCGGCCTCTGACCCCAGAGTCATCGCGTGACCGCAAATGCGCTCGTCTTCCTCATCGCCCCAGCGGTTGGGGTCTTTCACGTCGATCCCGAAGCCTTCCATGAAGCCCTGGTCACGCTCGACATCGACGAGGCCCTGGTTCTCGGCGGCGTCAAGCATGGCGATCCGCGCGGTGTCGGCCGCGTCGCCAAGATGGGCCCGTGCCCATTCGCCGATCAGGATGCCGCCCGCCCGGTTGTCTGTCGTGAATGTCGCGTCGGCAGCCTCGGCAGGCACCAGCGCGGTGTTGAGGGATATGACGAGCAACCCCGCTTCGCGGGCGCGCTCGACAGCCGGCACGATCGCCGCTTCGTCGTTGGGCACGATTGCAATGCCGATGGCGCCAGCAGCGATCAGATTTTCGATGGCCTGAACCTGGCTCTCGTTGTCATCGGAACTGCGTGCCGCGAAGGAGCGCAGATCAAGATCGAGCTCTTCGGCCATCTGTTCCGCACCAAGGCGCATCGCGACGAAGAAGGGGTTGCCTTCCGTCTTGGTGATGAACCCGACGATTGGCCGATCCTGCGCAGCCGCGATGCCGGCCGAAAGCAGGCTGGCGGCCATGGCGGCGGCGCAGACCGCGCCCTTGAAGATAGCTGTCATAGTGAACCTCCCTGATGTTCGGGAACTTGGTAGCGCGATGCTTAATAAAAGTAAATTGTAAAACATGATTCTCGGTCCATGGCGCTTGTCCCGACGTGCCAGGTCGAGGCGACCCGCAGCGGGAAAAATCCCCAAACACATGAAAAGAAGTGTAAAAAATCCTCTCGTCTGCCGGACCGGACATGTGGTAAGGATCACATTTCGCGTGATCTTCGCGTAGCTTCTTGAAGTTTGACGTCGGTCGGTTCAGT
Source organism: Roseisalinus antarcticus (assembly GCF_900172355.1). Classification (GTDB taxonomy): domain Bacteria; phylum Pseudomonadota; class Alphaproteobacteria; order Rhodobacterales; family Rhodobacteraceae; genus Oceanicola; species Oceanicola antarcticus_A. Next base: position 90,640 of record NZ_FWFZ01000015.1, on the reverse strand, counting down.
TATTAATCTAAGATTGATAAATGTGAAGTTGGAGGGCGCGATCGTGCCGAGGCAGTTGGAAGGACCGATCAGGGCGAGCGAATATTCCGTGGTCGGGCCGCGTGGCGAAGAGGCGCGCGAGCTGGGACTTGCGGGTGCGGACTGGTACCGGACCCCAGTGCCGCGCAAGCAGCTGAAGGAGTTGATGAAGCGGCGCGATTGGCCGGGTGTGCGTGACACCATGATCTGGTTCGGTCTGTTGTTGCTGACCGGGGGGATGGGCGTGGCCTTTCTTGACCAGCCATGGCTGGCGATCCCGCTCTTCGCGGTCTACGGCGTTCTCTATGCGTCCGCCGGCGAAGCCCGGTGGCACGAATGCCTCCATGGGACACCGTTCAAGAACCGAAAGCTCAACGCGATTCTCTTCGAGATTTCGTCTTTCCTGGCAATGCGCAATCCGGTCGTGTCCCGATGGTCGCATACGCGCCATCACACGGACACCTACATTGTCGGTCTGGACCCGGAACAGGTGTATCATCGGCCCCCGGATATCGCCCGTCAGATCATCGCTTTTGCTGGGCTGATCGAATTTCCGACCAGCCTATATGACATGCTGCGCCATGCCTCGGGCCACCTGTCGGACGAGGAAAAGGTCTTCGTGCCCGAAATGGAGCGGCCTCTGGTGCAGCGGACCGCAATCGTCTGGACGCTGATCCTGGCCGGTGTCGTCATTGCATGTTTCGCGACCGGATCGGTCGTGCCGGCGCTTCTTGTGGGGTTGCCGAGGATCTACGGTGTATGGCTGATTCAGGCGCTGGCGCTGACCCAACATGCGGGTCTGCTTGACGATGTGCTGGATCACAGGCTGGACAGTCGCACGTTTCACATGAACCCCGTGGGGCGGTTCATCTACTGGAACATGAACTACCACATCGAGCATCACATGTATCCGATGGTGCCCTACTACAATCTGCCTGCGCTTCATCGCGCGATCGCGCACGATTGCCCGCCGGCCTACCCAAGCGTCCTGGCCACGTATCGGGAAATCGTCCCAACCTTGCTGAGGCAATTGAAAGACCCGAGCTACCGGGTCGTGCGGCCCCTGCCGGCCGCCGCTCAAACGGCTGCTTGATCCGATCTTTGCACAGATTTCCCAAGGCAAGATGAACCAGAAGGACCAGAAACAGATGGCAGAGCAGCAGCGCCTGGAGGTTTGTACGGTCGGCGACATCGAACTCGACGATATTTTCGAGGTGACCCACGACGGTCAGGTGATCGCTGTCTACCGGACCGAAGACGATGAATATTTTGCGACCGACGGCCTTTGCACGCATGAGAACGTCTCGCTCGCCGATGGTCTGCTTCAGGGTTTTGAGATCGAGTGCCCGCGCCACAACGGCGTTTTCGACATCCGAACGGGAGCGGCCAAACGCGCGCCCGCGTGCATCAACCTGAATACCTATCGGGTCGAGGTGCAGGCTGGAAAGGTCTTCGTCGTTTTCACCGACGGTGGAGAAGGTCGCTGAGCTCGGTCCCGTTCCCGTCGGCCGGTGGTCGGGATGTTGGGCAGGACCGCAACCACGGGGTCGCTGTCCTGACCTGCCACTGACCCTTCAACCAGCCCCGACCGGATCGCGGTTGGGGCCTGCGCGGCTCGGCGCCGCGGCCGGCCTCCGATCGATGGTGGAGGAAAGACGCCGTGGCAGGTCAGTTTCGGCACGGCTCGGGTCGAGTAGGGTCCCCGACACCACGTCAGACCATGTATTCCTCGGGTTGACGCACCAACAAGGTCTTCAGGTTGCCTCCGCTGATCTCGTTGACGACCAGCGGCAGTGCGATCTGTCGTTTCTGATTGAAGTGCGAACTGCCCCGGTAGTTGAGTTGTGTCCGCCCCGAGAAGAAAGGGTTGTCTGACGAGAAATCGGGAATCGCCGCCTTGAAAAGGCTCGTATCATGGAGTGCCCGTTCGCTTGCGATCTGCAACGTGCCAAGAATGATCTCGAGCGTGTGCGCCTTGGTTCCCGCCTCGTCATTCCATGCCCCCGCCAGGCGATTGAACCGCGCAATGAAGTCCCGCATCCGCTGGGTCCGCTTGTCGGGCGGGCTTGCGCCGCCAAGCATGATCAGGCCGTCCCCATCCGATCCGACCGTGCGGGTCAGCAAGTCGACGTCCTGCGCGGATTCCGTGGTGATATACCCGCCAAATCCCAGCTCGCGTGCGCGGCGTATCAGCCGGGTGGCGTCGTTTGGCGCGACATTCGAAAGCGCCAGGATATCCGGGGTTGTTCTCAATGCCCTGCCGAGCGCCTCTTCGATATCGGCGCTGCCGGAAACATAAGTGCCCTCGCAGGACAGCATGCGCAATCGGCATTGGCCGGCGATCGACACGGTGTCGTTGCGTTGGCGCAGCCCCTCGGGCGTTCTCGGGGCGACGATACTGATCGACTCCGCGCCCTTGGTCTGCTTCAGGTAGTCGTAGATGATCGGAACGGCCTGATACCCCGCCACTTGCGCCAGCACCGAGTTTTCTCGTGGCAGGCTGTAGAGCGACCGGGTGAAGGAATACGGAAACAGCATCGCGCTTTTGCGCTCGGCAATGGGAATCGCGGCGGTGATCGTCTGTTCGACATTCGGGCCGATCACATACTTGATGCCCTTCTCTTCGGTCAGCCAGCGTGCCCCGGCGGTTGATCGGAACGGATCAAATCGGTCGTCGAAACTCACGATTTCGATCCGGTATTTCTGCTTGCCGATCTCGACACCGCCGGCGTCGTTGTACATCTCGGCCGTCGCCTCGGCGCAGTAGCGACTGACGAGCCCCCAGGCAGCAGCCGGCCCGGACATGACGCCCAGGACACCGATACGCAGCACAGGCTCGTCAGACGACCCGATGGCTGGGCGGAGCCGCGCTGCAGACAGGCCGGCGTCCCGGATCCGGGGCAGCCTGGACACGTCCAGCCTCTGGCCTTCCGTATCATTGTTCGGATCGGCGAGGTCATCGAATGGCGTGCCGAGACCAAGCAGGAACAGCGCCTGTGAATACAAGCCCATGGATACGCCGGGGTCGCCGTTTTCCAATCTGCCGTAGGTCGTGCGGTGAACGCCGAGGTCCAGCGCCATCTGCCGCAAGGTGAGCTTCCGTCGCAGACGGGCGATGCGCATATCGTTGCCAAGCCGCTGAAGAGACTCTGCGACTGGGGCAGCAATCGATTTCGAGACGTCCTTTTTCAACCGTGCGCCAATACCTGATCTTTCGACACAGGAAAGCTGGAACAGTTGCCCTGGTATTGCAACGACTGACGACGGGTCCTTGGCCAACTCTGACCAGAAGCACATTTGTTGAACGGGTCGGCAAATTTTCGAGCATGTTTTTCGCCAACTCCGCCCCGGGATCTGATCCGCGAGGATGCCGAGCAGCGGCCCGTTCGACCCTGTCTGCAAGCCGACCACTGGCCGTCCTCGACCACTTTGCGCTCAAAAAATGGGATCGGGGGCAAGAATCTTCTATATCTTGCGCATCCGCGGACGTGTCGGAATTTTCTGTTCTTGCCCGGTTTCGGGCGTGGCAGGTCGTTTGGTCGGATAAAACCGACATCGGATCGCAGGCTGATTCATTGACACGACAATTTCCGAAAACCGGTCAAAACCACCAAAAAAATCATATGAATCATGATGATTGACCCAATGCTGAAAACCATCCTGACTGAGCGGCAAGCCATCAGAACGGGTTTTTTGGTCCCTGGAGCAGGGGCCGTGGCCAGCGATGCAAATCGCGCGAGACGCAACCGATCAGGAGGAAAGGGAATATACATGTTCACATATACAAAGCCCCAGATGCTCGACCGTCGCAGGATGCTTCGGCTTCTGGGCGGATCGGTGGCCGCGCCGGCAGCACTGAACCTCTTGCCGGGGACGGTCGGGCAAGCGCTGGCCTTGGCTCCCGAGATTCCGGCGGTCACCGCGAGGTTCTCCATGGTGTCCTACACCAACCATACCTGGCCGATCATCGGTGTCCGGAACGGCTACTTCGACGAGGTCGGCATCGACCTCGACCCCGCCGACGGGCGCATCGTCTTCGAAAACCAGACTGTACCGCTTCTCGACAACGACGAGGTCGACATCAGCACGATCTTCGTGGGTGTGCTGACGCCGGCGCTCGACAAGATCATCAACATCAAGCCCTTCCTCATCCACAGTTATTGGCAGGGCAATACGATCCTCACCGGCCCTGATTCCGGGTTCAAGACGCTCGACGATTTTGTCGACGAGGGGCACGAATTCCTCGAAGCGGCCAAGCTGACGGTCGATCAATTGCGGGGCCAGAAACTGACCGTGCCGCCGACGATCTCGACCCGGCCATGGCTCGAATTCGTCTACGCCTTCGGAGACATGACGTTGGAGGATTCCGAGCTTGTGAGCCTTGAGGATCCCAACGCCGTACAGCTGGCAGTCTCGGGCGGTGTCCCGTTCAGTTCCCCGGCTGGCGCGGTCCAGATCTATCAGCTTCAGTTCCAGGCCAACTGGCGCCCGCTGATCAGCACCCGGCAAATGGTGCGGCTGGCGACCGGTGAAGGCGCGGAGGTGGTCAAGAAACTTCTCAACTTCGACGGCTTCGCCGCAACCACCGATTACATTGATGCCAACCGCGACGCGATCCATCGGTTCAACTCGGTCATGTACCGGACGACGGCCGACATTTTCGGCCCGAACCAGATGGCCGAGCTGAACAAGCAGGTGCCCTATGTGAACGCGGCGAACGGGTCCTCCCTGGATGCGGACGCCATCAAGTTCATCTTCGAAGAGCTCGACCCCTTCTTCACATGGGAGGCTCAAGAACGCATCTGGACCGATCCGGACTATGCGCTGAACTACGTCAACGTCTATCGGGACCAGATCGAGAAGTTCATCGCGGATGGCGCGATCGCGCCTGGCGAGTACGACCTGGACGAGTTGTTCGTCGCCAAGGAATTCTGGCAGGAGGCCGTGGAGTTGAAAGCCAGGGCCGCGATGCTTGCCGTCGAAGCGGATCAGGCCGGTCTGAGCGGCGACAAGCTGGTGCTGGCGGAGGCAGGAAAATCCTGGGCAACGAAGTACAACTTCCTCGACGCCGTGCGTTTCCTGGAAGCTTCGCTCACCTAATCAGATGGAGACGGCACTCATCTCCCCTTCGCGATCCCGGGCAAACCGCTTGCTGAGCAGGACAAGGCGATACCGACGCGCTGTCGATCCGGCAGTCGTCTTCGGCGTCCTTGTCTCGCTTGGCGGGTGGTACCTGATCTCGTTCATTGTCGGCAGTCGCGTGCCCATGCCCCACCAGGTTGCGGGCAATGCGATCTTCAATCTTGTGTCGAGCGAGCGTTTGCCGGGGATCGGATTGCCAAGCGGGGGGTATCTTCCCCACCTCCTCTTCACTGCAAGGAATGTCCTGACGGGGGGCGTCATCGGTGTCGCAGTCGGGATTGCCGCGGGCCTGGCAAGCGCCGAGAGGCGCGAAATCGGACAGGTCCTGGGGCCGATCATGTCGCTCTTCGGGACCATGCCGATCATCGTTCTGGCGCCATTCTTCCTGATCTGGTTCGGCCTGTCCGGCACGGCACAGGTCGTCCAGGTGGCGATCTATTCGGCGGCGATCCTCTATGTCTTCACGCTGCGCGGTGTGAACAACCTGTCACCCGCGTTCAGCGAATACGCGGCGACGCTCGGCGCATCCGCGACAACACGCTTTCTTCGGGTCCGACTTCCGGGATCGCTGCCAGAGATCTTCGGCGGCTTGCGGATCGCCTTTGCCGGCAACTGGGGCATCGCTGCCGCGACCGAGATGCTGGGTGGGCAATACGGCTCGGGACGGGTCATCGTCGCACTGCGCTCGGTCTATGACCTGACGGGGATCATGGCGGTGGTCGCGCTGCTCGCGGTTCTTGCGCTTCTGGTCGATGGAACCCTGCTGGCGATACGGGCCCGGCTGCTCAGGTGGGCCAGCGTGGCGAACCTGTCCGGAGCCGCGAGATGAGCATGGACGGCATCAATCTTGACGGCGTATCGGTCCGGTATGACCCGAATGTCGATGAGCTGGCGCTGAACGACATCACGCTCCGGATCCCGGCCGGCCAGTTCGTCTGCATCGTCGGCAAGTCGGGGGGCGGAAAATCCACGCTCGTCCGCACGCTCGCCGGGCTGGTCAAGCCCAGCCAGGGATCCTTGACGGTAGGTGGCAAAGCGGTCGAGGGGCCGGGCGAAGACCGCGGAATGGTCTTTCAGGAGGATACGGTCTTTCCTTGGCTTCGGGTGCAGGACAACGTCGAATTCGGGTTGCGCGCACGCTCGATGCCCAAGCAGGAGCGGAGCCGGAAGGCGCAGGAATGGCTTGCCGCCGTCGGTCTTGCCGATGCTGCGGGCAAATGGCCCCGTGAGCTTTCCGGCGGGATGCGCAAGCGTGTCGCGCTTGCGACGGTCTTCGCGACCGAGCCCGAGACGCTGATCATGGACGAGCCGTTCGGCGCACTGGATTTCGTGACCCGCTCCGTGTTGCATTCGGTCCTTCTCGATCTCTGGCGCCAAACCGAAACCACGATCGTCTTTGTCACGCATGACATCGAAGAGGCGCTGGTGCTCGGCGACCGGATCCTGATCGTTTCGGATGGTGGGATCCTCGCCGATCTCGACTGTCCGTTGCCGCGTCCGCGCCTCGAGGACGAGAGGAGTTCGCCCGAGGCGCTTGCCATCACCCGCGAGATCGTTCGTCGCCTCGGTCTGTCGGCCGGGACGCCGGAGGGACCGGCATGACCGGCATGACCGGCATGGGCGCTTTCTTGCGGTCACATCGCATTGGCATTGCCACGGTCGTCCTGCTGGTCGCCGGTTGGGAGATCGCCGCGTGGCTCAGCCCCAAGACGGTGTTGGCCCAGACACCCCTCGTGCCGTCTTTCGGGAACATTCTTGGCGAAAGCCTGCTTGGGATGTCCGATTACTGGAAGTTTCCGTTCTGGGCTCCCATCACCTCCCTGGGCGGCGAGCAGACCTATCTCGGCGCGTTCCTGGCGCTGGGCTGGCACACCTCGCTTACCGTCCTTCGGCTTCTCGCGGGGGTGTTCCTCGGCACCGTTCTCGGGGTTGGCCTCGGGCTTGTGCTCTCGTGGTCGCCGTTCGTGCGCCGGGCTGCCTACATGCCTCTTGGGGTCATGCGGATGGTGCCGCTGTTGGCGATGATCCCGCTGTTTCAGTTCTGGGTCGGCACGAACACGGCAGGGGTCATCTCTTTCGTTGCGATGGCCACCGGCGCGGTGCTGCTTGTCGGCACCGTCAACAGCGTGTCGAACGTTCCGGCCCGCTATGTCGAATACGCCAGGACACTGGGCGCGAGCCGGCTCCAGATCTTTGCGCGCGTAATCGTGCCGGCGATCCTGCCGGAGATGATGTCGAGTGCCTTGCTCGTGCTTGGCCTCGCATGGTCCGCGGTCATCGCCGGCGAATACATCGGCATCGACAGCGGCCTTGGCCGGATCCTGACCTTTGCACAGTTCATGAGCAACACGGGTCGCATGGCGCTGGTGACCCTGATCGTGCTCGCGCTGGCCGCCGCAAGCAATGTCTTCGTCCGGCACCTGATCCGGCGTGCGCTTGAATGGATGCCGGAAAGCGATCGGAGGTGATGACTTGACGCAGAAGTTGAAGGGCAGGACTGCCCTTGTCACCGGCGGGAGCCGCGGCATCGGAGCAGCGATCGCCGTGTCTTTCGCAGAAGAGTGCGCAGACGTCGTCTTCTGTCATCATGACGACCCGGAGGGTGCGCGCCTGGTCGAATCCCGGATTGCGGCGCTCGACCGTCGCGTGGCCTCGGTTCAAGGTGATGTCGCCGACCCGGTTGCCCTGACACGGCTGTGGGAGGCGGCAGCGGCATTCGGGCCAGTGGACATCCTCGTCAACAACGCCGGGACCGGCGGTGACCAGCCGTTCGACGAAATCTCGGTGGCCGATTTCGACAAGATGATCGCGGTGAACCTGCGCGCGCAGTTCCTGTTGTCCCAGTTGGCGTTGGCCGGGATGCGACGGCGCCGCTGGGGCCGGATCATCAATATTGCCTCCCAGCTCGCCTACAAAGGGGCCCCCGGCCTGACCCATTACAGCGCCTCGAAGGCCGGGGTTGTGGGGTTCACCCGCGCGCTGGCCGCGGAAGTCGTCAAGGACGGCATTCTGGTCAATGCCATCGCTCCCGGTCCTGTGGAGACGGCTCTCACCGACGCGCTGTCGCCGGAATGGCAGGCCTGGAAGATGGCCCAACTGCCCATCGGCCGGTTCGGGCAACCGGCCGAGATCGCCCCCACCGCTGTCCTTCTGGCGTCGTCGGGCGGCGACTATTACGTCGGGCAGACCCTGTCGCCGAATGGGGGGGACGTGTTTCTATGAAACGAATGCCCGGGGACATCCGGCCATGACCGAGCTGCGCAGCAACGAGCCGGTCCTGGTGACCGGAGCCTACGGTCTGATCGGACACAGCGTCACTCTTGCGCTGCAGGCCGGCGGCTTGCCCGTCGTTCCAACCGACCTCCTGGCCGACCGCCCCGCGGATGCGGCCTTCACGGCCCGCATTCTCGACGTAGGCGGCGTCGACAGGATCGCGCGCTTCCTGTCCGAACACGGCACGCTCGACCTCTTCGAGGCCGCTCGGCTGACCGGAGTCGGGCGCATTGTCCTGGTCTCCAGCGCGTCGGTCTATGGCAACGCGACCGGGCCGACGGTCGGCGAGGACGCCCCGCTTGTCGCGAGGGACGCCTACGGCTGCTCGAAGATCGGCGGCGAACTCGTCGCACGTTGCTATGCTGCCGAGCACGGCCTGGACATCGTCATACTCCGCCCCGCTTGGGTCTATGGACCACGGCGGCGGACCCCTGCGTCATCCGGAGCATGATCACCGACGCGCTGGAAGGTCGGCAGACGCGGCTTGAGTATGGCAGCGGATGGACGCGTCAGTTCGTCTGGGTCGACGACGTTTCCGACGCGGTCTGCGCTGCATTGACCGCCCGGGGGGTATCGGGCATGGCCTTCAACCTTTCCGACAGCCTCTGTCCGCGGTTCGAGGATCTTGCCGGGATCGTCAAAGCCCGATTGGGGCAAGCACGGAGCAGCGTCGGCACCGGTCCGCCGCCGGACGACGCCCTGTCCGCACGATTGCTGATCGACGTGGCAAGGCAGCATCTCGGCTGGCGCCCTCGGACGGACATCTTCTCCGGCATCGGCAGATACGCAGACGAACTGGCACGCGAGAAAGCGTCACCTCATTGAAATCAATTGCAGATCTCGAAAGTGGAGCGTTAGCGCCATGAGGATCGTTTTCATGAACCCGAACTCTTCGAGTTCGATGACCGAAAGCATCGATGCCACCGCACAGGATGTCTTTCCCGAAGCGGAGATCGTCGGTTGGACGAACACGACCGGACCCGCAACGATAGAGGGTCCAGTCGATGGCGACGCCGTCGTGCCCTGGCTGACGGACATGGTGCCGACCGCAGCGGATTGGGGGGCCCAGGCCATGATCGTCGCCTGCTTCGATGACACCGGCCTTGCCGAGGTCCGAGCACGGGCGCAATGCCCGGTCCTGGGGATCGGGCAGGCGTCGTATCACTTCGCCGCGCTGCAAGGCACCTGCTTTGCCGTGCTGACGTCCGTCGACGTGGCGATACCCGTCCTGGAAGGAAACATCCGTCAGAACGGATTTGCCGAAGTCTCGCTGCCGGTTATGGCCTGCGGTCTCAGTCCACAGGTGCTGGAAGACGGCTCAGACGCGACATTGGCCCGCGTGCGCACAAGGATCGATGACCTGGAGGCGGCTGGTGCGGACAGTATCATCCTCGGCTGTGCCGGCACGTCCCGCCACCGAGAGATCTTGCAGCGGACGACCAAAGTCAGGCTGATCGACGGTGTGCGGGCGGCCACGTGGCTGGCGGGTGCGCTCATCGCGGAGCGCACGTTCCAGGCGTCTTGATAGAAGGATCCTGGCCGGTGTGGAGCAGGGTCGGCGCAAGGTCCAGCCCCTCCGCCACTTGCCCTCGCACATGCGTTCCGCCATCCCGGCCCGGCCCGTCAGACCCGGTCGGGGTCCGCGGCCAGCGTCGCGAGCTTGTCCAGGGCGCCGGACCAGCCGCCGCGATAATCGTCGTAGAGCTCCGCCCCGACCAGGCTCGTGATCTGCAAGGTCACGCGCAGGGCGCTGCCCGTGGCGCTTGCCGAAATCTCGTGGCCGCACAGCGCGATCGACATCGTCTCGCCGCCCACGGCCAGGGTCTCGGTCAGCGAGATGAACTCCGGCGTGACCACGTGGAACAGGCTGGTGGTGTTGAACTCGGGGGCCTCTTTCGGCCCGCACCGGGTCTCTTCGCGCCCGCCGGGCCGGCAATCGTAGTGGTCGATGATCACGACGCTCTCGTCGTCGGGGCCGGACCACCTCTGGCGCAGGTCGCGGTCGGTGATCACGTGGAACAGCCGGTCGGGGGCGCAGCGGATGGCGCGGTCCAGGGTGAGGGTCTCGTAGTCAGCCATGGTCGCCGTTCCTTTCGAGGTGCTCGGCGAGGGCGGACAGCCGGTCGAGGCGGCCCTCCCAGATGCGCCGTTGTGTCTTGAGCCAGTCTTCGGCCTCGGCCATCGGGACCGCTTCGATATGGACCATCCGGACGCGGCCGATCTTCAAGGACCGGACCATCCCCGCGGATTCGAGCTTGCCGAGGTGCTTGAGGAAGGAGGGCAGGGCCATGTCGTGGGGCGCGTGCAGCTCCGACACCGAGGCGGGGCCGGATGTCAGCCGGGCGATCACCGCGCGCCGGGTGGGATCGGCGAGGGCGGAGAAGAAGTGATCGAGATTGCTAGCCATATGGCTAAGTAATGGCGACCCGCGCCTTGGTCAACGAAAAAGATAGCTGTTTGGGTAAGTATCGTTCTGACGTCCAGTGCCGGACCCTGCCGGGCCGATCCCGGACCTATCGAGGGGGCATGCGGCGGGGTGTTGCGTAAACCGCTGGCGGAGCGTGCGTATTCCCCGCGGGGAAGACGGCACTCCTGCGACGGGGCGTGACGCCCTCCGCCGCGCCGGCGGCACTTCGGGCAGGTCCCGCTCGTGCCTGGCCTGACCGTTTTTCAGGGGTCGGACGGGTCTAGGCGAGGGGGGCAATGACCGTCACCGAGAGGGCAGGGCCTTGGCACGACCGGCCGGCACCGGCCCCGCTGAGCGCGATCAGTTCCGGGCAAGGTCATCCCGTTCGGCCGCTTCGGCGAGGTCTTCGAGAATGTCCGCGGCGGGGCCGCCGATCATTGCCTCTGTCCACAATTCATTGGCCAGTTCCTCGTGCATCTGCACGACGTGCGGCATGTCGTTGATCGACGCGACCCCGACACGGATGTTGGGCAGGTCGCCGATCCGGAACGGGCTTGTGACGACACGGATCCGATCGCGCTGACGCACGATCTGAAACCCGCTCACCGGCAGCCCGCCTGTCAGGATGCCGATCTGAACACCCATTGGCGGATGACGCAGCAGATGGGCCATGTGCCGGACCTCGCGGACGGCGTGTGCGCGGCGTGCGCGTGACACATTGGACCGGACCCCGGTCCGCGCCACCAGCCCCGTGGCCAGGAAACGCTCGATCTCCGCCAGCGAAGAGATGCTGACGATCCCGGTCCGGTGTCCCCTGTAGGCCTGCTTTCGTTGCTTGAGGCAGGCCATCAGCCTGTCGAGGCCCTGCGGCGTGGCGGCGGCCTCCTCGGCGTAGGTTTCCCGCAGGGCCTGGCGCAGGACGTCGTCGTATTCGTCCGAGGTCAGGACATAGGCGACCGGTCCGTAGACCACGACCTTTGAAAGGGCCTGTTCCTCGATCTGCCTCAGGCGTTCGAAGAAGACCTGTCCGTTGGAGACGAATTCGATCTCGACGCCCAGCAGAACCGTCAGCGGAACCCCCAGGAGGCGACCGAGCCGCTCGATCGTCTCGATCTTGACCACCTCGCCCTTTTCATAACGGTAGACGGCTGCCCGGCTGGCGCCGAGCCGGTTGGCGATGTCGTCGACACTGCGGTCGGTGGCGACGCGGTAGGCCCGCAGGCGGTCGCCGATCTCGGGAAAGCGTTTCGCCCTGCGTTCGACCATCGCGGCAGCTGTCTCATTCAGTGATAATCGGTCTCCATAATTCTCGGTTTTCGCTGAACTTGGAACCCTCGTGAGACTGAAAATGCGCGACACTGCAAAAGATCAATGCCCAGGACGACAGGGACAGCATGGAAACCGACTGCACCATCGACATCGACTGCGCCCGCGTCTGCTTTGACAGGACCGGAACGCAGGGGCCTGCCGTGATCTTTGTTCATGGCGGGTTCGGCAGCCCTTCGGAGCTCTGGCATGTCACGATGCAGGGGTTGCCCGACCGCTACCGTGGCTATGCCCTGAACAATTTCCTGCGCTCCGAGCCGCCTCCGGACGGCTACACCGTGGCCAGCTTTGCCCGCCGGCTTGTCCGGTTCGCCGCGGAGCTGGAGCTGGTCCGGCCCGTCATCGTCGGCCACTCCATGGGCGGGGTCGTCTGCCAGCTGGCCGCGCTGGAAGCGCCGGACGCGTTCGGCGGGGTCGTCCTGGTCAGCACCGGTCCCTCGATGAAACAGCATGGCGTGGGGCAGACCCTGCTGGACCGGCTGCGCAGCGAGGGCGTCTCGACCCGCCTGATGACGGATATCAGCGCCAACTGGTTTCACAGGCCGCCGCCGCCCGGCTTCTTCGACGCCTATGTCGCCAGAGCCTTGACCGCGCCGCTTGAGGCCATGATCGACGTGCAGCAGAGCCTCATGGACACGGACGTGCTGCCGCGGCTCGGCGAGATCCACGCGCCCGCGCTCATATTGCATGGCCGTCAGGATGTCGGTCGCCCCATCGGCCACGCCGAGGCGCTGCGCGAGGGCCTGCCCGACGCCCGTCTGGTGGTGTTCGAGACCTGCGGCCACTCCCCCATGCTCGAGGATCCTGCGGCCTTCGACCGGGCCCTCGCGGACTTTCTCGACCAGATCACCGAACCGGCAGCACGCCTGCCGAAATGACGTTCCCGAAAGGATATTCCATGCGCAAACTTCATACCCTTCCGACCTGCCTCGTTGCCGGTCTGGCCCTGGCACCGGCCGCAGGCGTCGCACAGACGGCGCTGAACGCCATCGGCGGCTTCTCCAACCAATACCAGAACAGCCAGATCGAGAAGCCGTTCTTCGAGGGGCTGGGTGAGGCGACCGACGGGGCTTACGAGGTTCGGTTCCGGTCGATAAACGAGCTTGGTCTGCAGGGGTTCGACGCGTTCCGGCAACTGCAATCGGGCGCCTTCCAGGTGATGGCGATCTCGCCGGGATATGTCTCGGGCGACGATCCTTTCGTCCTCGGACTGGATCTTCCGGGGATCATGCCGCGATCGAGGCCTACCGCGCCCCGTTGACCGAGCGGGTGCGCGAACGCTTCGACGGCGAGGTGCTCGCGATATGGCCCTATCCGGCGCAGATGCTGTTCTGCAGCGGCCCGCTGGACGGGCTGGAGGACCTGGAAGGCAAGAAGGTCCGGGTCTTTTCCTCCGCGCTCAATGACCTGGTATCGCATTTCGGTGCGACCGGTGTGACGCTGGCCTTCTCGGAGGTCTATCCCAGCCTCCAGCGTGGCGTGATCGACTGCGCGGTCACCGCCTCGCTGTCAGGCAACGAGGCCAATTGGTTCGAGGTCACGGACACGCTCTATTCCCTGCCGATGAGCTGGGCGATCCAGCTGCATGTCGCCAATGGCGATTTCTGGGAGGCTTTGTCCGAGGATGAGCAGGCGGAGATGGCCGCTCTCTTCGCCGACATGGAGGCCCGGATGTGGTCGGTCGCCGAACAAGCGACGCAGGACGGTGTCGATTGCTCCACCGGCGCAGAGCCTTGCGAGATCGGGACGCCTGCGGACATGACCTTGTCGGAGTATGGTGCCGCGGACGAGGCGTTGCTGATCGAGGCCGTGGAACAGGTCGTCCTGCCGGGCTGGGCCGAGGAATGCGAGGCGGCCTACCCGGGCTGCACGGCGATCTGGAACGAGACCGTGGGCGCGACGACCGGCTTTAGCATCGAATGATGATGACCCGGCCCCGGCGGAGAGAGACGTGAAACGGACACTTGAACTCGTCTCGATTGCCGCCGGGGCCGCCTTGCCTGGCCTTGCGTTCCTGACCGCGGTGGAAGTGCTTCTGAGGAAGGTCTTCGACCATTCCCTGGCGGGCGTCGACGAGATCGGTGGCTATGTCTATGCCATCGTGTCGGCAGTCGGTTTCATCGCGGCCTATTCGGCGAACGCCTATATCCGGGTGGATCTGGTCCTGTCGCGCGTGGGCCGCTTGCCCAGGCTTGCCGTCAACATCCTGTCCCACCTCGCGCTGGCCGCCTTCGCGGGGCTTCTGACCTGGCGGGCGACCGCGCAATGGCTGCGATCCTGGGAGCTGGGCGCACTCGCCCCGACGCCATTGCGGACACCGCTGGTCATTCCCCAGGGGATCTGGCTTGTCCTTCTGGCGGCGTTCACGGCCACGATCCTGTGGCGCCTGGGCTCGGTCCTGTATCTGTTGTCCCGCGGCCGGGTCGACGCGGCAGGCAAACTGGTCGAGATCGCGGGCGCAAGGTCCCAGACCGCCGCCGAGATCGAGGCGGCCCGCGTGCGGCAGTCGGGCCGGGAGCCGCCGCGATGATCGATCCCGCCATGCTCGCCGCCATCTACATCGGGTGCCTCGTGGGCTTCTCGCTTCTTGGGCTGCACGTTTCCGCGGTCATGGCCCTGCTGGGCGTGGCCGGGGCGCTCCTGACCTTCGGGGCGCCCGTGGTGATGAACATCGGCGATCTCGCGTGGTCCACGTCGAACAATTACCTGCTCGTCTCGATGCCGATTTTCGTGCTGATGGGGGAACTCCTCCTTCGATCGGGTATTACCGACCGGCTCTATGCCGCCCTCGCCGCCTGGATGGCGCGGCTGCCCGGCGGGCTTGTCCACACCAACGTCTTCGCAAGCGCGATCTTCGCGGTGGTGATGGGCAGGCTCTACTCCGGCTTCGCCACGCCGACGGAATCGGCGGCCCTCGGGACGGTGTCCGCCGTCGTCCTCGCGGCGCTGCGGGGCAGGCTCACGTGGGCCGTCCTGTCCGCTGCGTTCGTCTCGACCGTCCGGATCACCGGCATCGTGACGCTGCTGATCGTGGCCGCGTTCTTCCTGAACTTCATCCTGGGGCTGATCGGCATTCCGCAGGCCGTGGCGCAATGGGTCGAACAGACCTCCGGCGGGCCGGTGGCGACGATCCTGCTGCTTGTCGTTCTGTATCTCGCCATGGGATGCTTCATGGAAACGCTGTCGATGCTCATCACGACCGTGCCCATCGTCGCTCCGATCGTCGCGGCGCAGGGGATCGACCCGGTCTGGTTCGGCATTTTCGTCGTGGTCATGTGCGAACTGTCGCTGGTGACGCCGCCCGTCGGCATGAACCTCTATGTCGTCCAGGGGATACGCGAGCCCGGTTCGGACGTGCGGGATGTCATATTCGGGGTCTTGCCGTTCATCGCATGCATGCTGTCGCTCATCGTCCTGATCATGATCTTTCCGGGGCTGGTGACATGGCTCCCCACGGTCCTTTTCAGCTGACAAGCCGTCTGGCGCGACCGGCCCGTGGGCCTCGCCGGGCGGGCACGACCTGCCCGCGCCCCCAGCCGGGGACAATGCAAGCATGCGGTGCCGGGCCACGCGCGGCGACGTCCCTGTGACAGACACGCGGCGCGATGCCCGGCCGGGCCGCTGGTCGGATCGGTCGTGCGCGTATCCGCAAGGTCTTCACCAACCGATTGATTCAACTGGCCGGCCGCCCGAGATCCGGCCCTGCGCTGTTGACGGGGGAACGTCGCGCCGCCAAGACTCGGGCGGTGCACCCCGGGAGACACCATGCCAGAGCGCCGATACCACTTCATTTCCGGGTTGCCGCGGTCTGGCTCCACGCTGACCGCGGCGATCCTTCGGCAGAACCCGCGCTTTCATGCCGGAATGTCCAGCCCGATCGCCAGCCTCTTCGACGGGATGATCTCGCAGGTGTCCGCCGGCACGGAACTGTCGACGACGGTCACGCATACGCAGCGGGCACGGCTGCTGCGCGGCCTGTTCGACAGCTATTACGCCGAGCACACAGAGGAGGTGATCTTCGACACCAACCGCGCCTGGACGGCCAACCTGCCGGCCTTGATGCAGGTCTTTCCGGACGCGCGGGTGATCTGCCTCGTGCGCGATGTCTCGTGGATCATGGATTCGATGGAGCGGCAGTTCCGCCAGAACGCGTTCGAGCATACCCGGCTGTTCAACGCGCCCGGCGAACGCTCGACGGTCTACACGCGGGTCGAGGCCCTGGCCGGGGCCAACCGGCTTGTGGGCTATCCGTGGCACGCGCTGCGCGAGGCGTGCTATTCGGACTATGCCGAGCGGATCGTGATCTTGGAATACGACCTGCTCGTCAACAGGCCGGCCGAGGTCTTCAAGCTCGTCTATGATTTCCTCGGCGAGCAGCCGTTCGAGCACGATTTCAGCGCGGTGGACTTCGACGCGCCGACATTCGATTCGGGGCTGGGGCTTGACGGGCTGCACCGGGTGCATCCCGAAGTGGCGCCGCGCCCGCGCACGACGATCCTGCCGCCCGACCTGTTCGAGAAATATTCCACGCTCGCCTTCTGGCGCGATCTGCCGGCCTCGAAGGCCTTCCGGATCGTCGCCAATCCGCCCACGGCAGGGGACGCCCCGGCAACGCCCGGCGGCACGATGCCAACCGGCCCCACGCCGATCGGGACCTGAGACCGACCGCCGCCGATCGGATCCAGGATCGATCTCGCGAGCGGGCGCCTGTGCCTGCGCGAGGTCCCTGCGATAGGTCTCTGCGATAGGTCCCTGCGCGAGGCGATCGGGATCTTTTCGACCCTCCCCCCCAAGCGCGTGTTCAACAAAGAGCGACGGGATCAATCTTGCCGTTTCGGTGTCGGGCGCGACCATCGACCCTCAACACGGCCAGCTGGAGATCAGCGATCGTTTCCGGATCGTCGTTGCCGCCGGGGCCAAGGTCACGATCGACGGCAACCCCCTCTGCCGGATCATGAGGCCGGATCATGAGGCCGGACAGATCAGCCAGCGCCTTGTCCGGTTCGAACGTGAGGCCGGGTGGCCTGAAGCTGAACGGCGGGAATGCCGCGAACTCTGCCATGCCGGGCTTTGGGTCCGGGGGCAGTGGCGGGACGATCATCGCCATGGACGGGGTGTCGGTCTACCTCTTCGACCCGACCGTGCGCGAAAGCGGGGCCCCTCTCGGCGCGGGCGGGGGTGTCCATCTCTGCGAGGCCGGTTTCCTCGGGACAAAGGCCGAGATGGACAACGATCCGGGCGGCGACGAAGCTGGGGACAGCGGCGTCCCGATGCCGGGGCCGCTTGTGAGCAATGGCGGATTGGTCAGGGCAATGAAACCCATCGAGGACAGCCCGTTGACCGATGCGGGATCCATCGGCGCAGGTTCGTCGGACGGCGTCGACCTCGACCGCGACGAGGACACAACCGAGGCCCGTCCGGTCGAGTGCGCTTTGAGACTCGCGTCATGAACGGGGCACCCGGCATCGGCGCCGTCGAGGCGCAATCGGATATCTTCGGCGAGACCGGCATCCTGTCGCTGACCCATGTCCTGCAGACGGTGAGCCTGCAGCGGAGCTACGACAATCCAGTCGTGATCGCCTTCGTCGCGACGGAGAACGGCATGCAGCCGGTCAACGTGCGCATGCGGGACGTCGGCGCCGACGAGCTGACCCTGCAGCTGCAGGAGCCGAATTTCCTCAACGTGTGGCATACCGACGAGACGGTGAATTACCTCGTGGTCGAGGCGGGGACATGGATCGTGCCGGACGGCACCTTGCTCGAGGCCGGCACGATCGAAAGCAACAAGACCTCATCGAAAGGCTTCGAGCAGATCACCTTCGACGCCGAGTTCGACAGCGCGCCGGTGGTCCTCTCGCAGGTGCAGACGTTCAACGGCCGCGATTTCGTCACAACCCGCCAGCGCGACGCCGATGCGGACAGCTTTCAGCTGACGATGCAGGAGGAAGAGTCACAGAACGACAGGCACGTGACCGAGACGATCGGCTGGCTCGCCATGGAGCAGGGCAGCGGCACGGCCGGCGAGGTAAGCTGGCTCGCGGGACGCACGTCGGGCGTCGGCGACGGGAACGCAACGGTCGAGCTTGGCGCAAGCCTGGACGGCGGGGCCAACGCGATCGCCATGCTGACGAGCTTCGCCGGCAAGGATCCGGCCTGGGCGCGCGGCAACGGCAGCACGAACACCAGCTTCGAGCTGTCCGCGGAAGAGGACACCAGCGGGGATCCCGAAACCGACCACGTGCCCGAGACCGCGGACTATTTCGTCTTCGACCAGGCGGGTGCGCTCTCTGCGGCGCCGCTGCGGAATGTCGCCGAGACCGGCACCTTCGCCCTGTCGGACGAGGTGCGGGTGCTGACGCTGCAGCGGAGCTACGAGAACCCGGTCGTGATCGCCTTCGTCGCGACCGAGAACGCGGCGGATCCGGTCGACGTGCGCGTCAGCGACGTCAGCGGCAACCAACTGACCTTTCAGCTGCAGGAACCGACCTCCGCGGGTGGGGGGCATGCCGACGAGACGGTGAATTACATCGTGATCGAGGCGGGAACATGGATCCTGCCGGACGGCACGATCCTCGAGGCCGGCACCCTCGAAAGCAGCCAGCTGTCCTGGCAGGGGTTCGAGCCGGTCACCTTCGACGCCGAATTCGACGAGGCCCCTGTCATCCTCAGCCAGGTCCAGACGGCGAATGACACCGCCTTCGTGACAACCCGCCAGCGCGACGCCGACGCGGACGGTTTCCGGCTGACGATGCAGGAGAAAGAGGCCCTCAACGACACTCACGCGACCGAGACGATCGGCTGGCTCGCCATGGAGCAGGGCAGCGGCACGGCCGGCGATGTCGGTTGGCAAGCGGGCAGCACGTCCGGTGTCGGCCACCTGAACGCGACGGTCGACCTTGGCCAAGGCCCGGCCGGCGGGGTCAACGCGATCGCCATGCTGTCGAGCTTCGCCGGCAGGGATACGGCCTGGGTGCGCGGCAACGGCAGCACGGCGATGACGTTCGACGTATCGGTGCAGGAGGAAACCAGTCTGGATGCCGAAATGTGGCACACCTCGGAAACCGTGGACTATTTCGTGTTCGACCAGGCGGGCATCATCGGAGCCTACGACTACGATCTCTTGCTGTGAGACCAGGGGGCGGACCGGTGTCTTGGGGCGCATGACGGGCGGTGGCAGACGCGTCCCGGCAGGACTGCGCCCCTCAAGTCCCTGCCGCCATCGCCCATGCCCGCGCGGCCATTCGCACAGGGCCGCGCGGCCATTCGCACAGGGCCGCCGTGATCGAGCCTTTCGGCAAGGCGCATCCCGAGCGCGTTGCGATGGTCTTCGGCAATGCTCATGCAATCGCCGGGCGCAGGGCCCGCACCCAAGCTGAAAGGGTGCCGGAACGTTTCAAAATTTGGAACTCTGTCACGATCTCGATCGGGGCTATCACGGCATCCGGCAGACCCGCTTCCGAGCACGTATCGCGCAGGGCCTCGGGCGTGCAGAAGGGAAATCGTGCACCCTCCGTCGAACCCGCCCGCGTCTGGATCGAGGGAGGCCGCAGCCTTCCGGAAAGCGTCGATGAAACCGATGCCTCCGCCCGGATGGTCCCGGACATGGAACGACAGAACACCCCCGGGTTTCAGAACACGCTGCATTTCGACCAGACCCGCACGACGGTCTGGCACAAGGTTCAGGACGAGGGCCGATGTCACGATGTCGACGCTGTCATCCTCCGGAGGCAGGGTCTGGGCTGTGGCCGTCTCGAAACGCACCCTGGGGCCGGTGACGGTCTTGCGCGCGTGGGCGACGAAGTCCTCGGACGCGTCGGTTGCGAGGATCGAATTGGGCGCATGCCCCTGCAGGATGGCCGAGGTCAGGGCGCCGGATCCGCAAACGATCTCCAGCCAATCGGCCGCGTGTTTCGGGGCAAGCCAGTCGAGGAATTCCCTTGCGATCAACCGACTCCATCGGCCCCTGTCGTGCTCGTGGCTTTGCCCCGCGCGCCTGGAATCGAGATCCGAGTGTGTTGGCATTGTCGAGACCCCTCCAAGTGAACAGGTGCGCGGCGCGAAAAACCGCGGCGCCGTTTGCCGCACCACACCACTGGTGCGTCGACAGGTCCGCGTCGGGCGGGGCCGGCGGCTTCGAACGGGCAGGTGCATGGGGCGTCTTCGGCGCAGCTCGGTGACCGGACGCATCGGCAGCGCGGACCGGCTGACTGCAGGACGCGTAGATGGCACTCGTCGGTTCGACGGACCATTCAATGGGGCTAGGTGACGCGGTATACGGGTGATCAGGACCGAGGTTCCGATCTTGGCACCTGCCGGGATCCTGACATCGCGACACGGAAATCTGGAGACCCCGAAATGGCAACCACCGGCAAGCAATTGTTCACGACACTGGAGGCCGACGGAACGCTGACCGTTGCGGTCGAGGAGGTGAGCTTTCCCGATCCGACGGGCACCCAGGTGCTCGTCAAGATGGAGGCGGCGCCGATCAACCCGACCGACCTGGCGATCCTGGTCGGCGGAGCGGACCTGGAGAACGCCAGTTTTTCCGAGGGCAAGTTCGTTGCGTCCGTGCCCGAACCCTACAATACCGGGTCCAAGGCGCGGCACGGGATGAAACTGCCGGCCGGGACCGAAGGTGCCGGCACGGTTGTCGCGGCCGGGAACGGGGACGCGGCGCAGGCGCTGGCCGGACAGCGCGTCGCCTGTGTCCCGGGCAACGCCTTCAGCCAGTACTGCATCGCCGACGCCTCTGCCTGCCTGCCGCTGGGGGATCATTCGGCCGAGGAGGGCGCCAGCGCCTTCGTCAATCCGATGACCGCCCTGGGCTTTGTCGAGAACGCGAAGATCGACGGGCAGGACGCGATCCTGCACACGGTCGGCGCCTCCAACCTGGGCCAGATGCTGACCCGCATCTGCAAGGAGGACGGCATCGGCCTGGTCAACATCGTCCGGCGGGACAGCCAGGCCGAGCTGCTTGGCGGGCTCGGGGCCACCCATGTGGTCAATTCCTCGAAGGACGACTTCATGAGCCGGCTGGTCTCGGCGATCGACGACACGGGCGCCTTCTACGGCTTCGACCCCATCGGCGGTGGCAAGTCGGTGGACACGGCCTTCAGGGCGATGGAGCAGGTGGCGGTGAGCCGGATGACGGATTATTCGCGCTATGGCTCCAACCAGCCCAAGCGGATGTTCATCTATGGTCGGCTGGACACCGGCCAGACGATCCTGTCTCCGAGCTATGGCTTCGGCTGGACCCTGTCGGGCTGGCTGCTGTTCCCGTTCCTTCAATCCGCCGGGGGCGAGACGGTGGGCCGGATGCGCAAGCGGGTGCTCGACAACCTCACGACGACCTTCGCGAGCCACTACAAGCAGAGCGTCAATCTCGAAGAGATGCTGACCAGGGAGGCCGTGACCGATTACCGGGAAATGAAGACGGGGGAGAAATACCTCGTCACGCCCTGGTCGTAATGGTCTGGTCCGTCGGGGCGGGGGCAGGGCCGACGCGGTCCGGGCGCGGGCCTGGCGACAGCCAAGACGCGGCACCGTTGGGCGGCGCCTTCAGCTTATCAGGGCGCGCGCCAGCCGGTCGGCCAGAAAGCTGAACACGTGGCGGACCCGGGCGCTGGTCCTGAGTTCGCTGTGGGACGCGAGCCAGACGGGCATGGAAAAGACGGCCGTCTCGGGCAGGACCCGGGCAAGGCCGGGCTCCGCCGTGCCCTGGGCCAGTTGCGCGACACCGATCCCGCAGCCGGACCTCAGCAATTGCCAGGCCGCGTAGCGGTCGTCGCACCGGTAGCGAAGGCCTTCCCTGTCCATCTCCAGGCCGAGGGTGCGAAGCGCCGACACGACCTGCCCGTTTCGATCGTCGCCGATCATGTCATGGGCCGCGAGGTCCGCGACGGTTTCGGGCATGCCCCGGCGCTCCAGGTAGGAGGTCGCCGCGAACAGACCGAAGCCGAGGTTCCCGAGCTTGCGCACGATGAGGTTTGATTGCCTGGGTCGAAACATCCGCACGGCAATGTCGGCTTCGCGCCGCAGCAGGTTGGCTTCGCTGTCGCTCGGCACCAGGTCGAAGTCGATCCCGGGTTCAGCGGCGGCAAGGTCGGCAAGGATCGGTGGCAGCACGAAGCCGGCGACGCCCCGGGACGCCTAGATGCGGATGGTCCCGTCCAGGCCCTGATCCTGGCCGGACGCGGCCGCGGCAAACCGATTGGCCGCCGCGGTGACATCCGCCGCATGGGCAAAGAGCGCCGCGCCCGAGGCGGTCAGCGCCAGCCCGTCTCCACGCCGCTCGAACAGGGTGACCCCAAGCTCCGCTTCGAGGCTGGAGACATGGCGGCTGAGCGTCGCGGGGCTGCCGCCGACCGCCTTGGCCGCCGCCGCCAGAGAGCCGTGTTCGGCCACCTGGGCGAAGGACTGGATGAGCTGGAGCTTGGGAAGCCTTTGCGGTCGCGCCATTTCAGATATGGAACTCCTGATTGCGATATTGGCTGTATCGTTGCAAATTTGATGGATGGTAGCAGGGATAAAGCGCAACGCAACACACTCGGAGCACGGCCATGAACACCTCTCGCGGATATCTTGTCATCGGCGGTCTCGTGCTCGCCGAGGCGGCCTTGCTGTTCGTTCCCGTCGCAATCCTCGGCGCGGCCATCAACTGGCCCGAAAGCCTCGATTTTGCGCCGTCGCAGGCGCTTCCACTGATCGACGGGCAACTCGGGCAGGTTCGCCTCGGCTACGGCATCTACCTGGTCTATTCCCTGGCCTGGGTCCTGATCGGACCCGCCATCGCCTGGCTGGCGCTGGGACGGGACAAGCAGGTCGGGCCGCTCTTCGTCGTGGCGGTGGGGTTGATCTGCGCCTGGGCGCTGGCCCGCGCGATCGGGATCATCCGGTGGCTGACGGCGTCGACCTTTCTTGCGGAGACCTATGCGGCTGCGACACCCGAGATGCGCCAGACCATCGACCTGATCCAGTCGTCCGTGAATGCCTGGGGCGGTGCGATCGGCGAGATCCTCGGCGTCTCGCTTTTCACGGTGGGCTGGCTGGTCGTGGTCTCGCTGATCATCCTGCGCAATGGCGGATTGCCCCGGATCCTCGGTTGGAGCGGCCTTTTCGTGGCCCCGATCCTGGCCTCTCCGGTGATCGAGCTGTTCGGGATGGAGGCGAGCATCTTCATCTCCACCCTGTCGATCCACCTTTGGCTGTTCGCCGCGGGCTTCATGATGGTGGGCATGGCGCTTTTCGGAAAGGAGGCCTGAGATGGGCTTTCACGCTGTTCTGGGCGGTGACGGCGCCATCGGCCGCGCCACGGCGGACGCCCTGTGCGCCGAGGGGCTCGACGCCCGCCGGCTGACCCGGGCCGACGCCGACGCCACCGACGCCGCGGCCCTCGTCAGGGCCCTCGACGGGGCGGATGTCGTTTACGATTGCGTCGGGTTGCCCTACGACGCGGCCCTCTGGACAACGGGCTTTCCCGCGATCTCGACCGCGCTGGTGAGCGCATGCGAGGCTGTGGGCGCCCGGATCGTCTATTTCGACAACGTCTATCTCTACGGCCCCGCGCCCCTTCCGGTGCCGTTCGACGAAGACACCCCCCGGTGTCCGCCGTCGAAAAAGGGCCGGGCCCGCAAGACCGCGGTCGAGATCGTGATGGCGGCTGACCGGGCGGGCCGGGTGCCGGTGACCGTGGGCCGCGCCGCGGATTTCTACGGACCCGGCGCGGTGAATTCGCCGTTCTACATCAGCTTTCTGGAGAACATGCTGCAGGGCAGGCCCCCCAGGGTGGCGATGCCCGAGGGCCCGGTCCACACCTACGCCTATTCCAGGGATATGGGTCGCGCCCTGGCCCTGCTCGGGCAGGACGAAGGCGCATTCGGCCAGGAATTCCACCTGCCCGTCGGGCCGCCGGTCAAGGTGTCGGAGATGGCAGCGCTTTTCAACGCGGCGCTGGGCACGTCGCTGAAGGTCACCCAAATCCCCGGCATCGTCCTGCGCGGCCTCGGGCTGGTGGCGCCGCTGATCCGGGAGGTCCACGAGATGAGCTATCAATACAGGACCGACTACGTCATGTCGGATGCGAAATTCCGCGCCCGCTTTCCGGAGTTCGCGCCGACCTCCTATGCCGAGGGGGTCGCCGCGATGGTCCGGCATTTCCGGGGATGACCGGTGCGCGGCCCAAGGGGACGGTCCTTTGAAATTTCTGGCCCCGCGGGGGCATTCCCGCAGATACTGGCCCTGTCGCGCACCGGAGGATCTGTCATGGCCAACGCGTTCTGCTCTCGATTTGGCGTCAGTCAGCCAATCGTTCTCGCGCCCATGGGCCGCGTCGCCCCGCCCGAGCTGGTCGCGGCTGTCAGCAACGCGGGCGGGCTTGGGCTGGCGCCGCTCTTGACCGATGCGCCCGACAGGATGCGGGCGCAGATCCGCCGCATCAGGGCGCTGACCGACAAGCCATTCGGGGTGAACCTGAACATGGACTTCCGCGACGACGCGCAGCTTGACGTCTGCCTGGAAGAGGGCGTCGAGGTGATTTCCATCTTCTGGGGCGACCCGCAAGATTTCACCCGGCGGGCAAAGTCGCAGGGGGCCAAGGTCATCATCACGGTCGGCACCTCTGCCGGGGCGCGTCGGGCCGCCGCCCTCGGCGCGGACGCGATCTGTGCCCAGGGCTGGGAAGCCGGCGGGCATGTCGAGGGAAAGGTCTCGACCATGGCGCTTGTGCCGGCCGTGGTCGACGCCGTCGGAGACGTTCCCGTCATCGCAGCGGGCGGCATCGCCGATGGCCGCGGGCTCGCCGCCGCCATGGCGCTCGGCGCGTCCGCCGCCTGGATCGGCACCCGTTTCCTGGCCGCCGCCGAGGCGCAGACGCATCCGGTGTACCTGGAGCGCCTGCTCGCCGCGTCCGAGGACGATACCGCGCATTACGACGACCTCTACGATCTCGTCTGGCCAAACGCGCCCCACAGGGCCCTGAAGAACAGCACCTCCGACCTGTGGGAGGCGGCCGGGCGGCCCCCGCTCGGCGAGCGCCCTGGAGAAGGGGATGTTCTGGCCACGCGTCCCGATGGTGTCGAGATCCCGCGCTACGCCAGCGCCGTCGCGTTCGCCGGGCTGAAAGGCCAGATCGAGCCGCTGCCGATGTGGGCAGGCCAGGGTGTCGGCTTGGTGACCAAATCCCGACCGGCCAAGGAGATCGTCCGCGAGATCGTCGATCAAGCCAGGCGGATCATCGACTTCTAGGCGCCGGGCCCGGACCTGCGCCGCAGGATCCGTCGGTCGGAAAAGGATCCCGTCAAGCCGCGCCGGCGCGGACGGCAAGAGGAGTTTCACCGAAACGCGTGGCCCTGGGACGGACGCGGCGCGAAGCCCTCTTCCGGGGGCCCTTTCGGCACTCTAGGGGGCGGGGATGTTCTCGCGCATGATCAGGCGCGGTTCTATGTAGTGTTCGGGCAGGAACGGCTCTGTCGCGGCGATCGTGCCGAGCAGGCGGATGACCGATTGTTCGCCGAACAACTTGGCGTTCTGGTCGATGATCAGGTCGATGACCCCCTTGGCCAGATAGCGCCGGATCGGCTCTGACAGGTCGTGCATGATGACGCAGGGTCTGCGCGCCGGCGGCAGCTCTTCGATGACCGAGGCGATGCCGCTGCGGCCGCCGCCCATGCAGTAGATGCCGACGAGGTCGTCATGCTCTTCGAGCAGCCCCCGTGTAATCCGGGCGCTCAGGGCGCTGTCCGATTTCGTCGCGATCGCGGGCAGGATGGTCAGGCCGGGGAAATCCGTCTCCATGACTAGATGAAAGCCCAGTTCCCGCTCTCGCTGGCCGTGAAACGCGGGATCTCCGATGAACAGCGCCACGGTTCCGGCCGCGCGACGCACGAACCGGCCCATTGCCAGCGACGCGGTCCGACCCGCGACCCGGTCGTTCAGCCCCACATGTGCCGCCCGGTGCGTGGACAGAAGGTCGGACGCCAGCGTGATGACCTTGACGTTCGACCTGTCGAGATCGCGGATGATCTGCCGCGTGAGCGGGTGGTCCACAGCGACGATGCCGACGCCCAGCGTTTCGACCGACAACTCGTTGACGGCCGCCTCGAGAGTGCGGGGGTCGAGATTGTCCAACTCGTGCACGCTGACCGACGACACCAGCGGCAGGGTGGCGGCGAATGTCTCGATCGCGACTTTCACCTCGCCGAAGAAGGTCTGCGTGCTTCTGGGCAGGAAGAACTCCAACCGCGACCTGCGTGCCGGCAGCACGATCTGGTCTTCCACCGGCAGGTATCCCAGGTCGTTCGCGGCGCACAGGACGCGCTGGCGGTTGGCGTTGCTGACCCCGGCCCGGGAAATGAGGACCCTGTCGACGGTCGCGGTCGAGGCATTGGCGCGCTGGGCGATGTCTGGGATCGTCGCTCTTCGTCTTCCGCCACGTGTCATCGCAGACCCCTTGCCTTTCGGCCAGTGTTCGGGGGCCGCGGGCTTGCAAGCCGCCGATCTTTTCATGTTCGACAGAGGGCCGAGGAACCACCGGCAGCGGCATTCCGACCGGGTCCCGGATGCGGACGGCAATTGGCGCCGAAGGCTGGCCGCGGGCCGGCCCGGCGTCTAAAGGCCTTGATGCGGTTCACATCAAGACTGATGTGCATGCCCCGGAAAATCGACCGATTTCCAAGGGATTTCCCACGGCACCCCCACGAAATGCGCAAATCCGATGTTTTTTGATGTGAAACCCATTTGTCGCGGGAATGATCCGGCTTCAACACGGGGCCGGCAGACGGAGAGAAGCAACGACTGCCGGGATGGGCGCTCGCGCTCGAAGAGAGGAAGTCATGCAATCGAAAACAAGACTGATGGGATGCGCCGGTGTCGCGGCGGTCATGCTCGGCGCACCGCTGGCGCAGGCGGACGAGGTCGAGGTCATTCACTGGCTCAGTTCGGGCGCGGAGGCCGCGGCCGTCCAGGCCCTTGCCAACGGAGTCGAGGCGCTCGGAACCACCTGGGTTGAAATCGTGCCGCCGGACCACGCGTCGGGTGCGCGGGCCCTGTTCACGTCCCGCATCGGCGGTGGCAACCCGCCCGGAGCCATGTTCCTGTCGATCGGCAAGGAAGCCGCCGACCTGGGCGAGCAGGGGGTCTTGCGCGACATCTCGGGTTTCGTGGCGGACGAGGGGCCGATCGACGCCCTTCCACAATTCGCCGTCGATATCGCGAGCGGGCCGGACGGCGCACTCTACGCCGTGCCCATCGCCGTCGAGACGCAGAACGTCATGTGGTACTCGGTCCGCGCATACGAGGCGGCCGGGCTGGAGCCGCCGACGGACTGGGAGGGCTTTCTGGAACAGGCGCCTGCGCTGCAGGACGCCGGTATCATCCCGATTGCCGTGGGCGCGCAGGGCTGGCAGCTCAATCTTCTGCAATACTCGATCCAGACCTCGCTGCTCGGTGTCGATGGCTTCGGTGCGTTCTACTTCGATCATGATCGCGACGGTTTCGATGAGGCCGACGTGACGCGGGCGTTCGAGATCATACGGACGCTGTCCGAGCTCGCCGATGACGGCAACGTCAATCGCAGTTGGACCGACACGCTCAACCTCGTTGCCAACGACGAGGCGGCGATCTTCGTGATGGGGACCTGGGCCGGCGGTGAGCTGGTCGCCATGGGCGAGGAATACGGGACGGACTGGGGCTGCAACATCGCCGGTGGCGATACCTGGATCGCGGGGGCGACCGGGTTCAGGTTCCCCGATCTCGGGGCGCCGTCCGAAGGGCAGGACGATTTCATCCGCGCCCTGCTGACGCCCGAGGTGCAGGTGCAATTCTCGATCGAGAAGGGCTCGATCCCGTCCCTGACCTCGGCGAGCTCGATCGAGCTTCCCGAATGCTCGCAGGCCATCGCGCAGGGGATGCAGGAGGGGCGCGGCGTGCCCAATCCGAACGCGACGCTCAGCGGTGACGCTCAGGGGCAGATCAGCGACCTGCTGATGAACTTCTGGTCGGACCCCGGCGTGTCGCCGCAGGATGCGGCCGAAAACTATACCTCCATCGTCTTCGACGATTTCTGAGGTCCTCCCGGCTGTCCGGGCGGCGCATCGACAGGACGGACAGGGATCGGTCCGGCCGACGCGCTGCGCGGACATTTCAACGAGGCCATTCAAGATGATCCTGCGCCCCCAGACCGTTGCGCGCTTCGTGTTGCTGCCGACCATCCTGTTCACGGTGGTCGGCTACTACGGGTCCATCCTCTGGACCGTGGGCCTGTCCTTCACGCCGTCGCGGATCCTGCCGGTGAACCGCTGGGTCGGGTTCGACATGTACGAGCGGCTATTCTCGACCGCGCGGTGGTATGTCGCCTATGCCAACCTGTTCATTTTCGGCGGGCTGTACATCTCGGTCGGCCTTGCCTTCGGTCTGCTGCTCGCGGTCGCCCTCGACCAGGGCATTCACGGCCGGAATTTCTTTCAGACGATCTTTCTCTACCCGATCGCCCTCAGCTTCATCGTGACCGGGCTTGTGTGAAAATGGCTGCTCAACCCGACGACGGGCTTGCAGGATTTCGTCCAGGGGCTCGGCTTCGAGACCTTCACCCTCGACCTGCTGTCGAGCCCGGACCTCGCGATCTTCACGCTGGTGATCGCGGGGGTCTGGCATTCCTCTGGGCTGACGATGGTCATCATCTTCGCAGGCCTTCAGGCGATCGATCCCGAGATCTGGCGGGCCGGGCGCGTGGACGGCATTCCCAAGTGGCGGATGTATGTCAATGTCGTGCTGCCGATGCTTGGCCCGGTCATCGCGACCTGCCTCGTCCTTCTGGGGATGAACGTCGTGCGCAGCTACGACCTTGTCGTCGCGTTGACGGGCGGCGGGCCCGGTTTCTCGACCGATGTCCCCGCCAAGTTCATCGTGGACCATTACTTCGAACGGTCGAGTATCGGGCTGGCGTCGGCCGCGGCCACGGTCCTGCTGCTGACCGTGATCGCCATCTTCGGCCTGATCTCCGTCATCCGGCGGTACTGGAGGGCGACATGAAGTCTCCGGCATTGATCGGCCGGTTGGGCCTCTATGGCTTCCTGATCGCGACCGCGCTGTTCTTCGCGATCCCGCTGGTGATCGTGTTCCTGACCTCGCTCAAGGACCTGGACGAGGCCCGGGCCGGCTCGATCTTCGTGCTGCCGCAGACCCCCGACTTCGAGGCCCATGTCGAGGCTTGGACCAGCGCCTGCATCGGGCGGGATTGCACCGGCATCGGCGGACGGTTCTGGAATTCGGTGGTCATCACCGTCCTGGCCACCTCCGTGTCACTGCTGATCGCGTCGATCAACGGGTTCGCGCTTGCGATGTGGAACCTGCGGGGTGCGGGCATCGTGCTGGCGCTGCTGCTGGTCGGCGCCTTCGTGCCCTACCAGATTGTGATCTATCCGCTGGTGCGCATGTTCGCCGTGGGCGGCATCCACCAGACGCTGACCGCCCTGGTGATCGTGCATGTTCTCTTCGGGCTGCCGATCCTCACGCTGATATTCCGGAACGTCTACCTCGGCCTGCCGGCAGAGCTGGTGAAGGCGGCGCGGGTCGACGGCGCGAGTTTCTTCCAGATCTACTTCCTGGTGATCCTGCCGATGTCGCTCAACGTCATCATCGTCGCCGGCATCATTTCGGTCACGGGGGTCTGGAACGATTACCTGCTCGGCCTGATCTTCGCCGGGGCCGACTGGCAGCCGATGACCGTGTCCGTCGCGTCCCTGACGTCGACCTCGGCCACCGGCGTGCCTGCGCATCATGTCAACATGGCCGCGACGCTGCTGACGGCGCTGCCACCGCTGCTGCTTTACCTCTTCAGCGGCAAGTATTTCGTGCGCGGCGTCACCGCCGGCGCGGTGAAGGGTTGATCCATGACCAAGGTTCACATCGACAATCTGGTTCGGCGCTACGGTGCGCTCACGGTCCTCGACCGGATCTCTCTCGATATCGAGGACGGAGAGTTCATCGTTCTTCTGGGCCCCTCGGGCTGCGGCAAGTCCACGCTGTTGTCCGCCATCGCGGGGCTCGACGACGTGCAGGGCGGGCGGATCTCTTTCGACGGTCGCGACGTGACGAAACTGGAGCCGAGCCGCCGGGAAATCGGCATGGTGTTCCAGTCCTACGCGCTCTATCCGACGATGACGGTGCGCACCAACATGGCCTTTGCGCTGAAGGTCGCGCACGCGGACAAGGCCGAGATAAAAGAGCGCGTCACCTGGGCGGCGAACCTTCTGCAGATCGGGCATCTGCTGGACCGCAAACCGGGGGAATTGTCGGGCGGGCAGCGCCAGCGCGTCGCCATCGGCCGCGCCCTGGTGCGCCGCGCCAAGCTCTTCCTGTTCGACGAGCCCCTGTCGAACCTCGATGCCAAGCGGCGCACCGAGATGCGCAAGGAAATCAAGTCGCTCCACGAGCGGCTGGGCGTCACCTTCGTGTTCGTGACCCATGACCAGATCGAGGCGATGACGCTTGCCACGAGGATCGCCGTCATGAACGCCGGCGTCATTCAGCAGATCGGCACGCCGGACTAGCTCTACCGGCGGCCCGCGACCCGGTTCGTGGCCGATTTCGTGGGCCTGCCCGCGATGACCTTTCTCGACGCGACGCTCAAGACGGCCGCGGATGGGGCGCCGGTCGCCCATATCGGCACGCAGAGCGTCAGGCTGGACGGCTACCAGTTCGCGCAGGGCGCCGGACCGTCCCCCGGGCCGGTGACGCTCGGGGTCAGGCCCGAGCGGGTGCTTGTGGGGCAGGCCGCGGGCCTGGAGGCTCTCGAGGCCCGGCGCACGGGGTTGGAGCCGCACGGTGCCGACACGCTCGTTCTGCTCGACCTCGATGGCCAGGCTTTGACCGCGCGGGTCAACCCCGAGATCGCCGGTGCCCTGGATGACCGGGTTCATGTCGGGTTCGACATCGAGGGCGTCTCGCTGTTCGACCCGGACGACGGGGCCAGGATTTGAGGGCCGGGCGGGCCGTCGCAACGGCGACACGAAAGATGACGATGCCCAATGCAGGGACGGCATGGCGCAGGACGCGGATCGCGGCGAGGGCCGCGGCGTCAGGGTTGAGCCATGCCCCCGGACGCCCCGCGTCCGGTCCGGCGAACACGCGCCCGAGCGCAGCAAGTCACCAGACGTCCCAAGACGGCAAAGGCGGCCCCGGTCAGCCCCGATCCCCGGGCGGCGTCCACACAAGAAGGAACCCCTGAATGTTCATCGGCACCAATGTCTACGGCTGGACCCAGATCGCCCGGCTGCGAGGGCAGGACTATGATCGGCCGCAGGCCATGGCCCAGGCCGGGGCCGCGGGCCTGACCGGCTGGGAAGACGCGGTGCGCTCCGCCGATCAGGTCCCGGACCTGGCGCGGGATGCCGCGGCGGCCGGGCTCGAAATGCGGTCGGCCTATGTCTTCGGCGCGTTCCATACCGAGGTGCTGGCGCAGGCCTCGACCGACTCCGCCCTGGCAATTTGCGACGCGTTGATGCCCCACGGCGTGACCCGGTTCATCTTCAACCCCGACCCCTTGCCGGACGGGGCCCTCAAGGATGACGCGCAATTGCGGACCCAGGCCCATGCGCTCGAGGCGCTTGGCCGGTCCCTGCGGGAGCGCGGGGCGGCGCTGCTCTATCACACCCATGCCCCCGAGATGCGGGCCTCGGCCCGGGAGTTCCACCACATGCTGGCGTCGACCGATCCGGGGGCGGTGTCGCTGTGCCTGGACCTGCATTGGGTCTGGCGCGGCGCGGGCGATTCCCAGGTGGCGCTGGAGGATATCATCCGGCTCTACGGGCCGCGCGTGTCGGAGCTGCACTTGCGGCAAAGCCACGGTGGCGTCTGGGCCGAGGCCTTCGAGGACGGCGATATCGACCACGGGGCCATCGTCGCACACCTGACCGCTGCGGGGGTGACGCCGTTGATGGTGCTGGAGAACTGCTACGAGGAGGCGACCCCGTTCGAGCGCGACCCGGTCGAGACGCACCGGGCAAGCGCGGCCTATGTCGCCGGGCTTTTCGGCGAGCTTGCGGCGTGAGGACAACGTGACACAACGGGTTCTGATCATCGGCGCGGGTGCGATCGCGCGTCACCATGCGGCCGCGGCGGCGACAGTCGAGGGGCTGGAGGTCCTGGCAGCCGATCCCGCCGACGCGGCGCGCGAGAGCTTTGCCGCCGAGCATCCGACGGCGCAGCTTTTCGCGGATGTCGACGCGATGCTGGGGGCGGCCGGGGCCGGCGGGCAGGACGTGGCAATCGTGGCGGTTCCGCCCTGGCTGCACGCGCCCATGGCCGTCAGGGCCTTCGAGGCCGGATACCACGTCCTGTGCGAAAAGCCGGTGGGCCGGACGCTGTCGGAGGTCGAAATTATCCTGGAAGCGGCCGCCCGGGTGGGCAGGCTGCTGGGCGATTGCGCCATCCGGTTCAACAATCAGCCGGCCGCGGCGCGGGTGCGCGAGATGCTGGGCCGGCAGGCGCTGGGCGCGCTCGGCCTCGCGCGGATGATCCACCGCATTCAGCGGGTCCGACCGGGGCTGGAGTACCAACTCCGGAGCAGGTGGTTCCTCAGCCGAGAGCGGGCCGGTGGCGGCTTGGCGATGGACTGGTCCGTCTATGATCTGGCCATGCTGTTCGATGTCCTGGCGCCGGTCGCGGTCACGGTCGACCGCTCGGTCACCCGGCGCGTGGCTGGTCGCGACGACCCGCCCGACGTTCCGGTCGAGGTCGAAAGCCATGTGGTCGCCATGATGACCCTGGATCTGGGCGAAGGCACCCTGTTGCCGCTGCTCTACGAGCGGGGCAATGGCGTGAACGGCCCGGCCCTGTCGGAGCTCAGCATCGAGGGGACGCAGGGCGGGGTCAGCTGGCGCGGGCTGCCGCCCTACGAGGACGACCGGACCGAGGTCACCCGTTATGTCGACACCGGCGGCGCCGTGGCGGCCGAGGTCGAGCGCATTCCGATGGGGGGATCATCCGCATTTCCATCACCAGCCGCTGCTGGCGTTTCTGGACCGGATCGCCGGGCGGCCGTCCGCCGCGCTCGATGAAACCGGGATCCGGTTCAACTTTGCCTTCATCGCCGCGCTTTACGAGGCGGACGCGACCGGCCGCCCTTTCACCGTGCGCAGGTAGGCGGTGATGGGCGATGATGACCGCAAGGGGCTGCGGGTTCTGGTGACGGGCAGCGCCTCGGGTATCGGATAGGAGGTCGCCCGGATCTTCGGCGCGGCCGGGGCGCAGGTGGCGGCGGTGGATCTGTCCGACCGTGTGGAACCGGCGGCGAAGGCCATCGGGGCGCGGCACTGGGCCCGGGGCGACATCTCGTCCGGGGCAGATGTGGCGCGAATGGTGGGCGACGCGGCGGCGGCGCTTGGCGGGCTGTATTGCCTGGTCGATGTCGCCGGGCTGCAGGTCGTGGGGCGCGTCACCGAGACGACCGTCGAGGACTGGGATAGGCTGATGGCGGTGAACCTGCGCGGGACCTTTCTGATGTGCCGGGCGGCGGTGGACCACCTGCGGCGCTCCGCTCGCGGCGCGATCATCAACACGGCCTTTATCGCGGGTCAGCGCGGCGGGCCGGGCAGCACCGCCTATTCGGCATCGAAGGGCGGCGTGATCGCGTTCGGGACGGAGCTGGCACTGGCGCTGGAACTTGCGCCCGACGGGATCACCGTCAACACGGTCTGCCCCGGGTGGGTCGACACCGGCTTCAATGCGCCGGTCATCGCGCTGCCGGGCGGGCAATACGGCCCACGCCGAATTGATGCGGGGCGCAGGCCGCTTGGCCGCCGGGGCCCCCTGTCGACCCGGCGCCGACCTATCTGCTCCCCGCCTCCTCCGGCGCCTGCCACATCACGGCGAAGGCCATCGGCGTGGACGGCGGCCTCCACAACCAGGGCACTACCGGGGAGGGACCGGATCCGGAAAGCGCGATATGACCCGACGCAGTGTGACGATCGACCGGGGCGGCGGGATGGACCGGCCGACCGTCGATGCCGCCGTCCAGCCGGGTCGACGCAGAGCCCTTGGCCAGCGCGAGGCCCTGTCGCATGATAGGTTGCATCCGGCAGACGGGCCGGTGCCGGGCCACGTGGGCAATCGCCCTTTGCGCCGGCCTCGTTTCGCCCCCCGGGCCGGGCCGGCCGTCTGCGCCCCGGCCCGGGGGGCGGCAGCAACCACGCCCGCCCGGACCCGGGCGGGCCGTATCGAAACCGGGATCGGAGGCAGACCATGACCCGAAAACGCCCCACAGTTCATGACCTTCTGTCCTGGAAAGGGCAGCGCCAGCTGTCGATGCTGCGGATCTTCACCCTCGACGAGGCCGCCGCCGCCGAGGCCGCGGGGATCGACATCGTCTCGGCCCCGCCCGAGCTTGTGACCCACCCCGAGTATCGCAACCGGGCCCCGTCGCTGTTCTCGATGACCGGGTTGACCCATCTGGAGGCCGGCACACCGGACGATTACCTGCGGTTCAGCGGCGAGATGCTGGGGAAGGGGGCCGACGCGCTCTATTGCTCGGGCAGCTTCGAGACGGTCGCCAGGCTCTCGCGGGAGCATATCCCGATCGTGGGTCACGTGGGCATCGTGCCGGCCCGCGTCACCTGGACCGGCGGCTACAGGGCGGTCGGCAAGACCGCGGCCGAGGCTCTGGAGATCCTCGATCAGTGTCGCCGCTTTGAGGAGGCCGGCGCCATCGCGGTCGAGATCGAGGTCGTGCCGCAAGAGGTGGCCACCGAGATTTCCGCGCGGATGAAGAAGCTGCTGCTGTGGTCCATGGGATCGGGGCCGGGATGCGACGCGCAATACCTCTTCGCCGAGGACATCCTGGGCGAGACCCGCGGCCGCGTGCCGCGCCACGCCCAAGTCTACCGCAACTTCGCCGCCGAGTATGAGCGGCTTCAGGCGGAGCGGATCGCGGCGTTCTCGGAGTTCATCGCCGATATCGAAAGCGGCGCCTTCCCCGCGCGGTCGCAGGTCGTGTCCATGCCCGAGGACGAGCTTTCGGCGTTCAGGTCGGCGCTGGGCTAGCCGGTGGCGCGGGGCAGAAAAGGGACGTGCGGACGGGGCGCGACCCTGGCCCTGGTTTGAGGGTCGGGATCAGGTGCCGGGGGCCGGATTGGCCGCGCCCGGCACCTGCCGGCCCCCCCGGCGGCTTGCGCTTCGACAGCGCCCGTTTCAATGTCACTGCAGAGAGGACCACCCCATGACCTTTCGCGGTGCCGGGATCAACGTCGACCATATGCACATGGGCGATCTGCTGCGGCGGGGCTACGACCACCCCGAGGCCGAGATCGCCGCCATCTGCGACGCCGACCCAACAAGGAAGGCCGCCGCCATCGACGATTTCGCGATCCCCGGTGACCGGGTGTTTGCAGCTGTGGCGGCGGCCACGGCGACCGGGCCCGACCTCGTCATCCTGTGCCCCGCGACGGCGGATCATGCGCAGTTCGTCGCGCAGGTGGCGCCCTTCCGTGCGAATATGCTGGTGGAGCAGCCCTTTGCCTCGGATCTCGCCGGGGCCAACCGGATGATCGCGGCCTGTGCGGCCGGCGGCGCGATGCTGGCGATCAACTGGCCGCTGGCCTGGTATCCGCCCCATGTCGCCACCAAGCGGCTGATCGACGAGGGCACCATCGGCGACGTGCTGGGGTGCATTTCTACGACGGCAACCTCGGCCCAGGTGCGGCTTCGTCATCGTGGGCAGCAGGGGGACGCTGTCGTCCCACGATTTCGAAGCGCACGTGACCCTGCAGCCCCCCGACGCCCCCGAGGATCGCGCCGTGCCCGGGGATCAGGCCGCGGCGCCGGACCGCGCGCCGGTTGAACATGTGCTGCACGCCTTCGCAACCGGGGCGCCGTTGGGCGGGCCGCTCGATCCGGCCATTGCCCGGGTGGGCCAGCAGATCGTCGACACCGCCCATGCCCCGGCCCGGGCGGGCAAGACCCTGCCGCTGGTGGGCTGGGCCATGGCGGATCGCGACGATTGCGCCATGGTGGCGGCGAAAGCCACCGAGGTCCCGGGGCCGGAGGTGGACTACCCCCCCCCCCCCCCCCAGGCCGACCGGGCCCCACGGCATCGCGCTGGTCGGGGGGGGGATCCCTTCGCGCATCTCGACGCCTGTCGGGCCCATGGCTTTGCCGTGCCGGTCATCATGTCCCGCGACCCGCAAGCGGCCGTGCGACCTGGCCGACATGCGGGGGCTGCCGCTCGCCGTGAACCAGAACGGCCGCTGGGCGCCGCATATGGCCAGGATGCGGGCCGCCGTGCGCGGGGACTTGAACGGAGAGGTCGTCGGGCTGCATTGCGGCCTTCACTGGAGCCGCCTGAGAGTCAACCGGTGGGTCAACCGGTGGGTCAAGCGGACGCCGGTCGAAGCGGTCAGCGATCTGGTGCTCCATGACTTCGGGGTGCGTTGGGTCGACTTCGAGACCTCGATCACCGGCAGCCGGGCAAACAGCGTCTTCGCCCGGGCGAAGACGATCCCCTCCGCGGGGGTGGCGCCGCCGATGGGCGCCTTCGCGATGATGGATTTCGAAGACGCCCGGGCCAGTCTCGACTTCGACGCCGCCACCCGGTTCGGGGCACGGGACCGCACCCATTTCGCCGGGTCCAGGGGCAGCCTGCCGTCATACGGGCCGGACCTCGGATCTCGGGTGGAGGAGCGTCACACCGAGGGCGCCTTTGCCCGCCCGACGCTGACGGGCCAGTGGTTCAACGACGGCTTCGCGGGGACCATGGGGGCGCTTCTGGTCGCCTTCGAGACCGGCGGCGTGCCCGGGAACGCGGCGCGTGGCAACCTCGACTCGCTGGCCAATTGCTTCGCGGCGCTGGCCTCGGCGCGTCTGGCAGATCCGGTCAGCCCGTTGCAGGTCGTCCGCCGCGAAGCCTGACGGGCGAGGCCAACCTCCCGCGTCCCCTCGCTGAGGGGGGGCGGGCCGTGGGCGGGCCGGGCGGCGAAGACATGGCCCGTTTGCAAGGTCCGATTGGGCAGAACGTGTGACACGAGACAGATGGGCGTCCTGTCACGATCCTGACGGCGAAGAATGCCCGTCTTGACCCCATGCTGTCGGGCGCCGCGCATGGGACAGCCACCACCCGCCCGCTCCCGCTTCAGGCGCTAGTCGGGCGACGACGCGTTGCTCCTGTGGCGGAGACCGCTGCTGATCCGCATCTGCAAGGGCATGGCGTGGCTCGCGCCGCCATCCTTGCGCACGAGGCCCTCCCGATCATTGCGGTCCGGAAGTGTGGTCGCCAGTGGAAGGACGATTGCCCGGCCGGGCACCAATGATCACGATGGCCGGGGGCGTCTGAAACGGGCACGACCTCTCTGCGAAGTGCGCCGTCGCGCTTCCAACCTCCGAGCACGACAGATCTGTCCGCACCGCCTTGCGATCCGGGGCTACGTTTGTCGGCATGCCGATGCGTCTCCATGCGCCAAATCTAGCGATGCCCGACCCAGCCCTTGTCGTCGGTGAACGCGCGGGCGGGCGAGATCCGGGCGGGCTCATAGCCCTCGGGCAGGTCGTCCAGGGTGTCGAGCGGCCCCGGCGCGGCGGCCAGCACGATATTGCGCCGCCCGCGAGAGCTCAGCGGGCCCTGCACCGCTTCCACATGGGGATAGATCTCGACCAGGATGGCATGGACGCCGCGGGCCAGCGGGCCGTCGGTTGCGTCGATCAGGTTCACATAGACAGGGCCGTCGACGATGCTCCGCAGGCGCTCGTAAGTCTCGCGCGTGACCAGATGGGCGGGGACGGAGCCGGAGGAGAAGGCATCCATGACGGCGGCATCGAAGCGGCGCTCCGTCTCCTCCAGATAGACCCGTCCGTCGGCATGGACGATGCCCAGCCGCCCGCTCGCCCCCGCCTGCGTCGGGTCATGGCCCGCCTGCGCGATCATCTCTCCGGCCCGGGGCATGTGCCGCTGCACCACGCGGGTCACCAGCGGGTCGATCTCGACCGCCACCGCCTCGGCCCGCGGCCGCATGGCCAGCAGTTTCGTCGGCAGCGTATAGCCGCCCCCACCGATGAACAGCACCGTGGGGGCCGGCCCGAGGTCGCGTTCCATCCGCGCCCAGATCCATTGCGTGTAGGGCAGGGCGAGCCCGGGGCCGGTCGCGGTATCCGCGCCGTTCCGGGCGACCCGCTCTGCCGCCTGCATGGTGCGGTCCGAGAACAGTCGGACCTCGCCGTCCTCGCGCGTGACATGCAGACAGGAGAGGCCGGATTCGTACATGCAGGCCGGCGCGCCGGCGACACCCGCAACGGCGATGAAGGCCGCCGCGGCGATGGCGACCACCGGCTGGGTCGGGGCCTCGCCGTCGCTCGGCCCGGGCCGCGTGCCGCCGGACCCGCCGTCGCGGACGAACGGCACGCAAAGAAGGGCGGCCGCCCCGCAACCGGCGAAGGTCGCCACCGAGCCCGCGAGGGGAAGGGCGACGAACCCGGCCAGGATCGCACCAAGGATCGCCCCCAGCGATCCGGCCGCCAGGACCAGGCCAAGGGACGAGCCCTCGCGTCCCGGCCGGGCCTCCATCGCGATCCTGGCCAGCAGGGGCGAGGGCACGGTGACGAACACCGAGGCGGGGAAGAAGGTCACGAAGACGCTCAGCAGCATGCCGCCCGTCCCCCGTGCGCCCCCGGCATGGACCAGGCCCAGGATGGTCGGAGAGACCGCCATCAGCACGGCTGTCGCGATCAGCGCGTTGCGGACGCCTCGGACGGCGCGGGGCCGAGGTCGTTCCGCCACCAGCCCGCCGAGGGCGCTGCCAAGCGAAAAGCCGGCCAGAACGGTGGCGATCACTACCGTCCAGGTCAGCAGCGAAGTGCCGAAAAAGGGCGCCAGCACCCGGCCCGCGGCGATCTCGTAGGTCAGACCCACGGCGGACAGCACCAGTATCAGTGCGATTGTCGTCGAAAATCGGATGTCGGCCTCCTGCGTGTCGGTCGAGACGCTGGCTGTCCCGACCCTTGTGGCGTTCTGGCCCAAGCCGGCCCGCGATGAAAGGCTCTATCGGCCCCGGCGCGGGCCAGTCGGCGAGAGGGAGCGCGCCGCGCGGCCACCCCGACCGACAGGAACCAGGCGATGGCCCGAGGCCGGGGACGC
Source organism: Roseisalinus antarcticus (assembly GCF_900172355.1). Classification (GTDB taxonomy): domain Bacteria; phylum Pseudomonadota; class Alphaproteobacteria; order Rhodobacterales; family Rhodobacteraceae; genus Oceanicola; species Oceanicola antarcticus_A. The sequence goes on along the minus strand of NZ_FWFZ01000015.1, from coordinate 51,362 downwards.
CGCCGGCCGCATCGATGATGACCGGCACCAGGGTCGGCACGCCGCCTGTGCCGGTCATCAGGCCCAGGCCGACGATCCCCTCGCCCAGGCGGCTTGTCCCTCCGGCGAGGCCAACGCAGGCGATCCAGACGTTGCCCGCGATCATATTGCCGCCACCGAGGCCCGGTCCGACCAAATGCAGCAGACTCTGGACAAGGGCCGTGGCCCCGGGGTCGGCAGGCCGGAGATACGCGGCCTGTTCCACCGCGACATCGGCGTTCATGCCCGCGGCCAGGGCCCGCGCCGCCTGGATCAGGCCGAAGCCCTGCGCGACCGCCGCCCAGCCCGGCAGGGCCCCGGACAGCCGCTGTGACGGCCATCGCCGGCACCGCCATCGTCATGGCGCTGACCAGGTAAATCGCGGTGTTCCTGGCGATCGGCAGCCCGTGCGCAACGGCGTTGAAATCGACCGCGGCTCGCGCGTCGATCATGGCTGTGCGATCGCCCGGCGGGGCGGGCAGCGTGACGACCAGGGCGAAGCCGATCACGCATGTGGCGCCGCAGACCAGCGCGGCGAGGCCGCCAACGCTCTGAGATATCGGGGAGCTGTCCTGTCTTCCGACCTGTCAGGAAGCACCTACAGGGACATCCAAACGAGACCATCTGACGGTGGCCCCACTCTTTCCCAGAGGCAAGGGTGCGGAAGCACAAGCCTTTTTCCGGCCTTCCTTCGGCCGGGACCCCGACGGTCCGGACGCCGATCCCGGTGGTGGACCATGCGCGAGGCCGCACGCCAGCGGATCCGCCCACGCCATTTGGGGGGGCGATGACCATTGTCTCTTCAAGGCACAGTCGGCTCCGAACCCGTGATGCTCATTCGTCGGGATGCAGCGAACGGCAGCCCCGACATCACCAAGGGTTTTTCCTGAGTAACTTGATCGCGCAAGCTTTTCGCAATACCTCGGCGTATGCCCAAGCATGATGCCAGACTGGACCCTTGCTTCTCGGCACTTGCCGACCGACGCGCCGCATGATCCGTCAACGTCTGGCCCGGGGCGATGCGACCGTGCGCGGGCTGGCCAAGCCGCACGACATGTCGCTGCCTTCGTTCATGGAGAATCTGAAGAAGCCCGAAGGCTCCAAGCTCGTCACATCGAAGAAAATAGGGCGACCGCCGAGGTGCGAACTGGCCCCCGATGCCTTCACGCCCATCAAGAATTGGCTGACCAAACAGAGTGAATCCCGGGCGCGACGGCTCTACTGCTTTTATCACCATATCAAGAACCCCATGCAGGAGCGCAGCAATTGAGACTCGACCCGAAAACTGACCTGACCTTGACCCGGACGATAGATGCGCCCCGTGCCGTGATTTGGGAGTGCTGGACAACACCGGAACACATCAAGAACTTCTTCGTGCCGAAACCCCATCGCGTCGATGCCTGTGAAATCGACCTGCGGGTGGGCGGCAGGTTCAACATGACGATGGACGTCGACGGCAAGAAGATCGACAGCGAGGGCGTTTATCTCGAAATTGTCGACGGGGAACGCCTGGTCTTCACCGACACCTATAGCGAAGGATGGAAGCCCGCCGTCGATCCCTTCATGACGGCCATCATCGAGTTTGCCGACAATGGGGATGGCGGAACGACCTACACCGCGACAGCGCGGCACCGATCCCCGGAAGCCCGTCAGAGCCACGAAGACATGGGGTTCCACGATGGCTGGGGCATCGTCGCGACACAGCTTGAGGAATACGCCCGGTCGCTTGAGTGAACGAAAGTGGACACTGCGCCAGTCGTCCCCTTGTCCGCACGCGGGTCCGTCGCGCTCGCGTTTCCAGTCATGGATGACAGGGAAACGAAATGTGTGGCCTCGCAATCGATTCAGGATCCGAAAAAATGGCATGATCCGGAAAGTCGGCTCTTCAGCCGACGACCCGGTGGCATCGGCCTGCCGACCGCGGAACCGGTCGCGATAATCGGTGTCGTCGACGGCGAGGTGGCGTTGCACCGCGCGGCGCATCCGTCCGGCGTTCCGGAACCCGAATTGCAGCGCGATCTGTTCGACCCCGGCCAGCGCCGTCACGAACAGCGGCGCACCGGGGGGGGCAGGATATGGGGGAGGGTGGCGTTGATCGCCGGGTCCTCGGCCCGTTGCGCCCGAAAGGTGGACGCAACTGCGACGGGCCGACCGGGCGCATCATGTACATCACGTTGTAGCGGGCGACCTGGAGGGCGATCTCATGTCCGACGGCACCTCGACCAGCGTCAGCGCCGGGTCCATCCCGGCCGTCAATCCGGCGGAGGTCCAGACGTTGCCGTCACGCAGGAAGATCGCATCTTGGCCCACGTGCACCTTCGGGTCGCGCTGTTCGAGGATCGGGCACCACCACCTGGGCACCAACACCAGTCGGTTCTGGCCCGGCGGCCGTCCAGCACGCCGAATACGGCGCCGGCCCCGCGGGCAGGAAATACCGCGCCCGGTCAAGACCTCGAGCTGGCCGCCCACATCGAGGATCTGGGCGTCGGCGTAGGTGACCATCGTGACGCTGCGGGTCGGGCCCCCGGTCCGAAATGTCTCATTGTGTGCCATGGTCCGACCCCGGACGACCATGTCCCTTGCCGAACAGGACAAGGACCCCTCGTTGTCCGCCGGGGGCGGTGACGCCGCTTGCCGGGCCGCGATTCGTCGGGACCCAGGGGGCCGGACGTCTCGTGTCGCGGGGACCTCTCGTGCCCCCGCGACCATTGCGCAGGGTCAGGCGGATTGCATGTCCTGCGCGGTGCCGTCGTAGCGGCCGGAGGTGGCGGCCTCGGCCAGCACATGGGCCACGTCCGCGCGGGAGGCCTTGGCGGATTTGTCCACCTCCGCGCCCAGGATCACGTCCTCTCCGCGTCCTTCGTCGGTCAGCGCGACCGGCCGCAGGATCGCATAGGTCAGGCCCGAGCCCTGCAGATGCGCGTCGGCGTCGTGCTTGGCCTTGAGGTAGTGCGCGAGCTTGCCCTGCGGGTCGGACTGGTCCGCACCCACGGAGCTGAGCATAACGAAACGCTCCACCCCCGCGCCGCGGGCCAGGTCGATCAGGCGGATCGCGCCGTCCCGGTCGACCTTGTCGGTCATCTCGGGGCCGGTGGAGCCGCCGGAGCCTGCGGCGAAAACCACCGCCTGCATTCCGTCGCAGATGCCCGGCTGCAGGTCGGCAAGGTCGCCGTGGCGCAGGGCGACGCCCTCGGGCAGGGCGCTGGTGTCGGAACTTTCGCGGACGAGGGCGGTGGGCTCGTGGCCCTGCGCCAGCAGGCCGCGGACGAGGTGTTGGCCGGTCTTGCCGGTGGCGCCGGCGACGAGGATGGTCATGCTCATGGGTATTTCCTGACTGTCTGGATGCGCGTCCGGGACGGCCCCCGAAGGACCGCCCGAACGCCGGGTGTCGGATTGGCCGCGCCCCCGGCGGGCCACGGAGTGTCAGGGCATGAAGATCGACTTCACGTTGACGAATTCCTTCAGGCCGAAGCCGCCGTGTTCGCGGCCGTAGCCCGAGTCCTTGACCCCGCCGAACGGCATGTTGGGATCGGCGGCCCCGAAGGAGTTGATATGGACCATGCCGGTGTCAAAATGGTCGCGTGCCAGCCGGGTGGCGCGGGCCTCGTCCTTCGAGAAGATGCCGCCGCCGAGGCCGTATCGGCTGTCGTTGGCAAGGCGCATGGCATCCGCGTCGTCCTTGGCGCGGATGATCGAGGCGACGGGTCCGAAGATCTCGTCATCGAACGCCGGCATGCCGGGTGCCAGATCGGCCAGCACCGTGGCCGGGTACCAGGCGCCGGTGCCGTCGGGCGCGTCGCCACCGCAGAGCACCTTGGCGCCCTTGGCGACGCTGTCCTCGACCTGCGACTTGACCGCGTCGAACTGGTCCTGACTGGACAGCGGCCCGAGCTGGCTCGACTCCTCGGTCGGGTCGCCCATGGTGACCGCCTTCATCTGGGCCACGAACGCGTCGACGAAGGCGTCATAGACCTTGTCGGTTACGATGAAGCGCTTGGCGGACACGCAGGTCTCGCCATTGTTGTAGAGCCGCCCCATCAGCGAGTATTTCACCGCCGTCTCGATATCGGCATCCTCGAGCACCAGGTAGGCGTCGTTCGACCCCAGCTCGAGCACGGTCTTCTTCAGCGCCTTGGCGGCCTCGGCCCCGACATGCCGGCCGGCGCCGTCGCTGCCCGTCAGGGTCACGCCGCGAACCCTTGGGTGGGCGATCAGCCTGTCGCTGACGTCGTGGTCGATCACCACCACCTGGAACAGGTCCTCGGGCAGCCCGGCCTCGATGCAGAGCTCGCGCAGGCGGAGCGCCGAGCCGGTGCAGATGGTGGCGTGCTTCAGCACGCAGCCGTTGCCGGCCATCAGGTTGGCGGCGAGCACCCGGATCGGCTGATAGAGCGGAAAGTTCCAGGGCTGGATCGAGTAGATCACCCCGATCGGCTGGTAGCTGACGACCCCCGGCTTGTCGCCGCCGGCATGTGTGCGGTCCTCGTCGGCCAGCGCCCCGGGGCCGGTCTGCGCGGTGTAGTCGCAGATCGCGGCGCAGATCTCGACCTCGGTGTGCCCGTCCTTGAGCAGTTTGCCGGTCTCGCGGGTCATCAGGGCGGCCAGCTCGTCGGCATGCTCACGCAGGGTCGCGGCGAGCTTTTGCAGGTAGGTCGCGCGGTCCTCGTGGGACTGCTTGCGCCAGTCCTCGAAGGCGGCGTGGCAGGCCTCGACGCGGTCCGTCGCCTCCTGCTCCGTCATCAGGTCGTAGGTCTTGAGGCTTTCCTCGGTGGCGGGATTGATGGTCGTGATCGTCTGCATGGGGTTCCCTTCAGGATGTCCCCCGATCAACGCGCCGTGCTGGCCTTCGTTCCGTCTCTGCGATGTCGCGACGGCCGGACCTCCGGGCATTGGCCCGGCTCCGTCGATCCGGCTGACGCGGCGGCAGGGGCAGGCCATGCAACGGAACCGGCGCGGGCGCGTTGGCCCTGCACATGGCTCTCAGGGGCCCGCCACAGACACGCACAGAATGGACAAGACATGAGCACCAAGACACTTTTCATCACCGGCGCATCGAGCGGCATCGGGGCGGCCACGGCCCGCGAGGCAGTTGCCAAGGGCTGGCAGGTCGGGCTGTTCGCGCGCTCCGAAGACAAGTTGGGCGCCTTGGTGGACGAGCTCGGCGACAAGGCCCTCGCCCTGCCCGGCGACGCCACCGACCTCGACAGCCAGAAGACCGCGATCGCAAAGCTGGTCGACAAGACCGGCGGGCTGGATGCGGCCTTCGCCAATGCCGGGATGGGGCTGTCGGCCTCGGGCACCGATGCGGGCGATCCCGAGGAATGGGAAAAGATGATCGGCGTGAACATCATGGGCGTCCTCTGGACGGTCAAGGCCGCGATGCCGCACCTCAAGGACCGGGCGGGGCACCTGCTGCTGACGGGTTCGGCTGCGGGACGCGTCCACATCCCCGGATCGGTCTACGGCGCGTCGAAATGGTTCATCCACGGCTACGGCGGCAACCTGTCCGAAGAGATGAAGTCCTTCGGCGGCCGCTGCACCATCGTCGCGCCGGGCATGGTGAACACCGGCTTCTTCGATGAGCCCAAGCCCGACAAGCTGCAGCCCGAGGACGTGGCCCGCGCAGCCCTCTTCGCGCTGGAGGCCGATCCGCGCTGCGCCACCAACGAGATCTTCCTGATGCCGACGCAGTGACGATCTACAGGGGCGCGGGCCTGCGGCTGCTACGCCAAGGGCGCAGCGGGGCCCTGGCCGGCACCCCGTAGGTGCAAGGCTTGCGGCGGACCGCGGGCGGCGCAGCCGGAACGAGTGGACGCCCGCGATCATCCGGGATAGGGACGGGTCGGCAGGTTGCGGTCCGAGGACGGCCGCGATCCGCCGATGCGCCCGGTTCGATGCCGCGCGTGTGCCTTTTCCACGGGATCGAACCGGGATCTTGCGCCACGAGCAGAGGCTGCATCAAGGGCGCTGCCCGGCAGGCAGAGCGCCCGGGCGGAGGACCGTCACTTTCGGCCAATGAAGCGAACCGCCCCATATGCAAGACCTAACCCCGCCCCAACCTCGCCCCGATGCGGATCCTCCGGCCGGGGGCGAGACCCGCGCCGCGCGGGACTGGGTGGTCATCCTGTCACAGTATCGCGAGCCTTCCGGCTGGCGAAGCTCCTGGGAGCTGCTGGTCACGGCCGTCCCCTTCGTGACGCTCTGGGCGCTGGCCTGGTGGAGCCTGCAGGTAAGCTACCTGTTGGCGGCGTCCCTCGCGGTGCTGAACGCGGCGTTCCTGGTCCGGCTCTTCATGATCCAGCACGATTGCGGGCATGCCGCCTTCTTCAGGAACCGCCGGCTGAGCGACTGGGTCGGGCGGGTCATCGGGGTGGTCACGCTTACCCCCTATGACGTCTGGCGCCGCGTGCATGCCAAGCACCACGCCTCTGCGGGCAATCTGGAAAAGCGCGGGATGGGCGATGTCCATACCCTCACCGTCGCCGAGTTCCGGGGCCTCTCGGCGGCGGGCCGGCTGCGCTATCGCCTCTACCGCAACCCGTTCGTGCTCTTTTGCCTGGGGCCGTTCTTTCTGTTCTTTGTCCAGTACCGGATGCCGGTGGGCCTGATGCGCGAGGGGGCCCGCTACTGGATCAGCGCCATGGGGACCAATGCCGCCATCGCGCTGCTGCTTGTCGTCATCGGCTATTACGGCGGGCTTGCCGTGCTCGGCCTGGTCTTCCTGCCCACGATGCTGGTCGCCGCGTCGATCGGCGTCTGGCTGTTCTACGTCCAGCACCAGTTCGAAGAGACCAACTGGGATCACGAGGACGACTGGCAGCTGCAGCACGCGGCCCTGCACGGCAGCTCCTACTACGTCCTGCCCGGCCCGCTGCGCTGGTTCAGCGCCAATATCGGCATGCATCACGTGCACCACCTGCAAAGCCGCGTGCCGTTCTACCGCCTGCCCGAGATCCTGCGCGATCACCCCCAGCTTGCAGAGAGCCAGCGCCTGACCCTGCGCGACAGCCTGGGTTGCGTCGGCAAGCAGCTCTGGGACGAAAAGAGCCGCCGGCTCGTCTCCTTCCGCGCCGCCCGAACGGCCTGAGGCGACGGCCGCTTTGTGGTCCCGGGGCTCCGGCCCCGCGCCCTTTCAGGGCACGCCCGGCATTCTGCCCATCCACCGGGTGCCGGGCACGCCCTCGCTTCGGCGCAACGGGCGCCATGTCACCAGACAGGCGCCCCCCGTTCGAAGCCGGCCCGCGGGACGGGGCCAGTCGGGACCCCGGCCGTCGATGCGGATCGGGAACCGCAGCCGACGGGCCGGGCCCCAGTCGGTCGCTTCGGTGCCGGGCGCAAGGTCCGCGGGAGCGACCTTGACCTCGGCCCCCGAAAACGCCGTTCGCGCGGTTTGCACCAACAGCTGCGCGACCCGGGCGAGGGAAAGTCGGGCCGATCGAACCTCTCCGGTCTCGTTCGCGGCCCGGACCGCCCGGAGCACGGCCGCGGCCATCAGGTAGCCCGTGGCATGGTCCAGCGCCTGCACCGGCAGGGGCTGCGGCCGCCCGGCCCCGGCCAGCCGCTGGCCGTGATCGGCGATGCCGCAACTCATCTGCACCAGGCTGTCGAAGCCGCGCCGCCGCGCCCAGGGCCCGGTCCAGCCGTAGGCGCAGAGGCTGACCTCGATCATCCCGGGCGCGATCCTGCGCCGTTGTGCCGCGTCATATCCGAGCCCCGCGAGGGCGCCGGGCCGATAGCCATGGACCAGCACATCGGCCCGAGACAGAAGCGTGTCGAACAGGCTCCGATCCTCCGGGTCCCGCAAATCCAGCCCCGCTCGGCGTTTGCCGAGGGTCACCTCGGGCTCCAGCCCCGGTTCGCGCCACCATGGCGGGTCGATGCGCAGCACGTCCGCGCCGAAGCCCGCAAGGCATCGTGTGGCGACGGGCCCGGCGAGCACCCGGGTGAGGTCCAGAACCTTCAGCCCCTGCAGTGCTGCCGGGCGGGGACGATCGCCCGCCACCTGCCAGGCGATCAGCGGTTCGGCGGCGACCGCCCGGCCCTGCGGGTGCTGCGCCCAGTCCGCAAGGCTGCGCATCGCGGCGGCAGCACCGCCCGCGTCAATGATCGCCTGCTCCAGCGCCGGGCCGGACCACGCGGCCACATGGGCCGCCACCTCGGCCGGGTCCGGGGCACACCCCAGCTCCCCGAGCGCCGCCTCGCGGTGGCGGGGCGCGTTGGTGTGGAGCCGGATCCAGCCATCCCGCGCAGGGTAGTCGCCGGCCAGCGGGTCCATGGCTGCGGGCAGATCCCAGCCCTCGGGCTGCAAGGTCATGCCGAACCACAGGGAGGCCAGGCGCCGGTCGACCTGCGCCTGCCGGGCGCCCATCAGTGCCGCCAGCTCCCGCGCCGCGGCGCCGATGCTGGCGGTGGCCAGATCCGAGACCGCGAAGCAGGAGGGCAGCTCGGCGGTGCCGGTCGGATGCAGGGTCGTGTCGGGCGTCGGCGCAGGGCCGAGGGCCTCGTCGATCTGCGGCACGAAAACACTCTGCATCCCATCGTCCGCTCTATTCGCCGGTGGTCCCGCGTCACCGCGACCGGGGGATATGCGCCCAGATGCCTGCGGTGACGCGCCTTCGGCCGCGCTATGCCTTTGTCAGGGTCGCCAGCTTTGCGGCAAGCTCCGCAGCCTCGGTCTCGTTCAGCGCGACCAACGGAGGGCGGACCCGGGCATAGGCGTCGTCATCCATCATCCCGCCGGCTGCGGATTTGATGTTGGGAATGAGGGCGCCGGTGGACAGCACTTTCCGCATCGCCACGGCCGTCTCCAGCGCCGCGTCATCGCCCTTGTGGAAGACGGCCGCGCACCAGGGGCTGGACAGTGTTGCCGTGGCCGAGATGCAGCCGGCGAAAGCGCCGCCGCGGGCCTCGGACAGGGTGCCTTCGTTGCTGGGAAAGACGTCGAGCGCCCCGTCCTTCAACCCGGCAAGGGCGCGGGCATACGGCATGTCGCCCGAGGAATCCTTCACCCCGCGGATCCGGCCGGGAAACTCGTCCATCAGCCGGCCCACCAGTTCGGGCGTATAGGTCAGGCCGGACAGGGCGGGGAAATTGTAGAGGTAGATCGGCAGGGCGGAGGCCTCGGTCGCGGTGATGACCTCGCGCAGGTAGGCTGCGATCCCGTCGTCGCTTACGCCCTTGTAGTAGAACGGCGGCAGCAACAGCGCACCGGCAAAGCCCATCTCAGCCGCCGTTTTCGTCAGCTCCACGGCATCCGCGGTCGCCGCGGCCCCGGTGCCGACCATGAGCTTGCTCTTGGGCAGGGAGGCGGAGGCGGCCTGCATCACGTCCTGGCGCTGGCGCAGGCTCATGGAGGTCGCCTCGCCCGTCGTCCCGCAGACGTTGAGCGCGTCGCAGCCGTTGGCCAGAAGGTGCTCGGCCAGCTTGACGAAGCGTTGCAGATCGGGCTGACCCGATGCGTCGAAAGGCGTCGGGATTGCCGCGACAACCCCCTTGAGATCTGTTTCGGTCATTCCTTCACCGTTCCTTTGGTGTCAAAGCCTACGTGGTCAGCGGCATCCTGCACGCCTCTCCGGTCTGATGCGTCCCCTTCGGCGGGCCACCGGGCCGAAAGATCGGGCCGATGGGCGTCCATTGCCGACGGATCGGCCCGGATCACATGCGCCCTGCGGGGCCCTCGAAGACAATGCGGGTCCGTCCGTGACGGGCGGTCCAGCAAAGAACATCAACCGGCCCGGATGGCAAGGTCGCTTGCAGGCCGGCCCGGCCGGTCATATCATCGAGAGGTGCATCGCTGCCGCAGAAAGCGCCTTGCACGCTTTTCCGGATCATTACCCTGACTTCTTGTCAGACACCCCTGACGTTCAAGGGGATTTTCAAGGCGAACCGCCCGGACCGCAGATCGCGGCCGGGTCATCTCAACATGCGAGGACAAGATGGGCAAAGGCAACAACAAGCGCGGCAACAAGGAAGTGAAGAAGCCCAAGCAGGAAAAGACCAAGGTGCCGGCGACGGCGAATGCCGGCGTGGTGGCGCCGCTGACCCTTGGCGCCAAGAAGCGCAAGTAAGTCGACAAAGGGACGGGACAAAGGGACGGTCGGCAACGCCGGGCGCAAGGCGACTCGTCCGGCGTCCAGGATCATGGGTCCGGCCCGGAGATCGGTGCCCGGCCCGGAGGTCGGGGTCCGGCTAGCCGGACCCCGGCGCGAGGTCGTCCGCTACCGCCCTACCGATCGCGAGCGAGGCGGTCAGGCCGGGGCTCTCTATGCCGAAGAGGTTGACGAGGCCCCGGACGCCATGCGCCGCCTCGGTCTGCAGATCGAAGTCGAAGAAGCCGTCGCCGGGCCCCCGCAGCTTCGGGCGTACCCCGCTGTAATCGGGCGAGAGCTGCCCGTCCGGCAGGCCCGGCCAGTAGCGCCGGATCGCCTCCTCGAAGGCCGCCGCCTGTTCGGGCGGCACGGAATAATCGAGGTCGGCCGGCGCGGTCCCGGCCTTCAGCCAGGTCACGTCGGGCCCGAAACGGATGGTGCCGGCCATGTCCAGCGTCGCGTGAACCCCGAGCCCGCCATCCACCGGCACCGGGTAGATCAGGTGCGAGAACGGCGCCCGACCCTGCAGGCTGAAATAGCAGCCCTTGGCGAGCCATTGCTCGGGCACAGCCTCACGCGGCAGGCCTTCGATCTTCGCGGCCATTTCCGGCGCCCGGAGCCCGGCCGCGTTGACCAGCCGACGCGCGGAGACCGTGGCGGGATCGTCGCCGCCCGTGGTGACGGTGAAGCCGTCGCCCGTCGCCTCGACCCGCGTGACCGGGGTCCGCAGGGCGAGCAGCCCGCCGTTGTCCTCGAAGATGGCCAGCAGCCGCATCAGGTAGCCGTGCACGTCGAAGATCCCGGTTTCGGGCGACCAGAGCGCGGCCGTGGCCGTCACCTCCGGCTCCATCTCTTCGCTTTGCTGCCGCGACAACAGGGTCAGCCCTTCGACCCCGTTTGCAGTGCCAAGCGCCATGATCCGGGCCAGCCGCTCTTCCTCGGCCTCGCTGGTCGCGACGACCAGCTTGCCGCACTTGCGGTGGTCGACGCCGGTTTCCTCCATGAAATCATAGTGCATGCGGCGCCCGTCGACGCAGAACCGGTGCTTGAGGCTGCCGGTGGGGTAGTAGAGCCCGGCATGAACGACCTGGCTGTTGCGCGAGGTGGTCCCTTCGCCCGGCCGGTCGTTGGCTTCCACCACCAGAACACTCTGCCCGCGTTCGGCGAGGGCCCGGGCCGAGGCCAGCCCGATGGCCCCCGCGCCGATCACGATCGTATCGAAATCATGGCTGCTCACGCCGCGTCTCCGCCAGTGTTGTCCGCTTGGTTCCGGCCCGGGCCACCATGCATGCGATTGCCACCGCGGGCAATGCGCGGGCCCTGGGGCCCTTGCGGTTGGCGCCGCTTGCGGAAAGAAAGACGCCATGCCCCGGCGGTCTGCGGGGCATGGCGCGATGTCGTGCGTCCGGGGTGGCCGGTCAGGTCACTCGGTAAAGCCCACGTCTTCCATGTGAAGGCTCAGCGTCGGGGTGATCGTCGAGCCTGCGACGTTGTCGTTCATCAGGTAGTTCAGCGTCTCGAAATGGGTGAAGACGAGGGGCGCGTCGGTCAGGGCGATCTCGCGCACCTGCCGGTAAAGCGCCATCCGCTCCTCCATGTCGGTGGCGGCCGCCGCCTCGTCGATCAGGGCGTCGAGCTCGGGATTGACGTAGCCCGTCGTGTTGACCGGCGCACCCGAGCGCAGGACCAGCGTGTAGAAGTTGTCCGGATCGATCGTCCGCTCCTGGTAGGCGCTGGTGATCTGGTAGCCGCCGGAGACGAAGGCGTCGAACCAGACCGAGACCTCGACCGCCCGGATATTCATGTCGATGCCGATATCCTTGAGGGATTCACGCACGACCTGGCCGGTCTTGAGCAGTTCGGGGTATTGCGTCAAGCCCAGGTATTCGATGCTCAGGCCATCGGGATAGCCGGCCTCGGCCAGCAGGGCGCGGGCGGCCTCCACATCGCGTTCGGCGGCAAAGACGCCGGTGTCGTCATACCACTTGGAGCCCGTCGGCATCTCGATCAGCCCCAGCTCGCCGGTGCCGAGATAGGCGACGGCGCGGATGTCCTCGCGGTTGATGGCGAGGGCCACGGCCTGCCGGACCCGCACGTCGTCGAAGGGCGCGACCTGGGTGTTCATTGCGAGGTAGTCGGGGATGCCGGCCACCGGGCTGGTGACGTAGTTGAAGCGTTCGTCCTGGCTGAGGCTGGGGACCAGCTGCAGCGGAATCGCATCGACCCAGTCAAGCTCGCCCGTGCTCAGCGCCGTGATCCGGCTCTGGTCGACCGGCAGGAACCGGAAGGTGATGCTGTCGAGGTAGGGACGGTCGTCCTTGAAATAATCCTCGTTGCGGGTGACCGTGATGTGGTCGCCCTGCACCCATTCCACGAACTCGAACGGGCCGGTGCCGACCGGGCTGCGCGCCGGGTCGCCGGTCTCGATCGCGGTCTGGTTCACGATCTGGCCGTTGGTCGCCATGTTCGTGAGGAACGGGCCGAAGGTGGATTTCAGGTTGAACACCACGGTCGTCGGATCGGGGGTGTCGATGCTGTCGATCTGGGTATAGAGCCCGGCATAGGCGCTGGCCGTCGCGGGGTCGAGGATGCGCTCGAAGCTGTATTTCACGTCGGCCGAGGTGAAAGCCTCGCCGTTGTGGAAGGTCACGTCGTCGCGCAGGGTGAAGGTCCAGGTGGTGGGGGCGGTCTGCTCCCACGAGGTGGCGAGATCGGGGATGAACGTGCCGTCGGGGGCGATGTCGATCAGCTTGTTGAAGATCCCCTCGTAGACCTGTGCGCCGGTATAGATCGACGACGTCGCGGGATCGAGCACGTCGGGCTCGCCGGTCAGGGCCGCGCGCAGGTCGCCGCCCTGGACGATATCCTGCGCGAGCGCGGCCGAACCGGGCAATGCCAGGACGACCGCGGTCGCAAGGGCGCCGGCGGTCTCGAGCAGGCGGGCGCCGAAGGGGCGCGGTGTCGGGGGTCGAGAAACGTCTGTCATGGAAACATTCTCCAGTGTGGGGGTGTCGTCAGGCAGAAAGGCTGCCCAGGTAGTCGAGGTAGGTGGCGTTGAACGGGTCGGGGCTTTCCCAAAGGCAGGCGTGGCCGCCGGCCGTCGTGGCCCAGGTCGCGCCCGGGATCGCCTCATGGAGGCGCCGGGACAGGCGCACGGGGATCAGGATGTCCTCCTCGCCGGCCAGCACGAGGGTCGGGACCTTGATCTCGCTGACGCGGGACAGGGCATCGTGCTGCTGGATGACGTTGAGCTGCGAGAGATAGGCCTCGACCGACATGTCGAGCTGCGCCATCGCGTCGGCGAACTCGGCCGCGTCCGCGGGACGGTCCTCGAAGAACGGACCGGTGAAGGCCCAGAGCGCGACGTCGCGCATCACGAACGGCACGCTGATCTGGCGGGCGATGTCGGCCCACATGGCGAACATGGTCTGGCAGAACGGGTCGGCCACGCCGTAGGTGCAGGCGAGCGTCACCGACTTGAGGTCACCCGGGTAGGCGAGCGCGTATTCCTGCGCGATCATCCCGCCCATCGACACGCCCATCAGGTGAAAGTCGCTGATCCCGAGGCTGTCGACCAGCGCCTTGGCGTCGTCGGCCATCTGGCGGGAGGTATAGGGGCCCGCAGGCCGGTCGGACTTGCCGATGCCGCGGTTGTCGAAGCTGACCACACGGTAGCCGGCCTCGACGAAGGCCGGCACCTGGAAGCCCCAGCTTTCCAGGTCGTCGGCCAGGCCGTTGACGAGGACGATGGTCTCGGCCCCATCGGGGTTGTCGACCGCGTAGTTGATGGTGAGGCCGTTCAGTGTCGCGCTTGGCATTCGGGTCTCCTTTCAGGCGAGGTGGCGAGGTCTTGGAATCGCGGCAAGCAGGGTCCTGGTGTAGTCGTGGCGCGGGGCGCCCATGACCTGGTCGGTATCGCCGGTCTCGACCAGGCGACCGCGGTACATGACGGCGACCGCATCGCTGACATGCTCCACCACGCCGAGGTCGTGGGTGATGAAGATCGCCGCGACGCCTAGGTCGCTCTGCAGGTCCATGAACAGGTTGAGGATCTGTGCCTGCACGCTCATGTCGAGGGCGCTGACCGGTTCGTCGGCGATGATCAGGTCGGGCTCGCTGGCCAGGGCCGCGGCGATCGCGACGCGCTGTCGCTGGCCGCCCGAGAGGGTGTCGGGCCGACGATGGGCCAGGGCGGGGTCGAGGCCCACGCGATCGAAGAGGTCGCGCACCCGGGCGGCGCGGTCCCGCGGGGTTCCGATGCCGAAGCAATCCAGCGCCTCGCGGACGCTGCGCCCGACGGGCCAGCGCGGATCGAGGCTGCCCCAGGGATCCTGGAACACCGGTTGCACCCGGCGGCGGAACTCGGACCGGGCCTTGCCGGAGAGGTCCTGGACCTCGGTGCCGTCGAACAGGACCGAGCCGCGCTCGGGCCGCGTCAGGCCGAGGATGCAGCGGCCGAGGGTGCTTTTCCCGCTGCCGGATTCGCCGACAAGGCCCAGGGTGCGGCCCCGCGCCACGGACAGCGACACGTCGTCGACGGCCACTGCCCGCCTGCGCCGGAACCAGGGGCCCGCGGCGGGATAGGATTTGCAAAGTCCCGTGACCTGCAAGAGCTCAGCCATGGGCCGCCCTCCGGTCCCGGGCCGCGTTGGCGGCATCGAGGCTCTCGGTGCTCCATTCCTGCGGGATTACCGGCAGGCGGCTGCCGCGCACGGCCCCCGCGGGGTTCGCGGCCAGAAGGGCGCGGGTGTAGGGATGTGCCGGCCGGGTGAAAAGGTCTTCGGTCGTGGCGACCTCCAGCAATTCGCCGCGATACATCACGCCGACCCGGTCGCAGACCTGGCCCACGACGCCCAGATCATGGGTGATCAGCAGGACGGTCGTGCCGTGGTCGCGCCGCAACCTGTCGATCAGCTCGAGGATCTGCGCCTGGATGGTGACATCCAGCGCCGTCGTCGGCTCGTCGGCGATCAGAAGCTTGGGGTGGTTGGCCAGCGCCGCCGCGATGACGATCCGCTGCCGCATCCCGCCCGAGAACCGGTGCGGCACGTCGCGATAGCGCCGGGCCGCGTCCGCGATCCCGACCTCGCCCATCAGGGCGATGGCGCGGGCCCGCGCCTCGGCCCGCGACACCGGGCGGTGGGCGCGGATGGTCTCGGCGATCTGGTCGCCGACGGACCAGGTCGGATCGAGGCTGGCCGAGGCGTCCTGGAAGATCATCGCCATCTCGTCGCCCCGGCGCACCCGCAGGGCGGATTCGGACAGCCCCACAAGCTCTTCGCCATTCAGACGGATGCTGCCGTCGAGCCGCGCCGTGGCGGGAAGCAGACCCATGACGGCATTGGCGATGGTGCTCTTGCCGCTGCCGCTTTCGCCGACGAGGCCGAAGATCTCTCCCTGCGCGACGCGAAGCGAGACGTCCTTGACCGCGGCGGGTCCCGTCCCGAAGCGGACACCGGCCTGCGCGATATCGAGGACCGGGCTCATTCCGACACCCCCGCCGGATCGAAGGCCTCGCGCAGGCCGGCGCCGATGAAGGTGAAGGCGAGGACCGCGGCCATGATCGCGAGGCCGGGAAAGATCTCGACCCAGGGGGCCACGGTCAGCACGTCGCGGCCGTCCGACAGCATCCCGCCCAGCGAGGGCGTGGGCGGCTGGGTGCCGAGGCCCAGAAAGCTCAAGCCAGCCTCCAGCTGCATCGCGAAGGCGCTGAGCACCGAGGCCTGCACGATCACCGGGCCCAGCGCATTGGGCGCCACATGGCCGACGATGACCCGCAGGTGGCTGGCCCCGCGCGCCCGGGCGCCCAGAACGTAGTCGTTGCGTGTCACCACCAGCGTGCTGGTGCGCATCACCCGGGCCAGGATCGGCAGGTAGATCACGGCGATGGCCAGGGCCGCGACCGCGCTGCCGGGGCCGAGGATGGCGATGAAGGTGATCGCCAGCAGCATCGCCGGCAGCACAAGGATCATGTCCAGGAACCGCGAGATCGCGCTGTCCACCCAGGATCCGAAATAGCCCGCCAGAAGCCCCAGCGGCACCGCCACCAGAAGCGAGGCCGCGACGGCCGAGAGCGACACCAGCAGGCTGACCCGGAGCCCGTGGAAGATACGGCTCATGACGTCGCGGCCCAGAACGTCGGACCCGAACGGATGGGTCCAGGACGGGGCGCCCATGATCTGCTGGATGTCGTAGGATTCGGGGTCGAACGGCGCGAGGTAGGGCGCGAAGACAGCGATGCCGCCCAGCAGTCCCAGCAGCGCCAGGCCCACGATCAGCGCCGGGTTGCGCCGGCCCCGACGGGCCCGGATCTCGACCGCGGCGCTCATGACGTGCCCGCGTCCGACACGCGCGGATCGAGCCAGCCGATGAGCAGGTCCATCAGCAGCGACACCACGATGAAGATCGTGGCGATGGTCAGGACACCGGCCTGCACCACCGGGTAGTTCCGCTGGGTGATCCCGGTGACAACCAGCCGGCCGACGCCGGGCAGGGCGAACAGGGTCTCGATGATGATCGCGCCGCCCAGCAGGACGCCGACCTGGATGCCGATCACCGTGACGATGGAGGGGCCCGCGTTGCGCAGCGCGTGGCCATAGACGATGCGGCGGGGGCTGACGCCCTTGGCCCGCAGGAAGGTGACGAAGGGCTGCTCCAGCACCGTGCCGACGGCGCTGCGCGTGGTGCGCAGGAAATAGGCCGCCTCGCCGACCGCAAGGGTCAGGACCGGCAGGATCATGCGCCGCAGGTTCTCGACCGGGTCTTCGGCGAAGGGCACCCAACCCGACGGCGGCAACAGCAGGAAGATCCCCGAGAACAGTAGAACGAGCATGATGCCCAGCCAGAAATCCGGGATCGAGATGCCGAGGATGACGAAGCCTTCGGTCAGGCGCCGGACCAGAGGGCCGCCCGTCGCCGACCAGACGCCCAGCGGCACGCCGATGGCGATGGCGGTCAGCATCGACAGCCCCGTCAGTTCCAGCGTCACCGGCAGGCGCTGCGCCAGCAGTTCCGTCAGCGGCGCCTTGCTGATGATGTCGGTGCCGAGATCGCCCTGCAGAAGGTTGCCGAGCCACGAGAGATACTGCGACAACAGGCTGCGGTCGAGCCCGAGCTGATCGCGCAGCTCCGCCACGTTGGCGTCGGTGGCGCGAAAGCCCAGCATGGTGCGGACCGGGTCGCCGGGCACGAGGCGGATGATCATGAAGACCAGCACGCTCATCGCCAGCATCACCGGGATCGTGATCAGCAGCCGCCGCAGGGTGAAGGAGAGCATCCGGCTCATGGCGCCGTTTCCTTGTCTTGGGCGACCTTGGCCGCGCGTTCGACCAGGTCGCGGATCAGCATCTCGGACAGGGTGAAATGCACCGCCGCGATATTGGCGGCATCCTCCGCGCGGCCCTCGGCGACGGCGCTCACAAGATCCTTGTGCTGCTCGATCGCGCGCCTGCGCACCTCGTCGGTATAGGGCTCGGCGCCGAGGTTGAGGCTGATGCGGGTGCGCAGATCGACCGACATCTCGACCAGGATATGGTTCTGCGTGGCGCGGGCGATAGCCAGGTGCAGGCTGCTGTCGGCGCTCCGCGAGGCGTCGTGATCGGGGGCGTCGATGTAATCCTGCAGCGCGGCCCGGATCGCGGTCAGGTCGGTCTCGGTCCGGCGCTGGGCGGCGGTGCGGGCGATCAGCGGCTCCACCAGCTCTCGCGCGTCGAAGATCTGCTCGAACTCGTCCCAATTGGCCACCAGCTGCCGCTGGACGTGCTCTGCCGATTTCGGTCCCCAGTCCGACAACACGAAATAGCCGCCGTTGCGGCCGCGCCGGACCTCCAGATAGCCGTTTTCGGTCAGTTGCTTGAGGGCCTCGCGGATCGAGGTGCGCGACACGCCCAGCATCGTCGCAAGCTCCCGCTCGGTCGGCAATTGCTGCCCGGTCACGTAGAGGCCGAGGGCGACGGCAGTGACCAGCCTGTCGACCACGTCGTCGGCCACATGGCGGTTGACGATCGGGGCCGAGAACAGCGCCGACCGGCTCGGTCCGTCCGTGCGGCGGCTCATGCCGGGCCTCCTGTCCGCTCGAAGCGCATCAGGATGAAGCGGGCGAGGGTGCGGGCCGCGTCGACGATGCTTTGCAGCTCCACCGACTCGTCGGTGCCGTGCATGTCGTGCCCGGTCGCGCCGAAGCAGATCGCCGGCGTGTCGAAGAACTCCAAGTAGGTGCGGGCGTCCGTGGTCGAGCCCATGGCGAAGACCTCCGGGTCCGCCCCGTGGGCCGCGCGGTGCGCGGCGGAGAGGTCGCGGGCGAGCGGCGCGTCGCGGTCCAGCAGGTAGCCCGGGGCGCGAAAGCCGGTCAGCCGGACGTCCGGCGCGGGGCGCAGTTCGGGCCGGGCCGCGGCAAAGCCCGCGATCACGTCGCGCACCCGCGCCTCGGCATCGTCCGGGGTCCAGCCGCGAGGAAAGGCCACGCGCAGGTTGAAGACCGCGCTGGAGGGCACGGTGGATGTCCAGTCGCCCGACCGCACCTTGCCCAGGTTGACCGCGTAGGGATGCGCCGTCTCCGGGCGCGCGGCATCGGGATGGGTCCTGCTGGTCTCGGCGGCCCAGGCCTTCAGCGTCTCAAAAAGCTGCATCCCGAGATCGACCACGTTGGCGCGGCCACCCGCGCCATGGGCATGGCCGGCCTCGGTGGTGACGGTGACCTCCAGCCAGAGGATGCCGACCCCGCCGACAAGCAGGCCCTGCCCGGTCGGTTCCAGCACGACCACCTCCGGCGCGATGACCCCGTGATCGCGGACCGACAGGAAGGTGCCGTTGCCGGTGCATTCCTCCTCGATCGCGGCCAGAAAGCCGAGCCGTCGGTCCGCGAACAGGTCCGGGGCGACGTCGTGCAGCCCGCGCAGGGCGAGGGCCCCGACGGCAAAGCCGCATTTCATGTCCGCCGCCCCGCGACCGTGCAGGCGTCCGTCGCGCCGCGCGGCCTCGAACGGCGGAGAGGTCCACATCTCCGGCGTCTCTGCCGGCACCACGTCCATATGGCCGTTGAGCAGCAGGTGAAGCGGCCCGGCGCCCTCGGTCGCGGCGAGCACCTGGAACCGGTCGGCCGTCACGTCGCAGGAGGCGGGAGAGACGCCCGCGCGCACATCGTCGAGCTGGCCATTGGGGAAGGGCAGGCGCGTCACCGCGAGCCCGATGTCCGACATTTCGGCCGCGAAGACGTCGAGGGCGGATTGCTCCTGCCCGACGGTGCTGGGGCAGGCGACGAGCGCCTCGAGAAAGTCGAAGGCCCGCTCCGCGTGCGTGTCGATGGCGTGGTCCAGGGTCAGCCGTCCGGCCTCCAGAAGGTTTAATGTCTAAACCTTGCACCTTTTAGCACGGATCTGTCCAACGATTCGTTTTCCCAGGGCAGAATCGCCCCGGCCCGGGCCGGCAGGGATCGTCGCGCGGCGCACACCGGGTTTCAGGCCCGGGGCGGAGACTCGTATGTTTTTCAGATGTTTGCTGCGAGGCGGCGTAAGGCGGCGCAAAGCGGGCAAGAGCCCGGCTGTCACCGACCCGCAAGACATCGCGGAGGCGCCCCGGCGGCCGGAACGGCGCCCGCGCGGGCGCGTCCGCGCCGATCGGGTGTCCGAACTAGCTCGAATAGCCGTCCGTCATGGGCACTTCCCGGAGCCGCATCGAGACGATGCAGGCGACCACGGCCAGCCCGGCGGCGATCCAGAAAACCGGGTGCAGCGCGGCCGAGAAATCGGCGAAGACCGTGCGCTGGGTCTGGACCGGCAGGCGCGCCACCATGTCGGCGCTGATCGACCCGATGCCATCGAGGGTGCCGGAGGGCAGGTGACCGTCCAGGTTCCGTGCGAGGTTCGCGCTGAACAACGCGCCGAAAGCCGCCGTGCCGATGGAGCCGCCGATCAGGCGGAACATGTTGGCGCTTGCGGTCCCCACCCCCAGCATGTGCCGCGGCACATCGTTCTGGATCGCCGCGACCCCGATCGAGAACACCGGCCCCAGCCCCAGCCCGACGAGGACCATGGACAGCGCGACCGTCCATAGCGAAGAGCTGGCCGACAGCGTCGAGAGCGACAGCATCGCAAGCGCCAGTAGCGCGGTCGACAGGACAGGCATCCACTTGTAGCGGCCGGTGCGACTCATGACCCGTCCAGCGCCCGCTGAGGAGGCGATGAGCCCGGCCATCATCGGCGTCAGGAACAGCCCGGACAGCGACGGGGACACGCCCTGCACGACCTGCAGGTAGAGCGGCATGAAGGTGATCGTGCCGAACATCGCCACGCCGACCATGAACCCGACCGTGTTTACGATCAGGAAGGTGTTGTTGCCGAAGAGGCTGAGCGGCAGCACGGGCTCGGCCGCGCGGCTCTCGACCGCGATGAAGCCCGCGAGCGCGGCGAGGCCGAAGGCCATCAGCCAGATCATCTCGGAACTGCCCCAGGACAGGACCGACCCGCCCAGGTTCGATACCAGGACCGCCACCGACAGCAAGGTCGCCAAGAGGAACGCCCCCGCGATGTCAAGCTTGACCGGCCCCTCGCGTTTTACGTTGGGCAGGGCGGCGTGCAGCACGATCAGCGCCAGAAGGCCGATCGGGAAGTTGGCGAAGAAGATCCAGTGCCAGCTCAGCGCCTCGACCAGAAAGCCGCCGACCAGAGGGCCGATGACGGTCGAGACGCCGAAGACCGCGCCCAGCAGGCCCTGCGCCTGGCCGCGCTGGCGGGCGGGCAGGACATCGGCGACCACCGCCATGGACACGACGATCAGCCCGCCGCCGCCAAGCCCCTGCACCGCGCGGCCGGCGATCAGCACGCCCATGGACTGGGCCAGCCCGGCCAGCGTCGCCCCAGCGAGGAACACCATGATCCCGATCTGGACCACCAGCTTGCGGCCGTAGAGGTCGCCCAGCTTGCCCGCGATCGGCGCACCGATGGTGGACGCCAAGAGGTAGGCGGTGATGACCCAGGTCATCTGGTCCATGCCGCCGAGATCGGCGGCCATGGTGGGGATCGCTGTGGTGACGATGGTCTGGCCCAGCGAGGCGAACAGCAGCGTCACCGCCACGGCGGCTAAGGCGATCCGGGTCTGCGGCGCCCGCGTCCCCGTGTCGGTCGGTGTCTCTTGTGTCGCATTGGTCACTTGAACTCTCCTGTGGCTGCCGGATTGCAGCTCATGCAGCAACGGTCTTGTTGCGGATATGTGCCGAGGGCATATGTATGTCAACATCACGTAATTGGGAGGGACATCGTGGCCGAGCGCGAAGACGAGCTGACGGACCAGCTGAGCAAGGCCGGGATCGACGAGGCGGTCAGCCGGTCGGCGCTGGAGCTCGACGCGATCATGCAGCACTGGCGCCGCCGGGTGATCAAACGCGAGCTGGGCCAGCGGGCCCTGGCCGACCTCGGGCTGACCCTGGAGATGCCGCTGCTGGACGTGCTGATGGCGGTCTGGGGCCCGGCGCAGGAATTCGGCGAGGACCCGGGCTGCGAGGTCATGGTCTCGACCGTGGCGACGCGACTTGGGATCGACCCGTCACGGGCCAGCAGGCTGACCTCCGAGCTGATCCGGCTCGGCCTTGTGCGCCGGGCGGTGAGCCAGGCCGACGCCCGCCGCGCGGTGCTGGAGCTGACGGCCGAAGGCGACCGCATCGTCCGCGCGGTGCGGCACTACAAGTTCCTGATCCTCGGCAGTTTCCTGAAGGACTGGACCGAGGCGGAGCTTGCCGCGTTCATCCCGCTGCTGGAGCGGTTTTCGGCCTGGTCGGAGGCCTCGGAACAGCCAGGCGACCGGATCGCGGCCGAAATCGCCGGCCTGCGGGAAAGCCTCGGGTCGGACGCCGAGACGCCCGGCTAGGGCGCGTCGCGCAGCCGGCAGGCTCTATGCCGGGGCAGGGGCACCGGGCCCCGCGCGGTCAGCAGGCGGTCGCGCCGCGGGCGATCATCTCTTGCAGCACGGCGTCGGGGTCCTTCGTCCACCAATCCTTGGCCGAGAAGATCTCCACCTCGACCAGCCCGTCGAAGCCCTGCGCCTCGACCAGCCCGCGCAGGCGCGGGATGTCGATGACACCGTCGCCCATCATGCCGCGGTCCAGCAGCAGGTCACGGGTCGGCACGAGCCAGTCGCAGACGTGGAACGCCATCAGCCTGTCACGACCCGCGCGGGCGATCTGGGCCTCGATCTGCGGATCCCACCAGATGTGATAGACGTCGAGCGCGACGCCGATGCCGTCCCCCAGCCGGTCGCAGATATCCAGCGCCTGACCGGTGGTGGACATGGCCGACCGGTCGCCGCAATACATCGGGTGCAGCGGCTCTATCGCGATCCTGACGCCGACGGTGCGGGCGTAGTCCAGCGTGTCGGCCAGCCCGTCCTCGATCAGGGCGCGGGCGGCGGGCAGGTCGCGGCTGTCCGGGGACAGCCCTCCGACGACCATGACCAGACACTCGGCGCCGATGGTCGCGGCCTCGTCCACCGCGCGTCGGTTGTCGTCGCGCACGGCCTGGGTCAGGCTGCCCTCGGCGGTGTACCACCCGCCCCGGCAGAGGCCCGAGACGCCGATTCCGGCCTCGCGGATCGCCCGCGCGGCGGCCTCGGCGCCCATCTCCTGCAACTTGTCGCGCCATGGCGAGATGCCGCCCAGCCCGTGCCGGGCAACCCCGTCGATGCATTGCGCGAGGCTCCATTGTTCGCGGACCGTCGCGGTGTTCAGCGACAGGCGGCTGGCGGGAACGCCGGTCATGCCTCGACACCCCGCGCGGCCATGACATGGCGCACCCGGGCCGCGGCGCGGTCGGGATCGGTGAACAGCCGGGCGGCCTCGGCCAGGCGCACCAGCTCGGCGAGGTGCAGGGTGGAGCGTGTGCTCTCCTGCCCGCCGACCATGGTGAAATGGTCCTGGTGGCCGTTGAGATAGGCCATGAACACCACGCCGGTCTTGTAGAACCGCGTGGGCGCCTTGAAGATGTGGCGCGACAGCGGGACGGTGGGGGCGAAGGTCGCCTCGTACCCGGCCATGTCGTCGCGTGCCATTTGCGACAGCGCCTGCGCGGCCGCGCCGGCGATGGGATCGAAGATGCCCAGCAGCGCGTGGGAATGGCCCTGGTCGTCGCCCTTGATGAGGTCGGGATAGTTGAAATCGTCGCCGGTATACATCTTGACCGAGGCCGGCAGCCGCCGCCGCATGGCGATTTCCTTGTCGGCCGACAGCAGGCTGATCTTGATCCCGTCGACCTTGGCGGCATTGGCCTCGATCACGCGCAGGGCGGTGTCCATCGCCGCGTCGGTGTCGGCGCTGCCCCAGTAGCCGGCGAGCGCGGGGTCGAACATCTCGCCCAGCCAATGCAGGATCGCGGGTTGTGCGAGGCCCGACAGGACGCGGTCATAGACGCGCGCGTAATCCTCGGGGCCCGTCGCCGCGGCAGCCAGCGCCCGCGAGGCCATCAGGATCACGCGGGAGCCCGCGGCCTCGACCGCCTCGCATTGCATCTCGTAGGCGGCGATCACGTCGTCGATGGTCACGTCCTGTCCCGGCGCGAGGTGGTCGGTCCCGGCGCCAGAGGCGATCAGGTGCCCGCCGGCCTGCGCGGCCCGTGTCGCCCGCTGGATCAGCTCGAGCGATGTCGGCCAGTCGAGGCCCATGCCGCGCTGGGCGGTGTCCATGGCCTCGGCCACGCCGAAGCCGAGGCCCCAGAGGTGATCGCGGAAGGCCAGCGTCCGGTCCCAGTCGATCGCGGCGTCGAGCCAGGGGTCGCAGTCCGCCAACGGGTCGGCCACGATATGCGTCGCGGCATAGGCGGTGCGGGTCCAGTCGCCGCCCGATTGCGCCGCGGGGCCCGCCGTCAGGGTGACGGCACCGCCGGGCAGGTTCAGGGTCGTGCCGCTCATAGCCCCAGATCCTCGATGTCGATCCAGCGTCGCTCCTTGGTGCTCTGGTAGCCGGCCTCGGCCAGTTGCACGCCCTTGGCGCCCTCGACCAGGGTGTAGGACCAGGGGCCATCCTCGGCGACGTGGCGCAGGAACTGCTCCCACTGCACCTTGAAGCCGTTGTCGTAGACCGTGTTGTCGGGCACCTCGTCCCAGCCCTCGTAGAAATCGAGCGTCTGCGGCTGGTCGGGGTTCCAGACCGGCTTGGGCGTGTTCACCCGGTGCTGGCTGTAGCACTTGTGCAGGCCGGCCACGGCAGAGCCATGGGTGCCGTCGACCTGGAACGTCACCAGGTCGTCGCGCCGCACGCGGGTGCACCAGCTGGAATTGATATGGGCCACGATATCGCCGTCCGGCCCGTCGAGCAGGAAGGTCGCGTAGGCCGCATCGTCGGCGGTTGCGGTGTAGCGGTCGCCGCTTTCGTCAAGCCGGCTGTCGATATGGGTAAAGCCCAGGCAGCTGACGGATTTCACCGGGGCGATGACGTTGTCGAGCACGTAGCGCCAGTGGCAGAGCATGTCGGAAATGATGCCGCCGCCATCTTCGGCCCGGTAATTCCAGCTGGGCCGCTGCGGCGTCAGGTCGTCGCCGGTAAAGACCCAATAGCCGAATTCGCCCTTCACGCTGAGGATCTTGCCGAAAAAGCCCAGGTCGCGCAGGCGCTTGAGCTTCAGCAGCCCCGGCAGGTCCAGCTTGTCGTGCACGATGCCGTTCTTGACGCCCTTGGCCTGCGCGTGCCGGGCGATGGCCACGGCCTCGTCCAGACCTTCCGACACCGGCTTTTCCGAATAGACATGCTTGCCCGCGTCGATCGCCCGGCGCAGCAGGCCGGGGCGCATCGCGGTCGAGGCGGCGTCGAAGAAGATCTCGTCCTCGGGATCGGCGAGCGCCGCCTCGAGGTCCGTGGTCCAGCGGGTGACGCCGTGCTTCTTCGCCAGCGCCTCGATCTTGTCGGCGTTGCGTCCGACGATGATCGGATCGGGCATCAGCATGGTGCCGTCTTTCAGCGCGACGCCGCCCTCGGCCATGATCGCGAGAACCGACCGGATCAGGTGCTGATTCATACCCATCCGCCCGGTGACCCCGTGCATGATGATGCCAATGCGTTTCGTTCGTTCCATCGCCTGAATTCTCCTGATCGCGTCGCTCGTTCCCTTATTACCAACTGGTAGGTAAAAAGGCTTTTGCTGTCAATATCGTTTCATCTCGCGGCCCTGTCATGTCTGGGTGCGGGGCGTGCCCGGGCGCGGGGCGGGGCGCGGCAGGGCCCGCTCGCAGGCCCGCAGCGTGGCCGCGCCGACGGCGGCCGTGACCCGCGCGTCGATCAGGGTGCGGAACGGCTCCACCCCCACGGGTGCGCGCCAGCCTGTGGCGTCCAGCGCGGCCACGATTTCGGGGAAGGGATCGTCGCCCATGCCGGGGGCGCCGCGGTTGGTGTCGTTGGCGTGGATATGGCCGATCTTGCCGCCCGGAACCCAGGCGCGGATGAGGTCGGCGACCGGCGGTTCGGTCTGACCGGCGGCGGAGATGTCGATCATCGTGCGGAAGGCGGGGCTGTCCACCAGATCGACCAGGGCCGCGCCCTCGGCGACGGTGGTGATGACATCGGTCTCGGCGCGGGACAGGGGCTCGATGCAATAGGTGATGCCCCGCCCGGCGGCCGCGTCGGCCACGGGGGCGAAGAACGCGGCGAGGCTTTCGCGCAGATCCGCGTCGGTCATGCCCTCCGGCCGCATCCGCTGTTTCGGCGATCCGTGGATCATGACCGCCCCCCCGAGGTCGGCGCAAAGCCCGACCAGCGCCATCAGAACCTCGGACGTCTCCTGGTGCGCGGCGGGGTCGGTCACCGACAGCTGCGGATAGGCGGTCAGCAACCAGTGCAGCCCGGTGACGCGCAGCCCGGCGGCCTCGACCGTTGCGCGGATCTGGGCCCGGACGGCGGGCTCCAGCAGGTGCGGGACCGGGCCCAAGGTGGCCGGCGCCAGCTCCAGCCCGACATAGCCCAGGTCCCGGGCCACCGCGCATTGCTCGGCCAGGGTCAGCCCCTCGGCCGCCAGAAGCTCGTTGCAGAGCGTCAGCTCAAGCATCGGTTCTGCGCATCACGCGGGCCCGGATGCCGGCAAGGAAGCGCCGCGTGAACCCGAAGTTGAGCAGGATCGCCATGACGATGATTGCGACGAAGACCGCCGAAATCGGCCGCGTGACGAAGGGCCAGAGGTCGCCGTTGCCCAGCATCAGGCTGCGGCGCAGGTTGGTGTCGAGCATCGTGCCCAGGATGATACCCAGCACCAGCGGCGCCATCGGGTATTTCATCTGGCGCAGCACGAAGCCCGCGAGGCCGAAGATGATCATCACGTAGACATCGAACATCCGCTGCGACAGGGCGTAGGTGCCCACCACGCAGAGGGTGAAGACCAGCGGCATCAGGTAGGCATAGGGCACCCGCAGGACCTGCACGAAAAGCCTGGTCATCGTGATGCCGTAGATCGTCATGGCGATGACGGCGAGGATCAGGATCGCGCCCATGGTCGAGATGAACTGGGGCTGTTCGATCATGATCATCGGGCCGGGCCGGATCCCGTGGATGAAGAGCGCGGCGATCAGCACGGCGGCCGAGGCCGAGCCGGGCACCGCCAGCGTCAGCGCCGGGATGAGCGAGCCGGGGACCACCGCGCTGTTGCCGGTCTCGGCAGCGATCAGCCCCTCGGTGCTGCCCTGGCCGTATTCCTCGGGCTTCTTGCTCAGGCGCTTGGCGGTGGCATAGCTCGCCCAGGCGCCGATGTCCTCGCCGACGCCGGGGATCACGCCCACGATGGTGCCGATCACGCCAGAGCGCAGGACCGTCGCGCGATAGCGCCAGACCTCGCCGAAGGAGGGCACGATGCGGTCGGACTTGTCCCTTGCCGCGGCCAGCACGCCCTGGCGCTGCCACATCGCGGTCATGACCTCGGCTAGGCCGAAGACCCCGACCATGGCCGGGATCAACCCGATGCCGCCGTTCATCTGCTGGGTCGGCGAAAAGCGCACGTAGGCATGCAGCCCTTCGGAGCCGATCATCGCGACCATCAGGCCGAGGATCCCGGCGATATAGCCTTTGACCGGCGCGTTGGTGACGGTAAGCTGGCCCGAGATCAGCACACCGAAGACCGCGAGCCAGAACATCTCGTAGCTGCCGAATTCCAGCGCCAGCTCGGCCAGCAGGGGCGCTACCATGACCATCACCAGGATGCCCACCAGCGTGCCCAGCATCGACCCCGCCGTGGCCAGCCCCATCGCCTGGCCCGCACGTCCGGCCCGCGCCAGCGGATAGCCGTCCAGCGAGGTGGCCGCGCTGGCCGGGGTGCCGGGGATGTTCAGCAGGATCGCGCTGCGCGAGCCGCCGTAGATCGCGCCGACATACATGCAGATCAGCACCAGGATCGCCGCGGTCGTGTCCATCGAATAGGTCAGGGTCACCATCAGCGCCACGCCCATGGTGGCCGTCAGGCCGGGCAGGGCGCCCACGACGATGCCCAGCAGCATCGACCAGGCCACGTGGAACAGCATCATCGGCGTGCTCAGCGCCCAGAGGGCCGAGCCGAGATCGGAGAGCGCGGTCATGGCAGGCGCACCAGGAAGGCTTCCTGGAACAGCATCACGATGCCGAAGGCCGCGATCCCGCCGAAGCCCACGGATTTCGCGATCACGACGGCGCGGGCGCGGCCGTCGCTGGCCGCCGACCACGAGAACACCAGCATGAACGCGGTGATGAAGATCGCGGTGGCCCAGAAGAACGGCAGCCGGTCGACCATGATCGCGCCGTATCCCACGGTCAGCACGATTGTCAGCACCAGCCGGGTGATCGAGCCGCCGACCATCAGCATTTCGGGGCTCGACTCTTCCCTGTCGCCGGCCTGGAACAGCAGCAGCACCGCGCAAAGCGCCAGCAGCGCCCCCAGAATCATCGGCACGAGGCCGGGGATCGACAGGGGGTGGATCTGCCGGATCGGCAGCCGGTCCATGGTGTATCCGCCGACAAGCATGGCGATACCCAAAGCGAAGAAAACGACCGCGGTTATCCGGTCGGCTGTCGCCATTCGCACAGTGTTAACCTCGATATTCTGTGACGCCGCGGGGGGAATGGATGGCCGGCGATCGGGCGCCGGCCATCTGGGTTTCTGCCCGTATCAGGGGCAGGTGATCCCGAGCTCGGACGGATCGACCACGGCTTCGCCGCGCGTGACGCGGGCACAGGCCTCGCCGATCACCACCGGCATCGCGGCGTCCAGGGCATCTTCGCCGTAGGACGGGGCAAAGACCGCACCGTTGGAGGACGCGTAGGTGCGCACCGCCTCGCTGTCCATCACGTGATCGGCCCAGACCTGGTCCATGGTGTCATAGACCTCCTGCGGGGCGCCGACCGGGATGAAGATCCCGAAGTAATCGGGGGCCACGTGGAAATCGGGGTCGAAGTCGGTCACTGGCGGGATCGGCGGCGTGTCGCCGATCACCAGCTCGCGGTCGGAAAGCACCGTCAGGGCGCGAAGCCGGCCGGCGCGGATCATCTCGGCCTGTTCGACGGCCAGCTGGGTGGTGGCGACGACTTCGCCGCTCGCCGTGGCGATCACGGCGGGGTTGCCGCCGTCGTAGGTGATCATCCGGGCGCCCGGAAACTCTTCTCCGAACCCTTCCTTGATCGCGGCAAGGGCCATCCCGCCCGAGCTGTTGATCCCGGCCGTGCCGACGGTCACGTCGCCGCTGCGCATCCCTTCGAGCAGATCGTCGAAGGTCTGATAGGGAGAATCGGTGTTGACGCTGACGACCGGCACGTTCGCGACGCTCAGGTAGATGTGGTAATCCTCGATCGAGGTATCCTGAAGCAGGCCGGTGATCGCGTAGGTCGCGTTGTTGGCGATCGCGTTGGCGGTCCAGGTGTAGCCGTCACGCTCGGCGTCGAGCGCGGCTTGCGTGCCGATGGAACCCGACGCGCCGGGCTGGTTCACGACCACGACCTCGACCCCCAGGGCCTCTTCGAGAATCGGTGCGACCACGCGCGTGACCTGGTCGGTCGATCCGCCGGCGGACCATGGCACGATGATGTTGATCGGGCGATCCGGCTGCCAGCTATAGCCCGAATCCTGCGCGAACGCGGGGGTGCAGAGCACCGAAATCGCGGCGATCAGGGCCGCTTTTGACGTTGTAGGCATTGGTTCCTCCCGTAGCTACCTACTAGTAGGTTACTTGTATTACGAGGTGAGTCAACGGCTGTGTTTCCGCGCTGGCGCAGGGGCGGCGCAAACGCCTGTCGGGCGTGGGCCGGCGCACCTTCGACGAAGAGGAATTGGCCCCTGAAAGACCCGGGCTGGACCTAGAGCGTGACGATCTCGGATCCGCCGAAACCGGCCCGGTCGAGCGCCCGGATATCCACCGCGCCGCCCTTGATTTTCAGGGCCGGCCGGCCGGAGGCGCCGGCGCCGAACATCTCGGGGAAGGTTCCGAGCGTGGCCGCGATTTCGGCCTCTGTCGCGCCCTGCATGCCGCCGGCGAAATGGTGGCCGTTGCGCTCGGCGTCCAGCACGCCGCAGGCCGCGGCCATCGCGCTGTCCTGGCGCCAGCACAGGCCCGGCTGACAGGTCAGATCCTCGGCCGAGAGGATCGCGCCGGCCGCCCGGGCGCGGGCCATGTTCACGAGCGCCCGCAGAACGCCCTTGCAGCTTTTGATCGAGGTGCCGGACCAGCCACCGGCCAGCGCCTGCGCAAAGGCCCCGTCGGACCCGTCGCTTTCGTCGATCACCAGCGGCAGGTCGTAGTCGCGGGCATCCTGTTGCAGCGCGACCGCGCGGTCGAAGGGCTGTTCAACGAACCTCAGCGCGCTGCGCAGGCGGGCGAGGGCGGGATCTTGCGCGAGCCCCTGCAGCAGATCGCGGAAGTGGTCGGGGGTGTATTGCTCGTTCGCATCGAGCGTCGCGGCATAGTCCGGCCCACGGTCAAGATGCTCCGCCAGCGCCCGCAGGCGGGCAAGGTCGGCCTCGGGTGCGCCCTTGAGCTTGATCTTCCAGGCGCGGATGCCGGTTTCGGCCATGATCTCCTGCAAGGAGACGGGCAGGCCGTCCTGCGGCCCCTCGCCGGGCGCACGCACCAGGGGCGCGTCGAAGCCGATCGTATGGCGGATGGTCAGCCGCCCCGGCGCCCCGATCCCGGAGAGTGCGTCGCGCAGCGCGTCCGGCGACAGGTCGGGCGGACACTGCGCGACCAGGCCGAACAGATCGTCGCGGGCCGCTTGCCAGAACGGCAGCTCCGCCGCGCGACAGGCAGCGTCGATCAGCGCCATCTCGATCAGGGCGGGCCCGAACCCGGCGGCCAGGGGCGGCAAGTCGTCGGGCAGCCGTGCGGGCACCGCCCCGCGCAAATCGCCGGACAGGCCCGCGACCGTGCCCGTCATTCCCTGTGCCAGCGCCGAAGCCGCGGCCACCGTCTCGCGCAATTCGTCGACCGTGTCCTCATTGCTCAGCTCTGCGCGCTTGTCGAACCAGCGCGGCACCATGAGCTGCGCCGACTTGCCGGTGACCGTTTCGCCGCCGACCCGGACGGCGACCTCGGCATAGGCCTCGGCGGTGCGCCGCACCTCGGTATTGCCGAACTGGAAGGGCAGGCGGAGGGTGACGGGCCGCTCCGCGGTGCGGACGCTGATGATCTCGAGCTTCATGGCGGGGTCCTTTGGGGGAGGGAAGGGGGGGCGATCGGCCCTGTGGCGGATCAGGCGGGGTTCTTGAGATGGGCCACGAGCATTTCCGCCGCGGTCTCGGCCCGCTGCGCATACCATTCATCATCCATCTCCAGGCCGAAGACGGAGGCCAGGGTGAACCGGTTGGACACCGGGAACCAGCACAACGACGCGATCGAGACGTAGAAGTCGCGCGGATCGACATTGTCGCGAAAGACGCCCTGGTCGGCCCCGCGGCGCAGGATCTCGGTCAGGCGCTGAAGCAGGACCGATTGCACCCCGGCGGCATCCTCCAGGGTGCGGATGGTCGAGCCGCCGCGCAGGTTCTCGGTGTTCAGCATGGCGATGAACCAGGGCTTTTCGCGGAAATGGCCGAGGGTGAAGCGCACCAGCTTGCGGATCGCCTCTTCGGGGTCCACGGAATCGAAATCGAGCTCGGATTCGGCCTGCCGGATCTGGACGTAGGATTCCTTGAGCGCCGCGGCATAGATCGCGTCCTTGTCGCCGAAGTAATCGTAGATCAGCGGCTTCGAGACCCCCGCCCTGCGCGAGATCCGGTCAACCCTTGCGCCCGAATGTCCGTGCTCCGAAAACTCCTCGAGCGCCGCCTGCAGGATCAACCCGCGCGAGCGGGAGGCGTCGCGTTTGCGGGGCTTCGGTTTTCCCGATAGCTCTTCCTTGCGCCCTGCCATCGTCATCCTTCTTCGTTCCGCCGCCACCGGGCAAACACGTTCACCATATGGCCGGAGCATGGACAGCGCCAGTCTTTGGCTACCAATCGGTAGTCATCTCGTGACAAATTCCGCACCCGGTCTGGCGGGGGGGTGGGGGGGGGGGGGGGGGGTCGGCCGGGCCCGCCGGCGTCCTTACGGGTTTGCCCCGCGATCAAGACCGCGGCGGGCCGGGTGCGCCCTGCCTGCAAACCGGTCACCGCCGGTGCCTGACTGCTGCGCGGTCGGCGATGTCGGGGGGGCGCGCGTTGAACACCCCGGCGGCATCCGATACGGCGTGTCCGATCAATGACCGGCGGTGCCCGCGCAGGCGCCTGACTGCCCTTCAAAGCGAAAGATCCCGCCATGACCGAAACGACCGTCGCCGGACAGCAGATGGCGCCTTGGTGGAAGACCGCGACCGGCTACCAGATCTATCCCCGCAGCTTTTGCGACAGCAACGGCGACGGGATCGGCGACATCCCCGGCATCATCTCGAGGCTCGACCACCTGCGCGACCTCGGCATCGGGTTCATCTGGCTGTCGCCGGTCTATGCCTCGCCGATGGCCGACAACGGCTATGACATCTCGGATTACCGCGACATCGCCCCGGAGTTCGGCACGCTGGAGGATTTCGACCGCCTGGTGGCCGAGGCGAAAGCCCGCGACATCCGGATCGTGATGGACCTCGTGGTCAACCACAGCTCGTCGGCGCACGACTGGTTCCGGGCCGCCTGCGCCTCGCGCGGCGCACCCGAGCACGACTTCTACATCTGGCGGGACGCCGCGCCGGACGGCGGCCCGCCGAGCGATCACCAGGCCTGCTTCGGCGGCTCGGCCTGGACCTGGGTGCCCGAGGTGGAACGCTATTACCTGGGCCATTTCAGCCCCGAGCAGCCCGACCTGAACTGGCAGAACCCCGAGCTCAGGCGCGAGATCTACGACATGATGAACTGGTGGTTCGACCGGGGTATCGGCGGCTTCCGGATGGACGTGATCAGCGTGATCGGCAAGGACGTGGACGCGGGCGTCTACGAGGAAGGGCCGTATCTGCACGGCTTCCTGCAGGAAATGCACCGCGAGACGCTTGCCGGTCGCGACGTCGTCACCGTGGGCGAGAGCTGGTCGGTCAGCCCCGAGACGGCGCTGTCCTATTGCGGGCGCGACCGCCACGAGCTCGACATGGTGTTCCAGTTCAACCACGTCACCGCCTTCGAGGACGAGGTCGCCGGCAAGTGGAAGCCCAAGCCCTTCGACCTGCGGCGTTTCAAGGCGATTTTCGCGACCTGGCAGGGGGTGATGGCCGAGGATGGCTGGAATTCTCTGTTCCTGAGCAACCACGACCTGCCGCGCCAGGTCTCCAAATACGGGGACGACGGCACATTCCGCGTGGCCTCGGCCAAGATGCTGGCCACGGTCATCCACCTGATGAAGGGCACGCCCTTCGTCTACCAGGGCGAAGAGATCGGCATGACCAATGTCCGGTTCGAGCGGATAGACCAGTTCCGAGACGTCGAGACGCTGCGCCAATACACCGGGAAGGTGGCGGCCGGGATGGCCCCCGAGACCTTCATTGCCGGAGCCAACGAGAACGGCCGCGACAATGCCCGCACGCCGATGCAATGGACGGCCGGCGCCCAGGCGGGCTTTACCGACGGCACCCCCTGGATCGAGGTCAACCCGAACCACCGGACGATCAACGTGGCGGCCGACCGCGCCGACCCGGACGGCATCTTCGCCTTCTACCGCAACCTCATCGCGCTGCGCCGCGAGCGGCCGGTGGTCGTCGCCGGGCGCTACCTGTCCTTTGCGCAGGACAACCCTGCGGTGTTCGCCTTCGCCCGCGATCTCGACGGGGAGCGGGTCGCGGTGATCGCCAATTTCACGGGGACCCCGGCAGAGTTCGACGTGCCCGACGGGCTGGCGGGCGCCGGCACCTGCCTTGTGGCCAATCATGCGCCGCGGTCCGAGCTGTCGGGCCGGATCACGCTGGCCCCGTTCGAGGCCGTCGCCGTTCTGCTGGCGGCGCGGGGCGAACGCGATACGCAAACGGAGGGTGCAACATGACCTTGGAACAGGAACAGGTTCGGGCGGCCGCGTCGGACGCGGCGTGGTGGAAGGCGGGCGTCGTCTATCAGGTCTATCCGCGATCGTTCCAGGATTCGAACGCCGACGGTATTGGCGACCTGGCCGGGATCGAGGCGCGGCTCGACTACCTCGTGGCGCTCGGGGTGGATGCGATCTGGATCTCGCCGATCTTTCCCTCGCCGATGGTCGATTTCGGCTACGACATCACCGATTATCGCGACATTGATCCGATGTTCGGCACCCTTGCCGATTTCGACCGGCTGGTTCGGGCTGCACACGGCAAGGGCCTGAGGATCCTGCTGGATTTCGTGCCCAGCCATACCTCGGACCAGCACCCCTGGTTCATCCAGAGCCGCGCCTCGCGCCGGAACCCGAAGCGGGACTGGTACATCTGGCGCGACGCCAAGCCCGACGGCAGCCCGCCGAACAACTGGATCAGCGAATTCGGCGGCCCGTCCTGGACCTGGGACGCGGCCACGGGGCAGTATTACCACAACACCTTCCTGTCCGAACAACCGGCGCTGAACTGGGAAAACCCCGAGGTCCGGGCGGCGATGCTGGACGTCATCCGCTTCTGGTATGGCCGCGGCGTGGACGGCCTGCGGGTCGACGCGATCACCCATATCGCGCCCGAGGTCGATGCCGGCGACAATCCCCCGAACCCGGACTGGACGCCGGACATGGGTCCGACGCACAGCCTCCTGCAGGTCCATTCCAAGAACACGCCGGGATGCTACGAGATCGTGCGCCTGATGCGGCAGGTCTCGGACGCGTTTCCGGGCCGCGTCCTGATCGGCGAGACCAACGGGGCGCTCGAGGACGTGATGCGCTACTACGGGCCGGATCTCGACCTGTTCCAGCTGCCGTTCAACTTCGGCCTGGTGGGGGCGCCCTGGTCGGCGGACGGGATCGCCGGGCTGGTCGAGACCTATGAGGCCGCCCTGCCGGAGGGCGCCTGGCCGAACTGGGTTCTGGGCAATCATGACGTGGCCCGCATCGCCTCGCGCGTTGGGGCGGCGCAGGCGCGGGTGGCGGCGGCGCTGCTGCTGACGTTGCGCGGGACGCCCACGCTCTACCAGGGGGACGAGCTGGGGATGGAAAGCGCCGAGATCCCGCCCGAGGCCGTCCAGGACCCCTGGGAAAAGCAGGTGCCGGGGCTCGGGCTGGGGCGGGACCCTGTGCGCACGCCGATGCCGTGGTCCGGGGCGCCGAACGCGGGTTTCAGCGCGGCCAGCCCGTGGCTGCCGGTGTTCCTGCCGCCCGAGGGCGACGTCGCCACCCAGGAGGGCGCGCCGGGGACGATGCTGACTTTCGTCCGGTCGCTGATCGCCCTGCGGCGGGCCGAGGTCGCGCTGACCGATGGCAGCTACCGCATGCTGACGGCGACCGACGACGTGCTTGTCTTTGAGCGTCGGGCCGGGGGCGACAGGCTGGTCGTCTGCCTGAACTTCTCGGGCGAGGACCGGCCCGCCGGGGTGGGGGGCACCGTGCGGCTCTCTTCGGTTCCCGGCCGCGAGGGGACGGTGGTCACGGACCTGCGTCTTGGCCCCGATGAGGCGGTGATCCTCCGCCCGGCCTGACCGCAGCCCGGCCGGTCGCGCCCCGATCTGTCCGGAAGGGGGCATCGCTCGCGGTTGGATTGTGCTAGTGTCGTCCCGCAAACTGCAACTTTACGGGAGGAGATGCCGTGGCTGATCGTCAGGAATATGTCGAGAAGACAAAGGCCCAGATCGACCAATGGAATGCGGAGATTGACAAGTTTCAGGCCCGCATGAAGGAGGCCGAGGCCGACACCAAGATCAAGTATCAGCAGCATCTGGAAGAGATGCGCAAGCAGCGCGACGAGGCCGAGGATCAGCTGCGCAAGATGCAGAAGGCTGGGGATCAGGCCTGGGACGACCTGCAGGCCGGGTTCGACAAATCCTGGACCGAGATCCAGTCCTCGTTCCGCGACGCGATGTCCCGCTTCAAGTGAGGACGCGGGGCGCAGGGGGGCCGTCCCTTGCGCCCCAATTGCCCCGCTCTGCGCCTTGCACGGGCGCCCGGGGCCGCGATCCGACAGTGTGATCCTCCGCGCCTGGCGGGGCCGCGCGGCGCCCCGGTCCACGCGATTTCGCGGCCGCTGTCGCCCGGATCGCCGCTTGTCCGACCCATCTTCGGCCTCGGCGACGGGGGCGCCGACCGCAGCTCCGCAGGCCCATGCCGGCCTTTGGGCCCCTGCCATGGCGATAGACAGCGCGAAAACGATGCTCTAACGCTCGATGGTCGGATCAGCGGAGGGGCCTGCAATTCTGGACCATGTCCTGCATCGGCCGGCGCGGGTCACAGCGGTCCTCGCCGCCCTGACGGCGCTTTGTGTGGTGATCGCTGTGACGCGGTTGCAGGTGACCGGCGACATCGCCCGCGCGATCCGCGGCACCAGCCCGGCCTTTGCCGCCTATGAACAGCTTGAGGCGCGTTTCGGCAGCCCGTCGCAGGACGAGGGGTTTCTGGTCGAGGCGGCGGATTTCGGCACGGCGGATAGCTTCGCCGCGCTCGAGGATCTGGTCGTCGGACTGCAGCTGACCGACGGGGTGCGCGGGGTGCTGAGCCCGTTTGCCGTGCCCGATCCCGACGGTGCTGCCCCCGGTTTCCTGTCGCGGCCGGACATCGGGGCCTTGCCGCCGGACGAGAGGCTGTCGGCGCTGCGCACCGCCTCGCCGCTGGGCCCATACCTCGTGTCCGAGGATCGCCGCGCCGTGTTGCTGACGGTCCTGCCGGATCTGTCCATGCCGCCCGGGGCGCGGCACGAGGCGCTGGCCGCCGAGCTGGCGCTGGCCGATGCGGGGCTGCGGATCCGGCCGGTCGGGATCGCCGCCATGCAGCGCGAGATCGGGGCCGGGCTGGTGCGCGACCAGGCGATGATCACTCCGGCCTCGACGCTGCTTTGCGCGATTGTCGCCTTGCTGATTTTCCGGTCCTGGCGGGCGGCGGTCCTGTGCACGGTGCCGAGCATCGCGGCGCTGGCCTGGACCTTCGGGCTGATGGCGCTGCTGGGGCTGCCGCTCGACCCGCTGATGGCGATCGTGCCGCCCATCGTTCTCGTGCTGGGGGTGGCGGGCTGCGTGCATGTCCACCACGCGGTGCAGCGCCATGCGGGCGTGCCGGTGGCCACCGCCCTGGCCCGGGGCCTGCACGAGACCATGCCGGCGGTGATCCTGGCCGCGCTCACCACGGCGCTGGCATTCCTGTGCCTGCGGGCGGTGGGCTCTCCGACTTTGGCCAATGTCGCCTATGCCGGGGCGCTGGGCGTCGGGATGACGGTGCTTGCGGTCTACCTGGTCCTGCCGGCGCTGACGCTGGCGATGCTGGGCCGGGGCGCCTTGACCGCGGCGCCTGCGCTGATGTTTGCGCAGGTCACCGCCGCCGCGACCCGCGTTCTTCGGGCGCCGCGGCTGGTGTCGGTGCTGGCCCTCGGCCTGCTGGCGCTGCTGCTGGTCGCCCAGTCGCGGACGGTCATCGGCTCGCGCCTGGCCGATCACCTTCCCCGCGACAGCGCCCTGCACCGGACCATCGCGGATATGGCGGGCGCGCTGCCGGGCAGCGACCTCGCCTATGTGCTGCTGCCCGCGGCGGACACCGAGCCAGGTGTTTCGGCGGCCGACAGCGCGATGCTGACCCGGGCGAGCCGGGCGCTTTATGACGACGGGGGGCTGATCGTGCCGGACGGGGCCGGCCCCGCCGGCGGTCAGCCCCTCCTGCGCCGGTTCGAGGCCGCCAACGGCGCCGATTTCGCCCTGCCGCTTGCCGGGCCACTGGGCCGAAGCGGCGCGGAGATCCTCGCCGCCGCCGAGGACACCCGCACCGCGCTGACGGCCGAGGGGCTGCCCGAGGCCCGCATCGCCGGCTATTCGCTGATGGCCAGCACCGAGCTTCCGCAGGTCGTCCGGGACCTGCGGCTGTCGTTCTACATCGCGATCGCGCTGTTGCCGCTTCTGGGGGGCTGGCTGCTGGGCTCGCTCCGGGTCGCGGTGCTGGCGCTGGTGCCCAACCTGTTGCCGATCCTCGGGGTGGAGGCATGGCTGATGCTGACCGACCGGCCGCTGACGATCGTCGGCGCCATGGCCTTCACCATCGCTTTCGGAATCGCCGTGGACGATACCGTCCACCTTCTGAACCGCCTTCGACTGGCCTGCCGCGGGGGCCGCCCGCTGGACAGATCCAGCATGACGGCGGCGCTCGAGACCTCGGTGGCGCCAATCGTCGGGACCAGCCTGGTGCTGTTCGCCGGCTTTGGGACAACGATCTTCAGCACCTTGCCGACGGTGTCGATCTTCGGCCAGCTGACGGCGGCGGTTCTGGTGATCGCGCTGGTCACGGACCTGTTCCTGTTCCCCAGCCTGCTGATCTGGGGGGCGCGGGGCGTCAGGCTGCAATGACGCGCAGGCCGGTGGCCGATCAGGCGCTGGCCGGGTCAGGCGGGCAGGCGGATCAGGCGGGCAGGCGGGTCAGGCGGCTTGCCGCGGTCAGTAGCCCCGGAAACCTGTCCGCCAGCATCACGAGCCCCCGCGCCGAGGGGCTGCTTTCCAGCAGGCCCTCGAACAGACGCGCCCAGGCCATCTGCCGCCGGAACTGCCGCCGCAGCATCGCGGTCGCATCGCCCGGCGTGGCCCTTTCGTCGGCGAGCCGTTCGGCCAAGAGGCGCCCCCCGCGCAAGGCGAGCGCCATCCCGGCGCCGGTCAGCGAGGGTGTCACCGCAGCCTGGTCCCCCACCCACCATAGCCCGTCGTCCCGCGCCAGCGGGTCGGCCCAGGCGCGGTAGCCATAGGGCACGTCGCTCACCGCGAGCGGACGGGGAAAGATGGCCTCGGACCCCGCGAGCCGGTCGCCAAGACCGGGCGCCTCGGCGCAGATCCCGGCAAGCAACGGCTCGAACCGCCGGCCAGCCGCCGCCCAGGCCCCCGGCGTCACCACCAGGCTGAGGTTGCAGCGCCCGCCCTCTACCGGCATCAGCCCGGCATAGCCGCCCTTGAAGAGATGCAGCTCGACCGTCCCCGCCACGATGGATTGCGCGGCGGGCGACAGGCGCAGGTGCTGCTTGAACCCGACCTTGGCGTCGTGGGGCCTCGGCGGCGTGCGGCGCGGCAGGCCCCGGACCCTGTGCTTGCCGGTGGCGACCAGGATGCGCCGGGCCGAGAGCCGGAGGCCATCGGACAGCGTCACCCCCGTCCGGTCGATGGCCACGGCCCGCGCCCCAAGTCGGACGTCCGCCCCCGCGGCCCCGGCCGCGGCGCGAACCGCGGGGTCGAGCGCGTGGCGCGAGAGGCCCGCCGCGGCAAAGGGCAGGGCGGCCGCGGCGGACCGGCCCCCGGCGAAGAGGCGCACGTCGGTGATCGCCACCGCGCCCAGGGCTGGCAGGTCGATGTCGAGCCGCGCCAGCTCTGACATGGCCTCGGCGGTCAGGAACTCTCCGCAGACCTTGTGAGCGGGGGCGGCCTCCCGCTCCAGCAGGCAGACGGACCGGCCCGCCCGGGCCAGATGCGCCGCGGCCGTGGCGCCCGACAGCCCGCCGCCCACGACGATTGCATCGGTCATGGCCGGGGGGGTGCGGGTTTCAGCCGCCCCAGGCCCCAGCGGAACGGAAACCACCAGCGGAGCGTCACCGCCCCCGGTTCCAGACCCGCGGCGGCGACGACGGCCCTCAGATCGGCGGCGGAAAAGGCGCGGCGGACCGACACCGGCCCGTCATGGCGGACAAAACGATGCACCGGCAGGATCGCGAACAGGATCCGCAGGCCCCATTCGGGGATCCAGTGACGGTGCAGATCGTTCACGAACCAGCCGACGCGGGCCCGTTCCTCCATCCAGTGCAGGAAGCGCGGCAGGTCCGCGTCGGCAAGGTGATGGGCGAAAAGCGCATTCAGGATGATGTCGACGGGCCGGTCGGCGGGCCAGTCGAAGAGGTCGGCGGTCTCGAAGGCGATGCCGAGTCCCGTGTCCGTCGCGGCGGCGGCCACCCGCGCCGCGGCAGGGTTGATGTCGAGCCCGATCAGGGTGACGGTCTTGCGCCGCCGGCGAGCCCAGCGGGCGACCTGGCGCAGCATGTCGCCGCCGCCGAAGCCCACGTCGAGGATCGTCAGATGCGTCCGCCCCCGCGCCGCGCGATCGAGCCAGCGCAGGGTCGGCCGGTAGCCGAGGCTCGCGCGGTTCACCCGCTCCAGGTCGCGCAGGCAGCGCGCGAGGTCGGCGTCGGTGACCTCTTCGATGTCCATCAGCTCGTCTGCCTGGATCCGTCCGGGCAGCGAGAGCGTGGGCACGGACGGGCCGGGTGGGGACAGCCCGGTCACGGGACCTCCCGGAACGCCATGCCCTCCACGCTGACGCCGGGGCCGAAGCCCAGCGACACCCCGAGCCGGCCCTGGCTCGGCTCCTCCAGCATGCGGTTCAGCACGAAGGGGATCGTGGCCGAGGACATGTTGCCGAAATCCCGAAGCACGCCGCGCGACACCGCCAGCGCCTCGGGCGGCAGGTCGCAATGGCGCTCGACCGCGTCGAGGATGGTGCGCCCGCCCGGGTGGATCGCCCAGAGCGCGACCTCGTCGGGGTCGTCCACCAGCGCCCGGACATGGGCGGGAGAGACGTCGCCCACGATCCGCGGCACCTCGCCCGACAGCACCATGTCGAAGCCGCTGTCGCCGATATGCCAGCTGATCGCCTCTTCGCTGTCGGGCGCGATGCGCGAGGCGAAACGCTCGAATTGCAGGCCGTGGGGGTCTGCGCTGACGATGCTGGCGGCCGCGCCGTCGGCGAACAGCATGAAGGTCAGGGCCGTGGCCAGGGGGGTGCCCTCCTGGAAATGCAGGGTGCAGAGCTCGATGTTGAGCACCAGGACCCGCGCCTCGGGGTTGGCGGTGACGATGTTGCCGGCGGTGCCGAACGCGTTGAGCGCGGCATTGCAGCCCATGAAGCCGATCAGCAGGCGCTGCACGGTCGGGGCCAGCCCGTGGGCCCTGACCAGGTGCGCGTCGATCCAGGGCGCGGCAAAGCCGGTGCAGGTCGCCAGGACCACATGGGTTATCCCATCGGCCCAGTCGGCGCCCTCGCGCTTTGCCAGCTCCGCGAGGACCTTGTCGAGCAGCACGATGGCGTCGGCCTTGAAGCGGGCCATGCGGGCGCCGGTCGAGGGAAAATTCCCGGTCTTGTAGAACCCCACCACGTCGTGACGGTCGGCTTCGGCGGAGGGTTCGAGCGAGGAATAGCGATGCTCGATCCCCGAGCGGGTCGCCATCCGTGAGAACACCGCGCGTTCCCGGGGATCCTTCAGGAACTGGGGCGCGATCTGGAGGAAGGCGCCGTGCACGTCATTGGGCGGCACGGCCGTCGCGACAGCGTTGAGAAAAACGTCCATGGTCACCTCCCGCGCCTTGGGAGCGCCGACCGACCTTAGGCGCTGGAGGGTGGGTGTCAACGCGCACAAATTTCAGGCACGGCCGGCGGCCCTGTGCCCCGCCGCGCGATCGGGACGGCTCGCCGGCGCCCGGCGCCCGGCGGCGGCGGTCAGGCGACCGTGCGCACCGCGAATTCGAACAGCGACTGGATGTGGTCGGCCACCGCCTCGCGGGCCGCGCCGGCATCGGCCTGTTCGAGGGTCTCGAGGATCCGCTCGTGCTGCTGCGAATCCGGGATCAGCCGTTCGGACAGCCGCTCGATCTCGAAGAGGTTGGTCGTGACCCGCAGGGAGCGCAGGATGTCCGCCATGGTGTCGTTGCCGCAATTTTCGATGAAGAGGTCGTGGACCTCGTCGTCCGATTTCCAATGCAGCGGCATGCTGTAGGGCTCGGTCTCCTTGACGGCGAGCAGGTTCGCATGGGCCGCGGCAAGGTGGTCGGCCGGGATGCGGCCCGCGCTCAGCGCGGCGGCCTCGGGTTCCAGGAACTGGCGGACGCGCAGGCTTTGCAGGTATTCCTTCAGCTCGACCCGGCGCACCACATAGGAGTGGTTGACGGTCTTCTGCAGCCGCCCCTCGATCTCGAGCCGCAGCAGAGCCTGCCGCAGCGGCGTGCGCGAGATCCCCAGTTGCTGGGCAAGCTGGTTCTCGACGACGGGCACGTGGGCGGGAAGCTCCCGGCGCTGGATCATCCGGAGCAGCGTGTCATAGGCGATCTGCCAGAGGGGGCCGTCCCGACGCGTCCAGGTCCGTCGGTCTATAAGCGGTGAGGCCTGATCCAAAACTGCCCCCTTCATGTTGTATCGTCTGCGGGCCGCTGGCGTGACGATCGCCGCGCGCCCCCGGCCATCAGACTCATTACTGCCTAAAACCCGATCAACGCGGAATGATTAGTCACCGCAAACGGATTTCACAAGGTAAGCTAAGCAAATCCCTCTTGCGGTCCAAACGTATTCCGTGAGACGAATTGTATACACGTAGTATCCACCTTGATGGGGCAGAATTTGACCGAGACGCTCGAAAAGTCAACCGACGCGGCACGTGCCACCGCGCTCTTGCGCGACCTTGTCGCGGCGCAACGCGAGGGCGAGGCGGCCGTGCAGGCGCTGATCTCCACGCGGCTGACGGACAGCGGATGCAGTGTCCGCGCGGTGGATTACGAGCCGGCGACGGTGCCGGTGCGCGGCGAGTTTGCCTCGCAGGAGGCGGGCAGCACCGGACAGCGCCGCGCGATCATCGGCGAATTGCCGGGCGATCCTGACCTGCCGAGCCTGCTGATGTTCGCCCATCCCGACGGCGAGCCGGTCGCGGGCACCGAGCGTTGGACCCACGACCCCTTCGGCGGCGAGGTCGAGAACGGCCGGCTTTACGGCTGGGGCATCGCCGACGACCTCGCGGGCTGCGCCGCCGCCGTGCTGGCACTCGAGGCGCTGGCCCGGTCGCCGGTGCCGATGGGTCGCGCGGTCTTTGCTTCGACGCCCAGCAAGCGCTACGCCCGCGGGGTGGCCGCGCTGCTGCATCAGGGGTTGCAGGCCGATGCCTCGCTCTATCTCCACCCGGCCGAAAGCGGCGTGGGCATGCGCGAGATCAAGGCCGTCGCCTCCGGCCAGCTGGAATTCGCCATCA
This sequence comes from Roseisalinus antarcticus, assembly GCF_900172355.1. Taxonomy (GTDB): domain Bacteria; phylum Pseudomonadota; class Alphaproteobacteria; order Rhodobacterales; family Rhodobacteraceae; genus Oceanicola; species Oceanicola antarcticus_A. Next base: position 8,774 of record NZ_FWFZ01000015.1, on the reverse strand, counting down.
CCGTGACGGGCCGCCTGCCGGACACGACAGAGCCGGGGCATACGGCGTTCTCGCATCTCGGGGTCAATCCGCTCGACAAAGCGTTGGTGATCCGCGACGCGCTGATGGCTCTGGCCGAGGCGCGGGCCGCGCGGATCCGCCACCCGCTGATCGAGGCGGTCGTGGGCCGGGCGACGAACCTGCATGTCTCGAACATGAAATGCGGAGAGATGCGGCGGTTCTCCAAGCTGGTGGAGACCTGCGAGATGGGCTGCGCGCTGTCCTTTCCGCCGGGCGAGACCATGGACGAGGTCCGCGCCGAGGTCGAGGCCGCCGTGGCCGCCGCAGCGGATGCCGATCCGTTCCTGTCCACCCACCGGCCCGTCGTCACCTGGCGCTCTGGCGTGACCGGTGCCGAGGTGCCGCAGGACCATCCGCTTTACCTGACGACCCATGCGGCGGTCCGGGCGGTCACCGGCGACGCGCCCCACGTGAACCCGATGCACACCTCCAGCGACATTCGCAACCCGATGATCGAGGCGGGGATTGCCTGCGTCGGGCTCGGCTGTCTGGGGGGCGATCTCAGCCAGAACGACTGCCATGACGAATGGGTCGACCTCGACGACTTTCACAAGATGGTCGCCGTCACCGCCCGCGTCGCCCGCGATTGGTGCGGCGGCGCCCGCGGCGACGGATCATGACCGGCGCACCCGACCCAGGAAACGACACGACCCAACAGGAGAGGACAAAACCCATGAAAAATCTGACCCTCGCAGCCGTCGCGCTCGGATTGAGCGTCTCGGGGAGCATTGCCGCGGCGCAGGATTGCCCCGAGGACCTGCCGACCGTCGAGCCGGGCAAGCTGACGATGTCGATCAACGCGACGATCCCGCCGCGGCAGTTCATCGACACCGAAGGCAACCTGCAAGGCCTGCACCCCGACCTCGGCAACGAGATCGCCCGCCGCCTGTGCCTGGAGCCGGTCTACATGAACGTGGACTTCGCGGTGCAGATCCCCGGTCTCGCCAACCAGCGCTGGGACATGGTCAACACCGGGATGTACTATAACACCGACCGCGTGAAGATCATGCGCATGGTGCCCTATGTCGTGAACGCGCTGGCCGTCGTCGTCGAGCGCGGCAACCCGATGGGGGTCGAAGGCTACGCCGATCTGGCCGGTGAGCCCGTTGGCACCGAGATCGCCGGTTTCGCCGACAACCTGATCCGCACGATCAACGAGGAACAGGTCGCCGAGGGCATGGAGCCCATGGGCATCCAGGCCTTCAACTCCTTCGCCGAGGCCTTCGCGGCGCTGGGCGCGGGCCAGGTCAAGGCGGTCTTCGGCCCCGATGCGACGGCGGCCTATTATGCCGAGCGCGGCTCTTTCGATGTCGGCGCCTCCGGTCTGAACCCGGGCCTGCCCTCGTCGTTCGGCTTTGACGGCGAAACCGGCGAGGTCCTGGCCGAAGCCGTGGCCCAGGTCCTGCGCGACATGGTGGCCGACGGCACCTACGACGAGATGATGAGCGCCTACGGCGCCACGCAGATCCAGTACTGGGACGAGTACGACGGCCAGATCGAGGTCTACTACTCGCCCGAATAGGCCCGTCCAAATCGCCCCGACCCCTTGCCCCGATCGCGCAGCGAAACGGGCGAGCGGGGCGGTCTCCGGGCACGTCCGGCTCCCGCGGACGTGCCCGGTCAATCCGTGTGACATACCCCAGAGCAGGAGCCGGATGTGAACTGGAGCTGGAGCTACTTCTTTGAATACCTGACCAACGGCCTGATGGTCGAAGGCGCCTGGACGACCATCTGGCTCTCCGTGGTGTCCATGGTTCTGGGCCTCGGCCTCGGGGTCATCGCCGCGATGATGAAGATGTACGGCAACAGGGCCCTGCGCTGGATCGCGGAGTTCTACATCTGGCTGTTTCGCGGCACGCCGATCCTGATCCAGCTGGTGATCATCTACACCGGCCTGCCGCAGCTCGGGATCCGACTCAACGTGATCGAAAGCGCGATCCTGGGCCTCGCGCTCAACGAGGGCGCGTATCTGGCCGAGATCATCCGCGCCGGCATCATGTCGGTGGACAAGGGCCAGAACGACGCCGCCCGCAGCGTCGGCATGACCTGGCGCGAACGGATGTGGCTGGTGATCCTGCCGCAGGCCACCCGCACCATCATTCCGCCGCTGGGCAACCAGTTCAACGGCATGCTCAAGACCACCTCGCTCGCCTCGGTGATCTCGATGGAAGAGCTGATGCGCAATGCGCAGATGCTGGCGCAGATCGAGTTCCGGGTTCTCGAGGTCTATCTCGTCGCGGCGCTCTGGTATCTGTTGCTCGTCAGCATATGGAGCGCGATCCAGGTGCGGATCGAGGCGCATTACGAAAAGCCGTTCGGCCCCGCCGCCGCCGTCTCGCCCGAGGCGGAGAAAGAGCTCGCGAAAGCGATCGAGAAAGCCGGGCCGGCCTGAGGGAGAGACCCATGACGACGCAAGACCTTACCCCGCCCACGGACGCGCGTCCCGGCGACAAGACCCTGGGCGAGCCGATCGTCGTGATCGACGGCGTGCAGAAATACTTCGGGGCCCATCACGTGCTCAAGGACGTCTCGCTGACCGTGCGCCGGGGCGAGGTCGTGGTGATCTGCGGCCGCTCGGGCAGCGGCAAGAGCACCTTGCTGCGCTGCGTCGACCAGCTGGAGACCATCGACGGCGGCACGATCCACGCCGCCGGCCACCTGATGGGCTTTCGCGAGAAGAACGGAAAGCGCATCCCCCTGGGCGACGCCCAGGTCGCGCGGCAGCAGCGCGACCTCGGGATGGTGTTCCAGAACTTCAACCTGTTTCCCCATATCAGCGTGATCGACAACATCACCCTGGCCCCGGTGCGGATCCTCAAACGCAACAAGGCCGAGGCCCGGGCCGAGGCGCGGACGCTGCTCAAGCGGGTCGGCCTGCCCGACAAGGAGAACGCCTATCCCCGGCAGCTTTCCGGCGGACAGCAACAGCGCGTGGCGATCGCCCGCGCCCTTGCGATGCAGCCCAAGGTGATGCTGTTCGACGAGCCGACCTCGGCGCTCGACCCCGAGATGATCTCGGAGGTGCTCGACGTGATGGTGGATCTGTCGCGGCAGGGCATGACGATGATCGTGGTCACCCACGAAATGGGCTTTGCCCGCGCGGCGGCGGACCGCGTGCTGTTGATGCACGAGGGCCATATCGTCGAGGAAGCGGCCCCCGAGACCTTCTTCAACCACCCGGAAAGCGAACATACCAAGCTGTTCCTCTCCAAGATACTGGCGCATTGAGGCCGGCATGGGATCTGTCCGCACCGTCCTCGGCGACGTGCCCGCCGCGCGAATCGGCAACGCGATGATCCACGAGCACCTGCTGTTCGACATCGTCCCGCCCGGCGCCACCGGCGATCGGGGCGCCCCGATCCGGGCCGAGGATCGCTGGCAGATCGACTACCGCTCCAACGAGGCGCCGGCCAACGCGCACCAGACCGAACCCGACGTGGCCGTGGCAGAGCTGCGGGCCTTCGCCGAGGACGGCGGCAGCCTGATCGTCGACCAGTCGGTGGCCGGTATTCACCGCGATGCCGAGGGCCTGGCCCGGATCTCACGCGAGAGCGGGGTTCACGTGGTCGCGGCTGCCGGGATCTATACCGCGCCGTTCCTCGATCCGGCGACCGCGGCGATGGACGCCGACGCCCTGGCCGCCCGGTTCATCGCCGAAGTGACCGAAGGGCTCGACGGCACGGAGGTCCGCGCCGGCCTGATCGGAGAGATCGGCTGTTCCTGGCCGCTGGCCCCGGTCGAGCACCGCGCCCTGATCGCCGCCGCCCGGGCCCAGCAGGCGACGGGGGCCGCGATCAGTGTTCATCCGGGCCGCGATGCGGCCGCCTGCGGCCAGATCCTCGACATCCTAGATGGGGCCGGCGCGGACCTTTCGCGCGTGATCCTGTGCCACATGGACCGCACCCATCCCGACGGCACCGGCATCCAGGCGCTGCTGGACCGCGGTGCTGCGGTCGAGTGGGATTTCTTCGGCATCGAGCAATCGCATTACTGGATGGGCGAGGTCGAGCTGCCGACCGACCTCGGCCGTCTGCGCCTTATCGGCGGGTTCGCGGCGCACGGGCATGCAGATCAGCTTCTGGTCTCGCAGGACATCTGCACCAAGACCCGGATGCGGCGCTGGGGCGGGCACGGCTATGGCCACATCCTGCGCAACATGCGCCCCCTGATGGCACGGGCGGGATTTGCGGAAGACCTGATCCGGGCGCTCCTGCGGGACACCCCGTTGCGATACCTGACACTATTGGAGAGACCAGCATGACACAGCGCTTCCGCGGGACATACACGGTGATGGTCACCGCCTTCGACGATGACGGAGCGCTTGATCTGGATACCCAGGCGCGGTTCACAGACTGGCAGGTCACCGAGGGAATCCACGGTCTGATCCCGCTGGGCTCCACCGGCGAATTCCTGTCGCTGACCGCCGAGGAGCGTCGCGCGGTGGCAAAATCGGTGATCGACGCGACCGCGGGCCGGGTGCCGGTGCTGGTCGGGGCGGGCGCCGAACGGACCGAGGACGTGATCGACAATTGCCACATGGCGCAGGAGCTCGGCGCCGACGGGGTGATGATCATCCCGCCGTTCTATTCGACACCCACCGAGGACGAGCTGGTCGCCCATTACAGCCGCATCGCCGCTGCGACCGACCTGCCGATCATGATCTACAACAACCCGGCCACGGCGAACGTTGACCTGACGCCGCCCATCGTCGCCCGGCTGTCAGAGATCCCGGGCGTCGACTACATCAAGGAATCGACGATGGACGTGACCCGCGTGCGCGACATCATCGACCTCTGCGGGGACCGGATGACCGTCTTCGGCGGCATCATGGGCTTCGAGAGCTTCTGCGAGGGGGCGGACGGCTGGGTGGCCGTCGGCTCCAACATCCTGCCCCGTCTCTCGGCGGATCTCTTCACCGTGACGGCGGACCGCAAGGACCTCGACGCAGGGCGGGCGATCTACCGCCAGATCCTCGAGGTCGTGCGGCTGGTCGGCGGGCACCGCTATGTCTCGGCCTCGAAGGCGGCGCTGACGCTGATGGGTTTTGCCATGGGCGATCCGCGGTCGCCGCGCCTGCCGCTGCCGGCCGAGGATTGGGCCAAGGTCCGGGCCGCGCTCGACAGCGCCGGTGTGGCCTACGGGTAGGACGCCGGGACCATGCCGACCTTCCTCTGGAACGGAGAGCCAATGGCGGCCGCGCCGGGCGACAGCGTCGCCGCGGCGCTGGCTGCCGCGGGGGTGTCCGGGCTGGGGGCGCGGCGCAGCGGGGCGGGCCGCGGCGTGTTCTGCGGCATGGGGGTCTGCCACGACTGCCTTGTGACGATCGACGGCATCCGCTCCCGCCGGGCCTGCATGACCGAAGTGACCGAGGGCATGGATGCGGTGGCCCAGCCCGCGCTGGGCGGAGCGCCCCCCCGCGCCACGCGGACGCCGCCCGCGCCCCGCGTGCTGGCGGTCGACCTGGCCATCGTCGGTGCCGGTCCCGCCGGGCTCAACGCTGCGATCCTGGCGCGGGCGGGGGGGCTCTCGGTCGCGGTTCTGGATGAACGGGGCGAGACCGGCGGGCAATATTTCAAGCCGCGCAGCACGGGGTTTCGCGGCGTGGTCCCGCCCGACGGCCAGCACCGCCGCGGCACCGGCCTGCGGCGCCGCGCGGCCGACAGTGGCGCCGAGATCCTGACCGGGCAGACCGTCTGGTACGCCCGCGCCGGCGACAACGGCTTCGCCCTGCGCAGCGATGGCGCTGCGGGCGGCGCACAGGTGACCGCACGGGCGGTGATCCTCGCCACCGGTGCGGCAGAGCGGCCCGCCATCGTGCCGGGCTGGACCCTGCCCGGCGTGCTGACCATCGGCGCGGGGCAGACCCTGGTACGGCGCTATGGTGCGGTGCCGCCCGGCCCGGTGCTGATCGCCGGGAACGGCCCGCTTGGCCTGCAGCTCGCCGTGGAGCTGATCCGCGCGGGCGGCGAGGTGGTCGCCGTGGCCGAACGCGGTCGGATGCGGGCGCCGGGCGCACTGGCGCGGATGTTGGCGAGCGATCCGGGGCTGGTTCGGGACGGGCTGGGGTATCGCGCGGCGCTGCTGCGGGCCGGCGTCCCGGTTCTGACCGGCTGGGAGGTGGACCACGTGCTGGGCGACGGCCGCGCCACGGGCGCCCGTCTGCGGCGCGTGGGCGGCGCCGGCACCCGGAAGATCGCGGCGCGGACGCTCTGCCTCGGGGATGGCTTCGCCCCGCAGGCGGAGCTTGCGCGGCTGCTTGGCGTGCCGGTCTCGGCCGACCCGGGCACCGGCCTCGTGGTGCCCGAACGCGACGGCGACGGCGCCACGCCGGTGCCGGGCCTCTGGATCGCGGGCGACGCGGGCGGGCTGGGCGGCGCCGCGCTGGCCGAAGCGCAGGGCAGGCTGGCCGCGGCGCGGGTTCTGGCCCACCTCGGCGTTCCCGTCCCGAGCCGCGCCACCGCCACCGCCCGCGCCGCCGCCCGCCGCGCTCGCGCCTTTCAGCGTGGCCTGCGGGGGCTCTTCGCCGCGCCGCTACGGGCCCTGCCCGAGGACGACACCATCGTCTGCCGCTGCGAAGAGGTCGACGCGGCCACCCTACGCGGTGCCATCGCTTCGGGGCTGCGCGATCCGGGGGCGCTGAAACGGGCGACGCGACTGGGGATGGGGCTGTGCCAGGGCCGCTATTGCACCGCGATGGCGCTGCGGATGCTGGCCGAAGCCGGGGCGCCGCAGCCGCCCGAGGCGCTGTTCGCCCCGCAGATCCCCGCGCGGCCGGTCCCCCTGGGCCATCTCGCGCGGGAAAAGCCGGAATGGGGCGGGCACCGCGAAAGCGCCCCCTCGGCCCGGCCCGCGCGGCCCCCCGTGGCGCCGATCGCGCGCCCCGAGGCGGAGCTCGTGGTGATCGGCGGCGGGGTCACGGGCATTTCGGCGGCGCTCTTTGCCGCGCGACAGGGGGTGGATGTGCTCTGCCTCGACCGCGGCCGTGTCAACGGCGAGGCGTCGGGCGGCAACGCCGGCAGCCTTCACCTGCAGCTATTGTCGTGGGACTTCGGCGCCAAGGCGGTCGCCGGCGGTTCCCCGCAATTGCGGACCCTGCCGCTGCAGAAGGAATCGATCGCGCTCTGGCGTGACCTGCAGGCCGAGACCGGCGCCGATTTCGAGATGCGCGTGACCGGCGGGCTGATGGTGGCCGAGACCGAGGCCCAGATCGCCTTCCTCGAGGGCAAATGCGCGGCGGAGGCCCGGATGGGGATCGCCTCCGAGGTGATCGGCGCCGACCGGATCCGGCAGATCGTCCCGGCGATCTCGGACCGGGTGGTGGCCGGGGCCTGGTGCGCCGGCGAGGGCAAGATCAACCCGCTCGCGGCGACGCAGGCGCTCGCCCGGGCGGCGATGGCCCAGGGGGCGCGGCTGGAGGAACAGACCGACGTGACCGGCATCGCGGCCGAGGGCGATGGCTATGTGATCGACACGCCCCGGGGCCGGGTCCGGGCCCGCCGGGTGCTGATCGCGGCGGGGGGCTGGTCGGCCCGCATCGCGCGGTTGCTGGGCGCGGAGATCCCGGTGCGGGGCGCACCGCTGCAAATGGTCGTGACCGAGCCCGGTCCGCCCCTGGTGCCCTGCCTGATCGCCCATGCCGACCGCCACCTGACGATGAAACAGACCGATGCGGGAACGGTCCTGATCGGCGGCGCCTGGCCCGCGGTCACCGGCCCCTCGGGCCAGCCGCTGGTGTTGCCGGAAAGCCTGGAAGGCAACGCCTGGGTCGCGGCCCATACGGTGCCCGCGCTGGGTGGCCTGTCCGTGCTGCGCAGCTGGGCCGCGATGAACATCGACATCGACGGCGCCCCGCTGATAGGACCCTTGCCGGGGCATCCCGGCGTGACGGTTGCGGCGACGGCGAATGGCTATACGCTTGGCCCTCTCATGGGCCGGGAGGCCGTGACCATCGCCATGACCGGGCGCGCCAGGCAGGACCTGGGCGCCTTTTCCATGGACAGATTTCAATGACTGAAGGATGACGACATGACGACGCTCAAGATCACCGCGGGGCCGTTCAGCTTCGACGCCAAGCTCGAGACCGAGGCCGCGCCCAAGACCACCGCCGCCTTCGCGGCCCTGCTGCCTTATGAAGGACAGCTGGTCCATGTCCGCTGGAGCGGCGAGGGCGTCTGGATCCCGCTGGGCGATACCGATTTCGGCCTCGGCTACGAGAACCACACGAGCCATCCCGCGCCCGGCCATTTCATCCTCTATCCCGGCGGCATCAGCGAGACCGAGATCCTGCTGGCCTACGGCGGCGTCGATTTTTCGTCCAAGATGGGCCAGCTGGCGGGGAACCACTTCATCACCGTGACCAGCGGGCAGGAAAACCTGATGGAGCTGGGCAACCTCGTGCTCTGGAAAGGGGCGCAACCGATCCGGTTCGAGGCGGCCTAGGGTCGCTTGCGGCCGGGCGGCGCGGGCGGAATCCCGCGCTTGCCCGGCGGTCGGGCCGTCCTTGCGCCGATACGGACGGTGCGGCGGGCCGCGGGTGGCGCTCGGGCGCGGGCTGTGCCCGGGGCGACGTGCGGCCGTCGCGCCCGCCTCATACTCCCGGTCTTGCGATGTGAAGGTCGTGGAACTCCTCGCGGTAGGGTTTCGCGGTGGGGGGCAGTTCCTTGCGGATGTAGTATTCGGGGTCGCGGCGCTGGCGCAGCAGCGCGCGGAACATC
>NZ_FWFZ01000026.1 GCF_900172355.1 Roseisalinus antarcticus | reverse complement strand
ATGGCTCTTCGGAAAATAGGGCCTCAGCCGCGCCATCTGAGCCTCGCTCAGCCAATACAGATCGCTCATCATGCCCCCTTTGGTTCGGGGACGATGAATCACGCAGACCGCGCAGCCTCAACCCGTTTAATGGGTCCTGAGCCTAGGGCCTGGAGCGGGTCACCCGTTCAACCTTCGTCCTCGCCACCGGGGTTCCCGACCGGACGGCAAACATCCAACCTGATGAATGTTTCCGCCGGAGGGGGCTGGTCATAACACATTTCATAATCTAAATGTATCAGCGACTCGGGACCTCTCCCGCAAAGCCGGAAAGACTCAGATGGCGAACAGCATCACAAGATACCTGCCCATTCTCGACTGGGGCCGCCGCTATGACAGGGCCGCCTTCGGCGCGGACATGATCGCGGCGGTGATCGTGACGATCATGCTTATTCCGCAGTCGCTGGCCTATGCCCTGCTGGCCGGCTTGCCGCCCGAGGCGGGGCTCTATGCCTCGATCGTCCCGATCCTCGCCTACGCGGTCTTCGGCACGTCGCGCGCCTTGGCGGTCGGACCGGTGGCGGTCGTGTCGCTGATGACGGCCGCCGCGATCGGCCAGGTCGCCGAGGCCGGGACCATCGGCTATGCCGCCGCCGCGCTGACTCTGGCGCTTCTGTCGGGCGCGATGCTGCTTGCGCTGGGGCTGCTGCGGCTTGGATTCATCGCGAACTTCCTCAGCCATCCGGTCATCGCCGGCTTCATCACCGCCTCCGGCATTCTGATCGCGACCAGCCAGCTGAAGCATATCCTCGGCGTCGAGGCTTCCGGTCACACCCTGCCCGAGATGCTGCACGGCCTCTGGACCCACCTGCCCGAAACCAGCCTGCCGACCCTCGTCATCGGCGTCTCGGCCACCGCGTTCCTGTTCTGGGTGCGCAAGGGGCTGAAGCCGCTGCTGATCCGGTTCGGCCTGTCGCAGGGCGCGGCCGGCATCGCCACCAAGGCCGGCCCGGTGCTGGCCGTCGTCGTCACCACCGCGCTTGTGGCGCTGCTGGGGCTTCAGGACAGGGGTGTCTCCATCGTCGGCGCCGTGCCGCAAAGCCTGCCGCCCCTCACCCTGCCGCCGCTGTCGTTCGAGTTGCTGTCGGCGCTGGCGGTGCCGGCGCTGCTGATCTCGGTCATCGGTTTCGTCGAATCGATCTCGGTCGCGCAGACGCTGGCCGCGAAGAAGCGCCAGCGCATCGACCCCGACCAGGAGCTGATCGGGCTGGGCGCGGCCAACATCGGCGCGGCCTTCACCGGCGGTTATCCGGTCACGGGCGGCTTTGCCCGGTCGGTCGTCAACTTCGACGCGGGCGCCGAGACGCCGGCAGCCGGCGCGTTCACCGCGATCGGCCTGGCCATCGCCGCGCTTGCGCTGACGCCGCTGGTCTTCTTCTTGCCGAAGGCGACACTGGCCGCGACGATCATCGTGGCCGTGCTGTCGCTCGTCGACTTCAAGATCCTGCGGACCGCCTGGACCTACAACCGCGCCGATTTTGCAGCGGTCGCGGCGACCATCGCCCTCACCCTGGGCTTCGGGGTGGAAACCGGCGTGTCCTCGGGCGTGATCCTGTCCATCGCCCTGCACCTGTGGCGCAGCGCCCGGCCCCATGTGGCCGAGGTCGGGCTTGTCCCCGGCACCCAGCATTTTCGCAACCTCAAGCGACACGAGGTCGACCTGCACCCCGAGGTGCTGACACTGCGTATCGACGAGGCGCTGTGGTTCGCGAATGCACGGTTTCTCGAGGACCTGATCCTCGATCGTCTCGCCACCAACGCGAAGCTGCGCGAAGTGGTGCTGATGTGTTCGGCGGTCAACAATATCGACCTGTCGGCGCTCGAAAGCCTCGAGGCGATCAACGCGCGGCTGGCCGACCAGGGGATCCGGCTGCACCTGTCCGAGGTCAAGGGCCCGGTGATGGACCGCCTCAAGCGCTCCCATTTCCTGGATGCGCTGTCAGGCAAGGTGTTCCTGTCCCAATACGATGCCTGGACGTCGATTTGCGACGGTTGTGACAGCCGGAAGGCAGCCGAATAGCAGGTCCGGGCCGGTCGCGGTTCGCTTTACCCAACCTTTACCGGCGCCGTGCAAGAAGCGTCAGGAGCCACGATCCTGACGCAGAATGCGAGCGCGATGCCTTCCACATATGACTTGCCAAGCCGCCTGGCCGGACGGCCCCTTTCCTTGCAACCGTATGCCCCCGACATCCGCCGCCTAGGCCCGGCGGCGGGGCGCGATCCGGACGGGCAACGTGGCCAGCGCACGGATCGCATTGTTGGGCCGCCAGACGGGGGCCCCGTCCAGCTCCAGCACGTCCACCCGGGCGGCAAAGGCGGTCAGGAAAGCGTCAAGCTCGGCCCGCGCCACGGTCTGGCCCACGCAATTGTGCACGCCCACGCCGAAGGCGAGGTGCCCGACGGGCCGCCTGTGCACCACGAAGTCACCGGCATCCGCGCCCCAGCGCTCGGGGTCGAGGTTGGCCGCGCCGAGCGAGCACAGGATCTTGGTTCCCGCCACGATCTGCACGCCCGCGACCTCGGTGTCGCGCCCCGCCGTGCGGCAGAAGCCATGGACCGGCGAGGTGCGGCGCAGAACCTCCTCGATGCATGGGCGCACAAGCTTCGGGTCGGCCTTCAGCGCCTCCAGCGCACCTGGCGTGGTCGCAAGGCACCACAGCGCGTTGCCGATGCCGGTCACGGTCGTGTCGACCCCGGCGGACAACAGCGACCGCACGAGCATGCCGGCCTCTTCGGGGGTGATCTCCTCTTTGGCGGCAGCCTCGAAAATGGTCGCGCCGAAGCCGCCCGGGATCAATTCGTCGCGGGCGCAACGGGCGGTGATCCAGGGCACGATGTCCGGCCCCTTGGCCATGGCCGCGCGGCGCAGCGCATTGTCCGGGCCGAGCGCGTTGAAGACCATGGCGCCGTAGTCCACCAACCGGCGCGGGTCGGTCTGGCGCAGGCCGACGGCCCTGGGAAAGACCGTGGTCGGATAGATCTCGGCACAATCGGCCACCGCGTCGAAGCGGCCTGTCTCCAGCAGACGGTCCACCAGCCGCTCGGCCTCGGTCCGGAACATTTCGGTCATCTCGCGCACCGCGCTGGGCGACAGGGCGCGGGTGATCACCCGGCGGGTCCGGGTGTGATAGGGGGGATCGACCTCGAGCACGATGGACGGGGGGCGCCACGGGTCCTCCAGGTCGAAATCCTGGAGCCCGACGCCCCGGGAGGACACGAAGCGATCGTGATCGGAGAAGACCTCTCGGGTGACGTCATAGCCGCCGCAGACCAACATCCGGTAGTGCGCGAGATAGGCAAAGGGCGATCTGGCGCGGAGGGCTTCGTAGAACGGTTCGGGCGCGGCCAGCGTAGCCTCGGCGTAGGGGTCGACATCCCAGACAGGCACGCCGTCCGGCGGGTCGATGGCGGCATGACCATCCTGCATCTCCATGATCTTCCTTTCGATTCAGACGTCGAGACCGACCCCGACATGACGGTCGAGCAGCGCCGGATCGGCCAGCACGTCGGCGGCCCGACCTTCGTGCACGATCCGCCCGGTATCGAGGATGACGGCCCGGTCGGCGAACCGCAGCGCCAGTTCGGCATGCTGCTCGACCAGCACTATGGTGCGACCCTCGGCGGAGAGACGTTCGAACACATCCATCAGCATCTGGCAGATCACCGGCGCGAGGCCCTCCAGCGGTTCGTCCAGCAGCAGGACCTCGGGCCGGCCCATCAGCGTGCGGGCGATGGCCAGCATCTGCTGCTCGCCTCCTGACAACAGGGCGCCCCCGTTTCGGCGACGCTCCCTGAGGCGGGGAAAGAGGGCATAGGCCTCGGCCAGCGTGCCGCCGCCCCGGGTCTGTCCGGCCAGCAGGTTCTCTTCGACCGAGAGGGAGGGAAAGATGTCCCGGGTCTGGGGCACGATGCCAAGCCCCGATGCCTGGCGCCGATGCGGCGGCAGGCGCGAGATATCGGCCCCCCGTAGCCGCACGGCCCCGGAATGCAGCCGGGTCAGCCCCATCATCGTGGCCAGCGTCGTGGTCTTGCCCATGCCGTTGCGCCCGATGATCGCCAGCCGCTCGCCCTCGGCGAACGACAGGGTCAGATCCTCCAGCACGCGGGTCTCGCCGTAGCCGGCCGTGACGCCGCCGAGGCTCAGCATCTCAGCCATGTCCGGCCCCGAGATAGAGGTCGCGGACCTGCCGGTCGCGGGAGATCTCTCGCGGAGTGCCCTCGGTCAGGATCGCGCCATTCACCAGGACGATGATCGACCGCGCCACCTTGAAGACAAGCTGCATGTCATGCTCGATGATCAGCACGGCAAGGTCCTTGGGCAAACGCTCTATCGCCTCGACGATCAGGTGGTTTTCCGAGGTCGGGACCCCGGCCGCCGGCTCATCCAGGATCAGGATCCGGGGATGCAGCGCGAGGGTCAGCGCCATCTCTATCAGGCGCTGCTGACCGTAGGCGAGGTTTTCGACCGTGGTATCGGCGTGCCGCGTCAGGCGGAACTGATGCATCAGCTCGGCGACCTCGGCCTCGGTGGCCCTGTCGCCATCTGCCCTGCGAAGAAGCTTCAGCCCCTGCCGTTTGCGCTCCGACACGCCGAGGCGGATGTTCTCGCGCACGGTCAGTCGCTTGAACAGGGTTGTGATCTGGAAGGTCTTGGCGATACCGGCCCGCACCCGCTGCGGCTCGCGCAGGCCGCGCAGGTCGCGGCCGTCCAGCCGGATCGTCCCGCTGCTTGGCGGCGCGATGCCGGTGATGAGGTTGGCCAGCGTGGTCTTGCCCGCGCCGTTGGGCCCTATCAGGGCCTTTCGGTCGCCGGGCCCGAGCTCGAACGTCACATCCTTGCACACGGTCAGCCCCCCGAAGCTCTTGTTCAGACCGTTGACTTCGAGACCGCTCATCTTCCGCGCCCCAGACGGGCCAGCGCCCCCGGCACACCCATCAGCCCCGCCGGCACGAAGAACACCACGCCAAGCACCAGCGCCCCGATGATGAACAGCCAGTTGAACGGGTCCACCGCGGCCGCAAGATGCTCGACCGTCATGAACAGAGCGACGCCCAGCACCGCCCCGTAGAGCCTGCCGGTCCCGCCCAGAACCAGCATGATGACGGCCTCGGCGGAATGCTCGAAGCTGTAGACCTCGAGGCTGACCAGCGAGGTGACCTGCGCGGCCAGCGCCCCCGCGACGCCCGCGATCCCGCCCGCGAGCGTATAGATCGCCACAAGCCGGGCATAAACCGGCGTTCCGATGGCCCGCATCCGGGCGGGACTTTCGTGGATGCCCCGGGCCGAAAGCCCGAAGGGCGAGGCGACCACGACCTTCAGCATGACCAGCACCAGCGCCATCACCGTGAAGGCATACCAATAGCCCGTGCGCCCGATGAAATCGAATTCCCATATGCCGAGGACGGGCTCCATCCGGATGCCGCGCAGCCCGTCGGCCCCGCCGGTCACCGGTCGCGCCTTGTTGGCGACCTCCTGCAGGACCTGGGCTACGGCGATCGACAGCATCAACAGGGTCAACCCATGCGCCCGCATCATGATCAGGCCCGAGACCGCGGCGATGGCCGCCCCCGCGACGGCCCCGGCGGCAAGCCCGAGTAGGGGGTCGGCCGAGACATGGATGGCAAACAGCCCGGCGGCATAGGCGCCGGTGCCGTACATCGCGGCATGGCCCAGCGTCGCGATACCAGCGTAGCCGAGGACGAGATCCAGCGAGAGGACGAAGACGACCATGATCAGGATGCGTGTGAGGAACGCCAGATCGTAGGGGAAGACGAAGAAAAGCCCCACGGCCGCGGCGAGGATCACCAGGTCCGGGACCAGTCGGCGTGGGTTCGGGCTCATCTCACACCCTCCCCGACAGGCCCTGCGGCCGCAGGGCCAGCAGGGCGATCACGCAGCAGAAAAAGAAGATCGTGCCGAAATCGGGCACCAGGTACAGGACGGCCTGTTGCAGGATGCCCAGCGCCAGCGCGGCCAGGAAACTGCCCGCGATGGAGCCCATGCCGCCGACGGCCACCACGATCAGAAAGAGGACCATGTAACGCAGGGGGTAATAGGCGTCGATCGGCAGCAGCTCCGCCCCGAGGATCCCGCCGAGCGCCGCGAGCCCCGCGCCCAGGCCGAAGGTCAGCGCAAAGACCCGGCCCGTGTCGATCCCCAGCGCCGAGGCCGTCGCCCGGTTGTCGACGGCCGCCCGAAGGCGGATGCCGAAGCGTGTGCCCTCCACCAGAAGATAGAGCGCCGCCATGATCGCGAGGCCAACGCAGATCACGATCAGGCGGTGCATCGGCAAGGATCGGAACCCGAGGTCGACGATTCCCGTCCAGCTGTCGGGCAGTCGGATCGGCAGCAGGGACGAGCCGAGCCAGAGGTTCACGCTCGCGATCATCAGGAAGGTGATGCCGATCGTGGCCAGCACCTGCTGCAGCTCTCCCATGCGGTAGATGGATCGGTAGAGCACCCGCTCCATCGGCACCGACAGCAGCACCACCAGCGCAATCGCGACCGCCGCGGCGGCCACAAAGGGCAGGCCCAGGACCGCGCCGAAATAATGCACGAAGGCCCCGCCCAGCATCGCGAAGCCGCCATGGGCCAGGTTGATGACCCGCATCAGGCCCATCGTCACCGACAGGCCCACCGAGATCATGAACAGGATCATCCCGTAGGCGACGCCGTCCACGAGGATGTTGAGGATTGTGCCCATGCACCCTATCCGGTCAGTGGTGCGTCGGGCGGGCGGAGGTCTTCCGCCCGGCCCGGCTGGCGCGGCGGCCGGTCAGTAGTCGTTGACCAGCCCGAGGTCGGGCACCTGCTCGACCGTCTCGAACTCGCGGTTGATCAGGTTTCCCGCCTCATCCTTGTCGACCACGCGGATATAGACGTTCTGCGTGACGTGCCGGGTGTCGGGGTCGATGGTGACGGGACCGCGCGGGCTCATCCAGCTCATGCCCTTGACGGCCTCGATCGCGGCGGGGCCGTCGGTGCCGGCCGCGCGGACCATCTCATAGATGACATGGGCCCCGTCATAGGCCTGGACCGAGGCGAAGTTCGCCACCGCGTCCGGGTAGAGCCGGGCCAGCGTTGACAGGAACAACGCGTTCTCGGGGCTCTCATGGGCAGAGGAGTAGTGATAGGCCGTGGTCAGGCCCAGCGCCGCATCGCCCAGCGCCTCGAGCGTCGTCTCGTCGGTTTCCCCGGTGCCGAGGAACTCGATGCCCGCACCGCGCAGATCGTTCTCGTTATAGGCTTTCACGAAGCCGAATGTGGTCGGCCCCACCGGCAGAAAGGCAAAGACCGCGTCGGGCGCCTCGTCACGGACCCGCTGCATGAACGGCGCGAAATCGGTGGTCGCGAGGGGCATCCGGATCGAGTCGGCGATGGTGCCGCCGCCGGCCTCGAACGCGGCGGTGAAGCCGGTCTCCGCGTCGATCCCGGGGCCATAGTCCGAGACGGCGGTCACGACCGTGGTGATACCGTTGGCCAGCGCCCATTCCGCCATCGGCGCTGAGACCTGCCACAGGGTGAACGAAGGCCGGACGAAGAAATCCGATTCCTCGGTGATGATCGAGGTCGCCGCGTTGAAGATCACCGTCGGCGTCTGCGATTGCTCGATAAGCTGGGCGACGGCGAGCGCATTGGGGGTGAAGACGAAACCGCCGAGATAATCGACCTGCTCGCGAATGATCAGCTCTTGCGCGAGGGCGCGTGCCTGGTCGGGATTCGGGCCACCGGAATCGCGATAGATGAACTCGATCGTGTGATCTCCGACGGTGGTCCCGTTGATCTCCTGGTAGGCCGCGATCGCCTCGGAGAATTGTTTGCCGTAGGTGGCGAAGGGCCCCGAGGCCGGGACGATTACGCCGACCTTGATCTCGTCCGCCCGGGCAATGCCCGAGGTGGTTGCCACGGCAAGGACCGCCGCGATACACGCGTGCAGGATGGGTTTCACGGTGTCTCCTCTCAAACTGTGCCGCGCCCGGGTGCAAGGCGCCGTCGCGGCGAACGGCCCCATGATACGGCCCTTCGCCTTCGGGATCGTAGGTTCATGAGTTGCGATGTCAACACCTAGCCCTTCCGGGCAGTTCTGCGCCGGGCGCGGGCGGCATCGGTCCAGACCGTGCCGGGGGGATAGAAGCCCTCAAAGGCCGGGACACCGTCGTCGAGCAGGACCCAGGGCTGGCGGGTCGCGGTAAAGATGTGAACGGACGGCGGGCAGAGGTCGGGGTTGTCCAGCGTCCCGACCTTGACCCAGACGAAGGCCTCGCCCGAGGCATGGTAGACGTTCCAGAGAATGGTGCCACAAAGCGGGCAGCCTGTCGCGTCCAATCCGGTGCCCGAGCCGGTCGGCCGGGCAAAGCTCGTCGTATCCCCGGCGAGGTCGATTTCGGTGCGCTCGATCAATGCGTTCAGGGCAAAGCTCGCCCCGGCCTCGCGCTGGCATTGCCGGCAGTGGCAGCAATGGACGATCATCGGCGGGCGGTTGAGCGTATAGCGGGCCGCGCCGCAGGCGCAGCGGCCGGTGGCAAAGACTGTCTCGGCCATGGCTCCGATCCCCGCGCTCTGGACGTAGGGCGCAGTCTGGGGTCATCTGACCGGACAGGCAAGCACAGGAGGGCGCATGGCACCGCTGGAAAAACGGATCGCGCAGGGGCGCGGGGATGAGCCCGCCGACCTGGTGCTGCGCGGGGGTCAGGTCCTTGACCTTGTGACCGGCGACCTGGTGCCGGGCGACGTGGCGATCTGCGGCGATACGATCGTGGGGATCGGCGAGGCCTATGACGGGGTCGAGGTGATCGACGTCAGCGGCCTGACCCTGGTGCCCGGGTTCATCGACACGCATCTGCACATCGAAAGCTCTCTGGTGACCCCGTTCGAATTCGACCGCTGCGTGGCGCCGCGCGGGGTCACGACGGCGATCTGCGATCCGCACGAGATCGCGAACGTGGTCGGCGTCGACGGAATCCGGTATTTTCAGACGGCAAGCGAGCGGACAGTGATGGATATCCGCGTGCAGCTGAGCTCTTGCGTGCCGTCGTCGCACATGGAGACCGCGGGGGCGGAGATCCTGGCCGCCGATCTGGCCGGACTGCGCGGCCATCCCTCGGGCATCGGGCTGGCGGAATTCATGAATTATCCCGGCGTGATCCATCGCGACGGGGCCTGCATGGACAAGCTGCGGCTGTTCGAGGGCGGGCATGTCGACGGCCATTGCCCGCTGTTGTCGGGCAAGGACCTCAATGCCTATGCCGCCGCCGGGATCCGGACCGAGCACGAGGCCACCTCAATGGCCGAGGCCCGCGAGAAGCTTCACAAGGGCATGCGGGTGCTGATCCGCGAGGGGTCGGTGTCGAAGGACATGCATGCGTTGCAGCCGCTGCTGACAGAGCGGACCGCGCCCTACATGTGCCTGTGCACGGACGACCGGAACCCGCTTGATATCCACGAGCACGGGCATCTCGACTACATGATCCGCACGCTGATCGCGCTCGGGACGCCGGTGCTGGCCGCCTATCGCGCCGCGTCGCTGTCGGGGGCGGAGGCTTTCGGGCTGACCGATCGCGGGCTGGTGGCGCCCGGGCGGCGCGCGGATATCGTCGCCATCAGATCGCTGGAGGCCTGCGAGGTAGAAATGGTGCTCTGCGGCGGGATCGTCGTGGGACCCGAGGCCTTTGCCGCGCGCGAAGAGATCGCGCCGATCGGGCGGCACTCGGTCTCGGCGCCAACGCTGGCGCCGGAGGATTTCCGCAGCACGGGCAACCGGGAAGAGACCGATGTGATCGGCATTCGCGAGGGCCAGATCCTGACGGATCACCTGCACGAGACGATCCCCATTGAGGATGGCGACAAGCGTCCGGACCCCGCCCGCGACCTGATCCGCATCGCCGTGGTCGAGCGGCACGGCAGGAACGGGAACATGGCGACGGGCTTCGTGAAGGGCTTCGGCATGCGTTCGGGCGCGATCGCGGGGACCGTCTGCCATGACCACCACAACATTGCCTGCGTCGGGGTCGATTATGCCGACATGGCGCTTGCGGCGAACCGGCTGTCGGAGATCGAGGGCGGGTTCGTCGTGGTGCGCGGCGGAGATGTGCTGGCCGAACTGGCGCTGCCGGTGGCGGGCCTGATGTCTCTGAAGCCGTTCGAGACGGTTCGCGACGACCTGGTCGCGCTTCGGGCCGCGGCCAGGAGCCTGGGCGTCACACTTGAAGAGCCGTTCCTGCAACTGGCGTTCCTGGCATTGCCCGTGATCCCGTCGCTGAAGATCACCGACCGGGGGCTGGTGGATGTTCTGAAGTTCGAGATCATCGGCTGAGCCGGTTTCGCCGCGCAGGACGCGCGGCGACCGGCCGGGGGCGCTGCCCCCGGACCCCCGGGATACGGGAGACAATGAAGATCTTTCCCTGACGCCTCTGTCCTGTGGCCCGTTTCGCATTGAGAGCGATGAGGGCCCGGGCGGTGACGTCGGCGATCAGTTGTCGTCGCCGGTGCCCCAACCGCCGCCGCCCGGCGTCTCCATTTCGAAGGCGTCGCCTGCGGCGAGCTCTGTCTGCGCGTTTCCGGGCCGGATCTCAGTGCTGCCGCCGGCGCGGATCACGCGATTGATGCCGATCGCGCCGGAGGCGCCGCCGTCCCCGCCGAAGGGCGCCGTGACCCGGTGCGAGCAGAGCGTCGTGACCGTCACGTCCTCCAGGAAGCGCAGGCGGCGGACGAGCCCGTCGCCGCCGCGCCAGCGCCCGGCCCCGCCTGAGTGGGAGCGGACGGAGAACCGCTCCACCCGAACCGGGAAGCGGCTTTCGAGCACCTCGGGGTCGGTCATCAGGGTATTGGTCATGTGGCTGTGGACCGCGCTTGCCCCATTGAAGCCCGGCCCCGCGCCGGTGCCGCCGGCGATGGTCTCGTAGTTCTGGAACCGCGCGTTTCCCCAGACGAAATTGTTCATCGTCCCCTGGCTGCCCGCGATCACGCCCAGTGCGCCGAACAGGCAATCGGCGATGGCCTGGCTGACCTCGGTATTGCCGGCGATCACCGCGCCCGGATGGACCGGATTGATCATACTGCCCTCGGGCGCGATGATCTTCAGGGGTTTGAGGCAGCCTTCGTTCAGCGGGATGTCCTGCCCGACCAGCGTCCGGAAGACGTAGAGCACCACCGCCCGGCACACCGCGAGCGGCGCGTTGTAATTGCCGGAATGCTGCGGCGAGGTGCCGGTGAAGTCGATCTCTGCCCGGTCGCCCTGTACCCGGATCGCGACGCGGATCTCGGCGCCGTGGTCGAGCTGATAGGTGAACGACCCATCCCGCAGGCGGCCGATCACGGCGCGGACGGAGGCCTCTGCATTGTCCTGCACATGGCCCATGTAGGCCTGCACCACTTCTATCCCGTGGGCGGCGATCATCTTGCCGATCTCGTCAGCGCCGGTCGCGTTCGCGGCCAGCTGCGCAGAGAGGTCGGCGATGTTCTGGTCGATGTTGCGACAGGGATAGGCCCCCGAGGCGAGCAGCGCCCGTGTTGCCTCTTCCTGGAAGATGCCGTCCGCCATCAGGCGAAAATTGTCGATGACGACGCCCTCTTCCTCGATATGGGTGCTGTCGGGCGGGGCCGAGCCGGGGGTGCGGCCGCCGATATCGGCGTGGTGCCCGCGCGAGCCGACGTAGAACAGGATGGTGCCGTCCGCGCCGAAGACCGGGGTGATCACGGTCACGTCCGGCAGATGCGTGCCGCCGTTGAACGGGGCGTTCAGCATGAAGGCATCGCCCGGCTTCATCCCGGGGTTGAGGCGGATCACCGTGCGGACCGCCTCGCCCATGGAGCCCAGGTGGACCGGCACGTGGGGCGCGTTGGCCACAAGTCCGCCGGTGGGGTCGAAGATCGCGCAGGAGAAGTCAAGCCGCTCGCGGATGTTCACCGAATAGGCGGTCTGGGCCAGTGTGGTGCCCATCTGCTCGGCGATGGACATGAAGAGGTTGTTGAAGACCTCCAGCAGGATCGGGTCGACCTGGGTGCCGGCGGCAAAGCGGCTCTCGCGCGGAGTGACGCGGGTCAGGATCAGGTTGCCGGAGGGGTCGGCCTCGGCCTGCCAGCCGGGTTCGACCACATTGGTGCCGGTGGGTTCCGTCAGGATCGCGGGGCCCGACACCGGGCCGCCTGGTCGAAGCGCGGCGCGGGGCAACAGGCGGGTCGGCCGGGTCTCGCCGTCGAAATGGGCCGACACGGCCAGGTCCGGATCCTCGGCCGGATCGGGGCGGGCGTCGACCGTCGTTTCGGCGGCCGCGCCGATGCCCTCGGCGGTCAGGCTGTCGATGGTCACGGCACGGTCCGGCGTGGCAAAGCCGAAGCGGGCGCGGTGTGCGGCCTCGAAGGCCTCGCGCAGCTCGGGGGCCGTGCCCCAGGCGACCTCGAGCGTCTGGTGCGAGCCGGCATAGCGCAGGTGGGCGCGGGTCTCGACCCGGATCCGGCCGCCGCCCTGGGCGGCGACTTCGGCGCGGGCAGCCTCTTGCAGGACCTGGACATCGACGGACCCCGCCTCCTCCAGCGGTGCGTTGACCTGGCGCTCCTCGATCGCGCGGATCTCGGCCAGGCCCATGCCCAGCGCCGAGAGCACGCCCGCGAAGGGATGCAGGAACACCCGGTCCATGCCCAGCGCGTCGGCCACTTGGGTCGCATGCTGCCCGCCCGCGCCGCCGAAGCTGACGAGGGTATAGCGGGCGATGTCGCGCCCGCGCTCGACGCTGATCTTCTTGACCGCGCGGGCCATGTTCTCGACGGCCACGCGGAGGAACCCCTCGGCCAGCGCCTCGGGGGTCAGGGACTGGCCGGTCTGGTCGGCGATGGTCTGGGTCAGCTCGGCGAATTTCTCGCGCACGATGCCGGCGTCCAGCGGCTGATCGCCGTCCGGCCCGAAGACATGGGGGAAATGGTCGGGCTGAAGCCGCCCGAGCATCACGTTGCAATCGGTGACCGTCAGCGGCCCGCCCCGGCGATAGCAGGCCGGGCCGGGATCGGCGCCCGCGCTTTCGGGGCCCACCTGCGTGCGCCCGTCCTGCCACTTGAGGATCGACCCGCCGCCCGCGGCGACGGTGTGGATGTCCATCATCGGAGCCCGCAGGCGCACGCCGGCCACGACCGTCTCGAACGACCGCTCAAAGGTGCCGTCGTAGTGGCAGACGTCGGTCGAGGTGCCGCCCATGTCGAAGCCGATGAGCCGGTCGAAGCCCGCCGCCCCCGCCGTCGCGGCCATGCCCACCACGCCGCCGGCCGGGCCGGAGAGGATGGCGTCCTTGCCCTGGAATCGGCCCGCTTCGGTCAGGCCGCCATTGGATTGCATGAAGAACAGCCGCCCGGCATCCTCGCCCAGCTCGGTCGCGACCTGATCGACATAGCGGCGCAGGATCGGCGAGAGGTAGGCATCCACCACGGCCGTGTCCCCGCGCCCGACGATCTTGATCAGTCGCGACGCCTCGTGGCTGAGAGAGACCTGGGTGAAGCCGATCTCGCGGGCGATCTCGCCGATGCGCCGTTCATGGGTCGGGTTCACGTAGGCGTGCATCAGGGCGACGGCCACGCCGCGGATGCCTGTCGCGTGGATCGCCGCCAGCGCGGCCTCGGCGGCGGCCTCGTCCAGCGGTGTCAGCACCTCGCCCGCCGCATCCAGCCGCTCGGGCACCTCGGCGACCTGTTCATAAAGCAGATCGGCCAGCTTGATCTCCAGGTCGAACAGGCGCGGGCGGTTCTGGTAGCCGATCCGCAGCACGTCGGCGAAGCCTTCGGTCACCAGCAGCGCGGTGCGGTCGCCCGCCCGCTCCAGCAGCGCGTTTGTGGCCACGGTCGTGCCCATCTTGACCGACGCGATGTGCGCACCGGGGATCGGATCGCCCCCGGCCACGCCCAGCAGGTCCCGGATGCCTTGGGCGGCGGCATCGGCGTAGCGGCCCGGATTCTCGGACAGCAGCTTGTGCGTCACCAGCCGCCCGTCCGGATCGCGGGCGACGATGTCGGTGAACGTGCCCCCCCGGTCGATCCAGAATTGCCACTGGCCCATGTGCGTCTCCTTCGTTACCCCTGTCCTAACCTTGCCGCCGCCAAGAGAAAAGCGAGGCCCGTCGGAAGGAGCATCATGACAGGACTGACAGAGACAATCGCCCATCTCGGCCGCCTGGTCGCCTACCCGACCGTGTCCACGGACAGCAACCTCGCGCTGATCACCGACACGGCCGAACGGCTAGAAGCGCTTGGCGCGAAGGTCGAGATCCTGCATGACACGACCTGGTCCAAGGCCAACCTCTGGGCGACCTTCGGCCCCGACGTGCCCGGCGGGATCGTGCTCTCGGGGCACACGGACGTGGTGCCCGTCGACGGCCAGCACTGGTCGAGCGATCCGTTCCTGCTGACCGAGACCGACAACGGCCTCGCGGCCCGCGGGGCCTGCGACATGAAGGGCTTCATCGCCGCTTGCATGGCCATGGCGCCGCGCTTTGCCGAACGGGCCACCCAGCGGCCCGTCCATTTCGCCTTCACCTATGACGAGGAGGTCGGCTGCATTGGCGGGCAGGCGCTGGTCGATGCGCTGCGCACCCGCGGAGCCCAGCCCGCGATGGCCATCATCGGAGAGCCGACCTCGATGCAGGTGATCGAGGGGCACAAGGGCTGCTGCGAATATTCCGTGCGCTTCACCGGGCTGGCCGGTCACGGATCCTCACCCGATTGCGGCGTGAACGCGGTGGACTACGCGGTGCGCTATGTCACGCGGCTCCATGCGCTGGCCGAGGATCTGAAAGGCCGCACGCCCAGGGGCTCGCGGTTCGAGCCGCCCTGGACCACGATCAACGTCGGCCGCCTGAACGGCGGGCAGGCGCACAACGTCATTCCAAGCGAGGCGGACCTGTCCTGGGAGATGCGCCCGGTGCAGCCCTCGGACACCGATTTCGTGCGCGAGGCCATCGAGAGCTATGCCAGCGGCACCCTGCTGCCTGCCATGCGCGCGGTCCATCCCGAAGCCGCCATCGAGACCGAGGTCATCGGCGACGTGCGCGGGCTGGAGCCGATGGAGCCGAATGCCGCCCGCGACCTGGTGGCCGAGCTGACCGGGGCCAACGGCGCGGGCACGGTTCCTTTCGGCACGGAGGCGGGGCTGTTTCAGTCGATGGGCCTGTCGGCGGTGGTCTGCGGCCCGGGATCCATCGACCAGGCGCACAAGCCAGACGAGTGGATCGCCAAGGACCAGTTGCAGGCCTGCCTCGCCTTCCTGGACCGGCTCAGCACCCGGCTGTCCTAGCGTGCCGCGCGTTTCAGGCGCAGCGCGTTGCTGACCACCAGCACGCTGGAGGCGGCCATGGCGCCGGCGGCCAGCGCGGGCGACAGCATCGGCCCGCCAAAGATCGCCAGTGCGCCCGCCGCGACCGGGATCAACAACACGTTGTAGCCGAAGGCCCAGCCGAGGTTCTGGCGGATATTGGCCATGGTCGCGCGGCTGAGCGTGAGCGCCCGGGCGACTGTCCCCGGATCGCCCGAAACCAGCACGACATCGGCGGATTCGACGGCGATGTCCGTCCCGGTCCCGATCGCGATGCCGACATCGGCCGCGGCGAGCGCCGGCGCGTCGTTGATGCCGTCGCCGACGAAAGCCACCGGGCCGTCGGCCTGAAACCCGCGCACGGCGGCGACCTTGCCGTCGGGCAGGACGCCGGCGATCACCTCGTCGATGCCAAGGAGCGCCGCCACGGCCCGCGCCGCCGCCTCGGTATCGCCGCTGACCATCGCCACCCGCAGGCCTTGTGTTTTCAACCGCGCGACAGCCTCGGCCGCGCCCGGCTTGATCGCGTCGCTCACCCCCAGAAGGCCCCGCGCCACACCGTCCACGGCGACCAGCACCAGGGTCTGCCCCTCGGCCCCAAGGGCCTTGGCCCGGTCGCCCAGATCGCCAAGCGCCACGCCCTCCTCGGCCAGGAACCGGGCGGAGCCCACGAGCACCCTGCGCCTCTCCGACATTGCCCCGATGCCCTGCCCCGTCACTGACCGGACCTCCGTGACCTCGGGCCGCGCCAGCCCCTCGGCCGCGGCGACGACGGCCCGCGCCAGCGGGTGTTCGGACCGCGCCTCGATGGCGGCGGCGAGCGCGAGGATCTCCTCCGGCGCCTCGACCGTGACGACCGAGGGTTTGCCCTTGGTCAGGGTGCCGGTCTTGTCGAACACCACCCGGGTAACCCGATGAAGCGCCTGCAACGCGTCGCCCTGGCGGAACAGGACCCCGATCTCGGCTCCCCGCCCGGTGCCCACCATGATCGACACAGGCACGGCGAGGCCCATGGCGCAGGGGCAGGCGATGATCAGCACCGACACCCCGGCCACCAGCGCCCGGGTCAGCGCCGGATCGGGCCCGAACGCCAGCCACAGGCCGAAGGTCAGCACCGCCACGCCAAGCACCGCGGGGACGAAGACCCCGGTGATCCTGTTGACCAGGTCCTGCACCGGCAGCCGGGCGCCCTGCGCGTCCTCGACCATCGCGACGATCCGCGACAGGACCGTCTCGGCGCCGACGGCCCCGGCCCGCATGGTCAGGGCACCGCCGCCGTTCAGCGTGCCGCCGGTCAGCGCGGCGCCGGGGCCTTTCTCGGACGGCATCGGCTCTCCGGTCAGCATGGATTCGTCCACGTGGGACCGGCCCTCGATCACCGCGCCGTCCACCGGCACGCGCTCGCCCGGACGGACCTGCACGACATCGCCCCCCACGACCTCCGCCAGCGGGACATCGACGAAATCGCCGCCCCGCCGAACCCGCGCCACCGAGGGCGCGAGCGCCATCAGTGCCCGAATCGCCTCGCCCGTCCGGCCCCTGGCCCGCGCCTCCAGCCAGCGGCCCAGCAGGATGAGGGTGACGATGACCGCCGCCGCCTCGAAATAGACCGCGACCGCGTCGGGCGGCAGCAGGTCCGGCGCCAGCGTCGCCACGGCGGAATAGCTCCACGCCGCGCCGGCGCCCAGCGCAACCAGAGAATTCATCTCGGGGGCACCATGCAACAGGGCCGGCACGCCGATTCGGAAGAACTCCCGTCCCGGCCAGGCCAGCACAATTGTCGTCAGCATCATCTGGATCAACCATGCGGCCTGCATCCCGATCGACCCGGCGATGGCGTGGTGGATCGGGGGAAAGACATGCCCGCCCATCTCGGTCACGAAGACCGGCAGTGTCAGGGCCGCCGCCGTGAGGAAGCGCGTCCGCTGCCGCCGGGCTTCGGCGGCCTGCCTGTCGTCGCTCCGCACCGCATCGGTGACAGGACGCGCGGAGTAGCCCACGTCGCCCACCGTCTCGATCAACGCCGCGTCGTTGTCCGACAGCGTCTCGACCTCGGCGCCGTTGGTGGCCAGGTTCACCTGGGCGGACAGGACGCCGGGCACCCCTTGCAGCGCCCGCTCGACCTTGCCGAGGCAGGAGGCGCAATGCATGCCCTCGATCTCCAGCCGGACGCTGCGCGGCACGGCCGGATAGCCTGCCCGGGCGAGGGCCTCCGAAAGGTCCGTGGCACCGGCCTGCCCAGCGACCCGGGCGTTGCGGGTGGCGAGGTTGACCTGCGCGATCTCCACCCCCGGCACGGCCGACAGGGCGCGCTCGGCCCGGCCGACGCAGCCCGCGCAGGACAGTTTGTCGACGCCGAAGCTGAAATGTTCCTGCTTGCCCATGATCGTCCTTTCCGGCGCCAGATCGCCTGCTGCGCACAAGTTAGGTCCGATCCGTCCGGTCCACCAGCCGCCCGCCTGCACGCAAAGCCTCTCCCGGGCGCACAAAGTTCGCCCGAGCCCCCTTTCAACCCCCGACCGGTTGCGCATATCGTCAGGTGGAGGAGGATCCTGACCTTGCATGGCCACAGTGCGAAATTCGCCGACCTTTCAGGCGCGAGCGTCTTCATCTCGGGCGGCGGGTCCGGCATCGGCGCCGCGTTGACACGCGGCTTCCTGGAGCAGGGCGCCCACGTCGCCTTCATCGGGCGGTCCGATTACAGCGCCTTCACGGACGAGGTGGCGCGCGAAACCGGCCTCCGCCCGCTGGCGATCCGGGGCGACGTGACCGACACCGCCCGGCTTCAGGCCGCCATCGGAGAGGCCGAGGCAGCCCACGGCCCGCTTGATGTCCTTATCAACAACGCGGCCAATGACCAGCGGTTGGAACCCATGGACGTCAAGGATGCGGAGTGGGACGCCATGCAGGCGATCAACCTCAAGCATTTCTTCTTCGCCTCCCAGCGCGCGGCCGAGACGATGAGGGGCCGCGGCGGGAGGATCGTCAACCTGTCCTCCATCGTGTCGACGCTCGGGTCCGGAGAGCTGGCTGTCTATGCCACCGCGAAGGCGGGGATCGTCGGCCTGACCCGCTCGCTTTCGCGAGCCTGGGGGCCGGATGGAATTCGGGTCAATGCGCTGCTTCCGGGGATGGTCTTGACCCAGCGACAGCTCGACCTCTGGATCGACGACGAGGCCCGCGACAGCATGCTGGCGCGACAGGACATCAAACACGCGATGAGCGCCGAGGACATGGTGGGACCGACCCTGTTTCTGGCGTCGGACGCCAGCCGCATGATCACCGGCCAATGCTTGATCGCCGACGGCGGTGTCGTCAGCGGCACGTGACAGGGCGCCGGAGACCGAAAACCGGAGGGGACGGGGCATGATATTCGACGACACGATCTGCACGCTCGGCGAAGGACCGCTGTGGCACCCGGAACGGGGGCAGCTTTTCTGGTTCGACATTGCGAACTGCCGTCTGCACACGTCGGGCAAGCAATGGGACTTCGACCTTCCCGTCTCGGCGGCAGGCTGGGTCGACCGGGATCGAATGCTGATCGCCTCGGCCCGCGGGCTTCACCTGTTCGACATCGAGACAGGGGCCTTCGAAGATATCTGCCCGCTCGAGGCTGACCGCGACACCACGCGGTCCAACGACGGCCGCGCCGACCCGCAGGGCGGTTTCTGGATCGGGACTATGGCGCAGGACGAGACCCAGACGGCCGGGGCGTTCTATCGCTTCTATCGGGGCGAGCTGCGTCAGCTTTGGGCCGGCATCGCCATCCCCAACGCCACCTGTTTCGCGCCGGACGGCAGGACCGCCTATGTCGCAGACACCGGCGCGCGCGTGATCTGGAAGGTCGCGCTCGATGGCGAGGGTTGGCCCGACGGCGAGCGCGAGGTTCATATCGACCTGACGGCCGAGGGGCTGAACCCCGATGGCGCGGTGGTCGACGCCGAGGGTAACCTCTGGAACGCCCAATGGCAGGCGCACCGGGTGGCGGCCTACGGGCCCGACGGGCGCTATCTGACCGCCATCGGCCTGCCGGCGGCGCAGACGACCTGCCCGGCGTTCGGCGGGGCTGATCTCTCGACGCTTTACTGCACCTCGGCGGCCATCGGGCTGGACGATCCGCTGAACCCGCATCATGGCAAGACCTTCGCCGTGGCGACGGGAGCGAAGGGCCAGGCAGAGCACAGGGTCATCCTCTAGGGTCACATGAGCGACCTTGATGTCAAGATAGAACACTTTAATAGGATTGGCGGCGACATATGACCCCATTCGGAACCCTTCGGGACGGCCGGGCCGTCCATGCCATTCCGCTGTCGGCGGGAGATCTCTCGGTGACGATACTGACCTATGGTGCGGTGATACAAAGCGTCACGCTGGCCGGGTCGGAGCATTCGCTGACGCCGACCTCCGACCGGATCGAGGACTGGGAGAATGGGACCCTGGTCTATGACGGTGCGCTCGTCGGCCCCGTCGCGAACCGGATCAAGGGGGCGCGAGCCAGTCTGGACGGGGCAGAGATCGCCTTCGAGGCCAACCAGGAGGCGCTCCATACCCTGCATTCCGGCAGCGCAGGCGTTCACATCAAGGTCTGGGATGTCCTCGACGAGGGACCGGATTTCGTGGTGCTGGGGTTGGACCTGCCCGCGGGCGAGGGCAACTTTCCGGGCAACCGGCAGATCCGGGCGCGGTTCGAGGTTCTGGCCCCGGCGACCATCCGGATGACGCTGACCGGCACGACCGACGCGCCGACATTCCTGAATCTGTGCAACCACGGATCATGGAATCTTGACGGAACGCAGAACTGGACCGGGCATCGGATGTGGATAGATGCCGAGCATTATCTGCCGACCGACGAGACCGCAGCGCCGACCAGAGAGATCGCCAGCGTCGCCGGGACCGACATGGATTTCCGGACCGAGAGGAGCTTCGGCAACGGGGCGCCGGCGATGGACCACAATTTCTGCCTCTCCGACGGGCCCCGGCCCTTGCGCGAGGTGTTGCGGCTGACCGGCGCCTCGGGCACCTCGCTGACCCTCGCCACGACCGAGCCCGGGGTGCAGATCTTTGACGGGCGCAAGGGCAAGATCCCCTACCGGGCGATCGCGATCGAGGCCCAGGGCTGGCCCGACGCGGCCAATCAACCCGCCTTTCCGTCGATCGTGCTGGAGCCCGGAGAGACCTACCGGACGATCACCGAATGGCGGTTTGCCCGCGGCCCTCAGGCCTGACCGGCGGTCTCGGCCTGAAGAGCCCGGAGCAGGTCCATCGCCCGGGCCGCCATCGCCTCGGGCACGAACAGGTGGTCGTGGTGACAGGCCGCGACCACGTTGCAGGGGATCTCGGCATCGGCCAGCGTCCCGGCCACGGCGGCGGTGAGCCCGACGCCTTCGAGCGCGGAATGGACGCCGAGGGTGATCCGCCGCATCCGGAGCGCCGACGCAGGGGCAAGCTCTGCCGGCACGATCAGCGACAGCCCCTCGTCCTCGCGGAAGGTGGCGAGGGCGGCGTCCCGCTCTGCGGGGCCCCGCATCAGGGTGAAGGCCCAGGGCCGGGGGTCGAGGACCGGATCCATCGCGGCGATCATCTCGCGCCGGCCGTGGACCGGGCCGGTCATACCCCGAGGCACCAGCGCATGATCGCCTTTTGCGCGTGCAGGCGGTTCTCGGCCTCGTCGAAGATCACCGAATGGGGGCCGTCCATGACCTCGGAGGTCGCCTCGTCGTCGCGGTGGGCGGGCAGACAATGCATGAAAAGCGCGTCGGGCTTCGCCCCGGCCATGAGCGCCGCGTTCACCTGATAGCCGCGCAGCTGGTTATGGCGCCGTTCCCGCGCGGATTGCGGATCGTGCATCGAGACCCAGGTGTCGGTGACGACCAGATCGGCGCCCTCGACCGCCTTGTGCGGGTCGCGGACGATCTCGATATTCGCGCCTTTGGCACGGGCCTCTTCGATGAAGATCCTTTCGGGATCAAGCGGTTCGGGCCCGGTAAAGGTGAGGTCGAAGCCGAATTCCCCGGCCGCGTGGGCGAAGGAGTTGAACACGTTGTTGCCGTCCCCGGACCAGACCACCTTCTTGCCCCGGATCGGGCCGCGATGCTCTTCGAAGGTCATTATATCGGTCATGATCTGGCACGGATGTGAACGGTTCGTCAGCCCGTTGATGACCGGCACGGACGCATGCTCTGCCATCTCGAGCAGGGTCGCCTCTTCGAAGGTGCGGATCATGATCAGGTCGACGTAGCGCGACATCACGCGGGCGGTGTCGGCGATGGTCTCGCCGTGGCCGAGTTGCATGTCGGCGCCCGAGAGCACCAACGTCTGGCCACCCATCTGGCGGACGCCCACATCGAAGGAGACCCGGGTCCGGGTGGAGGGCTTTTCGAAGATCAGCGCGACCATGCGGCCCGCGAAGGGCTGTTCGTCGTCCGGGGCGCCCTTGGGGCGGCCGTTGCGGCTGTCCTTCATCGTTTGCGCGGCGTCGATGATCTGCCGCAGCGCGCCGGCGTCGGTCTTGTTGATGTCTAGGAAATGGGTCATGGGACAGGCTTTCTTGCCGGCCGGGTCCGGGGGCTCTGCCCCCTTTCCCCCCGGGATATTTGGAACCAGAAGAAGATCAGGCAGCGGCCTCTAGGCGGGCCGCGGCGCGGTCGAGGCGGTCGACGGCCTCGGCGAGATCTTCGTCGGTGATCGTCAGGGCCGGCAGCAGGCGCACGACATTGTCCGCCGCGGCCACGGTAAGGATCTCCTCGGCATAGGCGGCATTGACCAGGTCGGTATTGGGCGCCTTGCAGCGGAGGCCGAGCATCAGGCCCGTGCCGCGCACTTCGGTGAAGATGTCGGGATGCGAGGACACGAGACCTTCGAGCTTCTGGCGCAGGAGGCCGGCCTTGCGGTTCACATCCACCAGGAAGTCCGGATCCGAGACGATCTCCAGCACCTTGGCGCCCACGGCGCAGCCCAGCGGGTTGCCGCCGTAGGTCGATCCGTGGCTGCCCGCGGTCATCGGGCCGGCCGCGCGTTCGGTGGCCAGGACCGCGCCGAGCGGGAAGCCGCCGCCGATGCCCTTGGCAACCATCATGATGTCGGGCGTCGCCCCGGACCATTCATGGGCGAAGAGCCGGCCGGTGCGGCCCACCCCGCACTGGACCTCGTCGAAGATCAGCAGGGCGCCGGTCTCGTCGCAGAGGTCGCGCAGGCCCTTGAGGCAGGCGTCGGGCAGCGGGCGGATGCCGCCTTCGCCCTGCACCGGCTCGACCATGATGGCGGCGATGTCGGGGGCCTGGGCTGCCTCGCGCAGGGCATCGTGGTCGCCGAAGGGAAGCTGGGTGAAGCCGGGCAGAAGCGGTCCGAAGCCCTTGGTCATCTTTTCCGTGCCCGCCGCGGCGATCGCCGCCGAGGAGCGGCCGTGGAAGCAGCCCTCGAAGGTCAGGATCCGGGTCCGTGCGGGGTCCCGCTCGGACCAGTAGCGGCGGGCCATCTTGACGGCGAGCTCGCAGGATTCCGTGCCCGAGTTGGTGAAGAACACCGTATCGGCGAAGGTCAGGTCGACCAGCATGTCGGCAAGCTTCTGCTGCTCGGGGATCTGGTAGAGGTTCGACAGGTGCCAGATCCTGTTGGCCTGTTCGGTCAGGGTTTCCACCAGCGCGGGGTGGGCATGGCCCAGCGCGTTGACCGCGATCCCGGCGCCGAGGTCGAGGAAGCGTCGCCCGTCCGTCGCCACAAGCCAGGAGCCGGTGCCGGTCTCGAACGAGAGCGGCGCACGGTTGTAGGTCGGCAGAATGGACGGGATCATCACGAGAGTCCTCTTGAGAAAAGAAGGCCCGTTCGTGCAGCAGGGCGGCGTCCAAGTCAATTCCGCTTGGCGCAGATCCGTGCAGGTCAGTGCAGGTCAGTGCAGGCGGACCCCTTGCGCGGCGAGCGTGTGCTGCAGGCGGGCGATGTCGAGCCGGTCGAGCGGCGTATCGGTCGCCACGGCCTGCGCGGCGGCGACGCCCGCGCCCTGCCCGGTCACAGCGCAGCAGGCCATGTTGCGGGTGGCCGCATGGGCCAGGGGATCACCGCCGATGGCGCGGCCCGCGACCAGGAGGTTGTCCACGCCCTGCGGCAGCATCGACCGGTAGGGGATGTGCATGTAGCGGCCGGTGGTCGGCAGGATCAACACGCCGTAGCCGTCGATGAACTCCGGATAGATGCCGATGCTGTCGTCGAAGCGGGCCTGGTGGCGCACATCCGCCTCGGTCATGTCATAGCGGGCCAGGATCTTGCGGGTGTCGCGGATGCCGATGGACATGCCGAAGTTGCGCAGCCGGACGCCGGCGCAGCCCGGCATGTGCGCCCGCAGAGCCTCGACGGCGAGCATTGCCTGGCGGCGGCCCTCGATTTCGCCGCGGGTCATGCTGTCGGGGTCGGTGCCGTCGACCTCGGCCAGGTGGACGAGGTTCATGTAGGTAAGCTCTCCGGTGTCATGAACCGCGCCCCAGGTCCCGGCGATGGTCGTGAGGTCGGCCGGGATCAGCCCCGCCCGGCGGGCGGCCTCGAACGGCTTCTTGAGGAAGGGCGAATACATCGCGTCTTCCTTGCCGGAGGTCTCGACCGTCCATTCGCCGGTGGACCAGTTGCTGTAGGTTTGCGGATCGGTGGCCACGGCTGCCCGGAAGGTGCGCAGGTCGACGCCGGCAAGGTGGAACATGACGCTGGCGGCCTGCATATCCTCGACCGGGGTGGTCTTGGTCGGCGCACCGGCGCGGTGGGCGATGTCGGCATCCCCGGTCGCGTCGATCACGACCCGGGCGAGGATCGCCTGGCGCCCGGCTTTCGATTCGACGATCACGCCCCGGATCGCATTGCCCTCCATCACAGGGGCCACGACCTGGCGGTGCAGCATGGCGTGGATGCCGGCCTCGGCGACCATCTGGTCGGCCACCACCTTGAAGCCTTCGCTGTCGATCTCATAGCTCAGCGACTGGCTTTCGGGGGTTGCGGCGCCCATCGCCTTCGCCCGCTCCTCATACTCTCGCGAGATACCTCCAGCCTCGACCGTCTGCTCGTGGCGATACCAGGCCAGCCCCTCGACGCCGACGACGGTCATGTTGCCGCCGAAGCACCCGAAACGCTCCACCAGGGTGACCTCCGCCCCGGCGCGGGCGGCGGCGAGCGCGGCGGCGAGGCCCGCAGGCCCCGCGCCCACGACAAGAACGCCGGTGCGGTGGATCACGGGCGTCTCGCGGGCCGGCTCATGGATCGCGTACACGGAAGGCCTCAGGACTTGAGCCGGTAGCCGCGCTTGAGCATCTGCCAGACGATCGTCAGCACCGCGGCGCAGGCCAGTAGGCAGACCACCAGCCCCAGCCAAGGAGAGCTGTCGGACACGCCGATCATGCCATAGCGCACCCCGTCGATCATGTAGAACATCGGGTTGATGTGGCTGAGGGTCTGCATCAGCGGGGGCAGCGCCTCGATCGAGTAGAAGGTGCCGGACAGGAACGCGAGCGGGGTGACGACGAAATTGCTGACCGCCGCGAGCTGGTCGAATTTCTGCGCATAGATGCCGGCCATCAGGCCGAGCGCCCCCATGAAGGCGCCGCCCAGGATGCTGAACAGCAGCACGATGAAGACGTTGTGCGGCACGATGCCGAGAAAGACCCAGACGCCGATGGCGATCACGATGGCCACCAGCAGACCGCGCAGGACCGCACCGGCGACATAGCCGATCGTCAGTTCGATCGGCGAGAGCGGGGGCATCAGCGTGTCGACGATATGGCCGTTCACCTTGGCCGAGGTGATCGACGACGAGGTATTGGCGAAGGCGTTCTGGATCACGGTCATCGTCATCAGCCCCGGCGCGATGAAGGTCGTGAACGGCACGCCCATCACGGCGCCCCGGCCTGGCCCGATCGCGATGGTGAAGATCAGCAGCAACAAGCCTGCGTTGATCAGCGGCGCCATCACCGTCTGCGACCAGACGTTGAGAAAACGCATGACCTCGCGCACTGTCAGGGTCCAGAGACCCAGCCAGTTCACCTGGCCGAAGCGTCTGACCCCCATCTGCGTGTCCATGTTGCTCATCTTCACCCTCTGCATTGTCCGAATCGTTCGCCCCGCCTTGTATCCGGCGAATCGAGGCTTAGAATAGGGGGCCAAGCCATCAAGACCGGAGACGGCGCGTGAGGCGCCCCGGTGCTATCTCCGAGCGAAGGAATACTCATGTCCTGGACCGACGAACGTGTCGAGCTTCTCAAGAAGATGTGGAGCGAGGGGCAATCCGCCAGCCAGATCGCCAAGGAGCTTGGCGGCGTCACCCGCAATGCGGTGATCGGCAAGGTGCATCGCCTGGGCCTGTCGAATCGCACCGCCCCCGCGGGCGGCGCCGAATCGGCCCCGGCGGCGGCGGAGCCAGCGCCCGCGCCCACCCCGGCGGCCAAGGCCAAGGCTGCCCCCAAGCCGGAGCCCGAACCCGAACCCGCCGCGAAGACCCCCGAGGTCGCGGTGGAACCGCCCGCCCCGCCCATGAGCCCTGCCCGCCGCGCGATCATTCCCGCCGGTCAGCCGCTGCCGCCGCAACCCTCGGCGAACGAGATCAGCCCGGAAGCGTTCGCCAAGGTCAGCGAGGTTGAGAAATCGGCCAAGCGCATCACCCTGATGGAGTTGACCGAGCGGACCTGCAAATGGCCGATCGGCGACCCGGCCACCGAGGATTTCTGGTTCTGCGGCCTGCCGGTCCAGCAGGGAAAGCCCTATTGCGAGGCCCATGTCGGCGTTGCGTTCCAGCCCATGTCCTCGCGCCGGGACCGCCGCCGATAATCAACGCGGCCGCGCGGCGCCTTGACATGGGGCGTTTCGCGCGGCGCTAGCGGCAGCGGCGGGCGATCTCGCGGTTGCGCAGCCCGGTCTCGACCAGCATGCACCGGTCCCGGGCCTCGTAGTAATAGCCCCTGGCGTAGTGCATCACCGCCGCGTCGTAATCGCCGCCCGACAACAGCCAGGCCCCGCGCAGGTATCTGACCCCGTAGGTGAGGTTCACCGCCGGATCCAGCAGTTCTTCGGCCGCGCCGTCATGGCCCATGGTGCGGGCGGTCTCGGGCAGGATCTGCATCAGGCCATAGTAGGGCCCGTTGCGGGCCCGCGCCCGGTAATCGCTTTCCCGCTGCACCACCCGGTGGATCAGCGGGGCCGGCACGCCATAACGGGCGGAAAAGCTGTTGATCATCTCGCGCATCTCCCGCGTCTCGCCGGGAAAGAGGGCGCTGGACCGTGTGTTGCCCGGCGTCTCGCCACGAGAGCAGGCGCCGAGCAGGATCAGGGACAGAAGGACTATGCGGATCATGAAGACGTCGTATCGCCGGGATCGCGCATCGCCTAGAATCTTGTGACCGGCATCGGCGGGTATCCGCCTCAGAGCCGGATCATCGGCACCCCCATCAGCGCCTGGGCGAAGACCGCCGCCGTCACCGCGAGATAGGCCAGCGCCGCCGCGTCGACGATCCGCAGTGCCGAGGCGGTGCCTCGCCGGTCAAGCCAAAGGCCGAGCAGGGGCAGCACCTGCATGGCGTGCAGCGACAGGAAATGCGCCGGACGCAGGTCCCCCACCTCGGTCGACCATCCTGCGAGCGGCAGGGTCAGGCCATGGGCAGGCTCTCCGACCAGGCGGCCGAAGTTGCTCATGTAGCCGGCGGTGACAAGGGTCGCCCCGAAAGAGATCAGGAACCCCATGCCAATCCCCCGCCGCAACGCCGGCGTCAGCCGCGCCCCATCATCGCGCCAGGCCAGAACGCCGACGATCGCGACACCAAGGACGAGAATCAGAGCGCCGGCGCCCATGACGCTTTGGTACATGAACGTGTGCAAGGGCGTGGAGCTGTTGAAATGCGACGGCTCGCCCCGGGCCGCCATGAGCGTGATATAGGCCATCTCGGCGGTGAAGGCCGCCCCCATGGCCAGGACCGTCCCGTTCAGAATCCTGCCCTCCGTGACCCGGGCGCTGAGGCGCGACTCGACCATCGCGAGGGTGGCGAACAGAACCCCGAAGGACAGCGCGAATTTCAGCGGCTTGGCCGTGACCGGCACGCCGTCGATCAGCCGGGCCTCGAACGGGACCCACGCCAGCAGGACCAGCAACAGCGCGACCGACAGCGCCGCAAGGGACCAGAGCGGCCGGGGCGGCGTTTCGTCCCGGTCGCGGGCGGTGTCGAGGGCGCTCATGTCACTGCCCCCTGCGGAATGATGCGGGTGACCGGGCGCAGCCCCGCCTCGGTCAGCACCGCGAGCAGCAGGCCCAGCGGGCCGAACATCAGGATCGCGCAAAGGACCGGCGCCTGCCACGGGCGCTGCACCCCTGCCCGGTCCATCCGCTCGGCCATGATCGCGCCGATCATCAGGTCGAAGGCCAGGCAATGTGCCCAACCGGCCACCAGCACCTGGTCGGACGCGAAGAGCTGGCGGACCTCGGCGATGGAGCCGTAGCCGCCGCCGGATGCGGAGAAATTGGCGAGGACCAGCCCCGAATAGAGAACCGAGAGCGCCAGCGGGATCGCCCAGCGCGGCACGCCGTTGAGCAGCGGCCAGCGCCGCGGCGCGAAGATGAGGATTGTCCAGCCGACCATGGCCGCAAGGCTTGCGATGCTGAATGACGTGTCGGGCATACCGCGATGTCTCCATTGTATATATCCAATGGAAATATCGTGTAGCGCCTTCCAGCTTGCATGCCAAGCCACAATATTTACACTGGCAATATGAAAACGAGAAGAAGCTGATGTCCAAGGAAAAATCCTATCACCACGGCGACCTGAAATCGGCGCTGATCGAGGCGGGCCTGGCGATTCTCGAGCGCGACGGCCTCAAGGGGCTCGGCCTGCGGGCGATCGCGGCCAAGGCCGGCGTCAGCCATACGGCGCCGCGCAACCACTTCGGCTCCCTTCGCGGCCTGCTGACGGCGATCGGCGCCGAGGGCTATCGCCGGCACGCGGCCTTCATGCGCGAGGGGCTGTCCGACGCCTCCACGGGTCCCGACCGGTTGCAGGCGGCGATGGAGGGCTACGTCCGGTTCTCTGCGGCCCATCCCGCTTTGTTCAAGCTGATGTTCTCGGATTATTACTGCGACTTCGAAGATGCCGAGTTGCAGGAGGCCGCGGCGGGAAGCTACGCCGTGCTGACCGAGGTGGCGACCGGGCTGGACTGGGACAAGGCCGCTGCGCCGGACGCCCAGCACCGCGCGGAGATGATGCTTTGGTCCTTCGCCCATGGCTTCGCGACGCTCTCGGCCTCGGGCCAGTTCGGGCCCGGTGCCGAGGGTGCGAACATTCCGACGATCTCAGATGTCCTGCCGACATTCCGCTATCGCGACCGCTGATCCGCCCTTTGCCCCCCCCCCGGACCCTTGCAAAGGTCCGCTCTCGTCCCGGCCGCGGGTCGCTTGCAAGTGCCGGCCTGCCTCCGGCGGGGATATGGAAGGCAATGAAGGACGACGCCCGCGCCACCGGCAATCGACGCACGCGTGGCCATGTCAGAGCGACAGGGGCCGCGGGCGGCAGCGGCCCGGATCTCTCCGAAGGAGAGGCCGGGGAAACCCCGTGCGCCGAAGGCGCGCTATTTCGTTGGGATGTGGCCGGTCATCGCGACGCAATGGCTTTCAACGGACACGGCAGACGGGTAAGAGCGCTCCATGTCCCAGAACCCGCCCGACCTGCGTCCCGATCTTGCGCCCCGACTTCGGCTCGACGCCCCGGCCCGCCCGGGTCAGCCGACTATCGGCATGGTCTCTCTCGGCTGCCCCAAGGCGCTTGTGGACAGCGAGCGCATCCTGACGCGGCTGCGGGCCGAAGGCTATGCCATTTCACCCGATTACGGCGGCGCGGATGCGGTCATCGTGAACACCTGCGGCTTTCTCGACAGCGCCAAGGCCGAGAGTCTCGAGGCTATCGGCGAGGCGCTGGCCGAGAACGGCCGGGTCATCGTGACCGGCTGCCTGGGCGCCGAGCCCGACTACATCACCGGGGCGCATCCGAAGGTGCTCGCTGTCACCGGCCCGCATCAATACGAACAGGTCCTCGACGCCGTCCACGCCGCGGTGCCACCAAGCCCGGACCCGTTCATCGATCTGCTGCCGGCCTCGGGGGTCACACTGACCCCGCGCCACTACAGCTATCTGAAGATTTCCGAGGGCTGCAATCACCGGTGCAAGTTCTGCATCATCCCGGACATGCGGGGCCGGCTGGTCTCGCGGCCCGCCCACGCCGTGGTCCGGGAGGCCGAGAAGCTGGTCCAGAGCGGCGTGAAGGAGTTGCTGGTCATCAGCCAGGACACCTCGGCCTACGGAGCCGACATCCGCTTTGCCGAAGACCGCGGACACCGGGCCCATATCGACGATCTTGCCCGCGATCTGGGCGCCCTGGGGGCTTGGGTCAGGCTGCACTACGTCTACCCCTATCCGCGTGTCCGCAACCTTGTCCCGCTGATGGCCGAGGGGCTGGTCCTGCCCTATCTCGACATTCCGTTCCAGCACGCGCACCCTGAAACGCTCAAGCGCATGGCGCGTCCCTCGGCCCAGACCGAGACGCTGGCCGAGATCGCTGCCTGGCGGGAGATCTGCCCGGACATCACCCTGCGCTCCACTTTCATCGTCGGCTACCCCGGCGAGACCGAGGCCGAGTTCCAGTTTCTGCTCGACTGGATGGACGAGGCGCAGCTCGACCGGGTGGGCTGCTTTCAGTACGAGGACGTGTCAGGTGCGCGGTCAAACGCCCTGCCCGGTCACGTGGCCCCCGAGGTCAAGCAGGAGCGCTGGGACCGGTTCATGGAGAAGGCCCAGTCGATCTCGGAGGCGAAGCTCGCCGCCAAGGTCGGCTCGCTTCAGCAGGTGATCGTGGACGACATAGACGCGGACGGGATCGCCACCTGCCGCACCAAGGCCGACGCACCCGAGATCGATGGCAACCTGTTCATCGACGAAGGGACGAATCGACTGCAGGTCGGCGAGATCGTCACCGTCGAGGTGGACGAAGCCGGCGAGTATGACCTTTGGGGGCGGCTGGTCTGACCGCCGCCGCACCCCCAGGCGCCAGCCAGGCGCACCATCGAGGCGGAGCGGCATCGGCCGTGGCAACCACGGCCGAGGCGCAGCGGATCAGTAGGTGAAGCCTTGGCCCGTGTCGATCGCCATGCGAAGGCTGACTTCGGCCCAGGTGCCGCGCCCGCCCCGCCGGCGGATTTCGGACAGTTCCGCCGATGCAAGCACGAGGTCGCCGGCCTCGGCATGGGCCTGCCCCTTGTAGGAGCGGGCAAGGAAGTAGTCCGGATCGGCCTCGAGCGCAGCCGCGTAATAGGACATGCCGCCGTCCAGGTCCCCCATCTTGCGCGTGGTGAAGCCCATGTAGGTGAGTACCCAAGGGTCCGACTGGTCCGGCATCAGGCGCAGTACCGATTGCGCGTCGGCGTAGCGGCCGAAATAGGCCAGCTCGCGGATATCGTCCAGCATCGCCTGCTCGGGGTTCGTGCTCTGCTCGGGCGGCAGGCAGGTCTCGGTCGCGAGGTCGAAGACCAGACCCTCGGTGCAGGTGGTGGTGGTTTCGGACGGGGCCGGCGGCGTGTCGTCCTGGCTGCCGACGGCCAAGGCCGATACGGGGAACAATGCCAGGGCGACGATCAGATGGGCACGCATGGGGAACTCCTGTCAGTGCGGAACCGGGCAGTAGTCAGAAAGGTAGCACGTCCGCGCCGGTACGCAGTCACGGTTTCGTGGGTCGCCCCCGCCCGAAGGGCAGGCCCGCCGCGACAGTGGGCCGCAGCGGTCGGCGCGGCCCCTCGCCCCATGTCTAGTCTATGACAGAAGAAACACGCGTGCTCTATAACGGCGATTGCCCGGTCTGCTCGTTCGAGATCGACCGGTATTCCGCTTACTCCGGCCGTCGGGGGCTGCCGATCCGCTTCGACGATCTGAACGGGCCGCGCCTGTCGGACTGGGGTCTGACGGAAGACCAGGCCGCCCGCCGCCTCTATGTGCTGCACGACGGAGAGGTGCGGTCGGGAATAGACGGGTTCATCGTTCTTTGGCGCCAGATGCCGCGGACGCGCTGGCTGGGCAGGATCGTGGCCCTGCCCGGCGTGCGCCAGGTGGCCTCTGTCCTCTATGACTACGCCGCCGCCCCCTTGATCTATCGCTGGCATCTCCGACGGCAGGCGCGAGCCTAGGCCGCCACCGTCCCGCCCGGCTGTCGTGTCGCGAGATCGAGAAGGAACGCCGCGTTCCGGCAATATGCCGGCGGCGTCATATCGTGTTGGGGCCGGGCGAGCCATTTCCGGCAGGCGCCGGGGCGCGAGCACTTGCGGCACTCCGTGACGGTGCAAGCCCATGTCTCGGCATCGAGCGTGCCATCGTCCCAGGCGGTGGCCAGATCGGCGCCCAGCCGCTTCGACATGGCAAGAGTCAGCCAATAGTGCGGCATCGGATCTCCGAGGTTTTGCATGCTGTTTCCCTTCGCTGTTAGGAAGAGCATAGCCCGCCCTGGCACACGGCGATTTGAGCCGGATCAACTCGGCGGACGCACGGTAACACTTTTATCAGGGATCAGGACGCATAGTCTGGAGTTATGGACGTCATGAGCAACACACCAGCCATTCCGCAGGTCAGCCGGGCAGAGCGTATCGCCGACGGCGTGATGCATGCCATGGGCACATCGCTCGCCATCATCGGCGCGGTGATGCTCATCGTGCTCGTCGCCGGGCAGCAATCCGGGGTGACGGTGGCGTCCGTCTCGGTCTACGGCGCGGCCCTGATCGTGAGCTTTGTGGCCTCGGCGTGCTATCACATGGCCCCGTGGGAGGTGGCGCGACCGACCCTGCTGCGGATCGACCACGCGGCCATCTTCCTCAAGATCGCAGGAACCTACACGCCCCTGGTGGCGCTGATCGGCACCGCCTTCGGCTGGATCGTGCTAGGGGTGGTCTGGACCGTGGCCGTGCTGGGCGCGGGCATGCGGCTGTTCCTGGCGCGGGGGCCAAGCCGGTTCACGACGGCGATCTACCTGGTTCTGGGCTGGTTCAGCCTGGCGCTGATCTGGCCGCTCGCGCAGAAACTGCCTGTGGGCGGCACCACACTGATCTTCGTGGGCGGGCTGCTCTATACCGCCGGAACGGTGTTTCACAATTGGGAAAGGCTGCGGTTTCAGAACGCGATATGGCATGCCTTCGTGCTGGCGGCCTCGACCTGCTTTTTCGGCGCCATCGCCTGGGGCCTCGCGGTTCAGGGCTGATGCAGGGCCTAGCGGCCCAGCCGCGCCACTGTCCGGCGCACGTTCGCCACGCGTTCCTCGTTCGGTGGATGGGTGCTCAGGAAGGCGTCGGAGGGCTCGGGGATGCGAAAGAAGAACTCCGCCCCCACCAGAGGGTCGAACCCGGCCTCCTTCGCGATCAGCGTGCCCAGGGTGTCGGCCTCCAGCTCGAAGGCCTTGGAGTAGGACCGCGCCCCGACCGCCGCGCCGATCTCCTGCGCCGCGCGTAGCTCCGCGGGGGTCCGGGCGCCCAGCGCACCGGCCAGCTGGCCGAACACGATCGCCCCGGCATCCGCGTTCTGGCGCTGCCGGTCGAGATGTCCCTGGATATGATGCGCCGCCTCGTGGCTCAGGACGAATGCCAGCTCGTCCTTGTTCCGGGCGTCGGCGATCAGAGAAAGGGTGAAGGCCACCACTGGCCGCCCACTGTCGTCGAGGGTCTGGAAGGCGTTCGGCGGCATCCCCGCCCGGTCGTCCACGACGATACGGAAATCGCAGTTGAGTGACGGCGCTCGGGCGCGGCATTCCCGCTCGGCGATAGGCTCCACGTCTTCCACGACCGAGATAAAGTTGCGGGCCGTGGTGCGCGTGTCGAGCGCCGAGCTGACCGCGCGAATCGGGCTGATTTTCTCGACCGCCGACGTGTCGGGCATCGCGGCACAGCCCGACAGGACGGCCGCGGCGGCGAGGACAGAAAACAGGCGGCTGACAGCCATGGACAGGGCTCCCCCCCGATTGAGCGCTGCCCGTTCCTACCACGCTGGTTCCGCGCGGCCAGCCCGAAGCCCGTCACGGTCACGGAAATGGCAACGAAGCGCCGGCCCCACTTCTCCGCCCGGACGGTTGGGGCTATGCTCGTTGCCATGTTTACGATCGAGCACGATTTCGACGCGACGACGGTCACCTTGGTGGATGACGGCAGCGCTCCGCTGCGCGAGGATGTCATCGTCCACGCGTTCGAGGATTGCGTGACCCTGACCCAGTTTGATTCGCGCACCGACCGCGACGTGACGATCACCCTGTCGCTGGAACAGGTCCGCGACATGGGCGCCGCGCTGGACCTGCCCGAAGGCGCCTATCGCCTGCAGGCGGCCAAGGGCTGATCCGGCCAGGGTCAGTCCAGCCGGAACACCTTGTCCCGCGACCCGGCCCCGCGCAGCAATGTCAGACGCGATTTCGCAACGCCCAGCGCCCGGGCGAGCAACCGGGCGATGGCCACATTTGCCTTGCCGTCCTCGGGCGGGACGGTGACGTAGACGCGCAGGGCGCCGTCCTCGGCCACGATTCGATCGCGCGAGGCGCGGGGTGTGGCTCGCAGCGCAATCTCGGCACCGGGCACCGCGAGATGGGCAAGTGCGGATTTTTCCATGCAAAAACGGCTAGCGCAGGCCATCGAATGACGCCAGCCTCTTGAGCCCGGGTGCCATGGCGGTGAAAGTAGGGTGGAAAGCGAGGACGACATGACCACGGGTTTCTTCTGGGCCGAGCATTGTTTTTGGCAATCAGGCGGCAACTACGCCGGCAATACGCCGGTTGGTGGCTTCGTTCAGCCCCTCGCCGCCGGTGGCCTGCCCGAGAACCCCGAGGGCAAGCGGAGGCTCAAGAACCTGCTCGATGTCTCGGGACTGTCCGATGATCTGCAGATGTCCACGGCCGTAGCATTGCCGCGCCAGGACCTCGAACTGGTGCACGACACCGCCTATCTCGACCGGTTCGAGCAGATGAGCCGCGAGGGCGGCGGCGAGATCGGCCTGCGCGCCCCCTTCGGCCCGGACGGCTATCCGATCGCGGCGCTGTCGGCGGGGCTTGCCGCCGCGGCGGTGGATGCAGTGCTGGTCGGGCAGATGCGCAATTCGTACGCGCTGTCCCGCCCCCCCGGCCACCATTGCAGTGCCGAGCTGCCCAGCGGGTTCTGCCTGTTGAACAATATCGCCATCGCCGTGGTCCGGGCCCGCTCCGAAGGCCGCGTAGGCCGTGTCGCCATCCTCGACTGGGATGTCCATCACGGCAACGGGACCGAGGCGATCTTCTACGCCGAACCCGAGGTCCTCACCGTCTCGATGCACCAGGAAC
Organism: Roseisalinus antarcticus; assembly: GCF_900172355.1. Classification (GTDB taxonomy): domain Bacteria; phylum Pseudomonadota; class Alphaproteobacteria; order Rhodobacterales; family Rhodobacteraceae; genus Oceanicola; species Oceanicola antarcticus_A. The sequence goes on along the minus strand of NZ_FWFZ01000026.1, from coordinate 14,689 downwards.
GGAATTTCCCCCTCGCAACGGGCAGCAGCGCGGACCGGGGCGAAGGCGCGGGCGAAGGCGCCAACCTCAACATCCCGCTGCCGTCCGGGGCCGGCCACACGACCTGGCTTGAGGCGCTCGACCGGATCGCACTGCCTGCGATAAGGCGATTCGAGCCGGACCTGATCGTGGTGGCCTGCGGCTACGACGCCGGTCTGATCGACCCGCTCGGCCGGATGCTGTGCACCGCCCAGACCTTCCGCGAGATGGCGCGCCGCACCGTGGCGCTCGCCGACGACATTTGCGGCGGGCGCTTCGTCGCCGTCCACGAGGGCGGGTATTCCGAGGTCTACGTGCCGTTCTGCGGCCATGCCGTGCTCGAGGAGATGTCGGGCAGCGCGATCGGGGCCCCCGACCCGTTCGCCGCGACCTTCCACGCCCGTCAGCCCGGCCCCCGGTTCGAGGCCTTTGCCAGCGGCCTGATCGCCGAGATGGCGGAGGCCGCGGGCCTGCCCTGACACTGGAATTCCGGCACGCAACGGCATAGCTGCCAGAGGGCCTATCCGAAGGAGAGATCCATGCCGCCCCGCAACGATGCCGCCCTGCAATTCCTGCTGACCAGACGGTCGCGCCCGGCCAAGACCCTGGGCCTGCCGGTGCCGGACCGCGCCACCGTCATGGACCTGCTGACCGCCGCGGCCCGCAGTCCGGACCATGGCAAGCTTGAACCCTGGCGCTTCGTCGTGCTGACCCGGCCCGCGCTGGAGCGTCTGGCCGCGGCCGTGCCCGGACGCGGCGCCGAGCTGGAGATCGAGCCCGAGAAGATCGCCAAGATGGAGGCGCAATTCGCCGCGGCGCACCTTGCCGTGGCGGTGGTGTCCGCGCTCAAGCCCTCCGACAAGATCCCGCAGATCGAGCAGGTCTATTCCGCCGGCGCGGTCTGTGTCGCCCTGCTGAACGCGGCCCTCGCCGCGGGTTGGGGCGCCAACTGGCTTTCGGGCTGGGCCTCGCACGACCGGATCTTCGTGGAGACGACGCTGGGCCTCGGCCGCAGCGAGTCGATCGCCGGTTTCATCCATATCGGCACCGAGACCTCGGCCCCGCCCGAGCGGCCGCGCCCGGACCTCGAACGCATCACCACCTGGGTCGAGGCATGATCTTCGCCGACTTCCTGAAGGCGGTGCGGCAGCTGTCAGACCCGCGGTTTCGCCGGGTCTTCTGGCTGGGCATCGCGTTGACACTGGCACTGCTGGTGATGGTCTACGCGCTGCTATTGTGGGTCATACAAAGCGTCTCGGACGGGGCGCTGACCCTGCCGGACGGCCGCGCGATCACCTGGGTCGGGGACTTGCTGAGCATCGGGTCCATCTTCCTGATGATCGTGCTCTCCGTCGTGCTGATGGTGCCCGTGGCCTCGGCCATCACCTCGCTGTTTCTCGAGGACGTGGCCCAGGCCGTCGAGGATCGCCACTATCCCGGCCTGCCCCCCGCGCCCGGCCTGTCCTTCAGCGACGGGCTGCGCGACACGGTCAATTTCCTGGGCACGCTGCTGGGGGCGAACCTGGTCGCAATCGTGCTTTATGTCATGCTGCCCTTCGCCGCGCCGTTCATCTTCTACGCGCTCAACGGCTTTCTGCTCGGGCGGGAGTATTTCCAGATCGCCGCCATGCGGCGAGAGGGACGCGCCGGCGCCAAGGCCCTGCGGCAGAAGCATATTCTGACCATCTGGTTCGCCGGTTGCCTGATGGCAGTGCCGCTCACGATCCCGCTGGTGAACGTGCTAGTGCCGATCCTGGGGGCGGCGACCTTTACCCATCTCTACCACCGCCTGCGGCCGGCGTGACTTGGCGGGCAGCCGTCCTCGGCGCACTCGGCCCCGGCCTTCTGGCGCTCGCAGCGCTGCCCTTCGCGCTTTATGCGCTGGATTTCGGAACGGCCGGGCTGCGCCATGACCTGTCGGGCGAAAGCCGCCTTTTCCTGCCCGGGCGCGCGGGGGCGAACGACGCGATCTCGGTCCACATGGTCGCGGGTGGGCTGATCACCATTCTGGCCCCGCTGCAAGTGATCCCGGCCCTGCGCCGCCGCCTGCCGGGCTGGCACCGCTGGGCCGGGCGCCTGACGGTGGCGCTGGCACTCGGGGCCGCTGTCGCCGGGCTGATATTCATCGCCCTGCGGGGCACGATCGGCGGGCCCGTGATGAACGCGGGGTTCGCGCTCTACGGCCTCTGCATGGGCCTCTCCGCGCTCCAGACGATCCGGTTTGCCCGGGCGCGGGACTATCGCCGGCACCGCATCTGGGCCCTGCGCCTGTTCGTGCTGTGCATCGCGTCATGGCTTTACCGCGTGCACTACGGCCTCTGGGAGGTGCTGACCGGCGGCCTCGGGACGGCCGAGGATTTCACCGGGCCGTTCGACCGCGTCCAGGTCTTTGCGTTTTTCCTGCCCTACCTCGCGCTGGTCCAGCTTTGGGTCTGGCGCCGCCCTACTCCGCCGTGACCTCGGGCGTGGACATGCGGTGGAACCAGTCGAAATCGCGCACCTCGATCACGCCCGACAGGATCGTGCCAGCCACGATCACCCAGATCCCCAGCGCCCAGACGGTCGTCACCCGCGCCTTGCGGCCGATCCGGGCGTCGGCCGGGGCGGATTTGTGGGTGCCGGGCACGACGTTCCCGGCCTCCCCCTGGGTCGTCAGGCGCAGGGGCAGGACCACGAAGAACACCATGAACCAGATCACGGCGAACAGCACGAGCGCGGATGTCGGTCCCATCAGACTTGCTCCAGCTCGATGAGGCAGCCGTTGAAATCCTTCGGGTGCAGGAACAGCACCGGCTTGCCATGGGCGCCGATCTTCGGCTCTCCGCCGCCCAGCACCCTCGCGCCGGTTTCGATCAGGTGATCGCGCGCCACCAGAATGTCCTCCACCTCGTAGCAGACATGGTGAATGCCGCCCGAGGGGTTCTTGTCGAGGAACCCCTGGATCGGACTCGCCTCGCCCAGCGGATACAGCAGCTCTATCTTGGTGTTCGGCAATTCGATGAACACGACGGTGACGCCGTGGTCGGGCTCGTCCTGCGGGCCGCCGACAGTAGCGCCGAGGGCATCGCGGTATTGCGCCGAAGCGGCCTCGAGGTCGGGCACGGCAATGGCGACATGGTTCAGGCGACCGATCATGGGGCTCCTCCGTCTGGCTGGGCACCTTATGAGCCCGCGAACGGGCATCGGCAATCCAACTCGGCCAAACCGCGCGGAGAGGTCGCGGACGGTTAACCGGGCATTCACCACCATCGGCGATTGTTTTCCCATGATCGCTATTGCTGGGGATGGAATCATGGACACTCTCGACACCTTTCTGATGAGCAGACCACCGACGGCCGCGCACCCGCTTCTGGGGGTGACCGTCCTTGTGGTCGAAGACAGCCGGTTCGCCTGCGAGGCCATGCGCCTGATGTGCCTGCGCTCGGGGGCCCGGATCCGGCGGGCCGATTCTCTGGAACACGCGCGGCGGCACCTTCGGGTCTATCGTCCGACCTGCGTCATCGTGGACCTTGGCCTGCCCGACGGACGGGGCGAGGAATTGCTGAAAGAGCTCTCGACACCGTCTGCGCCGATCGAGGTTCTGCTGGCCACCAGCGGCGACGCGGACGCCGAACAAAGCGCGATGGAGGCCGGCGCCATGGGCTTTCTCGCCAAGCCGATCCTCTCCATCGCTGTGTTTCAGCAGGCGATCCTGTCGCGCCTTCCGCCCGAACGGCAGCCCAGGGGCCCGCGCGCGGCGATCGCCGAGGGGGTCGCCCCCGATCCCCTGGCCCTGCGCGACGACCTGGCCGCGGTCGCCTCCACGCTGCAGGACGACGCCGAGGGCACGACCGTCGACTACGTCGCGCAGTTTCTCGGCGGCGTCGCCAGAAGCGCGGGAGACGAGGATCTGTCCGACGCCGTGCGTGCCTTGATCGCGCGGCGGGCGGAGGGGCGACAGGGGCGCGCGGAACTCGCCCATCTGACGTCGATCGTGCACGACCGGCTCGACGCGGCCGTGCCCATCTGAGCGCCCCGTCAAAGACCACAAAGCTCCCCTCTGCCGGCCAATTGGCGCCCCAATTCGCCGGCAGATTGATCCGTGACGCAGCCAATGCCCACGCCAAGAGGATGGAGACCCGGAGAATGGCCAGGATCATCGAAACGTTCTGCAACGACGAGAACGGCAATGCCACAACCGACTGGCTCGTGCTGGCCGCCGGGGTCCTGATGCTTGGCACGGCCATCTTCGCCACGGTCGCGCCGGACAATCGCGACCTCGCCTCGGACGAGGGGCACATCGTTCTGACCGAAGGGGTCTGATCCCCAACGCCGGGGGCGAGCTAGCGCCGCGGCGACACCGTTCGCCACATGAGCAAGACATCCCAGCACAGGGTCCGGTTGTCCCGGTAGATCATGTCGAGCGTCGCCTTGCGCGGCACACAGGCCCGGGCATAGACGGCATCGGTTTTCTCGGTGGTCTTGCACCGGGCCAGCAGGGCCTCTTCGTGGGAATGATAGACCAGGGTCGCCAGACCCGTGATCCCGGGCCGCGCCTTGAGCACTTCGGCATAAAGCTCGGGGAATTGCTCGACATACTGGCGCAGGGGCGGCCGCGGTCCGACAAAGCTGATATCGCCGCGCAGCACGTTCCAAAGCTGCGGCACCTCGTCCAGCCTCGTGCGGCGCAGAAAGCGGCCCGTCGGGGTGATCCGCGCCGATTTGTCGCCGCCCGAGACCCCGGAATCGGCCTCGACGACCGTCATCGAGCGGAACTTGACCAGGCCGAAGCCCTCCTCCGGCGTCCGCATCCGCTCGGACACGTAGAACACCGGCGCGCCGTCCTTCAGCCGGATGGCGACGAAAAGCACCGCCACCACGGGCACCAGGAACAGGCCCAGGAACAGGGCTGCACAGATGTCGAACACGCGTTTGGTCCAAGTCATGCGGGGTCCTTGAGCCCTTGGCCCTCGGCGATCAAGACCCCGGCCGCCGAAGCATCGGCGCGAAACCGGTGAAGCGCGGCCAGACGGCCACAGTCGAGCGTCACGTTCTGGACTGCCGCCCCGGGCGCCGGCTGCCAGCCCCATTCCGCGCCCGAGGCCCGCAGCAGCGCCTCCATCGTGACCGGCCCGGGCGCGGCCAGGTTCAGCACCGGTGGCAGGGGCGCGGGCGCATGGGCCAGGGTCTCCAGCACCGCGGCGAGGGTGCGCGGCCCGATGTAGCTGCGCACCGGGCCGGCCCCGTCGGCGAACCGGTCCAGGGTCACGCGCTGGCCCGGCACCATCCGGCCCAGCAGCGCGTCAGCCCAGGCCACGTTGCCGATCCGCAGGCAGCAGACCTCGACATCCGCGCCGACGACGGTGCGCTCCATCTCCAGCTTGGCCGCGCCGTAGGCATTGACCGGGCGGCAGGGGTGATCTTCGTCCATGGAGGCGCCGGGCCCGTAAACCGCCGAGGATGACGCGAGAATCACCCGCCGGGCGCCCGCCGCCTGGGCCATCCGAACCGCCGCCACACCTAGGTCCACGTTCAACCCGGCATCGACCCCGTCGCGCGGCACAACCCCCGCGAAACCGAAGATCACATCCGCGCGGACCGGAATCGCCGGATCCAACGGGTCCCAGGCAAGCAGCCCCGGCCCTTCGCGGCGCGATTGCGCGATCAGGCGCACGCCCGCGGGCGGCGCCGCGGCCCACTGCCGGAACAGCATCCGGCCAATGCGCCCGGTTGCGCCCAGAAACAGCCAGTCCCGGGTCAGAGCAGCAGCCCCGGATCCGTGCCCATTTCCATGCCGGGAAAGACCGCGCCCTCGATCGTGCCTGTCGACAGACCGAACAGCCCGCGCATGAGCCAGCCCGCATGGGCCCGGACATCCCGCGTCGGCATCAGGTCGCGCCGGTCGTATAGGTCGCCTTCCTCCAGACCCGGCCAGTCGCTGATCACGCGACCGCCGCGCACGGCGCCCCCGGCCAGCAGCATCGCCCCCCCGGTGCCGTGGTCGGTGCCGTCGCTGCCGTTCTGGCGCGCGGTGCGGCCGAATTCTGTCATGCAGACAACCGTGGTCTTGTCCCAGACGTCGCCGAGATTCGCCTTGAGGGTCAGGATCGTGTCGGACAATTCGCCCAGCCGACCGGGCAGGCCCCGGTGCTGGCGATTGTGCGTGTCCCAACCGGAGATCGAGAACGAGGCGATGCGCGTGTCTCCGACCAGTCGCGACGCGGCAAATTGCGCCATCGTGACGGAATTTCCCCGGCCGACCCGTTCGCCCATCATCTCGCCGCCCGCCGCGACCTCGGCGGCGATGGCGATGGCGTCGGCGCTGGCGTCGCGGAACAGCGGATCGCTGTGTTGCACGTATTCCAGCAGCCGTTCGGTCGCCGGGCTCAGTTCCAGCCGGGTGTTGGGCGCCCAGCTCGACACCGGCGCGTCCCCGGACAGGATCAGCATGCGCTCGCGCCCCACGGCAAAGGCGATCTCGCTCTCCAGCCCCGGCACCGTCGCCAGCATCCGGTTGAGCCAGCCATCGCGCAGCCCCTCGTCCAGCCCGGCTATCCCGGCCTCCAGCAGGTCCTGACCGTCGAAATGGCTCCTCCGGTCGCGGTAGGGCGTGGAGACGGCGTGGACGAAAGACATCTCTCCCGCCTGCCAGAGCGGCAACAGGGCCGAGAGCCCGTCGTGCATCGCGAAGAACCCGTCGAGCGCGTGATGCGGGGCCTCGGCGGTCAGCCCGGGCCGCAGGTCGGCGAAGGCCGGGTCGCCCACGGGCCGGATCACGTCGAGCCCGTCCATCGCCCCGCGCAGCAGGATGACGACCAGCCGATTGTCCCAGGGGGCGCTGGCGAAGGCCATGGGCGTGATCAGCGGGCTTGCCGCGATGGAACAGCCCAGCGCCAGCCCGCGCGACAGAAACATTCTGCGATCCATGGTCATCTCCTTTGAAACGCGGCGGAGGCGAGGACGAGGCCGATCCCCTCGCGGCGGCCCTCGGCGGCGCGGGCGGCGAAGGCGACCTCTTCGGGCGGCTCCGGCCCGAAGGCCGCCACGAGAAAGTCGCGCGGATCGGGCAAGGGCTCCACCAGGTGCTGCGGCACCTGCATGGACCAGTCGATGCGGCCGGCCAGGGCCTGCGGGGTGACCCAGGCCTCGGGCTCTTCCGGCCAGCCTTCGGGGCTGAGCGGCCGTTCCCATTCCTGCCCCATGCGGCGCAGGTGTTCATAGAACCAGGCGCGCATCTGCCGCCCGCCCAGGTCCCGGACGGAAGCCGGATCGACATCCAGCGCCCGCATCGCCGATTGCATGAAGTCCAGCGGTTTCTTGACCTTGCGCCGCTCCGGCGCCCAGGCGGCCGGATGCTGCAACAGCGCCTCGTAGGTCGCGAGCAGCCGCCCGCCCGATTGCAGGTAGACGGCGGCGACGGCATCCACCAGATCGGGGTCCGGCGTGTCCGAGACGAAATGCACGACAAGCTTGGTGGCAAGGTGCCGCGCCGTCGCCGGGTGCAGTGCCAAGTCGTGCAGTACGTCGACGATGGCGTCGAGCGATTCCTCCTCGCCGCCATAGCTGCGCCCCAGCACCTGTTCCGGCCCCGGTTCGGCCGCGCGGGTGCGAAACACCAGGCCTCGGTCGGGCCGCCAGTAGAGACCGGTCAGCAACTCGGCAAGCTGGCGCACATCGGCTTGGGAATAGGGGCCTTTGACCCCCACCGTATGCAATTCCAGCAATTCACGCGCGAGATTCTCGTTCAGCCCGAGGCCGTTGTTCAGCCCCATCCGGCTGTTCGGCCCGATCGAGCGGTGCTGGTCGAGGTAATATCCCATCATCGGGTGGGTCGTCACCGCCACCAGAAGATCGCTGAACCGCCCGGTGAGATTGGGGCGAATGGCCTCTTCGACGAACGGCCCGACCAGGTGCCGGGTCACGCCGCCGCGGGCCCGCACGGTGAAATGATCGGCCCAGAAGGCGGTCAGCCGCTCCCGCATCCCGTCGGGCGAGCGGACGGCCCGCATCAGGGTCGCGGTCAGCCCGTCATGGCGGATCCGGCGGGCCTGGTCCTGCAGGATCTTGCGCAGGGCCACCGCCTCTTCGCGCGCGGCCTCGGTTTCGGCGTTGCGGACATCGGCGGTCGCCTTGCGCAGCTCGCTGGACGACGGCGTCACATCGGAATAGGGCGGAATCGGCATCTCTGACCCGGCGGCGTCCGGCGACGACAGGCGGATCAGCAGGTCATCGACCTGTCCGGGCAGGGGGAAACGCGGAGACAGCCCGGTGCCGAACCGGATTTCCGCGAGAATCGGATCAAAGGTCACGTCGTTCGGTCCCGTTCAGAACGTTCGCGCCATCATACCCTGTCCCGCAGCGCCGCGCACGGGCCGTTTAGGCAGGTGGCGAAAACGTGTCCCGGTCAGATGATCTCGTCCTCGTCGAACAGCGGATCGTTCGAGTGATGATCGAGGTTTTCCACCATCGCCGCCCCCACCGCGTCTGGCCGCGAGACCCGCGCCAGGTGAAAGATCGCGTCGCCCTCGTTGACTACGGGCAGCACCGCGCGGCCGATGATCAGCCCCGAGAAGGGCGCGGTGACCTCGGTGTCGGTCTCGCCGAACGGGTCGCTGACGGCGGCCATCACCGCGCCTTTCTCCACCGCCTCGCCATCGCCGCGAAATGTCCGCAAGAGCCCACCGCGCGGGGCCCGCAGCCACGAGGTGTCGGAGGCCACCACCGGCAGGGATTTGGGCTGGGAGATGCCCTTGGCCGGCAGCATCCTGCGGTGCCGCAGCACCCGCAGGATGCCCGCGACACCGGTGCGCACGGCGATCTCGTCGAACCGCAGCCCCTCTCCGGCTTCGAACAGCAGCATTTCGACGCCACGCTCCTTGGCCTCGGCCCGCAACGACCCCGCCCGGACCGGCGAGGTCAGGATCACCGGCGCCCCGAAGGCGCGGCCCAGCTCTTGCAGGACCGGATCGCCCGGCGTGATGCGGATCTGCGGCAAGTTGGTGCGGTGAACGGCGGCGGAATGCAGGTCTATCCCAAGGTCGCACCGCAGGACGATCTCGGTCAGGAACAGGTGCGCCAGCCGCGAGGCGAGCGACCCGCCCGCATTTCCCGGGAAGGCCCGGTTCAGGTCGCGCCGGTCGGGAAGGTAGCGAGAGCGGTTCAGGAAGCCGAAGGCATTGACGATCGGCACCACCAGAAGCGTGCCCCTGAGGCCCTTGAGCTGCGGCGAGCGCAAAAGCCGCCGCGCGATTTCGACCCCGATCACCTCGTCGCCGTGGACGGCCGCGCTGACGAAGACCGCCGGGCCGGGCCGGGCCCCGTGGATCACCTCCACCGACAGGTTGACGGGCGTGTGATCGGACAGGACAGAGACAGGCAGGTCCACGACCATGCGCGTCCCCGCGGGGACCTTCGCGCTTCCGATCTCGAAAGGGGGACGTTTGGTCACTGGTGTTTCCTTGCCGACGTGTCGGCAAGAACGACATGGACGACCCCCGGGCGCAACCCCGGGGACCCATCTGGGTTCAGTGCACGGTCATCGGCGACATGTCGTGTTGCCGCGCAAGCTCGAAAGCGAGGTTCTTGTCCGCAACCAGGGCAAGCTGTTCTCCTTCGGCGTTGTGCACCGCGAAGATCTGGGTCAGGCCCTCGGCCTTTTCCTGGACCTCCTGCGGCAGGTCCGCGACGGCCACGGGTTTCACGTAGACGAGATTCCCGTCCTGCTGGTCGAAATTCAGTTTGGTATTCATCGCTCACTTCCTCCGTATCTGGATCGTCTGGACGACGCTTTCCGGCACCTGCCGGTTCAGATCGACGTGCAGCAGCCCGTTTTCCATGATCGCCTCGCCGACATCGACGCCATCTGCCAGAACAAAGCTGCGCTGAAATTGTCGCGCGGCAATACCCCGGTGCAGAAACAGCCGGCCTTCGTCGTCGTCCTGCTGTCGCCCACGTATCACCAGCTGGTTGTCCTCGACCGTGATCGCCAGGTCCGAGATGGAGAACCCGGCAACGGCCAGCGTGATGCGATAGGACGTCTCGGACGTCTGTTCGATGTTGTAGGGGGGATACCCCTCATTCCCGCTCTTGGCGGTCCGCTCGACCAGCCGTTCCAGCTGTTCGAAGCCAAGCAGGAACGGATGTGCCCCAAGCGTGAGTTTCGTCATTCGGACATGTCCTTCATCAAGCGACTGTCGATCATTCGGCCCCGTTATGGCGACCTTGATGCAAATATGGGGTCGGTCAGAGTGTCCCGCAAGTCCGAGGGGGCTAGGCCGAACGCCCTCGCTAGGCTATCTTCAAGGCCTTGAGGGAGCCCAGCCATGAATACATCCGCCCGGATGGAACAACTTGAGGTCTTGGTCATCGAACTTGGGGTGCTGCGCCAGCAGCATCGCGATCTCGATGACGCGATCCATGCCCTTCAGGAGAAGGGGCCCTCGTCCGATGTGCTGACGATCCGCCGTCTGAAAAAGCAAAAGCTCCACCTCAAGGATCGCATCGCCGCGCTCGAGGATCGGATTACACCGGATATCATCGCCTGAGCCGCTTGCGCGGGAGGATGTCGCGCCTATAGTGCCGCTTCCGTTTTCCGGGGGAGAGCCACAAGGATGGCCGACGCGCAAACTGATCCGAAGGTCGGTATCGTCATGGGAAGTCAGTCCGACTGGCCGACCATGAAGGAAGCCGCCGCCGTTCTCGACGAGCTTGGCGTGCCGTATGAGGCCCGAATCGTCTCGGCGCACCGCACCCCCGACCGGCTGTGGGATTACGGACGCACGGCGGCCGGGCGCGGCCTGCAGGTGATCGTCGCCGGGGCCGGGGGGGCCGCGCATCTGCCCGGCATGCTCGCGTCCAAGACCCGGGTGCCGGTGATCGGGGTTCCGGTGCAGACCCGGGCGCTGGGCGGGGTCGACAGCCTCTATTCCATCGTCCAGATGCCGCGCGGTTTTCCGGTTGCCACGATGGCGATCGGCGGGGCCGGTGCCCTCAACGGCGGGCTGATGGCCGCCCAGATCGTCGCCCTGGGCGACCCTGGGCTCGGTGCGCGGATAGATGCCTGGCGGGCCGCGCTTTCGGCCTCGATTCCCGAGGCGCCCGTCGATGACTGAGCCGCTGCCCCCCGGATCGGTGATCGGCATCCTCGGCGGCGGCCAATTGGGCCGCATGCTGGCGCTTGCCGCGGCCCGGCTCGGGCTGGTCTGTCATATCTACGACCCTGCCCCGTCGCCGCCCGCGGCCCAGGTGGCCGCCGCCTGCACCACCGCCGCCTGGAACGACGCAGAGGCGCTCGCGGCGTTCGCGAAAGCGGTGGACGTCGTGACTTACGAGTTCGAGAACGTGCCCGCCGCGGCGCTTGACGCGATCGAGGCGGTGCGGCCGATCCGGCCCAACCGCAAGGCGCTTGCCACGTCGCAGGATCGCCTGACGGAAAAGACCTTTCTTGCCTCTCTGGGCCTTGCGACGGCGCCGTTTGCGCCGATCTCGAATGACTCCGAGATGACGGCCGCGGTCGCACAGATCGGCGTGCCTGCGATCCTCAAGACCCGGCGCCTGGGCTATGACGGCAAGGGCCAGGCCCGGCTGACCACGCCGACGGACGGGGCGGAAGCGTGGGCTTCGATGGCCGGGGCCGAGGCGATCCTGGAGGGGTACGTCGAGTTCTCCGCCGAGATCTCGGTGATCGGCGCCCGTGGCCTCGATGGCGCCGTGGCCTGTTTCGATCCAGGCAGAAACGTCCATCAGGATGGAATTCTGCAGCGCACGACCGTGCCGGCATCGGTCCCGGCGACGGTTGTAACGGATGCCGTGTTGTTGACCGCGAAGATACTCAATTCGCTGGATTATGTCGGCGTGATCGGGGTCGAGCTGTTCGTGACGCCGGCGGGTCTGGTGGTGAACGAGTTCGCGCCGCGGGTGCATAATTCCGGCCATTGGACCCAGACTGGCTGCACCATCTGCCAGTTCGAGCAACATGTCCGTGCCGTCGCCGGCTGGCCCCTCGGCGACGGACAACGCCATTCCAATGTCGAGATGGAAAACCTCATAGGTTTCGATGTATGCCGGGTTCCGGCGCTGGCGGCCGAGGGCGCGGCGCTGCATCTCTACGGCAAGGCCGAGGCCCGCGCGGGGCGCAAGATGGGTCATGTGAACCGGATCACCGGACCCGCCTAGAGCGGCAGCGCGGCCCGGGCATAGGTCATCTGCCGGTCGAACTGCCCGGTCTCGAGGAAGTGCAGGACCTCTGCGACCACAAGCGGGTTGTTCATCAGGAACGTGTGGGTGACCGGCAGGGTGATGTGGTCGGTCATGCCCGAAACCCGCGTCGAGCTGACTGCGACCTTGCCGTCGTCGGGGCCGCTGATCATGCTGGAATAGATTGGGTTCAGGCTGACCCTGCCGGCGATGACCCCGATGTCATAGTCCGGCGGCGGCAGGGAGGCGGGCAGGTTTTCAGGGGCGGTCCCCAATTGCCGGGCGGCCGGTCCGTTCAGCCAGGTGAAGGCCGCGTAGGGCGTGAGCGTATCCACGAGTTCCGATCCGGCATTGGGCGGGGCAAGCTGCACGACCCGGCCCATCTGCTCGGGCCGCGTCTCGGACAGCCAGGCCCGGGCGAGGATACCGCCCATCGAATGGGTGACAAAGTTGACACGACGGTCGCCGCATTTTTCCACTTGGGCCGGCAGGGTGGTGACGAGGTCCTCGATCGGTGCGGCGGTCGACGGATAGCCCTCGTTGACGACCAGATAGCCCGCGTTCTCAAGTGCGGCCTGCATCAGCATCAGCGACGCGTCGGTCCGGGCGAGCCCGTGGAGCATCACGATGCAGTCGTTCCGGTCGGCGGATACGCCGCCGGGGACCGGCCCCGCGACAAGCCGCAGGGCAAGCACGCCAACCGCGGCGGCCATGAGGACCGCGGCAACAAGAACGGCGTAAAGTAGCCTGATCATTATCGTCACTCTCCCATCACGCGGCCTATATAGGATGACGCCGGGGCAGGCGCAAAAGTTCCCTTGCGTCGCGGTTTCAGACAGCGGAGCATCTGCCCATGTCACGTCAGATCCGCCTTGCCGTCCGGGCCGTGCTGCTTCGGTCAGACCGCCTGCTGCTGGTCAATGCCTATCGCGGGCGGCAAGATATCTGGTGCGCCCCGGGGGGCGGGGCCGAGCCGCACAGCCCGCTGCCCGAGAACCTTGTGCGCGAAGTCCACGAGGAAACCGGCCTGGAGATTGCGGTCGGGCGACCCTGTCTCGTCAACGAGTTTCACGATCCGGAACGCGATTTTCATCAGGTCGACATCTATTTCCGGTGCGCACTTCTTGCCGGGGATCCGGACGGGGCCTGGACCGATACGGAAGGAATCGTGACACATCGGCGGTGGGTCACCCGGTCCGAGATGTCGGCACTTCGGGTCAAGCCGGACATGCTTGCCGAGGTGGCCTGGTCCCCGGACGCACCGACCGCATACGACCCTCTCGAGCCGATCCTGCGCTAGATCCCGGAGCGCCAAAGATTATTCGCGAATAATCTGCCCCCTGATCCAAAGCGCTTGCTCAATTCAACCCCGGGGGCGGGGCTCTGCCATCAGGCCGCCCTCTGGCCACCGTCCTCCGCGCCGCAGATTCGGTCACAGCCCAGATCCTTGGCCCGGCCCAGCTCCGCCTCGGCGATCTCGAGCGCGGCATCGATGGAATCGCCGCCAGGGTGTGCGGCGAGACCGATGGAGGCCGTCAGCATCAACCCGCGAACAGTGACGGACTGCGTGATCTCGCTGCGGAGCCGCTCGGCCACGCGCCCGGCCACATGGCGCGGCGCACCGGGCAGAAAGACGAGGAATTCCTCTCCCGCAAAGCGAGCGAAAAGGTCGTCCTGCCGCAGGATGTTGGCGCAGACCTGAACGACCTCCCGTAGGATACGGTCCCCCTCGGCCATGCCGTTGCGGTCGTTTACGAAGCGGAACTGGTCGAGGTCCATCAGCAGGATCCAACCCGCTGGCGCGTCGCGCAGCAACCGCTCCGCGCCGCGCCGGTTCAGGGCGCCAGTGAGGGGATCGGTGTCGGATTCGCGGCGGGATTGGTCGAGGGTGCGCTGCGCCCGGGCCATCAACCGGTTGGTCCGGACCATCAGCAGCCCGACCTCGTCCTTGTAATCTTCCGGCAGGATCTGGACCTGCCCGGTGCGACCCCAGCGGTCGAGCACGCCGGTGACCATTAGCATCGGCTCCAGCATGGCGCGAAGCCCCAGCAGCACCAGGACCATTCCCGCGCAGCTGGCGGCGAAAAGCACGCCGAGAAGGCTTCGATCCACATTGGCGCCGCTGCCCACGGAATAGAGCACCAGCCCCGCAAGAGGGACGGCGAAACCGACGAACACGACGAGAAAAAGCTTGGCGAGATAACTCGCGGGAAGAAAGCGCGACAAGAAGCGGTAGAGGGTCATCGGCAAGGCCAGAGCAATTGATCTGGCTGGACACTACGCCCCCAGGCCTTAACGTCCGGTTGACGTCCAAGAACAGCCACGAAAAGGTGCGCAGGACCGCCCGGAAAACCCGGCCCCGAACGTCGAAAGGGCGCCCCAAGGGACCAGCCCCTTGCGCTGAATGTTGAAGCTTGCGACCGCATGGTCGCGAGCTTCTTTCGTTTCTGGTCGTTCAACCAATATGCTCACCGAGAGTGTGGCACGAGGCGCGTGC
>NZ_FWFZ01000054.1 GCF_900172355.1 Roseisalinus antarcticus | reverse complement strand
AACCCTGCATGTGGGCCTGTTTAGTGTAACGACGAGATTAGACAGGGACGTCTACGAGATTTTGCGGCGGCATTGTGAAAATCGAGGCCGTAAAATGGGTTGGCAGGGGTTAGGTCACCGATTCAGGACATAGATAGCACTGCGGTATTTGCCGCGCATCTTGTGGGGGGAGGTGCTGGCGTGTGTTCTTAGATGTACGTCGATCAGCCCGCCACCCGGCACGATGACATGCACAAGCGCCAATACCGCGAGAGCGGTTTCGTCCAAGTCCGCTTAGTTGCCGTCTGGCCAACCAAAATGCTGCCCTACCTCGCCAAAGTCGGCTTTCGGGAAGCTGCACCGCAGCGTCGATGATCCCGGCCAAGGTCCGCTCTAGGCCGTCTATGACAGGTTGGATTTTCCGCTCATGCAAAATGCTGCGGGACGGCATTCGGTAAAGAGGGCTCCAAGCCGCCTTGCGGCACTGCAGCGAGACTCTCGATTTCGACCTGTTTTGAACGTCTGCTACCTTCAAAACTGAATGGGTTGCTCGCACTTGCGGCGAATTCCCGCTTCCCGCCCTTCGTGACAGTTTTAGCGATCTCCCCACGGCCGCAACTTTGGCAGAGATCCAGTCAACTCGATCTCCCGCAGCATTCCACCTGCGATTAGCCCTTCGCGCACCCAGCACAACGCTTGCCACCAATCTTCATAAGCCTGACGCGCGGCCTCAATTTGCCGGGCATCTGGTCTGAACGTCACCGGACAAGCGCGAACCTCCACGCTGCGCCATTTCCCTTTGATCAAGGCACGCTCGGTGCCAACAACCACGCTGACGGCGCGATCACCGTGCCGATTGCGCTTGATATCAACTGGCACACAGCGCGGTACGGCACCGGGCATCCAGTCCGGGGTCAGGCCTGCGCGAGCCAGTTCAACCGCGCGGATCGCCATGCGCTTGCCTCCAATGGTGTCGGGCATCCCGGCGACAGTGGCTGCAATCACCTCTGCATCCGCATGGGTGTCGCTGCCCATTTTGTGTTGGCCACCATCGACCTTGCAGCCCAGCGCGGCACGCTGCATCAGGACATATTCCAAGCCAAACCCAAAGCCTTCTTCCACCACATCCTTCGGCGGTGGCAGTTCCAGCTGTGCCTTCTCGACCCGGAACGCCCATTCCAGCGCCGCCTGCACGCCCAGCGCGCGTTTCACCCTTGTCCCGCCAGCCCGACCAATCCGTCCCTGCATGCTCATGGCAGCAATCCTTCAAAGAGGTTCATCTGCGCTGGGCTCTCCGTCCCCTCGCTCGGCCGCCAGATCCACGGGCCTGAGGCCATGGGCAGCTGCGAGAGTGCGCCACGCATGTGCTGCTGCCAGTGGGTGAACTCCGTTGCCGAGCAGGCGCAGAGCGCGTGCCCGATGGGCCAGCCCATCAGCCATCCGACGAAGAGTGGGTTCAGCCGCCGCCGTGCCCGGGCTTTCAGGATGCGCCGCGAGACGACCCGCCCATGCGAGGCAATCAGATAGGCCCAGAGCGGGCGCGAGATCGGGGCGTGCGGCGAGGATTTCTGTCCATCTTGTGCGATCTCCGGGACCGGGTGGATGAATCCCTGCTCGGCCCGATAGTGCAGGATATCCATCCGGGATTTGCCATCGGCCCGCGTCACGCTGGCCGCGCTCGATCCCTTCCAGTTCTGCGCGGCCGGTGTCGGCCACTGGATCGCCTGCGCGCTCAGCTTCGGCTCGCCCCGGCTGTTGATCTTGCCGCGCAGCCGGTCGACCTGATCGTCCGCCACCGGCGTTTGCCATTGCGCGGCTTGCGCTGGCAGCGGCGGCCTCCCGCCCGAGCCATAGCTCTGGCCCGGCCCACCCTTCGCGCCATCCGTCGCCTTGGGCGTCGACCAGTTCGTGATGCCCAGCGCCAGCGCTTCTGCCTTTCGGGTGAAGTCGCTGTTGCCCGCCGGATTGTAGCGATCCGTGCCGGGATGCAGGCTCATCGGTGTGGGCCAGGATGAAGATCCGCTGCCGTTGGTGCGGCGCGCCAACCTCTGCCGCGCTGAACAGACCCGCCGCAGGCGTGTAGCCCAATCCCCAAAGCTCTCGCAGGACGGTCTCCAAGCCGAGGGTAACGTGGCCGGGGACGTTTTCGAGGAAGACCCACTCTGGGCGGCATTCGGCGACGACACCGGCAACGTCTGGCCAGAGGTGTCTCGGGTCATCGGCGCCACCGCGCTTTCCGGCGGCGCTGAAGGGCTGGCAGGGATATCCGGCGAGGACGATGTCGAAGGCACCGCGGAAGGGCCGGGCATCGAAGCTGCGCAGATCATCCCAGATCGGTGCTGGGGCGAAATACCCTGCGCGCTGGGCGGCGATGAGCACAGTTCGGGGCCAGTCATCCCATTCGACAAATGCGCGGGTGTGATAGCCGGGCTCGGCGAGCATGAGGCCCAGATCAAGGCCTCCGCCGCCTGCGCAGAGGGACAATCCGTGCCGGGGACGTGACACCATGCCATTCACAGCACCCCTCGGATCCGCAGGCGCTCGATTGTCACCAGCCCGCGCGTCAGCATCGCCTCGCGCATGGTGTTGCTGATCGTGCTGGGCGGCAGGAAGCGGTCGGAGTTGACGAGGTCCGCGTAGAAGGCCGCGAGTTCGTCGTCGCTGGGCCTTGGGCTAGCTTTGCGCTTTCGGCACCGGGTTTCGCATCGGCCGTCGCCGCTGCCACTGACCGGGCTTTTCGCAGCAATCGGCGCACCGATCTGCTTAAGGCGCTGGGCAGCGCGCGCCATGGCGCGGTCGAGCGCCTTGGGCCCGTCGGGCGGTTCGGGATGGTCATGTCGCGAAGCCTCGGCCACCGCGAGGATCGCTTTCTCGTCGAGACCCAGATCGTCGCGCCAGCGCCGGACATGCTCGCGCGGCGGCCAGCCTTGCCACCATCCGGGGAGGGTTGCGGGATCGAGGCCCAGCGCCTTGAGCAGCGCCCCGAAGAAATCCTCGGAGATCGCCTCGCGCGCGCTCGCGTCCTCCTCCTCCTTTACTGGTTTACTTAGAGGTTCCCTTACAGGGTTAGTGTCCGGATTCCGGACACGGCTTTCGGCATTTTCCGGACACGGGTCGACAGGAAAATCAGACACGGCTCGGCTCTTGGACCCGTGTCCGGAAATCAGACACGGCTCGGGCAGATTGACGGGTTCAGGCTCAAAATCGGGCTCCTTTTCAGGCTCTTCGTCGAAAGGCAAAGGGCCGTGTCCGGCTTCCGGACACGGGTCGGGATCATGTGGTGTAAAGCCCGGCTCGAAGCCCAGAATGTAGCGGGTGGGCATCTGACGCTTGGTGACGGGATGCAGGCGCGGGACACGGCGCAGAAGCCCGGCTGCCTCGAGCTGCCCAAGATGCGTGTTCAGCGTCGATCTGCTGATCTCGCAGTCCTCTGCCAGCCGGTCCTGGGAGGGGAAGCAGCCGTAATCCGGGTTGAACCGGTCGCATAGGTGCCAGAGCACGATCTTGGTCGTCGGCTTCAGCCCGCGCTGCTTGATTGCCCAGTTTGTGGCCTCGTGACTCATGGCGCGGTCCTCCGCGCGGGCCTGGCGATTTGGCGTTGGGCTGCATCCCGGTGAACCACACGCGTCACGAACCCATGATCTACCAACGCGCCCAGCGCGTCATCGAGGCTGCGCACCAGCGCCCAGCCGTGGCCCTGCGTTTGAACGGCGTCCCGAAAAGTCTCCTGCGATGGGCTGAGCCTGCCCTTGAGCGATTTTAGCTCAAGGAACAGAACACGTCCGTCGCAGAGCACGATGAGATCGGCGAAGCCGGGATGGACGCCCATGCCGACGAGGATTGCCTGGCGTTTCGCGCCGCGCGGGCCCGGCTCGGTCACCTCGTTGGCGCAGTGATGGATGATCGCCGTCTTCGGCAGGGCGAAGCGCAGCGCCTGCACCACCGCGCGCTGCAGGTCAGCCTCTGGTGTGCCGCGCCGCTTCATCGCTGATCCTCCGGATCTGATCGCGTGCGACCTGAACGCCCTGTGGATCTGGCATCGAGAACGACCAGCAGGATCCGCGCATCTTCGCGCTCCTCCGGTGTCTCGCCATGCTGGACCAGCACATTGCAGGCCAGCCGCAGCAGATTGTCGGAATGATGCACGACATCGGCCACGACGATGCGCGCCTCGCGCAGGCGCTCGTCGATCCAATCCTGGCGGACCTCGTCACGTCGGCTGCATTTGCGGAAGGGCGTGGGGATGCTCATCGACGTGCCCCCGCACGCTTGGGAGCAGGGGCTTCTTGCTGCATGAGCCAGTCCTGCACGGCATCGCGACGATAGTAGATCTTCCGCCCGGCCCGCACGCAGGGTGGACCGAACCGCAGCAACTCCCAACGGCGCAGGGTTTCGACGGTGACCCCGAGCTCGAGAGCGAGATCGAGACGGCTGATCCAGCCGCTCAGGAGGCCCGCCTTGGCGGGTCGTGGGGATGTTCCCGTTTCTGTCATCTGGTCTCTCCCGTTCAGCGCCCGACACGGACGGAGTTCAGGGCTTCAGAAACGCAGAGCCGAAAGGGTGGCGGGAAGGCAGTGACCGGCGGTGATGCGCCGGAAGCTTGCCGGTCATTGATATCGTTGATATTTTCGGAGGATTGGTGCTGCGCTGCAGGTTGATCTCGGCGGAGACTCGGGCACGCTTTCCGCGTTGCGCCTGATGACGGGTAGCATTGCTTGGCTGATTTACAGGATTTTGCTGCGTTTCGCGGGCTTTGGCAGGTATCCGCACGGATCGGACCAACCGGCAAGGGGTCCGGACACTTGCCGGTCATTGATTTCAAACGGGATTTACAGAATTCATGCGCATTTGGCGCAGCATCGCTCCGTTCCGACGGCTCTGGCGCCGGTCGCGCGATGATCCCGCGCACCGATTCTGCCAGGCAGTGACGCCACGCGATTTGCGGGCCCGACCGATTTCTCCCGTCATTTCAATGACCGGCAGCGATCCGGCCCATCAATGCCGGTCACCGCCTATGTGCCGGACCGGGCCGCATGCTTCGCTTGATAAGCCTGCGCATCTACGCCTGTGTGATGCGCAGCCGGAGGTGCGAGCATGGTCAAACGATTGCGATTAAACGACAAAACGGTGCGTGAGCAGATCCCGGAAGAGGATCGGGATTACCAAGTCTTCGACACCGAGATCCGTGGACTGTCCATCCGCGTCCTGCGTTCTGGTGAGCGATCCTTCGTACTCGACTATCGCTTCGCAGGGCGCCAGCGCCGCATGGTGATCGGGCGCTGGCCGGAATGGAGCGTGACGGCCGCTCGCGAGCGGGCGCGCGAGTTGCGCCGTCAGATCGACGAGGGCTTCGATCCGCTGGGCGAACGCAGCGAGTTGCGCGAAGCCCCGAGGTTCAAGGACATGATCGACCGCTATCTCGTCGAGCATGCGTCGACACTGGCCCCCTTGAGCGCTGCCGATCAGCGTTCGGTCCTGACCAAGCTGGTGGCACCCCATTGGGCCAACAAGCTGGTGACAGAGATCACACCGTATGATGTGGCAAAGCTTCTGAACATCATAGCCGAGGGCCGGGCGCGACCTAGCAAGAAGAAACCCAACAACCGTGCGCGCAAGCTGCAGGGGAAAAAGCCCACGCCGGTCCGCGCCAATCGCGTCGGCGAGGTGCTGCGCAAGATGTTCAACCTCGCCATCCAGTGGGGCTGGCGCACCGACAATCCTGCCTCTGGGTTCAAGAAGCGCGTCGAGACCGCGCGTGAGCGGTTCCTGACGCACGAGGAAATCGGCAGGCTGGCCGAGGTGCTCGACGCGGCCGAGGACCAGCGCGCCGCCAGCATCATCCGGATCTGCATGCTGACCGGCGCCCGCGTGGGCGAGGTGCGTCAGGCGCAGTTCGAACAGTTCAACCTCGAGCGCGGGATCTGGTCGAAACCGGCGACGACCACCAAGCAGCGCAAGGTGCACCGGGTGCCGATCTCGGCCGATGTCGCGGCCATCGTGCGTCAACGGTCTCTGGTGGTCCCCAAGCGTAGTCGATGGCTGTTTCCCGGCGATGTGCCCGGCCAGCCCGTCAAGGAAATCCGCCGCTTCTGGATCAATGTGCAGCGGGAGGCGAACCTGCCCGATGTCCGCATCCACGATCTGCGCCACACATTCGCGTCGCTATTGGTCAGTGGCGGGGCATCACTGGAAATGATCGGCAAGCTGCTCGGCCACAGCCAGATGCAGACGACCTTGCGCTATGCGCATCTGATGGACTCGCCCCTGCGCGCCGGGGTGGATGCCGTGGCCGGAATGTTTCGGCCACGCCCGAAGGTCGTTCATGATGCGGATGCAAAGCGCGGCTGAGGCGGTCCAGACTTTCAGCTTTCCTTGCGCAACGCCCGCCAGAACGGGCGCAACCGGCGCCGGATCGTGCTCTCGTCAGGCACTTCGCCGTTCTCGGCCACATCGGCAAACCAATCCTGCAACTCCCCGATAAGCTCTGTCTGTGTGGCAGGGAGACCCTGTTCGTGAATGCGCTTGATCATGGTGACGTACATGCCTTCCCAGTCGTAGGGCGACAGAGAGCCAGTGCCGCCCCCGATGCGGCGCAGCAGATCATGTTCGTCCTCGAACCGAAGCACATCCTGACCGCTGATCAACAGATCTGCGATCGACACCTCGACGCCGTCGGCTGGATCGGTGACATAGGACCAGTCGTCTGAATGCTCGGGTTTCATCCGCAGAAGTTTGATGGCAGTCGGTCCGGCCCCGCTTCGGCGAAAGAGGGGCAGCATGTCCATCGGCGAGATGGTGATCTTGCCGGAAACCCTGTCGGTCCCGCAAATCGCTAGGGGAATGCCGGTGAAGAGGTCCAGTTTGCCCTCGGTGGCCCAGCCCGCGATGTCGGCAATGGTGCAGCCCCAACGTGAGGCGGTTTCGTGCAGGGTGAAAAACGCTCTGGGTGGTAGTGCCATTCTGACTCCAATTCTCGTTCTGTGTGGAGGCGGCTCGCCACCAGGAGCAGGTGGTGCGCCGCCCTAGGCGCCGATGCGAGGGCGGAGACGTCCAGGCACGAGATCGATGGAGGCACGCCTTGAGCGGGGCGCCACAGAGGCACCAGTCAAATTCTCCAATCAATCAGCAACCATAAGGCGAATCGCCCTCGGGTGTAGTATATCGCAGGCATTACGTCATAAACTGTCGGGGATAGGAGGGGCCATGTCATTCCAGAAGGCGCAGGACTTGCTGAAACTCGCGCGCATGTCGGCTTCGCGCCATCGCGGCGTCAGCGTGAAGGACATTGCGCAGGAATTCCGTGTGAACGAGCGTACCGCCCAGCGCATGGTCTCCGCCCTGAAGGATGCGTTTCCAAGCCTTGACCATGATGTCGATAGCGATCGACGCCGGTGGTGGAAGCTCCGCGACACGACCATGATCGGCATGCAGGGCGTGTACGACCGAGAGCTGGTCGCGCTCGAAATGAGCATCAGACGGGCGGAGCGGGAAGGCGCGCATCTGGATGTGGAGGCGTTGATCGCCCTGCGCGACCGCCTGGTGGCCACGCTGCCCTCGCCCCATGCGCGCCGGGCGGAGGCGGATGCCGAGGCGATCCTCGAAGCCAAGGGCTACGCCTGCCGTCCCGGCCCGAAAGTGAAAACCTCGCCGACCGTGATGAACATCGTCGCCGCGGCGCTGAAAGGGCCCTTCCGGCTGATCGTCTGGTATCAGGGCGCGCAGGATGCCAAGCCGCGCCGGCGTCTCGTCGAACCTTACGGCCTCCTTCTCGGAACGCGCCACTACCTGATCGCACGCAACATTGCCAAGGACGCGCGTCTGCGCCGGTTTCGTCTGGATCGCATAGCGAAGGCTGAGATCACCATCGAATGGTTCGAGAAGGACAAGGACTTCGACCTGGAGGCATACGCCGCGCAATCCTTCGGGTCGTTCCATTCGGATGCAGAGGTCTCCCAGGTCGTATGGCGATTCAGCCCGACCGCTGCGGCGACCGCGCGCGAGTTCGCGTTCCACCCGAATCAGGAGATGGTCGAGCAGGACGATGGCGGGCTGATCGTCTCCTTCGAAGCCAGCGGCCTCGTCGAGATGGCTTGGCATCTCTACAAGTGGGGCGACGCGGTCGAAGTGGTCGAGCCGACCGCGCTGAGGGAGATGCTGGCGGGTTTTCAGAACGGCAGGATCACCGTGCTGCCATGAGGCAAAGGGCCCTGCACGCGGACAAGGCTGGGTGGCAATGTCGGAGACCGGATGTTCGGGGCAGGTCGGGGTACGACATACGGTGTCGCAATAATACATCCGCAGGATCTCGCAGCAGCGGTCGGTCGCCCTGACGCCAAAAACCGTCGTTTCAGAACCGGGCTGGGCCAAATGGCCATCGGAGCCGTTACGATGTCAGGAGCCGCGAAGATGGCTCAGACGGTTTTCGATTTCGGTTGGGGGTAGGAACACAGCGCTGTCATCCCGCCAAAGCTTAAGGGCCGAGATCAGCAGATCGGCTTCGCAGGCGCCGGCCGCACGCAATTCGTCAATGATCCAGAGCACGCCATGCACTCGCACATTGCGCGCTACGGCAACTTTCCGGAGGT
This sequence comes from Roseisalinus antarcticus, assembly GCF_900172355.1. GTDB lineage: Bacteria > Pseudomonadota > Alphaproteobacteria > Rhodobacterales > Rhodobacteraceae > Oceanicola > Oceanicola antarcticus_A. The sequence goes on along the minus strand of NZ_FWFZ01000054.1, from coordinate 5,976 downwards.
TCGCGTCGCCTGTCAGCAGAATCCCGTTCTCGTGACAACTGGCGGTCACCAATGCAAAGCAGTCGTTCGCCGAAAGACCGCTGTGCTCCCGCTTGATTGCAAACACTTGGGCGACCTCATCACCGGGCAGGTCATATGTCGCCAGGCCTCCATCCTCGAGCATGCGCCATTCCTGTGGTGTGAAGTCGAGCAGCTCTTCCACGCGGATCGGCAAGGGCACGACGAACCGGTAGGGCAGCCGCAGAAGGACATGAAGCAACCGCCCCTTGCGGAGGTCGATCAGGCATGAAGCATCGTTGACGACAATGCAGGTCAATGTTCGCGCGGCCCCCGGATTTCGCGTTCGATGATGTTCAGGGGCAGGCCAAGCATCTGCGCCGCACGGACCGGGGAAATCAGCTCTTCACCAAGGGCACGCCAGACCAGACGCTGAAATCGCTGAGGGGCCTCGAACGCCGCAAACCCTTCTCCCTCTTCGATCGGCTCGGGTTCAACGGTTCGCCATTTGCGGGCGTAGGTCTTGAAGGCATATTCTACGGCCGCTTCTGACAGGACACCGACCTGGCGAAGCCGCATCAGCATCGCGGCAGCTGAAACGCCATAGGTCTGCTTGAGCCGCATGATCTCGTGATAGGTGACGCCACGCGGGTGTTCACCGGTCATGGCGGTGAGGTGCTCAGCAGGTATCAGAAAAGCCCCTGCGAAGCGGTTCATCGCAGGCTCCAGGCGGATCGATGGATTGCCGGTCCCGTCGATGATCCGATGTGCCAGCTCGTGTGCAAGGTTGAATCGCTTGCGCTCGACATTGGTCTGGCGCGCGACAACGATCACTTCGGTTGGTGGGCGATTTGCCCGCTCGACATGGCATGCCATGCCGTTGATCCGTTCCGGCAGATCGGTCTCGATGACCTTCAACCCCTTGTCCTCGAGCAGCACGGTCATGCTGGGGATCGGATCTATCCCCAACTGCCATTTCGCGCGAACTTCCATCGCCTTTTTGTCGAGGGCGACATCGCTCTCGACATGGTCGACCCGGATTTCCGCGAAAGGGTCATCCGAAGAGTGAAGGTCAAGAATGTCCTCAATGGCGAGATAGTCTTCCAGCTTCCCGATCACGACGGCTTCAGCCTTGGCGCGATCCTGTGCGGAAGCGTTGGAGGTTTTGCGCCATTCAAGGGACTGAAGCGCCTCCACCTGACCGCCCATCAGGAAGTCCAGCGACACCCCGAGAGACTTGCTCAGGCCGACCAGCACACCCGAAGACGGCATCATCTTGTCCGCCTCGTATTTGCTGATGGCCTGCGCTGAAACGCCAGGAGTCACGCTCTCTGCAAGCGCCTGCATGGATAATCCTGCCTGCTTGCGGGCAAGCCTGAGCCTTTGTCCGAACATGGTTCCCTCCCATCGACTTTGTGGCGGTTGATAAACGCCGTATCTTGGTATATATATAAACACAAGGTTGACGAATCGTCAATGGAATTGGGGGTAAAACGACCAAAATGAGCAAGAAAAATCAACATGTTGTTCCGCATTCGAGTGGCTGGGCGGTCAGGGGCGCTGGCAATGAGCGCGTCACTTCCGTCCACGTCACGCAAAGAGAGGCGATCGGCGCGGCCCGCGAAACCGTGATCCGTCAGGGCAGCGAAATGCTGATCCACGGCGAAAACGGTCGCATCCGTGAGCGCAACACCTATGGCAAGGACCCGTATCCGCCGAAGGGCTGAACGGTAAAGGCGAGATGGACATCCGGATGAGCAGCAGCGGGAACAACAGGCAGATACGTCGTATCCTCTCCATCGATGGGGGCGGGATCAAGGGCACGATGCCTGCTGCCTTCCTCGCGGGGCTCGAGGAGAATCTGGGCGAGCCCATAGGGCGCTATTTTGATCTCATCGCCGGCACGTCGACTGGTGGCATCATCGCACTGGGCCTTGGCCTCGGTCGCACGGCAAAGGAGCTGCTGGAGCTTTACGAGCGTCGCGGGCCTGTCATCTTCGGCCAGGACAATGCGGATGATGAGGCGCCGGGCTGGATGCGGAAGGCCTGGCGCACCCTCACCGCTACGGGACGGCACGCTGTCGGACCAAAGCACGATGCGGCAATTCTTGCCCGGGAGTTGAGGGCCGTCCTGAACGACGATCTGATCGGGCAATCACAGACCCGGCTGGTGATCCCGGCATGGGATGCCGATCTCCGCAGCCCCTATATTTACAAGACCGCGCATCACACTCGCCTGCAAACCGATTATCGCAAGACTGCCTTGGATGCCGCTCTGGCCACGGCGGCCGCGCCGACATATTTCAAGCGCCATAGCACGGTCGATGACATCGGCCTGACCGATGGTGGGACATGGGCCAACAACCCCACGGCTATAGCCGTCGTCGAAGCCATCACCCTTCTGGGGTGGCATCCGTCAGACCTGCGCATTCTGAGCCTGGGATGCCTGGATGAGGTCTACATGCTGCCCGAAAGCCCGGGGCTTGCAGGGCTCGGCCTCAAAGTCCTCAACCTCTACTCGGATGGGCAGTCACACGGCGCCCTCGGCATGGCAAAGCTCCTGACGGGTCACCCTTACGACGGGGATCGCATCTACCGCGTTTCGCCGTCCGTCCCGAGTGGGTTTTTCACTTTGGACGACACCAAGAAGATCGGCCGCCTCAAGGGCCTCGGCATGTCGGAAGCCCGAAAGGCGAAGCCCCACCTGACCCCGATCTTTTTTACAAAACCCGCCGATGCCTTCGTGCCGGTCCATCAACTCAAGGAGAATGCGGCATGAACCAGATGTTGCGACAGCCGCTGACCGACAACGATATTCGTCGGCGCACGCAGATATTCACCATATTGGACGAGATCGGCGAGGATCTGGATCTCACTGAAGCCCAGTTTGAACGTGCCCGCCAGAGCTATGGTGCGGTCGGGGACTGGTTGTCGGGATCGACCGATCCGCTGCTGGTCAGCGTCATGGTCTACCTTCACGGGTCCAGCGCGCTCGGAACGGCCGTGAAACCGATAGGGCGCCGGGAATTCGATGTCGATCTCATCTGCTTTTGTGCAGGTATCGCGTCCGGCATCTCCCCGGCGGTCCTGAAGGCCGCGGTTGGCAACCGGTTGAAGGAACACGCGACCTACGTGCGGCTTCTCGAAGAAAAGAAGCGCTGCTGGCGTCTTAACTATGCGGGGGATTTCCACCTCGACCTGTCCCCGACCATCGCGAACCCGGCCTGCTTCAACCGGGGTGAACTGGTGCCCGACCGGGCCTTGAAGGCGTGGCATCCGACAAACCCGCGGGCCTACAAGATCCTGTTCGATGAGCGTGCTGCACTCCGCCCCACCTTTGCAGGCAAGCTCATCGCTATGCAGCGGGATGAGGCGACGGTAGAGCCGTTCCCCGTTAGAGAAGCAGTGAAGGGCATCCTTCGCCGCATCGTCCAATTGCTCAAACGGCACCGGGACGTTTTCTATGAAGACAACACGGAAGACGTCGCCCCGATTTCGATCATCATCACCACGCTCGCGATGCAGGCTTATGCGTATTGCGTACGGCGGCATGTCTTCGAGGACGAGATGGATGTGGTGGTCGAAACGATCCGGATGATGCCGCACTTCATCGAGCGCCCCATTCTGGACGGACGACAGGGTTATGCCATCCTGAACGAGACAACCGACGGGGAAAATTTCGCGGACAACTGGAACAAGGATGCGCGCCGCGCTCCGGCATTCTACGCGTGGCACGCACGAGCCTTGTCCGACTTCGAGGCTCTTCGTGATTCGGTTGGTCAGGACTGTTTGTCTGTGAACATGGAGCGTTCGTTCGGCCCCGTTGTCACCGGACGGGTTCTCGGAAACCGCATCAATGCGGTGTCGGATGGCCGCAAATCAGGCCTGCTTTCCGTCGCACCGCTGATCGGGTTGACGACATCACAGGTCGCCGCATCAACGGCCGTTCCCGCCAACACGTTCTTCGGCGACCAATGAAGGGATCCGGCCGAAATCAGGACCTGACCCTGTCACAGCAACTGCTGTTTCTGAAAGCCAACCCGGCAATCGGAGGTGGGGGCACGGTCCGCGCAAACAAGCTGACATGGCAAGTGCCCATACAGCCGACCGCCTTGGCGCGCTCCTATCTTGCCACCGTCACGTATCGACCGGGTCAAATGCCCGACGTTCAGATAGACGATCCGGACCTTGAACTACTGGCAGACGGGCGACCTTTGCCTCATGTCTATAGGGATCCGCTGCGTCTTTGCCTCTATCTTCCGAGAACCCGTGAGTGGGAGGCACGAAAGCGGATCGACCAGACAGTCATTCCGTGGACCTACCTCTGGCTCTACTATTTCGAGGATTGGCTTTGGTCTGACGACTGGAAAGGTGAAGGGCGACACCCCGCTGACGAACCAGAACATGTTGGAAGCCGGGCGCTGCGCAGGGCGGTGGTCCGGTCCTAAAGGGTGGTTTCTGTCCCTCGTTGAGCACTTCAGCGTCTGCATCATGTTAGCCGGTCAGAACCCCGGGGCACAACTCAACTTGTTTCGGCACGTTCGTGGCTGATCGCGGGAGCGGCCGTTCGCCGCGACCCGGCGAATTGGCAATGAGGGCTCACAGCCGACCCTCGGCAGCGCGGAGTGATGCCCGCGTGCGCCATAGGTTGAATGTTGGCTTTCGCCTCCGACGCATGACCGGTTCGTAGCTACGGCGGAGGTCCGGAGTCCGCCCGCCACGTCGATGGAGCAATAAATACTGCGCTCGGTACGACCGTCAGCAACGCGGATGGAAGCGAGATTTCGCTGCGCCGAGCTTGAACAACTGCTTCTCTTGGAATGAGCGGTGCGCGCCGGTCGGGAGGCAAAAGGTCCGCGGGGCGATGCTATGCTATGCGATCATCTTTGGGTAGACTGGGAAAGTTCATGTCAACGCCATGTCAACGAGCGTATGTCATTTTGCTAGGGGTTTTGTTGGTGGAAACAGGCCAATATCGGTCAATGTCAGGATCGAAAGTTCATGAAATCAAAGGCTTATCGGGTAAGAAATTGGTTTTGCTTAGTTATTGGAATCGTTGAATTATAGGCTCATAACCTGAAGGTCGTAGGTTCAAATCCTACTCCCGCAACCAAAATTACAAACGATATCAAACGCTTAGGCCGCCCTCAGGGCGGCTTTTGTGTTTTTGGCGTGTCGCAAACCCGTTCAGCACGTTCCCCAAAGACGACAAACTCTTACGTCCATCCCCGGTTCCTCCGTGCAACACCAATGCGACACGGGACAGGGCTGATGTTCGCGGAGCGGTCTACGATGCTTGTCCCTGTCATCCCCTTCGCGGTCCATATGACGCTGCCTTTTCAGACTAACGCTGTCCAACGACGCTACATGTTGCGGGGTTGGTCTGTCCAAGATACAGATTAGCCGATTATTTCGGCATAAAGGACCGGTAATTGCACAGTGACGGCTGATAGAGACGATCTACCAAAGCATTTGGAGTTCATTCTGGACGTGGTCGAGCGCCATGCCAGCACCTCGTTCATGCGGAAGAGCTAGTCAGCAAGGCTGGTCGCTGCGCTTTTCCTATTGGACGTCAGGGGAGCCGAGTCAGCACTTGCAATGGCGGCAGGACTTCTTCCGACGCTGACGTTCTTGGCTTTGGGCGCCTACCATCTCCGCCAGGAGCGCATGTATCCTGCGCTATATGACCATGTGCGGAAGGTCGCGCCGAACTCTGAAAACCGCCTCAGCCTCAATGCCCGTCCATTTGCTTCCCAAGTTCATCGGTGGTTCCGCACATTGTTCGCGACTTCGGTCTTTTGGTTTCACGCTGCGGTCTCGAGAATTTCCATCGTTTCGCTGGCGTTCTTCACTTTGGGCTATTTCGCGTTTCATGTGGGTGGGCTGTGGGTCGATCATTCGAGAACGGCCCCAGATGTTGTGCGGGAGTGTGAGGCTGGCAGGTGGCTGAGCTTTCCCGCGATCAGGTAGGACATGTTG
>NZ_FWFZ01000044.1 GCF_900172355.1 Roseisalinus antarcticus | reverse complement strand
CAGCCTGGATCAGGTTGCTTTTCGTCTGGATCCTCTGCCGTCTCTACAACGTCGGCAATCCGACGACGCCGTACAGCGCAACAGCTGATCGCCGCGTAGCCGCATAATCGAGGAATTCACGGGCGACGCGGCTACCTTCAATTCGCCCCCGAGGTGCTGGCGGCGAGCATGGAGGTGCTGATGGGCTGGTACGCCGAAGGACGCCTGTCCCCCCATGTGAGCCATGTCCTTCCGCTTGCCGAGGCGGAGGCGGCGCTGGATCTTCTGGCGACACGGCAGGCGGTTGGCAAGGTCGTGGTGCGGATGTAGCGGCGTGGCACGCTGCAACCGGGCGGGGCCAGAATATTCGCGAATATTCTGGGGCGCTCAGTGGAAATCGCGGCTCTTTGGAATGATGCGGGCGTTGCGGGGGTGGCCGCGGGCCGGCGCGGGCAGGCGGCCCTGGACGGGACGGTTGACCTCGTCGGCATGGGCCATGGGCGGGGCCAGCCCGTCGGGCGCCAGCCGCAGCAACGCGTCTGACCGATCCTCCAGGTGCTGGGCCACGACATGGATGATCTCCACGTCCCGCTGCACATAGCCGTGGATCACCAGCAGCCGCGCCTGCATCACCACCTTGCGATACTGCGCCATGACCTTTGGCCAGACCACCAGGTTGGCCACGCCGCCCTCGTCCTCCAGCGTGATGAAGCACACGCCCTTGGCCGACCCCGGCCGCTGGCGGATCAGCACCAGCCCGGCCAGCTTCAGCTTCTGCCACGGCCGCGTGTGCTCCAGGTCCGAGGTCTGCGCATAGCCCTGCCTGCGCAGGGATTTGCGCAGGAAGGCCATCGGATGCGCCTTCAGCGACAGCCGCAGGGTCTGGTAATCGGCCACCACCTGTTCGCAGACCGGCATCGCGGGCAGCGGCACCTGGCGTTCCGCCCCCTCGTCGCGCAGCCCCCGGAACAGCGGCAGGTCGGGCGCGTCGCGCAGGGCCTTGGCCTCCCACAGCGCCTGCCGCCGATCGAGGAACATCGAGCGCATGGCGTCGGCCTCGGCCAGCCGGCGGATCACCGGCGCGGTCAGCCCGCCACGCTCCTGCAGCGATTGCAGGTCGCGGAACGGCGCCTCCCGCCCGGCCACGAGCCGTGCGGCCATATCCTCGCGCATGCCGGTGATCTGGCGCAGCCCGAGGCGGACCGCGAAGAAGCCTTCGGGCGTGGGCTCCAGCGTATTGTCCCATTCGGAATAGTTCACGTCGGGCGCCCGCACCGTCACCCCGTGGTCCTTTGCGTCCCGCACGATCTGGGCGGGGGCATAGAAGCCCATGGGCTGGGAATTCAGCAGGGCGGCGCAGAACACATCCGGAAAATGGCATTTCAGCCAGCTCGAGACATAGACCAGCTGGGCAAAGCTCGCCGCGTGGCTCTCGGGAAAGCCGTATTCGCCGAAGCCCTTGATCTGGTCGAAACAGCGCCGGGCGAAGTCCGGGTCATAGCCGCGCACCACCATCCGGCCGACCATCTTGTCCTCCAGCGCACCGATCGTGCCCTTGGAGCGGAAGGTGGCCATGGCCTTGCGCAGCTCGTTCGCCTCGGCGGGTGAAAAGCGCGCCGCGTCGATGGCGATCTTCATCGCCTGCTCCTGGAAGATCGGCACGCCCAGGGTGCGGCCGAGGATGTTCTTGAGCTCCTGCGGGTCGTGCGGCGGGGCGGGGGCGGGATACTCCACTGCCTCCTCGCCGGAACGCCGGCGCAGGTAGGGATGCACCATGTCGCCCTGGATCGGGCCGGGCCGGACGATGGCGACCTCGATCACCAGGTCGTAGAACTCGCGCGGGCGCAGGCGCGGCAGCATGTTCATCTGGGCCCGGCTCTCCACCTGGAAGACGCCGACGCTGTCGCCCTGGCAGAGCATGTCATAGACCCGGCTGTCTTCCCTGGGCACGGTCGCAAGGTCGTAGTGCTGGCCGTAATGGGCGCCGATCAGGTCGAACGCCTTGCGGATGCAGGTCAGCATCCCCAGCGCCAGGATATCGACCTTCAGGATCCCCAGCGCGTCGATATCGTCCTTGTCCCACTCGATGAAGGTGCGGTCGGCCATGGCGCCGTTGCCGATGGGCACGGTCTCGGTCAGCGGGCGCTCGGTCAGGATGAAGCCGCCGACATGCTGGCTGAGGTGCCGGGGCATGCCGATCAGCTGCTGGGCGAGGATGATCGTCCGGCGCAACAGGGGATCGGTCATGTCGAGCCCGGCCTCGCCGGCATGTTCCCCGCTGACCTCCTTGCCCCAGCTGCCCCAGATCGTCTTGGCGAGCGCGCCCGTGACATCCTCGCTGAGGCCCATGACCTTGCCCACCTCGCGGATCGCGGAGCGCGGGCGGTAGTGGATCACGGTGGCGCAGAGCCCGGCCCGATCGCGGCCGTATTTCTGGTAGATGTGCTGGATCACCTCCTCGCGCCGCTCATGCTCGAAATCGACGTCGATGTCCGGCGGCTCCTTGCGCTCCTCCGAGATGAAGCGCTCGAACAGAAGCTGGTGCTGGGCGGGGTCGACGGCGGTGATGCCGAGGACATAGCAGACGGCGGAATTGGCAGCGGACCCGCGGCCCTGGCAGAGGATGGGTGTCTCGACGCCCTCGCGGGCGAAGCGGATGATGTCGTGGATGGTCAGGAAATAGCGGGCGATGTCGAGCTTTTCGATCATCGCCAGTTCCTTGATCAGCACGGCGCGGGTGGCCGGCGGGATGCCGTCCGGATAGCGGCCGGCCGCGCCCTCCCATGTGAGCTGTTCCAGGTAGCGCTGGGGTGACATGTGGGTGGGGATGACCTCGCGCGGGTATTCATAGGCCAGTTCGGTCAGCGAGAAGGTGCAGGCATCGGCCACGGCCCGGGTGGCCGCGATGGCATGGGGCCATTCGTTGAACAGCCGCGCCATCTGGGCGGGCGACTTGAGGTGGCGCTCGGCGTTCTTTTCCAGGCGGTAGCCGGCGTCGGCGAGGGTGCAATGCTCGCGGATGCAGGTCATCACGTCCTGCAGCGGGCGGCGGGAGGCGGTGTGATAGAGCACGTCGTTGGTGGCCAGGATCTGCAGGCCGTGGGCCGCGGCCATGCTGTCGAGGCGGTTGATCCGCGCCCGGTCGTCGCCGCGGTAGAGGTAGCTCGCCGCGATGTGGCCGAGGGCGGGCAGGCGGCGGACGAGGCGCGGCAGGTCGCGGGCGAAGGCGTCCAGATCGTCGGGCGGCAGGACGATGAGGCAGACGCCTTCGCTGTGCGCGGCCAGGTCGCCCAGCGTCAGGTCGCAGACCCCCTTGCGCTGCCAGTTGCCGTCGGGGTCGCGCATCTTGCCCTTGGAGAGCAGCCGCGACAGGCGCCCGTAGGCCTCGCGGTCGCGCGGGTAGGCAAGGAAGACCTCGCCGCTGGTCAGCGCCAGGCGGGTGCCGATGACAGGGCGCAGGCGGGCGGTGCGTGCCTCGGCATGGAGGCGGACGACCCCGGCGAAGGTGTTCAGATCGGCGATGCCGATGGTGTCATGGCCCTGCTGCCAGGCCTCGAGCGCGATGTCGACGGCATCGGAGGCGCCGCGCAGGAAGGAAAAGCACGAGGCGAGGCCAAGCTCCACGAACTCCGCCCGCGGGTTCGGGGTGAAGACGCCGTCTTCGGGCAGGGTCCGGCGCAGGTGCTGGTGGTCATTCTCGGGCATCAGCCACGCTCTTGGCGGGGCACGCGTGCCGCGTGCGCCGTGTTTTCCCGGCCTCTCCTGCGGAGAGCGCCGGGCGGTGGGGGGCTTCGACGTGGAGAGATGCGGCCGGGACGGTTCGGTGCCCCCCGGGGGGGCTAGCCCCCCCGTCGCCCGGAGGGCGACTCACCCCCAGGATATTTGACACCAGAAGAAGAGAGGGGGAGGTCCGGCGCCCCGACTGCATCACAAGGTTCGGGGCGCCTTCTCCTGGTGCGGTCATCGGCGTCCCCGCCTGTACCGCGGATCCAGAATGGGGTGATATGGTTAACAAACGATTGCTTCTTCTGGTTGAAAATATCCCGGGGGTGAACTGTGAAAGCATTGCTTTCACAGGAGGGGGCAGCGCCCCCTGGCCGGTTGCCGCAAGAGCGATGCCGGGTGTTTGAGGGCCAGGCGGCGGGGCGCAGCCCCGCCGCCCCCGCCCGCCGCAGGCGGCGCCGAAGGCGCAATTCCGGTTCATCCATGAATCCCGTGCACGAACCAGTCTGGGCCGTCACCGCGCCTGTCGCCCAGGACGCCATCACGGTAGAGCCAGAAGCGGCGGCTGGCGTGGTCCTCGATATGATAATAGTCGCGCAGCCGCGTGCCGGGGCGGTCGCGCCACCATTCGGGGGCGATGCGTTCAGGGCCGGCGAAGCGCACCACGCGGTGGGTCTGCTTGCGCCAGACGAACTGGGCGGGCGGGCCTTCGGGAACGGCATAGAGCACGCGGATTTCCTCGGGGTGCTCCAGCAGGCGGAACGGGCGCGGTTGGGGGGCGGGCGCGAGCACATGTGCGCGCGGTCCCGTGACCGGGTGCCAATCCTCGCGCCGCTCGGGCAGGTGGCTTTCTCGGACGACGGGATGGCGGATGGCCTGCCCGCCGAAACGCGCACTGAGCCGGTCGGCGAGCTTCGCGATCTCGGCTCCGTCGTCGGCCCCGCCGTCGAGGCGGGTTTGCACCTGGGCCATGTCCTCGACCACCGTCGCGTCGAGGGTCACGAGGTCGAAGCCGTAGCCCGGGTCGATCCGGTCGAGCTTGCCGTCGAAGAGCCTGGCCATGTGCTGCCAGTCCCGGGTGGGGCGGGCGGTGGCGACGTCGAGACGCGCGATCTCGCCATCGGTGCGGTAGATCGTGAGGGCGATGCGGCGGGCGCCGAAGCCATGCGCCTCGAGGCCCGCGCAGAGTGTGCGGGCGAGGGCGGGCAGATGCGGGGTCGGGTCCTCGATCGGTTCGGGGAGGCGGGCCTCGACGGCAAAGCGAGGCGGGTCGTCCGGGGAGTCGACGGGTTCGGGGGTACGGCCCATCATCTGGTCGAGCCGGTGCAGCGGGTTCTGCGCGGCCGCGGCGTTGGCAAAGCGGCGGGCGAGGGACAAGCGGGGCACGGCGGCCAGATCCCCCACGGTATTGAGCCCGAGGCGCTGGAGCAGAAGCACTGTGTCGGCATCGAGCCGGAGGGCCCGGGCCGCAAGCGGGGCCATGCGGGCGGCCAGGCGTTCCGGCGGGCAGCAGTCGCGGACGCCTCCGAAGCGGGCCAGGGCCCAGGCCGCGCCATGGGTCGGGGCGGTGGCCAGGTCGGCGGAGAGACCGAGATGGGAGAGCTTTTCCTCGATGTCGCGGAGCATGGCCGCCTCGCCGCCCCAGAGATGGTCGGAGCCGGTGGTGTCCATCACCAGGCCGGCGTCGCCGTCGAGTGCGGTCCAGGGGCACCAGCGGCGGGTCCAGAGCATCAGCCGTTGCAGCGCCATGCGGTCGCCCGCGATGTCGGCATACTCGATCCGCAGGTCCGGGCAGAGGGCGCGCATGTCGACCACCCGGGCGCCCTTGTGGACGCCGGCGAGGCCGGCCGCCCGTGTGGCGGCGTGGATCACCGGGCCGTGCGGCCCCTCGATGGCGAGGGCGGCGGGCAGGTCGTCCGGCAGGATCTCGCCGCGCCGGTCGAGGCTGCGCATCCAGCGTTCGATGGAGAACTGGGGCAGATGCAGGCTGGTGATCCGGCGGGCGAGGGGATCGCGCCCCGTCGTCGTGTCGCGTGGAGCATGATCGACCGGACGGGCGACTGCATTGCCGTTGGCAATGGCACCCGCCCGCCCGGCCTCGGGGGGGGACGGGCGGGCGCCGTCGCGCCCGCTGCGCCAGCGGGGCGCACCGACGGGGGTGAAACTGTCGGGTGTTAAACTGTCCTCTTCGGAGGGGACCGGGGGCTGTTCGGCCCGGCTGTCTTCTTCGGCCATGGCCCGGGCGAGCGCATGCATCGCCCGGGCGAGGTCGTCGGGGTTTGCGGAGGGCGGTGTCGATCCGGGGCCGGGCCGGGGGGCGGGGAGGGCCGGCAGCTTGTCCTCGTGCCCCATCAGTCCGGATCCCCATCGTGGGGACGGTCGGGCGGCCCCGGATCCTGTCCGGCGAAGGCGATCCGGGACGGCCGGGCGGCGGGGGACGTCCGCCGGACGGGCCTATCCCGTGGCGGAAAGCGCCGTGCCATCGGGCTCGCCGCGCAGGGCGATCGGGTGGTCGAGCGACATGTGATGGCGGGCGTGGTCATATTGCGCGACCCATGTCGCCGGCGCCCGGAAACGCGAGCGGAAGAGTTCCACCCGCCAGTGAGGCCTGCCCGGCGCACGCGCGTCGCAGGGGGCGTTGGCGGAGGGCAGGGAGGACACGCGCCAGCGCTCGCGCGCACCGCTCAGCGCCGGTTCGGCCGCCCGGCGCAGAAGCCAGCAGGGCACAGCATGGGCCTCTGCCCGCAAGGCAAGCCGCTTGGTGGCGGTGAAGTCGAGGACCGGTGGATCGCCCCAGATCTCGGCGATGACACCGCCCAGGGAGGGGCAGCCCAGCCCCTGTTCCACCGCCCAGAGCACATCCACCGGCCGCGAGACATCCACGCGCAGCACGTCCATCCCCGCGGGCAGGCCGGCCATATACGGGATGCCGCATTCCCTGCGCGACAGCCTGTCCTGCACCCAGAGCACCGGCCCCCGTCCAGGCGACAGATGCGCGAGCGCGAAGCCGGTCGCGGCCCCGTCGATCACGGTGGTCGAGAAGACCTCTGACAGCGTGGCCGCGGGCGAGACGGCACCGGCACGGTCGCGCAAGAGGTCGGTGGAGGTTCTGAGCGAGGCTGGGGCGCACGTCACCTGGTCTCCCTTCGTATGTATGTTCTTCTTATGTTCTATTGTCGGGCTACAGATTCGTCAAATCCCTGTTGCGCCCGCGGGCCGCTCGGAAGACCTTGCCTGCGAGAGGAGGGATCTCATGCGAAGATGGATGCTGGTGCTGGCCCTCTGGACCGGCGGCGGGGCCCTGGCCGAGGGGCTGCCCGCGCCGATCACGGAGGCCGATTACGCCCCGGTGCGCCGCGACGAGGCTGCGCTGGGACGGTTGCTGTTCTACGACCCGATCCTGTCGGGCAACCGCGAGGTGGCCTGCGCGACCTGCCACCATCCCGCCCACGGCACCTCGGACGGGCTGTCCCTGGGGATCGGCGACGGCGGCAGGGGGCTGGAGCCCGCGCGGGTGGTCGACCCCGACAACCCGCCCGAGGAACGGATCCCGCGCAATGCCACGGGGCTGTTCAACCTCGGGGCGCGGGAGTTCACCGTGCTGTTCCACGACGGTCGGATCGAGGCCGACCCGTCGCGGCCCACGGGGCTCCGGACGCCGATGGGCGCGGAGATGGAGTCCGGGTTCGCCTCTGTCCTGTCGGCGCAGACCATGTTCCCGGTGCTGAGCCCGGACGAGATGGCGGGGCATTACACCGAGAACGAGGTCGCGAAGGCCGTCCGCACCGGGATCATCACCGGCCCGGGCGGGGCCTGGGACCTGATCTCGCGCCGGGTGGCGGCGGTGCCGGACTACGCGGCAGGCTTCCGGGAGGTCCGGGGCCTCGCACCAGAGGAGATCGCGTTCACCGACATCTCGGACGTGATCGCGGCCTTCGTGGCCCATGAGTGGCGGTCGGACACATCGCCTTTCGATGCCTACCTGCGCGGCGAGGGCCAGCTGGACGCGGCCGCGCTGGAGGGGATGGCGCTGTTCTACGGGCCGGCCGGCTGCGCCGGGTGCCATGGCGGCACGTTCCAGACCGATCACGGGTTTCACGCCATGGGCGCGGTCCAGCTCGGCCCCGGCAAGGTGGCGCGGTTCGAAACCCATGCCCGCGATGACGGGCGGATGCGGGTGACCGGCCATGTGGAGGATACCTATGCCTTTCGCACGCCGTCACTGCGCAACGTGGCGCTGACGGCGCCCTATGGCCACGCCGGTGCATTTTCCGACCTTGCCGCCTATCTGCGGCACCATGCCGATCCGCGCACGGGGCTGGAGGCCTATGACAGGCGCCAGGCCGTGCTGCCGGATCTGCCCGGGCATGATGACTGGCGGATCATGGACGATCCCGAGGCGCGGACCGCGATCGCCGCGGCTGTCGAGGCGCCGCCCGTGGCGCTGGATGCGGACGAGATCGCGGCGCTGGTCGCTTTCCTCGAAAGCCTGACCGATCCCGTTGCCGTGACCGGGCGGATGGGGGTGCCGGAGGCTGTGCCCAGCGGGCTGGACGTGCCCAATCCGGCGCAGTGACAGTCCGGCGCAGTGACAGTCCGGCGCAGTGACAGTCCGGCGGATGAGCGGCGTCCGTGACTTGGGACGCTCGCAATCCGACGGGGCGCAGGCCGCAGATCGGCCTGTCGTCGCCCGGGCGCCCGCCGCGACTCGCCGGGCTATCGCGCGGGCCGAAGGCTCAGGGTCTTGTCGAGGCTGTCCGTCCGGGTGGTGGTTGTCGTGCCGTCGGGCCAGGTCACGGTGACCTCGGCCACCGTGGCCGCGCCGAGGCCGAAATGCAGGGGCAGGGCCTGGCCGCCCGCGTGGCCGCCGCCGACGGTGTTCTGCTGAACCTGGCGGCCCGACGCGGTGGTGACGGTGACGGTCGCGCCGATGGCGAAGGCGTTGGGGCCCGGCTGCGCAAGGGCGATGGCGAGCCAGTAGCCGGTGCCGGGGGTGGTGTTGCGGTAGGCCTCCATCGGGGCGCGGCGGTTGTTCACCACCAGGTCGAGCCGGCCGTCGCCGTCGAAATCGGCCAGGGCCGCGCCGCGGCTGCGGGCGGTGGTGGCGATGCCGGCCTCGGCCGCGGCCTCGATGAAGGTGCCATCGGCCTGCTGGATCAGCAGGTTGTTGGGATCTTCCATCGCCAGCCCCGGCATCTGGTCGACATTGCCCTTGGCGATGAAGAGATCCGGGCGGCCGTCGTTCTGGATGTCGCCGAACTGGGCGTGCCAGCCGGTGGAGGGGCGGCCGTCCTCTCCGGTATGGGGGCGCTGGGCGTAGGTGCCGATGCTGAAGGGCGCCGGGGCGTAGCTGCCGTCGGGCCGGGCGATCTGCAGGACCTGGTCGCCCATCGAGGTGAGCATGACCTCGTCGCGGCCGTCGCCGGTGAGGTCGCGCGAGGCGATGCCCATGCCCCAGAGCATGGGGCCGTCCCAGCCGTCGGCCTCGGTCAGGAAGCGGGCCTCGGCGATGTCCCACATCTGTTCCGATCCGCCGCGCACGTAATAGTGCCGGTCGTTGGAGATCCGCAAGGTCTGGCGACCGCGGGCATCCCGGGCGGCGAGCATGGACAGCGGGCAGAAGCCCGGCGTGAGCGGCGTGGATGTCCAGCCGTCCGGGGCAGGGTGCAGGATCGCGTTGGCATCGCAGGCCTCGAACGGGCCGTCGGGATCATTGCGGTCAACGTAATGGCCGACGGCGAGGGTCGGGCGGGGATCGCCCTCGGCCCACCAGGCGGTGAAGGCGGTGGTCCAGGCGTCGGAGGTCGGCAGGCCGAGCGCCTCGGTGGCGTCGGTGAAGGTGCAATCGCCCGCGCCCTTCAGGGCCATGTCCGGGCCGGCGCGCATGACGTAGAGGTCGAGGGTGCCGTCGGCGTCGAGGTCGAGCGGGTAGGCGCCGGTGACGGCGGTTATCTCTTCCAGCGGAGCGGCGGTGAAGGTGAGATCGCCCAGATTGACGAGAAGCTGCGCCGGGGAGCTGCCGCCGGCCGCGAAGATGTCGGGGTGCGCGTCGCCGTTGCAGTCGAGCACGGCAAGGCCGCCGCCGACGAAATGTTCCCAGCCGCCGGTGTAGCTGTGACGGGGGAGGTCGGCGCTGCGGTCCTCGAAGCCGGGACCCGCGCCGGCCATGGTGGCCGAAAGCGTCGCCATCGCCGCGAGCAGACCGGCCAGGCGACTGCGTTGCCTGTGGCAACGGCACCCGCCCGCCCGGCCTTCGGGGGCGCCGATCATGCCGGGGCGCCGAGGATGCGGGGGGTCGCGGCGGAGAGCGCCAGCGCCGCCGCGCCGCGGGCCCAGACGGTATCGTCCCAGCCGTGGATCTCGACCCGTGGCGGGGCGCGGCCCTCGGACAGGGACATGGCCGCCATCTCGGCCAGGACGTCTTCGGCGTAGAGGTAGTCGTAGCGCATGCGGTCTCCGGACAGGATGATCAGCGCGGGATCGAAGAGCTGGACGATGTTCGACAGCCCAAGGGCCAGGTAGCGCCCGGCGCGGCGGAAGATCGAGGCGGCGGCGTTGTTGCCGGACTTGGCCTGGGCGTAGAGCGATTCCAGCATGGCCTCGGCGCTTTGCAGGTTGCGGGCGTGGCGGTCGAGGGCGGTGGCCGCTTCGCGGGCCAGCGCGTAATGGGCGATATAGGCCTCCAGGCAGCCGCGCCGGCCGCAGCGGCACAGGGCGCCGTCGAGATGGACCTTGGTATGGCCCAGCTCCAGCCCCATGCCCTGGCTGCCGCGGAACAGGCGCGAGCCGAGCACGAGCCCCATGCCGACACCTTCCTCTATCGTGACCACGGCGAAATCGCTGTTCTCGCGCCCGGCGCCGAACCAGAGTTCGGCGAGGGTCAGGACGTTGGCGTCATTGTCCACCTGCACCGACAGGCCGAGGCGGGACGCGAGCGCGTCGCGCAGCGGCAGGTCGCGGCCCTCGAGGCCGGGGGACCATGCGACCGTGCCACTGGTGTTGTCGACGATGCCCGAGAGGCCCAGGCCGACCTCCGACAGGGCGCCCAACGCCATGCCCTCTTTGTGCAGAAGATCCGTAAGCAGGGCGTCGAGGTCGTCGATCAGCTGGGCGAGGGGCCGGCGGCGCGGCGCCAGCGGCCGGTGCAGTTCCGCAAGCGTCCGGCCGGAGATGTCCGTGAGCACCGCCGAGAGCCGATCGTCACCGATCCGGATGCCGGCCACATGGGCCGCGTCGGGCACCACTTCGAGGGCCACGGGCGGGCGGCCCCGCCCCGCATCCCGAGGCAGGCCCTCGACCTCGCGCAGGAAGCCGTCGGCGATCAGCCCGGCCGTGAGCGCGGTGGCCGAGCCGGGGCTGATCCGGAGCGCCCGGGTGATGTCGGTCCGGTTGGCGTGGCCGGTCGCGCGGACATGTTCGAACACCTGTTCGCGGAGCGGCCGGCTGGCCCCGCCGGCGCCGGGCAGCAGGGGGCCGGCGCCCTCTGGCGGGGCTGAGGGCTGCGGTGCAAGCTCCGTTCCGGACGGGCACATTAAGTTCAACCCCTGAAGTTTTTCTGCGCTGCAGCGTCGATAATCTTCGCAGACTGCCCGCAAGACTGGCTCTTTGGCGGTCCACCTGTCAATTTTATTTTGACATGTGAAAAAAGTTTGCCATGGTGCCGGTTGCAGAGTCCAACGACTCGCCGCCTCCAACGCGGGGCAGACATGCATGGGAGGAAATGCAATGCGAAACGCAATCATCGCCGCCGTCGTCGCGACGGTTGGCTTCAGCTCGGCTGCGCTGGCCGAAAGCCACGCAATGACCGTCGGCGTCAGCTGGTCGAACTTCCAGGAAGAGCGCTGGAAAACCGACGAGGCCGCCATCGTGGCAGCCCTCGAGGAAGCCGGTGTCAGCTATCTGTCGGCGGACGCGCAATCCTCGTCCTCCAAGCAGATTTCGGACGTTGAATCGCTGATCGCCCAGGGCGTCGACGCGCTGATCATCCTCGCGCAGGACAGCCAGGCCATCGGCCCGGCGGTCGATGCAGCCGCCAACGAGGGCATCCCGGTCGTGGCCTATGACCGCCTGATCGAGGATCCGCGCACCTTCTATCTGACCTTCGACAACGTGGAAGTCGGCCGGATGCAGGCGCGGGCCGTTCTGGAAGCCGCGCCCGAGGGCAACTACGTCATGATCAAGGGCTCGCCCACCGACCCCAACGCGGATTTCCTCCGCGGCGGCCAGCAGGAAGTGCTGCAGGACGCGATCGACAGCGGCGCCATCACCATCGTCGGTGAAGCCTATACCGACGGCTGGCTGCCGGCGAACGCCCAGCGGAACATGGAGCAGATCCTGACCGCCACCGACAACGACGTCGATGCGGTCGTCGCGTCGAACGACGGCACCGCCGGCGGCGTGGTGGCGGCGCTGACCGCCCAGGGCATGGACGGGATCCCGGTATCGGGCCAGGACGGCGACCATGCCGCGCTCAACCGCGTGGCACTGGGCACCCAGACCGTCTCTGTCTGGAAAGACGCGCGTGATCTGGGCCGCAACGCCGGCGAGATCGCCGTGGCGCTCGCCGAAGGCACCGCGATGAGCGACATCGAGGGCGCCGAGACCTGGACCTCGCCCGGTGGCACCGAGATGACGGCCATGTTCCTCGCGCCGCAGCCGGTCACCGCCGACAACCTGACGCTGGTGGTCGACGCCGGCTGGATCACACAGGAATCGCTCTGCCAGGGCGTGACCAACGGCCCGGCTCCGTGCAACTGATCTGACCCCGGCGGGCCCTCCGGACGGGGGGCCCGCCATCCTTTTCCGCGTGGCCGGGCGCAGCTTCGCCTGCATGTCCGGCACCCCGCCCCCAAGGGTCTGCACCCCAGGCGCAGACGCCTTGCCCAAAACACCCAGCGGAGATCCGTCCATGGCAGATGCGACTGACGCCAAAGCCCCCACGCAGAGGCGCAACGCGCTTCAATCCCTCGAGATCGATACCCGCCTGTTGGGCATGATCGGGGCATTCATCGTGGTGGCCCTTGTTTTCAACGTGCTGACTGAGGGTCGGTTTCTGACTCCGCGCAACATCTTCAACCTGACGATCCAGACCGTGTCGGTCGCGATCATGGCCACGGGCATGGTTTTCGTGATCGTCACGCGCCACATCGACCTGAGTGTCGGATCGCTGCTGGCCACCTGTTCGGCGGTCATGGCGATGCTGCAGACCAGCTGGCTGGTGGGCGAGGCGATGCCGCTGGGCAGCGCTGCCCTGCCCTGGCTCGCCATCGTCGGCGGGCTGGTCGTGGGCACCCTGATCGGCGCCTTCAACGGCTGGCTCGTGGGGTATCTGACCATTCCGGCCTTCATCGTGACGCTGGGCGGCCTGCTGGTCTGGCGCAACGTGGCCTGGTACCTGACCACCGGCCAGACCATCGGCCCGCTTGACGAGACCTTCCAGGCCTTCGGCGGCATTTCGGGCACGCTCGGTGCGCAATGGTCCTGGATCATCGGCGCGGTCGCCACGGTCATCGCGCTGGTCGGGCTCTTCAGCGCCCGGCGCACGAAGATCACCCATGAATTCTCGGTCAAGCCGGTCTGGGCCGAGGCGGTCGTTGCCATCGTCGTGGTCGTCGGCATCATGGGCTTCGTCTGGGTGCTGAATTCCTACGACTTGCCCGAGCGCGTGCTAGCACGGGAATTCCAGGCCGCCGGGCAGGAGATGCCCGAGGGCTACCGCGAGGCCTACGGCCTGCCGATCTCGGTCCTGCTGCTCATCGCTGTGGCCATCGTGATGACGGTGGTGGCGCAGCGCACGCGGTTCGGCCGCTACATCTTCGCCACCGGCGGCAACCCCGACGCGGCAGAGCTGTCGGGCATCAACACCCGGCTGCTGACGGTGAAGATCTTCGCACTGATGGGCTTTCTCTGCGCCCTGTCGGCGGTCGTCGCCTCGGCGCGCCTGACCTTCCATTCCAACGACATCGGCACCCTGGACGAGTTGCGCGTCATCGCGGCCGCGGTCATCGGCGGCACCGCGCTGTCGGGCGGGATCGGCACCATATACGGGGCCATCCTGGGGGCGCTGATCATGCAGTCGCTGCAATCGGGGATGGCTATGGTCGGGGTCGACGCCCCCTACCAGAACATCGTCGTGGGCTCTGTCCTGATCCTCGCCGTCTATGTCGACATCCTCTACCGCCGCAAGACTGGAGCTTGATATGAGCACGCCTCTTGTTGAATTGAACGACATCTCCATTTCTTTCGGGGGGATCCAGGCGGTCGACCATGTGACGGTCGACCTCTATCCCGGCGAGGTCGTGGGTCTGCTCGGCCACAACGGCGCGGGCAAATCCACGCTGATCAAATGCCTGTCGGGCGCCTACCAGATGGATTCCGGCGAGATAAAGATCAACGGCAAGACCGCCACGATCAACAATCCGCGCGACGCCCGCCGCTACAACATCGAGACGATCTACCAGACGCTTGCGCTGGCCGACAATCTCGATGCGACGGCGAACCTCTTTCTGGGGCGCGAGATCGTCTCGCCCTTCGGCATGGTCAGCGATGCCACGATGGAGGCCGAGACCCGCAAGATCATGAGCAGGCTCAACCCCAACTTCAAGAAGTTCTCGGCCCCCGTGTCGGCTCTGTCCGGCGGCCAGCGGCAATCGGTGGCCATCGCGCGGGCGGTCTATTTCAACGCCAAGATCCTGATCATGGACGAGCCCACGGCGGCGCTGGGCCCGCAAGAGACGCGGATGGTGGCCGAGCTGATCCAGGAGCTGAAGCGCCAGGGCCTGGGGATCTTCCTGATCGACCACGACGTGCACCAGGTGAAGAACCTCTGCGACCGGGCGGCGGTGATGAAGAACGGGCAGCTCGTGGGCGTCGTGAAGGTGGACGAGGTGAGCGAGGACGATCTGCTGGCGATGATCATCCTGGGCAAGAAACCAGAACATCTCGCAGCCTGAGGCGGTCATGGGCAAAGGGTCAAGATGGATCGCGGCCTGGGCGGTGGTGCTGGGTGTCGCCGTCGTTGGGAATTACCTGTCGACCTGGGCGATGATCCCGCTTGTGAGGACGTTCTCGGCCCATAGCGACGCGTCGGCGGCGACGCTCATCGTGTTGCTGCGGGTGGTGCTCTGGATCGTGATCCTGGGCTTCGCGATCTGGTTGGCCGCGAAACTGGTCAAGTGACCGACGGCAAAGGGACAAAAGCATGTATATCGGTCTGGATCTGGGCACCTCTTCGCTGAAGGCGCTGCTCGTCGATGACGCGGAGCGGGTGCTTGCCGAGCATACCGTCGGCTTCGACGTCTCGCGCCCGGCGGCGGGCTGGGTCGAACAGGACCCCGCCGCCTGGGTGTCGGCCGCGCAAGACGCGCTGCGGGCGCTGCGGGCAGACAACGACCTGCGCGAGCTGCGCGCCATCGGACTTTCGGGCCACATGCACGGCGCGACCCTGCTCGACGAGAGCGGCGCGGTCCTGCGGCCCTGCATGCTGTGGAACGACACCCGTGCCGCGGCCGAAGCCGCGGAGATGGACAGCGATCCCCGGTTCCGCGAGATCACCGGCAACATCGTCTTTCCCGGCTTCACCGCGCCCAAGGTCGAATGGGTTCGACGGCACGAGCCCGAGATCTTTGCCCGCACCGCGCATATCCTGTTGCCCAAGGACTACCTGCGCTATGCCCTGACCGGTGCGCTCTATTCCGAGATGTCGGATGCGGCGGGCACGGCCTGGTTGGACACCGGCCGGCGCGACTGGTCCGACGATCTGCTGGCTGCCTGCGGGCTGAGCCGCGAAAACATGCCGAAGCTGGTCGAGGGCAGTGCGCCCACGGCCGGCCTGCGCGACAAGCTGGCGGTGGAGCTCGACCTGCCGGACGTCTGGGTCGCGGGCGGGGCGGGGGACAATGCCGCCGCCGCCATCGGCGCGGGCGTCGTGCGCGATGGCGAGGCGTTCCTGAGCCTCGGCACGTCGGGCGTGCTGTTCGCGGCCAATGACGGCTACCGGCCCGATCCGGCGACGGCGGTGCACACCTTCTGCCACGCGGTGCCGGGGACCTGGCACCAGATGGGGGTGATCCTGGCCGCGGCCGACGCGCTGGAATGGCTGTCGCGCCTGACCGGGCGCAGCGCCGCCGAGCTGACCTCGGGCCTCGGCCCCTTGCGTGCGCCTTCGCGGGTGCTGTTCCTGCCCTACCTGGGCGGCGAGCGGACGCCCCACAACGACGCCGCCATCCGCGGCCAGTTCCTGAACCTCGACCATGCCACCGACGCGACCGAGGCCGCCCGCGCCGTGCTCGAAGGCGTGGCCTTCGCCTTTGCCGACAGCCGTGACGCGCTGGCCGCGACCGGCACGCGCATCAACAGGGCACTGGCGCTGGGGGGCGGGTCGCGCTCCGGCTACTGGCTCGACCTGCTGTCGAGCGTGCTGGGCTTCCCGCTGGACGTGCCCGAGGCCGGCGAATTCGGCGCGGCCCTGGGCGCCGCTCGGCTCGGCCGGATGGCTGCGACCGGCGAGGGGGCCGAGATCGCCACCCAACCCGCCATCGCCCACAGCCACGATCCCGACCCCGCGCTTGCCGACGCCTGCGCCGAGGGGCTCGCACGTTATCGCGCCGCTTATGCCGCAATCAGAGGACTATGAAGACATGACTGACTTTTTCGCAGGTATGGATGCCATCAAGTACGAGGGCCCGGACAGCGACAACGACTTCGCCTTCCGCCACTACGATCCGGATGAGATTGTCATGGGCAAGGCGCTGAAGGATCACCTGCGCTTCGCGGCAGCCTATTGGCATTCCTTCGCGTGGGAGGGGGGCGATCCTTTCGGCGGGCCGACCTTTCAGCGTCCGTGGTATCCGCAGGACGACATGGGCCGGGCGAAACTGAAGGCGGATGTGGCCTTCGAGATGTTCCAGATCCTCGGCGTGCCCTATTTCTGCTGGCATGACGCGGATGTGCGGCCCGAGGGGGCGAATTTCGCCGAAAGCCGCAAGCGCCTGGAAGAGATCGTCGATTATTTCGGCGAGAAGATGGAGGCCACCGGCGTCAACCTGCTCTGGGGGACGGCGAACCTCTTTTCCAACCGGCGGTTCATGTCCGGGGCGGCGACCAACCCCGATCCGGATGTCTTTGCCTATTCGGCGGCGACGGTGAAGGCCTGCCTCGATGCGACCCACAAGCTGGGCGGTCAGAACTATGTGCTGTGGGGCGGGCGAGAGGGATACGAGACGCTTCTGAACACCGACATGGGCCGCGAGCGCCAGCAGGCGGGGCGGTTCCTGCAGATGGTGGTCGAATATGCCGACAAGATCGGCTTCAAAGGGGGCATCCTGATCGAGCCCAAACCCCAGGAACCGACCAAGCACCAATACGATTACGACGTCGCGACGGTCTACGGGTTCCTCAAGGATTTCGGGCTCGAGAACGTGGTCAAGGTCAATGTGGAGCAGGGCCATGCGATCCTTGCTGGCCATTCCTTCGAGCACGAGCTGGCGCTCGCCCGCGAGCTGGGGATCTTCGGGTCGATCGACATGAACCGCAACGATTACCAGTCGGGCTGGGACACCGACCAGTTCCCCAACAACGTTCCCGAAATGGCGCTGGCCTATTACGAGGTCCTGCGGGCCGGCGGCTTCACCACCGGCGGCACGAATTTCGACGCCAAGCTGCGGCGCCAGTCGCTCGATCCCGAGGATCTTGTCCTCGCCCATGTGGGCGGGATGGATGCCTGCGCGGCGGGTCTCAAGGCCGCGGCGAAGATGCTCGAGGACGGCAAGCTGGAGGCGGCGCGCGAGGCCCGCTATGCCGGCTGGCAGAGCGATACGGCCCAGGCGATGCTGGCGGGCGACTTGGAGGCCGCGGCCGCGCGGGTCGAGGCGGAAGGGATCGAGCCCGAGCCGCGTTCCGGCCGGCAGGAGCGGCTCGAGAACCTCGTGAACCGCTATGTCTGACAGGGGCCCGGCGCCGCGGCGCGGGTCAAGGATCAGCCCGGCGGAGGGAGCATGGACGTTCGCAAACGGGCGGGGCTGAAGCGCCTTTTCGAGATCGGCGTGGCCGCGGCGGATCCCTTCGGGGCCGTCTCTAGCGCCCTGCCGGAGGCGGCGCCGACCCTGGTGCTTGCCGTGGGCAAGGCGGCCCGGCGGATGGCCGAGGCCGCGCTCGCCCGCTACGGGCCTGTCGAAACACTGGTCGCCACGGTGGCGGGTGCCGATGCGCCGCTGCCGGGGGCCGTCGTGATGATTGGCGATCACCCGGTGCCGGGGGCCGGAAGTGCCGCCGCCGGGGCCGAAATCTGGGCCCGCGCCGGGGCGCTGGGCGCGGGCGACCGCCTGCTGGTGCTGATGTCGGGCGGGGCCTCCGCACTTGTTGCGGCGCCGGCCGAGGGGCTGTCGCTGGATGACAAGATCGCTGTGACAGAGGCGCTTCTGGCGTCCGGGGCGGAGATCGGCGAGATGAACCTGGTGCGCCAGCAGCTCTCTCGGCTGAAGGGCGGGGGGCTGGTGACCCGGGCGGCCCCGGCGGCGGTCGAGGCGCTGATCCTGTCGGACGTGATCGGGGACGATCTGTCGGCCATAGGCTCGGGCCTGACGGTGCCGCCCCTGGGCACGCGGGCCGAGGCCCGGGCGATGCTGGAGCGGCTGGGCGCCTGGGACGGCGTGCCCGCGGCTGTGCGCCGGCATCTATCGTCCGCGGATCCTCGGGTGGCCCTGCCGGAGGCGCGGAACCGGATCGTCGGGTCGAACGCGCGGAGTGTCGCCGCCATGTCCGAGGCCGCGCCGGAGGCCGCGACGCTGGAGCCGGTCACAGGGGATGTGGGGCTGGCCGCCACGCGGGTTGCGGGGGCTGCGGCGCCGGGGCTGACGCTCTGGGGCGGCGAGACGACGGTGGTCCTGCGTGGGCAGGGTCGGGGTGGCCGCAACCAGGAGATGGCGCTGCGGATCGCCCTGCTGGCCGAAGAGCGCGGCTGGCCCGAAGGCTGGCTGTGTCTGTGCGGCGGCACCGACGGGCGTGACGGGCCGACCGATGCGGCGGGCGGATTGGTGGATGCAGGCACGCTGGGCCGCATCCGGGCGGCGGGCCTGGATCCGGCCGGGCTTCTGGCCGAGAACGACAGCTACCGGGCGCTTGCGGCGGCGGGGGATCTGTTGATGACCGGCGCGACGGGAACGAACGTGGCCGATCTGGGGATGATCTGGCGGCCCTGAAGGGACGCCGGACGACGCTCGCCTGCGGCATCGCCCCGCCCGCCGTCCCAAAGCAAGGTTTTCAGTCCACAGACAGGCCGCTTGGCACCGTGGCCGGGCGGCCCAGGGGGCGCTGGTCCGCCGTCTCGCCCGTGAGGGCATCGAGGAAGGCGGCAAGGTCGGCGATCTCGGCCTCGCTCAGCGCGAGCGGGCGGATGTCGAGGGCGCGGGCCTGGCGGGCCATCTCGAACCGGTCATGACGGACGGCGAAATCGGCCGCAGCGAGCCAGGGGGCGGCCGGGAGCCCGGCCGCCTCGGGCATCCAGGCGGCGCGGGCCGCGGCGGGGTCTGCATGGTGACGGATCATCGCCTCGAGCGTCGGGTAGGCGCCGTTGTGGCCATAGGGCGCCGTCAGCGCGACGTTGCGCAGCGAGGGCGTGCGGAAGCGGTAGGCATCCTCCAGCCGGTCGGTCTCGCCCATGCGACCGACATCCCGCGGCATCGGGTCGAAAGCGCGGGTGCGGCCGGGGCCGAAGGCGGGCAGGCCCAGGGCATGGAAGTCCTGATCGGTGAAGAGCGGCCCGGCATGGCACGTCGCGCAGCGCGCCGTGCCGAAGAAGAGCTCCCGGCCATTCTCGGCCGCAGGAGCAAGGGCCATGCCCTGGGCAAGCCAGGCGTCATAGGGGCTGTCGTAGCTTTGCCATTCGGCGGCGATGAAAGCGCCGAGGGCGTTGGCGATCTCGACGATGGTGACCTGGTCGGCGGTCTCGATATGGTCGAAGGCGGCCACGAACATCTCGCCATAGGCGGGGATCGTCCGCACCCGCTTGGCCAGGATCGGCCAGCCCGCGTCGATCCGGCCATGGGTGGCGATGGCGATCTGGTTCTCGCCCGGATTGCCGGCCATCTCGAACTGCGCGGCCATGGGAAACAGCGCCTGAGCGGCCAGCACCCCGTCGAGCCCCTCCGGCAGCCATTCCTCGGCCGGGCTGTCGAAGCCGTTGCCGTAGAGGTCCGACACCGACAGCCGCCCGTCGTGGAACAGCGTGTCGACGGAGCGGTGTCCGAGGTTCCAGAGCGCCGGCGCGTTGCGGGGAATGCGCTTGCCGATCCGGTCCGCGCCGATGCCGGCGGTGCGCTCGGGGCCGAAGCCCGTGCCGCCCTCGCCGATGCCCAGCGACAGGCCGTCGCCGCCCGCGTGGTCGTGGTGGTGGCAGGTTCCGCAGGAGATGTTGCGGTTGCCCGACAGGATCTTGTCGTAGAACAGAAGCTGACCGAGCCGCGCTTGCGCCGGATCGACCGAGATGAAATCCTCCGGCCCGAGGCTCTGCGCCGTGACCGGAGCGGCCAGCAGGAGGGCGAGGAGGGCAAGCCATGATTTCAGCATCGGGAAAGCGGTCCTTTGGCCTGATTGCCTGTCTGATTGTGCCGGTTTGGGCCGCAGTCTCAACCCCCGTCGAGGCGCAGGTCGAGGTCGGGCGCGATTTGATGGAGGCGGGTCGGTTCGAGGAGGCGATGGAGGTCTTCCGCCCGCTCGCCCGGTCGGGCAATGCCGATGCCGAAGAGCTGATCGGCGTGCTCTACGCGCTGGGGCTCGGGGTCGAGCGCGACCCGGAGCGGGCCTTCGACTGGTATCTGCGATCCTCGATGAAGGGTCATCCCGGGGCGCAATCCGGGCTGGGCTGGTACTACGAGACCGGCCTTGGCCTGCCCGCGCCCGATCCGGTGCGGGCCTATCTGTGGTACGCGCTGTCGGCCATCGGGGGCGACGAGGACGCGCTCGATTCGCTGGAGCATATCACCCCGCGGCTGAGCGCGGAGGAGCGGGCGCGGGCGGAGGTGCTGGTCGACGATTACCGGGTCTGGATGTATCCGTTCCGCTAGACCCCGGTCCGAGTGGGCCCGCGCGGTGGCGTCATGCGCGGCGCAGGAACGATTGCCGCGCACCGAATTCGGCCATGCAGGCGGCAATCGCCCGGTTGATCAGGACCCCGCGCAGGCTGGTCCCGCGCGTGGCCTCCTGCCGGGCGGCGCTGATCCGCTGGATCCGTGACTGACGTGACGACCGGGCATCGCGGCGAAAACGGACCAGCACATAGGCTTCGACCCCGTTGCGACTGCTGTCGAGCACGGCACGAAGGACGAAACACTCTTCAACTATCATGGGGTTTTGCTACTCGGGCCATGTATACAGGTGGCCTTACTAGCATCCCTCGACCTACGTGGCTATCCTGTTTTGCAAACCATTGCGTAGCGTTATTCAAGTAGCGTTATTCGGGTGGCGTTGTTCGGGTGGCCGTGGTCTTGCATTCTTATTGCCGTCGCCCAAGTTCAGCGCCCAGGGGCGCAATGCGTCGCGGCACAATTGCAACGAGGGGTCGACGGCTTGATCGAGAGAAGCGCCAATCGGCTGGACTGCAGCACGGCCGATCAGCTGCGGATCCGGATCTGCCTGGAGGGGGCGACCGAGCCGGTGCCACTGCACGAGACGCGTCTGTCGGCGGAATTCCAGGTCTCGCGCACGCCGATCAGGCAGATCCTCCAGATGCTCCGGCGCGAGGACATGGTCGAGATCAGGCCCGGGATCGGCACCGTGTCGACCACGCTGGACCCCGAGCGCCGGGCCTATCAGGGCGCGGTCTTGGAGACGCTGGTCACGGCCGAGGCACAGCTTTGCGCGGGTCAGTCGATGCCGCTGATGTTGCAGGCCAATTTCGCCTCTGTCAGGTCGCTGGTGGAAATGCGCCCTCTGTCCACGCTCGATGACGTGATGCAGGTGATGGCGCGCATGATCGCGACGCTGGAGCAATCGGTGGCCGATCTGCTCTTGCGCAACGCGACCCGGGCGGCGCTCTGGCGGCAGATCCGCTGGCTGATCCGAGACGCGCAGTGCGGCGGGGTTTCGGACGCGGCGGTGATGGATACCATCGGCGCGGATATAAGGATGATCGCCGAGGCCGGGTTGAAGGGGCCGAAATCGTATCCGTTCATTGTACTGGCGCAGACCGGATCTTTTGGGACCGGGGACCAGACCGACGACCAAAAGCAGCCGGCCTGATCCCGCGCGGTGCATACCGCCCCGCCGGAGGCAGCACGTCAAGAGGTGCCCCGCCTTGGGGTGACAGGACAAAGTGCGCCCCGCCTTGGGGCGACAGGACAAAGTGCGCCCCGCCTCGGGGCATGAAAAAAGTGCGCCCCGCCTTGGGGGCATGAAAAAAGGGCGCCCCGCGAGGAGCAAGCCCCTTACCAAAGGTGTTGTAGATCGCGCGTCGCCTCGGCGGCGCGCTTTCTCGTTCATTCGCCGACGATCTCCCGCTCGTAAATCCGGCCTTTTGCCAAG